>NZ_JBWVBF010000003.1:0-800183 GCF_057221115.1 Ruegeria sp. HKCCD6426 | reverse complement strand
CGCGCTCGGACCGGTTGGCGAAGTACAACCAGCTGATCCGCATCGAAGAGAGCCTGGGCGAAGTCGCCGAATACGCAGGACGCTCGATCCTTCGCACCTGACGATTGTGATGCTAAGCTGATCCTCGGTTTTCATCCGGGGATTGCGCTTTGCTGAATATAATTGAACCACAAACGCCGGACCACTTTGATGCGGTTCGGCGTTTGTGTTGGGAATATCGTGACTATTTGCTGTCGTTTAGTGGGAAGCCAAGGCGGATGGCCGAGGTGCTCTATCCCTATGACAAATACGCCCATCTGATGGAGGCCGTCGAAGCGGAACATACCCCTCCAAACGGGCGCACGCAGCTGGCCATGCTGGACGGGCAGGCTGTGGGGTGCGGCATGTTTCATACGATAGATAGGGGTGTCGCTGAAATAAAACGGGTCTATGTCAATGAAGAAGCGCGTGGCACCGGGGCCGGATGCGCACTTATGCAGTCGCTGATCGAAAAGTGCCGGAATGACGGGTATGACTATATCCGAATGGATACGGGCAAACACCAGGAGGCAGCGACTCGATTATACCTTTCGTTGGGCTTTGAGTTGCGCAACGCCTATTCCGATATCCCTGAGATTGCCAAGGAGCAACTGATCTTCTTTGAAATGGCGCTGCGCCCCGATAAATGCTGAGAAGTCGCTAACTACCGTTTTTTATTCATAATTACCCTGTTTTATTGCCCATTGGCACCGCAATTTTGGGTACTGGGCTGGCACAAACATCGTTATGTGTGAACTTGTACCTAACGTAGGGTAAGCGTCGTGGCCTATACTGATGGCATTGCAGTAAGGGGGGCTACA
This sequence comes from Ruegeria sp. HKCCD6426, assembly GCF_057221115.1. Lineage (NCBI taxonomy): Bacteria > Pseudomonadati > Pseudomonadota > Alphaproteobacteria > Rhodobacterales > Roseobacteraceae > Ruegeria > Ruegeria sp. HKCCD6426. The sequence goes on along the minus strand of NZ_JBWVBF010000003.1, from coordinate 799,344 downwards.
ATGTCTGTATCAAAATTCCTTCTGGCGATTTCAGTACTCTCCGTCAGTTTCCTGGCCGCTTGCGCGGGCCCGGGCACCTATCCAATCACAGGGATGGAAGTGTCTCAGGATGACCCGGTCAAGGAGATGTACAATCCGGATCTGATTTTCCGCGGGGAATCCCGTTAAAGCGTCCTGCTCATCAGCATGTAACGCTCGCGGGGTCTGAAACCCGCACGTAAGTACAGTTTTTGCGCCGCCTCATTGGAGCGGTCGACCTCAAGATGCAGGGCAGTCAGCCCGGCTTCGGCAAGAGCTTTGGGGAGTTCGTGCAGCACCTCGGTTGCAATGCCGCGTCCTCGCACGGCTGGGCGGATGTATATCTCGTCCACGAATCCGTCCATGCCTCCGAATTCTACCGACCAGCCAAAAGTCAGGATGATGTATCCCAGCGGTGCCCGACCTGGCCCGATCAGATAAACACACCCGTGGGGGATGCCTTCGAGTAGGGGCAGAAGAGCCTCACGCCGTTGATCGGCATCCTGCTGGATGCCTGTCTCAGTATGGAAAGCAGCGACCAGAGCCATGAGGCGGTCCAGATCTTCGGGACGGGCAAGGCGGAGCGCGGCACTCATAGCTTCGCCAGTCGTTCAGTCAACAGCGCGAAAAAGCCATCCGCATCAACTTCGCCCATGAACATCGCATTTGGAGGGTGATCGGTGACGCGCCACCAATCCGCGACAGTCATTCCCATGGTCAGCTCAGACTGCGTCTCGATTTGTACGTTGATATGCCGTCCTTTGAACAGTTCAGGCTGGATCAAATAGGCGGTCACACAAGGGTCATGTAGCGGCGCGCCCTCGGACCCATATTTTTCCATGTCGAACCGTTCGAAAAAGTCGGTCATCTCGGCTACCGCATGACCAACTTTGGTACCTAGTGCGCGGAAGGCATTGTTGCGTTGCTTCGTGACCAGCGCATCATGCGTGACGTCCAGCGGCATAACCACAATGTGAACGCCAGATTTAAACACGATTTCAGCGGCTTCCGGGTCGACGTAAATGTTGAATTCTGCCGCTGGCGTGATGTTTCCGACCTCGAAATACGCCCCGCCCATCAGTACGATTTCCTGTACCCGGTCAATGACATCGGGCGCCTTTTGAAACGCCGTTGCAATGTTTGTCAGAGGGCCCAATGGGCAGAGCGTCACCGTTCCAGGTTCGTGCGCGCGCAGTGTGTCGATGATGAAATCAACGCCGTGGCCTTCGGTCAGTTCCATTTCGGGATCTGGAAGCTCAGGGCCGTCCAGACCGGTTTTTCCGTGCACATGTTCCGCCGTCACCAATGGGCGGTTAAGCGGTCGGTCGCACCCGGCATAGACAGGTATGTGGCTGTGCCCGGCCAGTTCGCAGACAATACATGCGTTCTTGGCAGTCAACTCCAACGGCACATTGCCAGCGACAGCGGTAATACCCAGTACTTCGATCTCTTCCGGGCTGGCTAGTGCCAGCAGAATGGCGACGGCGTCGTCCTGGCCGGGGTCGGTGTCGATGATGATCTTGCGCGGTGCCATGGCTGCCCTCTGGAGTATCGAAGGGCGGACACTGACAAGTGCCGCCCGCGTTGTCCAGTGGTTTTAGGCGTCGGTTGCAGCATCCACAGGCGGGAGTTTGCCGTTGGCCCGATGCTCTTCGATCTTCACTTCATCCCAGAGGGTGTCCATTTCTTCCAATGTACTGCCAGAGGGGGTTTTTCCACACGCTGCCAACCGCGCCTCGACCTGTTCAAAGCGGCGGGTGAATTTGGCGTTCGTGCGGCGCAGGGCAGCCTCGGGTTCGACGCCCAGATGTCGACCCAGATTGACTATCACGAACAGCAGGTCGCCGAATTCATCCTCAAGCGCGTCCGCGTCTTTGCTGTCGCGTGCCTCTTCCAGTTCAGCGGCTTCTTCGGTGATCTTGGCAAGCACGTGGCTGGCATCGGGCCAGTCGAACCCAACACGGGCGGCACGTTTCTGCAGCTTGTGGGCGCGCAACAGGGCGGGCAGGTTGGCAGCCACACCGTCCAGCGCGCCTTTTTGCTCCTTGCCGGCGCGTTCAGCGGCCTTGATAGTCTCCCAGTCCAGCGTCTGTTGCTCGGCGGATTTATCGCGGGATTCGTCGCCGAAGACATGCGGATGACGGGCCACCATCTTGTCTGACATGGTGCGCACCACGTCCTGAAAGGCGAAATGTCCGGCTTCCTCGGCCATCTGAGCGTGAAACACGGACTGGAACAGCAAGTCGCCCAATTCGCCCTTCAGTTCGTCCCAGGCCTTCCGTTCGATGGCGTCTGCGACCTCATAGGCTTCTTCGATCGTGTAGGGGGCGATGGTGCCGAAATCCTGTTCGACATCCCATGGACATCCCGATTTCGGATCGCGCAGACGGCGCATGATTTCCAGTAAACGCTCAATCCCGGCGTCCGAGTCATGGATCAGCGGATTTTCAGCCATTGCGAAGCCCCTTATTCCGGTGTCAGATGCATCCATCTCGCAGCTTGGATCAGGAGTCCACCCCAGATGCCCGTCGTCAACCGTATTGCTGGTTATGCCGCTGACATGACCAAATGGCGCCAGCACCTGCATTCGATCCCCGAACTGGAGTTTGATTGCTTCGAGACTGCAGCATTTGTGGCGGAACGCCTGCGCGAGTTCGGTGTGGATGAATTGCACGAGGGCATCGCTAAAACCGGAATCGTCGCAATCATCAATGGGCAGGGCGAGGGGGCAACGATCGGTTTGCGTGCGGACATGGATGCGTTACCGATTCCAGAAGAGACCGGTGTTGATTATGCCTCGAAAAAAACGGGCAATATGCATGCCTGCGGTCATGACGGTCACACAACAATGTTGTTGGGCGCGGCACGTTATCTGGCCGAGACGCGGAATTTCAGCGGCCGGGTTGCTTTGATCTTTCAACCCGCCGAAGAGGAAGGCGGTGGAGCCGGAGTGATGGTCGAAGAGGGCATCATGGATCGCTTCGATATCTCTCAGGTCTATGCGCTGCACAATGCGCCCGGATTTGACCAGGGCTCGTTCTACACAACGCCGGGTCCGATCATGGCGGCCGTCGACACGTTCGAAGTGCACATTCAGGGGGTTGGCGGGCATGGGGCCATGCCGCACGAAACCCGTGATCCGGTTATGGCAGCCTGCGGTATCGCGCAGGCAATCCAGACGATCGTCAGCCGCAATCACTACGCTTTGGATGATCTGGTAGTGTCTGTGACGCAGATTCACACAGGTACAGTGAACAACGTGATCCCCGATACGGCCTTTATCAACGGTACGGTGCGCACCTTCGATCCCAACGTCCAGAAAATGGTGATGGAGCGGATGGAGCAGATCGTGCAGGGGCAGGCGACCTCATATGGGGTCACGGCGCGTCTGGAATACGACGTGAGCTATCCCGCCACCATCAACGATGCCGACAAGGCCGCTTTCGCCGCCGATGTTGCGCGCGAGGTCTCGGGGGCTGAGCGCGTTAATGGCAATATGGGGCGCGAAATGGGGGCCGAGGATTTCTCCTATATGCTTCAGGAACGGCCCGGTGCCTATCTGTTTCTCGGGCAGGGTGAAGGCGCGGGCCTGCACCACCCGAAATACAACTTCAACGACGAAATCGCGCCGGTGGGTGCATCCTTTTTCGCGAGAATCGTGGAAAAGGCGCTGCCTGTGGCTTGACGTTAGCGCGCGTCGCCGACCCGTCGGGAACTTTGGGAGGAAGATAACCCGAAATGGCATTGGAAGATGCAAAAACTCAGGTGGACGAGGCGTTCACCAACCCGGACCTCAAAGGTTTGTCCTATGAGAATACATTTGGCGGGGCGACATCGTTTCTGCGCCGGCTGTACACGAAAGAACTGAAGGGCGTCGACATTGCGGTGACCGGTGTGCCCTTTGATCAGTCAGTGACCAACCGTCCCGGCACACGCTTGGGACCGCGCGCGATCCGCGAGGCCAGCGCCCTGCAATCGCCGGATGCGCCCTATGGCTGGCCTTTCGATGCGCTGAGCGAGTTGGCGATCATCGATTATGGCGACATGGCTTATGACTATGCCAACATCCCGGCTTTTCCTGACACGCTGACCGAGCACATCCGTACCATTCTGGCGGCTGATGTGGCCTCGGTCACGCTGGGCGGGGATCACTATATCAGTTTTCCGATCCTGAAAGCCTACGCGGAGAAATACGGGCCGATGTCTCTGCTGCAATTCGATGCGCATACGGACACGTGGGCCGACGATGACATGTCCCGCGTGGATCACGGCACCATGTTCTATAAGGCGGTGAAGCTGGGGCTTGTGGACCCGAAGCGTTCAGTCCAGGTGGGAATACGCACGAGTAACGAGGACACTCTGGGTGTTAATATCATCGACGCGCGAGAAGTGTACGAGTCCGGTCCGGCCGCCGTGGCGCAAAAGATCAAGAGCATCCTGGGCGACAGTCCGGTTTACCTGAGTTTCGATATCGACGGGCTGGACCCGGCATTTGCACCCGGAACCGGAACGCCGGTATGGGGCGGGCTGACCTCGATTCAGACCCAGATCATCTTGCGCGACATAGCTGGGATCAACATCAAGGGTGGGGACGTGGTCGAGGTTTCGCCACCGTTTGATACCTCGGGTGCAACGGCGATTGCAGGGGCGCATGTGGCGACTCAGATCATCTGTCTGCTCGGGTGGGGCAAGCTGACTTAAGAGTTTTGGCTGGGGCTTTAACTTTTGGTTAGCCAAACTTCCGCTATTTGCTTCCATGAATGGCCGGATGGGAGAACAACACGCATGATAGACTTCAACCAACCGATCAGCGGTAATGATCTTGCGCGGTTTTCCGGGCCGAACACCTTCATGCGGCTGCCTCAGGCGTCTTCGCTGGAGGGGTTGGATGTGGCGGTTCTGGGAATTCCGATGGATATCGGAACTTCGTGGCGGTCGGGCACACGGTTCGGACCGAAACAGATCCGCAGCGAAAGCGCGATGATCCGGCCCTACAACATGGCCACCTTCGCCGCGCCCTTTGACAGTTTGCAAATCGCCGATATCGGCGATTTGGCGATCAACACGTTTTCGCTGCCGGACAGTCTGAAGATCATCAAGGAAAGCTATGACGGCATTCTGGCGCAGAACGTGATCCCGGTCGCGATGGGTGGGGACCATTCGATCACTCTGCCTATTCTACGCGCGATTGCCGCCAAGCATGGTCCGGTGGCGCTGGTCCACGTGGACGCTCATGCCGACGTCAATGACGAGATGTTTGGCGAGCGTGAGACCCACGGCACAGTCTTTCGCCGGGCTTATGAGGAAGGGCTGATCGTTCCAGACAAGACTTTTCAGATCGGCATTCGCGGTTCGGGCTACGCCGCCAGTGATTTTACTGAGGCCCAAGGCTGGGGTTTCCGCCAGTTTCCCGCATGGGAGCTGTGGCAGCAAAACCTGACCGAGATCGGCTCGCAAATCCGCAAGACGGTGGAGGATCATCCGGTCTATATCACCTATGACATCGACAGTTTGGATCCGGCTTACGCACCCGGCACTGGTACGCCCGAAATTGGCGGGCTCACGACGCCGCAGGCGCTACAATTGATACACGCGCTGCAGGGGATGAACGTTGTGGGTTACGATCTGGTTGAGGTTTCTCCGCCCTACGATCCTTCCGGCAACACAGCGTTAACTGCAGCGAACCTGTTGTTCGAATTGCTGTGCATCCTGCCCGGGGTGACGCAACGGTAGGCACCCGACTGGGTTGTGCTGCTTGTGCTTCGGGATAGGGTCCGCTGAAAGGACAGGATCGGGATGAAGAAGATGGTGCTTTTGCTGTTTGTGGGGGCGGTGGTAGTGGCTGGCGCCTATGTCCGTCTGGCACCGTCCGATCCTGGACTTTGGCATGCCAGCCCAATTGGCGAGGCGGATCGGGATATGGCAGGCGGCGTGATCCGCGTGATCGAAACCGGCCCGGACGGTTTGGCGCGTCTGGACGCGATTGCGCGCGAGACGCCTCGGACCCGGGTACTGGCCGGTTCGGCAGAGGAGGGGATGGTGACTTACGTCACGCGCTCACTCGTGGCGGGATTTCCTGATTATACGACAGTGCAGCAGGACGGGGACAGGCTGCGCATTCATGCAAGGTTGCGCTTTGGGCGCAGGGATTTCGGGGTAAATAAGGCGCGGGTTGATGAGTGGCTAAGTAACCTGAAATGATTTGAGAATGCTACTCAGCGTCTCAATATCGGTGTCATGAGCGAATACGAAAGAAAGTTTCCATGCGCGGTTGAAGAGTTGAGGCGTGCCGGCATATGGAAAACTGCGAAAGTGCCCGCTTCAATTAGGTAATTAAGAAAATTGGGTTTCGAACCAAGGCCGCAGTGGTACCATTCCGTGGCCGTAAGTATCGCATGCCGCACGTTGACGTTCCCAACGATTCAGATCGTTCTCAAATATCTGAATGGGTGGAGGCCGGGAACCCACAACCTGCGGCCACTAATATTTGAATATTCTGGCGGCAGCGTATTGGCGGGAGGCCAGTTTTAAGCATTTATTGGCAGGGATTGTAGAAGGAAGAAACTTAGCCGCTGGCGTGACCTTTGAGGGTCAGAAAACCCAATTCTCACAAGTTTGCAAACCCGTTCTTTGGTTCGGAGTTCTGCTGCAATCCTGACGACAAACACCCTTCCTGCACCTCACGCCACATCGGCACGTTCAGCGACATCTGGCATTGCGCCATAAACATCCTGCCATCGACCTGTAGACAAATCATCTCGCCCAGCTCGACGCGGGTGCCTGATTTGTCGGTACAATAGCAATCTTGAACCTTGCCACCAGGGCCTACGACGTCGGCCATTGCAGGAGTGGCGCAAAGGGCGAGAGCAAGTACAATCCGTTTCATGCATATAAGCTTAGCACAAGCCTGGCCCTTGACCAAAGCCTCGGGATGATAGACACCGCCCGAATGATCCCAGAAGAACGCCTTGAACAGATAACCCAGCGATTCCAATACCTCGAAGCTGCCATGGCTGACGGCGCCTCGGGCGGGGACATCGCGGCATTGGCTAAGGAATACTCTGATCTCAAGCCTGTCGTCGATCAAATCATGGCTTGGCGTCAACTCGTGGCTGATCTGGCCGAGGCAGAGGCGATGTTGGCCGACCCAGATATGAAGGAACTGGCCGAAGAAGAACTTGCCGGTCTTAAAACCAGCATCCCGGAAGCTGAGCATGCGCTGCAACTGGCGTTGTTGCCCAAAGACGCGGCGGACGCGCGTCCAGCAATGCTGGAAATCCGGCCGGGCACCGGCGGCGACGAGGCGGCGCTGTTCGCCGGCGACCTGTTGCGGATGTACCAGCGATACGCCGAGGCGCGCGGTTGGCAAATTGAGATCATTGAAGAACAGGCGTCCGATCTGGGCGGAATCAAAGAGGTTGTCGCCCATATCAAAGGGGACAATGTCTTTGCCCGGATGAAATACGAATCTGGCGTACACCGCGTGCAGCGCGTGCCTGAAACCGAGAGCGGCGGGCGGATTCACACCTCGGCGGCCACGGTTGCAGTTCTGCCCGAGGCCGAAGATGTAGACATCCAAATTGACGCCAATGACCTACGCATCGATACAATGCGCAGCTCGGGCGCGGGTGGGCAGCATGTAAACACGACCGACTCGGCCGTGCGGATCACGCACTTGCCCAGCGGCATCGTGGTAACCAGCTCTGAAAAATCTCAGCATCGCAACCGCGAGATTGCCATGCAGGTGCTGAAGACGCGTCTTTACGATCTGGAACGCCAGCGGATCGACAGTGAACGCTCGGCGGACCGGGCCAGCCAGGTGGGGTCGGGCGACCGTTCGGAGCGGATCAGAACTTACAATTTCCCGCAAGGGCGCATGACCGATCACCGTATCAACCTGACGCTCTATAAGCTGGATCAGGTGATGCAGGGCGATCTTGACGAGGTGATTGATGCATTGACTGCCGACGATCAGGCGCGCCTGTTGGCTGAGATGGCGCAATGACCGGCGCACAAACAGCGGCACAGGCAATGGTTGCGGCCACCGCGCGCTTACGTGCGGCAGGCGTGCCGGATCCGGCACGCGACGCGCGTCTGTTGTTGGCTCATGCCGCCCGCGTTGAAGCTAGCCGCGTAACCCTGATTGCGCCTGAAGAACTGCCTTTGGATATCGCCGAGCGCTATGACCAGTTGGTCTCGCTGCGCGCTATCAGGGTACCGGTTTCACATCTGTTGGGCGAACGGGAGTTTTACGGCCGTCGGTTTCGGGTCAGTGGAGATGTACTGGACCCGCGACCGGAAACCGAGGCGCTGATTGAGGCGGCACTTAGCCAGCCGTTCGATCATGTACTGGATTTGGGCGTAGGATCTGGCTGTATTCTGATCACTCTATTGGCGGAACGGTCCAGTGCTTCCGGCGTAGGTGTTGATCTTAGCGAGGCTGCGTGCCTGCAAGCCAGCGCCAATGCGGTGCAGCATCAGGTGCAGAATCGGATTGAAGTTCTCCAGTCAAACTGGTTCGAGAACATTGAGGGGCAATTTGACCTGATTGTTTCAAATCCGCCGTATATCTCGCTGTCCGAAATGGATGAGCTGTCCCCAGAAGTTCGCGAGCATGAACCGCGTCTGGCTCTGACGGATGAAGGTGACGGGCTGGGCGCTTATCGCCATATCGCGGCTTCCGCACCAGATTTTCTGGCACCAGGGGGGCGAATATTAGTGGAGATCGGGCCGAAACAAGCTGCAGATGTCTCTGCTTTGTTCGATGCAGCGGGCTTATCAAATATCCGCGTGATCCCCGATCTGGATGGCCGCGACCGCGTTATCGGCGCCAAAATGCCGGGGTAAAATGCGTTATTGCGGCTAAAAAACGCCGGTGAAAGTAAAAAAGCTGCGAATTTTCCGAGAAACCCCTTGTCTGCGCGGGCAGGACATGTTTACTCAGGATTAGTCGGCGAGGTTGACGCTGTTTCAGCGCACCCCTGACGCCAAGCCCAAAAAGTCGACAATACGTTACGGCACAAGCCACTGAGCAGCGTAAGGTACGGGTTGATCGACAGCGAATGACAAGGCTGACGTAAAGTAAGATGAGATCCTCCAAATCCCGCTCGCGGGCCAAGAACAACCGCAATCGTCCTTCTGGCGGCAACGTCGTAAACCGGGTTTTTGACAGCTCGGGTCCTGAGGGCAAAGTGCGCGGCACACCGCAGCAGATCATTGACAAGTACAATCAGTTGGCGCGTGACGCTCAGCTGTCCAATGACCGTGTGGCCGCCGAAAACTTTCAGCAACACGCCGAGCATTATCTGCGCATGTTAAGCGAAGCGCAGCGCGAAATGGAAGCGCGCCGCGAAGAGCAGGAGCGCCAGAACCGCGAGCGCCAGGCCGAGCGTGACCGCGAACGCGCCGAACGCCAGGAACGCGAAGCAGCGCGTCAATCGGACCCGGCTGAAGCACCGCAACCGGATGTGATGGACTTCACCCCCGAGGCTGCTGCGCCCGAGTCTGGCCTGGTCGAGACTCCGGAAAGCAAAGGCGAAGCGCCTGCCGCAGGTGCCGAGGCGCCGGAGCGCAAAGAAAAACCGGCGCGCAAACCGCGTGCCCGCAAGCCCAAACCTGCACCGGAACCGGCTGCGGATGACGGTGATGCTCCCGAGGCCGCGGAGTAACCGGACTTTCTCGGAACAGTAATGATTAAAAACCCTGGCTTGGTTGCCGGGGTTTTTTGTTGTCTGATGTCAGGGTTTGCGAATCTCGCGGGCCAGCGCACAGAACGCCTCAATCGGAACCTGTTCGGCGCGTTCGGTGGGTTTGATCCCGGCGGCGGTCAGGCGATCTTCGATGTCCGGAGCCACGCCTCTCAACGAAGCGCGCAGCATTTTTCGACGCTGGTTGAAGGCCGCGGCGACGACACGCGACAGGGTTGCGGCGTCGGCCAGATAACGCGGCTCGGGTAGGGCGGTCAGGTGAACCACAGCGCTGGAGACCTTGGGCGGCGGTGTAAAGGCCCCAGGGGGTAGCGACATGGCGATGTTCGCATCGGCCCGCCATTGGGCAAGGATAGCGAGGCGACCATAGGCTTTGCTGCCCGGCTGGGCCGTTATGCGTTCAGCTACTTCCCGTTGAAACATCAGGGTGAGGCTTTGCCAGAAGGGCGGCCATTCGGGTGGGGTCAGCCAGCGGACCAGCAGTTCTGTACCCACGTTGTAGGGCAAGTTGGCGGCAACTCGAATAGGCGGCGTAAGGTGCGCCAGCGGATCGATCTCCAGTGCGTCGCCATTGATGACTTCCAGCCGGTCGGGATAGGCGGCGGCAATGTCATTCAGGGCGGCAATACAACGCGTGTCCTTTTCGAGGGCAACCACCTTGCGCGCGCCCTCGGAAAGAAGGCCGCGCGTCAAGCCACCGGGACCCGGTCCGATCTCAAGCACATCACAGGCGGTAAGGTCGCCAGCCTGCCGGGCGATCTTGGCGGTCAGGTTGAGGTCGAGCAGAAAATTCTGACCCAGCGATTTTCGGGCCGACAGCTGATGCGTGGCGATGACTTCGCGCAGGGGGGGGAGGGTGTCGATTGAACTCATGGTCAAATTACCGTGGCGCGATTTGGACCGCGGGCCCCTGAGGTATACTGCCTCTGGCCGGCGTGTTTTCAGCAAGATGACCCATCAGCGGGATTGTGCCATCTTTTGCGCCATCTTCAAGGCCTCGATCAAACTGGTCGGTGTGGCGATACCCTGACCTGCTATGTCCAGCGCGGTGCCGTGATCGGGTGAAGTGCGGATGAAGGGCAGCCCCAGCGTCACGTTCACGCCGCGGTCGAAGTCCAGCGTTTTGATCGGAATAAGGGCTTGGTCGTGATACATCGCGATAGCGGCATCGTACCGTGCGCGGGCGGCGGCATGAAACATCGTATCCGCAGGGTGCGGGCCAGTAACCGAGTAGTCGTGCGGGTTAAGATCAGCCAGCAGGGACGCGATCCAATCCAGCTCCTCCGTCCCCATTTTCCCACCTTCGCCAGCATGAGGATTGAGGCCGGCAACAGCGATACGCGGCTGGGCAATTCCAAATTGGGTACGCAGCCCGTCGGCGGTAATATCAATGGTTTCGCGCAAAAGCTCAGGCGTCAGCGCTGTGGGTACCTGCGACAAGGGAATATGGATCGTAGCTGGTACCACGCGCAATTGGTCGCTTGCCAACATCATGACGACACGATTGCGCCCGGCAAGGGCGGCCAGAAACTCGGTATGACCAGGATAGGCAAAGCCCGCTCCGTCGATCAGCGCTTTCTTGTGAATTGGCGCGGTGCACAGTGCGGAAGCCGCGCCGGACTGTACCAGTCTGACACCGTGTTCAATGGCCGCAATAACCGAGGATGCGTTACGCGGGTCTGGTTGCCCCGGAACATTGGGGGCAGGGAAATCCATAGGCAGAACCGGCAGGGCCGTGCCGCTTGCGGCCTGCGCCTGAGAGAGGTCCGTCAACTCGGCAACCGGGGTGCCCTTGGGCAGATGAGAAGCGTCCCCGAGGTAGACGAAAGGGCATGTGTCGCGCAAAGCGTTCCACGCTTTTGCTGCAATTTCCGGTCCTACACCAGCGGGGTCACCGCAGCTGAGCGCGATCGGGGTTGTCATTGCTCGATGATTATTGCGTCGGCCCTGAGCTGTTCCAGCAGGCTTTCAGCTAAGGCCTGCAGCCGTTGCTGGGTCAAAGCGTTAACAACGTCCACGCGGGTGGTGTCTTCACCAAGGTCGCGTGTGCGGTTGCACATCATCAGGAACACAAGTGTTTGCCCATTGTTGCGTGTCAGAGCGGTTGAGACTTCATTCGGGTCTAGCTTTGCCAGCTCCAATGCGACATCGCGCGGAATCTCAGATGGCGCCGCTGAGACGCGGTCCAGCACCTCGGGCGGTTGGTCTTTTGCAACGCCATAGAGATCGTCGCAGGTATCGATTTCTTCTTGCAGCCGGGCTGCTGACGCCAGTGTTTCGGCGCTGCGTCCACCGGGCAAGTAGTACATCGCATAATCGATCTTGGAATAACGCGGCGCGCCAGTGGAAACCTCACGCAAGCCGCGCATCTGGAACAACGCCACCGCATTGGGCAAAGTCAGAGGTTCAGTGATTTCGCCATTCTTCAGCCCCAGTATGACCGGCTGCAGCGCGGGCGGTAGATTGGTGATCGGCAGCCAGTCCAGACGACCTCCATTGTCGCGTGTGGCGGCCGCTGAGTATTGCGCTGCCGCGGACGAAAACGCCTCTTGGCTGTCCAGCTTCGCGATCTCTGCGGCCAGAGCGTCCGCTTGGGCAAGTGTTTGTTGGGTGACCGGAATGATAAGTTCGGACAACAGAACCTGCAATCCGCCGCCGCCACCCTGGCCCAGAGCGCGGTTGACCTCTTCCTGGCTCGGGCGTGCTTGGGAAATGAAGCGCGCCGATACGTAATCCCGCCAGGACATCTGATCGGCTACGAAGTCTCGGACGGTTTCCGGATCGACGCCGGCTTCGCTGAGCAACTGCAAAAACTGTTCGGTGCTCAGCTGACCGCGAGCGGCAAATTCGTCGATGCCAGTCTGCACGTCTTCGGGGGCGGCTTGAATGCCCGCTTCTCGCATGGCTTGCTTACGTAGACGATCATCTATCAGGGCCTGACGAACCTCGGCCTCTGAACTGCCGGGAACCCCGAGAATTTCCAAGAACTGCTGACGTTGCTGAAGCTCGTACCAGGTAACGATATCCTGATTGACCCGGATGGCCGGCGAAAACAGGCTTTGACCATTAGCCTGCGGTGGGACCACAGCTATTAAAGCAGCAGCCAGCGTCGGTATGACCGGCTTGAACCAGCCAGAACGGATTAACTTAGTGAAACCTGAGATCAGCTGCATGACTTTTTATACTTCTTACCACCGCTTTCGACGGAATACCCCGTCAGGGCAACGGTAAAGCCGATTTCCGTCGAAGGCTCAATACTTGATGTTGAGGTAAAGCGCCGTCTTACGGACATGTTAACCTGCACGCATTCATTAGTGTAAGTGACACCCACGCCAAACCGGATGGGTTCGGATTCGGCCAGATCATAACGTGCAAAGGCAGTGGTCAACCAGTTCTGATCGATACGGTGACGTCCGGTAAGCCTGACCTCCGAGATTTCATCACCGGGGTTTTCCGCAGGGTCGGGCTCCTGCCAGACATAGCTGCCGGTCAGCCGGGTGTCGTCTTTGGTCCAGGCGGTTCGGACTTCGGCTTTGCTAAAGCTGAAATCGTCGTCCAGCAACCCGCGCCCAGCCAGTGTAAGGCCTTTGCCATTGTCCAATTGACCGGCCAGCAAAATGTCAGACGCGGTGCCCTGCAATCCCGATGTCAGTGTGAAGTCAGGGTCCGCAGTCGTTCGAAATACCTGCCCAATGGTGGCCTGCGCGCGCCAGCCTGAGGTGTCGAACCGTGACCAATTTACGCCAAATACCGCAGTGGTTCCGTCTTCACGCCGATCTTCGGCGGGAAAGCGTGACAGAGACAGCAGGTTGCCGTGATCGAATTCCTGAAATGTACTCTCGTCATTTGGAACGTCCGTGTCTGACACATGAGTCCAGCCAACCTGCGCAATCGGTTCCAGAATCTGTGTTGCGCCCGATGCTTCCCGGCGCAGCAGAGGATAGCGCAAGGTCAGAGCAGCGCGTGGAGTGGATCGGGTGATGGTATTGGGGTATGCGCTGTCATTCCGGATATCAAACGTATCGACCGAAGTCCCGATCTGCGCGTCGGCCCGAAGCCCTGTAGCAAATGTCCAGCTGCGCAGCCATTCGGCATCAAACGTTGCCCGCGCAACATCGCGGCCTATAACGTCTTGATCGCTGGTGCGTTCGTGAGCGTGTCCGATGAAGGCCATCTGAACTTCACCGCCCAGGCCTGTCGGGAAATAGCGTTTTCGATAGTTCAGGTCAAACACGCGCGACGGAATTTCGTCCTGCTGCTCACTGTCGCGGAGGGTTTCATAGTGGATAAACCCGGTTTTGAAGGCCGTGTCGCGTTTGATCCGTTCCAGCGCGATTTCGCTGCGCAGCCGGTCGTAGTCGGGCAAGCCGTAGTCCGCAAGATAGGCGTCGTCTGACGTGGTCTCGATATTGAAAGTCAATCGGTAGTCATTCTTCAGATTGAACCAACCATCGGCGAAAAAGTATCCCCTGTTCTCATCCAGCCGAAGATCGTCGCGTGTAAAAGCACCTTCGAACTGAATGCGACCGTTTTTGAACGCCTGTCGATAACGATAGCCCAGCGTACGGGTTTTGGGCGACACGTACGGTGTCAGGGTCAGATCCTTGTGGTCGCCCAATTTGAAGAAATAGGGAACCTGCACACCTGTTCCCAGTTGCGACGTCGTGCGAATTGACGGCACCAGGAACCCGGTTGCTCGTTCCAATGTCGGGTCCGGCAAACGCAGGGCAGGGAAGTAGAAAACGGGTACGTCAAGAATGCGGAACTGCGCATTTTCGAAATACAATTGTTGTTCGACTTGATCATGGGTCACCTTTCGCGCCCGGATTTGCCACAGCGGCGGTCGGCCATTTGCGCAAACGTGACACGAGGTGGCCGCGACCTTACTGAACTGCGTATACCGGCCGGCAGCGCGGTTGGCTTGAACTGAAGCTATTTGCAATTGCTGATCAAACACCATTCGTGCCCCGGTCAGCAGGCCGTTCTGAAAACCACTGTCCAGTTGCGCGGTGTCGGCCAAAAGCGTAGATTGACCACCTTGATCAATGCGAATGGGACCTGTCAGGGACAGCTCTCCGGTATCCCGATCATAAATCACTTTTTGAGCGGTCAGCTTAATATCGCCTTGAAACGCTTCGACATTGCCCTCGGCCACCAACTTACGGTCGGCGGTGATAAAGACCTTGTCCGCGACCAGCAGAGCGGGTTCTTCCTGTTCCGCCGTCGACTGATCCTGGTTTGAGGTGTCAGCCGTGGACTGCGCCACCCCTGCCATGGGAAGCGAAAGAATCAATGTGCTGGACAAGAGAAGCTTGAGGATTGGCCGCATCAGCCATCCTCCGCATGAAGCAATAAGCCCAAGGATAGCAGAACAGCGGCAAAGGGTGGGGCCCAGGCAGATACGATTATTGGCAATTGGCCGTTTTCTCCTAGAATCTGCGCAAAATTGCGGACGAAATAGATCGCAAAGCCCAACAGAACCGCAGTCAGAACCGCGACCCCGGTTCCGCCAAACCGAACGTGGCGCATGGTGAAAGCAGCTCCGATCAGCACCATCGAAACGAGAAAGAAGGGGCGCGCCAACTGCACTTGAAGCCAGACTTCATATTGTTTTGTGGAGAAACCTGCCTCGCGCAGATCCCGAATCAATTGAGGCAGGTCGTAGACGGATACGGAATCCTGTTGGCCCAATGTGTCGATGATCCGGTCCCGAGTCAGCGTGGTCGGCAGGTTCAGGGTCTCGTGCAAAATAGCGTTCGTTTCAGGGTTCAGATCATTCTGCAAGGTCCAGACTTTAGCCTGACTCAAGGCCCAATGTCCGTTGTCCAATTGGGCGCGGTCAGCGATAATCTGCTCGATCGGTTTGCCGTCAGATGAAAACGTAGTGATTGTCACGTCGCGCAGGCCGAACTTGTCACCGTTCAGGGTGCCCAAAGCATGGATGACCGACTGTCCCGCGGCCGAGCCCTGTCTTAGCCACAAGCCCTCACGGCTGATGGACAGGGTTGAGCTTCCGTTGTTGCGAAAACTGTCCGACAGTCGCTGGTACTCCTCGGACGTGGCGGCGGCAAACGGGTTGAGAAGTGCCACGGTCAGTGTGCCAATCAACAGTGCCAGCGCGACCGGAGCGGCAAGGGCGCGTATGCCAGACCGGCCGATGGCGCGCGTGACCACCAATTCCGAGCTGCGCGCAAGGCCGACAAACAGCGCTATTGTGGACAGGATCATCAGCAGCGGCAGCATCTCGCTGATGGCCGCTGGCGTGTTGAGTAAAGTCAGTCGCATCAACTGACCAAACGACAAGTTGGCTTCCTCGAAGCGCCTGGCCTGCTCGATCAGGTCGATCAGCATCATCAGTGTTAGAAAAATGCCGCCGATGACAACAAAGCTCTGAATAAAACGGCGGGCAAAGTAACGGTCGAGGATCACGCAGGCACCCTCGGTCTTCGCTTGTGATCGGGAATCACTCGTGCCGTGCCGCGGCATGCTGGCTTATGCTTGCCGAATTTTGTCACTTCACTGCCCCCTGATACCTGCCGTTGTTTTCGGGCGACCTTAATGTAATTGCGGTGCGGGGAAAACTGCTATCTGGTCAACTGCGGCGGTGCGGGCTAGGTCTTGTGCAAAGTTTTTTTCAGGAGCACCTCATGAGCAGTCTCGTCCCCGTTCGTTTTCAACCTTTTGACCTTGATCTGATGGCGCAGGCCAGCGGTCGGGTCGCTATCATTGTAACCGAAGAGGGCAAGATGGGACCGGCTGCGCGCCGAGCCAATCGGTTGACGCGCGGTGCGGTGGCACGGCTGATCGAGAATGATCGCTTCGAAAAAGTGAAGACGGGCGAAGTAGTCTCGCTGGCCTGGCCGGGCGGTATGGCAGCCGAGGCACTCGACATTCTGATCCTGCCGCGTCGCCCCGATCATGACGAGGCGTGCAAGGCCGGGGCCAAGCTCGGCAAGCTGGCGGATGGCAAATCTGTATTGGTGATGGCTGGTAATCAGAACCGTACCGAGAATCTGGTCTTGGGGATGGTCCTGCGCAGCTATGATTTCGACGTGCACAAGACCAAGGATTCCGACCGGACCGGCGAGATTGTGGTCTGTCACACTAAACCCGACGAGGCCGAAGCTGCATTTGCGCCGCTCTATGCTGTGGCGGACGGGGTGCGTATGACGCGCGACCTGACCAATGAGCCTGCCAACGTTCTGACAACAACCGAATTCGCTGATCGCCTGTCCGAGATGCAGGAACTCGGGTTGGAGGTCGAGGTTCTGGACGAAGACAAGCTGGCCGAATTGGGGATGCGCACCCTGCTGAGCGTCGGGCAAGGCTCGGACAGCCCCTCCAAAGTTGTGGTGATGCAGTGGAACGGCGGCGACAAAGACGACGCGCCGCTGGCCCTGGTCGGCAAGGGCGTGGTGTTTGACACCGGTGGTATCTCGCTGAAACCGGCAGCCGGCATGGAAGACATGACCATGGACATGGGCGGTGCAGGGGTCGTCGCGGGCACCATGCGCGCGCTAGCCAAACGCAAGGCCAAGGCGAATGTCGTAGGTTTGGTGGGGCTGGTCGAGAACATGCCCTCGGGCAATGCCACTCGTCCCGGCGACGTGGTGAAGTCAATGAAAGGCGACACGGTCGAGATCATCAATACCGATGCGGAAGGGCGTTTGGTTCTGTGTGACGTCATGTGGTACGCGCAGGACCGGTTTAAGCCGGTTGGCATGATCGATCTGGCGACCCTAACCGGCGCAATCATCATTGGTCTGGGGCATGAAAATGCCGGTGTCTTCTCGAATAATGACACGTTCTGCGACGCCTTTCTGAAATCGGCCAAGGCCGAGGACGAAGGTGCGTGGCGGCTGCCTTTGGGCAAGGCGTATGACGAACTGCTGAAATCGCGGATTGCGGACATGAAGAACGTGGGCGGACGACCAGCTGGTTCGATCACCGCGGCTCAGTTCCTGCAGCGCTTTGTCAAAGAGGAAACGCCATGGATCCATCTGGATATCGCCGGAGTGGCCTCAGTCTCGTCCGAGACATCCTATGCGCCCAAAGGGGCCACCGGATGGGGCGTAAGGGCGCTGAGCCGTTTCGTTCAGGACAATTTCGAGACTGCCAGCGAGTAAACACATGGGCGCCGTCTATTTCTACCACCTGACCCGTCAGCCGCTGGAGCACACCCTGCCGGTGCTGCTGGATAAGGCGCGTCAGGCCGGGTGGCGGATTGCCGTGCGGGGCACAGACCCCGCGCGGATGGACTGGCTTGATGAAAAGCTGTGGCTGGGAGCTGAAGACGGGTTTCTGCCACACGGTCGCGCCGGCGGGCCGCACGACGCGGTGCAGCCCATTTTGCTGACGACCGACGCACAATCCGCCAACGATCCCTCCTGCGTTATGACCATTGACGGCGCATCTGTGGGCCCGGACGAAGTTACCAAGCTGGAGCGCGTTTGTATTCTATTTGACGGCAATGATGACTTGGCCGTTCAGCACGCACGCGGGCAGTGGAAGGCACTGACCGCTGCTGGATGTTCCGCACAATATTGGTCTGAGGAATCCGGACGGTGGGAGAAAAAGGCCGAAGCATAAGCAGCGGCTGAGTTTCAGGAGATGTATTGATGGAAATGAAGCCTTTAGGCCGCACCGGTATTATGGTGTCGGATATGTGTCTTGGGACGATGACATTTGGAACCCAGACACCTGAGGCCGGGGCGCATCGACAGATGGACATGGCTCTGGCGGCTGGGATCAACTTTGTCGATGCGGCCGAGATGTATCCGGTGAATCCGGTCTCGAAAGAGACGATCGGGCGGACCGAAGAAATTCTGGGCACCTGGAACGCTGCCAACCCATCTCGGCGCGGCGATTACGTGCTGGCCACGAAGCATTCCGGCGAGGGCTTCGTTCATGCTCGCAACGGTGCGCCGATCTCGAAAGAGACGATCCCCGAAGCGATTGAGGGCTCTCTGCGGCGTTTGCAGACGGATTGCATCGATCTGTATCAGTTTCACTGGCCCAACCGCGGCAGCTATATGTTCCGGCAGAACTGGGACTATGCGCCGTCCGGCGAGAACCGGGAAGAAATCCTGTCCGAGATGCAAGAGTCTCTCGAGGCGCTTCAGAAACAGGTCGACAAGGGTAATATCCGAGCCTTTGGCCTGTCCAATGAAAGCGCCTGGGGCACGGCGCAATGGTTGCGCTTGTCAGATGAGATGGGTGGGCCGCGTGTGGCATCGATCCAGAATGAATATTCGTTGCTATGCCGCCTGTTTGACACGGATCTGGCCGAGCTGTGCTTGTACGAAGATGTCGGCCTACTGGCGTTTTCCCCATTAGCCGCCGGTTTTCTGACCGGCAAATATCAAGATGGAGCTGTTCCCGAGGGGTCACGGATGTCTTTGGTACCGCAAATGGGCGGGCGCAAGACCGAGCGGGTGTTTGACGCGGTTTCGGCTTATTTGGAAATTGCCAATCGGCATGGGTTGGACCCAATACACATGGCGCTGGCCTGGTGCCGCAGTCGGCCCTTTATGGCGTCGACCATCTTTGGGGCGACGAACGAGGCACAGCTGAAACACATTCTTGGTGGGCTTGACCTGGTGCTGCCGGCTGAGGTTCTGGCCGAAATCACAGCTGCCCACAGGGCGCATCCCATGCCGTACTAGGTATGGGCGCTGTCCGCGTCGCCGCAGGTGGAAATCCCAGAGGGTAATTGGGCCAGTTGGTAATTGGGGCAACCGACGAGGTTTCTGTCAGTGATGGGTTGGTTGTGTGCGGTCCTGCCTCAGATCGCGGGCTGAAAGGCCGTGTGCAGTGCGGAAAGCGCGCGCAAAACTGGATTGCGAGGCAAAACCGGTTGCCAGGGCCACGTCCATCAGCGGTAAATCTGTGTCAGTGACCAGGCGGCGGGCCTCGGCCAGACGCAGTTGCAAATAGTGGTCTTGCGGGGTGGTGTTCAGGCGCAATCGGAACTGCTGTTGCAGTGTGCGGGGGCTGGTGCCCAGACGGTCGGCGATATGGGCCAGAGGCAATGGGTCGTCCAGAGAAGACTCCATCAAATTGTTGGCCTTGGCCGTCAGCGCGGTGTGACGGTGCGGAACGCCGGTACGACTTTGTGGTTTCGAGGGCTCCGGTGCACCATCATATAGGAACAGCCCTGATACGCGGGCGGCAAAGCCTGCTCCGTGGCGGGCGGCGATGATATGGAGCATCATTTCGACAGCCGGAATTGCCCCACCGGACGTCAGGCGGTTGTCGGATACCGTGAAGCGGTCAGGTCGCACGTCCACTTCAGGGAAGCGGGCGGCGAAGTTGTCCAAATCTTCCCAATGGGTGGTGGCGGCGCGACCGTCGAGCAGACCGGCCTCGGCAAGCAACCAAGGGCCGCCGTCAATGCCGGCCATAGTGGCGCCGGTGCCGGCAATGCGTCGTAATCCGGCCAAAAGGCTGGGGGTGGCGTGGCGTGCCAATTGGAAGCCCGCGACCACGATCATAAGATCGCAACTGTCCAGACGTGCTAGGGGTATGCCGGGGACACTGAGCGCGCTGGTCAGCACTGCTGGTTCAGCTTTGGCGGTTACGTAGTCCCAATCGAATGCAGGTCTGTCAGCCAGCCGGTTGGCTGCGCGCATGGGATCGATCGCAGCAGCAAAGCTGAGCGTGTTGCAATCGTCCAGCACCAATACTGCCGTTTTCAGGGCACGATGTTCGGGCTGGAGAATGTTTTTTGCGGATTTCATCAAGTCTGATTCGCATTCTGGAAAGTTGTTTCAACAAGGCTGCGCCAGAGTCGTGTGCAACGCAAATCGGAATCCGGGGAGAAGCCTGGGGAAAACTCACGGCAAAACCGGGTATAAGTTGGGGAAAACGCAATGCCTCTGGAAATGAACCGCGAAGTCTTCATCACCTGTGCTGTTACCGGCTCGGGAGGAACGCAGGATCGCAGCCCGCATGTGCCGCGTTCGCCGCAGCAGATCGCCGACAGCGCCATCGCTGCGGCCAAGGCCGGGGCGGCGGTGGTGCATTGCCATGTGCGCGACCCGGAGACTGGCGCGCCAAGCCGTCGGTTGGAGCTGTACCGAGAGGTGACGGACCGCATCCGCGACGCCGATGTGGACGCGGTTCTGAACCTGACCGCGGGCATGGGGGGCGATATGGTGTTTGGCGGTGTCGAAAATCCGCTGCCTCTGTCCGAGGCCGGAACCGATCTGGTTGGCGCATCCGAGCGTGTGGCACATATCGCTGAATGCCTGCCGGAGATCTGCACTCTGGACTGCGGCACGATGAACTTTGCCGAAGCCGACTATGTCATGACCAACACCCCCGGCGCATTGCGTGCTATGGGGCAGATGATGACCGATCTGGGTGTGAAGCCCGAGATCGAGGCGTTTGACACTGGTCATCTATGGTTTGCCAAGCAGCTGGTGAAGGAGGGCATTCTGGAACCCAACGCGCTGGTTCAGCTGTGCATGGGTGTGCCGTGGGGCGCGCCGGATGATCTGAACACCTTCATGGCGATGGTAAACAATGTGCCCGACGACTGGACGTTCAGCGCGTTTTCACTGGGGCGGAATGAGATGGCTTATGTGGCGGCCTCGGTTCTGGCGGGCGGCAATGTTCGCGTCGGGTTGGAGGACAATCTGTGGCTTGAAAAAGGTGTGCTGGCCGAGAACTGGCAATTGGTAGAGCGCGCGGGCACGATCATCGAAAACATGGGCGCGCGGGTGATCGGACCGCAAGAGGTGCGCGAGAAGCTTGGGCTGACCAAACGAGCGCCAAAGGGCTGAGAGTTTCCCTTGTGTCCGGCGGTCAAAATAGCGAACCCGGAGGCATCAGCATAAGGAGTACAATGTGCGTTTGATGTCTCTAACTGCCGTTTTTGTCAGTGCGATTTCCCTTTCAGGCTGCCTGCCGGAAGATCGGCAAATCGTCAGCAACTCTGCCGATTCAGACCGGAATGCGTGTGAGGCCAAAGGTGGCACCTATGAAATTGGTGGCCGGGCGCAGAGCTATGTCTGTTTCACGCCGTTGCCGGATGCGGGCAAGACCTGTGAGAAAGAAACCGATTGTACAGGCTTTTGCCTGTCGGAAACCAAACAATGCAGCGCGGTCACGCCTCAATTCGGATGTACTCCGCATTTGGATGAGACGGGGCGCGAGCTGGTGATCTGTATAGATTAGAGGACAGCATGACGAAAACAGCGGCAATCATCGGTGGTGGCGTAATCGGCGGCGGGTGGGCCGCTCGGTTTCTGCTTAACGGTTGGAATGTGCGGGTGTTCGATCCCGACCCCGAGGCCGAGCGCAAAATTTCTGAGGTTCTGGACAACGCGCGCCGCTCTCTGCCGGGACTGAGCGATGTTCCGTTGCCGCCCGAGGGTGTTCTTTCGTTTCATGATGATATGGCCGAGGCTGTGCAGGGGGCGTCATGGATTCAGGAAAGTGTGCCAGAACGGCTCGACCTGAAATTAAAGGTCTACAGAGGGTTGCAAGAGAATTGTGATTCAGGGGCGATCATCGGATCGTCAACCAGCGGGTTAAAACCGTCTGAACTGCAAGAGGGCGCCTTGCGCCCGGAGCAGATCGTGGTGACGCATCCGTTCAACCCGGTCTATCTGTTGCCACTGATCGAATTGGTGCCGACTGACAAGAACTCACCCGAACTGATTGCCAAGGCGAAGGAATTGCTGACTTCGGTTGGTTTCTTTCCCTTGCACATCAAGAAGGAGATCGATGCGCATATTGCTGACCGATTTCTCGAAGCTGTCTGGCGCGAAGCATTGTGGCTGGTCAAGGACGGCATCGCTACGACGGAAGAAATCGACGAAGCGATCCGCATGGGTTTTGGTATCCGTTGGGCGCAGATGGGACTGTTCGAGACCTACCGCGTGGCGGGGGGCGAAGCCGGGATGCGGCACTTTATGGCACAGTTCGGCCCCGCGCTGAAGTGGCCGTGGACCAAGCTGATGGATGTTCCGGAATTCACTGACGAGTTGGTCGACTTGATCGCAGATCAGTCTGATGCGCAGTCGGGAATGCACTCGATTCGCGAACTGGAACGTATCCGCGACAACAACCTTGTCGGTATGATGCGCGCGTTGAAGGCGCAGGATTATGGCGCAGGCGCGGTGCTGAACCAGCATGATGCGCTGCTGAAACCCGGTGCGCTTCCGACGTTGGATCAGGCGGATTTGAGCCAGCCAATCCTGACGCTCGCACGCGCGGTGCCGCTGGATTGGACCGACTATAACGGGCACATGAATGAGGCGAAATATGTGGAAGCCTTCGCCGTAGCCACCGACCGGTTCATGGAGATCATCGGCTGCGACATGAATTACATCGCATCGGGCGGCAGCTATTTCACCGCCGAAAATCATATCCGGTATATGGATGAGGCCCATGCCGGGTCAAAAATCGAAGTGCGCACGCAGATGCTGCTTGGGGCGGGCAAAAAGCTGCACGTGTTCCACAGCATGTACGAAGGCGACAAGCAGTTGGCGACGGGCGAAAGCTTCCTGCTGCATGTCAGCCTTGAAACGCGTCGTCCAAGCGCTCCGTCGCCCGAAATCGAGGCGGCAATGGCCCGCATCGCCGAAGCGCAGGCCGGGTTGCCTTACCCCGACGGGGCAGGGGCTTCGATCCGGAAGCCAGTATGAGCAGTCGGGTTCTGATCACCGCCGGAGCGTCGGGCGTTGGTCGGGCGATGGCAGAGGCATTTGATGCTGCGGGTTATGACGTGTGGGTCACGGATATCGACGATCAGGCGCTGAAGTCCCTGCCGGAGCACTGGATTGCGCACCGGGCAGATGTTGCCAATGAAACCGACATGAGATCGGTGTTTCAGGCGTGCAACGAGGCGGGCGGGCTGGATGCGCTTTGTGCAAATGCCGGAATCGCGGGTCCAACTCACGCCATCGAGGATATCGAACTGGCGGATTGGCGATCTTGTGTTGCGGTCAATCTGGACGGTGCGTTCCTGGCGGCAAAACACGCTGCTCCTTTGATGAAGTCAGCGAAGTCAGGAAGCATCATCCTGACTTCCTCGACTGCCGGGCAATTCGGGTATCCGTTTCGCGCACCCTATGCGGCGGCCAAATGGGCTGTGATTGGTTTGATGAAAACACTGGCGATGGAGCTTGGTCCGCACGGTATCCGCGTCAACGCCATCTGTCCGGGTTCAGTTGAAGGCCCCCGAATGGAGGGCGTGTTGCAACGCGAAGCTACAGCCAAAGGAATGACCCGCGATCAGGTGTACGCGGGCTATGCCTCGGGAACGTCCATGGGAAGCTTTGTCGAGGGCCGGGACATTGCCAATATGGCTGTTTTTCTGGCGTCAGACGCCGCGAGGCTGGTGTCTGGGCAGGTGATCGCGGTGGATGGTCATACCGTCAATCCTGACCCCAAGGTATAGCACAGGTATCAACCCTGGTTGGGGCCGCGAATCTGACGAATGGCGCTACGCACTGCTTGCCAGTCCTGCGCCTCCTGAGTATTTCCTGCGGCTTCGCACTCGCGCATCTTCTGCGCGGCTTCTGCTTCGGCCCTGTCACCATGGGCCGCATAAAGGGCACGTGCGTATTCAGCGGTCTTAAGAGCGTCCATTCCTGTCATCCTCCATCTAGATCGGAATGCTCGAAGGTTCGCGCTTGTCGACTATACTACAGGAATCCTGTTCTGGCATCATTGGCCTTCGGAACCAGCGAGAATCTCCTCGCGCAGCTGCCGAAGATGCATCGGAAAGCCGCGGGCAGTTATATCAGCTTCGCGCACTAAAGTATCGAAATGGCGCGAAAAAACCTCGATCCGATCACGGTCCCGGAAGGCCATATAGTGGCTGCCTGCGTAGAATACACACAGCAAAGGGCCAAAGATCGTGACTGGCGCTGAATACAGACGTTTGGCGTCGAACAGATAGATGCGCAGGCGGGGATAAAGTTGTTCGCATAGCTCCAGCAAGTGATCGATCTGTTCCAACCGGACGTGCCTTGGTAAGCTATCGTAATACCCGGTCGCCTTCGCAAAACTATCTATCTCATATAGCGGCATGGCGATCTCGTAGTCGGATTGCGCACTACGCATCCATGTCAACCTGTCGGCTGAAGCCCCAATGGCCTGATCCGCTGTCCTGCCAAGATGCGGGGCGTATTCCCATTCCAGAACGGCGCGAGTTTTCAGCATGTCAGGCAAGGTCGCGGGAACGTAGCGGATTTTGTAGCCCGCGGCCTCTTGGTGCCATTCAAAGATGCGTTCATCCACCAGTGCGCGGGGGGCTTCGGTCATGGTGAGCGAACTGGCCAATAACACAGCCGCGCTTTCTGGCCGGTTGGACAGGCTAAGCAGCCAATCGGCCGACACTCCAAGTGCGGAAGCACAGCTGCCGACAACATGTGCATTCGGCAAGCGCGCCCCGTCATCCGTCAGCAGTTGCGAAACCGTGGATCGGTCGACGCCAATATTGCGCGCCAGGGCGCTTTGGCTGACATTGCCTTCTTCCATGGCGCGGGCAAGTCGCAGTCGAAACTGGGCTGCGCGGTCGAGTTTGTCGATTTTATTTTGCATGTGATGATTTATATCACGTTCGATGAATTTTGTTAATCATATTCAGAATTTCCAACACCTGCGCCGTTCAGTAACACTGTTAGCAGAACAATAAAAAAATGGGGTCCGGAATGGAAACGCGACAAAGATCAGTCGTGAAAGCAATCGTTTGGAACGCGATGGGGTTGGCGACCATGACGCTGGTCGGCCTTATCGCAACAGGCTCTGCCGCTGTGGGCGGGGCCTTGGCTGTTGTGAACACCGCAATCGGCCTGACACTTTATATCGTCTACGAGCGGATTTGGGCGGGGATTACGTGGGGACGCCATGGCTGAACCAACGATACCCAAATCGCCCGAATGGGGTACGTTCGGTCTGATTGCAGCTTGTTATGCGGCGTGGATCGCGGCCGTGTTCTGTTTGGCTGGATGGTCCTTGTGGCTGGCAATCCCGACGATGGGAGTTATCGCCGCGTTGCATTCTTCGCTGACGCATGAGGTGCTTCATGGGCACCCATTCCGGGCAAAGTGGCTCAACGAGGCGTTGATGGCGCTGCCACTGACGTTATTCATTCCATACAATCGGTTTCGGGACCTGCATCTGGCCCACCATCAGGATGCGAACCTGACGGATCCTTATGACGACCCTGAAACAAATTACCTGGACCCTCAGGTTTGGCAATCTTTGTCCGGATGGCAGAAACGACTCTATTCAGCCAACAATACCTTGATGGGCCGTATCGTTCTGGGTCCTGCTATCGGGCAGGTAGCCTTTATGCGCGACGAGTGGCGAGGAGCAATGCATGGAGATCGGGCAGTTTTGCTGGCCTGGGCACTGCATTTGCCCGGCGTTGCTGCAGTTCTATGGATCGTGTCGCAATCGCCAATGCCGCTATGGGCATTTGTCATATCTGCTTATATCGGGCTGGGTCTGGTCAAGATCCGTACCTTTCTGGAACATCGCGCGCATGAGAAATCTCGCGCCCGCACGGTGATCGTCGAAGATCGCAGTCCGCTGGCCTTTTTGTTTTTGAACAACAACCTACACGTCGTTCATCACATGAACCCTGCGGCGCCGTGGTATCGTCTACCGGCGCTCTATCGCACCGGAAAGGATCGATATCTGGCCTGCAACGAGGCCTATGTTTATCGCTCATACGCGCAGATTTTCCGTCAGCATTTTTTGCGCGCTAAGGATCCGGTGGCGCATCCGCTCTGGCCAAAGCCTTGATTTGAGGACAGAAGGGAATCCATGAGTTTATGGATTCCCGTTACAATTGCCGCCGCCTCGTTTCAGACGGTGCGGTTCATGCTGCAAAAGTCACTTAGCAGCGTAAAACTGTCAGCGGCTGGTGCCACGTTCGCCCGGTTTGCCTATTCCATGCCGCTGGCGGTGTTAGGATTGGCCGTCGCGCTTTGGGCTGGGTACGCGCTTCCGCCCTTGACCGCGATGTTCTGGGTATTTGTGGTCATTGGGGGTACGGCGCAGATATTAGCGACGGTCTGCGTGGTCGCCCTGTTCAAGCAACGCAACTTCGCGGTCGGTATTACGTTCAAAAAAACCGAGGTGATCCAAACCGCTATCGTCGGGTTTATCATTCTGGGTGACAGTGTTTCGTCTGGTGCGCTGGTGGCGATACTGCTGGGTCTGCTGGCGGTTCTGTTGCTGTCGAAAACACCGGGTGGTGACGGGGCATGGTGGCGGCATCTGACCAACAGGGCCTCGCAGCTGGGTTTGGGATCGGGCGTGTTGTTTGCCTTCTCAGCAGTCAGCTATCGTGGCGCGTCACTGCAAATTGGTGATCTGGACGCATGGTTCCGCGCGCTGGTCACTCTTGCGGCAGTGGTGTCGTTCCAGTTTCTCAGCATGTGGCTTTGGCTGCTGTGGCGTGACCGGGCTGAATTGCGCGCGGTGTGGGACACCCGCAGTACCGGCGTTTTTGTAGGCCTGACCAGTCTTGGCGGTTCGTTTTGCTGGTTTCTGGCGTTCACACTACAAAACGCAGCCTATGTTAAAGCGCTGGGGCAGGTGGAACTGATCCTGAGCCTGCTGGCCTCGATACTGTTCTTCCGCGAAACCATTACCCGGCGCGAGATCGCCGGGATGTCATTGCTTGGGGTTTCGATCTTGGTGCTGGTGCTGACTATTTAGCCCGTGCGGCGCTCATCAAAGCTGAGAGCGATGAAGCTGGGCAGATGATCGCCCATACCGACGACCGAGCGCCCACCGCTGTCTTTCCCGCGTCCGCCGCGTTCTTTGCGATCGCCCGAGCGTGGCTGTGGCTCTTGTTCGGCTTTTGGCCCCGACGGCTTGCTGCGAGGCTTCCTTTCGGGCTTGGGCGCGTCCGTCTTGATTTCCTCGCCCTTGAAAGGGTTGTCCAAACGCGGAATTTCCTTTTGGATCAGCTTTTCGATCGCATCCAAAGCTTTTTCATCCCGCGACGAGCAGATCGTTATCGCCTTGCCATCACGCCCGGCACGACCTGTTCGGCCAATGCGGTGCACATAATCTTCGGGATGGCCTGGAACGTCAAAATTGAAAACGTGGCTGACAGAGGGCACATCCAACCCGCGCGCGGCGACATCCGACGCGACCAGCAGGCGTAGTGTGCCATCACGGAATCCGTCGAGGGTTTTCATGCGCTGCGACTGATCCAGATCGCCATGAATTGCGGCAGCATCGTAACCGTATTTTTTCAACGACTTGGCACAGATGTCCACGTCAGTCTTGCGGTTGCAGAAGATGATCGCGTTGGTGCATTTTTCGCCCTCGGCATCGATCAGAGCCCGCAGAACCTTACGTTTTTGACTTGCCTCGCGGTCACGGCGACCACCCTTGAACATGACAACGCCTTGTTCGATTGTCTCCGACGCGGTGGCTTGGCGCGCAACCTCGACACGGGCCGGAGCGGACAGGAAGGTGTCGGTGATCCGTTCGATTTCCGAGGCCATTGTGGCGGAGAAGAACAGGGTCTGTCGGGTGAAAGGTGTCAACGAGAATATGCGTTCGATATCCGGGATGAATCCCATATCCAGCATCCGGTCGGCTTCGTCCACCACCATGATCTGAACACCGGTCAACAGCAGCTTGCCGCGTTCGAAATGGTCCAGCAAACGGCCCGGAGTGGCGATCAGCACATCGACACCCCGGTCGATCAGCGCATCTTGTTCCTTGAAGCTGACGCCGCCGATCAGCAGCGCCTTGGTCAGCTTTACATTTTTGGCATAGGTGTCGAAATTCTCAGCGACCTGTGCCGCCAATTCCCGCGTCGGGCACAGCACCAGCGAGCGCGGCATCCGCGCACGCGCGCGACCACGGGCCAGCAGCGTGATCATCGGCAGCGTGAAGCTGGCGGTTTTGCCGGTGCCAGTCTGGGCGATCCCCAGAACATCACGACCTTCCAGCGCAGGGGGGATCGCGCCTTCCTGGATCGGGGTCGGAGTTTCGTATCCGGCTTCCTCAATGGCTTTGAGGACCTTCGGGTTCAGGTTCAGTTCGTTGAATTTTGTCATGTATGTCCGGTTCAAGCGGACACTTGACCTGGCCCGCGCGTCTGAATCATGCCGGGCCCGGATGGCCATGCGCCTCATGCGCGTTTCGGCTTTGGCGGGACATAACAAAAACGTGGGGCAGGGTCAAATGAAGACAAGTTAACTTGGCGCAGACACGTCACATTCGCGATTTTGCGCAACAATTCAGATGCTTCCGGGGAAGTGTTTCGCCAGTTTAGCATCCAGATCCAACGGCCTGTGGCGGATCTGACCGTGATCATGCAGACGCTGCCGTACTTCGGGGTCTCCACCACTCATCTCGTCATAAAACACGCGCAGACCGTTTTCGCCTTCCTCGGCTTCAATCCAGCTGAGCAACTCGTGCTTGTTAAGCCCACCTCGATCACGCGCGACATTGGGGTTCATGCCGGGTTTGTACGAGCCATGTTTCAGCCGAAAACGGTAGTGGTTCAGCCAATGTTCCCAATCGGGGGCATGCCGGTGGCACAGGTCGATCTCGGGCAGTTCGGTCTTGCAGGGCAAAAGCTGGTTGTTCTGAAAAATATTGTGGATGCGGTCGCTGATTTTTGGCAGGCCAGTGCGCGCAAACAGTTTACCCTGCACGTGGCTGAGGAAGCCCGATGTCAGGAACGCTCCAAAGTTCGGATAGAGCGTTTCGACCAAAGCCTGCCGGTCCGGGCCCTTTGGGATAAACGCCTTATAATGGTCATTCCCTCCGGCCAGCGCCTCAATAGGACGCATGCGGACAGCGGGCTGATCATTCGGTACGGCGCTAAGCAACTCTGGGATGGGGCGGGAAGGCCACAGAAACTCATCCACATCTATGTGGCACAACCAATCCAGATCGGTTTTGCGATACACACGTGTCGCGTTGGCAGATTGTCGTCGTTGGTGGCGCTCTGGCCTGTTGCACCCTCGTCGGGCCCAGAACTCATCATCACATTGCCAGACAGTGATCTTGGGGTGCTGCTTCAGCGCGTGAAGTGCTGCGCCATTAGGCTCGTCCAGATGCAGGTAAAGCCTGTCGGCCCCGAGATCCAGATGATAGGCCGCAAAACGCAGAATTTCTGCGGCAGAACCACGGAGCGTTGAGACGATGCCCCAGCGCGGCCTATCTTGCGTGCCCATCCAGTCAGTGTCCGATCACGTCATCATCTCTTTCGTTGCTGTCAGGTTCAGCGCCGGATAGTCACGAACCACCCGGTCGATGTCCCATTGCAGCCGCGTCAGGTAGACGATGTCGCCATCATGGTCGTGGGCGATGTGCTGTTTGTTGGCATTGACGAACTTGTCGACCTCGGCCTTGTCACCGCTGACCCAGCGGGCAGAGGTGAATTGCGACGCTTCAAATCGTACGGGCAGGCCGTATTCCATCTCGATCCTGCTGGCGAGCACTTCGAATTGCAACGCACCGACGACACCGACGATGAAACCGGATCCGATCGAGGGTTTGAACACCTTGGCCGCGCCTTCTTCGGCAAACTGCATAAGCGCCTTTTCCAGATGTTTGGCTTTCATCGGATCGCCCGCGCGGACAGTCTGAAGCAATTCGGGTGCAAACGAGGGGATACCTTTGACGCGGATCGCCTCACCCTCGGTCAGGGTGTCGCCGATGCGGAGTTGGCCGTGGTTCGGGATACCGATGATGTCGCCGGCCCAGGCTTCTTCCGCCAGTTCTCGGTCGGAGGCCAGAAACAGCACCGGGTTCGAAATTGCCATCGGCTTTTTAGTGCGCACGTGAGTCAACTTCATGCCGCGCTTGAAATGACCCGATGCCATGCGGACAAATGCCACGCGGTCGCGGTGCTTGGGGTCCATATTAGCCTGCACCTTGAAGACAAACCCGGCGACCTTCTTTTCATCCGGTGCAATCTGGCGCGGCTCGGCCGACTGAATCTGCGGTTGCGGCCCGTAGGCGCCAATGCCCTCCATCAGCTCTTTCACGCCAAACGAGTTGATCGCCGAGCCGAACCAGATCGGTGTCATGTGCCCCTCAAGCACGGCCTGCGGGTCGAGTTTGGGCAGCAGCTCGCGCGCCATCTCGACCTCTTCCAGCAGCTTGTCCAACAGGTGCTCGGGCACGTGTTCGGCCAATTTCGGATCGTCCAGCCCGTTGATCTCAATGCTCTCGGCCACCTTGTTGCGGTCGGCGCGGTCCATCAGTTCCAACCGGTCGCGCAACATGTCGTAGCAGCCGATAAAATCGCGACCCACGCCAATCGGCCATGCCGCTGGGGTGACGTCGATGGCCAGCAATTCCTGAATTTCGTCGATGATCTCGAACGTGTCGCGGCTTTCGCGGTCCATCTTGTTACAGAAGGTCAGGATCGGCAGATCGCGCAGGCGACAGACCTCAAACAATTTCTGCGTCTGGCTTTCCACACCCTTGGCGCCGTCGATCACCATAACCGCGGCGTCCACCGCAGTCAGGGTGCGATAAGTGTCCTCGGAGAAATCCGAGTGGCCGGGTGTATCCACCAAATTGAATCGGAAGTTGCCATAGTCGAAAGACATTGCCGAAGCCGAAACCGAGATGCCCCGGTCCTTTTCCATCTGCATGAAGTCCGAGCGCGTACGACGCGCTTCGCCTTTGGCGCGCACCTGACCGGCCATCTGAATGGCGCCCCCATACAGCAGAAACTTTTCAGTCAGCGTCGTCTTGCCCGCATCCGGGTGCGAGATGATGGCGAATGTCCGGCGGCGAGCGATCTCGGGCGGCAAGGTGGGTTGGTTCGAGGTATCAAGCATGCACGCGCGTATAGGCGGGGAATCCTGCCGAAGCAAGACAAAGGGGGTGGTTCGAATCGTGTGGCTATGGCAATAAGAACATATAGTGAACAAATTGTGGAGTGGACCGATGAATTTGAAAGAAATAGCCGAAGAATTGGTCGCTGGGTGCCGCGAAGATCGCGCCAAGGAAAATCTGGCAAAGCTATATGCGCCGGATGCTGTCTCGGTCGAGGCGATGGACATGGAGGGCATGGGACGTGAGACCCACGGAGTAGATGCCATTCGCGGCAAGCATGAATGGTGGGAAGGCGCGCATGAAGTATCGGGTGCGTCCGTTAGTGATCCGTTCATGCATGGCGAAGACCGGTTTGCGGTGATTTTTGAAGTTCAGGGAAAAGTTAAGGAAAGCGGCGAAGGTTTCGACATGCGTGAAGTTGGTATCTACCACGTGGCGAACGGCAAAATCGTGCGCGAAGAGTTCTTTTACTAAAGCGACTCTGCAATTCTGGTCTTCTTTGTCTGGTCGGTGCTAGACAAGCGAGCAACCACAGATGGGGAGGATCAGATGGATCTGGGAATTAAGGGAAAACGAGCGCTGATCAGTGCCAGCAGCAAAGGGCTGGGTCTGGGATGTGCTGAAGCTTTGGCCGCAGCGGGCGTCGATTTGGTTATGAACGCGCGAGGTGCCGAGGCGCTGGAGGCTGAGGCAGCGCGTTTGCGTTCCGAACATGGTGTGAACGTGGAGACCGTAGCCTGTGATGTAACCTCGACGGATGGTCAGGCAAAGGTGCTGGATGCGGCGCAGGGCGTTGATATTCTTGTGACAAACGCCGGTGGACCACCGCCCGGAATGTGGTCGGACTGGGAGAGGGATGATTTCATCAAAGCTCTGGATGCCAATATGCTAACACCGATCGCGTTCATGAAGGCGCTGTTGCCGGGGATGATGGACAAGGGTTGGGGCCGGGTGGTGAATATTACCTCGCAATCTGTCCGGGCTCCAATCGCCGTGCTGGGGCTGTCGAACGCGGCGAGAACCGGATTGACCGGATATGTTGCGGGAACGTCGCGACAGGTCGCGCCACACGGGGTGACGATCAACAACCTGCTGCCCGGCATTCATGCGACGGACCGCGCAATTTCCCTGGACAGCGGTGTCTCTGCACAGAAAGGCATTTCGATGGACGAAGCCCGGGCAGAGCGCGAGGCCACGATCCCCGCGCGTAGGTATGGCACAAGGCAGGAGTTCGGCGCAGCCTGTGCGTTTTTGTGTTCCCAGCACGCAGGATTCATCGTTGGCCAGAACATCCTGCTGGATGGTGGCGGCACCAACTTGACGATGTAACAATGGCGCAAGGGTTCTCTCTGAAAGATCAACTGTTCAACGCAGATAAAACCCGCTACCTCAGCGGCTTGTTTGCCGATGCTGAGCCAAGTTTCGACGATACTGCATTTCAAAATGCCGTATCGTCGCGCTTGCCGGCGCTCGAGTTGAAGGAACGGATGTCATGGATCGCAGAGTGCCTGCAAGATGCCCTGCCGGGTGAACTGCCTGCGGTCGCTCCTGCCATTCTGCGCGCATTGCCACCTCGGTTGGATCCGGACAAAACAGATGACGATTTTGGAGATTTCATCTTTGCACCGATCGGTGATTGGGTCGTGTCCGTCGGTCTGAATCATCCGGATCTGGCGCTGGATGTCCTCGAAGAGCTGACCCAGAGGTTTTCGATGGAATGGGCGATCCGCCCCTTCCTGAACGCTCACCCTGATCTGGTCATGCAGCGGATGGAAGCGTGGTGCGCGCATTCCAGTTATCACGTGCGTCGTCTGGTTAGCGAGGGCACGCGCCCTCGGTTGCCTTGGGGGCAGGCCGTTGGGCTGGAGTTGTCCGATCCGTTGCCGTTGTTGGATCGACTGCATGGTGACAACACGCGGTATGTAACGCGCTCGGTTGCCAATCACTTGAACGACATCACGAAGAAAGATCCGGACTTGGTGTTGGACCAGCTGCATTCCTGGCAAAAGGCAGCGAGGCAAGATGATGAAGAGTTGCAATGGATGACTGCCCATGCGTTGCGCGGGTTGGTGAAATCAGGGCATCCACGTGCATTGAGGGTTTTGGGGTATGATCCGGACGCCGATCTGACAGCTGAGATTCTGGTTAAGGGCGAAGCCAGGATCGGTGACGCGTTGGAGTTTGACCTGGAACTGAAAGGTGTCGGAAACCAGCCTGTATTGGTGGATTATATTATTCATTTTCAACGCTCCGGCGGGAAAATTTCACCCAAAGTTCACAAGCTAAAGCAAACCGCTTTGAAGAATGGGGCGCTGAAGTTGAAGAAACGCCACAAGCTGAAAGGTGATGCCACGACCTTCAAGCTGATACCCGGCCCGCATAGGTTGGAGATTCAGATCAACGGGCGTGTTCGGTCTGGTATTGAATTCGATTTGCTGGGCTGATTGCAGCCAGAAAGCTTCACGCTTACGTTGGATTTCTTAGCGCGGAATTGCGCAGGCTTTGGCGCGGCACAAGCTGCTGGGCGTCCACTATAAGAGGATCGCTCTTGAGAATCATGAGGCTGTGCAGATCATTTATGGTGAGGTGCAAGGCGGCACAGGTTTGCAAACTAAGGCCTAGTGTGCGCCGGATGATATGCTGGAACGCGTCAAGAATATTTTTTCGCAAATTCATGATGATGTGCTGACAAATTACTGTGGCTGCGGCCTGATCGTTCCGTAGAATCTGGAGAGTATGCACATTCTGGACTAAGGCTGCGGCGCGGGTCGCAACGATTACCCTCTGTCTGCGGTAGACGGAGAAATGGGGAGCGTCCTCGGGCTGGAAATAACCTCCGAGCAGCTGGATATCGCGCTGTACTGGAATGACTTTACGTCAATGTCCCACGATGCAGGGTTTGATGAGCCGCGTCGGGTCACCCATCGTCCTTTGGCAATTGATATCTCATGTCTGGATCAAGGGGTTGCGCCCCAGGGTTTTATCTCTGCCACCTACAATTTGTTCAAACTCTCTGCTCTGGAAGCGGCGTGCCAAGGCTACGGCCAGGTAGTGATTTCCAAGGGGGCTGTTCCTCACGCGCTGCATAGGTTCGTACTGGACGATCGCTACGCCATTCAGGCAGGCAAAGTGTTTCCGGTCTGAGGCACCACATGGATGATATTGAAGGACACACAGTTTGCGCGGCGTTTCGAATTCCTCGGTGATTTTGCGACACATTGCGGAATTTTGAAGGGTGAGGCGGGGAAAACCCACTTGAAGTATTTACTGCCTTAACGGGCTGCTGCTGACGCCTTGCGTCCGGCGGGCGGGGTTGTTATCCCCGCCCAAGCCCGCTGGATTTGATCGGGTAAGGCTATGGGGTCCATCGGTGACAGGCAAAGCAACGCCTCCGCGTCTGGAAATTCGCAATCTTGTCGCTCGGTTTGAAGGTCGGGCGGTGGTGGATGATGTCTCGCTGACTGTTCAGGCTGGGCAGGTGACATGTCTGCTGGGGCCGTCCGGATGCGGTAAATCCACGACATTGCGCATGATTGCTGGGGTCGAGATGCAGTCGTCGGGCGAGATTTTCGTTGATGGCAAACTGGTCTGCGACACCATCTTTCGCGTACCGCCCGAACGGCGCGAAATTGGTTTGATGTTTCAGGATTTCGCCCTTTTCCCGCATCTGAGCGTGGCCGACAACGTTGCCTTTGGCCTGAAAGGCGGCAAGGACCAGAAACGCGCCCGAGTTGAGGAATTGCTGACCAAGGTTGACCTGATGCGCTTTGTTGACGGTTTTCCGCATCAGCTGTCTGGTGGCGAACAGCAACGCGTGGCGCTGGCCCGTGCACTGGCACCGCGCCCGCGGATCATGCTGATGGACGAACCGTTCTCGGGCCTCGACAACCGCTTGCGAGACGGCATCCGCGATGAAACGCTGGCAATTCTCAAAGAGGAAGATGCAGCGGTTCTGTTGGTCACGCATGAGCCCGAAGAAGCGATGCGTATGGCAGACGAGATCGCCCTGATGCGGCGCGGTAAAATCGTGCAGCAGGGTGCGCCATACAACGTCTACACCCGACCCGTAGATAAGGCGGCGGTATCCTTTTTTAGCGATATCAATGTTTTGCCTGCGCAAGTTAACGGAGCTTTGGCTCAAACGCCGTTTGGACAGTTCCTGGCCCCAGGTGTTCCGGATGGCACGGATGTCGAAATCGTATTCCGTCCGCAGCATGTCCGGCTGGATTTTGATCGGAACGGCAAAGGGCCTTCGCCGACAGCCACCGACGGCGTCGCGGCGCGCGGCGTCGTGGAGCGGGCTCGTTTTCTGGGCAATGAGAGCCTGATCGAGTTTCGGATGGATCACGATGGCTCGGTCCTTCGGGCGACGGTTCCGAATGTGTTTGTGCCAAAACCAGGCAGGGTCATGTGGCTGACTATTCGTCGGGATAAGTGTTTCATCTTCCCCACCTGAGACATAAGAACCTCAGTTTCTGGCTGAGTGGTGCGAGAATGCCTCAGATTGCACACGCGCATTGCTTGCCGCAGCACGGGGGCGGGTCTATCAAGGGCGAAACGCAGGGGTGGATCGGGCATGCGAATTCTTCTGACAAATGACGACGGTATCAACGCTCCGGGGTTGATCACGCTCGAAGCGATCGCCAAAGACCTGGCGGGGCCGGAAGGTGAAGTCTGGGTGGTTGCACCGGCATTTGAACAGTCGGGTGTGGGGCATTGCATCAGCTATACGCATCCCATGATGCTGGCGAAGTTGGGTGAGCGCCGGTTCGCGGCCGAGGGCTCGCCCGCTGATTGTGTGCTGGCCGGGCTGCATGACGTCATGAAAGATGCGCGCCCGGATATTGTGTTGTCTGGCGTGAATCGCGGTAATAACTCGGCCGAAAATACGTTGTATTCCGGTACGGTAGGA
Source organism: Ruegeria sp. HKCCD6426 (assembly GCF_057221115.1). Classification (NCBI taxonomy): domain Bacteria; kingdom Pseudomonadati; phylum Pseudomonadota; class Alphaproteobacteria; order Rhodobacterales; family Roseobacteraceae; genus Ruegeria; species Ruegeria sp. HKCCD6426. The sequence goes on along the minus strand of NZ_JBWVBF010000003.1, from coordinate 762,912 downwards.
GGCGCAATGGAAGCAGCGCTGCAGGGAATTCCAGCCATCGCGCTGTCGCAGTACTTTGGGCCGCGCAATCTTGGGTTGGATGACCCCTTTGAGACGGCGGCCAAATATGGTGCCGATCTGATACGCCGAATTCTAGATGCGACCCCGGACGAGCAGGTGGATTACCGACTGTTCTACAATGTAAACTTCCCTCCGGTTCCCGCGGATGAAGTGTTAGGAACACGCGTTGCGCCACAGGGCTATCGCCGCGATACCCATTTTGGGGTTGAGCCGCACAGTTCACCATCAGGAAGGCGCTTCCTTTGGATCAAGGGGGGGTATCAGCACAACCCGACCGCTCCGGGCACAGATGCGGCGGTCAATCTTGAGGGATATATCTCGGTCACGCCGATGCGGGCCGATTTGACAGCGCATGACGCGCTAGAGGCGCTGAAGACGATCGAATGACCGGACTTACTCCAGAAATAACCATGCAGTTCCTGTTCGCCCTGCGGTCGCGCGGTGTAACGGATGCGCGCGTTCTGGCCGCGATGGAGCAGATCGACCGTGGTCTCTTCGTCAAGGGGCTGTTCGCCGAGCGCGCCTATGAAGATACGCCGCTTCCGATTGCTTGCGGGCAAACGATCAGCCAGCCATCGGTTGTGGGATTGATGACGCAGGCCCTGCAGGTCCGGTCCCGGGACACAGTGTTGGAGATTGGGACCGGGTCGGGCTATCAGGCGGCGATCCTGTCCAAGCTGGCCCGGCGGGTTTACACGGTCGAGCGCCACAAGCGGCTGGTTAAGGAAACCAGTCAGTTGTTTCGTGACATGGCCCTGACCAACGTGACCGCGATGTTGTCGGATGGGTCCTATGGGTTGCCCGAGCAGGCTCCGTTCGACCGCATCATTGTGACCGCGGCTGCCGAAGATCCGCCAGGCCCGCTCTTGGCGCAGCTCAAAATCGGCGGTATCATGGTTTTACCAGTGGGCCAGTCGGACGCGGTGCAGACCCTGATACGGGTCACACGCACCGAAGATGGTTTGGACTACGATGAATTGTTACCGGTTCGGTTCGTGCCTCTGCTGGAGGGGCTCGGCAAGGACGGGGCTTAAACAGATTTTCAGGATGCGCCAGAACCCCGGGCAACAGGGGCAGGTGTTGAGGACAGTAAAATGAGAGCAGTTTCCAAATCAGCCATGCGCCGCTGTACGACAGCCGTTGCCGCACTTGTGGTTCTGGCCGGGTGCGAAGGCCCGTTTGACTATGATCTGCGCGGTGAGGTGGGCGGATTTTCCACCACTGACGCCGTTCAGGCGGCCACTGCAAGTCGGCCCGCTCCTGATGCACGCGGTGTTATCACCTACCCGAACTATCAGGTTGTGGTAGCGCGGCGGGGTGACACAGTTGGCGATGTCGCCGACCGTGTAGGCCTGCCTGTGGTCGAACTGGCCCGATTCAACGGCCTTCAACCCAATGACTCGTTGCGTGATGGCGAAGTTTTGGCACTGCCGCGTACAGTTGGGGCCAGTGCCAGTAATGTGGATATCGCCACGATCGCAGGGACCGCGATTGATGAAGCTCCGGATACAGGCTCTGTCCAGACAACCACCCTCAAACCGGCGCAACCGGCACCGGTGCCAGTTGCTTCGGGCCCAGAGCCGATCCGGCACAAAGTCAAGCGGGGCGAGACAGCTTATACGATCTCGCGCCTTTACCAGGTTTCAGTCGAGTCACTTGCAGAATGGAACGGGTTGGGCTCGGATTTCACCGTGCGTGAGGATCAGTACCTGCTAATCCCGGTCAAAGACCAACCGGCCCCGAAACCCGCCAGCACGGCCACGCCGGCAGCCGCCACGAATGTGACCCAGCCGGGGCAGGGATCTCCGACCCCCACGCCGCCAAGTGCGACTCAGCCTCTGCCCGATGAAAATGTCGAGCCGGTTGCCGAGGCACCGGACGTGACCGCAGACGCGCCGACCAATAGCGGGACGTCTGCCCTTGGTTTTCCAGTTTCGGGTAGAATTATTCGCACCTACGACAAGGGAAAGAACGAGGGCATAGATATTGCAGCAGCGCCCGGAACGGCGGTCAAGGCGGCCGAAGCGGGCACGGTGGCAGCTATTACGGCTGACGCGGATCAGGTGCCGATCATCGTGATCAAGCACAACAACGATCTGTTGACGGTATACGCCAATGTCGATGACATCAAAGTCAAAAAGGGTGCCCGGATTCGGCGCGGGCAGGACATTGCTGCGCTACGGGATGGTGAAAACGCTTATGTGCATTTCGAAGTGCGCAAGGGATTTGAATCCGTAGACCCCGAACCGTATCTGAAGTAACGCAAAATGACTCTTTTAGGGCCATTTCGCTGATGGGTTCGTCAGGAAAAGATGAATTTCATCATTTGGTTGGGTCGTAGTCACTCAGGCGCTTGCCGGGCTCATCTGCAAAGATCTCTGGTTGCGGTGTAACGGTTTCGATCAGGTCGATACGGAAGACGCGGAAGCCATTTCTTAACTCGCACCAGGCGGTCAAAGTCCAGACGCGCCCCCAGTATTCCATGTGCAGTGGACGGATAACCCGATCTGTAAGGACGCCATCAATGCGCCGGTAGGACAGGCGCAGCTTCTGACGGGATTTGATCGCTGCACGGATAGGGGCCATATGGGCCAGTCCTCGCGCAGCGTCGGCAAAAGGGTAGACGGCGAACTTCCAGGCATCGGCCTCGGCCACGACCTGCGTTGGCAGCACAGCGTCGATCTTGTCGGCAAGCGTTTCAGCAGCAGCTTTGAGATCGGGATCGGCTGCCTCGGCCACAATAGCCATCCCGAGGTTCAGCGCCTCAAGCTCCGCTGGGGTCAAGTTCAGAGGGGGCAGGGTGATCTGCTCGCGCACCATATAGCCCACACCGCGTTCACCCTCGACCGGGACGCCCGAGGCGACCAGCGTATCCATGTCGCGATAGATCGTGCGGACTGACACTTCGAGTCGGTCCGCGATGTCCTGCGCGCGGTGCAACTTACCGTCGCGCAGGATCTGTATGATATCGAACAGACGGTCAGTACGACGCATGACACGCCGCCCTGACCGGCTTTAGGCGGTCATGTTCCATAGCACATGCTCGTGGCGCATCTGGACGCTGTCGGGTTTTATGGCGGCCATCAGCGCAGGGGCGAAGTCTTGCTGTGGGAATTGCGCTGCGGCGTCCTGCGCGGCTTTCATATCCTGCCAGATGACATAGTCGGTCCAACGACCATCATCACCCTGGCTCAACTGGCGATGGGCAAAGCCGGGTGCGGCACGTACAAAGCCTTCGGTAGCTTGGCTGAGTTTCACGAACTCCTCGGGTGAGGTGCCGTGCGCGAGAGTGAAGGTTACGATTTCAGCGACGTGAGTCATTTGAGTCTCCATTGACCAGGTTTCGATGTCGCACACCTAGCCTGTATCAACTGACATAAACCTGTCAGTTGATACAGGCTATACCCCAAAAAAAAGCGCAAGCACATCAAATTTGGGTGTCAATTTGATCTGGGTCCCTTTTGGCAAGCGGCATCGAGGCGTAAACACGTGACCAAATCGCATATCCGGTGCGCATAGCGCCGACGCAAAAGGAGAAGTGACATGCTTAACAATATCGGCCTTCCCGGTCTTCTACTGATCGCCGTAGTGGTTCTGGTCCTGTTTGGTCGCGGCAAGATCAGCTCGCTGATGGGTGAAGTTGGCAAAGGCATTACGTCCTTCAAGAAAGGTGTCAAAGAAGGCGCGGACGAACTGGAGCAGGACGCGTCAGAGCTGGCCAAGGACGTCACGCCCGAGACCGACAAAGACAAGGTCTAACCCGGAATGTTTGATCTGGGCTGGACCGAGCTTTTGGTCATCGGCATCGTTGCCTTGATCGTGGTGGGACCAAAGGACCTACCAGTGCTGTTCCGCAATGTCGGTCGCTGGGTCGGCAAGGCGCGCGGTATGGCACGGGAATTCAGCAATGCCATGAACGAGGCGGCGGATGAGGCTGGCGTAAGTGAGATCAAAAAGGGTCTCAACGCGGCAACCAATCCTGTCAACACGGCCATGGACGGCGTGAAACAGGCGGCGCAGGATCTGGCCAACAGCATGGACCCGACCAAGTTCGATCCTGACAGCGAAACCGGCAAACTGGCCGCTGAACGGGCTGAGCAGGCCAAGAAGATCCAGGCATCGACTGCCCGGGCCTCTGCCGAACGCAAGGCCAAGGAAGCCGCTGATGCGCTCGCAAAGGCCGAAGAGGCCGAAGCTGCGCTGAACACTGAAAGCAAGACATGACCAAGACCGACGAGATCGAGGATTCCTCGGCCCCATTGATCGAGCATCTGACAGAACTGCGGACGCGGTTGATCCATTGCGTGGTGGCCTTTCTGATCGGAATGATCATCTGCTTTTCGGTGGCGACGCCGCTCTTCAATTTTCTGACGAACCCTCTGTGCGAGGTTCTTACGGAACGTGGGCAGGATTGTGGGCTGATCTTCATTTCTCCGCAGGAAGGCTTCTTTGTCGCCATCAAGGTCTCTTTGCTGGGTGGTTTCATTCTGGCGTTCCCATACATCGGGATGCAGATGTGGCGGTTCGTTGCTCCGGGGCTGTACCGGTCGGAAAAGAACGCATTCTTGCCATTCATGCTGGCCTCGCCCTTCATGTTCCTGTTGGGCGCCAGTTTTGCCTTTTACGTCGTGACGCCGCTGGCCTATGACTTCTTCTTGGGCTTCCAGCAGTTCGGATCCGAAGGTGAGGCGATCGTTGACGGAGCAACCACTGCGCCGCTGAGCGTGGTGTTTCAAGGCTCGGCGCAGGAATATCTGAACCTGACGATCAAGTTCATCGTGGCCTTTGGTCTGTGCTTCCAGCTGCCGGTTCTTCTGACTTTGATGGGCAAGGCGGGGCTGGTCAGCGCCGAGGGGCTGGGCGATGTGCGTAAGTATGCGGTGATCGGCATTCTGGTTCTTGCCGCAATCGTGACGCCACCGGATGTAATCACTCAGGTCATCCTGTTTGTGGTTGTTTATGGTCTTTATGAGGTTTCGATCTTCCTGGTCGCGCGGGTTGAGAAGAAGCGCGAAGAGCAACTGCGTGCCGACGGCTACTATGACGATGAAGCCGAAGCGGACGAAGAGATGGTGCAGGAACACGACAACAGTAAGTAACCTGCAACGAAACTCGGATCGGGCGCGCCCATAACTGGCGCGCCTTTTTCTTTTCCGCCTCTTGTTGTGCCGGATGGAACATGGTTTGAACCCAGCCAGACAAGACCGGAGGAGCCGATGGACGACCAAGCCCTGAACCGTATCGCGAATGCGCTGGAACGCATGGCGCCAGCGCCTCTGGCCGCGCCGGATTTCAACGCCGCCCCGGCTTTTGTCTGGCACGTGGACCCGGATCGGCTGGAACCGGTAACGCATGTCAACCGCGTCGATCTGGATCTGCTGGTGGGCATCAACCGCTCACGCGATACGCTTTTGGACAACACACGACGGTTTGCCAACGGATTCAAGGCCAACAATGCGCTGTTGTGGGGGGCGAGGGGGATGGGCAAATCCAGTCTTGTCAAAGCCGTCCACAGTACCCTGCAATCAGAGCATCCAGACCTGAAGCTGGTCGAGCTTCAGCGTGAGGATATGGGCTCGGTCGCGCGTCTGCTTAATCATCTGCGAGCGGCTTCGCACCGATTTATTCTGTTCTGCGATGATCTGTCGTTCAGCCATGATGACCAGCACTATAAATCGCTGAAGGCGGTTCTGGATGGCGGTATCGAAGGGCGGCCCGAGAATGTAGTGTTCTATGCCACATCCAACCGCCGCCACCTGATGCCGCGGGATATGATCGAGAACGAACGCTCCAGCGCCATCAACCCCTCCGAGGCGGTTGAAGAGAAGGTTTCATTGTCGGATCGTTTCGGCCTATGGCTGGGCTTTCACCCCTGTGACCAGGATGAGTATCTGGCGATGATTGACCGTTATTGTGCGGCTTACGGCGTCACTGTTGATGCGGAAATCCTGCGCGCCGAGGCCATTGAGTGGCAGGCCACACGCGGTGCACGCTCCGGTCGTGTGGCTTGGCAGTTCTTTGTCGATCTGGCAGGTCGAAACGGTGTCCACATCGCCTGACCCCGCGCTTTATCTGGCCGAAAACAACCCTGCCCGAGGCATGCCCTCAGGGTTATTCCATATCACAACGCGGAGATAATACGCTTCGCCTCTTCAATAGGACTGGTCAAAGTCTCCCGGTCCTCTCCGGGATGGAAGCGGGCCCTTACGGCTGTGGGCATAGGCATAGGTTCGACGATGGAAACACGCGGGCCGGTACGTTCTGTCTCGGCTGCCCAGCTTCGCGCCAGTGCCATCTGTGATGCCTTTGTGGCACCGTAAATGCCATAGAACTTTTCACCGGCCTTGGGATCGTCAAAGAACACAGCGTGCCCGTTTTCACCCAATAGGGGGGCAATATAGGGGATCAACACGGACGTTGCGGTCGCATTGGTGTTAACCGCCTTGGTCCACTCCTTGGGATCAACAAAATGCGCTGGCGTCAGGGCCGAGGTATGGATGGCTGTGTGCAACCACAGATCTACCTTGCCCCAGCGATCATGAATGCCGCGGCACAGCGCCGCCATTGCGTTTGGATCGGTGATATCCATCGGTGCCAGAGTGGCCTTGCCGCCTTTGGCCAGAATGCGATCATCCAGCTCTTCAAGCCCGCCAGTGGTACGGGCGACGGCGACGATGTGGTATTCGGGTGCCAGCTCTTCGGCCAGTGCCGCGCCCAACCCGCGTGAAGCCCCGGTAATGAGGGCGATTTTGGTCTGATCGGTCATAGGTGCGGTTTGAACGTCCACGCGCAGGGCGTCAAGACTGGATCAGGTGCCAGGTATGGCCATTCGCTTGGTCTGGCCGCTTTGTCGCAGCATGATGCCATCCTCATCAATGGCGATCACTGTCCCCGAAGCAACGCGGCTGCCCGGTTTCACCTTCTTAATCCGCCCCGAGGACAATCGCATCAGAGCTCGCATGTCCGCCTTGGGGCCAAAGACGCCCAAAACAGAGACTGAGTTCTTTTTCAGCGCACCCTCTTGGGTCGCTGTGGCTTTGACCGTCGCGTTTGGCATGTTCCGTGGTCCGTATTTTGTCGGACCCCTTTTGGTGGGTGGTTTGCGCCCGTCGGGTATCAAAACGAAAGAGGGAACAAAAGGTCATGCGACACGGTGCGAAACACCGCTTTGGGACGGGCCCGAGAAGCCTTTGCAATTGCGGCAGGTTCATCGGTGGGTTGTGAGCGGATTTTCACCGAAAGTAATTAAGCGCGCTTACGCATGCAAAACCACCCGCCACGACCAACGCGGTTTAGGGCCAGGCCGATTCGCGGATTGGCCGGCAGGTTCGCTGTGTTCTTTAGCCCGAGGCCAGCTTGGCCGCATTCCACGATCCGCCCGGAACTTGCATGGCCTCTCGCTTCTTGCTGACCCGAGTGCTGTTTTCCAGACTGTCCAGATAATCTTCGCTAACGCTGCCGGTTATGTAATTGCCGTCGAAACAGGAACAGTCAAAAGCCTCGATCTCAGGGTTGCCTTCTTTGGCGGCCCAGATCAGGTCATCAAGGTTTTGATAGAACAGCGCATCTGCGCCCAACTCCTGCCGGATCTCCTCGACGGTTTTGTTGTTCGCAATCAACTCGTGCTTGGTGGGCATGTCGATGCCGTAAACGTTGGGGTATTTCACCGGCGGCGAGGCCGAAGCGATGTAGACCTTTTTGGCCCCCGCTTCACGGCACATCTGGACAATCTTTTTGATGGTGTTGCCGCGCACGATGGAATCGTCGATCAGCAAGACATTGTGCCCGTCAAATTCCAGTGGAACCGCGTTCAGCTTGCGTCGCACGGATTTCTGCCGTTCAGCCTGACCCGGCATGATGAAGGTGCGACCGACATAACGGTTCTTCACCAGACCCTCGCGATAAGGAATGCCGGTGATCTTGGCTGCCTCAAGTGCTACGGGGCGTGCGCTGTCGGGTACCGGGATTATCCGGTCAATCTCCAGGCCCGAGTCCTGAATTTGTTTGGCCAGCGTCTGCCCCATGCGCATTTGGGTTTTATAGACTGACACCCCGTCCAGCAGAGAATCCGGGCGCGCCAAGTAGACATATTCAAAGATGCACGGCGTCAACTTGCCTTCTACCGCCTGAAACTCGTGCATGTTGCCTTCGAGGTCGATCAGGATCGCTTCGCCCGCGCGCAGGTCGCGCAGTTTGTCGAACCCGTTAATGCCAAAAGCCACATCTTCAGACGCAAAAGCGTAATCGTCGCCGTCTCCGTCCGCTGTGCGCTTGGCGACAGACAGGGGGCGGATGCCGTAGGGATCGCGGAAAGCCAGCATGCCGACGCCAGCCACCAGACAGATCACCGAATAGGCACCCTGAACACGCTCCATCGTCATCTTCACACCGGCAAAGATATTGCGGATCGGATCCGAATTGCCGTTCACCTTGATCGCGTCAGCCACCTTGTCGGCCAGCACGTTCAGCAAGATTTCAGAATCTGATGTGGTGCGCAGGTGGCGGCTGTATTTACCGGTCACCTTCTGGCGTTGTTCGGCAGTGTTGGTGATGTTGCCGTTGTGGACCAGATAGATGCCATAGGGTGCGTTCACGAAAAAGGGTTGTGCCTCTGCTGCGCTGAGCGATCCGGCGGTCGGATAGCGGACATGACCGATCCCGACCTTGCCCATCAACACTTCTGCATCTTGCGAGGTGAACACATCCTTGACCAGCCCGTTGGCCTTCTTCTCGCGGAAGAACTCTCCGTTATACGTCACGATACCCGAGGCATCCTGGCCCCGGTGCTGAAGCATCAGCAGCCCGTCATAGATTTCCGCAAACACATCATGTGTTCGGCTTGCGATTCCCAAAATCCCACACATTTACGGGGCTCCAATTTCTATGACGTTGTGACGCGAGGTTTGACCGACATTCGATTCCGGTTGTCCGGCATTGCTTGGGCAAGGCGCCCGGGGGCTGCTGTTCCTGATGCCAGAGCGGCAGTCATCATTGCGGCGCATGCGCATGAGAACAGAAAGAACAAGTTCGGCAGCTCCGATTCCGTGGCGGTTTGGCCTTCACATAATGCCTAATCGTGCCCCTGTCATCAAAGGATCACATTTACCTTTTGACGCAGGCAAAAAACAGTCGCGAATAATGGAAAAGATGACAAGATCGCGTGCTTGTGCTGTCATGGAGTCAAAGGCTGCAGACTGCGGGCCTCAATCTAACGAGTGGATAAACCCCATGTGGCAGCACAAACCAGGCAGCAAAAAGGAAGAACCGGTGAAACGCAGGTGCCATAGGTGCCGAGGAGCGGGGCGAGCGCCATGTGAAATCTGCAAAGGCGCGGGAGAAGTGGTTAAAAGCCGCGACATGTATGGTAAACCAGTGTCCAGCCGGTGTGATGGGTGCTTTGGCCTGAAAACCGTTCGGTGCACGGTTTGCGGAGGAGAAGGGTTCCTCTGATCTTGTCCGCCCCTTACTAATGAAAAAGCCCGGACGATGCCGGGCTTTCGAACGACTCTCACAGGTTTGCGATCTTAGCCCTGCGAGTCATCCTGCGTTTCTTCGGTGTTGGTTTCCGGCGCGCTGCCTGCGGTGCATGTCGCGACCAGCTCTTCGTACTGAGCAGTGACCCAGCCCAATGCGGCTTCGGGGTTTTGCTCTTCGATCTTGTCGCTGAACTGCTCGAACACTTTGGCCGAACGGCTTTCGTCGACGATCGTGTAGGACTGGCCGGTCATCACAGTGTCATACACGAAGAAGGCAATGGCCACGAGCAGGATGCCGCGGGCGACACCGAAAAAGAACCCTAGCGCCTGATCCAGACCCCCTAAGGCCGAGCGTTGCACCAGCGACGAGAACAGCGGAGTGAAGACGCTGACAATAATCAGCGCAACTGCGAACACGGCGGCAAAGCCAGTGATTACAGACAACTCGCAGCTGTCGCGCAGGAATTCTCCGACAACTGGAACTTCTTTGACCAGAGGGACAACCTGCGGAGCAAAGATAAAGGCCAGAACTGCAGCGGCGACCCAGCCTGCAATGGCCAAGACTTCGCGCATGAAACCGCGGGAGTAGGCGAGAATGCCCGATACCACGACGATCAGGGCAACGACCCCGTCAATAATTGTAAAACCTTCCATGGCCCTCGCCTGTTCGTTTCTGCCCCTCAGGGCGCGACCTTAACCTGCTCCGAAGGTTTCGCCAACAAACCCCACCAAATCAGAGGGTCGGGTGAGTGTCAGACCTGCCACAGTGCCGGTTTTGCCTCCTGCCGGAGCAATTGCCGCTGTGAAACCAAGTTTTTGCGCTTCTTTCAACCTGTTTTCGGTCTGAGGGGCCGGTCTAAGTGCCCCAGATAGCGAGATTTCTCCGAAAACGACGGTATCGGCGGGCAGGGCAGTATCTTCGCGTGCGCTGAGGAGCGCAGCGGCCACTGCAAGATCGGCTGCGGGTTCGCTGATTTTCAGCCCACCCGCAACGTTAAGGTACACGTCGAGACCAGCAAATGGGATGCCGCAACGCGCTTCGAGCACAGCAAGGATCATCGCCAGCCGCCCGCTGTCCCATCCAACGACGGTTCTGCGGGGCTGGGAATGAGGCGATGGCGCTACAAGCGCCTGTAATTCGACCAAGACGGGCCGTGTGCCTTCTATTCCGGCAAAGACGGCCGAGCCGGGGCTGGGCTTGCCGCGCTCCGACAGGAACAGCGCCGAAGGGTTCGTGACCTGCGCCAGGCCTTTACCGGTCATCTCGAACACACCGATCTCATCCGCCGGACCGAACCGGTTCTTGACTGCGCGCAAGATACGGAATTGGTGACCGCGTTCGCCTTCGAAATAGAGCACAGTATCGACCATATGTTCGACCACGCGGGGACCGGCAATCTGGCCATCTTTTGTGACATGACCAACCATGACAATCGACACGCCGTGCCGTTTGGCAAAAGTCGTGAGTTCATGCGCGGCGGACCGAACCTGAGACACCGATCCAGGGGCGCTGTCGACATTGTCGGCCCACATGGTTTGGATCGAGTCGATGATGGCCAGACCGGGTTTTTCGGCCTCCAGCGTCGTCAGGATGTCGCGCAGATTAGTTTCCGCCGCCAATTGTACAGGTGCGTCCTCAAGCCCCAATCGCCGCGCGCGCATACGAACCTGAGCGCTGGCTTCTTCGCCTGAGACATAGATCGTCTTGACACCGGCGCGCGCGAAACGGGCGGCGGCTTGCAACAACAACGTGGATTTACCGATGCCGGGATCGCCGCCAACCAAAATGGCAGAGGCCGGAACAAGGCCACCGCCGAGCACTCGGTCCAGTTCATTCACGCCACACAGCGTGCGGGGTGGGGGTGTTTCCTCGGTCGACAGGTCTGTGAGTGCAATGGACTGGCCGCGTTTGCCGCCGAGTGATTTTTTGGCCGGGCCAGCCGAGAGTGGCGCGTCCTGAATTATGGTGTTCCATTCGCCGCAACCGTCACAGCGTCCTGACCAGCGGGTATGCGTCGCGCCGCAGGCCGAGCAGGAGAAAGTGTTTGTCTTTGCCATGCGGCCCTTGGTGCCCGAGGATGGGCGGTTCTTCAAGCCCTTGCGGGCGTTCATCACCGCCGAAATACGCTGCGGTCTCGGGCCCTATGGGCCGTCGACCACAGCGGGCGCTGATGCGCCGGTGCTGTGTGGCTATTCAGCCGCGCGCGGCGGTGTCATCGCAATGACGCTGGACGCGCTCGGATCACTGTCGTCCGGCGGAGATTGCAGTTGCGCGGAAAGTTCGGGCAGCAATTCGAACAGTTCGTCCCGCAAGCGGGCAAGTTGCGATTTGGCGATGGATTCCTCGATCTCGATGTCGCGGGTCCACTGGCGCAATTCGTGCTGGATGGTTTGCGCATCTTCAATCCGGTGCTGGAACCGTTCGACTTCTTCCTGGCGCTGTTGAAGAAATGCGCGGGCACGCGAGACTTTGGCCTCGCCGTAAGTTTGTGCCAGTTCCTGGCTGACCTGGCTCATCTGAGCCGCCAGTTCCAGCAGTTCGGGTTCAAGTGCCTCGAGGTCGGGGTGGTCGCGTAGGTAGGCCATCCTCTCTTTGACGGCATCGAACTCGGATGCCAGCGCAAAGGCACCACTTCGGTCCGCGGCATGGGCAACCTGATACGCCTCGGCCACGTCCTGCATGTTTAGTGTGAATTTGCGGTGTGCATGCTCCAGCGCCATCATCCGGGCGCTGGAGGGCAGATAGAAGGCCAGCATCAGAACCAGAGCGGTCAAGCCGATTTGAATGTAGATGCCCGCATCGATGCTCGCGCCATTGCCTAGACCGGCCTGCATCGACAGCCAGGGCAAGATACCTATCGCGGACAACAGAGTGGTGGTTACAGCGAACAGCGCCGCTGCGCAGATCAGGAAAAAAGTCAGTTTCAAAAAGGCATTCTGAAATTGCAATGTTATGTTGTGGAGGGCGGTCATGTTCGACGAACTCCTTCTTAAACCGGTACACACCAAGCCCAAGCGGAGACATCTAAAACACACAGAATGGTCCGCAACGGGCCCGTAAACTACAAATTGTTGCTGCTCGAAATATAAAAATGATACTCAGATAGATGTTTTCAATCAATCAGGTCTGAGGTTTTCGTGATCTGGATGTCATTTCCGTAACGTGACCCAGTGCAATTGAGGCCAGAATGCAGCCTGTGAACAGGTAGAGGCCCCATGCGGTTTCGATGGTTGCGTAGGAAATTCCCTTGGCCAGCGTGATGTAAAGCGCGATCAGGAAGATATCGGCCATGGCCAACTTGCCAAGGATATTGAGCGCAGGTTGTACACGCGGATCCAGCAGGTCCCATTGGACCAGAGCCGTGCCGATGGTTTTGATATAAGGCGCGAAGAGGGCGAAGATTGTGACGATCAGCGCCAGGAAAACGTCGGATTTCCAGAGGGACTGAAGCCCGGTGATGACGCTGATCTCGGAAAGACCGAAGATTGGCAGCAGGCCCGCGCGCATCAGCGGAGCGAACCACGCGATGGGGTAGAGGATTAGGAGCGAAAGGGTGGCAATGCGCAGGGTCATGACAGCCGTACTGTATTAGAGTGATCTCTCGTACAGTACGGCGATGGACGGTACGTGCAAGGACGCACTCCTGGACGTCACTCTGCCCGCTTCATGCGTGCCATCAAGTTGGTTTTCAGAATAAACTGATGGAACAGGGCTGCCAGAACATGCAACAGAACAAGGGCAATTATCAGCGTTTTCATTACTTCATGCGCCTCGGCAGCTAATTCTACCCCGCCAAACCAAGCCAGAGCACCCGAGACCGGCAAAAGGACCATCAGTGCATACAGCGAAAGATGAGTTGAGTGAGCTGCCAGTTTCATTGCGGCGGATTCCTGGTCTGGCAACGGCGGTGCACCACGGGTCAGGCGTAACGCAACTCGCCAAAGTACAAGCGCCAGGACCAGCAATCCGCTAAATACATGGAGCGCAATCAATGGCTGAAACGTGACGGGTAATCCGTGTTCGATCCGGTTCCACGCCTCAGAGATCGGTTCGTGAAACAAAAACTGAAGAGCGATCAGCAGAAATATGATCCAGTGGAGGGCGATTTGCGCGCGCGAGTAAGAAGTGGGCATGGGGAAACTCCGGACAACGTTTTGATTGCGTAGGTAAAACGTGTGACGTTGAGAATTCCGTCGCATGTGACTGATTTTTTGGTCGAGCCGAATTGACCCTAACGCACCGCCTCAATCGGCCCCTCAGCACTGCCGCTGATGAACTGCTCCACATAGGGATCGCCTGAGGAATCCATCTGCTCCACCGGTCCGGTCCACTGGATCATCCCGTCATGCAGCATCGCCACGTTGTCGGCAATCGCTCGGACCGAGCTCATGTCATGCGTGATGGTCATTGCTGTGGCGCCCATTTCGGTCACGATCTCGCGGATCAGGTCGTTGATGACGCCGGACATGATCGGGTCGAGGCCCGTAGTTGGTTCATCAAAAAAAATGATCTCGGGGTCGGCGGCAATGGCGCGGGCCAGGCCCACGCGTTTCTGCATGCCGCCCGACAGTTCCGATGGATACAAATCAGCCACCTTGGCGCGCAGACCGACGCGGCGCAGCTTGTCGATGGCGATCTCGCGGGCGTAATCTGCGGGACGCTTCAGCGGGCCGCGCAGCAGGCGGAAGGCGACGTTTTGCCAGATGGGCAGCGAGTCAAACAGTGCGCCGCCCTGAAACAGCATGCCAAAACGGGCCAGGAATGCGTCTCGATCGCCTTTTTGCGCATTCTTGCCGTCAACGTAAATCTTTCCGCTGTCGGGTTTGATCAGGCCAAGGATACATTTCAGCGCCACGGATTTCCCGGTGCCTGAGCCGCCAATGATAACCATCGAGGTGCCCTTTGGGATCTCGAGATTCATGCCCTGCAACACGTGGTTGTCGTCAAAGGCTTTATGTACGTTCTCCATCCGTATCATAGCGAGAAGAACACCCCTGTCAGAACAAAGTTGGCGGCGAGGATCAGCACGGCGGCGGCTTCGACCGAGCCTTTGGTGGCACGGCCCACGCCCTGCGCGCCGCGGCCCGAGGTCATACCGTAGTAGCACCCCATGATGGCGGCGATCATGCCAAAGGCTGCACCTTTAACCAGCGATGAAACGACATCGCGGGCTTCAAGGAAATCGACGGTGTTTTTCAGGTAAGCCGCCGGGTTGAAGCCCAGGTTTTGCGTGGCGACCGTGTAACCTCCGGCGATGCCGATGATGTCGCCCACCGCAACCAGGACCGGAACTGTCAGCAGGGCCGCAAGCACGCGCGGCGCGGTCAAGTATTTCATCGGATGGGTCGACAGAGTCACCAGCGCGTCGATCTGCTCGGTCACTTTCATCGTGGCGATCTCGGCCGCGATGGAGGAGGTCACGCGCGCTGCAATCATCAGTCCGACCAACACCGGGCCAAGCTCGCGCACCATACCGATGGCGACGATCTGGGGCACGACAGCCTCGGCATTGAAGCGGGCGCCGCCTGCATAGATTTGCAGGGCCAATGCACCCCCGGTGAAAATGGCGGTTAGTCCGACGACGGGCAGGGACAGCCAGCCGATATTCAGCAACGCAATCATGAATTCCCGCGGATAGAAAGGCGGGCGGAAGATGTGCGAGATCGCATCCACGGCGAACAGGGCAACCCGGCCAAAAGCCGCGAACGCATTTAGTACGGCGCGGCCCAGCCCCCCCAGCGCGGTGATTGGGTTCATTCCACGTAGCCTCGCGAATAACGGTTGCCCATCGAGGTCAGAATTTCATAGCCAATGGTGCCTGCGGCCTCGGCCAGGTCATCCACTGTCTGGTGCCCGTTCAGGATGCGCAGGCGCTCGGGATCGTGCGGAAGGTCGGTGACGTCAACAGTAATCAGGTCCATCGAAATACGTCCGACAACCGGGCAGGGCAGATCCCCTGAGAATGCATCGATGCCGCCGCCAATTGCACGGTGCAACCCGTCGGCATAGCCTGCTGCGACTGTCGCAATCCGGGAAGGTCTGCGAGCGGTCCAGCTGCCGCCGTATCCGACTGCTTCACCCACTTCGACTTGGCGCACTTGCACGACAGGCAAATCGACCGTGACTACGGGTTTTGCTTCGGCGAAGGGCAGGCCCCCATAAAGGCCGATGCCCGGGCGGCAGAAATCAAAGTGGAATTCCGGCCCGAGCAGCGTTCCGCCTGTTGCCGCCAGAGAGCGCGGCACCGAGATTCCGTCGGTCATGTCCCGGAACGTCTGCAACTGCTGCTGATTCATCGGGTTATCCGGCTCGTCCGCACAGGCCAGATGGGACATCGCAACCACCGGGTTCAGCGCCAGGGCTGCATCGCGCAACTCGGCCCATTCGTTGGGTTCCAGCCCCAACCGGTTCATTCCGCTGTCCAGCTGTATGCCGAACGGATGCTCGGGTATTGCCTGACGATGACGCTGAAACTGTTCCGGTGAATTTATCAGCGGAATCAGGCCGTGGGCCGAAATCAGTTCGTTGTCACCTTCCATATGCCCGGAGAAAACAAAGATATCCGGTCCGGGTCCAATGGCCTTGCGCACGGTGGCGCCTTCTTCGGCGACGGCGACAAAGAACTTGCGAACGCCTTCGTCGGCCAGCGTCCAGGACACGGGTTCGGCACCCAGCCCGTAGGCATCAGCTTTGACAACAGCGCCGGTTTCGACACGCGTTTTCGCGTCGAGCGCTCGCCAGTTTTGGGCAAGCGACTGAAGGTTGATCGTTAAACGTGCAGTACTCATGGGTCGTTCATGACATTGGATACAGGCAGGTCAAGGGGGTATAAGGCGATTCCGCTTTAGTTCTGCGTGACATAAGTGGTTTCCTGCTTGCCGTGCACGGTTTTATTGGCTGATGCGGATACTTTTGCGAAAGCTTCTGCCTTATTTGTCTAGCCGTGATTGTGCGAGCTTGCAGATCAAAGGCGACTGGGTTGCTTGATCGTTTACGCTCAACTCATCCCAAGGGCGATTAGGCGTCATCTGCAGTTTGAAATTCCAGCAGTGGTTTGTTGTTTCTCAGATGCCGAGTCACTAGTTTTTTCTGGCGCTTGCCGGTCGGAATGTAGCAAGCTGGCCGGGCGTGATCCGCGTCGGTTAATTCCGGAAATAAAAGCGCCAGTTCCTCACGCGCCTCAGCGGTCATGGACTGCATGGCTTGAGGACCCGTAAACAGGCTTTCGCTGGGCGCTCCTTCGGAGAAAACGATAGTATGACGGTCGAATACGAGGTGGTAATAGGTTACGCCGGTTAGTTCGACATCAACGAAAATTCCGGGCAATTCTGTCAGTCGAATAGCCGACACCAGAACCGACCGCGCACCGAACATTCGCTGCGCGATCGCAGACCTCACGACCATGCGATGTTGTCTGGAAACCAGCAGATCACGTTGTGGAAATCCGTTGCCCAGAGCACCCTTCACAATGCGGACCGGACGCAATTCTGGCGTTTTGATCAGCTCTGACAGGCGCAGGCTGCGGGATAGCACCAACCGCACAGGTTCATAGGTTCCGTCCTGACTCAGGACGCAATCGCCGGCTCGTAGGTCTTCGACCCGGACCTCGCCTTTGGCGGTAAGTATTCTGGTGCCCGAAGTAAAACATGGCGCACCGGGATTGGGATTAGGGTTTTCGACAAAGTTCACCCCATCCGTCGATGTGAGCGATGCGGTGTCATCGGTGCCGTTGCTGCCGATCTGTGTCGATGTTTGACCATCGGCCGCGCCCTGCGTGGCCGTGACTTGTTGGTCGAACGAAACGAAACTCAGCACCGAGCCATCTTCGACGAGGGACACAGCTCCGAAACGGTTGATGCGGGCCGAAATCACGTAGTAGTCAAACCCGCCAACCGTTGTCATTGTCCCGGTATCTACATCGTCCGAACTGCGCAATGTGCCGTTTGAGTTATACACCTCAACCGTCAAGTTCGACACATTTGTGCCAGCGGGCACACGGACTTCGATAAAATCCTCATCCGGAGAGGAATTTGGCCCGTTGCGATATCTTATTTCCGATATGATTGCTGGCAAATATTCTAAGCCTTAACCTGTATTGCGACCTGTATCGCTTAGTTGCAATTGAGCTATCACAAACAGAGTATTTTTGCAAAAACAACGCTGGAAACCGGCGCAGGTTCTAAAGGCGCAGTAGGTTCAATACCCTTCGATCTGACCATCCTGTTGCCAGGGTTTGACCAGATTGCCGAAACGAGTGAATTGCGCCTCGAACGAGAGTTCAACCGTGCCGATGGGGCCGTGGCGTTGCTTGCCAACGATGACCTCAGCCTTGGCATGCAGGCGCTCCATGGCCTGCTTCCACTCTTCCATCTTTTCCAGCTCATGATCGCCGGGCTTTTCACGTTCCTTGTAGTATTCCTCGCGGAACACGAACATCACGACGTCGGCATCCTGTTCGATCGAGCCCGATTCCCGCAGGTCGGACAATTGCGGGCGTTTGTCGTCACGGTTTTCGACCTGACGCGACAGCTGGGACAGGGCAATAACCGGGATGTTGAGTTCCTTGGCAATGGCTTTCATGCCCATCGAAATTTCAGCGATTTCGTTGACACGGTTTTCGGCCATACCTCGGCACAGCTGTAGGTAGTCGATCACCAACAAGTCCAGCCCATGCGTCCGCTTCAGTCGCCGCGCTCGGGCAGCAAGCTGAGAGATGGGCAGGGCAGGGGTGTCGTCGATGAACAGGGGACAGGCTTCCAATTCCTTGGCCGCGTCCACGAAACGGCGGAACTCTGCCTCGGTCATGTCGCCCTGACGGATTTTGTGCGAGGAAATCTCGGACGCTTCGGCCAGAACCCGGCCGGCCAGCTGCTCGGCGCTCATTTCCAATGAGAAGAAACCAACGACGCCGCCATCGATCGCGCCTTCGCTGCCGTCCGGTTTCAGGCCGCGTTTATACGCCTTGGCGACGTTGAATGCCACGTTGGTCGCGAGCGAGGTTTTCCCCATCGACGGGCGGCCGGCCAAGATAATCAGGTCAGAGGGGTGCAAACCGCCCAGCTGTTTGTCCAAATCGGCCAGACCGGTGGAAATCCCCGCCATGCCACCACCGCGCTGGTATGCTTCGTTGGTGACGTTTACGGCTTCTGTGACCGCCTTGAGGAAGGATTGAAAGCCTTGTTCGGTCTGGCCCTGCTCGGATAATTGATAAAGCTGCTGCTCGGCCTCGACGATTTGTTCTTTTGGCTCACTGGCAACATCGACCCGCGCGGCTTTGTCCGAGATGTCCCGTCCCAAACGGATCAGCTCGCGCCGGATGGCGAGGTCATAGATCATCTGGGCATAGTCATGCACGGCAAAGGCACTGATCGAGGCACCCGCCAGCTTGACCAGATAGGCCGGGCCGCCAAGTTCCTTCAGGCCCTCATCTTCAGCCATGAAAGATTTCAGCGTCACAGGCGAGGCCAGCGCATTCTTGGCGATGCGCGTGGCCGCGACCTCGTAGATCCGTGAGTGAACCGGGTCATAGAAATGCTCGGCCCCGATGATCGAGGCCACCCGATCATACAGGTCGTTATTGGTCAGGATTGCACCCAGAAGCTGCTGCTCGGCCTCGATGGAGTGCGGCATGGTTTCGGCATTCTGAATCTGAGCCGCTGCCTGCTCGATACTGCTGATCTCGTTCATTGCTGTTCTCTATGTCCCTTGAGCAGAGGCCATATCGCAACGCCTTGAGTCGGCGCAAATTGTATGTTTTCTGGGGATAGCCTGTGCATATCTCTCCGCCCCATCATATTGCAGGATGGGACGGGGTTTCGTCAACATGTTGTAGGGGAATGACCGGCTGTTCGCTCCGATGTTTCTGTTCTGGAAACAGTTTGCGTCGCGTCAACTCTTGTGCGCTTCCTGCCATCCGCGCGGATCGTTCAGGAACGCTTCAACGCCATCCAGCGTCTCTTGATCGAATGCTTTCTGCGCCTTGGCTTCTGCCAGTACGTCCCACCATGTGCAGAGGTGATGCAGTTGAACACCATGGTCGCCCAGCGTTTTCTCGGTATCCGGGAAGATACCATAGTAGAAGATTACCGCCGTATGGCCGCAGGTCGCACCGGTTTCACGGATTGCATCGACAAAGGATAGTTTGGATCCACCATCGGTGGTCAGATCTTCAACCAGCAAAACACGCTCGCCTTCGCTCATCGCGCCTTCGATTCGGGCGTTGCGGCCGTAACCTTTGGGTTTCTTGCGCACATAGGTCATCGGCAAGGCCATGCGTTCGGCAACCATAGCAGCAAAGGGAATGCCTGCTGTTTCCCCGCCTGCGATATTGTCGAAAGCTTCGAACCCGGCGTCGCGCATTACTGTGACGGTCAGAAAGTCCATCAGTGTGGAGCGGATACGAGGGTACGAGATCAGCTTTCGGCAGTCGATATAAGTTGGACTGGGCAGGCCGCTGGCCAGCGTAAATGGTTCGCGCGCGTTGAAATGGACAGCCTTGATCTCAAGCAGCATCCGCGCGGTCAGGCGGGCGATTTCTGTGCTATCGGGAAATGAACTGGGGATCATGGCGGAACCTCGGAGCTGAAATGGCGTTGCGGGCTGATAGCCTGTCCTTTGACCCAGAGTCGAGAGGGTTGCACCGCAAAAGAAAAGCGGACCTCCAAGAGGTCCGCTTTTGCCCTTGCGGGCGGTCAAGCAACCAAGGTGGGCTTAGCTGCTGATGTCGTAGGCGCGCTCTCCGTGAACCGAAAGATCGAGCCCATTTGTTTCGGTCTCCGCATCTACGCGAAGCGGTGTGATCAGCGCAACCACTTTGACCAACACAATCGTGACAACTGCCGTAAAGGCACCCACGATCACCAGCCCACCCAGCTGCGCGGTCCACGTGCCCAGACCGAACAGTGCGATCATGAGCGTCCCAAATATACCGCCGACACCGTGCACGGCGAAGACATCCAGCGTGTCGTCGATTTTCAGCATAGTGCGCATGACATAGACCGCCTCCTGACACAGGATACCGGCGACGCCACCGATGATCAGCGCCTGCACGGGGCCGACAAAGCCCGAGGCCGGGGTGATCGAGGCCAAACCCGCGATGGTGCCCGTGACCAGACCTACCATCGAGGCTTTGCCAAAGCGGATCTTCTCCCACAGTGCCCAAGTCAGTGAGGCGGTGGCCGCAGACAGATGCGTCACGGTCATCGCCATTGCTGCACCACCGTCAGCTGCCAGTTGTGAACCGCCGTTAAAGCCGAACCAGCCAACCCACAGCATCGCGGCACCGACCATGACATAGCCGGGATTGTGGGGCGGGGTCGTGCGATTGCGGCGTGGTCCGAGGATCACAGCGATGATCAGCGCCGCCAGCCCGGCGGTTTCATGCACGACGATGCCGCCAGCAAAGTCGCGTACGCCAATCTCACCCAGAATGCCGCCGTCACTGAGGATTCCTCCACCCCAGATCCAGTGGACGACCGGTGCGTAACACAGCAGCATCCAAAGGGCCGAGAAGGTCAGCACAAATCCGAACCCCACACGCTCAACATAGGCCCCGACGATCAGGGCCGGGGTAATGATGGCAAATGTCATCTGGAAAGCAAAAAACAGTACCTCGGGCAGGGTGCCGGCCAGGCTGTCGGCGTCGACGCCGTTCAGAAACGCTTTGCCCAGCCCGCCCCAAAGGCCGGAGTCGCCCGGGCCAAACGCAATTGAGTATCCGGCGACCAGCCAAAGGATACTCATCAGGCAGGCAATGCTGAAGCAATGCATGAACACGCTCAGCACGTTTCGCGCGCGCACAAGGCCGCCATAAAACAGGGCAAGGCCCGGTAATGTCATGAACAGGACCAGCGCCGTTGCGACGATGATCCATGCTGTATCGGCTCCGTTCATGGGCCGCTCTCCTCTTTCGCTGCAGGGGCGCCGATCTGTGCTTGCACGTCACATACTGGCGCATCGTGAGTGGTGTGCTCTGCGTTGAAGCGAAGGGATGGAGAGGAAAAAAGAGGCAACACCCTAAAAGACCGCCTGTTTCGAGGGCCTTTTTTTAACTGGTGATAATTTTTGCGCTTTCAGGGTGTATGTGACGCAATTTTAAGCGAAACGCGAAACGCCCTGAAAGAGAAGCGCCAGCGCGTGGTCTCGGGCAGCGCGGCGGACAGCATCGCGGCCCAAAGCACCGAACTCAACTGTTTCTACTTGCGTCTGCTGCCCGTTGGCGGCCAGCCCGAAGCAGACGCGTCCTTCGGGCTTGAACTCAGAACCGCCGGGGCCAGCGATGCCGGTGATGGAAACAGCCAGTTGCGCCTGAGAATTGCGCAGCGCACCTTCGGCCATCTCGCGGGCGACCTCTTCGGACACTGCACCATGCGCGGTCAGGGTTTCAGCGCGAACGCCCAGCATCTGTTGCTTTGCAGCGTTGGTGTAGGTGACGAACCCCCGGTCGACTGTCGCGGAACTGCCGGGTATGTCGGTCAGTGCGGCGGTCACCATGCCGCCCGTGCAGCTCTCGGCAGTGGCGATCATCAGGTTTTTCACCCTGGCACGATCGAGTAGATCGGCAACGGTCACAGTCCCAAGACCCCATGCGAAATGCCTGCGAGTATTAATACGCCAACAGCGGCAAATACCCCGGCAATCACGTCGTCCAGCATGACACCCATAGGATCACCACGCCGGTCTGCCCAACCGACGGGGCCGGGTTTGGTGATGTCGAACAGGCGAAACAGGATGAACCCCGCGACCCAGCCGGGCCAGAGGGCCGTGATCTCGATCCCATGTGCCCAGGCGGGGTAGGAAATGGCCCACAGGGCAATGAACTGTCCGGCCACCTCGTCGATCACGATTTCTGACGGGTCGTGATCGTCCTGTCCCGCCGTCATAACGCGTGTAGCCCACAAGCCCCCAAAGAACGCGGCGAAAGTTGCCAGAACCAGCAGGGGAAACCCGCCCAGCGTGTGAAGCAGCCAGGCCAATGGCAGCGCAACCAGAGACCCCCATGTGCCCGGGGCAGGGCGCAGGTATCCAACGCCCCCGACAGTTCCAATCAAACGCGCGGCGGTCATGCTTTCACCAGACAGGCTGTGGCGAGCGAGGCGATCCCCTCGCTGCGGCCAGTAAAGCCCAACCGTTCGGATGTGGTCGCTTTGACCGAGACCTGATCTGCGCGCAACTCTATGATTTTGGACATTTCTTCTCGCATTGCCTGCGCATGAGGTCCTATTTTGGGATACTCGCAAACCAGCGTGCAATCCACGTTCGAGATGCGATAGCCCATCTGGTGCGCCAACTCGACCGCGTGCCGGAGAAAAACCTCGCTGGCAGCCCCCTTCCATTGAGGGTCGGACGGGGGGAAATGCTGACCGATATCGCCCTGCGCCAGGGCGCCGTAGATTGCGTCGGTTACCGCGTGCATGCCGACATCAGCATCCGAGTGCCCCTGCAACCCGCGGTCATGTGGCACTTTCACACCGCACAGGATTACATGATCCCCGTCGCCAAAGCGGTGTACATCGTAACCGTTGCCTAGCCTTACATCCATGTCCGTTCCCAATATGCGTTCCGCCCGGGCAAAATCCTCGGGTCGCGTGATTTTGATATTGTCCGCGTCGCCAGGCACGATGGCAACGTCCAGCCCAGCGGCGCGAGCGACTTCGACGTCATCTGCTGCGCCTCCGGGATGTGCGGCATGCGCCGCCAAGATGGCGTCATATCGGAACCCCTGCGGCGTTTGTGCCGCGAACAGGTTGCTTCGATCCTGAGTGCCTGAAACACTTGCGTCTTCGCCGACCCACAGGGCATCAGTGACTGCCAGTCCCGGCGCTGCCGCAAGATGGGTATCCAGCGCCTGCAGTACGTCCTGAATAACGCGAGCGCTGACACAGGGACGCGCCACGTCATGAATGAGAACCTGCTCGACGCCGTATCCGGTCAGCGCCTGTAGCCCGTTTTGAACCGATCCGGCCCGGTCCGCGCCGCCAGCGGCAAGGATCAAGCCCGAGTTACCGAACTCCTCCCAAGCCGAGGTGTCTTCGGGCGCGATAACCAATACGATGTGATCGACCTGACCCTGAAAGCGCTCAATGGTCCAATCGGCCACCCGCCGAACGGAAAGTGAACGCCATTGTTTTGGCGTGCCGCCACCGGCGCGTAATCCGCGTCCTGCGGCGACAATGATGGCGGCGGTCGTCATGGGGGCAGTGTCTCCTGTGTTGCGCAATGTTTAGGGGGCGGTGAATGCAGAGGCAATCACCCAGGTCAATATGCTTAAAAAATAGGCATGTGATGATTCTGCGGGCTTGTTTGCCGCCGTTTTCTTGTTCATATGCTGCGATTTCGATATCAAACCTGCAATTGCTCAAGGATTAGGCACGTTGACCCTGCGTCTTGCTAAAAAGGAACTGACCCCTCCGGTGTTGTTGGCGCCGATGGCTGGAATCACTGACCGGCCATTCCGTGATCTTGTGATGCGCTTCGGCGCAGGTATGGTCATTAGCGAGATGGTGGCCAGTCAGGAGATGGTTCAGGCCAAGCCCGGTGTGCGTGAGCGGGCCGAACTTTCGGCGGATGTGGAAAACACCGCTGTGCAACTCGCTGGGCGTGAGGCGCACTGGATGGCAGAAGCCGCCAGACAGGTTGCCGACCGCGGTGCACGGGTAATCGACATCAATATGGGATGTCCGGCTAAGAAGGTGACGAACGGGTATTCTGGTTCCGCATTGCTAAAGACGCCGGACCACGCGCTGACGTTGATCGAAGCCGTGGTGAGCGCGGTGGACATTCCGGTGACACTGAAAACTCGGCTGGGATGGGATGACTCGCTTCTGAACGCGCCGGATGTTGCGCGCCGCGCGCAGGAGGCCGGCATTCAGATGGTCACAATCCACGGACGCACCCGGTGTCAGTTCTATAAAGGTCGCGCCGACTGGCAGGCGATCCGGGCGGTGAAAGAGGCGGTCTCGATCCCAGTTATCGCCAATGGAGATATCATCGATACTGTGGCGGCGAAGGTGGCTTTGGAAAAGTCGAAAGCGGACGGCGTAATGATCGGACGCGGAGCACAGGGCAAACCGTGGCTATTGGCACAGATCTGTCACGATCTCTACGGCGGTGCGGCGCCCGATATCCCTGAGGGGGAGGGCCTGGTAGCCATGGTGCGCGCACATTATCAGGCAATGCTGGGGTTCTATGGTCAGGATCTGGGCTTGCGCGTCGCCCGCAAGCATCTGGGGTGGTACATGGATGAGGCGGGTACGCCCGCGCTCTTGCGCCGGTCGGTTCTGACATCGCGTGATCCGGACGAGGTGTTGCATCTGTTGGGCGACGCTCTGATCAGCCAGACAGAGGTGGCCGCATGACTTCGGACCAAGCCATCTGGGCCTCGTTGCCGGTCCCGGCCTTCATCATTGACGTTGAAGATCGTGTTGCCGATGTAAACTCGTCGGGAGAAGGGTTTCTGAACGCCTCGCGCAAATCGGTACTGGGAAGCCCGGTCTGGGATCTGCTGGCGGTGGATGCACCGCTGGAAGAGGCGTTCCTGCGCGCCCGGCAGTACGGTAGTCCACTCTTTGTTAATGATGTGGATGTTGGGTCAGGCAACCGGGCCCCTCTGCAATGCGCGCTGCAAATTGCGCCGTTGATGGGCCATCCGGGCATGATGATCATGATCGTTTCGCCGCGCGAACTGGCAGGTCGGATGACGCTGGGAAATACAGTGAAATCAGCAGCGCAATCCGCGATCGGGATGGCGGAAATGCTGGCGCATGAGATTAAGAACCCACTGGCAGGTATCACAGGTGCTGCGCAGTTGCTGAGCATGAACATTCCGCAGCAAGACCTAGAATTAACAGACCTTATCGTCGCAGAAACGCGCCGTATCGTGAAGCTTCTGGAGCAGGTCGAGCAATTCGGAAACCTGTCTCAACCCGATTTCCGGCCGGTCAATATCCATGACGTCCTTGATCGTGCGCGGCGGTCGGCGCTGCTTGGTTTTGGGGCCCACATGACCATCATCGAGGATTACGATCCTTCGCTGCCCTTGGCCTATGGCGACCCGGATCAATTCTTGCAGGTGGTGCTGAACCTTCTAAAGAACGCATCCGAGGCGGCCCCAAATGGCGGCGTAATCCGGTTGCGGACCTATTTCGAACACTCGTTCCGCCTGCGCCGCAGCGACGGTTCGGGTCACTCGCTGCCCTTGCAGATCGAGATCATCGACGATGGCCCCGGTCTGCCCGAGAAAATCCGCAGCGATATTTTTGACCCCTTCGTATCGGGCAAGGAGAACGGCACGGGCCTCGGGCTGGCACTGGTCAGCAAGATCGTGTCGGACCACGACGGCTGGATTTCCGCCGACTCGGTTCCCGGTCGCACCGTATTTCGCCTGTCCCTGCGACGGGCTCCTCGAGAAGAGCAGAGTAAGGAGAGCACCTGATGGATGGCACAGTTCTGGTCGCCGATGACGATCGCACAATCCGAACCGTTCTGACACAGGCCCTGACACGGGCCGGATGCAAGGTGCATGCCACCTCGTCCCTGACGACGCTGATGCGCTGGGTCGGTGAGGGCAAGGGCGATGTGGTAATCTCGGATGTTGTTATGCCCGACGGTAATGGCCTTGAGATGTTGCCCAAGATTGCCTTGGATCGGCCCGGGCTTCCGGTGATTGTGATTTCAGCCCAGAACACGATCATGACAGCGATTCAGGCGGCTGAGGCGGATGCCTATGACTATCTGCCTAAGCCATTTGACTTGCCGGACCTGATGAAACGTACCGCGCGCGCATTGGACCAGAAACAACGCGCTCTGCCAGAGCCGACTGACGCGACAGAGGATCGGCCGGATGAGTTGCCACTGGTCGGGCGGACACCATTAATGCAGGCGCTGTATAGGTTAGTGGCGCGGGTGATGAATACGGATCTGTCGGTGATGATTTCCGGTGAAAGTGGAACCGGCAAGTCTTTGATTGCCCGCGCTATTCACGATTTTTCGGACCGCCGAACCTTGCCCTTTGTGACCGTGACTGCGACCGAACTGAGCGATCTGGAGGGTCCCGCGCGGGTCATGGCGCGAGTACGCGGCGGGACGCTGCTGATTGATGAGATTGCTGATATCGACGAAGAGATTCAGGCCCGGATCGTGCGGATGATGGACACGCCCGGTGATCATGCTCCGCGTTTTATGGCCACCAGCCAGTCAGACCTGACCGAGGCAATGGAAACTGGCCGTGTGCGACAGGATCTATACTATCGTCTGTGCGGCGCGACGATCCACGTTCCGGCGTTGCGGGAACGGGTGGACGACATCACTCTGCTGGCCGACCATTTCCTGGCCAGAGAGGAGCGTGAAACCGAAACGAAACGTTGGCTCAGCGCGGAAGCGGTTGAACTGGTGCGTCGGTATTCCTGGCCCGGCAATGTGCGTCAGCTGGAAAACGCAATTCGCCGCCTGAGCCTGACCAGCCGTGCCGAAGAAATCTCCAGGGTCGAAGTCGAATTGGTTCTGGGTAGCCAGCCTGAAGCTGAGCCGGTTCTGGGCGATGGTGAGCGTGAAAAGCTGTCTTCGTCCGTCGAGCGCCATCTGAGGCGGTATTTTGATTTACACGGAAACATTTTGCCGCCGCCGGGCCTTTATCAGCGGATTTTGCGCGAAGTTGAAGCACCTCTGATCGAAATTGCGCTGGATGCAACCGGCGGAAATCAGGCAAAATGTGCTGACTTATTAGGGATCAACAGGAATACGCTGCGTAAAAAAATTACGGATCTCGATATTCAGGTGACACGCCGACGCAAACTGATGTAATATCGCCACACAAAACGTGGCATCCGGGTTTCTCCCGGCCAACGACCACGACATATGGCGGTAAGTCGCGCAGGCGACACATCAGAATGAGGGCAGACGGTGGCAACCCGGGCACAGAACGGGCCGATCCTATCGATCAACCGGTGGCGCAAGTCCCGGAGATTCCGCAATTTCAGCACTTTGGGTCTGGTCATACTGGGCCCTGTGCTGGCGTTTGCGACTTATCTGGTCATCGGCCCATTTGATCTTGGCGCGACAGCTCCGACGCTGCGGCTGATTCTCCTTGCTGATCTTGTGTATGTTCTCGTTGTCGCCGCCTTGGTGCTGGGGCAATTGGGCAGCCTGATCGCTGCGCGGCGGGCAAAATCCGCAGGTTCGCGGCTACATTTACGCCTGATTGGCGCGTTTACCCTACTGGCGCTGGTTCCGACGGTCACTGTGGCGATCTTCGCCGGTCTAACCGTGAATATTGGTCTTGAGGGCTGGTTCTCGGACCGGGTGCGGCAGGTTGTTGGGTCTTCATTGTCGGCCGCTGAAGCGTATGAACAGGAACACCAGCAAGGTCTGACGCAGGATGCTAGGGTGCTGGCCCGATATCTGGACAATGCGCGGGCGCTGGATTTCTACATCAGTGATGCCGAGTTGCGCGAGGTCCTTGCGCAGGGTCAGGCGCAGATCCAGCGGGGCCTGCGTGAGGCCTATGTCATCGACGGTAGTGGGGAAATCCGATCCCGTGGTGATCGGTCTTACTTGTTCAACTACGAACAGCCCACGCCAGAGCAGATGACCGAGGCCAACGATCTTGGCATGGCGGTCATTGCCGATTGGGATAACAGCGAGTTCCGCGCGTTGGTGCCATTGCAAGCTTTTGCTGATCGCTACTTGTACGTCAGTCGTGATGTAGACGGGCAGCTGCTGACGCTGTTGGATGATACAAAAGAAACGGCCCAGTTCTACCGCCAGCTTGAAAGCGAGCGGGGCAGGGTCTTGTTTGAATTCGGCCTTTTATATCTGGGTTTTGCCGTGATCCTGATTCTGGCGGCGATGTCGCTGGGCATGTGGTTTGCCGAACGTCTTTCGCGTCCGGTCGGGCGTCTGACTACAGCGGCGCAGCGCGTTGGTGCCGGCGATCTGAGCGTTCAGGTGATCGAAGAGGCCAGCGATGACGAGATCGCCATGCTCGGCCGGTACTTCAACCAAATGACCCGCCAATTGAAGGGGCAGCGCGATACTCTTCTGGAAAACACGCGCCATATCGAACGGCGCAGGCGCCTGTTTGACTCGGTGCTGAGCTCTGTCACCTCGGGGGTTGTGGGTATCGATCCAGATGGCTGTGTGACATTCGTGAACCGTTCGGCTGAGCGGTTACTGGATTGGTCGGGCAGAGAACAGCACCTGGCGATTGGTATTGGCGTGCCTGAATTTCTGCCGCTGTTCGAGAACCTCAAAGAAAGCGGGCAGGAAGCAGTACAGGGCGAGGTTAAAGTTACGCGTAAGGGCCAGCTTGAAAACCTTCTGGTGCGTATGGCGACCCGACGGGGCGAGGATGGCGGGCTTGAAGGTTATGTGGTTGCCTTTGACGACGTCACCGATCTGGTCAGCGCGCAGCGTATGGCAGCATGGGGCGACGTCGCCCGCCGTATCGCTCATGAGATCAAGAACCCACTGACCCCGATCCAACTGAGCGCTGAACGGATCAAGCGCAAGTTTTCACGCAAACTAGATGAAGAAGACTGCGATACCCTGGTTTCGATGACGGATGTTATCGTGCGGCAAACCAACGACTTGCGGCGCATAGTGGATGAGTTCTCGAAGTTCGCGCGCATGCCCGAACCGGACCGTCGAGAAGAGAATCTGGTCGATCTGGTTCGTGAGGCTGTTTTGTTGCAGCAGGCAGGTCAGCCGGACGTTCAGATTGATTCCGATCTGCCCGCCCAAGCCGTTTTTGCGGATGTGGATGCGACGATGCTGAATCAAGCGTTGACCAACCTGATCAAGAATGCCGGAGAAGCCATTGGAACGCTTAAAGAAAAGGGCGCGCCGGACAATCTTATGCCTCAGATCAAAGTATCGATGATTCCTGATGAAGCCGGGACAGTCATCACAATTGCAGACAACGGCATCGGCCTGCCTGAAGACCGGGCGCGGCTGTTTGAACCCTATGTAACTACCCGCGACGAGGGAACCGGTTTGGGATTGCCTATCGTCAAGAAGATCATCGAAGAACATGGCGGAGCGCTGACATTGGAAGATGCGCCCGTCTTCAACGGACAAGACCATTACGGCGCGATGGCTGTGATCCGTTTGCCTGGGGCCGAAGGGGCCTCCACCGTCGCGCCACAAAAGCAGGCGATTAAAACCAACAAACTGAAAGCAGGCCAAAGATGAGCGACATTCTGATCGTAGATGACGAACGCGATATTCGCGAACTAGTGTCCGACATTCTTGAGGACGAAGGCTATTCCACCCGGCTCGCCGGCAACTCAGACGATTGCATGGCGGAAATCAATGCCGAACCACCCGGGTTGCTGATTCTGGATATCTGGCTGAAAGACAGCCGAATGGACGGGATCGACATCCTGAAGGCTGTGAAACGTGACAACCCGGATGTGCCGGTGGTGATAATTTCCGGCCATGGCAATATCGAGATTGCGGTCGCTGCGATTAAGCAGGGCGCATATGACTTTATCGAAAAACCCTTCAACATCGATCAATTGATGGTGGTGATCCGCCGCGCCATGGAAACCTCGCGCCTGCGCCGCGAAAACGCCTCGCTGAAGCGGAAAGAGATTAGCGGTTCGGATATGATTGGCAAGTCGGCCTCATTCAGGGCGATGCAGGGACAGCTGGACAAGGTAACCAAGTCGAATGGTCGTGTGATGCTGAGCGGGCCCGCCGGATCGGGCAAGGAAATTGCCGCGCGGTACATCCATGCCCATTCCAATCGTGCTAACGCTCCCTTTGTTACTGTGAACTGCGCGGGGGTCGAGCCGGAGCGGATGGAAGAGGTTCTGTTCGGGCGTGAATCCTCGGAGCGCGGTGTTGAGTCGGGTCTGCTGGAGGAAGCCCATGGTGGTGTGATCTATTTCGACGAGGTCGCCGACATGCCGCTCGGTACGCAGTCGAAGATATTGCGTGTCCTTGTGGACCAGCAGTTTCAGCGCGTCGGCGGAGCCGACAAGGTTCGGGTGGACCTGCGGGTTATTTCATCAACCAACCGCGATCTTGGGACGGAAATCGCAGCCGACCGATTCCGGGAAGAACTGTATCACCGCTTGAACGTGGTTCCGATTGCGGTACCGTCTTTGGAAGAGCGGCGTGAGGACATTCCGGTTCTGGCGCAACATTTCATCGAAATGTGCAATGAAACCCAAGGCTTGCCGGTTCGCGAACTGTCGGATGAGGCAGTTGCGCTGCTCCAGACGATGATCTGGCCGGGCAACGTGCGTCAGCTTAAGAACCTGATCGAGAGGGTTCTGATCCTGGGTGATGGCACCGGCCCAATCGAAGCGCGCGAACTGCCCAATGAAGAAGAAAAACCGGACGAATCCGGTCGCGTTGTTCTGTCTGGCGTTTTGGCCACCTTGCCGCTGCGCGAGGCCCGCGAGGCGTTCGAAAGGGAGTACCTGCTGACTCAGATCAACCGCTTTGGCGGCAATATCAGCCGCACCGCCAGTTTTGTCGGGATGGAACGCAGCGCGTTGCATCGTAAGCTGAAATCGCTGGGTGTGGTAACTTCGAACAAATCAGGCGCGCGTGTGGCGCAACTGGATGAACCTGAACCGGCGGAGTAATCCGCCGGGGATTAGCCCGCTTGTCCTGGTGTAATGATCTGGAAGGAGCCGTCGTCGAATTTTACGAAACAGGACGACGGGTTTAGCGGCGGCAGGACCGTCGTGCGGGCGGGCGCGACCCGTGACTTTACGTTCTGCTTGCAGGGCGGCAGGCTGACTGGACGAAAGCCTTTTGCGGCCATGCACTGCGCTTCGACCGTGTTGCGCAACCTTTGGTTGACATCCACCGTGTAAACGCGCCCGGGTTCCCACCAGCCTGCTGACCGATAACAATTCCCTTTGCCGTCGCAATAGGTGCGACCGGGCCAATAGGTCGGCGGGCTCTGACGGATCTGATTTGCAACGGGTGCATCTTTCAATGCGTCGACCTGACATGCCGTCGTTTCGGCCTGCAATCGCGAGACGCTTTCACCTTCGCGGTAATACAGAGACAGAGGTCCGCATGAAGATAGGATAACGGCGGGAATAAGGAAGCGAAGGATTGTTTTCATACTCTTATCTTGCCGCAACTGTCTGTTCATGACAATTCAATTGACCGCTTTAGGGGCATCTGTCATTCAAAGATTTCAGGCAGAAAGGCCAGGAACATGAAGGTCATCATTTGCGGCGCCGGTCAGGTCGGCTGGCAGATAGCGCGGCACCTGTCGAGCGAAATGAATGATGTGACGGTGGTTGATAACAACCCGGATCTGGTACGTCGCGCGACCGAAACGCTGGACGTGCAGGGGATTGCGGGGTTTGCCAGCTATCCTGACGTGCTGGACCGGGCAGGGGCTCGGGACGCGGACATGATCATTGCTGCAACCCACTCAGATGAAGTGAATATGGTCACCTGCCAGATGGCGCATTCAGTGTTCTCGATCCAGCGCAAGATTGCACGCTTGCGGTCGAAATCCTACCTGGAGGCGATCCATTCGGACCTCTACCGCCGGGATCACCTGCCCATTGATGTGGTGATCAGCCCTGAACGCGAGGTTGCTGCGGCCGCGATGCGCCGCCTGTCGGCCCCGTCCGCGTTCGACACCGAAATTTTCATGGATGGCAAGGCCCAATTGCTCGGTATTCGCGTGGATGAGGACTGTCCGATCGTGAATACACCTCTGCGGCAGCTGACCGATCTGTTTTCGACCCTGAGTTCGATCGTAGTGGGAATCCGCCGTGAGGGATCGTTGTTCGCGCCGGAATCCGAAGACCAATTGTTTGTCGGAGACGAGTGTTACGTCTTCACCAATGTGAAAGACGTCGACCGCACGATGGAAGTCTTTGGCAAGGCGCAGAAGAAACAGGATCGCGTCGTAATCGTCGGTGGCGGTAATGTTGGGCTTGAGGTTGCACGGACGCTTGAAGAGCGCGAAAGCCGGGTGCGTGCCAAGATCATCGAGCGGGATCGGAAATGCGCCGAGATCGCCGCCGAGACGCTGGAACGTACGATTGTTCTGAACGGGGACGGTCTGGACGCCGCCCTGCTGAACGAAGCCGGGATCGACCGGGCCGACGCGATGCTTGCAGTCACCGATGACGACCGGACCAACATGCTGGCAGCGGTTCGAGCCAAGGGTGAAGGGTGCGCGCTGGCCATCTCTCTTATCAATGACCCAAGCATGGTGGCGCTGATGGGGCCGCTTGGAATTGACGCCTATATCAACCCGCGCGCGACAACCGTCAGCTCGATCCTGCGCCATATTCGCCATGGCCGGGTACGGCAGGTCTATTCCATCGGGGACGCCGAGGCCGAAGTAATCGAAGCCGAAGTTCTTTCGACCTCTCCGATGGCGGGGCAGAAACTACGCGACATCGATTTCCCGGAAGGTGTACTGGTTGGGGCAGTGCGCAAGGGGGACGATGTCGTGCGCCCAACGGGCAGTCTGCGGATCGACGAAAAGGATGTGGTCGCCATCTTTGCGCTGGCCAAGGACGTGCCCGAGGTGGAACGCCTGATGCAGGTCTCCATCGATTTCTTCTGATGTTGCGGGCGAGAGGACAGCAGCAGATCGGATTTATGCGGCGCCTGCCGCTGCTCTTGCTGATCTGGGCCGTCGCCTCGTTGTCGATGTGGATTCCTGCCGTTTATGCGCTGACATTGGATGACCACGGAACGTCCCGGTCGTTCTTCTATTCGGGTCTTTTGGGTCTGTTTGTCGTTTCCCTCATCTCGTTGGCACTATTGAACCGGGAACCCCGCCACGGGACGCTGGGTCAACTGGCTGTGATGTTGTCTTCGTTTACCGTCTTGCCGTTGTTTCTGGCGATTCCGTTGCATGATGCCCTGGGTAATACCAGTTATTTGAATGCCTATTTCGATATGGTGAGCGCGGTCACAACAACTGGCGCGGATCTGTTTCCCGACCCCGCGCGCCTGACCGCACCACTGCATTTGTGGCGGGCTCTGGTCGGATGGCTGGGCGGTTTGCTGATGTGGATCGCGGCTGCGGCGATCCTTGCCCCGCTATCGTTGGGAGGGTTCGAGGTCACAGCGCGCGGGCAACCGGGGCGTCCGGTTTCGGGGGTGGCGCAGAGTGAAAAGATGGACCCGCGCGGGCATCTTCTTCGCGTAACCCGCACGCTGGCACCGGTCTACACCGGGTTGACAGTGGTGATGTGGATTTTGCTGCTAATCGCCGGTGAACAGGGGTTGACCGCGGTCTGTCACGCGATGTCCGTCATGGCGACCTCTGGCATTTCCCCGGTGGGCGGGCTTGAAGGTTCGACCGCAGGCATCACCGGCGAGGCCATCCTGTTCCTGTTTCTGTTCTTCGCGCTGTCCCGTCTGACTTTTTCAGCGGACACCGCGACGACCGGTTATGCCCGGTTGGACAAGGATCCCGAATTCCGGATCGGAGTACTAATTGTACTGGCGGTGGCGGCGCTGCTCTTTTTTCGCGTTCTGGCGGGCGTTGCTGAACTTGGGTTGCAGATCGAACTTGTTCAGGCGCTGCACGTCATATGGGGCATGGTGTTCACAGTGATGTCTTTTCTGACAACGGCCGGGTTTGAAAGCGCCAACTGGAACGATGCGCAACAGTTGTCGGGATTGGGCACCCCCGGATTGGTTCTGATGGGGCTAGCTTTAATCGGGGGCGGCGTGGCCACCACTGCCGGAGGGGTCAAGTTGCTACGGGTCTATGCGCTCTACCTGAATGGTAAGCGTGAGATCGACCGCTTGATCTATCCCTCATCCGTCAGCGGTGAGGGCGGCGGCAACCGTCGCATTCAAAGCGACGGCGCTTTCATTGCCTGGATCTTCCTGATGATGTTCGCACTTACATTGGGATTGTTCGATGTTTTGCTGGCCGCGACAGGCGTAGGGTTCGAGCAGGCGATGGTTCTGAGCGTCGCTACGCTAAGCACTACCGGCCCGCTGATCGAATTGGCCACAGACGTGCCTATCCGTTTGGTTGACCTGTCGGGCGGGGCCAAGCTCACACTGTGTGCCGCGATGATCATCGGTCGTCTCGAGACGCTTGCGATCATCGCATTGATCACTCCAACCCTGTGGCGGGATTGACCTGTCAACAGGCCATTGTGCTAACGCCTGATTTTTCATCTGGAATATCTGCGCGCGCCACTCCATACTCCGCAAGAGGGAGCGCGTTGGTCCGCAGCGCGTAGCAAGAACAATGGCGAGATAAAAAAATATGGCTTCGGACAGACAGAATCTGCAGGACGCGTTCCTGAATAATGTACGGAAAGCAAAAGTCCCGGTCACGATATTCCTGATCAACGGTGTAAAGTTGCAAGGCGTAATCACCTGGTTCGATAATTTCTGCGTATTGTTGCGCCGCGACGGACAGTCGCAGCTGGTCTACAAGCACGCGATTTCAACCATTATGCCATCGCAACCGATCAATCTGTATGAGGGCGAAGACGCCTCTTGATGGACCACGATAGGGCGCGCACCCGGGCTTGGGTGCTGCATCCCGAAATCAAATCTGATGAACAGCGCCGCGTTCCCGAACCAGCGCTGGAAGAGGCGGTAGCACTGGCTGTCGCTTTGCCCGATCTTGACGTGATCGGATCCGAGGTTGTGCGTCTTCCGCGTGCTCAGCCAGGCTTGTTGTTCGGCAGCGGTAAAATCGAAGAATTGGGCGAACGGTTCCGTGAGAATGAGATTGAACTGGTTCTGATCGACGGGCCGGTCACACCTGTTCAGCAGCGCAATCTCGAAAAGGCCTGGAAAGTCAAAATCCTCGACCGAACCGGGTTGATCCTCGAGATTTTCTCGGATCGCGCCCGCACCCGAGAAGGTGTGTTGCAGGTCGAGATGGCGGCGCTCAGCTATCAGCGTACGCGATTGGTACGGGCCTGGACCCACTTGGAGCGGCAGAGGGGCGGATTGGGGTTTGTCGGTGGTCCGGGGGAAACCCAGATCGAAGCGGACCGGCGCGCTATTGATGACCAACTGGTACGGTTGCGCCGTCAATTGCAAAAGGTGATCAAAACCCGGACGCTGCACCGTGCTGCACGCGCCAAAGTACCGTATCCGATTGTAGCTTTAGTAGGCTATACCAACGCTGGAAAATCCACTCTGTTCAACCGCCTGACCGGGGCCGAGGTGATGGCCAAGGACATGTTGTTCGCCACTCTGGACCCGACAATGCGACGGGTTGAGCTGCCGGACGGACCCGAGGTGATCCTGTCGGACACGGTCGGGTTCATCTCGAACCTGCCGACCGAGCTGGTCGCTGCGTTCCGCGCCACACTGGAAGAAGTTCTCGGCGCAGATCTGGTTGTTCATGTGCGCGACATAAGTCACGAGGACACTGATGCGCAGGCGAAAGATGTGGAAGCCATACTGGCTTCACTTGGTGTAGATGACGAACGCCCCCGTCTTGAAGTCTGGAACAAGATTGACCTGCTTGCACCCGACGAAATCACCGCTACGTTGGCCCGAACTGAGCGGGATCCGTCCGTCTTTGCCATTTCGGCAGTGACGGGTGAAGGGATTGACGCGCTTCTTTCTGAAATCGCTGTCAAACTGCAAGGCGTTCGCCACGAGGCTGAGCTGACCCTGGACTTTTCCGAGGGTAACAAACGCGCTTGGCTATTCCGGCAGGAAGTGGTCCGCTCGGAGGAGCAGACCGAAGAAGGGTTTGTCATCACGGTGTTGTGGACCGACAAGCAGGCGGCCAAGTTCGCCGCGCTGTAAGTTTTGCAGCATGGGTTGAGGGGGGATTTTGATGGCAAAACTCGACAGCGCAAAGGTGCGGTTGCAGGGGCATATTGTTGTACCGGATGATCGCCTTGCGGACGTGCGCGCAGCTTTACCCGAACATATCTCTCTGACCCGTAGCGAGCCGGGCTGTATCTTGTTCGAGGTGATCGAGGATTCGGACCAACCGGGACGTTTTATCGTGTCGGAAGTCTTTGAAAACCGTGCAGCCTTTGATGCGCATCAGACCAGGACCCGCGCGTCAGGCTGGTTTCGGATTACTGAAGGCATCGAACGCGAATATGAGATATTCACAGGCGCGGCTGATCCTGAGTAGGGTCACTTACCCGGCTTTTATCAGCGCAAATCGCGCAACTTATGAACCGTCGATCTGTTTCTGGTAATCGTCTGAATCGAACCAGCTCAGAGAAGATTGAACCTTGTGATCAGGCCCCAACTCCCATTCCTCCCAGCCACGGGTGACGACATGGTTGCCAGTTTGGGCATGGTGCCCTTCGAGCGTCCATACAAATATAGCGTGCGAACCGGCCCATCGTAACATATCGCACCGCACTTCGAGATCCGGAAATTCCGCGAATAAATTCCTTACCATCCCGGCAATAGCTTCGCGACCTTGCAATGGGTCACCCCGGTTGACGGTGAATTGACCATCCGTGGCAAAGAAAAAGGCAACTGCTTCGGCGTCGCCTGAACTCCACGCTATGGCATAGTCGCGCGCCAGATTGTTCAATGTGTCGCGAACGCTGCCCACGAGTTTCCCCCTCATTGTCAGTGCAGTAGCCTTGCGAATGCTATGCCAAAGCGCGCAAGGGCGTCCATGCCGGCGACAATGATGCGCGGATATCGGCTAAAACCTGACGGTCCGAGCAGTGTTGCATGGACATAGCCCCTCGGTCGACAGCTTTAGCCCAACGTTCTTACCGGGCAGGGATCAGGTTGGTGACACCAACTGCTGCTGCACGGGCGAGGTCTATATCCAACGACATCGGAATGTACTCACCGCGCCGCCACAGCTGGGCCTGATCGTCATAGTAACGCGACAGGAAATGGCCGGACTGCCCCGTGGCAGTGATGAAGACGCTGCTGTCAGGATCGGCAAAGTCATAGACACCGCGATATCCCGCGCCATGGACGTTTTGGAACGGGTCTTCACCTTCGCCAGATGTCCGACCCCGCAGCAGAGTATTGTCTCCACCGCTAGTCGATTGGCGGATATTCACGAAGAACCGCAACACCGGAACTTCGCCCAGAACCGGGTGGTCGTGCGTTGCCTGATGCGCGTCGCCCCAGCGCAGGGATTCCAAGGCACTGCCATAACGCTCGGATATCCAGATCAGTGCGTCGTCCAGCGCCAAACGCGACATGTCAGTGCAGGTTTCAACCGGTGCGCTTTGACGTACGTCACACCAGACTGACGCACCGTCGATGTCGCGATAAACCCGCTCGATGAACAACGGCTCGACATGCTTGAATTCACTGGCCAGTGGGCCAAGTTCATCCGAGATAAGGCGGATTTGCAACGCGCGTAGCCAGGCGGCATAGATCAACGGTTCCGGCAAGTGTTCGTTCATCTCGCCATTCCACTCGGCCAGAAGGCTCAGTGCGGTCTGGCGCTGACGTTCCAGCGTTCCTTCCGGGGCGGATTCGCCGGTGAACCAGAGGTCGGCGCCGATCAGGGGAAGCAGCGACCGGGCTGTAAAGCTGACGGTGTCAAGCTGAGCCTCGATAAAACTGTCGCGGGTATGAACCTCACGGGATTGCATCAGGCGTTCCCAGCGGTGCACGCGCTGCGTGTCACCCCATTCGTATGAGACGTGTTCAGGGAAAGGGCGGTCGATGATTTTGTTGTTGGTGTTTCCCAGAATGCCGCCCGCGGGGGCTACAAACTCGGGGTTATCCGAATAAGGAAGCCGCCCTTGCCAGCGGTTCCGCTCCAACCAGCCGGGTGTGGGGATGCGGCCACGGCTTTGATTGTTCAGGTCCCGTTTGGGCATTGCTCCGATCAGCTTCATTCCAATCGTGTCCTTGTCGACCAGCGAAAGGTTCTGTGATGGAGCAATGAAATCTTCAGCAACGGCAATTGCCTGCCGCACGGAATCGGCGTTCATCAGCGCCATCGACGCCGTCATTGATGTGTCGCGCGGGCTGAGCGCGCTCCAGGACAGCGAGGCGACATGACCCGGAGGCGTAATGGTACTCAGATCGTAATGAGTACCTGGCAAGACCGGTCCATTTTCCGTCCATCGAAGGGTTAATGTGATCGGGGCTTCGTCTTTGATCTCGATGATGGAGGGGCGCGTTTGAAACTCTTTGAACCCGTCCGGGGTCAGGTATTCTTCGGAGTTGTCGGGGTTCAGCCGCTCGATGTGTACATCCTGATCGTCCAGGTAGGACGAGGTCAGACCCCAGCCCAGTCGGTCGCTGCGCCCGGTCATGACAGCAGGAGCACCGGGGATGGTGGCACCGATGACTCCGCCTTTGGACAGTTCCAGCCGCGCCAGATACCATACGCCGGGGGCCGTGAAACCCAGATGAGGGTCATTGGCCAGCAAAGTGCCACCGCTGGCCGAGCGGGACGGGGCGGCGGACCACGCGTTTGAGGCCCCCGCCAGACCGCGCCGAGGGAACGGTGACAAGGGCGTCTCGGGCCAGCTTGTTCCTTCGGCGTAACGCGGCAGGCTTGGAAACAGAGAGGCATATTCGGGTAATGCGGCAATCCCTGGCCCGGGAACGTCCGGCAGGATATCGGCAAGGCGAGCCGGGTCGTTCAGCATAAGCGAAGTGCGGGCCCGAAGAACCTCATCTTCCAGGTGGCCTGACAGTTGCAAAGCCATCAGCTTGATTACGGCCAGGCTGTCGCCCGGCTGCCAGGGCGAAACAGGTGCGTTGAACAAGAACATCTCGGGCGCGCCGCGGCCCAGTGCTTTCTCGTTGATCTCGTCCAGCCGCGCGTTAACTCCGGCGGCGTAAGCGCGCAGGGCCGCCTTGGTATAGTCGTCCTGCACCTCAACTGATCGGTGCGCCAGACCGTACAGGTCGAACCGTCGCAGCAGCTTGTCGATATGCACTGTCCGCTGGCCAAAGATTTCAGACAGACGACCCTGTGCGGTGCGGCGCAAGACCGTCATCTGCCACAACCGATCCTGCGCGTGCGCGTAACCCAGTCCAAAGAATACATCGGGATCGTTCTGGGCCAGAACATGAGGCACATTGGCGGTGTCACGGACTATTTCGATCGGCGCAGTCAACCCTTTGACTTCAAGGGTTTGGTCGTAATTCGGCAGGGATTGGCTGGCAAGGAAATAGACCAGCCCAACGGCAGCCAGAACCAGTAAGATCAGCCCGGAGGTAATCCGTACCAGCCAGCGAAAGACAAGACCCATCCGTGCCCCACATATCCATTCAGTTTTCGTTTGGTCGCAGATTAGTGGATGCCCAGACCGACTGAAAGAGGATTACCCGCGTAAACCGCGTTGAAACAGGCCAAAAAACTTAAAACCCCGCCACATAACGCGGCGGGGTCCATCAGAGGGGAGTGGTAATTCGAATTTAAGGAATGATGCGTGTATACTTGATGCCTTCGACCGTCGCACCAAACAGCAAACCGGCTTGCCCAAATATTGCTGCCAACACCGGTTTCCGTAGCTCTGTCGTAGTGGTCGATATTGTGCTGCCGGTGGCATCAACGACGTATCCGATATCGGCGCCCGCGGTCCATCCGCTGGACCGGCGGAAATCGTTTAATGCATCTTCGGTCATGAAAAACAGAACATGCGCGTACTGCTGAGCGCCGATCTGCAAACCGGCCGAGCCTTTTACAGCGGAATAGTAGTCGACTGTCGCGCCCTGAATACGCAGCGCGCCTTGGCCAAAGCCGCCGCCAAACATAAACCCGGCTTCGGTGATAAGTGGCATGACCAGCATGCCATTGGCCTTGTTGGCGATTTCAACTGTGTTGGGGTACTTGCTGTACATTTCGTTCAGCGTCGCATCGACACGGGCGTCAATCGTCGTTGCGTTTGAATTGCCGACGCCGTTGCCGCAAGCAGCGGTCAGCGTCAGCCCGGCCATGCCAATGGCAAAGCCGCGACGGCTCAGTCGGGGGGTATTGGAACTGCTCATGTTTCCTGTCTCTGTAGATGTGCCTGAGTTGCCGGGTCATCCCGATCTTATCTGCAAGAATACGCCGATTGCCTGCCCATGTCACGGGAAAGCTGTCCTGCAGCGTAAAGCAATCGGCGAAAAATCGCGAAATGGCAGGGTTTTAGCCTTGAAGGATTCGGGCCACCTGCGGTGCGAAGTAGGTCAGAATGCCGTCGCACCCGGCACGCTTGAAGGCGAGCAGACTTTCAAGCATGGTCTTTTCGCCATCGATCCAGCCATTCTGAGCTGCCGCCTGGATCATCGCGAATTCACCCGAGACCTGATAGGCATAGGTTGGTGCACCAAAGGTGTCTTTGACCCTGTGGCAGATGTCCAGGTAAGGCATGCCAGGTTTGATCATCACCATATCGGCACCTTCGGTTAGATCGCGTTCGATCAGGCGCAGTGCTTCGTTCGAATTGGCCGGATCCATCTGATAGGTTTTCTTGTCGCCGGTCAGTGCGCCGGACGCGCCGACGGCATCGCGGAACGGTCCGTAAAAGGCACTGGCATATTTCGCGGCATAGCTCAGGATCATAACATTGTGATGCCCAGCCTTCTCCAACGCCGTCCGCATCGCACCGATCCGCCCGTCCATCATATCGGATGGTCCGATGATATCCGCGCCGGCCTCGGCCTGCGCAAGTGTCATCTTTACCAGTGCCTCGACAGTCTGATCGTTCACGATCTCTCCGTCCACGACGTAACCGTCATGGCCGTTGATGTTGTATGGGTCCAGCGCGACGTCTGTCATCACGGCAATATCCGGGGCTGCTTCCTTGACCGCCCGGATCGCGCGGTTTGAAAGGTTGTCCGGGCTCCAGGCTTCGGCGCAGTCTTCGGTCTTCAGGGACGGATCTGTATATGGAAAAATGCAGATCGCCGGAATTCCCAGCGCCTGCGCCTCGACTGCGGCCTTGGCGATCAGATCGACCGAACGGCGCATCACTCCGGGCATTGAAGCTACGGGTTCCTCGATCCCCTCGCCATCGCGCACAAAGACGGGCCAGATCAAGTCGTCAGTTGTCAATGTGTTTTCTCGCACCAGCCCTCGGATCGCCTGCGATTGACGAGCCCGGCGAAATCGGGCGAGGGGATAGGGGGCGATGGTCGGTTTCATTGCGCGCTCTCCTTGAACATTCGCGCATTGGGTGGCATGAATTCTCCGTGGTCTCAAGGGTACCAATGGACGCGTCAGCGCGATGTAAGGCCCCAAGGACAGTAAACAAAGGGCTGGCGCTTGGACTTTTACTCTTCGATCTTCGAAATCATTGATATGCGCAGCTTTTCGAACCTGTGGTACTGGATCGGGTTGGCCGTGTTGTGGTCATCCGCGAGCCACTGGACGATCGGGGTTCCATATGACTTGGTGGTTCGGGCGCGGCGCGTGGGTGGCCAGACAGAACAGGATCTGCTGGATATTGTACGCATCAATACGAACCGGTTGCTTTATATCACGGATGTTTCCGGTCTGGTCATCATGGCGCTGTGCTGTTTCATTTTTACCGGAATGGCGACGCTGGGGTTTTATTATGAAGTGGAATTTGCGCAGGCCGTATTCCTGCTGCTGTTTCCCTTGTGTTTCGTCGCTTTGGTGAATATTACGGCCGCCCGGCGGTTGAAACGACAGGAAGCGACGTTGGAGATCGTGTCGAAAACTCTGACACGCTGCCGGATTTACACTCAGCTCATCGGCATGGTGTCGATACTGATCACGTCGCTTTGGGGTATGTACCAGAACTTTTCGATCGGCGTTCTGGGCTGGTAAGAACGAAAGGGCGCGGCGATGCAGGCTCCGAACCACGTAACAGTTGGCGGTGCCCCCGAAGGGTTTGACGCACAGCTTGTGCTGAAAGAAATCGCGCGCTCTGGCGGACCGGTCTGTCACGTTGCACGCGACGACAAGCGGATGGAGGCAATGCGCGCCGCGTTGACCTTTTTTGCGCCCGACATGCCCATCTTTGTATTTCCCGGCTGGGACTGCCTGCCTTACGATCGGGTATCGCCAAACGCGGATATTTCCGCTGCGCGCGTTGCCACGTTGGCGGCGTTTGTCCACCAAATGCCGACACAATTCGTTCTGCTGACCACGCTGAACGCGGCGACTCAGCGCGTACCGGCGCGCGACGTATTGCGTGAGGCCGCCTTTACGGCTCGGGTAAATCACCGCATCGACGAAGACGCCCTGCGCGGTTTTCTGGTCCGTATGGGGTTCACACAAAGCCCGACGGTCATGGAGCCTGGTGATTACGCGATCCGGGGCGGGATCATCGACATCTTCCCACCAGGCGAAACGGGACCGGTGCGTCTTGACCTGTTCGGAGATGTGTTGGATGGCGCACGCCGCTTTGACCCGGTATCGCAGCGCACGACCGAGAAGTTGGAAATTGTTGAACTTGCACCCGTGTCCGAGGTCATTCTGGATGACGCTGCGATCACCAGATTTCGACAGAATTACCGTATCGAATTTGGGGCGGCAGGAACGGATGATCCGCTCTACGAAGCAGTAAGCGCGGGCCGCAAGCATCAGGGCATTGAGCACTGGCTACCGTTTTTCCACGAAAAACTCGAGACGCTGTTTGACTACCTGCCGGGTGCTACGATCTCGCTGGACGATCAGGTTACGCCTGCGCGGCTGGCCCGCTGGGACAGTATCGAGGATCAATACGAAACCCGGCGTCTGGCGCTGGAAAACCGTTCGCGGATGGATACGGTCTATAAACCCACGCCGCCGGGACTGCTTTACCTTGATGATGCGGAATGGGAACAGGCCGTGGGCGACCGCCGGGTGATGCAGTTCAGCCCTCTGCCACAGGCTAGCGGGCCCGGTGTGATCGACGCAGGGGGGCGGATCGGCCGCAACTTTGCCCCGGAGCGCCAGCAGGAAAGCATCAGTCTGTTTGGCGCCTTGGCCAGCCATATCCAGGGTAAGCTGGACAAAGGGCCGGTTTTGATTGCCTCTTATTCCGAGGGCGCCCGTGAACGCCTGACCGGGTTGATCGAGGATGAAGGTCTGGCCGAGGCCATTCCTGTCCCGAACGGCACCCGAGTTGGCAAGCGCGGTTTGCATCTTGCTGTCTGGGCGCTGGAGCACGGTTTTGAAACCTCTGATCTGACGGTGATTGCGGAACAGGACGTTCTGGGGGACCGTTTGATCCGCCAGCCCAAGAAACGCCGCAAGGCCGAAAACTTCCTGACCGAGACTCAGTCTCTTAGCCCTGGTGATCTGGTTGTTCACGTCGATCATGGAATCGGACGTTATATCGGCATGGAGGTCGTGACGGCAGCAGGCGCGGCCCACGAATGTTTGCTGCTGGAATACGCGGAGCAGGCAAAACTTTACCTACCAGTCGAAAATATCGAGCTGCTGTCGAAATACGGTCACGACGAAGGTCTGCTGGATCGTCTGGGCGGTGGTGC
The DNA here is from genome assembly GCF_057221115.1 of Ruegeria sp. HKCCD6426. Classification (NCBI taxonomy): domain Bacteria; kingdom Pseudomonadati; phylum Pseudomonadota; class Alphaproteobacteria; order Rhodobacterales; family Roseobacteraceae; genus Ruegeria; species Ruegeria sp. HKCCD6426. Next base: position 719,049 of record NZ_JBWVBF010000003.1, on the reverse strand, counting down.
ATGGCAGGCAAAGAAAGCCAAGCTCAAGGAACGTATCCGCGAGATGGCGGATAAGCTTATTCGCATCGCTGCTGAGCGCGCATTGCGTAAGGCTCCGGTCATGGACCCACCGCCCCACGCGTGGGAGGAATTCAGCGCTCGTTTCCCATATCAGGAAACCGACGACCAGCTGCGCGCTATCGCGGAAGTGATGGAAGACATGCATTCCGGCGCGCCGATGGATCGCCTGATTTGCGGAGACGTGGGTTTCGGCAAAACCGAGGTTGCTATGCGTGCGGCCTTTGTTGCGGCCCTGTCAGGAGTTCAGGTAGCAGTCGTGGCGCCAACAACATTGCTGGCTCGTCAGCATGCGGCGTCTTTTAAAGAACGCTTTCGGGGTTTTCCCCTGGAGGTTCGGCAGCTTTCGAGGTTTGTCTCCGCGAAAGAGGCGCAGCAAACCCGTGATGGGTTGGCGCGCGGTACAGTTGATATCGTCATTGGCACCCATGCGTTGTTGGCCAAAGGAATTCGATTCAACAACCTCGGCCTGCTGGTTATCGACGAAGAGCAACACTTCGGTGTGGCGCACAAAGAGCGCCTGAAGCAACTACGCTCGGACATCCATGTTCTGACCTTGACGGCAACACCGATCCCTCGGACGTTGCAACTCAGCCTGACTGGCGTACGCGATCTGTCGATCATCGGTACACCGCCCATCGACCGTCTGGCGATCCGCACCTATGTCAGCGAGTTCGACGCGGTGACCATTCGCGAGGCGCTGCTGCGTGAACATTATCGCGGCGGGCAAAGTTTCTATGTTGTCCCGCGTATCTCGGACCTGCCCGAGATTGAGGAATTCCTGAAAGAGCAACTGCCAGAGCTGACTTACATGGTGGCTCATGGGCAGATGGCTGCAGGCGAGCTCGACGACCGGATGAACGCCTTCTATGACGGCAAGTATGACGTTCTGTTGGCCACTACGATTGTGGAAAGCGGGTTGGATATTCCGACGGCGAACACGATGGTCGTACATCGGGCTGATATGTTCGGTCTGTCGCAGCTCTACCAAATCCGAGGACGCGTGGGACGGTCGAAAACCCGTGCCTATGCATACCTGACGACCAAACCGCGACAGAAGCTAACCGCCACGGCCGAAAAACGACTGCGCGTATTGGGTTCACTGGACACGTTGGGCGCAGGGTTCACACTTGCCTCGCAAGACCTCGACATTCGCGGTGCGGGAAACCTGCTGGGCGAAGAACAGTCCGGACAGATGCGCGATGTGGGGTATGAGCTTTACCAATCGATGCTGGAAGAGGCGATCGCCAAGATCAAAGCCGGCGAGATGGAAGGGCTGTCGGATGCCGATGACCAATGGGCGCCGCAGATCAATCTGGGCGTCCCCGTTCTGATCCCCGAAGACTACGTGCCCGATCTGGATGTGCGTCTGGGGCTGTATCGCCGCCTGTCGTCGCTTTCGACCAAGGTCGAACTGGAGGGGTTTGCCGCCGAACTGATCGATCGTTTCGGAACGTTGCCGAAAGAGGTGAACACGCTGATGCTGGTCGTCCGCATCAAGGCGATGTGCAAGCGTGCGGGGATTGCCAAGCTGGATGGCGGGCCGAAGGGGGCGACAATTCAGTTCCACAATGACAAATTTGCGTCGCCTCAGGGGCTGGTCGATTTCATCCAGAACCAGCGTGGCCTCGCCAAGGTCAAGGACAACAAGATTGTCGTTCGTCGCGACTGGAAAAAGGACAGCGACAAGATCAAGGGCGCCTTTGCCATCGCACGCGATCTGGCTGAAAAAGTGATCGCCGAGAAGAAAAAGGCGAAAGCCTAGTCGCCGGTGACAAAGGTGCAGAGTTGCCAGTTACCAATTTCCGATTTCACGAACGCAGCACGATAGCCAACCATCGACCATAGAAAATCGCGGTGCATAAAGCCCGCGGTACCGTCCGTCAGGCGTACCTGTTGGTATTCAAGGTCAGGCTGGTAGTCAGGAATGATCACGACCTCATGGCTGATCTGCCCCAGAATCGCATCGTTCCGGGATGGGCCTTGCCGCAGCGAAACGTTTTCACCGACCACGAAAAAAGCGGTGAAAGGATCCAGCGATGCAGGCAACGTGATCTGCCATTGGTGCGGCATCCAGAACTCACCCTGATCGTCGAAATATCCGGGCTGAGACAAAGTAGTTTGCAAAGCGTTCCAGAACGTCTCACGCAATTCATCGGCTTCGGATCGGAACTCTTCGGTCAGAGTTTCCGGGGGAACCGTCAGATTGATGCGGAATTCCTCAGGGCCGCCGTTGCTGCCGTGGCTTAGATAAATGTCGGGGCAGGCTGAGGCGACAAGGAATTCTGTGTCACGGGCTTTGATCCGCTCCAGCAGTTCAGCCCGGAACGCGACCAGTGACGAATCCTGCGCCGCCTCATCCACCGGAGGGAAGTTTTGCCGCTGGGCGAGGGCGGGGCCGCCGATCAGCAAGGCCAGAAAGATGAGGACAAGCTTCATTCGGCCGCCTTCATCGCTGCCTGAGCGCAGAAACAAGAGGCGCCAACCGCGCGATCAGCACGTGCCAGAGCCAGATCCAGCCTTTGCTCGATCTGTTTTGTTTCAATGGCTTCGCCGCGCGCCTTCAAGCAATCATGCAACCCCTTGAGACTCCAGACATTGTCGGGGTGAATGGAAGCTCGGCTTAGGGTGCCGCCCAGTCCCAGATCTTCGCGATAGACCTCTTCGGCCTCAGACACGTGTCCTTGTTCGAAAAGCAATGCGCCCAGTGCGTGGCGCGTCGGCTGCATCCAGCCCCATGGTTCGTCATATGGCAAAGTATCGTCCAATTCGACTGATCGGCGCAGATGGGCAAAGGCCATTTCGTAGTTCCCTTTGCGATATTCGATCTCGCCCCGCAGCATTTCAGCTGCGATTTCAAGCAGATCAATGACGCGGTTATTGTGAAGCCTGCGCGTCTCCGGAACGCAGGTTTTGGCGGCTAGGAACAGGTTCTCCTCGGCTTCGGCCTCGGCAATCTGCCCCGTCGCTGCAAAGGCGACGGCACGGGCATAGTGCGTGGTGGCCGTCAGGGTGCGGTACAGGTCCGGGTCGGATGGCAGCCCCAACTTTTTGGCTTCTTCCCACCTGCCAAATCGGATCAGAATATGCGGACCCATGGACATGTAGCTTTCGAAGTAGTCCGCCATCGGCGGGCTTTCGATGCGCAGCATTTCTTCGGGCGTTGTATCCCACAGACCCTGATTGGCACGCAATGCAGGCTCTATCTGGCCCAGAAACAGAGCGCCGTAGATGGCGAAGTGATAGTTATGCTGGCGGTAACCGGTGTAGATGTTGAACGCGCCCTCGCGTTCGTAATATTTCAGATCGGCTTCGGTCGCCTTGGCGTTCCAGTAAGTAACGTTGTGATAATGGCCGCACAGAACGTCGATGTGCGTCGGCATGTGCACCAAATGGCCAGCATCCGGCACCAGTGTGCGCAATATGTCCCCGGCTTGCAGTGCCTTTTCCGGCGTGGGTGACATCTCCATCAGATGAACATAGAGGTGCAAAAGACCAGGATGGGTCAAAGCGTCGGAGTCGTTGGCCATAGCCCATTCCAACGCCTCTTGTGCCTCCAGTGTTGCAGCGTCTTCAGCGGGCTGACCGGTTTGCAGGTTCCACATCTGCCACGGAGTAAGGTTCAACAGGGCCTCGACAAAGACTGTTCGCAGATCCAGGTGATCGGGTTGTTCCGCAAAAGCTGCGCGCATGGCGTCGGCGAAGTCATAATCCCACTTGTGCATGTCCGGGACCGGTTCCCGCTGCGGATAGCGCGCAGGCAGGGCGTGGATCAGGGCCTGCTCGACGGGCGTGCCACGCTCTGCCAGAGCCAGGGCCTTCTGCGTCGCGTCAAATGCTGTGGCCAACGACTTTGTCTGGCCTTGATCGTCGCGCAAATCCCAGGGCAGGTTGTAATTCGGGCCAGCAGCATAAGCGATGCCCCAATGCGCCATGGCGCAGTCAGGATCAAGCTCTGCGGCGCGCTGAAAGCAGGCGACGGCTTCATCGTGATTATAGCCGTAGGTCCAAACCAGACCACGGTTAAACCAAATTTGAGCTTCAGCCGAGGATGTCGTCACCGTACAGGAATACGTACCGAGATCGTAATCATAACTCATTGAAATCCTCCCCTCGAATTGAGGGTAGGTTAGCGCGTTTCGACAAGGCTGGACAGATCAGGCGAGTAGTCTGTTTTCGATCCGACCCATATGCAGCATGAGGCCGAAGGCGACGATGCACATAGTCAGAATACCTGCTGTCAGCGGAGCTATGGATCCGTCAAACAGAAGGCCCACCGGAGCGGCAATGGCGGCTGCCAGAACCGTGGATATCGATCCGATTACCGAGGCCGCCATACCCGCGATGTGGCCCATCGGCTCCATCGCGATGGCGTTCAGATTGCCCATGGTGACGCCTGCCATAAAAAACACGGTTGTTTGCCAAAAGACGAACAACGCAAAAGAACCCTCGGGTGTAAGGTCAGCCATACTCAGCACGATGACAGCCGACGTGATCAGGATTTGACCGCCCAGCGCCCAGGTCACAATGCGGCGCATGCCTACCCGGACAACAACCGCTGCGTTCAGCAAGCTGGCAGAGCCAGACATCAGCGCCACAAAGCCGAACCAGAATGGGAAGCTTTCGGCGCGGTCATGCACCACGTCATATACCGGTTGCACCATGGTCAGCATGGTAAACAACATCCCCATACACAGTGTCTGAACCAGAATGGACAGCCGTACGGTGGGGTGGGCAATCATTTCCTGCACGGCGGCGACCATCAAAGGCAGGCGAAACGGACGGCGGTTTTCTGGTGCCAGAGACTCGGGCAGGCGTGCGGTCATCCAAAGGACAACGATGAGTGCAAACAAAATGAACGAGATAAAGATGCCGCGCCAGCCAAACAGTGCGATCACACCCGCGCCCAGCATTGGCGCGATGGCGGGAACCAGCGTGAAGATCATCATGGCAATCGAAACAATGCGCGCCATTTCCCGACCAGAGTAGAGATCCCGAATAATGGCCATCGCGACAACACGCGGACCCGCGGCACCCAGACCCTGAACGACACGCGCCGCCAAAACCAGCTCGAGCGAGGAACTGGCCCATGCGACCGCCGAGGCCAGAATGTACAGTGCAACCCCGCCATAGATTACTGGCTTGCGCCCGATTGCATCTGAGATGGGTCCTGTGAAAAACGTGCCGATTCCCATACCCAGAACAAATGAAGTCAGGATCAGTTGTGCCTTATTCAAGTCGTTCGGGCTTAGCTGCGCGCCAATTTCGGGCAGCGCAGGTAGCATGGAATCGATCGAAAATGCGATAGTCGCGAACATCATCGCGATCAGGGCGACAAACTCACCCCGAGACATGCGATTGGCCATGTGAGACTCCTTCCCACTGGCGCTATCACGACCAGACAGGTTGAGCTAGGTGGGAAAATGCACAGGGATATGTGCTATTCTGCAGGGGAAGCCTCAATCTGAGACATGATTTCGGCGATCACTTTAGCCCAAAGCTCAGGCGGTTGCGCACCGGGCACGGCGTGCTGGTTGGCAACGATGTAAGTCGGGACTGAACTGATACCCATTTGGCGTGAATGGCTGTCGCGGTTGCGTATGTCTTCGCGATCTGCGTCTGATTTCAACAGTTTCTGTACCACAGCTGCATCCATCCCCACGCTGTCGGCGATGTCGGCCAGAACCTCGTGCTGGCCAATGTCGCGGGCTTCGACGAAATAGGCATTGAACAGGGCATCCACGACATCGTTCTGCTTTCCCTCGATTCCGGCCCAGTGAATCAGGCGATGTGCATCAAGCGTATTCGGAGTGCGCTTCATACCTTCGAAATCAATCTTGAGCCCTGCATTCTCGGCATGTTCGACCACCGGGGTATAGGCGCGTACCGCTCCGTCTTTACCCCCGAATTTGCTTTCAAGATATTCCCGCCGGTCCATACCGGCATCCGGCATGTCGGGGTTCAGCTGAAAGGGGTGCCATTCGATCACGAACGGGTGGTTCGGCACATCCGCCAACGCCTTGTCCAGATGCGTCTTGCCGATATAGCACCACGGGCAGATCGGGTCGGACATAATGTCGAGTTTCACGGTCTGGGTCATTCGGACGTCGCCTTGAAATAGGCCGGCAGGGCGCGGCGCAGGAGTTTGCCATTGCCACCGGTGGGCAGGGCGGGCAGGTGAACAAAAGCGCGCGGTTGTTTGTAGCGCGCCAGATTGTCGGACACATAGGACCGTAAGGTGCTTTCGTCCAGTTTTTCCGGGCCGGTGTAAAAGGCCGCAATCACATAGGTGTCGGGTTTGACCTCGACAGCGGCGGCGCCGACTTGTGCAATGCCGGGGTGACGGGACAGCACGGCCTCGACTTCGACCGGAGAAACCCGGTATCCGCCTGCGTTCATCATGTCGTCGGCCCGACCCAGATAGGTGATCTGCCCATCGACGGCCATTGCTCCCTGATCCCCGGTCAAAAACCAGTTACCCTGCATCCGCGACTGCGCCTCGTCCGGGGCGTTGAGATAGGTCAGCATCATCCCGGGATCGTCGCGGTGGACAGCAATTGTGCCTTCCTGGCCTTGGGGCACAGGGCCATCAGGGCTCAAGATTGCCACGCGGCGACCGGGCTGAGGCTGCCCCAGCGACTCTCCTCGTGCCGGATGGGCCGGGCTGGACGAAATGAAGGTCGAACATTCAGACATGCCATAGGCTTCATAAAGTTCGGTTCCTGTCGCCTGAGTCCAATGCTCATGGAGAGGGCGGGACAGCTTTTCCCCAGCGCAAAGACCATGACGGAGATCAGGCAGGGCGGGCAGCTGTGGTTGTTGCAGGACTTTGCGAAAGACACCCGGAGCAGCGGCAAAGATCGAGGCCTTGTGTTGGTGCAACAGTGCCGGAAGGTCGGCTAGGTCCGTGCCCGGTTCTGGGATCAGAGCGGTTGCACCGATGGTCCAGGGATCCATCAACCCGGTGCCCAGTGTGTAAGTCCAGTTAAACGCACCCGCGTGACACAGCCGATCACTTTCGCGCAAGCCATACCAGCCATCTACCATCATCTGTCGGGCCCAAATCGCCCGGTGGGCATGGGCCACGGCTCGCGGGCTGCCTGATGTACCGGAAGTATAGACTACGTAAGCCAACCGGTTCGGATCGCCGATTGCAAACTCGGCTGGCGGCAGATCGCGCATTGAGATCAGCTGATCCAACCCGATTTTCATCGGGTGTGGTGCACAGGCGATGGACGGATCATGTAGTATTGCCGCGGGTGACAGGTCCGAGATCATCCGGGCCGTTTCCGGTTCGGTCAATTGCGCCGAAGTCGGCACCGGGACAATCCCGACTGAAATTGCCCCCAGATAAGCGATCGGAAATTCCACTGAATTGCCCAGCCGCATCAACACAATGTCGCCGGGGCGCAGGCCGGCCCGCAGCAATCCTGTGCCCGTGCCTAGAATTGCAGATTGCAACGCGGCAAAGCTCCAATCTTGGGTGCCGTGCGGGCTCAGGATAGAAAGGGCAGTCTTTGTCGGAAGGTTTGCTGCATGACGCAGGACATGTGCCGCCATGTTGAACGGCGCAGGGCAGGGCGGTGGTGGGCCTTGATCGAAAACTGACAGCATGCCGACTGGCTATCGTGGCAGCTGACGCGTTGCAAGCGCGCCACGCTGGCCCTATAGAGTTGCACATGACTTCGAGCGACCCGAAATCCCTGATCCGCATCGCCCGCGACAACGGCGTCGATACCCATGTCGAACCCTTGGATCTCGGCGCGCGGGTACGCGAGCTGCGCAAGGCACGCAACTGGACGTTGGAACAGGCGGCAAGTCAGGCCGGTTTGGCGCGGTCGACCCTCAGTAAAATTGAAAACGGGCAAATGTCGCCCACCTATGAAGCGCTCAAGAAGCTGGCGATCGGGCTGGAAATCTCGGTGCCTCAGCTATTTACAGCACCGCAGCGCGATCAGGTGATCGGTCGCATGGCAGTGACGAGAATGGGTGCCGGGACAGCCCATGCCACTACGACATATGAACATGAATTGTTGGCCGATACGCTGACGAAAAAGCAGATGCTACCTTATCGCGCCCGCGTCCGGGCTCGATCAATGGACGAGTTTGACGGTTGGGTTCGCCATGATGGCGAAGAGTTCCTGTATGTTCTGACTGGAATCGTGCGGTTGTACACGGAATTCTATGAACCAGTGGAAATGCGCCGTGGTGACAGCGCTTATTACGATGGCAGTATGGGCCACAACGTCATTTCCGTAAGCGACGAGGACGCGACGATCCTTTGGGTCACGTCACTTACCTAAAGCCGATTGGCTTCGCGGTTTAGTGACTCGGTAAAAAGAAAATCTTCAAGCTCTTCGCGCGCTTCGTTCACGGTCAGATGGTGGCGTTCGGCAAGATAGGCTTCAAACTGTTTGCGGTCATCCCGCACGCGCGCCATATCCTTGTCGCGCAGGTTTGGGAACCTCCGTTTTGCGCGCGCGTATGACGCGCCCCAATCTTGCGTCAGATCAGCCCAGTTCAACATCTGCGAGCCTTCCTATGTTCCAGTTTCAGGACTGCTCTCCCCCCAAACAGGGTACGTAGGAGTTGGCGACTCTGCGGACATGACAAAATGTCGCATCCTGACGTTACGTAATAGGCGCACAAAAAAACCCGCTGCGGCGATACCGCAACGGGTGGACGGACCTGCTGTTAAGTGAGTGGCGGCCGGTCCGTTACGTCTCGGGCCTGAACAACCAGTTCAGAACTATGTGCCCGATAAACACAGCAATAATCTGCATCACGATGAACATCGGAATGTGCGCAGGGTATATGCCTGCGAACGTATCCGTAAACCCTCTAGCGATGGTCACTGCCGGATTGGCAAAACTTGTGGAGGATGTATACCAGTATGCCCCTGTGATATAGAGGCCCACTAGGGCTGGTACCGTGTCCGGTTTGTGCCGAATTCCGCCGAAGATCACGAACAGCAGTCCCAGCGTGGCGATGATCTCGGAAAACCACTGGTGCGATCCGGTGCGGTGCAAGGTTTCCGATGTCTGTAGAATCGGCAGGTCGAACATATAGTGGCTAGCCCAAACGCCCACGATCCCGCCGGCGATCTGCATAACCATGTATGGGGCAACCGCGCGCCAAGGGTGTTCGCCGCGCAAGGCAAAGGCCAGTGTGACGGCGGGGTTGAAATGCGCGCCCGAAACAGGACCCAGAGTGGTGATGATGGCATAGAGCATGCAGCCTGTGGCAATTGCATTGGCCAGCAGGGCAAGCGCGATGTTCCCACCTGATAATGTCTGCGCCATTATCCCGGACCCGACGACACCGATCAGCAGAAAAGCGGTGCCCAGAAACTCGGCAAAATACTGGCGGGCGTTCATTGAAGGTCTCCGATACGTTTGAGTTGTGTGGTCAGATCGTCGCTGTCCATAGTCTCGACAGGCAGATCCAGCAGGGCGGCGGCGCGGCGGCCTAAAATGGCATAAGCCGTGCAAAAGGCGTCGTCCCAATCGGATTCCGAGGCCGCCGCAGGATCTTCAACACCCCAATGGGCGCGCACGGGGGCGCCCGGCCAGACAGGGCAGGTTTCCTCGGCGGCTGATCCGCACACGGTGATCACCACGTCCATTCTGGGCGCATCTTCAGCCGCGAATTCATCCCAGCTTTTAGAGCGGGCACTCGATAAGTCATGCCCCTTGCTTTCCAGCAGGGCCAGCGATTGGGGGTGCACTTTACCGGCCGGATTCGAACCTGCGGAATAGGCGTGTACGCGCCCCTTGCCGGTGTGGTTGAAGATCGACTCCAGCAAGATCGACCGGGCGGAATTGCCGGTGCACAGAACCAGTATGTTCATAGTGATGCGTCCTTGGATTGGCTGTGGTTATTTGGCCATTCGGCCAATGTCATCTACCTTGTGTTGTAATGATATACGATCGAGCGTTTCGAATGGCAGGCTGACAAAGGCAGTGATCCGGTTGCGCAAAAGCCCATAGGCCTGCTGAAAGGCCAGATGTTTTTGCGCCGCTGTGCCTTCAGCTTTGACCGGGTCGGCAAGACCCCAATGGGCGCTTATGGGTTGGCCAGGCCAGGTTGGGCAGGCCTCGTTGGCGGCGTGGTCGCAGACGGTAAAGACGAAATCCATCACCGGGGCGTCCTCTGCCGCGAACTCATCCACGATTTTTGATCTCAGGTCGGCGGTCTCATGACCTTTTTGGCGCAGCAGCTTCAATACATCGGAATTGGGCTGGCCTGACGGGGCGGTTCCCGCGGAAAAGGCGCGGAACTTTCCGTTGCCTTCGGCGTTCAGTATGCTCTCGGCCATGATCGAACGGGCCGAATTGCCGGTGCAGATGAACAGCGCATTAAGCGTGCGGTCTGGGCTGGTCATGATTGGATCTCCGGAGGTTTGCAGACACAAATCGGGACGGTTCTGACAGCAATTCCCCAGCAGCTCTCCAAACAGGTCGCGAACGGCGGGAAGATTTGCTGAATAGTGCAGAAACGTTCCCGTACGCGACTGAACGATCAGATCAGCCGATTTTAGAGCATTGAGGTAGGTTGATGTCGTATTTGGCTTCAGCGCCAGTGCGTCGGCGATCTCACCGGCGGGCACTGAATCCGGGTAGCGGCGCATCAACAGCTGGAACAGGTCCAGCCGTTTGGGATGCGCCAAGGCGCCAAGTTTTTCATGAATCGTTATTTCCATAATTCATGAAATATGGAAATAGATTGCTCAGGTCAATCCTGATACCACCAGACCTGCGGCATGTATTCCGGTCCGTCGCCATAAATCGGCAAGGTTTCGGGGAATTTCAGCTCCTTGGCGTGCGCAATGCGCCCGACATCAAAGCTCCAGATCGGAATGACATAGCGTCCAGCGGTCAATACGCGATCAAGCGCTCGGGTCGCGGCCACAAAATCCTCGTGACTTTCAGAGGACAGCATAGCGGTGATCAGCCCGTCGACGGCGGGCGATGCCACACCCATCAGGTTGCGAGTGCCCGGAGTATCAGCATTTTCGCTACCCCAATACAGGCGCTGTTCGTTACCAGGGGAAAGGGACAGTGCGCGGCGGAAGATTGTCATGTCAAAGTCCAGCTTTGACGTGCGCTCGGTGAATTGTGCGCTGTCCACCTGTTCGGTTGTGACCTGAATACCCAGACGCTCCAACGCGCCGGTGAAAATGTCTATTGCGGTCTGATTGTCGCTGTCGCCTTGCTGCAGCAGTACGGTGATGGTGAACGGGTCGCCGTTTTCGTTTCGCAGGACACCGTCCTGAATGATCCAGCCTGCTTCGGACAACAATTTACTGGCCGCACGAATATTGGCCCGGTTGCGGGCCGAGCCGTCGCCCTGAGGCAGGGCATACCCTTCAATTGTACCAGGCGGCAGGCTGTCGGCGTAGGGCAAGAGTAGCTCCTTAACCTTCCCGGTTGCCTCACCCGGTTGCATCGCCAGATCAGAGCCTGAGAAATACGAAGTGATCCGCGGCTGTGCACCGCCGGTGATCGTGTCGTTGATGAATTCGAAGTTGAACGCCAGCATCAGCGCTTCGCGCACGCGCCAATCGTCAAATGGTGCTTTGCGTGTATTCATCACAAAGCCAGTCATGCCCGAAGGCTTGCCGTGCGGTATTTCCGTCTTGATCACATCGCCGCGCTGTGCGGCAGGAAAGCCGTATTGAGTGTCCCATTTGTCAGCGTTGAATTCTCGAACTGCCGACAGCTCACCGGCTTTGAAGGCTTCGAACAGAACTGTGCCGTCGCCGTAGAACTCAATCCGCATTTCATCAAGGTTCATGGTGCCTTTGCGGAATGGTGTATCCGCGCCCCAGTAATCCGGGTTGCGGCGCAGGTTTACATACCGTCCGGCCTCGTAATCGTCGATTACATAAGGGCCAGTTCCAACCGGGATGTCATGCAAGCTTGCGTTGGCGAAGTCTTTCCCCTCCCACTGTGCTTTTTGCAGGATCGGGCGCATACCTGCGATCAGGGCCAGCTCGCGATCGGGTTCGTTGAAGGTGATGCGTACGCTGCGCGGGCCGGTCTGTTCGATGCTATCGATCTTGCCCCACAAACCGCGATAGCGCAGGTGCCCTTCGGTGCCCAACTTCTCATAGGACCAGACTACATCCTCGACGGTCACGGGGGCGCCGTCCGAGAATCGGGCATTTTCGCGCAGCGTGAATTCGACCCAGGACCGGTCCGGAGCAGTCTCAACTGATTCGGCTAACAACCCGTAAAGTGTGAAAGGTTCGTCCCAGGATCGACCCATCAGACTTTCATGGGTCCAAAACCTCAATTGCCAGGGTGACGTGCCTTTTTGCACAAACGGGTTCAAACTGTTATAGCCGCCGGTGTTTCCGAAAACGACCTTACCACCCGTGGGCGCATCTGGATTTGCGTAGGGTAGCGACACAAAATCCGGTGGTAGGGCAGGGTCACCATACATAGCTATGCCGTGCGCCGATTCTGCCGATACCAGAGAGGCCGTGAAAATGGTGGCGATTCCCGCGATCACTGGACGAACGGGGCGGAGATAATTGGCGATCATTTTGGAAACAATCCTGCTCTGGCCTTATTTTGTTTGGGATTCACCGTAGCGATGATTTTTCTTGTTATCAAACTTTTAGCTTGGATGGCGGCGTGGAATTGCTTATAAAGGTTCTACTGCTCGATAGGTTTCTTGCCTGTATGAAACCTGCCTCAATAACTTAACGCCCGCTTCGTGCGGGCGTTTTTTTGTGCAGCAATTGCACGGTTTCTTGCCCCGGATCATTCCCCGTTTTCTTTGCAGGTGCAGCATGGCACTGTGTCCGCGAAATGGACTCAGAGGGAGAGCGGTCATGAGCCTGTCTGGAAAAACTGCCATCATTACGGGATCGAATTCGGGGATCGGGCTGGGGGTGGCGCGTGAGCTGGCCAAGGCCGGGGCGGATGTGGTCCTGAACTCGTTTACGGATCGGGATGAAGACCATGCTTTGGCGGCCGGGATTGCAAAAGAGACAGGAACCAAGGCGCGATACATCAAGGCCGACATGTCAAAAGGCGAGGAATGCCGGGCCCTGATCGAACAAGCCGGGGCCTGCGATATTCTGGTTAACAATGCGGGTATCCAGCACGTTTCGCCGATTGACCAATTTCCTGTTGAGAAATGGGACGCAATCATCGCCATCAATATGAATTCGGTTTTTCATACGACCGCTGCGGCGCTGCCGATGATGCGCAAGGCAGGCTGGGGACGGGTTGTGAATATCGCGTCCGCGCACGGATTGACCGCGTCTCCTTTCAAAGCAGCTTACGTGGCAGCTAAACATGGTGTTGTCGGGATGACGAAGACCGTGGCGCTGGAAACCGCGCAGGAACCGATTACGTGCAACGCGATCTGTCCGGGATACGTACTGACGCCGTTGGTCGAGTCGCAGATTCCCGATACGATGAGAGAGTACAACATGAGCCGAGAGGACGTGGTCAAGAACATCCTGCTTGAACGGCAACCGTCTAAGGAGTTTGCCACTGTGGAGCAGTTGGGCGGCACGGCGATCTTCCTGTGCTCGGACGCAGCAGCGCAGATCACGGGGACGACGATCTCGGTTGATGGGGGCTGGACTGCGCTGTGACGCATGAGGGTTCTGCGCTAGACCATTGAACAGAAGAAGGAGCGCGGTTTGAAACGCATCAATCTGGCTTTGCAGGGTGGTGGCGCACATGGCGCCTTTACCTGGGGCGTTCTGGATCGGATTCTTGACGAAGAAGATATCGAGGTTGCGGCGATTACCGGAACCTCGGCCGGGGCGTTGAATGGTGCTGCGTTCAAGTCCGGGATGGTGCATGCAGGGCGTCAGGGCGCACGGGATTGTCTGGACGGATTGTGGAAACGCATGGGTGCGGTGGGCGACATGCGGATCGCCCATTGGATGCGCGGGGTGGAACCGGCGCATATTGCGCAGGCGCTGGAATACGCGGCTCCGTTTTCGGTGGCGGATGCGTGGTCGCGGCTGGTGTCGCCTTATGCGTATGGGCCGTTCTACAGTAATCCGCTGGAAAGCGTTGTTGAACGGTTCAACTTCGATGAGATATGCGCAGACGATGGACCTGGCTTGTTTGTCTGCGCCACTTGTGTACGCAGCGGCAAGATCAGAGTGTTCACCGGGCGTGAGATTTCGACAGATGCCATCTTGGCCTCGGCCTGTTTGCCGAACCTGTTTCAGGCGGTCGAAATTTATGATCCAAAATCGGGACGGACCGAAGCCTATTGGGATGGTGGTTATACCGGCAATCCCGCACTGTACCCTTTGTTCGATGGTGAGCTGCCGGATGACGTGGTGATCGTTAACATCAACCCGCTGGAGCGGGACGAAGTGCCGAAGACGCCGCAGCAAATCCAGAACCGGATCAACGAGATCAGCTTTAACTCGTCTCTGTTCAGAGAGTTGCGGGCGATAAACTTTGTGCAGCGTCTGCTGGCGGAAGGAAAGCTGAAAGCAGGTGAGATGAACCGCGTTCTGGTACACATGATCGCCGATGACGAGCTGATGAACGACTTGTCTGCTGCAACCAAGACGGTGCCCAATCCGATTGTGCTGCACAGGCTGAAACAGGCCGGACAGGCAGCAGCGCACCAGTTTCTGCGCGACCACAAATCCGATCTGGGTGAGCGCAGCACTGTCGATCTGCCCGCGATGTTTGGTTGATTACTCGGGCGGCTGTGTCGGGTCTTTTTCGTTGGGGTAAACGAGACCTGCGGAAATCACCAGCTTCGCCGCGTCTTCGATCGACATATCCAGCAGGATGACATCCTCTTCCGGAAAGAAAAGTAGAAACCCCGAGGTCGGGTTCGGCGTGGTGGGAACAAACACGCTCATCAACGCGCCTGCGGTTTCCGCACGTTCGCTGACTTCACCTCGGGCGGTGGTCGAGACAAAGCCGATGGCCCAGATACCCCGGCGCGGATACTGGATCAGGCAGGCCTTTTCGAAGGAACGCTCGGTTTGGGCAAAAACAGTTTCCGATATCTGTTTGATGCCGGAATAGACGGACCGAACAACTGGCATTCGGTCCACAAGGCTTTCTGCGAAATGGATCAATGACCGTCCAAGAATACCCTTGGCAATCCAGCCGACGATTACAGTGAAGATCAGGAAGATCACCACGCCAACGCCGCGCAGGTTGATACCGACATATTCCGAGGGCTGGAAACGTTGCGGGATCAGTGGCAAGACTGCGCTGTCGATCCAGCCGACGACTGACCAGATCAGCCAGACGGTCAGCCACACTGGCGCAATGACGACGATACCCGTCAGAAATGACGCACGGAACCCTGCGAAAAGGCCGGGTCGGCGATGAGGTTCTTCGTCAAAGGGCGTATTCATTGCGGTCCTGAGCGGTTTGCGGATTTAGTTAAGCAGTCCGGGGCCTTGGTACAATAGGTTAATCAGGCTTTGCTGTCGCTGAGCGCCTTGGCGATTCCTGCCGCAAGCCGCGCATTGTTACGGACTAATGCGATATTGGCGATAAGTGAACGCCCATCGGTCTGTTCAAAGATACGTTGCAAAAGGTAGGGCGTGACGCCTTTGCCGGTGATCCGGTGCGTTTCGGCATCGGACTGAGCAGAGGCGATAATGGGTGCCAGTTCTTCGGCCGGGATTTGGTCGGCGATTGGGATAGGGTTCGCGACCAACTGCCCGCCGGGCAGGCCAAGCGCGCGGCGCGTGGCATGTGCCAGGGCGATCTGCTGCGTGCTGTCCATCCGCAAGGGCGCGGCATAGGGGGACTTGGCCGACCAGAAGGCCGGGAATTCGTCCTGACCGTGGGCGATGACCGGAACGCCCAGCGTTTCGAGCACTTCCAAAGTTTTTGCCAGATCCAGGATGGCCTTGGCGCCAGCGGCAACGACTGTCACCGGTGTTTGCGCCAATTCGTGCAGGTCGGCGGAGATGTCAAAAGTGGTTTCGGCCCCCTGATGGACGCCACCGATGCCGCCAGTCGCGAAGACTTCGATCCCGGCGTAATGCGCAGCGATCATGGTCGCTGCCACGGTGGTGGCACCGGTACCTCCGGTGGCAATGCAGGCCGCCATGTCGGCGCGTGAGATTTTGGCCACGCCCTGTGCTGTGCCCAAACCTTGCAGCTGCTCTGGTTCGAGCCCGATATGGAGCGTGCCCTCGATCACCGCGATGGTGGCCGGTGTTGCGCCGGCATCGCGGATGTCTTGTTCTACCTGAGCTGCGACCTCAATGTTCTGAGGGTAGGGCATGCCGTGGGTTATGATGGTGCTTTCCAGCGCGACGATAGGATGGCCGGCGTCTTTGGCAGCGCGGACCTCTGCAGAGAATTGGATGTTGTTCACAGTGGGGTTTCTCCGGAAACATATGTTGCAGCGGCGTGCAAGGCGCGGGTCAGGGCCGCTTCGTTATCTGCGCCGCCCGCTTCTGAGGCGATATGGGCCGCCATGAAAGTGTCGCCCGCGCCTGTCACCCGAGTAACCAGAACGGACGGGGGTTTCTGGGTCAGAACGCCCGAGGCCGAGCCGACGGTTGCCGAGCTGCCTCCGTCAGTCACCAGCACTCGCAATGCGCCCCTGTCCAGCAGGCCTTTGGCGGCGCTTCGGGAGTCGGTAAACTCTCGCTGGCACAGTAGCCCTGCTTCTTCGAGGTTTACATAAAGTGTCGCGCGGGCGTGCTTGAGGAAAGGCAACAGGCGCTCGGCCTTGCCGGGTGAGGCAGGTGCTACGCGCAGATCGGCGCGAGCGAAGGCCGGGCTTTGGGCGATCTCTTCGAGCAAGTCCTGTGTCAGGTTGCCGTCGAGAGCGATTGGCCCTTCAAAGGGCGTATTCTCATAACCCAGAGGGCCGTGCATCAGCGGGTGCAGGATTTTGGGCCCTGCCGCTTCGAGCGAATGAGCATCAGCGATGGCAGCAATCAGCCCATTGGCGCCTTCGACGGCCATATAACGGTCAGTCGGAAGGTCTTGCGAGCGGTAGACATGGTCGGTCACCATGCCAAGCCGTGAACAAGCATGGATCAGTTCGTCGCCTTCAGGATCTCGGCCAATGGCCGTCAGAAGGGTCGGCGTCATGCCAAACCGGACGAGTGTCATTGCAATATTCATGGCCACGCCGCCCGGCAGTCGAGTGATGCGCCCGGGTACATCCGAACCTTGCCGCATGGCGCTGGCGGATCGGCCTATCACATCCCATAGGACGGACCCGATACACAGGATTTCGCTGTTCTGACTCATGCTGATGTCATGCCGCAGTACCCGTTTCCCTGCAAGTCGGAATGGTACCGCAAACGGTCACACTCAGCTCATTGCCGCGATCAGTGTGCTCAATTCGGCCGCAGGATCGTCTTTGGACCAGATCTCATCACCAATGCCGAAGAAATCGGTATTGGGTGACAAGTCACGGATCAGGTCCGGTGTCAGGCCGCCTTCGGCCACGACCGGAACTTCGATCATCTCGGACCACCACTGAAACAGGTCTTTTTCTGCGCGTGTGCCGTCACCCAGAGCCGCGCCGCCGACGGGGCCAAAGGCCACATAGTCTACTCCGGCTTCGCCTGCGGTCATGCCGTCGTGGCTGGACGCGCCACAAAAGCTGCCAACGATGGCGTCGGCGCCCAGCTCTTTACGTGCTGCGCGCACCGATCGGGCGGCATCATCCAGATGTACTCCGTCGAGGCCCAACCGCTGAGCCAACAAGACATGATTTGAGATCACTAGCGCGACGTCGCGTGCGTGGGCCACTTCACGGCAGGCATCTGCGGCGCGAGCAATTGCATCTTCGTCACTACCGGCCAGCGCCAGACGAATGCAGGCGATCTCGGCCCTGTCGAGAACACTGGCGAGCCTGTTAGGAAAACTACTCAGCTCGATGGTCGGAGGCGTGATCAGGTAAATCTGCGGCTGCTCGGGGGTGTCCATGGGCGCGTCCTTCGCTTTCAGTCTTTGGCGCGGTTTAGCGGATTGCGCCGGGGAAGCAAACTTTTATGCCTCGTGCGTGGGTATTTGGGATCAGAAGAGGCTGGGGTGCCTTGCTCTGCGCGGATGTGGGGATTAGAGCAGGCGGAACTTTTCGGAGTAAGTGATGCCCAGAGATTCATCCCAGCCATCCTTTGTGCTTGTCCGCCCCCAAATGGGCGAGAACATCGGCGCCGCTGCGCGGGCGATGTGGAATTTCGGTCTGGACCGGATGCGGATCGTGGCACCGAGGGACGGTTGGCCGAACCCGAAGGCAGTGGCGATGTCGAGCGGGGCCGGGCGATTGCTGGACGAGGCGCAACTGTTCGATGATCTGGCAGGTGCGCTGGGGGACAGGACCTTTGTCTTCGCGACCACAGCGCGGCAGCGCGGGTTGACCAAACCGGTTTTTAGCCCTGAACGGGCGATGCAGATCGCTGCTGAGAAGGTCGCGGCGGGTGAAAAAGTGGCTGTTCTGTTTGGTCCGGAGCGCGCCGGGCTTGAGAACGAGGATATCGCAAAGGCGAATGCGATCATTTCGGTCCCTGTGAACCCGGAATATGCCTCATTGAATCTGGGACAGTGCGTGTTGCTGACCGCCTATGAATGGATGCGCCAGACCGGCGATGTGGCGCATGAAGCTACCGATCTGGGCAAGGGCGACTGGGCAACCGGCATAGAGGTAGAGAAGCTGGTCGAGCACTATGAGGGGCGGTTGGAAGAGGCCGGGTTCTTCTATCCGCCTGAAAAGGCGGAAGGGATGAAGGTGAACCTGCGCAATTTGTGGTCTCGAATTCGGATGACGCGGGCGGATGTACAGATGCTGCACGGGATCATGCGGCAGATGGTCCGCTGGAAGGAAAAGGGCTGAGGCTGGACCTCGGTCCCCCATGGCCCTAGCTTGCGACGAAATCCAAGGCAGGAAGAGGACGGCATGAGCGGTAAGCGCAGCATCTTCGAAGACGTCTCAGACACGGAAAAACAACAGGCGGTTCAGCCGGGAATGATCGACAGGGGGCGCGGTGGCGCACGTCTGGCCATTCGCATCTGGCTGATGATCCTGTTCGCTTTGGTGGTCGTGATGATCGCGGTCGGCGGGCTGACGCGCCTGACTGATAGTGGTCTGTCCATCACTGAATGGCGTCCGATCACCGGAGCCGTGCCACCGATGACTGAAGCGGATTGGCAGGCCGAGTTCGATAAGTACAAACAGATCGACCAGTGGCGCATCCAGAACCAGTGGATGGAGTTGGCGGACTTCAAATCGATCTATTGGTGGGAATGGGGTCACCGTCAGTTGGGCCGCGCGATCGGGCTGGTCTGGGCGCTTGGGTTCTTTGGCTTTCTCGCCGCACGTAAGATCCCAGCCGGGTGGACTGGACGTTTGCTGATCCCCGGTGTTCTGGGCGGCGTGCAGGGGGCCGTTGGCTGGTGGATGGTTGCCTCAGGCGTGACACAGGGCGAGGGCATGACCGCCGTCGCCAGCTATCGCCTTGCGATACATCTGGGTCTGGCTTTCGTGATCCTCGGGTTTCTGGCGTGGTATATTTTCATGCTGGGGCGCGAGGAGCGCGACCTGATGCAGGCGCGGCGTGCGAAAGAGGCGCGGTTGTTCTCACTGTCCACAGGACTGATGCATTTTGCGTTCCTGCAAATCCTGATCGGCGCGATGGTGGCCGGGATCGATGCCGGGCGATCCTTTACAGACTGGCCGTTGATCGGCGGACAACTGCTGCCGCCGGACGCAACGATGCTAGAGCCGATGTGGCGGAATTTCTTCGAAAGTCCGGGCCTTGTTCAGTTCATTCACCGTTGCGCAGGCTATTTGCTGTTTGCTTTCGGTATTGTGGTCTGGCGTCGCGGCAGTACCAGCGCTCATCCGCAGACGCGTTTTGCCTTCAACGCCATGTTTGCGGTTCTGGCTCTGCAGGTGGTGGTCGGTGTATTGACCGTCGTCTACGGCGCACCCTGGCAGATCGCCATTTTCCATCAATTCCTGGCCGTCGTCGTCTGGACCCTGATCCTGCGCGCTCGTTTTTTGACGGCCTATCCCATAGCAACTTCTCTGCGCGGAGCATGACTTTATGACAGCTTTCAACGACCTGATGGCCTATCAGCGTGAAACCTCGGCCCTTGGACAGATCGCCGGACGTTTGGGTTGGGACCAGGAAACTGTGATGCCGCGTGGTGCAGCACCCCAACGCGCCGAGGAGATGGCCGCGATCGAGGCCGTGCTCCACGCCCGCCGTTCGGATCCGCGCGTCGCGGACTGGCTAGAGAAAGCGGACGCAGACAGCGAATCCGATCAGGCGCAATTGCGGGAAATCCGTCGTGCCTATGATCGTGCAGTCAAGGTGCCGGCGGATCTGGCAACGGCAATTGCACGGGTTACGTCAGCGGCACAAGGCTTGTGGGCGCAGGCCCGCGCGGACGAGGACGTCGCGGCCTTTCTGCCTGTTCTGGATGAAGTCGTCTCGCTCAGGCGCGAGGAAGGTTCTGCGCTGGCTCAGGGCGGCAATATCTATGATGCCTTGGTCGAGGATTACGAGCCCAACACCACTGGTGATCAGATTGCCACCATTTTTGACCAGATGCGTCCGCGGCTTGTTGCCCTGCGTGCAGCCGTTCTGGACAAACCAGAACCAGCCGCGCTTTCGGGTTGTTTTGATGAGCTGGCTCAGATGTGTCTGTCGCAGAAATTGGCCACTACGTTCGGTTATGACCTGAACCGGGGCCGAGTGGACAAAGCGGTGCATCCGTTCAGTTCGGGCAGCGGCTCAGACGTGCGAATTACTACCCGAACCAGCGAAACCGACCCATTCAACTGTTTCTACTCGACGATTCACGAGGTCGGCCACGCCGCATATGAACAAGGGATCAACAGCAGCTACGCGCTGACGCCGCTGGGTCAAGGCGTATCGATGGGCGTGCACGAAAGCCAAAGCCGGATCTATGAAAACCAGCTGGGTCGTTCTCGTGCTTTCACAGGCTGGCTTTATGGTCAAATGACGGAGGCATTCGGCGACTTCGGTATTGCGGATGCCGATGCCTTTTATGGCACCGTTAATCGCGTACATAACGGGTATATTCGTACCGAGGCGGACGAGGTGCAATACAACCTGCACGTCATGCTGCGGTTCGATCTGGAGCGCGCCTTGATGAGCGGTGATCTGCAGGTGGGCGATCTGGAAGCTGCCTGGAACGACCGATTTGCTGCTGATTTCGGTTATGCAGTAAACAAGCCATCAAACGGGTGCCTGCAGGATGTGCACTGGTCGGTTGGTCTGTTCGGATATTTCCCGACTTACGCGTTGGGTAATGTCTATGCCGGGTGCCTCTATCAAGCGCTGCGGGGCGCAGTGCCTGGATTGGACAGCCAGTTGACCGAAGGCGACACTTCGGGCGCAACCGGCTGGTTGCGCGAAAACGTACAGCAGTACGGCGGGCTTTATGAACCGCGCGAGATCATTCAGCGCGCAAGCGGTGTAGAACCGGGACCGGAACCGTTGTTGGCCTACCTCGAAGAAAAGTTCGGCGGGTTGTACGGGCTTTGATGTCCGTACGATGTTGCGCCGGGAAGAGGTGCTTGTCTGACCTGTTGCTGTTCTCTGCGTGATCACCCCAACGAGTGTCTGATTTGGGTGTGAATGCGGTTGGCTTCACACCTGGATGCGCGCAGCTTGGTTGGTATCAAAGAAATACAACAGGTATCCTTTCGATGCGAACGGCGACCGCAGCGAAAAATAGCACGCTCCCGGTCAGTACGAACACATGCCAGATCGTGTTGTGATAGGGTATCCAGTCGAGAAGATAAAACGCGATGCCCGCGGTATAGACAACGCCGCCGGTCAGCATCAAAACCAGAACGGTTTGGGGCAGATCGGCCAGCATCTCATGGCCCGCCCAGACGGCGGCCCATCCCATCACAACGTACAGCGCAAGCCCGAGCCACCGGAAGCGGTGAGGATGCAGCATCTTCATGGCTGTTCCCAATGTGGCAGAGGACCACAAACCTATGAGAAGCCCAGTCGACGGAACACCAGACAACAGAACGAACGGTGTGTAAGTGCCTGCAATTTTAACATAAATCCCGGAATGATCGAGGCGGCGGAGAAGCTCCGACCATTTGTCGCTTTCGATCATGTTGTAAAGCGCCGAAAACGTCAGCATGAAAACAAGTGTGACGCCATAAACAGAGGCGCCCAGCACGGCAGCTGGTTCTGATCGGTAAAAGATCGTCAAAACCACCAGTGTCGGAACCGCAATCAGTGCTGAAGAAACACCTAAAACGTGGACAATGGCGTCGCTGATGCGTTCGGCACGGCTGTAGGCCGGTCGGATATCTGCAAAAGACTGCATGGGTTAAATCTAGGATCCAGAGTGCGCCCGGACAAGGATCACCCGGTTGCCTGTCAATAAATTGATCCCAAACAACAAAGCGCCCGCAGAGCGAGCGCTTTGTCATAACCGGTTTCTGGCAATGTCGAAGGGCGAGGTTATTCTTCGGCCTCTTCATCGCCCTGATCCGCAATCCAGGCGACACTGACGACCTCTTCACCCTTGCCAGTGTTGAACACTTTCACGCCGCCAGCCGAGCGCGATCGGAAGGAAATTCCGTCGACAGGCACCCGGATTGACTGACCCTTGGACGTTGCCAGCATGATCTGATCGTCAATCTCAACCGGGAAAGAAGCCACCAGTTCGCCGCCGCGCATCGCCTTGTCCATCGCCGCGACGCCCATGCCGCCCCGTCCGCGGACAGGATAGTCGTGGCTGGAGCTTAGCTTACCTGCGCCACCTGCGGTAATCGTCAGAATCAGGTTCTCGACGGCTGACATTTCGGCGTAACGTTCCTGAGGCAGAACGCTGTCCGCGTTGCCTTCGTCCTCATCGTTGTCCGTTTCCTCGGTGACGCCCGCCATCAGACGACGCATCTTCAGATATGCGGCCCGTTCATCCGGGCCGGCTTCGAAGTGTCGGATCACCGACATCGACACAACCCGGTCGCCGTTGGACAGCCGTATTCCACGGACGCCCGTGGATTCTCGCGAGTTAAAGACTCGCACATCCGTCGTGCGGAAGCGGATGGCACGGCCCGAGTTGGTGACCAACATCACGTCCTCGTCTTCCGAGCAGATGCGGGCATTAACCAGTTCTACACCCTCGGGCAGCTTCATGGCGATCTTGCCGTTGCGGCGGACATTGGTGAAGTCAGACAAACGGTTACGGCGCACATCGCCCGCACTGGTGGCGAAAATGATTTGCAGGTTTTCCCATTCCTCATCCGGCACATCAACCGGCATGATCGCTGCAATGGAAACGCCGGTCGGGATCGGCAGGATATTGACGATGGCCTTTCCTTTGCCGGTTCGTCCAGACTGCGGCAGCCGCCAGGTCTTCAACTTGTACACCATTCCATCCGTGGTGAAGAACAGAAGCTGCGTGTGCGTGTTGGCGACGAAGAGGTTGGTAACAACATCCTCTTCCTTGGTCTGCATCCCCGACAGCCCTTTGCCACCACGTTTCTGCGCGCGGAAGTCGACCAGCGGAGTCCGCTTGATGTAGCCACCCGAGGTCACTGTCACGACCATGTCTTCACGCTCGATCAGGTCTTCATCTTCCATATCGCCGGACCAGTCGACGATTTCGGTACGACGTGGTACGGCGAACTGCTCGCGGACGCTGCGCAGCTCATCGCCAATGATCGACATGATCCGTTCGCGAGAGGACAGAATATCCAGGTATTCCTGGATCTTGGCAGCCAACTGTTCCAGCTCGTCTGTGACCTCTTTGACGCCCAGCTGTGTCAGGCGCTGCAGGCGCAGGTCCAAAATTGCCCGAGCCTGAACTTCGGTCAGGTTGTAGGTGCCATCATCGTTCATTTTGGACAGCGGATCGTCGATCAGGCGCAGGTAACCCTCGATCTCAGCTGCGGGCCAACGACGGGTCATCAATTTCTCACGCGCCTGTGCCGCGTCAGCCGAAGACCGAATGGTCGCCACGACCTCATCCACGTTCGAGACGGCTACGGCCAGCCCGCAAAGTATGTGGCTACGCTCGCGCGCTTTGCGCAAATCATAGGCCGTCCGACGCGCTACGACGTCTTCCCGGAAGTCGATAAAACTGGTGAGGAACCGCCGTAGTGTAAGCTGCTCGGGGCGACCACCGTTCAAGGCCAACATGTTGCAGCCAAACGATGTTTGCATCGGCGAGAAGCGGAACAGTTGATTCAGCACCACCTCGGGCGTCGCATCTCGTTTCAGTTCAACCACCACACGCACGCCGTTGCGGTCGGATTCATCCTGAACGTGGCTGACACCTTCGATGCGTTTCTCGCGCACGGCTTCGGCGATCTTTTCGATCATCGAGGCCTTGTTCACCTGATAAGGGATCTCATCGACAACAATTGCGTACCGGTCTTTACGGATCTCCTCGACGCGGGTCTTGGAGCGGATTATCACGCTGCCGCGTCCCTCAAGGTACGCCTTGCGCGCACCCGACCGGCCCAGCATGACGCCGCCTGTCGGAAAATCGGGGCCGGGGACATATTCGATCAATTGTTCGGACGTCAGATCCGGGTCGTCGATCAGGGCTAGCGTGGCATCAACCACTTCACCCAGGTTATGAGGAGGAATGTTGGTCGCCATACCCACGGCAATACCGCCGGCACCATTAACCAACATGTTGGGGAAACGGGCGGGCAGAACGGTCGGCTCTTTATCTTTGCCGTCATAGTTGTCCTGAAAATCGACCGTGTCTTTTTCGATATCTGCCAGAAGGGAGGCGGCGGGTTTGTCCATCCGCACTTCGGTGTAACGCATAGCCGCGGGGTTATCGCCGTCCATCGAGCCAAAGTTGCCCTGCCCATCCAGCAACGGCAACGACATTGAGAAATCCTGAGCCATCCGCACCAACGCGTCATAGATCGCGCTGTCTCCGTGTGGGTGGTATTTACCCATCACGTCGCCCACCGGACGGGCCGATTTGCGGTAAGACTTGTCGTGCGTATTCCCTGTTTCATGCATCGCGTAAAGGATACGGCGGTGCACAGGCTTCAGCCCGTCCCGTAGATCAGGGATCGCGCGGGAAACGATGACCGACATCGCATAGTCCAGATAGGACGTCCGCATTTCGGATTCGATGGAAACCGTCGGGCCGTCATAGGTGGGGCGCTCGGGCGGGGTTTCATCCATGTTTTCAGGAATTTCTGGCGTATCGCTCACGTAAACTGCCCGTTCTTTATGCAGGGTCTATATCTTGTGGATGCATCTTATCAGACCCGGCACATAAGGTGCAAGCAAGCAACGATTTTGCATGCGAAAAACCCCGTAACACCAGAGTAACATATTGTTAACTAAGGGTTAGGAGGTTTTCGTGTTACCCTAAAGAGACCTTGCAATAAATTTGGAGGTCTGCATGGAGCAAAGCGAAACGGAATTAATGCTCAAGGGGTACGGGCTGACGACGGCAGAGTTTTTCTATCGCATGCCCGATTATATTCACGTTCTGAATACGTTCATCTGGCAGGAATACGACCTGGCGCCCGATCATCCAAAGCTGTTCGATTTCATCGACTTCTGGCAGCGAGAGATCGAAGGCCCGTTGCATTCCGTCCGGTTCACGCACCGCAAGATGATCGCGCCCGGAGAATGGCGCAACATGGTTGGTGAGTTTCGGATCAATTGACGCTGGAATAGGGTTTCGGATCAGTAGCTGTCGGATTGCGTTTATATTTTGGACGCATCGGGTAAGGTATCGACCGAGTCGCCGGTCGCATTCGGAGCCACAATATGACAAGAGTTCTGTTTTTCATTACCGCCGCTTGTCTGGCGTGCGGAGGGGCTGCTGCTGACGGCGTTCTGGGAAAGATCAAGAAAGGCGCCGAGAATACGGCAAATGCGATCGGGCGTGGAGCGGAGAGCGTTGGCAACACCATAGACAAGGGCGCAAACGCGGTCGATGAAACCATCAATTCAACGGCAAACCTTGTGTCCAACGAAGCTACACCTGAAGAAACACGCGCCAAGCTCGACCTTATGGCAGATGATGTATTGACGCAGCTATTGGCTGAAAACCCCGAGGCGCGGTCTCTTTACGACGTCAGCGCGGGTTACGCGGTGTTCGATTCTCGTAAAATAACTGTATTTCCTGTTTCGGCGGGTTATGGGCGCGGTGTTGCAGTGTCAAAAGAAACGGACCACCACACCTACATGAATATGGGTACAGGCGGGGTCGGAGCGGCCATAGGTATAGGCGGGTTTGAAACCAAGTTCGTAATTCTGTTCGAAACACCGGAGGTGCTGGAAAAGTTCATAACCTATGGGTATGACGCCACAGCGGAATCCGGGGCTATGTACGGCGATGACAGCAGCAATGAAACCGTTCGGTTCACCGATGGTCGGTCATTCTTTGTGTTGGGTAAGAAGGGCTGGCGGGTTTCGGCTGGGGCGTCTGGCACGAAATACTGGAAATCTCCGGAATTGAACTGAAGGTTCAACTTGAACAGCTTGCCCCGCCAAGAACGCAAAACTTGGCACAATGCGGGTGGTTCAGGTGCACGTCTGCCTCGGCTTCCGCCAATGTTGTACCCATTTCGAATTCAGCCGCGTAAGGCAGTAGGGTGCAAGCCAGAACGACAGGGCTTGCAGCGCCATTGCGTTTGACCACCATGCGCGAGTTGGCGCACATGACCTCGCTTGGGGATTTGTTCAGTATGTCCCAGCAAGCGGTTGTAATTTCAGGGACATCAACCGTTTCGTCCATCTCCGGAAACAGGACTGTTTGAGCAGGATTCCGGGCGTCGATGTCAAAACCATGTTCTGCGAAGAATTCCGCATAGCCCTTTCGGTTTTCGGCATTGGTGTCCCCCCAGACAGTTCGCCCAGCCACCGTCATTCTGAACCCATTGTCGCGCAACCATTTCATGCCGGTCAGAGTTCTCTCGAAACTGCCTGTGCCGCGCTCTTTATCATGTAATTCGGGCTTATAATGATCTACGGAAACACGTAGCGTCAGTGCGCCGGGATGACTGCGTTCGAGCTCCAGCAACCCTTCACGCATCTTGCGGCGCATCATTGGCAGCATGGCGTTAGTCAAAATCAGCACATCATAGTCGCGTTCCAGCGCCGCACGGGCCATGCCAATCATTTCGGGGTTCATGAAAGGTTCGCCGCCGGTGAAACCGATTTCGCGGATCGGCCAATTCCGGGCATCGATCTGATCCAGGTAGGCCCGGACTTCGTCTGCAGTGATATACACCAGCGCATCATTGGTCGGGCTGCTGGCGATATAGCAATTCGAACATTCGATATTGCACAAGGTTCCAGTGTTGAACCACAACGTTTCAGGCTGTTTCAACGAGACCGAAGCACGGGTCTGACCATCTGCTGCCACCAATTTGTTCTGAAACTTACCGATATTGGCGATGTGAGGGACGTTGTCTTTCATTCCGCATCCGGTTCTTTGCAAATTAGTAGTTGATCTAGTTCGATCTGGACTATCGGAAAAGGTGCTGAAGTCAGAACTGACAGAGTTTTGATGGAAGCAAAAAAAGAAAATATGGTGGCGCTAACATTGGACATGGCTCGAACGGCAAGGTAAGGAAAACCCATGGTTTCTCGCGTCATACCTGTAGACCCTTTTGATCTGGTCATTTTCGGTGGAACCGGCGATCTGGCACAACGCAAGATCCTGCCGGCACTGTTTCGTCGCTATTGTGCAGGCCAGTGGCCCAAAGACACCCAGATCATAGCTGCTGCACGTAGTGATTTGGATCGTGCGGCATTCCAGGCGCTGGTCTCTGATTCGTTGCGCCAACACGCGCCAAACCGGTCGAAGGACGCGGAAAAGCTGAACGGGTTTCTGAACCGCGTGGATTATGTCCGGTTGGACGCGCTTTCTGAGGATGGTTGGGCCGCGTTGGCGGACAAGTTGCATCAGGACCGCGTACGGGCGTTCTATTTCTCAGTCGGTCCTCGGCTGTTCGGGCCTCTGGCCGAGCGGATCAATGAGAATGGCCTGGCCAATGCACAAACCCGTGTTGTTGTTGAAAAACCATTCGGCCATGACCTGGAAAGCGCACGCGATCTCAATGCCACGCTGGCGGCACATTTTTCCGAAGGTCAAATCTATCGCATCGATCACTATCTGGGTAAGGAAACCGTTCAGAACCTGATGGCGGTGCGGTTTGGGAACATGATGTTCGAGCCGTTGTGGAACAGCCAATATGTGGATCATATTCAGATCACCGTGGCTGAAACCGTCGGCATCGCCGGGCGCGAGGAATATTACGAGCGGGCAGGCGCCATGCGGGATATGGTGCAGAACCACCTGATGCAACTTTTGTGCCTGATCGCAATGGAGCCGCCGGCCAAGTTCGATCCTAACGCGGTACGGGATGAAAAACTGAAAGTGATCCGCGCGTTGGATCCGGTCGAGCCGCATCACATCGTGCGCGGCCAGTTTTCGGCAGGGCCCGAGGGGCTGGGTTATCGTGACGTTGTGGGCAATCCGCGCTCGACCACCGAAAGCTATGTCGCGCTGCGCGCCCATGTCAGCAACTGGCGGTGGGCAGGTACACCTTTTTACCTGCGTACAGGCAAACGGTTGGTGGCGCGATCGTCGGTCATCAATGTACAGTTCAAGGACGCGCCACACTCGATATTCGGGGAAGAAGCAGGACGGCACGCGAATGCACTGTCGATCCGTCTGCAACCGAATGAAGGCATCACGCTGAAAGTGACGATAAAAGAACCAGGCCAAGGCGGGATGCGTTTGGTCGACGTGCCGCTGGACATGAGCTTTGCCGAGGCGTTGGGCCCGGAAAACCAGGACCCGCCTGATGCCTATGAAAGGCTGGTGATGGATGTGATCCGGGGCAACCAAACGTTGTTCATGCGCGGTGACGAGGTAGAGGCCGCATGGGCCTGGACCGATCCTGTCATTGCCGGATGGCAGGCACGGGGCGATGTGCCCAAACCTTATGAAAGCGGAAGCACCGGTCCGGGCGACGCCGAGCTGCTGATGAAACGCGACGGTCGCCACTGGCAAGGGATCAAGCCATGAAAATACAGGAATATGCCGACCGCGATATGCTGGCAATTGATGTGGCCAATGACTTGGCCGGTGATCTTGAGGCCGCTTTGCTGCATCACGATCTGGTGTCCTTTGCCGTGCCGGGCGGCACTACGCCCGGACCGATTTTTGACGGGCTTTGCGCGGCTGATCTGGAGTGGGATCGTGTTCGGGTTCTGCCCACTGATGAACGCTGTGTTCCAGCCGATGATGAACGCTCGAACGAACGTCTCATCCGTGAGCGTCTGCTGACCAGCCGTGCGTCGGTGGCCGAGTATGTGCCGCTATTTGTGCCGGGGCGGAACCCCGAGGACGCTCTGGCCGAGATTGAAACGCTGATCGCACCTGTGCTGCCGCTCTCGGTCCTGGTTTTGGGCATGGGCGAGGATATGCACACCGCCTCGCTGTTTCCGGGTATGGCCGATTTGGGCGCAGCGTTGGACAGCCACGCGCCGATGCTGGCCGTGGCGCGAACAGATGTTCAGCCCGAGCCGCGTATTACGCTGACGGCACCTGTATTGGACGGGGCGCTGTCCAAGCATCTGATTATCTACGGTGACGCGAAACGCACCGCATTGGAACGAGCGATGACAATGCCTCCCGAAGAGGCACCGATCGCCGCTGTGCTCAGCGGCATGACGGTACATTGGGCGGAGTAAGAGGTATGCAACTCGAAACCCTCAAATATCTTGCTGAACAGGGGGCTGGCGACAGCATTCTTAACCTGTTCGAAACAGACCCTGAGCGAGCGCGTGAATTTTCAGCCTCGACCGGTGATATGCTGTTCGACTACTCGAAAACCAAAATCGACAAAGATGTCCGTGCCGAATTGATCCGCCTGTGCGACGCCGCTGATCTGGCCGCGCGTCGTGATGCGATGTTTGGCGGCGAGAAAATCAACGAAACCGAGGGGCGGGCGGTTCTGCATACAGCCTTGCGCAACCTGGATGGAGGTCCGGTCGAGGTTGATGGACATGACGTCATGCCAGACGTCCTGGACACGTTGCAACGGATGCGAGTCTTTGCCGAAGAAATCCGAGGCGGCGCGATTCAAGGCCCGGGTGGCAGTTTCACCGATGTGGTGAATATCGGGATCGGAGGGTCCGATCTCGGCCCGGTCATGGCGACCCACGCGCTTGCGCCTTATCACGACGGGCCGAGGCTGCATTACGTGTCGAACGTGGACGGCGCGCATATCGCCGATACGCTGCGCGAGCTCGATCCGACACGCACACTGATCATTGTGGCCTCCAAGACTTTTACAACGATCGAAACTATGACCAACGCGCGCACCGCCCGTGCCTGGGTAATGGACGGCGGTGGCGATCCGGCGCGGCAATTTGCTGCTGTCTCCAGCGCTTTGGACAAAACAGCGGCCTTTGACATCCCCGAGGACAGAGTCTTTGGATTCGCTGATTGGGTTGGTGGTCGCTATTCCGTCTGGGGACCAGTGGGATTGCCCGTAATGATTGCCGTTGGCTCGAACGCCTTTGATGCATTTTTGCGGGGCGGGCAGGCGATGGACCTGCACTTCCGATCGGCCGATTGGGTTGAGAATATGCCGGTTATGCTGGCCCTGGTTGGCATCTGGCACCGTCAGGTGTTGAACCACACCGGCCGCGCGGTGCTGCCCTATGACCAACGTCTGCTGCGCTTGCCTGCCTATTTCCAGCAGTTAGAGATGGAATCGAACGGCAAGTCGGTCGCCACGGACGGCAGCGCGCTGACCATGCCCTCGGGACCTGTCGTCTGGGGTGAACCGGGCACCAACGGTCAGCACGCCTTTTATCAGCTGATCCATCAGGGTACCGATGTGGTTCCGTGCGAGTTCATGGTGGCCGCCGAGGGACATGAGCCTGAACTTGCCCATCATCACCGCTTGTTATTGGCCAATTGCCTGGCCCAGTCCGAGGCATTGATGCGCGGCCGTTCACTAGATGAAGCGCGGGACCGTATGACTGCCAAAGGGCTGGAAGGCGACGAGTTGGAACGGCAGGCCCGTCACCGGGTATTCCCGGGCAACCGGCCTTCGACCACGCTGATCTATCCCAAGCTCACGCCGTTTGTGCTGGGCCAGATCATCGCCCTGTATGAACACCGGGTTTTCGTCGAAGGGACCTTGTTGGGAATCAATTCGTTTGATCAATGGGGCGTTGAGCTGGGTAAGGAACTGGCTACCTCGCTGGGGCCGATCGTGGAGGGAGATGTCAGCGCGGCGGACAAGGACGGATCGACCGCGGCTTTGGTCGACTATGCGCTGCGGCATCGGCGCTGATAGGCGGTCCTGACCGTGGTCCGCTGTCGCGACCGACAGCATTCTTTTATTGTCAGACAATTGAAAGATTGGCAGGGTCGTTGCCAATCAATGCCAATGTTTGATCCGTCTGGCTCTGCTGGGACGTAATGCAAACAAGGCAATAAAGCGCGGCCGCTACGGCACGAAGCTGACTATGGGAGGATGTCCATGCTGGGACAGATGATGACGCAGCCGTTGCTGATTTCGTCACTGATTGATCACGCCGAACGTTATCACGGGGAAACCGAGATCATTTCGGTCGAGACCGATGGCTCGGTGACTATGACCGACTGGGCGGGAATTGCGCAAAATGCACGCAGGCTGGCCTCGGCGCTTAACCGGCTGGGATTACAACCGCAGGATCGCATAGGGACGCTGGCGTGGAACAACCGGCGCCATCTTGAGATTTATTACGCCGTGTCCGGTGCAGGTTTCGTCTGCCATACGATCAACCCGCGTCTGTTTCCGGACCAGCTGACCTACATCATCAACCACGCTCAGGACCGGGTGTTGTTCTTTGATGCAACATTTATCCCTCTTGTCTCAGCATTGCAGGAACACCTGAGTGAGGTTCAGCACTTTGTGCTGATGGGGCCTCGGGACGACGCCGCATCGGAGCAGGTGGTCGATTTGAAATTCTATGACGAGTTGATCGATGCGGGCAGCGACGATTTTGAATGGCCCGACTTGGACGAAAATACGGCCAGCGGCCTTTGTTATACGTCGGGCACGACAGGACACCCCAAGGGCGTTTTGTATTCCCATCGTTCGACAGTATTACACAGTTTTGCATCGAACACGCGGGATGTTATTGGGTTTTCGGCGATGGACGTCGTGATGCCGGTTGTACCGATGTTCCACGTTAACGCTTGGGGTTCGCCTTACGCGTGCGCCATGTCCGGGTCACGCATGGTGCTACCGGGGCCGGGTTTGCACGGCGAAGCGCTGGTTGATCTGATCGACAAGCATGGTGTGACGCTGGCAATGGGCGTCCCGACTATCTGGCAGGGCCTTCTGGCTCATGCCCAGCAAAACGGTTCTCAGCTGACTAGCCTGAACCGCACCGTCATAGGCGGTGCTGCTTGCCCGCCGTCAATGATTGAAACCTTCCGGGAAACCTATGGCGTCGATACCGTCCACGCCTGGGGTATGAGCGAAATGAGCCCTCTGGGAACGACCAACTATCCGCTGGCCAAACACCTCGATCTGCCGCTTGAAGAACAACACAGACTACGCGAGAATCAGGGACGTCCTCCTTTTGGCGTGGAATTAAAGATCGTAGATGATGACGGCAACGATCTGCCACATGACGGTGAAACACAGGGCGATCTGATGGTTCGCGGTCCTTGGGTGTTGGACAGCTATTTTCAGCTGCAGGATCAGGATCTTTTGCAAAACGGCTGGTTCGCGACTGGCGACGTGGCGACACTGGACCCTGACGGCTATATGACGATCCGCGACCGGTCTAAGGACATCATCAAATCCGGCGGCGAATGGATCAGTTCCGTCGAACTGGAAAACATCGCCGTCGCACACCCGAAACTGGCCACTGCTGCGGTTGTTGGAGTGCCTCATCCGAAGTGGGACGAGCGCCCGTTGCTCGTGGCGGTTAAGTCCGAGGGTGAAGATCCGACAGAGCAAGAGCTATTGGACTTTTTTGACGGTAAAATTCCTAAGTGGCAGGTGCCCGACAAGGTTGTTTTCGTAGATGCGCTGCCGCTTAATGCGACGGGTAAAATCCTGAAACGCAATCTGCGCGCGGACTTCAACGATGCCCTGTCGGGCTGAGTGTCGATGATTGGAGAATGGCTCCGGCGGTAGGGATCGAACCTACGACCAATTGATTAACAGTCAACTGCTCTACCGCTGAGCTACGCCGGAACGGTTCGCGCCGTATAGCAATCAGATTTCCTGGCGTCCAGAGGGGTCAAAGAGTTTTTTCGACGAAAAACTGGACCGGACTTCGGATCACACGTCAGTGCAGTTTGAAACGCGCAGATGTAAGGAAAATTGGCTCCGGCGGTAGGGATCGAACCTACGACCAATTGATTAACAGTCAACTGCTCTACCGCTGAGCTACGCCGGAACTGAGGGCGCGTATAACAACACCGATTTTCGCCGTCCAGAGGGGATGCGCATAACGATGAAAAAAATTTCTGCGGGTCAGCTGAGCCGCCGGAATTGTGCTGCTACAGACAGGTCTTGAAGCGGTTCAACGCGGAATTTTCCCGTCAGGTCCACAAGATGCGCAAATACATTTCGTTCGGCGGCTGGCAGCAATGCGTCAGAGGTATCGACATATATCCGGCGGGCCAATTCTTGCACTGTTGCAGGGCCGTCCTCCAGTGCAGTCAGGATTTGGCATTCACGCCCAAGACGATGTTCGATCAGCCAATCCAGCCGGGCCGCAGGTTCAGTAACGGGGGCTCCGTGGCCCGGATGAAACACGGACCATTGGCGCGCGCGCAAGCGGTGGCACGCGTCCATGAAATCTGTCAGGTCACCGTCCGGCGGCGAGACCAGCGAGCTGGCCCAGCCCATTACATGATCGGCGGTAAAACACGCTTCGCCCCAAGCAAGCGCGATGTGATTGCCCAGATGACCCGGCGTGTGGATTACCTCAAGCTCCCAGTCCTCACCTCGGATGATCTGACCATCCAGCACCTCCTGATCTGGGCGAAAGCCTGAATCGATGCCTTCGCCGCCTCCGGCCAACCCTTGTTTCGCCAGCTGCGTCATGACGGCGCTACGACCGGCTTCTGGCTCGCCAAAGGCCAGAATCGGCGCGCCGGTGCGCGCGGATAAAGGGGCGGCGAGGGGCGAGTGGTCCAGATGGGAGTGAGTCACCAGAATGTGGCTGACCCGCTGATCGGGCTGCAACGCGTTTAGAATCGCGTCGAGGTGTGCTTCGATCATCGGGCCGGGATCGATCACCGCGATGCCTCGGGTGCCCAGCAAATAAGTGTTTGTGCCGCGATAAGTCATCGGCGACGGATTTGGCGCAAGAATCCGTCGGAGGCCGGGTGAAAGCTCTTCGGCCACGCCGGGTGCTGGGTTGAAACTGTCAGGGGCTTGCATTGTGACCTCTTCCTCTTACCCAGGTGGCCCGCTAGGTTTAGCGCATGTCGTCGCAATTGCTCAAACCCTATATGCCCCGCAGCCTGTATGCCCGTGCTGCCTTGATTCTCGTGCTGCCGGTCATTGTCGTGTTGTTGGTGGTGTCCATCGCCTTTCTGCAGAAACACCTTGAAGAGGTGACGCAGCAAATGACGCGTTCCGCTGCACGGGAAGTTGATCTGATCATGGAGGGGATGCAGGGCGCCGAGACACAGCAAGAGGCGCTGGCTGCCGTAAGAACCGAATTGACGGCCCTGGGAATGACGGCGCGATTCCTGAACCCGGACGAAGAAGCCGAAGCCGGATCACGCCGGTGGCATGATTTCATAGCGCCGCAAGTTGCTGAAAACCTGCACACAAGGTTACCAGAGGCTGTCGCGATAGCCTTGCCGAGCGGCAAAGAGGCGCGCGTTTATCTCGAGACAGACCTTGGGACACTTGAGTTGGCATTCGACCGGAGGCGGTTGTCTCCGGCCGCTCCACACCAGTTGCTTGTCACTATGGTTTTCTTTGCCGTTGTGATGACCACGATTTCCTTTCTTTACATGCGTAACCAATTGCGGCCGATCACTCGCCTTGCCGACGCGGCACAGGCTTTCGGTCGCGGTAGGGTCGTGCCTTACACGCCGAACGGTGCGATCGAGGTGCGCGCGGCGGGAAACGCATTTCTGGACATGCGGTCTCGAATTGAGCGTCAGATCGAACAACGAACACGGATGCTGTCCGGCGTTAGCCATGATCTGCGTACGCCGCTTACCCGGTTGAAACTGGGACTGTCGCTTATTCCTGAAGAAGAAGCAGGCCCAATGCTCAAAGATGTGGACGAGATGCAGTCCCTTCTGGATGCATTTCTGGAGTTCTCCCGTGGCACTGCTGAGGGCGCCCCCGAGAAAGTGGAGCCCGAATTGTGGCTGCGAGAGATCGTGAAGGACGCGCAGCGTGCCGGTTACGATGTGGAACTCACATCGATCGAAGGGGAAGGCCCCGCCATGATGCGCCCGACCGCGATGCGGCGCGCAGTGGAGAACCTGATCGGGAATGCAGTGCGTTATGGTTCTCGCGCTGAGATGAGTCTGACGCTCACTCCAAAATCCCTGCGCATTCGGGTTGAAGATGATGGACCCGGAATTCCATTGGAACAGCGCACCGAGGCCGTAAGACCATTCACCCGGCTTGATCCGGCCCGAAACCAGAATCAGGGCAGCGGTGTCGGTTTGGGCCTGGCCATCGTTGCGGACATAGCACGCGCCCACGGAGGCACGTTGCGGTTGGGCAAAAGCAAAAACCTGGGCGGATTATGTGCGGATATAGTGATCGGACGGTGAAAATGGTAGGCCCGGAGGGACTCGAACCCCCAACCAAAGCGTTATGAGCGCTCTGCTCTAACCAATTGAGCTACAGGCCCGCCTGAGCGCCTTGGGTATCACGATCTGTGCCCGCGTCAAGCCTGACCGTTGCAACATGTTGCACAATCGAATAACCCGCCCGCAAAGCACTCATGAGGGATTGGCCATGACAGCGGGCAAGAACGGAATCACCTATGCCGATGCCGGTGTGGATATTGACGCAGGCAACGCGCTGGTTGACCGGATCAAGCCGGCGGCGAAGCGCACCAATCGCTCGGGTGTGATGAGTGGGCTAGGCGGGTTCGGCGCGTTGTTCGATCTCAAAGCCGCCGGTTACGAAGACCCGATTCTTGTGGGGGCAACCGATGGCGTGGGCACTAAACTAAGGATCGCTATCGATACCGGTTTGGTGGACGGCGTCGGAATCGACTTGGTGGCGATGTGCGTCAACGATTTGATCTGTCAGGGTGCCGAGCCGCTGTTTTTTCTGGATTACTTCGCCACCGGCAAGCTGGACACGGATACGGCCGCACGGATCATCGAAGGCATCGCCGAAGGGTGTGCACAATCAGGTTGCGCTTTGATCGGTGGTGAAACGGCCGAAATGCCGGGCATGTATCCTGATGGAGATTTCGATTTGGCCGGATTCTCGGTCGGTGCGATGGAGCGGGGCGCTGTTCTTCCCGACGGAGTTCAGGCCGGTGATGTTCTGCTGGGGCTGGCCTCGAACGGGGTGCATTCCAACGGCTACTCGCTGGTGCGCAAACTGGTTGAGATATCGGGGCTGGGTTGGGACTCTGCATCTCCCTTTGGCAGCGGGACGCTGGGCGAAGCACTGCTGACGCCGACGCGGCTCTATGTCAAACCTGCATTGGCGGCGATACGGGCAGGGGGCGTTCATGCGCTGGCCCATATCACCGGTGGTGGCCTGACAGAAAACCTGCCGCGTGTCTTGCCCGAAGGAATGGGTGCCGAAATCGATCTGAACTCCTGGAATCTGACGCCTGTCTTTGGCTGGATGGCAGAAGTCGGCGGGATTGCCGAGGCCGAGATGCTCAAGACCTTCAACTGCGGTATCGGCATGATTGTTGTCTGCTCTGCAGATCAAGCCGACACGCTGACCGGGTTGCTGACCGAGGCTGGCGAGACGGTCTCACGGATTGGTACTGTCACGGAAACACCGGGCGTCGCGTACTCGGGCACCCTGTTGTGAGCCATAAGCGCGTCGCGATCCTGCTGTCTGGCGGGGGGTCGAACATGGTGTCGCTGGTCGACAGCATGGTGAACGATCACCCAGCCCGACCCTGTCTGGTTTTGTCCAATGACCCAAGTGCGGGTGGGATTCAGAAGGCAGCAGATCGCGGTATTCCTACAGCTGTGGTCGATCACCGTCCTTTTAAAGGCGACCGTTCAGCATTCGAGTCAGAACTGGTGAAACCTTTG
Source organism: Ruegeria sp. HKCCD6426 (assembly GCF_057221115.1). Lineage (NCBI taxonomy): Bacteria > Pseudomonadati > Pseudomonadota > Alphaproteobacteria > Rhodobacterales > Roseobacteraceae > Ruegeria > Ruegeria sp. HKCCD6426. The sequence continues at coordinate 681,763 of NZ_JBWVBF010000003.1, read as the reverse complement.
CTAGAGGCACAACCTGACATAATCTGCCTTGCCGGGTTCATGCGGGTACTGACCGGGGAGTTCGTATCGCAGTTTCAGGGGCAAATGCTGAACATCCACCCGTCACTCTTGCCGAAATACAAGGGCCTGAATACTCACGCACGGGCGATCGAGGCTGGGGACACAGAACATGGCTGTACCGTACACGAGGTTACCGCGGCCCTGGATGACGGTCCGATATTGGGTCAAGCCCGTGTCGAGGTCGAGGCGGCAGATACCTCAGATACTTTGGCCGCGCGGGTTCTGACTTGGGAGCACAAGCTGTACCCGGCTGTTTTGCGGCGCTATGCCCAAGGTGACAAATCCCCGGTTCTGCTACCCTGATTTGCCTTCGGTGATTTACACGCCCCCGGAAATCGGCCTATGGTCGCCCCTAACGCTCGGGACGAGGACGTAAAGACGGGCAGTCATTAAAAAAAGAGCAAGAACAGCACGGCGCATGAGAACCCTGACAACGACGCAAGAGCTGGCCGAATTTTGCAAGACGGCTTCGGAATATCCCTATATTACCGTAGACACAGAGTTTCTACGCGAACGGACATATTATTCGAAGCTGTGCCTGGTGCAGGTGGCCTATCCCTCGGATGACGATGATAGCGCGGTGCTTGTTGATCCGCTGGCCGACAATATGTCGCTTGAGCCTCTCTATGACCTGTTTCGTGATGAACGTGTTGTAAAAGTCTTTCACGCCGCACGACAGGATCTTGAGATTTTCTGGGTTGAAGCCGGTGTTTTCCCTGCACCGCTGTTTGACACGCAGGTCGCTGCGATGGTCTGCGATTTTGGTGAGCAGGTGGGTTATGAAACGCTGGTCCGCAAAATCTGTAAAGCGGGCGTGGATAAAACCTCAAGGTTCACGGACTGGTCCCGCCGCCCTTTGTCGGACGCGCAGAAAACCTATGCTTTGGCGGATGTAACGCATTTGCGGAACATCTACGAATACCTGGCTGCAGAGCTTGAAAAGACCAAACGCAGCCATTGGGTCGCGGAAGAGCTGCAAATTCTGACCCGGCCCGAAACCTACGATATTCGCCCCGAGGACGCATGGCGGCGGGTCAAGACCCGAACGAATTCAGCCAAATTCTTGGCCGTGGTTCGCGAGTTGGCTCAATTTCGAGAGGCTTATGCGCAGGAAAACAATGTCCCGCGTAGTCGTGTATTCAAGGATGATGCCCTAATCGAGATGGCGTCTACCAAGCCAAATTCGACCTCAGATCTCGGTGGTTCACGGTTGCTGTTGCGTGATGCGCGTAAAGGTCCAATAGCCGATGGGATTCTCGCCGCAGTCAAACGCGGCGTGAACTGCCCGCCGGAGCAAATGCCCAAAATTGACAACAGCCGCGACAAGCTGAAGGTCAATCCGGCACTGGCCGATTTGCTGAGGGTATTGCTGAAGTCAAAGACTGAAAGCGCAGGCGTTGCCGCCAAGCTGATTGCGTCCAGCGCCGACTTGGATCTGATCGCCTCCGGGGAACGCGAAGTACCTGCAATGACCGGTTGGCGGTTCGAAGTGTTTGGTGAGGATGCCCTAAAACTCTGCGATGGCAAGATCGCACTGGCGGCAAAAGGGCAAACTGTTCAGGTCGTGTCGCTCTAATCCCGCTTAGCGGCGGCGTGATTCCAATGCGTTTTGCTGACCGACCACACGAACCAGGCGAATGTCCTGCAGCTCCTGTGCGGTGACATTGATAGCATCCGACACCATGCGCGACCGTTCGGTCCCTTGCGATGTTGCATAGTCGGGGTAATTCACACGAAACGAGAACTCCATAATGCCGTTTTTGGTGTTTTCCTCAGATTCAACGCGCCTGAGGTGGGCGTCGTAAGCGCCCTGTCGAATTGCTGTCCCAGCAGCATAAACAATAGCCCCCGCCGGCGTTGGATCGATTCGCAGTTCATCAATCCGAGCGATCGGAATACTGCTGTCGATGGCGTCCGGGCGCTTGAACAAGCCGGCCGAGTCACTTTGCGCCGGAACAAGTGCATTCGGATCTTCGGTTGACAGTTCGCCCGGGGCAGGGGTGCTGGGCTCAAACCAGTTCGAGGGGTTCACCCGCGAGTCGCGCCAGCCGCCGCAGCCTGACAGAATTAACGTGGAAACCAGAAGAACAGACAGAGATTTGTACATGGACCCAACGATTTGTGTATTTTTTCCTGCATCGGGTTACCGCAATTTCATCGTCTTGAAAAGCCACGCCGGGGGGTGGACAGACGGTTAAGCTAAGCATAGGTCACAATTATGATCGCGCAACGCAAGGAATAGCCGAACTATGGCAACGCCCGCCTTTGAAGAGATTGTCGAGGACTTCGAATTTTTGGAGGACTGGGAAGACCGGTACCGCCACGTCATCGAGCAGGGTAAGGCGATGTCCCCGTTGGATGATGCGCTGAAAGTACCGGCAACCAAAGTCAATGGATGCGCAAGTCAGGTATGGCTACACCCTGTAATCGAAGGCGGGGCGTTCCACTTTGATGGCGACAGTGACGCCCTTATTGTACGTGGCCTGATCGCTGTATTGCGGAGCTTGTACAATGGTTTGCCAGTAAGCGAAGTGCCCAGCGTGGATGCTGCGGCCGAACTTGCGCGGCTGGGCTTAAACGACCATTTGTCCGCGCAACGCTCAAACGGGTTGCGTTCGATGATCGAACGGATTCGCGAAGTCGCTTTGGCCAACGCCTAGCTTTGGTCCTGCTGTCCGGCTGTTGGGCGGGCCGCCCAATCGGATAAGGTGGTTTCCAGATCACCATATCTTGTCAGCCTGCGTTCGAAAGTCAGCCCCATTCGATCCGCGCATTCCATTGCCCGTTGGGTAAGGTCGGGATTATCGGTCTGCGCCTGATAGACGAGTTTTGTGTAGTTTCCGAAATACATGTCACGCAGTTCCGGATGCCGGTCCAGACCTAGCGGCTTCCAGACGAACGCATCGAACTGCCGTGCCAGAAAATCCGTTAGGTAGAAGGCTGTGGTTTCGTCATCGGCATGTTCCGCGAAGGCATCGTTGCCCTCGAAGAAAGAATAACAATGCGGGCCCTTGATCATCTCGACGCCCAAACGTTCACAGGCCTGCTGTAACAACCCGCCGGTTCCGCAATCGGCATAGACGACATAGATCCGTTCAAAACTGTCCCGGTGCTTGGCCACCGCGTCTTCGACCGCTTGAGTGATGCGTTCAGGATGGACATGCAGGATTGCCGGTAGACAGGTCAGTGCCATGTGGTCCCAGCCGTTGCGGGCCTTCAAATCCAGAATTTCACGCGCCAGAGCACCACAAGCGATGAGCAGAATCTGCTCGGCCTTTCGCTGTTCGCTAAAACCCTGCACCGTCAGGCTGTTGTCGTCTGGCAATGGCGTGTCCGTCATCGGGCTTCCGTTCGGTTGCGTCTCAGAACAATTTTAGTGCCGCCTGTTGTGATTTAACAAGCGCGGCCCCGGAACAAAAAAAGCCGCCCGAAACGGGCGGCCTTCGGTAATCTTTCAATTGGATTAGCCCGCCATCTGATTGTGGCGGCGCGACACGAAGTCTTTGGCCATTTCCACAGCCACCGCAGCGTCACGGCAATAACCGTCGGCACCAATTGCCTTGCCGAACTCTTCGTTCAGGGGCGCACCACCCACAAGTACGATATAGTCATCGCGCAGGCCCTGTTCGACCAGAGTATCGATGACGACCTTCATATAAGGCATCGTGGTCGTCAGCAGAGCGGACATGCCCAAGATGTCAGGCTGTTCAGACTCCAGCGCCTCAAGGTAGTTTTCTACGGGGTTGTTGATGCCCAGATCGACAACTTCGAACCCTGCGCCTTCCATCATCATCGAAACAAGGTTCTTGCCGATGTCGTGGATGTCGCCCTTGACGGTGCCAATGACCATCTTGCCCACACGGGGCGCACCGGTTTCGGCCAGCAACGGCTTGAGGATCGTCATGCCGCCTTTCATGGCGTTGGCTGCAAGCAAGACCTCGGGGACGAACAAGATGCCGTCGCGGAAGTCGTGGCCAACGATCGTCATGCCACCAACCAGCGCCTTGGTCAGGATGTCGTAAGGGGTCCATCCGCGTTCCAGCAGAATGTTCACACCTTCCTCGATCTCTTCCTTCAGACCATCATAAAGATCGTCGAACATCTGCTCGACAAGTTCGTCGTCGTTCAGTTCTGACAGGATGATGTCTTCTTCATCGGACATGGGGCATTTCCCTGAGCTGTTCGGGCCCTCGGCCCGGGGTGGCAATTTTTTCCGTTTTGGCCATTTCGTCGCATGTATACTGTGACGATTGCGACCTTGGTCGTTCTTAGACCGACCTATAGATGAAAATATGACCTGATGGGGTGGATTTTTTTGCATGACTATCTTGTAGTTTATTCAAGATCCCACGGTATTTTCAAATTTTCCCGTCAGATGGGACGCAGAGGGCAAATGTTGTCGCCTTGCGTGAGCAGCAGCAGTTCTGTATTACAAGACAATGAGAACAAAGAGCGAACAAATTGTTGATCACACACGGCTGGTCGCTCGTGGTTCGGCGTCAAACCATGCCGGCCGTTTCGAGCGGTTCCTCACCACCGCCAAGCATGACGGGTGGGATAACGATGGAGAATTGCCGCCGCTGCGTACTGAAACCCGGGATGAGATTGCACGGAGCCTGATTACCTACAACACCTCTCCTGACTTGCCCTTCGATCGCTCGATCAATCCGTACCGCGGATGTGAACACGGTTGCGTTTATTGTTTTGCGCGCCCGACGCACGCTTATCTGGGGCTTTCTCCGGGTTTGGACTTTGAAACACGTTTGGTCGCGCGTCCGAACTCGGCAAATGTGTTGCGGCGCGAGCTATCGGCGCGGTCCTACAAGGTCGCCCCGATAGCGCTTGGAACCAACACGGATCCATATCAGCCGATCGAGAAGACTCGCGAAATAACAAGAGCCTGTCTTGAAGTTCTGAGAGGTTTTCAACACCCGGTTGGTATCGTAACCAAGGGCACTCTGGTAGAGCGCGATCTGGATATTTTAGCGCCCATGGCGAAGCAGGGCTTGGTCCGTGTGGGGATTTCTTTGACAACCCTGGATTCTGATCTGTCCCGTAGAATGGAGCCGCGTGCGCCGTCTCCGCAACGCCGCTTGAAAACAATCAGGCGGCTGACCGAGGCTGGAGTTCCGGTGCGTGTAATGACATCGCCCATCGTGCCCGGTCTGACGGACCACGAGCTGGAACACCTACTGGAGGCCGGTCAGGAGGCGGGGGCTGATGCGGCCAGTTGGATCATGTTGCGATTGCCGCGTGAGGTATCAGAATTGTGGCAGGAGTGGTTGGCGGAACACGAACCGCATCGCGCCGGGAAGATCATGGCGCGCCTGCGCGAGATGCATGGGGGAAAAGACTACGACCCACGTTGGGGGCACAGAATGCGGGGCGAGGGCACCTACGCAGAGATGATTGCGCATCGCTTCAAAGCGGCGCTAAAGCGACTAGGACTGGCGACCCAGTCGCCGCCCTTGCGTTGCGATTTATTTGCTGTGCCAGCGCAGGTCGGCGATCAGCTTAGCTTGTTTTGACAAAAAAGCCCCGGCGCAGGGCCGGGGCTTAAGTTCGATTTGGCTTGTCTCAGCGTTTTTCGATATCAACGTAGTCCCGCATGGTCTCGCCCAGATACAGCTGACGCGGACGACCGATCTTGTTTTGCGGGTCGGCGATCATCTCTTTCCACTGGCTGACCCAGCCGACGGTACGCGACAGTGCAAAGATCGGCGTGAACATCGAAGTCGGGAAGCCCATCGCTTCAAGGATGATGCCCGAATAGAAGTCTACGTTCGGGAACAGCTTCTTCTCGGCGAAATACGGATCTTCCAGAGCTTCTTTCTCCAGCTCTTTTGCGACCTGCAATTTCGGATTGTTTTCGATGCCCAGCAGCTCAAGAACTTCGTCCGCCGACTGTTTCATCACCTTGGCTCGCGGATCGAAATTCTTGTAGACGCGGTGACCAAAGCCCATCAGGCGGAACGGATCGTCCTTGTCCTTGGCGCGGGCGATGAATTCGGGGATGCGGTCGACGGTACCGATCTCTTCCAGCATCTCAAGGCAGGCCTGGTTGGCACCGCCATGGGCCGGACCCCAAAGACAAGCAACACCAGCGGCGATACAGGCAAACGGGTTTGCCCCCGACGAAGACGCCAGACGCACGGTCGAGGTCGACGCGTTCTGTTCGTGGTCGGCGTGCAGCGTGAGTATCCGGTCCATTGCGCGGCTGAGGATCGGATTGACGTCATAATCCTCGGCGGGCACGGCGAAACACATGCGCAGGAAGTTCGACGCATAATCCATATCATTGCGCGGATAAATGAAAGGCTGGCCGATGTGATACTTATAGGCCCAGGCCGCGATGGTGGGCATCTTGGCGATCAGACGATGCGAGGCGATCTCGCGCTGTTGCGGGTCCGAGATGTCTGTCGAATCGTGATAGAACGCCGACATGGCACCCACAACGCCGACCATAATGGCCATCGGGTGCGCGTCCCGGCGGAACCCGCGGTAGAAATACTGCATTTGTTCATGCAGCATAGTGTGGCGGGTTATCGTGGTCTCAAACTCTTCGAGAACGGCTGCGGTGGGCAGCTCTCCGTACAGCAGCAGATAGCAGACTTCCAGAAAATGGGATTTTTCGGCCAATTGGTCGATCGGGTAACCCCGGTGCAGAAGCTCGCCCTTTTCACCGTCAATATAGGTGATGGTGCTGTCGCAACTGGCGGTTGAAGTGAATCCGGGATCATAAGTGAATACGCCCGCCTGGCTATAAAGCTTGCGGATATCAACAACGTCCGGCCCCGCGGTTGGCGAATGAACCGGCAACTCGTATTCTTTACCATGGACAGTCAGCGTGGCGGTTTTGTTGCTATCGGTCATTTCATCCCTTCCTCAGTCATGCGCATGTCGGATCGCTGTCCGACCTTGCGGGCAACGGCTGCGCGCAAGCGCGCAGTCCGGGTATTAGCGGAGCAGCGTTACCCGAATGTGAAGGTCGGGCCTAGTTCACTGCATCAGAAAGTCGCGCCAGGGTCTCATCCCTCCCAAGCACGAGCATCATGTCAAAAACCGAAGGTGTCGCAGCCCGACCGGCCAAAACCGCCCGTAGCGGACCCGCCAGTTTACCGAACTTAACCCCTTTCGCTTCTGCAAACGAATTCAGGGTTTCCTCCAGCTCGTCACGGGACCAGCTAGCATTTTGCAGATGCGGCGTCAATTCACTCAGTATACCATCGGATACAGATGCCAGCGCTTTTTCGGCTTTTTCATCAGGTGCAATCGGCCTTGACGTCAGAACAAAGTGCGCTTTTTCAAGCAGTTCTGGGAACGTTCGGGCTCGATCCTTGAGGCAATACATCGCACGTTCCAGATCACTGGATTGTGTGTCACTCAGAGTGTTGTGACCAGCCGCTGCCAGATAGCCTGCGATTTCATGCCGCAGCGCAGCATCCTCAGATATTGCAATGTGCTGGCCGCACAGGTTCTCAAGCTTCTTAAGATCGAAACGGGCAGGGCTTTTGCCAATGCCGTCCAGATCGAACCATTCCTTTGCCTGTTCATCAGTAAAGAACTCATCATCCCCATGGCTCCACCCCAGCCGCGCCAGATAGTTGCGCATACCGGCCGCAGGATATCCCATTGCCTGGTATTCCTGCGCACCCAGTGCGCCATGGCGCTTACTCAGTTTTTTGCCATCAGGGCCGTGAATCAGAGGAATATGTGCCCAGATTGGGACGTCCCAGTCCATTGCTTCGTAGATCATCATCTGACGTGCGGCGTTGTTCAGGTGGTCATCGCCTCGGATAACATGGGTTACGCCCATGTCGTGATCATCCACTACGACGGCCAACATGTAGACTGGCGTTCCATCTGAACGAAGCAAGACCATGTCGTCCAGTTGGTCGTTGCGAATAGTGACGTCGCCCTGAACCTGATCCCGGATGATCGTGACGCCGTCCTGAGGTGCCTTGATACGGATCACAAACGGTAGATCAGGATGGGTCGAGTCATCAGCATCCCGCCAGGGGCTGCGGAATAAGGTGGATTTGCCCTCTGCGCGTGCCTGATCGCGGAAAGCGGCAATTTCTTCCTGCGTCGAGAAGCACTTGTAAGCTTTTCCCTGTGCGAGCAGTTGGTGGGCGACTTGGGCATGGCGAGCGGCACCTTCAAACTGACTTTTGATGTCGCCGTCATGATCCAGGCCCAACCACTCCATACCTTGCAAAATAGCAGCGGTTGCTTCGGGGGTGGATCTTTCCCGATCGGTATCCTCAATCCTCAGCAGGAACTTTCCGCCACGACCCCGAGCATACAGCCAATTGAACAACGCGGTACGGGCGCCGCCGATATGTAAAAACCCGGTGGGCGATGGGGCAAAACGGGTGACGACCTGATCGGACATAGTGGTGATTAACCTTTTGGTAACCTTAGCGGGCTTAAGTTGACGCCTGTCTAACGAGCCCGGGAGACGGGGGCAACCATGCGTGTTCTGGCTGGGATCGAGACCGCGTTACTGAAGCAGCGAGGGTACCTGTTTCCGTGGTCTCCGATCTGTTTGGCGATAGGAATTGGATTCTATTTCACCCTGCGGTTCGAGCCCGGCTTGCAACTTTATGGCTGGGTTCTGGTCTTGTCGCTTGTCGCATTGGTTGCCAGTCGCAGCCTGCCTGCTGCCTGGGCTCCACTGGCCGTCGGTTTAGCGCTGATTGCCGCCGGTTTTCTACTGGCGGGCGCGCGTGCTCACAGGGTTGCAGAGCCGGTACTGCAATGGCGCTACTATGGCCCGATCGAGGGGCGGGTCGTGGCGCTGGACCGCTCTGCGTCGGATGCGCTGCGGGTGACGCTGGATCAGGTGCGGATCGGGGATGTGCCTGAAAAACAGCAACCGCAGCGCATTCGGCTGTCTATGCATGGCGACACTGTTCCCCTGATGCCGGGACAACGGATCATGACGACCGCGCATATGTCTCCTCCGCAGGGGCCGGTCGAGCCGGGCGGTTTCGATTTTCGCCGTCACGCATGGTTTCAGCGTTTGGGTGCCGTCGGCTACACCCGAGTTCCCGTGATGCCTGTGTCTCCGGTTGAGGACGGGCTCGGTGGTGTGCGAATAACATTCTGGCGCATGGCTGTATCCGAGCACGTGCGTGGGGTTTTGCCTGGCGAAGTTGGTGGATTTGCTGCTGCCGTGACAACCGGGGATCGCAGCGGCATGGGGCAAACCACGCTTGATGCGCTTAGGGCGTCGAACTTGGCTCATTTGCTGGCAATTTCAGGTCTGCACATGGGATTGTTGACCGGTTTTGTTTTTGTGACTTGCAGGATCATATTGGCAACGATTCCGGCGTTGGCATTGCGTTTGCCGGTGCGAAAGCTGGCCGCGATCTGTGCGTTAAGTGCCGCAATGATCTATCTGTTATTGTCAGGCGGGAATGTCGCGACCGAGCGCGCCTTTGTCATGGTCAGCGTCATGTTGGGCGCGGTTCTGATTGATCGCAGGGCCATTTCACTACGCGCTGTTGCACTTGCGGCGCTGATTGTCCTGATCCTGCGCCCCGAATCTCTGCTTAGCCCTGGGTTTCAGATGTCATTTGCCGCAACCACCGCTTTGGTCTCTGTATTCGGAGGAATGCGCAACCTGGGGCCGATCCCGGGTCCCAAATGGATAAAGCCTGCTTTGGGTTTGTTGATGTCCTCTGCCATTGCGGGTCTTGCCACTGCACCGGTCGGGGCTGCGCATTTCAACACAATGTCTCACTATGGCTTGCTGGCGAACCTCTTATCGGTGCCCGTCATGGGTACGGTCGTGGTGCCGACCGCTGTCGTAGCGGCACTATTAGCGCCATTTGGATTGGAATGGCTCGCGCTGGCACTGATGGGTTTGGGACTACGCTGGATTTTAGGGGTTGCAGAGTGGGTCTCGGCGTTGGACGGGGCCAGGGGCTATGTGGTCAGCCCCCCGGAATTCGTGTTGCCTATGCTGGCTCTTGGCGCATTGTGGGCCATTCTTTGGCAAACCCGTGCCAGATGGGCAGGCGTGGCCCCAATGGCTGCGGCATTGATGCTATGGGGACAGGGGCACCGGCCAGAAGTTCTGGTGGCCGATACAGGCAGTCTGATTGGTGTAATGACCGCAAGCGGGCGGGCGCTGAGCAAAGAAAAAGGCAGCGGTTTTGTGGCTTCGGTTTGGCTTGAGAATGATGGTGACGGCGTAGATCAAACCCGCGCGGCGGCCCGCTGGCCGCATGCCCCGGACCGGGTGCAGCGGTTTTTGCTGGGCGATAAGGAACTGGTACACGTCACCGGAAAGCGGGCAGCCAGCAGCTTTGACGAATGCAATCAAAACCAGATAGTCGTATCGCCGGTTGCGTTGGAGCTCAGCGGCAACTGTACGATCTTTGGCCCGAAAATATTGCGGGAAACCGGCAGCTTGGCGTTTGACGACGGACATCTTATGACCAGTGCAGATGTCACCGGGCGCAGGCTCTGGTCTCCTGGCGCCCGTAATATCAAGGATCAGTAGCTGCGGATCAAGCCAACCAGACGACCTTGAACTTTGACCTTTTCTTCCGGCAACACACGGGTTTCATAAACCGGATTGGCAGCCTCGAGTGCAATTGCGTGGCCACGGCGGAAGAAACGTTTCAGCGTGGCTTCCTGATCTTCCACCAGTGCGACAACGATATCGCCGTTATCTGCGACCGAAGTTTCCCTAATCACAACAACATCACCGTCATTGATGCCTGCGTCGATCATCGAGTCACCGCGTACTTCAAGCGCGTAGTGGTCTCCTTTGCCGGAAACCATAGTGCCCGGCACTGCTACACGGTGAGAAACATGGCTGATTGCTTCAATTGGAACACCCGCTGCGATACGGCCCATCACGGGCAGTTCCATCGCATCTACTGTGACCGGTTCGAAATTGGCGGGGCGCGGGCCTGTTGGCCGGTCGCCCTCGATCACGCGTGGGGTAAAGCCTGCGGTCGGCTCGCCACCGAGGCTTTCCGGTAATTTCACAATTTCGATGGCGCGGGCGCGATGCGCAAGACGGCGGATAAAGCCACGCTCCTCCAGCGCGGTGATCAACCGATGGATCCCGGATTTCGAACGCAGATCCAGCGCAATCTTCATTTCGTCGAAGCTGGGCGGAACACCGTCCGCCTGAACGCGTTTATGGATGAATTCCAGCAAATCCAGCTGTTTTTTGGTCAGCATTGCTCACACCTCGTCGCTCATGCGTTTTCTTTTGTTCTACGCATGTTCACGTTTTGTGTCAACGGATTTACAGGTCTTCTAGATCGGGAGGTACAGAACTTCGTCCCCGACAACCCGTTCAGGATCATGCGGTTCACGCACCAACAGTGCATTTGCTTGGGCCAGAACACTGAGCAGCGAGCTATCCTGATTGTCACAGGCCCGGATGCCGGTTTCGTCCAGTACAGCGCGCATATAGTGTTCGCGCGGTCCGTTCTTGCCGATTGGCGCCGCCAGTTTTGCTCGTCGAAATGGTGATAAAGCCTCTTCGCGTCCAAGCATGCGGCGCACCATTGGGGCCAGAAACAGATAGCCGCAGACCATTGCACTCACCGGATTGCCGGGCAGGCCGACCATAGCCGCGTCACCCAATCGTCCGGCCATTAGCGGTTTTCCGGGTCGCATTCGGATCTTGTAGAACGACCGGTCCATGCCCAACGCCTGCGAGACATCGGCGACAAGGTCATATTCGCCCACCGAGGCGCCACCGATGGTTACGACCATGTCCGCGCCATCCGCCAGATTGAATGCTGTTTCCAGCGAAGAGACGGTGTCCTGAGCAATCGGCAGAACCCGGACACGCGCACCAACTTCCTCGAGTAACGCTTTGAGGCCAAAGGTGTTTGACGCGATGATCTGATCGGGGCCGGGGGTTTCTCCGGGCATGACCAGTTCGTTTCCGGTCGAAATGAGCGCGATCTCTGGTTTGCGTGTTACCGGCACCGTTGTGATATTCATTGCGGCCATCAGTGCAACGTCTTCTGCTCGAAGGCGTCGAGGTGCTGAAATCCGTGTGCCGACCGCAAAATCAATGCCTGCCGGGCGGATATTGGGTTTGGGGCCGGGGTCATTGCTGATTGTGATCAGATCGCCGCGTCGGTCGACATCTTCCTGAATGACGACAAAATCAGCACCTTCGGGAACTGGCGCGCCCGTAAAGATTCGAACTGCCTGTCCGGGGCCCAAGGGGGCGCTGAAACGCTGCCCTGCCGTGGCTTCGCCAACGACTTTGAACATCGCGTGCCGTTCGACTTCGGCGGACATAACCGCGTAGCCATCCATCGAGGATGCGGCAAAAGGCGGTTGATCCCGGGTTGCTATCACATCTTCCGCCAGAACACGACCTGCGGAATTTGCAAGCGGAACTGTCTCGGCAGGAAGCGGGTCAACCAGCTCGAACAGCAGAGCACGTGCCTCTTCTACGCTAATCATTCCGCTTCGTAACGTCCTGATTTTCCGCCATCTTTCAGAAGAACCCTGATACCGCCAATCTCCATCGCTTTGTCCACGGCTTTGGTCATGTCATAAACGGTCAAAGCTGCGGTCGTGACGGCGGTTAGGGCCTCCATTTCGACGCCGGTCTGTCCAGACGTTTTTACGGTCGCTTCGATCTGTACACCTGGCAGGTCCGGGTCCAGTGTCAGCTCGACGGCAGCACGCGTAATCGGGAGGGGGTGGCACAATGGGATCAGGTCGGGTGTTTTCTTAGCGCCCATGATACCGGCCAATCGTGCCACACCGAGAACGTCGCCCTTTTTTGCGCGACCTTCTGAAATAATATCAAAGGTTTCCCGAGCCATCTTAACGTGACCTGCGGCAACAGCGACGCGATCTGTCACCGCCTTGTCCGAGACATCGACCATGTGTGCTTGGCCCTGAGAGTCGAAATGAGTCAGTGGCATTACATCACTCCGGGTACCAATGGGTTGGCGAGCAACGCATGGGTCGCAGCCGCCACATCGTCCTGACGCATCAAGCTTTCACCGATCAGAAAACAACGGGCGCCGTAACGTGCAATGTCAGCCAGATCTTCGGGCGTGCTCAAACCGCTTTCGCAAACGATCCGACGCCCAGCAGGAACCAATTTCGATAGGCGTCTAGTCGTATCAAGAGTGGTTTCGAACGTTTTCAGATTACGATTGTTTATCCCGATCAATGAGCTTTTTAGAAGCGTCGCGCGTTCCAGCTCCGCTTCGTCATGCACCTCGATCAGAACATCCATTCCCCATTCAAATGCGGTCTGTTCCAGTTCAGCGGCCTGTGCGTCACTCACCGAGGCCATGATTATCAGGATACAGTCGGCACCAAGAGCGCGCGCCTCGATGACCTGATAGGGATCATACATGAAATCCTTGCGCAGCGCCGGCAGTGTGGTGGCCTCGCGCGCAGCAGTCAGGTACTCTTTAGCGCCCTGGAAACTAGGTGTATCCGTCAGAACCGAGAGGCACGCCGCTCCGCCGTCTTCGTAAGCTTTGGCCAAAGTAGGCGGATCAAAATCTGCGCGGATCAACCCTTTGGACGGGCTTGCCTTTTTAACCTCAGCGATCAGGCCATATCCCTTACGCGTTGCACGCTGCAGCGCGTCGGCAAAACCGCGAGTTTCTGAGGCGGCGTTAGCCTCGGATTCCAGCGTTTCCAGTGGCTTATTCGCTTTGTCCGCAGCAACTTCTTCCAGTTTGTAGGCTTTGATCCTGTCCAGAACGGTCTCGGTCATGCGGCTTCCTGTGTAATTCGGGCCAGGGCGGCGATTTTTTCTTTGGCTTTCCCGCTGTCGATGCTTTCGGCAGCCATGGCAACACCCTCTCGTAGGTCGCTCGCGGCATCGGCTACTACCAGTGCGGCCGCGGAATTGAGTAATACCGCGTCACGATAGGCCGATGGCGCGCCATTCAACAGGGCACGGAACGCAGAGGCATTCTCTTCGGGGGTTCCGCCGATGATATCCTCGAACGGATGGACCGGCAGTCCTGCGTCTTCGGGGTGAATCTCAGCTTCCTTAACGGTACCGTCTTCAACGGACGCGACCCAGCTGATGCCGGTGATGGTCAGTTCATCGGTGCCATCTGATCCATGGACCAACCAGGCGTGTTCCGAGCCCAGCAGGCCCAGAGTTTTGGCCATTGGACGGATAAGATCGCGACTAAACGCGCCGGTCAACTGACGCTTGACCCCGGCCGGGTTTGTCAGAGGCCCCAGAATGTTGAATATCGTGCGCGTGCCCAGCTCTTGTCGGGACGGCATGACATGGGCGATTGCCGGGTGGTGCATCGGCGCCATCATAAAGCCGATGCCGACGTCTTTTAAAGCTGTTTCAACGACTTCCGGGCCGACCATAACGTTGATTCCAAGCTGTCCCAGAGCATCCGCAGCGCCAGATTTCGAACTCAGATTCCGGTTACCATGTTTCGCGACAGTCACGCCAGCGCCAGCCACGACGAACGCGGTGGCAGTCGAGATATTCAGCGTTCCCTTGCCGTCGCCGCCAGTGCCCACGATGTCCATCGCACCAGCAGGAGCATTCACCGCATGACACTTGGCCCGCATGACTGCGGCTGCGGCGGCATATTCATCAACGGTTTCACCGCGGGTTCGCATGGCCATCAGCAAACCACCGATCTGGCTGGGCGTTGCTTCGCCGTCGAATAGAATTTCAAAGGCTTTTTCAGCTTCGGCGCGGGTCAGAGACCGATCGGCCGCAGCACCGATCAGCGGTTTCAGTGCGTCGCTCATGCGGGGACTTTCATTTCATTCAGGAAGTTCTTGAGCAGGGCATGCCCGTGCTCAGAAGCGATGGATTCCGGGTGGAACTGTACGCCGTGTATTGGCAGTTCCTTATGCTGCAGGCCCATGATCGTGCCGTCTTCTAGTTCAGCCGTGACTTCAAGGCAGTCGGGCAGGGTATCGCGGTTTACAATCAACGAGTGATAACGGGTTGCTTCGAACGGCGACGGCAGGCCAGCAAAAACACCCTTTCCGGTGTGGTGCATCTGACCCATTTTTCCATGCACAATCTCATGACAGCGAACCACTTCGCCGCCAAAAGCCTGCCCGATGGTCTGGTGCCCCAGACATACACCCAGCAAAGGCGTTTGGGTTTCGGCGGCAGCTTGGGTGAGAGCCAGGCAAATACCCGCTTGATCAGGGTCACAAGGGCCCGGGCTCAGCAGAATACCGGCCGGGTTCATGGCCATCGCTTCCTGCACGTCCAGCGCATCGTTGCGGCGCACGACCATTTCGGCGCCCAACTCGCCCAAATAGTGAACGAGGTTGTAAGTAAACGAGTCATAGTTGTCGATCAGCAGCAGCATTCAGCACAAGTCTTATGTTTGAGCAATTCGGGCTGGCGATGCAGCCTCGAGGCGCGGTATAATGTCGGGACATACATGCTCAGGCTTGCGCGGCAGCGTCAAGGGGACATACGCCCCTGTCGCGTGCGCAAGGGAGTGCCGCATCAGACGGCGCCCGGGGCAGGTGAGGCAGACAACAACGCGAGAGGCGAAACATCAATGGGCGGATTTTTCGGTGGGCTGATCGCCGGGGCGGTCGTTGTTTTGTTCCTTGGTGTGGCTTTGTCCATGACCACGCCGCTGACCCGTAAACCCGACGTTACAACTGTGGCACCTCAGGTTGCAGCAGTGCCGGTGCTTGAAGGCACGGCAAACGTGGACGGAACCGGGAATGATGCGGATCTGGTTGAATTGCCGCCCCGCGCGCCCGAAAGCCCTACAGGCCAGTCTGATACGGTTGTCGGTTTGGTTGGCAGTGAACCGCGGGTCGATTCTCTGCCTCAGACGGGCTCCGCCCCTTCGGAATTGGAAGCACCGGACGACTCCACCGCGCCTTCAGTGGCCGTTGCTGGCGATTCACCGTCGCAAGTGGCGCAAGTGGCGCCCGTTCCAGCATCACCTCTTCCGGATGTAGAGCCGGATACAGTCGCAGAATTACCACCCGCGCCACAACCGGCGCCAGAGGAAGAGGCAACACCGGAAACAGAAATTCAGTTGGCTGAACCTGTTTCTCCGCAGCCGGAAACTGAGGTCGCGATACAGCCTGGTGAAACGTCTCAAACAGAAGACGACCAGGAGGTTGCTGCTCTGCAACCGGAGCCACTGCCGGAACCTCAGATTGAATTGCCCGAAGCCCGTCCAGAACCCGAGGATGGTGGCAGTCCCATTGCCGTTGAGGGGGAAGAGGACACACGGCCGCGCAAACTGCCGCGGATTGCGTCATTGCCGCAGATTGGTGGCGAACAGCCATCGACCTCGGCTCAGGCAGTTGGAACGCGCATAGTTCCGCTGACCGAACGAGATGAGCCAACGGTCGAGGACGTTGTAGAAGCTGCGGTCGGGACGGGAAATCCGATCGAAGATTATGCAGCCAGTTTTGAGAATCCAGAAGCCAAGCCGCTAATGTCGATCATTCTGATAGACGATGAAGGCGCTTATGGTGCGGAGGCGTTGAAAGACTTTCCGTATCCGCTGAGCTTCGCTGTGAAACCGTCAGATCCCGACGCCGCGGAAAAGATGGCCCGACACCGTCAGGCCGGGTTCGAAGTTCTGGCCGTTGCTGATCTGCCCACGGCAGCCAGTGCGCAGGATGCCGAGGTATCTTTATCGGTATGGCTGGACGCTTTGCCCGAGACTGTAGGGATTCTCGAAGGCGTTGGTACCGGAATTCAGGGAAACCGCAAACTTGCCGATCAGGTGGCCGCGATTGCCGGCGGTACTGGTCGTGGTCTGGTCACGCAAGGCAAGGGGCTGAACACCGTGCAGAAGCTGGCTGCGCGCAACGGAATCCCGTCGAGTGTTGTGTTTCGGGATTTCGACGGCGCGCGACAAGACCCCCAAGTAATGCGCCGCTTTCTGGATCAGGCTGCATTTCGCGCTGGTCAGGAGGGCGCGGTTGTCATGCTGGGGCGTTTGCGTCCCGAGACGATCTCGGCCTTGTTGCTTTGGGGGCTTGAGGATCGTGGAAGCCGGGTGGCCATGGCACCCATCTCGGCCGTAATGATGAACGAGATCCGGTAAGTCTCTTTAAAACCTGATTAATAAGGATGGTAGCCAAGCTGCCATCCTTTTCTTTAACTGTTGCCGTTGCCGGTAAATCGAGCAGCATCCGCAGCCGCGCGTCGGATTGCGTTCGATTTGTGAACGGTCTCCATAAATTCGGCTTCGGGATCGCTGTCATATACAACGCCACCCCCGGCCTGAATATAAAGCTTGTGGTCTTTGACGATGGCGGTGCGCAGAGCGATGCACATATCCATGTCGCCGCCCGCGCTGAAATAACCAACACCGCCGCCATAGACGCCGCGTTTTTCAGGTTCCAACTCGTCGATGATTTCCATCGCTCGCACTTTGGGCGCGCCAGAGACCGTCCCGGCGGGCATCCCCGCAAAGAAGGCGTCCAAAGCGTCTTTATCTTCAGCCAGCTCACCAACGACGTTCGAAACGATGTGCATCACGTGGCTGTAGCGTTCGATTATGAATTCTTCGGTCGGACGTACCGTGCCGATCTTCGAGACCCGACCCGTATCATTGCGACCCAGATCCAGCAGCATCAGGTGCTCGGCCAGTTCTTTTTTATCGGCCAGCAGATCGATTTCGTTGGCCTTGTCCTCTTCGGGTGTGGCGCCGCGTGGGCGGGTTCCGGCAATGGGCCGGATGGTCACTTCACTGCCGAAAACACGCACCAGAATTTCCGGGCTGGCGCCTACAACCTGAAAACCGCCGAAATTGAAGTAGAACATGAATGGCGAAGGGTTCGTACGGCGCAAGGAACGGTACAGCGCAAAGGGAGGAAGCGGGAAATCTTGCGTCCAGCGCTGCGCGGGAACGACCTGAAAGATGTCACCTGCGCGGATGTATTCCTTGGCCTTCTCTACCGCCTCCATATAGCCGGATTTGGTAAAGTTCGACACAGGTGGTGCGACCTCTCCAGCCTCTCCCAGATCACGGGTCTCGGCGGGCATGGCCCGTTCCAGATCTCGGACGGCGTCCATCACACGTTCGGCAGCCTGCGCATAGGCAGCCTTGGCCGACTGACCGTCGCTGACCCATGCCGGAGACACCACGGTGACCTCGCCCTTTACCCCATCCAAAACAGCAATGACCGAGGGGCGCAGCATGATGGCGTCCGGCAGGCCCAGAGGATCAGGGTTCACGTCCGGCAGGTGTTCCACCAGTCGGACCATGTCATAACCCAGATAGCCAAACAGGCCAGCCGCTGCCTGGGGCAGGTCATCAGGAAGTGCGATCCGGCTTTCGGCCAGCAGCGCACGAAGGTTATCCATTGGATTGCCGTCCTGCGGAGTGAACGCATCCGCATCGAACCGTGCCGAACGGTTCAACGATGAGGTTTCACCATGACACCGCCAGACCAAATCCGGTTTCATGCCGATGATCGAATAGCGCCCGCGAACCTCGCCACCGGTCACGGACTCGAGCATGAATGCGTCTTTCTGCGTACCAGTCAGCTTGAGCATCAGGGACACCGGCGTATCCAGATCAGCAGCCAATCGGGTATAAACGACCTGATTTTCACCGGCTTCATAAGCGCGTGCGAATGCGTCGTACTCGGGTGTCAGCGCCATGTTCGGTCTCGTTTAGTAGCTGGCCTGTACGGCGTTCAGTGCCTGCTGATCCAGCACAGGGCGGGCACGGGTCTGAGCGTCGCGCACGTAGATGTCGAAGATGTTTTGAGCCAGCGCCTGATTCAACTGAGCAGCCAATGCGTCCTGCATGCGACGTTGTTCATCTGTTTCGGCTGGCGGCAGTTCTTCATCCAGACGCACGATCATTGCAGTGCCCATGCCGGGAATGACGCGCAGTTCTCCCGGTTCCATTTCGAAAACCTGACTCATGAAATTGGCGGGAACATCGTTCAGAAACGCAGTCCGGGTCAGCGCATTTTCCACTCGGAACGGCAGGCCCGTTGCAGTGAAATCACCGTCGGTTGCCAACTGTGTCAAAACGCTATTGGCCTGATCCTGCAACGCTTTTGCAGTTTCGGCCTGCACCCAGGCTTCTGCAACGCGCGGGCGCGCCGATTCCAGCGGTTCAGGACGGGGCGGGAGTGTATCATTCAAACGCAGCGCAAAGATCGAGCCATCTTCGAGGAACGCGACTTCGGGAAAATCACCGTCTCGGACGTCCTGAGCCGCAGAGCGGAATCCTTCATAAGCAGCAATTCCGTCTTCGCTCTGCCGGGTCCAGTCGATCGTACCCAACTCCATCTCGGTCTCGGTCGCAAGCTCCTCCAGCGTGGCGCCACCTGCCAACATGTCGTTGATGTCTTCTGCCTGCGCCTCGATCAGGCGCCGCGCACGTTCGGCGGACAGTTCTTCACGCAGCTCGGCTTCGGCGTCTTCGAAGCTCACGTTATTTGCGGCCAGTGAACCGTTGATGCGGAACAAGGCGGGACCAAAAACAGAGGGTAACGGCCCAACCACGTCGTCGATTTCCGCTGCAAAAACATCGTCTGCAGCATCACCCAGATCGTCACGAGTGACGTCGCCGAGATCCACATCGCTCAACTCGAGCTCGCGATCGCGGACCAGCTGTTCGAAGTCGGCACCTCCGACTTCCAGTTGAGCCAGCGCTTCGGTCGCCGAAGCTTCGTCGGAGAATACCAGCCGTTCGACTAAACGGCGCTCGGGCTGTTGGTACTGTCCTGCGCGTTGATCATAAAGACGGCGCAGAGCGTCCTCTTCGATCTCGACCGTGTCCAGCAGCATTTCGGGCGACAGGACCGTATATGTCAGCTGCTTTGTGCGGGGCAGGGTGAACTGGTCAGTGTTTTCGTCATAATAGGACTGCACCTGCGCATCCGTGGGTTCAGAAATCGGTGTCTCCAGAGCATCCGAGGATAAGGTGGCGACTGTAAAGCTGCGCCTTGCCAAAACGTAATTTGACAGGGCGTCGGTCAATGTACGGGGCATTTCAACGCCGCTCATCACAGCGCCTTGCACGATTGTGCGGGCGGATTCCTTACGCAGGTCTGACTCGAACTGCGCATCTGTCATACCGACCTGTTCAAGCTGGAAGCGATAAGCTTCACGATCAAACTCACCATTTACACCCTGAAAGGCGGGAATCTGGACGATCTCCTGTTGAAGGTTTTCGTCACCGATGGACACCCCCAACTGACCGACCTCATTGTCCAGCGCAGCAAGCGCAATCAGGCGCGACAGGGCCAGTTGGTCCAGCCCAAGCTCTTGAGCCTGAGACATCTGCATCGGCTGTCCGGTTTGCGCTTCTACCGCGCGGATTTCGCGCTGCAGCTCACGAACATAGGCATCGACCGAAACGTTCTCATCCCCGACTTGTGCTACCGTGCGTACTGTGCCGGTCAGACTGGTCGCGCCGAACCCGGCCAGGCCCAGCATCAAAAGGCCCATGAGTATCCAGACAAAGGTCTTTGATAGGTTTTTCACGCCTGTGGCCATAGTGCCCTCTTGGTTTTGTTGTGGCAGGAACTGCCCCGTCGGTTGCGGCCCTGAATACGACGCGCACCGCCGAGGGGCAAGCTCAGAAGGTTACAGCCTGCAAACGGTCGAACAACTGTTCGATTCCAGCCCGGTCGAGATTGGCGAATGCCACACGCACCTGTCGTTTTCCCGCCGGGTCGTGATCGGGCATGAACATTGTTCCCGGCAGAAGAAGAATCCCTGCTTTGGATACTAACCGATGAGCCAATTCGTCCGAGGCCATGTCGAATGGGTGTTCGAGGTAGGCGAAATACGCACCCAATCCAAGCAATCGCCAACCCTTGGCCGTCAGGCGCGGCATCCCTTCGGTTATTGCGTCACGGCGGTCGAGGATTTCGTCACGCTCTCCCGCCACCCATTGAGACAGGTTCTGCATTCCCCAAAGGGCGGCGAACTGACCGATCTGACCAGGGCAGATCGCAACCGTATCCAGAAATTTCTCCATTTCCGCCAGCAAGGCGGTGCTGCTGGCGACCGCACCAACCCGGTGACCGGTTAGCCGGTACGCTTTCGAGAACGAGTACAAGTGAACAAGTGTGTCCTGCCATCCCGGTTGCTGAAACAGGTCGTGCGGTGGGCCGCTTCGGCTGTCAAAATCGCGATAGGTTTCATCGACCAAAAGGCGAATCCCAGCCTCCTGCGCCAGATCGTAGAAGGCGCGCACAATTTCGGAGGGGTATTCGACACCACCGGGATTGTTGGGCGTCACCAGTGCTATTGCGCGGGTTTTGTCCGTGATCAGGGCACGGGCCTTGGCCGGATTAGGTAGTAGATCATCACCGGTTGGCAAATCAACGGCAGTGACACCAGCCATATCCAGCCACATTTTATGGTTGAAATACCAAGGTGTTGGAAGGATGACCTCATCCCCCTGATCGGTGATTGCCGAAATCACTGCCGAGAATGCCTGATTGCAACCGGACGTTATTGCCACCTGATCTTCTGCAATCCTGGTTGCATAATGATCGCCAATTTGCGCAGCAAGCTCCGCGCGCAAATCATCATTTCCCAAAACCGGACCATAGAGGTGTGCGCTGTCCTCAGAGACTGCGAATTCGGCCATCGCCTGCCGAAGTGCCAGTGGCGGAGGATCGACCGGGGCCGCCTGACTGACGTTAATCAGAGGGCGTTCGGCGGGGAATGTGACCCCTTCAAGCCATCGACGCGCCTCCATTACAGGAGGAGGGAAGGTGGCTTTGGTACGAGTCTGGGTCATGGCGTGCCGATTCCTTGGCGAGGCTCGGCCTCGCGCATCCGAGGGTTATTGAACGGAAGAAACCGGGGAACTTAGTCGGTGCCCCGGTAAGGTTGGACATATTGCAGGGCCATGTCCCACGGGAAGAAGATCCACGTGTCCTGGCTGACCTCGGTAATAAAGGTGTCAACCATCGGCCGACCTTTTGGCTTGGCATAGACCGTCGCAAAATGGGCTTTGGGATACATTTCGCGCACCAGTTCAAGGGTTTTGCCGCTATCCACCAGGTCGTCGATGATCAGGATGCCCTCGCCATTTCCCATCAGGTCGGGGTTCGGCGCCTTCAGCACCTGAGCTTCGCCCTGTTCCTGATGGTGGTAGGACCTTACGCTAACCGTGTCGACAGTGCGGATATCCAGCTCGCGGCTGACGATCATCGCCGGGGCCATGCCACCGCGAGTGATTGCGACGACGGCGCGCCAAGCGCCATCATCGGGACCTTGCCCATCCAGTCGCCAAGCCAGCGCGCGCGAGTCGCGATGAATCTGATCCCAGCTGATGTGGAAGCCCTTTTCGTGCGGCAGTTGGTCCTTGGCGCTCATGGTCTTAACCCTTTTCAACGTCTGGCGCGTCGACGGCTTTCATGCCGACGATATGATAACCGGAATCCACATGCAGGTTTTCCCCGGTTACGCCGCTGGACAAGTCAGATAACAGATAAAGGGCTGAATTGCCGACATCGTCGATCGTCACATTGCGGCGCAAGGGCGAGTTATACTCGTTCCACTTCATGATATAACGGAAATCGCCAATGCCGCTGGCCGCCAGTGTCTTGATCGGACCGGCTGAGATCGCATTGACGCGAATCCCATCCTTGCCAAGATCTTCGGCCAGATACTTAACAGAAGCTTCCAGCGCAGCTTTGGCAACGCCCATCACATTATAGTGTGGCATCACCTGTTCGGCGCCGTAGTAGGTTAGCGTAATTGCGCTTCCACCTTCGGTCATCATCTTTTCGGCGCGCTGCATTACAGCCGTGAAGGAATAGACCGAGACATCCATTGTCAGATTGAAATTGGCGCGGCTGGTGTCAACGTAGCGACCGCGCAGCTCGTTCTTGTCGGAAAAGCCGATGGCGTGGACGACAAAATCCAGTTTGCCCCATTGCTTTTCGAGCGAAGCAAACAGACCGTCAATCGAGTCCTCGTCGCTGACGTCACAAGGCAAGACGATCTCACTGCCCAGCTGAGCCGCCAGAGGGTCGACGCGTTTCTTCAGAGCATCACCCTGATAGGAAAATGCAAGCTCGGCCCCGGCGTCGGACAAGGCGCGGGCGATTCCCCATGCGATGGATTTGTCATTGGCCAGTCCCATGATGAGGCCGCGTTTGCCGGCCATCAACTGATTTGACATGTTTGGTTCTCCGCCTGTCGTCGCGTTGTGTTTGGTTGGTTTATGCCATTGATTGCCATGCATCAAGGCCATGTGCTCTTGCTCGCAGCGGGTTCTCGCCTTAGGGTCGGGATCAACTGTTTCCAGGGGATGGAAATGAACGAGCGCAGTGGCATCTTTGCCGGCACCGATCCGTTGGAAATAGCGCGGCGGTGGTTGAGTGAAGCTGAAAAAACGGAACCCAACGACCCGAACGCGATTGCGCTGGCAACCGTGGACGAGGGTGGTTTACCTAACGTACGCATGGTTTTGTTGAAAGACATCGAGCCTGACGCTTTTGTCTTTTACACGAACTATCACAGCGCCAAGGCTGTGGAACTGGACGGTGCTGGCAAAGCGGCTTTTGTAATGCACTGGAAATCATTGCGGCGCCAAATCCGGGTTCGTGGTACAATCAGCAGAGAAGAAGGCCCGCAGGCGGATGAGTATTACGCCTCCCGCTCGCTCAAAAGTCGGTTAGGGGCTTGGGCATCGCGTCAGTCTCAACCGCTGGACAGTCGCACCGCGCTGATGGCCGAAGTGGCCAAGTTGACGGCAAAGCTGGGTCCCAACCCTCCGCGCCCTAAGTTTTGGGGTGGGTACCGGTTAATTCCGACTGAGATCGAATTCTGGGCAGACGGGGCTTTTCGGTTACATGACAGGTTCCAGTGGCGTTGGAATCCTGAGAGCTCTGAATGGCATATACAAAGGCTGAATCCATGACTCTCGCGTATCGTGAAATGCAACGGCCCATAAATGAAGGACTTTTTCGGCTTGAATTTGTGTGGCAATCTCATAGAAACCGAACCCTCAACGACCTCAATGCTTTCGTGATGGGAAAACAGTGCCAGAAGATCTGAACAGCATGTATCGCGTCCGTGGACACGTGAAATGGTTCGATCCCGCCAAGGGGTACGGATTTGTTGTGTCCGAAGAAGGCGGTCCGGATATTCTGTTGCATGTCAATGTACTGCGCAATTTCGGCCAGAGTTCGGTCGCGGATGGCGCGGGTATCGAGATCATGACGCATCGGACTGACCGAGGTGTGCAGGCGGTCGAAGTGGTCAGTGTCGATCCTCCGGCTCGGGCTGAGTCGATGATGCTGGCGGATTTCGCCGAGCTGGATCCGACCGTTATTGCAGCAGCGCCATTGGAAGCTGCGCGGGTTAAATGGTTCGACAAGGGCAAGGGCTTTGGCTTTGCCAATGTGTTCGGCAGCAGCGAGGACGTGTTCCTGCATATCGAAGTTTTGCGCCGTTCCGGACTTGCGGACCTGCAACCAGGCGAGGCGCTGGCGATGCGCGTGATCGACGGCAAACGCGGTCGCATGGCGGCGCAGGTGCTGGCATGGGAATCAGCCCTGAACGGGTGAAAGCTTTGTGATGAAATTTTCCTCGCTTCTGGTGATTCTCACTTTGACACTGAGTGGAGCCGCCAGGGCAGAGTGCAGACCTGATCGCGTCGACCTGAAAAACAATCAGGCACAGGTTCGCTTTGACATCGAACTGGCCCGGACCCCGCAAGAAAGATCGCGAGGGTTGATGTTCCGGGAAAACCTTCCAGCGCGCGCCGGGATGTTGTTTGTATTCGACCCGCCGCAACCGGTGGCGTTCTGGATGAAGAACACTCTGATCCCTTTGGACATGATCTTTGTCGACCGTGCTGGAATAGTGACACGTGTTCATCAGGGTGCGATTCCCGGTGATCTGACGCCCATCGAGGGCGGAGATTCGGTTTACGCTGTGCTTGAAATCAACGCGGGCCTTTCGGCGCGATACGGTATTCGCCCCGGAACGCAGATGCGTCACAAAGTTTTTTCGCAAGGCCCCGCAATTTGGCCATGTTAGGGGTTTTCAAATCAGATCACCGCCGTTAGGAAGGCGCACGGTCCGGGGCGTGGCGCAGTCTGGTAGCGCACCTGTTTTGGGTACAGGGGGTCGTAGGTTCGAATCCTGCCGCCCCGACCACTTCCTTCAAGAAATTGGCGTTCCGCCATAACCGGCGTAGATGTCCGTCAAATCGCGGTCCAGCGCATCACTTTGCACCGGGATTTTAATGGTTGAGCCGTTCTTTTGCGGTACGAGAAAGAATAGATCCGCATCCACACGATAACCCTGACCGTTTTTGGTCGAGCTCAGGCGTGTCACGATCTGCGGTAGTTTCTGCGGATAGCCATCGTAATTGAGAATCAAAAACGCGGTGGCGTCAGGCGAGAGTAATTCGCGACACTCGAAACTGCTTTGCCCGGTTTTCACATAGTCCTCACCAGGACCAGCGCAGTCTGTTTCAAAGGATGCGAACAGTTTTTTTGGATAGTCGGGGAACTGTGCGCTGCGAGACGGCAGGGGTAATTCTTGTGGTGTGCAGGACACTGAAAGGATCAGGATCGGAAGCAGACGCAGAAGATGCATGATCAATTCAGTCCCCATTCAAATCCGTTTGGTCTTTTGGAGTATTGCACGCGTTCGGATTTTCCGAAGATGATTCTCTGACAGCATTGTTAATTGTGTTGCGGATGATCTACTGCCGGTAACTGTTGTGTTCGAAACAGGAATTTTATTTGAAGAATTTGGGCGTCTATCTGGTGCAGCTGTGAATAGTCTTGTGGAGGAATCGCAATTTGGCGACATGCCGCCCGTTTTCTGGATTACGTCAACAAAAAAGATTTCAAAATGGCGGAAAAAGGCCGTTGACGATCTATGGGTAGATACGCCAAATTGTATGGGCCGAAAGGATTGCCACTAAATCTGGTAGGAATAGCCAGAGCGGGCAACGGACAAGGGTCGGAAAGCACTTAATTGCGACGTGCAACCGTTGAATCGGGTCTGCGCTGTTTTGTACGGCGCACCGTCCCTTTGTGTCCAGAATTAGACGGCAAAGCGGGCGGTACCCCGCAGGACAAGTTTAGGTGCCGGGAAGCGAACATTGGGCTGAATTGGGGCTGCGGAAATGAAGATTGAAAGAAAGTTCACCAAACCGGGGCAGGATGCATACGCAGATCTGGATTTTGTGTCGGCAACCTCGGAAATCCGCAACCCTGATGGCACCATCGTGTTCCGTCTTGATGGAATCGAAGTCCCCTCCAGCTGGAGCCAGGTGGCAAGCGATGTCATCGCGCAGAAATATTTCCGCAAGGCGGGCGTGCCCAGCCGCCTGAAAAAGGTCAAGGAAAAGGATGTCCCCGAATTTCTCTGGCGCTCGGTCCCGGCCGATGATGCTGAATTCGATGGTGAAATCTCGTCCAAGCAGGTGTTCGACCGTCTGGCGGGCGCCTGGGCCTATTGGGGCTGGAAGGGCGGCTATTTCTCGACCGAGGAAGACGCGCGCGCCTATTTCGACGAGATGCGCTATATGCTGGCGACACAGCGTGCCGCACCGAACAGCCCGCAATGGTTCAACACCGGCCTGCATTGGGCATATGGAATCGATGGCCCGGCGCAGGGTCACCACTATGTCGACTACAAAACTGGCAAGCTGACCAAATCGAAGTCCGCTTACGAACATCCGCAGCCGCATGCGTGCTTCATCCAGTCCGTGGATGATGATCTGGTGAACGAAGGCGGCATCATGGATCTTTGGGTGCGCGAGGCGCGCCTGTTCAAATACGGCTCGGGTACCGGGACCAACTTCAGCCATCTGCGTGCAGAAGGTGAAGCGTTGTCGGGTGGCGGCAAGTCCTCGGGCCTTATGGGCTTTCTCAAGATCGGCGACCGCGCCGCTGGCGCGATCAAATCAGGCGGCACAACCCGTCGAGCAGCAAAGATGGTAATCGTCGATGCTGATCACCCTGACATCGAGAAATTCATCGAATGGAAGGTGATCGAAGAGCAGAAGGTGGCCTCGATCGTTGCCGGATCGAAGATGCACGAGAAGATGCTGAACGGCATTTTCGAGGCCATCCGCTCGTGGGACGGCGCGCAGGACGATGCGTATGATCCCAACAAGAATGACAGCCTGAAGAAAGCGGTTCGTGAGGCGAAAAAGGTCGCGATCCCCGAGACTTACATCAAGCGCGTGCTGGATTACGCCAAGCAGGGCCACGACAGTATCGAGTTCCCGACCTACGACACGGATTGGGATTCGGAAGCCTATAGCTCGGTCTCGGGCCAGAACTCGAACAACTCGATCCGCGTGACGAATGCGTTCCTGACCGCCGTCGAGAAGGACGCAGATTGGGAACTGATCAACCGGACCGATGGCAAGGTCGCCCGCACCGTCAAGGCGCGCGATCTATGGGAGAAAGTCGGCCATGCGGCTTGGGCCTGCGCCGATCCGGGCATCCAGTTCCACAACACGGTCAACGAGTGGCATACATGCCCCGAAGACGGTGAGATTCGTGGCTCGAACCCGTGCTCGGAGTACATGTTCCTGGACGATACGGCCTGTAACCTGGCGTCAATGAACCTGCTGACGTTCCTTAAGGATGGTGAGTTCCAAGCGGCCGACTACATGCACGCCTCGCGCCTGTGGACGCTGACGCTGGAAATCTCGGTGACGATGGCGCAGTTCCCGTCGAAGGAAATCGCGCAATTGTCCTATGACTTCCGCACGCTGGGTCTGGGTTACGCCAATATCGGCGGTTTGCTGATGAACATGGGTTACAGCTATGACTCGGATGAAGGGCGTGCCATTTGCGGATCGCTGACCGCAATCATGACAGGCGTTGCCTACGCCACCTCGGCTGAGATCGCCGGAGAGCTTGGTCCGTTCAAAGGGTACGAGCGCAACGCCGATCACATGCTGCGTGTTATCCGCAACCACCGCCGCGCGTCGCAGGGCGTGACCGAAGGGTACGAGAAACTGGCCGTGAAGCCTGTGCCGCTGGACCACGACAACTGCCCGGACAAACGTCTGGTTGATCTGGCCATGTCGGCTTGGGATGAGGCGTTGAGCCTTGGTGAGAAGAACGGTTTCCGCAACGCGCAGGCCACCGTGATCGCGCCGACCGGCACCATCGGTCTGGTGATGGATTGCGACACCACCGGGATTGAGCCGGACTTTGCTCTGGTGAAGTTCAAGAAGCTGGCCGGCGGCGGTTACTTTAAAATCATCAACCGCTCGGTGCCCTCGGCACTTGAGAAACTGGGCTACTCCTCGTCTCAGATTGAAGAGATCGTAGGTTACGCTGTTGGTCACGGCACCATTGGCAACGCGCCGGGGATCAACCACACTTCTCTGACCGGTCACGGTTTTGGCCCGAATGAACTGGCTAAAGTGGACGCCGCGCTGGAAAGCGCCTTTGATATCCGGTTCGTCTTCAACCAGTGGACACTGGGCGAAGATTTCTGCACCGGCGTACTGGGCATCCCGGCGACCAAGCTGAACGACCCGACTTTCGACCTGCTGCGCCATCTGGGCTTTACCAAGGCGGATATCGACGCGGCAAACGATCACGTCTGCGGAACCATGACGCTGGAAGGTGCGCCGCACCTGAAGGAAGAGCATTATTCGATCTTCGACTGCGCCAACCCGTGCGGCAAGAAAGGCAAGCGTTTCCTTGGGGTTGATAGCCACATCACCATGATGGCAGCGGCGCAGAGCTTCATCTCGGGCGCGATCTCGAAAACAATCAACATGCCGAATGACGCGACCATCGAGGACTGCCAGAAGGCCTATGAGCTTAGCTGGTCGCTTGGCGTCAAGGCCAACGCGCTGTACCGTGACGGCTCGAAACTCTCGCAACCGCTTGCGGCTGCTCTGGTTGAGGATGACGACGAGGCCGCTGAGACACTGGAAAGTGGTTCGGCGCAGGAAAAAGCCGTCGTTCTGGCCGAGAAGGTGATCGAGAAGGTTGTGGTCAAGGAGATCATCCGCAGCCATCGCGAGAAACTGCCGCATCGCCGCAAGGGTTATACCCAAAAGGCAATCGTGGGCGGCCACAAGGTCTATCTGCGCACCGGCGAGTTTGAAGATGGCAAGCTGGGCGAGATCTTCATCGACATGCACAAGGAAGGCGCTGGCTTCCGGGCGATGATGAATAACTTTGCCATCGCGGTGTCGGTTGGTCTGCAATATGGTGTGCCGCTGGAGGAGTTTGTCGACGCCTTCACCTTCACCAAGTTTGAACCGGCGGGGATGGTACAGGGCAACGACTCGATCAAGAACGCGACGTCGATCCTGGATTACATCTTCCGCGAGCTGGCCGTGTCCTATCTGGACCGCACCGATCTGGCCCATGTGAAACCCGAAGGCGCAACCTTCGACGATCTGGGCCGGGGCGAAGAGGATGGCCTGTCCAATGTCTCGGAAATCAGTGACAGTGCGGCAACCAAGTCGTTGGAAGTGTTGAAGCAAATCAGCTCGACTGGATACCTGCGGAAACGTCTGCCGCAAGACCTGATGGTCTTCAACGGCGGGCAGGCTGACGTGAGCGGCTTGGCTGAAACTGCCGCGCAGTTCGAGGCGCCGGCGGAAGCAGCAGTGGTGACCAGCATGGACGCCCGCACCAAAGCCAAAATGCAGGGATACGAGGGCGACCCGTGCGGCGAATGTGGGAACTACACGCTGGTGCGCAACGGTACCTGCATGAAATGCAACACCTGCGGTTCCACGTCGGGTTGTAGTTAAAGAAAACGCCCCGGCATCCCGGGGCGCAGGGGTCGGAAGCTGCCACAGTGACCGGCCCCGACGAATACGGAGCAAGGCCTGAGACTTACCACAAGGCGCCTTGTTCCACTCGGTCGACATGCCCGTGTCGACCGGGAACAGGGTGGGGCGGAATATTGCTCTTTCCCACTCTCTCACGGGGCGGGTGCGCTCGTCCCATGCGCAGTCCAGGCCGCAGGCAAAAAAACACCGGGCGGTCAACGATATGAGCCTGGAAGGCGAAACTAACAGGGGGCTTCGGCCCCCTTTCTTTTTTGGGCACCTGAGTCGCCGATTTGAGCGCAGGGTTGCCGGATCATCCCAAATCCGTCGGGCAAGAACCGCCGAAACGCTGATTGGCCGTTTTGTCCAGCGGCGGATTGCGGATGCGACTCGGTGAAACACGCGGAGATTGGCGCGAAAACACTGAGATCCCGCAATGCGGGTGACGAGGGGGTGGGACTGGGTGTTTGTGATGCCTGTCCGGACACCAAGACACAAAAAACTCACTTAGGAGGCACCGTTATGAAACCACAAAATATGGCTGTCATTTCAGCATTTGTATTTGGACTGCCAGCGCTGGCTGTGGCGCAATCTACTGCCGACGCCAACGGCGATGGCGTTCTGACCATCGAAGAAGTTCAGGCTGTAGTGCCGGAAGTTGACGCTGACGTCTTCTCGACCATGGATGCAAATGGTGACGGCGCGCTGGACGCTGACGAGATCGCGGTGGCGCAAGAGGCCGGATTGCTGCCCCCAAGCAACGGCTGATCTCTCATCGCGACGGCGGCCCGAATCAGTTCGGGCCGCTGCTTTTTCAAAAGGTTATGCGGGTAAGTGAATGTTGAATCTGCTTCGCAGTTCGGCGTCCAACAGGGGGTCGAAACGAGCCTGCGACGGAGTTGCAAGGATCGCTTCTTTACGTGCAATCGCCTTTTCGATCAGATCTGGTTTACCCAGTTCGGCCCACTCTTTGGGTGAAGTCCGGTCACCCAGACTTGGGTAGACATAGTCTACCTGCATCCGGCTGAGCGTGGCATCTGTGCCCAAGTAGTGACCCGGCCCACCCAGACAAACCTCGGCAATCTGGTCCAGGGCCAGAGTGTCATCTGTTACTTCGATCCCACGCACACAGCGCAGGGCCTGACCGATCAGATCATCGCTGAGAATCAGGCTTTCGAGGCAGAACCCCAGTAGGGATGAGTGCATGCCAGCGGCCTCATAAACCATGTTCAGCCCAGACAGGCCCGCCATGACGTTAGAGCACATCTGCTCCCACCCGGCTTGCATATCAGGTAGTTTCGAATCCGACGCTCCAGCCGCCGCGCCACCGGGCAAGCCATAGAACTTGTGCATTTGTGCGCAACCTGCGCTCAACAAAGCTTGCTCACCGGAACCGACCGACATCGCGCCGGTACGCAGATCAAGGCCGAACGGCCAGGTCCCAACGATGGCCGGGGCGCCCGGTTTGACGGCGTTCACGTAGACCAGGCCCGCCAGACATTCCGCAGTGGCCTGAGTGATGGCACCCGCGATAGTCGACGGCGCGGTGGCGCCCGCCATGCCGGCAGACAGCAGCAGAACCGGCATGCCGGCTTTGATACACGCCTCCATCACCTCGCAACTTTCGGTTGCGAATTTCATCGGTGGAACCACAAAGCAATTAGAGTTGGATACAAACGGCCGTTCGCGCCACTTGTCTTCTCCACCGGCGATCATATGCAACATTTCCATGGCCGGAGCGACATAGCTGGGATCGGTAAAGGAGGTTCCGATGTGCTTGAATGTACCCGAGCAGCACGCGTAGATCGTGTTCAGGTCCATCTCCTGATTATCCAGGATATCTCGGCACACCATCGGGCGCTGGACAAAGTGGATGTTGTCCAGGCTGTCACATATGCGGGACGCATCATACAGGTCCTGAACCGTCGAATCGCGGTATTCCCGCCCGTGGACATCGACCATGTGAACGGCAGCACCAGCGGTCCCGTAGTGTACGCGGTTTCCGGTTAGTTCCAGGTCGGTCTTGCCGTCACGGCTGTGCAAAGTGACCGAGCGATTTGCCTTGGCCAACATGTCCTCGACCAATGCGCGGGGAAAGCGGATGCGACCGTCGTCGCCCAGAATACAGCCCGCACCTACAAGGTAGTCGATGCCGCTTTGCGGTGCGTCGGCCAGGCCGATGGTTTCCAAAGCGGTCAGGGCAGCGTTGTGAATACGCTCCATATCCTGTTGGCTGAGTGGCTTGTAGGTGCCGCCCTCCATGCCGGGGCGGATAGGACGCAGATGATCCGGCAGGGCGCTTGAGCGGGCTGCACGTCGGGCAGAGCGACCGCCACTGCGCGAGGAGTTTCGGGATTGATCGTTCATATTTTGGGTCCGGTTACTAGACAGGAAGTAGGTATTGGCAGGGTCAACCCGCCAACGGCCGCCCCCTTGCGGCACGTCCCCGGTCCGCACCGATGGTGCGGCTCACTAGGGATATCTTCCAGAAGTCGTTTTTCATCAGAACCCTTCGCGTCTCAGTGCTACTTTCCTAACCAATGTCGGCGAAATCTGTTCTATTTGCGACCATTGTTCGGATTTCTTTATCTGACGCGCACGAGCTCTCGCGGCGTCCGAATGTCGAAAATGTCACGCAAGATTCTGTGAGGAAATGTTTTTTTTCCGTTTGGGCGGAAATCTGTTAAGCTGCTGTTAAGTATTTAAAGAGGAATTTTGGGTTAGCTGATTAACTGGCATGGCCTGATCCAACTGAGGCAATCGTGCCGAACCGACGGCGTACCTCCGGAGGTCTGAGTGAAACTGACAAAGGCGACACTGTCTGTAGTACTGCTGCTGAGCGCTGGTCCAGCGCTGGCAGAGGATTGGACGGGTGCTTATGTGGGTTTCAGTTTTGGTTACACCGATGTTGACGGCCCAAGCGGAAGCGGCGGAAGCGATTTCAGCTTTGGCCCGCTTATCGGCTATGATTACGATTTCGGAAATTTCGTTTTGGGCGGCGAGTTGGAGTACAACAGCCTGAACCTGGATCTTGGGCGGTCCGAAGGGAGCTTGGACAGCATGTCCCGGGTGAAACTGCGGGGCGGCTATGATTTTGGCTCGGCCCTTGGATACGTGGTTGTCGGTTCGGCGCGCGCGGACACATCAGGCAGCAGCGACACTGCAGCTGTCTATGGAATAGGAATCGCGTATCCGATCGGAGACAGGTTTGTGATCAGTGGCGAAGCACTGCGCCAGAACTTCGACGATGTGACCCGGTCCAATGGTGGTCTTGATACTAACGTTATCAATCTGCGCACGACGTTCCGGTTTTAACGAACACCTGCAATTGAATGACTAAGCAGCACCTCTGTCCTGCGACAATTGCCCGGCGAAATCACACAAAGTCTTAAGCGAATCGGCGAATCTTTCATCATCAACAGTCATCGCAACGCGAATGTGTCCGGCGGCGGCGACGCCGAAACTTTCACCAGGCATGACCGCAATCGAGTGCGAATCCAGTAAGGCGTTGGCAAATCCTTCGCCGCTCAACCCTGTGGCGCGAACGTCCAGCATCAGATACATCGCGCCCTGTGCCGGGATCAGGCCAACAGTGTTTTGCTGCGCCAGAAGCCGTGTAGCCAGTTCGCGGCGGCGTCGGAACGGGGCGGCGACTTCATCTTCGGGGCCCTGACCCGCACTGAGTGCAAAACTCGCGGCATCCTGAATGAATCCCGGTACGCCATAGGTTGTGTGGGTCGCCAGATTGATCAGGTGTTCGATCACTTCTTCCGGACCGACGATCCACCCGCATCGAGACCCTGTCATGGCATGGGATTTGGACATCGACCCGACGACCAGAGTACGCTCGGCCATCCCCGGCAACGCGCGGGGCGAGATGTGTGAACCTTCCCAGACCTGAGTGTCATAAACCTCGTCCGAGATCAGCCAGAGATCACGGCGTTGGCAAAGCTCAGCAATCGCGCCCAGCGTTTCAGGTGAATAGACAACGCCCGTGGGGTTGTTGGGCGTATTGATCAGCAGGGACACGGCGCCGTCTGTATGTTCGTCGATCTTTTCGGCACGGGGCTGGAACGCATCTTCGGCGCTAGTCTGTACGGCTTTGGCGATTGCTCCGGCACCGCGTATCGTGCCGGGGTAGGTGGCGTAGTAAGGATCAAGGTACAACCCCGTATCGCCGGGATTGCAAACGGCGACGTGGGCGGCGAACAAAGCGGCCTGACCACCCGGTGTGATCAGAACATTATGGCGCGTGGTTTTCACACCAGTACGCACCTGAACGCGCGCGGCCACAGTGTCGCGCAGCAGATCGGTACCGGGCACCATGGCATAACCGGTGTGGCCACTTTGGGCAGAGGCGTCCATCTCGGCCAGGATTTCGGGGCTTGTGCCGATGTCATGTTCGCCGATGGTCAACTCGGTAATGGCATGCCCTTCCGCGATCATCCGGCGCGCCCGATAAAACACGTCCCAGCCATCGGATCCGCCTTCGGTCAAATGTGTGATGCGATGCGACAGTTTCATTCCACGCCTCCCTGATTTCGCCCGAATGGGGCAGAGGCGTGCGGGTTTGTCAATCAGCTTCGTGCGGCCAAAGTCGATTGGACCTTTTTAGTCAGCGAAGCGCGCACGATATCGTAAGACGCCGTCAGCCGGTGCCG
This sequence comes from Ruegeria sp. HKCCD6426, assembly GCF_057221115.1. Classification (NCBI taxonomy): domain Bacteria; kingdom Pseudomonadati; phylum Pseudomonadota; class Alphaproteobacteria; order Rhodobacterales; family Roseobacteraceae; genus Ruegeria; species Ruegeria sp. HKCCD6426. Next base: position 647,316 of record NZ_JBWVBF010000003.1, on the reverse strand, counting down.
TATTTCTTCAGGGTCCGTGTCCCAAGGCAAGTGAATCCAACTGCGGTGAAAATAGGGAGCCTTGGTGCCGATTCCTGCATCAATCAGCATCTGAGCGGTTTCGATATCGGGTGTCTTCACGGACACGCCGTCGCCAACCGAGCCGACACAGGCGAACATCTTGCTGCCGACTTTCCATGCATCATGTCCTCCGCCCCAGGGGTCGGACAGCTCGGCGCCGGGCAGGTCACCACATACGGAATTGACGAAATCGCGGCTCATGCTGCTGACTGTGCCGCGAGGGAGTTATGAACTCAAGGCTTGGCGCAGGATGTGTCCCGTGATATGCGGAACGCATGAACCGTATGACCTGCATCATTATTTGCTGCATTCCCTGCTGATCACTCAAGCGGGCCGGTTTCTTTCGTTTTCATCTCTGAGACAAGTTGCTATGCCCGCGCAAACGCGCAAGCGCACGCTGTTTTAGGAGCAAGACCCGATGACGACGATCAAACTGCACAACACACGGACGCGGACGAAAGAGGATTTCGTTCCGATCGACCCTGAAAATGTGCGTATGTACGTCTGCGGGCCGACGGTCTACGACCGGGCGCACTTGGGAAATGCGCGGCCCGTTGTTGTCTTTGACGTGCTGTTTCGCTTGCTGCGCCATGTGTTTGACGCCGAACACGTGACTTATGTGCGTAATTTCACCGATGTTGACGACAAGATTAACGCGACAGCTTTGGCCCGGAAAAAGGCGGGCGCTGAAGGCTCATTGGAGCTGCTGGTGCAGGAACGGTCGGATGAAACGATCGGCTGGTATCTGCATGACATGGGTGCGTTGGGTGCATTGGAACCCAGTCAGATGCCCCGCGCGACAGAGTATATCGCCCAGATGATCGCGATGACGCAGGATCTGATCGACAAGGGCCATGCCTATGCCGCCGAGGGGCACGTACTATTTGCGGTGGACAGCTGGAAAGAGGAGTACGGCAAGCTTTCGGGACGGTCTGTCGATGACATGATTGCCGGGGCTCGGGTCGAGGTGGCTCCGTATAAGAAGAACCCGATGGACTTTGTACTCTGGAAGCCGTCGACAGACGACTTGCCGGGATGGGATTCGCCCTGGGGCCGCGGGCGCCCGGGATGGCACATTGAGTGTTCGGCCATGAGCTACGAGTTGCTGGGTGAGAGTTTCGATATTCACGGCGGCGGCAACGATCTGATGTTTCCGCATCATGAAAACGAGATTGCTCAGAGCCGTTGTGCGCATCCACATGGTGAGTTTGCGAAAGTCTGGCTGCACAACGAAATGCTTCAGGTGGAAGGGAAGAAGATGTCCAAATCGCTGGGCAATTTCTTTACTGTGCACGATCTGCTGGAACAGGGCGTACCGGGTGAAGTCATCCGCTTTGTCTTCCTGCAAACCCATTACCGCAAGCCGATGGACTGGACCGAGAAAAAGGCGCGTGAAGCCGAGGCGACATTGCGAAAGTGGCGGACGCTGACGGCGGGCATCGAGCCCGCCGCCAGCGTGGCGCCCTCGGTCATCGATGCGCTGGCCGATGACCTGAATACTGCAGGCGCCATTGCGGAACTCCATCGTCTGGCGGCGACTGGTAATGCCGCTGGGCTTTTGGCGGGCGCACAAACCATGGGTTTGTTGACGGCCGAGATGGGAGACTGGGCGGAAACCGGTTCGCTGGACTTGTCACCGCATGCCGACAGGCTGGCGCAGGCGCGGGCGACCGCGATGCAAACCAAGGATTTCGCCGAAGTTGATCGCCTGAAGGCGCTGTATCTGGCGGCGGGTCTTGAAGTTCGGATGAGCAAGGACGGTGTGGATCTGGTGCCCGGCGCGGGTTTCGACGCTGCCAAGCTGGAGGGTGTGTGATGGCCAGAGAACGGCTTTATCTCTACGATACAACCTTGCGCGATGGTCAACAAACGCAGGGGGTTCAGTTCTCGACGGCCGAAAAGGTCCAGATCGCTCAGGCGTTGGACGAATTGGGTGTCGACTATATCGAAGGCGGCTGGCCCGGAGCCAACCCCACTGACAGCGCATTTTTTGAAGCTGCCCCCGCGACGTCGGCCCGGTTGACTGCGTTTGGAATGACCAAGCGATCCGGACGATCAGCTGAAAATGACGATGTACTGGCGGCCGTGATGAACGCGGGTACGCAAGCGGTCTGTCTGGTCGGAAAATCTCATGACTACCACGTGACCCATGCGCTGGGTGTATCACTTGAGGACAACGTCGAGAATGTACGCGCCTCGATCGCACATATTGTAGCGTCCGGGCGTGAAGCGCTGTTTGATGCCGAGCATTTCTTTGATGGCTACAAGGACAACCCGGCCTATGCGATTGAGGTCTGCCGTGCCGCGCTGGATGCGGGGGCACGTTGGGTTGTGCTGTGCGACACGAACGGCGGTGCGCTGCCGGCAGAGGTTGGCAGGATTGTCGCTGATGTGATCGCCGCGGGTTTGCCGGGGGATCGGCTGGGCATTCACACACATAACGACACGGAAAACGCGGTGGCTTGTTCGCTGGCGGCTGTGGATTCCGGGGCACGGCAGATTCAGGGCACGTTGAACGGGTTGGGCGAGCGTTGCGGAAACGCCAACCTGACGGCGTTGATCCCGACCTTGCTGTTGAAAGAACCCTATGCCTCGAACTTTGACATTGGCGTCAGTCACGAAGCGCTGATGGGTTTGACGCGGATCAGCCGCATGCTTGACGACATTCTGAACCGGGTTCCCAGCAAACAGTCGGCCTATGTGGGCGCATCGGCCTTTGCCCATAAGGCAGGTTTGCATGCCAGCGCAATTCTAAAGGACCCGTCGACATATGAGCATGTAGACCCGGGCGACATTGGCAATGCGCGTGTCATACCGATGTCGAACCAGGCTGGGCAATCAAATCTTCGCAAGCGGCTGACCGAGGCCGGACTGACGGTTGAGGCCAGCAACCCGGCGCTGGGACGCATTCTGGACCGGATCAAACTGCGTGAGGCTGAGGGGTATTCCTATGACACCGCCCAAGCCAGTTTCGAACTTCTGGCACGGGATGAGCTGGGTCAGTTGCCCGAATTCTTCGAGGTGAAGCGTTACAAGGTCACGGTTGAGCGTCGAAAGAACAAGTATAACATGATGGTCAGCTTATCCGAGGCTGTCGTAGTGGTGAAGGTCGACGGGGAAAAGAAGCTGTCGGTCAGTGAGTCGCTTGACGAAGATGGCAGTGATCGCGGCCCGGTGAACGCGCTGGCCAAAGCTCTAGCCAAGGATCTGGGTCGATATTCTCAGATTCTTGAAGATATGCGCCTGGTGGATTTCAAGGTGCGGATCACTCAAGGTGGAACCGAGGCGGTGACGCGGGTCATAATCGACAGCGAAGACGGGCAGGGTCGGCGCTGGTCGACTGTTGGCGTCAGCGCGAACATAGTTGATGCCTCGTTCGAGGCCTTGCTGGATGCGATCCAGTGGAAACTGGTGCGGGATTGCGGTTCGCAAACGGCGGCGGCCGAGTGACCGTGGAATTCGACGAAGATGTCAAAGCCTGCGCGGCCTTGGTGCATCGCGCAGACCCAGACCGGTTCATGGCCGCCATGGCTGCACCTGTCGGTGCACGCGCAGTTCTGTTTCCACTGTATGCCCTCAATGTCGAGGTGGCCCGTGCCCCGTGGGTCACACAGGAGCCAATGATTGCCGAGATGCGCCTGCAATGGTGGCGCGACGCATTGCAGGAGATTGCCGAAGGGCAGACCGTTCGCCGCCACGAGGTTGTAACGCCCTTGTCGCGCAGCCTGTCACCTCATCTGGCCGCACTATTGGATGAGTATGTCGCCGTAAGGCGTTGGGATATCTATCGCGATCCGTTCGAGGACGAGGACCACTTTGACAGTTATATCCGTCACAGTGCCGGGACCTTGATGGTCGTGGCTGCGCAATCTTTGGGTTCAGGTGACGAACAAACCCTGCGCGATTTCGGCTATGGCGTGGGGGTGGCGAACTGGTTCCGCGCAATCCCCGATCTTGAAGCCCGTGGAAGGATTCCCTTGCTGGACGGGACGCCTGATGGCGTTCGCGCGCTGGCTGAAAAAGCTCTGGAGCGCCTCACAGCGGCAAAGGCGGGGCGGTCAACTGTCTCGGATGAGGCGCGTCCCGCGCTCTATGCGGGCTGGCAGGCCGAATGGGTGTTGCGACAGGTTTTGGCGCAGCCCGGGCGTGTCGCCCAAGGGGGGCTGTCCCAAGGGGAATTGCGGCGCAGGCTGTCGTTGATGTGGACTGTTGGAACCGGTCGCTGGTAGCTGATGTCAGATCGCCTCGGGCTCTGCCGGGCGAAGGACCAGCCACAGCAGAGCACCGCCCGCAAGGGTCAGCAGCGGGATCATGGCCAGATTGACTGCAGACCAGCCTTCGACCGGTGATCCGCCCGAACAGTTCATTAAACCGCCCGATGCGAGCGAGGCCAGCGTGACGCCGCCGAATACCAACAGGTCATTGAGACCCTGCATGCGCCCGCGTTCGCTCACCTCGTGAGATGCGGCCAGCATTGAGGTCGCACCGATAAAGCCAAAATTCCAGCCGATGCCAAGCAGGATGAGAGCGACGAAAAAGTTGCCAAGATCGACCCCTTGCAGGGCAACGACCCCAGCCCCGCCAAGAATGGTGAGACCCAAAGCGACGATCTTTTCCACGCCGAACCGAGCGATCAGGTGACCGGTGAAGAAGCTGGGCACGTACATGGCCAGCACGTGTGCGGTAACCACATCAGCGGCGTCATTTGCAGTGTAACCGCAGCCCACCACTGCCAGCGGCGTGGATGTCATCACTAGATTCATCAACGCATACGAGACCATCGCACAGATAACGGCGACGGCAATGCGCGGCGTTTTCAGCAATTCTAGCCGGGATCGTCCTTTTGGCGAGTTCTCGGTCGGGCGCGCTGGAGTCGGGATATCGAGGAAAAAGAAAAGGGCTGAGCCGACTACATTGATCGCTATCACTGCCAAATATGTCCCCAGAAACGGGATGACATAGGCGGTAGATGTGAGTTTCACGATTTGTGGCCCAATGATTGCCGCCGCCAATCCGCCTGCCATGACATAGGAAATCGCCTTCGGCCGAAACGTATCCGACGCAGTGTCAGCGGCTGCAAAACGATAAAACCCGTGGGCGCTCATGTAGATGCCTGTCAGCAAACTCCCAAGCAGAAAGATCGGGAATGAGCCCAAATACAAACCGTATGCGCCCACCAGACCACCGCAGGCACCGGCCGTAGCCCCGACAAGGAACCCGGCGCGCCGCCCCCAACGTTGCATGATTGCCGAAATGGGTGTGGCCGCCAACATCGATCCCAAAACGATCAGCGAGATCGGCAGGGTAGCGAGGCAGGGGTTTGTCGCAAGCGATTGCCCGGCCAGACCGCCAACAATGAACATCATTGGCATCTGCGCGCCTAGAAGCGATTGAGCGGCCACCAGAACGGCGACGTTGCGCTTGGCTTGGCTGTCATTTGGTGTGATGGCGGTCATTGTCATGGGCCTATGCGTATCGGCGATCTGTTCGGCACACAAGCGGGTTGCATATGCGACAAAGGGGCCTAACGTTCGGCGGGGATCACAAAACGGAGCGCCCATGGTTGTCGGACGCATTATTGAAACGCCAGGTTGTGTCGCGGAAGGTGCTGCATGGTTATCTGACACCTGTCCGCGCATGGCCCATGCCATCGAACAGACAGGCCCTTTGCCCCTGCGTCGCCGCCCGGACGGTTTTGCCCAGTTGCTAAGTGCGATCGTCAGTCAGCAGGTCAGCGTTGCCTCGGCAAACGCGATCTGGAAGCGGTTGCAGGAGGCGAAATTGACCGGACCGCGCAAGATCATGTGGGCTACAGATGACGATCTGAGGGCTGTCGGATTAAGTCGCCAGAAGATTCGTTATGCCCGGGCTTTGGCTGAAGCACGCATTGATTACAAAGCATTACGCGGTATTCCTGATGAGGATGTTGTTGCGATACTGACGCAAGTATCGGGGATTGGAACTTGGACTGCCGAAATTTACGCCATGTTTTCATTAGGGCGTGCCGACGTTATCGCACCCGGTGATCTAGCGCTGCAAGAAGCCGCCCGCGCGCTCTACAAGTTGCCTGCGCGGCCAACCGACAAGGAACTGCGGCAGATGGCAGAAGCCTGGTCGCCGTGGCGATCGGTTGCGGCACGGGTTTTGTGGGCCTATTACCGCGTGGTCAAAGACAGAGAAGGGATCAGATGACACGGGTTTTGAATGCGCTCCGAAAAGAGCCGGTTTCGGGCGATACACGCTCGGTTGTGGTGTTTGTGCACGGCTATGGCGCTAACGGGGCCGACCTGTTGGGTCTTGCGGATGTTCTGGGTGAACACCTTCCCGACACGTTGTTCGTGGCCCCGGATGCGCCCGAGCAGATTCCCGGCATGCCCAACGGGTATCAATGGTTCCCGATCCCCTGGATTGACGGATCCTCGGAAGAAGAAGCACGGCGCGGCATGGAAATGGCCGTGGAAGACTTCGACGCGTTTCTCGACGCTCTGATGGTGGATGAGGATGTTTTGCCGGAACAGGTTGTACTGTTTGGGTTCTCTCAAGGCACAATGATGAGCCTTTATGTTGCGCCGCGTCGCGAAGATCCGGTTGCCGGAATTGTGGCCTTTTCCGGCCGTCTTCTGGAGCCGGACATGTTGGCAGATGAAGTTGTCAGCCGGATGCCCATTCTATTGGTGCATGGTGACGCAGATGACGTCGTGCCGCCGCAATCGCTGCCGGAAGCTGCAGAGGCTCTGCAGACAGCAGGTTTCAAAGAAGTCTACGCGCATGTCATGAAAGGCACCGGGCACGGTATCGCGCCCGATGGGCTGAGCGTCGCACTGGCCTTCATGCGTGACAAGCTGAGCCTGTAACCATGATCGTGGTGCGTCCGATGATGCGGGAGGATGTGGCTGACGCATGCCGCATTCTCAACGCTATCATCGCCGCAGGCGGGACGACCGCGTTTGAAATTCCGTTCTCTGAGCCTTTGTTCACGCAAAGCTATCTCGACGGCTTAGACAAGATTTGCTGCCACGTTGCGCTGGATGTTCAAGGCGAGGTGGCCGGATTTCAATGGTTGGGCACCCATGAGATCTTGCCCGAAGATTGCGCCGACATCGCAACGTTCACCCGCCGCCATCCAGTGCTGCGCGGCGCTGGTCGCGCACTGTTCGAAGAAACGTCGAAACGGGCCGTTTCGTTGGGATTTCAAGCAATCAGCGCAACGATTAGGGCCGATAACGCTCTCGGACTCAAGTATTATGAAAAGATGGGATTTCGTGATTATTCGGTGGCTTACGGCGTACCGTTAAGGGATGGAACGCCGGTAAACAGGATTTCGAAACGATATGCTTTACGTTAGTCCCACAGGTGGCTTTCTGAAAACTCAACTGAGTTGCCTGCCGGGTCGCGGACATAAAGAGATCTTGCACCGGTGGGCCAATCGAATTCGGCATCAAGCGGGATGTTCCAGTCCAGCAAGTGTTTGCGCATGGTCGCGATCTCATCGCGAGTCAAAACCAAGCACACATGTCCGGGTCCGCGCGCGCCATGTGGTGGGACTGGCAGGTCTGGGTTGTTTGGCGGTTGCTCGGTCTGAACCGGATTAAACAGCAGCAGAACTGAACCGCCGACCCGATAGAAAACGTGCCGATCTTCCACGCGCTGAATACGTGTCAGCCCCAGAACTTCTCCGTAAAACCGCTCAGCCGCATCGAGATCATCAACATACAGCGCGGCCTCCAGAATGGCGGACGGGGCTGGTATGTCTGCAGTAACCTTCATGAATCCAGTTTAACCGCTAGGAAGCATTCTGTCACCGGCGGGGGCGGCGGTCGCGTTTACGCTGTGGGGCGGAATTGAAAGCAGGCAATGGCAGGCTGTCCCAGTGACCGGGTTCCAGCCCTTCCAACGTCCAGTCGCCGATACGAGCTCGGATAAGCCGAAGGGTAGGGTGGCCCACTGCGGCCGTCATTCGACGAACCTGCCGATTGCGGCCCTCGCGGATGGTCAACTCGACCCAGCTATCGGGAACGGTCTGACGTACGCGAATTGGTGGCGTGCGGGGCCACAACCCCTCCGGCTCGTCCATCAGCCGAGCCTTAGCTGGGCGTGTCGGGCCCTCTTTCAACTCCACACCATCGCGCAAAGCCTTCAGGGCAGCTGCATCCGGCACACCTTCGACCTGAACCCAGTACGTTTTGGGCATCTTGTGTTTCGGATCCGAGATCTGCGCCTGCAGCTTGCCGATATCCGTCAGCAGCATCAGTCCTTCGCTGTCGCGATCCAGACGGCCCGCGGGATAGACGCCGGGCAGGTCTATGAAATCCGACAAAGTGTTTCGCGGCGATTCGGCATTCGCGCGGTCGGTGAACTGCGGCAGCACGTCGAACGGTTTGTTGAAGCGGATGAACCATGACATGGGCAACGCCATATCCCGGCGGCCAAATCGGTGCAACCTGTGGATAACTGTCACGATCTTGTCACGGATTGGGTTTAATCAATCCCCGAGATATTGTGGAAACTCAGGACTTGTCAGAGTTTTAACACGATATATAGTTAAGTTAAGGCCGGGGCGGGTGTTCCCCGCTCTGGTGTCAAAACGGGCAGAGCAGAGCGAGGAGCGATTCTGATATGGACGGAGACTTCAGGACCGAATTTGTCAGGGAACCCGGTGCTCTCAAGCATCATCCCGCATTGGTTTTGAACGCTGACTATCGCCCACTTTCCTATTACCCCCTATCACTCTGGCCGTGGCAGGAGGCTATTAAAGCTGCATGGCTGGATCGGGTCGACATCGTCGCAGAGTATGACGAAGTGGTCCGCAGTCCCAGTACGCAGATACGAATACCATCGGTCGTTGTCCTGAAAGACTATGTAAAACCCAGAAAGCGCGTGGCCTTCACGCGCTTTAATTTATTTTTGAGGGACGAATTCTGTTGTCAGTACTGTGGCAGCCGCGGTGATCTGACCTTTGATCACGTGGTGCCGCGCGCTGCGGGGGGCGTGACAAGTTGGCAGAACGTGGTTGCTGCCTGCAGCCCGTGCAATCTGCGCAAGGGTTCGAAATCGCTGCGGCAGGCTAGAATGACGCTGCGAAAGCCGCCGCGACAGCCGGATGCCGAATCCCTACGTAATGTCGGGCGCAAATTCCCACCGAACCACCTGCACGACAGTTGGATTGATTTTCTCTATTGGGATGCCGAACTGGATCAGCAGTAGAGCTTAGCGTGCGCGCCAGGCAGCGATCCAGATCAGGGCCAATCCAGTGGATATGACAGCGTTCCAGCCTGCCATCGACAGACCAAACAATTCCCATGGAATATCATCACAACGAACCAACGGGGCGGCCATGATCTGGTTCAGCAGATCTTCTGCCGACAATCCGCTTATGTCGCCCGAGGTACAGCTGGTTGGGCCTTCCCACCACTTTCGCTCGACACCTGCGTGATACGCACCGATCCCGGCGGTGATCATAGCTGCAACCGCTCCTAGGAGTGGAAGCGCCCGAAGGCTCGGCAGGGCCAGTGCAACGGCGCCGATCAGGAAAGCCGCCCCGTGCGGGTAGCGTTGCCAGATGCACATTTTGCAAGGCGCCATGCCGCCGAGATACTGGAAGCCCCATGCGGCCAACAACAAGGCGGCTGACCCGCCGGCTGCAAGAACAATTAGTGATGATCGATTTATCATAGGTACCGCACCGCAAAGAACCCGCCCAATAGCAGCAGAATGAACAGGGTGAACATTAATCCCAACCGTTTTTCGATGAAATCGCGGATCGGTTCACCAAATTTCCACAACAGTCCTGCGACAACGAAGAACCGCAATGCCCGCGCGAGGATGGATGTCGCAATAAATGTGCCCAGTGGCATTCCCGTCCAGCCGGACATGATCGTGATGACCTTATAAGGGAAAGGCGTGACCCCAGCGGTCAGCACCGCCCAAAAGCCGAAATCGTTGAACCGTACATTGAACTCTTCCATGGCTTGCGCTTTGCCCATGGCCTCGAGAATAGGCTGGCCGACACTTTCGTAAAAGAAGGCGCCGATTGCATATCCCAGCATTCCGCCCAACACCGAAGAAACAAGAGCCACCGATGCAATCAGCCAGGCGCGTGAAGGTCGTGCCAGGATCATGGGAATCATCAGAACGTCAGGAGGGATCGGGAAGAACGAGCTTTCGACAAAAGCCACAATGGCAAGCGCCCAAAGGGCATGAGGGTGATCCGCTAGACGAATGGTCCAGTCATACAGTGATCGCAACATAAAATACAAAATCCATGCCTCGGGACGGGCAATCCAAATCACGCACCCGAAGTACCGTCAACCTCCGTCGGGCGAACAAAGGTGGGAAAGGTTGATTTTTGCCTCTGGACCTTCCTGATGCGGGACGCTAATCCAAGGAACGTGGCCCAAGTGGCGGAATGGTAGACGCAGGGGATTCAAAATCCCCCGGTAGTGATACCGTGCCGGTTCGAGTCCGGCCTTGGGTACCAAAGTAAAAACAGAGAGTTAGGGGAACCTGCTCTCTGTTTTTTCTTTTCTGACATTGCGTTTCCCCGCACAGCTAACTCACACTTTCACGCTCTCGTCTAATCTCAGATTCGACGTGTTTGCGCAACTTTGGACAGCTTGTGATTATCAGCAAGGCTTTGTCGAAGTGTGTAGTTAACCGTTTCGCAAGCCCACTTACTGAGGATGACCCACGTTCTGAGGATGACCCACGTTCCGAGATCTCGTGGAACCGTGGTCGGGCAAGCGGAATAATAACACCTTAACCTTGATCGAACTGGCGGCGCGTAACCTTAGGGAGATACCCGCCGGCCAAAAACAAATCTAAAGGTCAGAGGAAGGCTGCTATTTGTAATGCTAGTCTACAACGCACGGCTTCACTAATGTGGAATTGATTTGACAGAAAAGTGGTTTAGCAATGCGGAAACAATTGGGCCGGGTTGATCGACAGGACCTCCGACTGGAACTTGACCGTATGCGTGACCGAGAGACCGCCACGCGGGAAATACTGCAGGCCATCAATGAAAACCGCCACGACGATCGGCCCGTTTTCGAGACGATCTTGGGCCATGCAGCACGCTTGTGCAACGCACCGATTGCTTGGTTGTTGCTCGCAGATGAGGGTTTGACGAAGCTCAGTCTGGCCGCACATCATGGGTTGCCACGCCGGGCGTTGGAAATCGACCAGACGTGGTCTGTAAACTGGGATGGTCCTGTAACCGGTCTCGGGATCGCGTTGCGCGATGCTTACACAACTCAGGACGAAGACCTGTCGCAAAGCAAAGCGTATCTGACCGGCGATCAGGATATGTGCCAATTGGTTGATGATGAAGGTCTGCGGACCCGAATATCAGTTCCGCTCGTCAAGGAAGGCCGTGCGATCGGGGTTATTGTTCTAAGTCGCCGTGAAGTCTCCAAATTCAGCGCTGACGACATCCGACTGATCGACACTTTTGCCGAGCAGGCCGTAACGGCAATTGAAAATGTGCGCCAGTTTCGTGAGGTACAAGAGCGCTTGCAACGTGAGCGCGCCTCGTCCGAGGTACTGAAGGTTATCAGCCATAGCCGCGACGACGAAAAACCTGTCTTTGATGCGATTCTCAATAACGCCTGTAAGCTTTGCAATGCGCCCTTGGCCGGATTGATATTGGGAAAGCCTGAAGACAGCGTTCAGATTCTGGCTGCACATAATGGAATGTTTCCTGAGGCAATCGAGTTGTTCGAGACAGGGCAAATGCGGATGGACGGGGAACTGTCTTACGCCGCTAAATCCATTATCGAAGGCCGCTTGATCGCTTTTGATGATATGGGGGACAGTGATCTATACAAGGCGGGCAGTCCGGTTGTTCGCTCGATGGTGGATGCATCCGGTATACGAAGCGTGTTGTTTGTCCCGCTGATGAAAAACGGTAAGGGCATCGGAAATCTGACGCTTTTCCGCAACGAGGTCAGCCCGTTCAATCAGTCGGAAATCTCTCTAATCCAAACCTTCGCCGATCAGGCCGTGATTGCCATTGAAAACGTGCATCAATTCAATGCGCTGGAAAAACTCAACTCTGAATTGGGTGAACGGGTCGAAGAACAGGTGGGCCAGATTGAGCGGATGGGCCGCCTTAAGCGTTTTCTGCCGGCGGCGGTGGCCGACACCGTAATTTCTTCTGGTTCGGAACAGTTGCTCTCAAGTCATCGTGCGCTATTGGGTGTGTTGTTTTGCGACATCCGAGGCTTTACCGCCTTTTGCGAAACGGCGGAGCCGGAAGAGACCATCGAAGTTCTGCAAACATATCATGAGGAATTGGGCAAGCTTATCAATGAGCACGGAGCAGGCGTCGACCACCGGATGGGCGACGGGATCATGGTCCTGTTCAACGACCCATTGCCATGTGACGATCCCGCAGGCGATGCTGTACGGCTGGCAAACGCGATGCGCGAAAAGATGGTTGAACTGAGTGGGAAATGGAAGCGACTGGGTTATCGGCTTGGGTTCGGCGTTGGTGTTTCTCTTGGGTATGCCACGGTAGGTTTGGTGGGTTTTGAGGGGCGTTTCGACTACACGGCTTCTGGAACCGCCATCAACCTTGCCGCACGTCTTTGCGACGAAGCCAGGGACGGGGAAATTCTTCTTAGTCCTCGGGCTGCTATGGCAGTTGAGGATCACTACCAAGTCGATACCAGAGGTGAAATCAGCCTGAAGGGTATTCGTGAGCCGCTCGAAGTCTTCAAGCTTGTAAGCTGAAAAGAAACACGAATCATGACAACGCCAGCAAATCTGGCGTTAGCGAGACTGGGTTATACCGGAGCTTCGATACTCACCCATAGTGTTGCGAATTGGGTTGAACAGGCAATACCAGCATTCTTGGTGGGCAGTATCCGGATTAGTGACGAAGAACCGCAGCAATTGAAAAACTGGTCAGGGGATGTTGCGCTTGTTCAGTTTCGGAAGGGTTATTGCCACAACTGTTGGTTTGAAAGGCTTTCATTATGTCGCTTACAATCCCACAGAGAACGCAGTCATACCAATCTGTCACCACCAACACGAAAATTCGGGACGCGTTTGATACACGCCCTGATGGTATTTTCACCTCTACGCCCACTAAGTGCGGAACCACTTGGATGCAGCCCATCTGCGCGACGCAGATATTTGAGGACCCATTGGTTGATCCTAGGCTCGGTGAGGTTTCCAGATGATTGGACAGCGCTTCTAACGAAGAGGGCGAAACCCTCTCTGAGTTGAATGCCCAGGCACATCGTCGCTACCTGAAAACCCACACTTCACTGGATGGCATCACCTATGATGCAAACTGCAAGAATTTAGCTGGCTACCGGCATGCTCTTGATGCTGCCATTTACGCGCCCTCTGCAAATCGGGGATATGGAAGAAGGATACAAATTTACCTGACAGCGGAAGCAGTAACAAATGGAAGGTGTTTTGGCGCAGCATACGCTTTCAGTCTAAAGGGCGCGGATGAACGAACTGCCTGCGCGGGAAGAACGTACGTGGCTCGAATTTGGCTATAAAGATTAGTTTTGTATGGCTTCCCGCGGCTGAACAGCGGGTGTTACGACACCATTGATGATAACCTTCAAACTCTATTTGGGACATGAAAACCCACGCCAGAAACGTCCGACAGGTTTCTGACTTCTTGTCTCCAAATCCGTTCTGTGTAGTCCCCGTGACGTCGCATTCTTTTCCATCCAACCTTGGCGGTTGTGCCAAATAGCGGGGAAAGTTCGGTTTTTTCCGTCAAATCTGAAGCTTTGCGGAAATGATACTGGCTCTGGCCTTGACAAGCGTGATCTCGGAATGAAACCTCGAAATGGTTGGGAGACATTGGAAAATTCACATAGTTGCACCCGTTGCATGACGGGCTGATCTGGCTTATCGGCACGTTCCCCGGATATGGGGCATTCGCCTTTTTCCGCCCACAAAATAAAAATGGGAGTTCTTAAATGAAAAATAGCAGCAAGCTTAGCCTCGGCGCATTCGTGACCGCTGCAATGATGGCTCCGGCGGCTTATGCCGAAGAGTTCATCACCATCGGTACTGGCGGCGTCACCGGCGTTTATTATCCGACCGGCGGCGCGATCTGCCGTCTGGTGAACAAGGGCCGCAAGGAACATGGCGTTCGTTGTTCGGTCGAATCAACTGGTGGTTCGGTCTACAACATCAACACCATTCGCGAAGGCGAGCTGGAGTTCGGTGTGGCTCAGTCCGACTGGCAATACCACGCCTTCAACGGCAGCTCGAAATTCGAAGAGGCTGGCCCCTTCGAAAACCTGCGCGCTGTATTCTCGGTTCACCCCGAGCCGTTTACCGTTGTTGCACGTGCCGATTCCGGCATCACCAACTTCGAAGATCTGAAGGGAAAGCGCGTCAACATTGGTAACCCTGGCTCAGGTCAGCGCGGAACCATGGAAGTTCTGCTTGGTGAAATGGGCTGGACCACCGGCGATTTCGAACTGGCGACCGAGTTGAAAGCAGCCGAACAGTCCGCAGCTCTGTGCGACAACCAGATCGACGCGATGGTCTACACCGTTGGTCACCCTTCGGGTTCGATCCAGGAAGCCACCACCGCTTGTGACTCGGTTCTGGTGAACGTAAGCGGCGATGCGGTTGACAAGCTGGTCAATGACAACTCGTTCTACCGGACCGCAACCATCCCAGGTGGCATGTACCGTGGTTCGGATGGCGACACCGCGACCTTCGGCGTTGGTGCTACTTTCGTGACCTCGGCGGATGTGTCTGAAGACGCGGTTTATGCGGTTGTCAGCTCGGTCTTCGAAAACTTCGATGACTTCAAAAAGCTGCACCCGGCATTTGCTAACCTCAAGCCCGAAGAAATGATTGCAGACGGCCTGTCGGCTCCGCTGCACCCGGGCGCCGAGAAGTACTACAAAGAAAAAGGCTGGATCCAGTAAGCCAGACCAAATGCAGGGTGCCTTCGGGCGCCCTGCACCAAACCCATTGAAACGGGTGTCAAAAAAGGCAGAAAACGGCTGCGACGGGGAGACACTTCATGAGTTCCGACACACAATCCAATCGACCTCTATCTGAAGAAGAGCTGCAGGAGCTTGTAGCCTCGTCAGACGCGGGCGGGCGCAATCCAATTGGTAATGTCGGAATCTTTCTGGCCATAGTCGCGGCGATCTGGTCGATATTTCAGGTCGTGTTGGCGTCTCCGCTAGCGAATTATGTGCTGCCGGGCAGCGTTGTGAATAACGCGCGACAGTTTCACCTGGCTTTTGCGATGTTTCTGGCCTTTGCGGCCTATCCGGCGCTGAAATCCAGCCCACGCGATTATATCCCGATTCAGGATTGGTTGATGGGGATTCTGGGCGCGTTTGTAGCGCTTTACGGGTACTTCTTTTACAATAAGATCGTCGATGCAGGTGGTCTTGCAGATGACACCGACAAGTGGGTCGCTCTGGTCGGCCTGCTGTTGCTGTTTGAGGCCGCGCGTCGCGCGCTTGGCCCAGCGATGGCGATTATTGCCACGATCTTTCTGGCCTACGTGTTCTTCGGCTCGTCCGAATGGGTGCCGGAAGTTATCCGCTGGAAAGGCGCCAGCCTGAAAAAGGCGATGAGCCATATGTGGATCACGTCCGAGGGCGTGTTTGGCATAGCTTTGGGCGTATCAACTAAATTCGTGTTCCTGTTCGTCCTGTTCGGAGCGTTGCTCGATAAGGCCGGGGCAGGGAATTACTTCATCAAGATGGCGTTCGGCGCACTGGGTCACCTGCGCGGTGGTCCAGCCAAGGCCGCCGTTGTCGGTTCTGCCGCGACCGGTCTGATCTCGGGTTCGTCCATTGCAAACGTTGTAACCACCGGCACGTTCACCATTCCGCTGATGAAGCGGGTTGGGTTTTCCAGCGAGCAGGCGGGTTCGGTCGAGGTTGCCTCGTCGGTCAACGGTCAGATTATGCCGCCGGTTATGGGGGCTGCGGCCTTTCTGATGGTCGAGTATGTGGGTATTTCCTACGTTGAGGTTATTACCCACGCGTTCCTTCCTGCAGCAATCTCTTACATCGCGCTGGTCTACATCGTTCATCTTGAAGCGGTGAAGCGGAACATGCCCACATTGGGCGACCGCGATGTGCATTTGGCGCGGACCGTTGTAGGGATGTTGTCCTTCTTTCTGGTATTTGCAGGCCTCTGCTATGGTTCGCAGTACCCAGTTGAAGCGGTCACAAGCTGGGTGCCGTCTGCGGCAGGTTTGATCCTGAGCCTGATCGTTTGTGCTGTCTATGTGGGCCTGCTGTATCTCGCTGCGCAGGTGCCTGATCTTGAGCCTGATGATCCAAACGCCAAAGAGGTGACACTGCCGGTCATCGCAGATATCTACAAAGCGGGCCTGCATTACCTGTTGCCGATCATCGTTCTTGTTTACTTTCTGATGATTGAACAAAAATCGCCGGGGCTTTCGGCATTTTGGGCAACCGCGCTGCTGTTTGTAATCCTGCTGACACAAAAGCCGCTCAAGGCGTTGTTCCGGGGACAGAATAGTCTGAATGACAAATTCATCGACGGTGTCGCGGATCTTTGGCAGGGTTTGATTGATGGCGCGCGCAACATGATCGGTATCGCGCTTGCGACAGCCACGGCAGGCGTGATCGTGGGCACCGTGACCCTTACAGGTGTCGGACAGGTGATGGCCGATCTGGTTGAGTTCCTGTCGGGCGGCAACCTTATCCTTATGCTGGTGATGGTAGGTATCCTCAGCCTGATCCTGGGTATGGGCCTGCCGACCACGGCGAACTATATCGTTGTCAGCTCTCTGATGGCCGGGGTTGTAGTCGAACTTGGGGCACAAAGCGGATTGATTGTGCCGCTGATCGCCGTGCATCTGTTCGTCTTCTACTTTGGCATAATGGCGGATGTGACACCGCCGGTGGGTCTGGCCAGCTTTGCCGCCGCCGCTGTGTCGGGGGGTGATGCGATCAAGACTGGCTTTACCGCGTTCTTCTACAGCCTGCGGACCGTAGCTTTGCCGTTTGTCTTCATCTTCAATACCGATCTATTGCTGATCGATGTGACTTGGGTTGAAGGCATAATCGTTGCGATTTCGGCGACTATAGCCATCCTCGTCTTTACAGCCGGGACTATGGGTTATTTCATCACGCACAGCCGTATTTACGAGAGCGTTGCACTGATCCTTGTGGCTTTTGCACTGTTTCGGCCCGATTACCTGATGGACCGTGTCTCACCGCCGTTTACTACGGTCGAGCCTGCGGCTTTCGAGGAAACAATCGGTCAAACTTCACCGGGGACTCAGGTCAGGCTTGTCATAGCAGGACCGGATTTCGATACTTTGAAAATGGTGGATAAGACCGTCGTCGTTTCTGTCGGCGATGAAGAGGGCGGTGCTGCGCGTGTCGAAGCTATGGGCCTGCTGCTGATCCCTGAAGATGGGCTGGTCAAGCTAGAAGAGCCGGCGTTCGGTTCACCGGTCGCCGATGATCTGGACATCTTTGACTATTACGGGGATGAGGCCGTGCGCCTGACATCCGTCAGCCTTCCGGCAAGTCAGCCACCCAAACAGCTGATGTTTATTCCGGCGCTGATCCTGCTGGGTCTGATCGCCTTCCTGCAACGCGGCCGCGCCGCCAGACAAGAGGTGCCTGCATGACACGTTCTGTTTTATGCGCAGTAGACGCTGGTAAACCGGAATCAGACGCCGAGGTGTTGCGACAGGCAGCGCGATTGGCTGATCTGGATGGTGCACAACTGGATGTGGTGACGGTGCTGCCGGATTTTGGCGAATCCTTTGTCGGCAGCTTCTTTGAGCCCGGACATCATGAGCATGCAGTTGAAAGCGCTCACAAAGCGCTGGAGAATTTAGGGAATTCTGTTCTGGGGGCCGAGCGCAACGCCAAAGTGCGCCATGTTGTGGCCACCGGTACAGCTTATCAGGAAATCCTGCACACAGCTGAATCTGCTGGAAGCGATCTGATCGTTATTGGAGCGCATCGACCTGATCTAAAGGACTATCTTTTGGGTCCGAATGCTGCCCGAGTCGTTCGACACTCGACCGTTTCCGTCTACGTGGTCCGATAGTCTGCTTGCAGGGATCGTTTATTCAGCCGGCCAAACTCACACAGGTGTTCGAGTTTGGTCGTGCATTTGCGCTGTTTCGCTGCTCCACCAATAGCAATGCGGATGGCTGGAGTTCGATCTTGCCAAGCGTCGACAGAGTTTTCTGTAAACGGAATCTACTAAACTTCCTGGCCGCACAGCCGTCCATCAGGCGGGACTTCAGCTTACATCAATAGCCGGTCATTTCCAGATACCCGCGGCCCGAGTGGCTGCCCGAGACGCTTACCGGGCCTTCCCAGTATTCGAAGCTTGTGCCCATCCATGCGTCAGGAATCAGGGCCATGACTTCGACATCCAATCCATGTTCAGGAAGGGTCACGTGCCATTTCACGGGAACTTCACGGCCTGCGACATCGGCCGTTTTCTGCGGTAGGAAAGTTGTCGAACCATCGGGCAGGGCGGCGCTTTGACCATCCGCATCGATCCAGGTGGCGGCGGTGAAGTCCCCGCGCGCTCCACGTAGGCGGAACGCCATTAGCTTGTTTCCGTCATCAAGGCTGAGCGAGAACCAGTCCCAACCGCTCTGATCAGCAGCCAGGGGCTGTGATGACCACTCGCGGTCCAGCCAGCCTTTGCCAGTCACCGCCACCTCTCTGGTCGGCAGGCGCAGGACGCCTTCAACCGCGTAGGCGGGTTGTGAATAATAGTAGCTGGCCTGCCCATCTGCGGACTTTACGGAATAGCCTTGATCGCCATGAAAAACCAATGGCCCGGTGGCTTGCATTGACAGATCATACCCAAATTCTGCACCGCTGGCGGCCAATTCAAGCGTGTCGATCTCTTCCCCTCGCATGTGCCAATCGTCAATCCAGGCTTCGAAAGGCACGGCGGTAACCCCGGCCTGACCAATACCGCCGCGCGACAGTCGCTCGGCAAAGAAATGATCCTTGGGTGTGGTTACCGCGGCATGCCCCATCCACAGTTGAGGGCTCTGCCAGCCCTCGGCCTCACCTGGTTTCAGGGCCGAACGGAACAGTGTCCACTGTATCCCGTATTCCAGCCCGTCTTCGCCCCTCAGGTTTGCGGTCAGATACCACCATTCGATCTTGTAAGAGGGGTGCGGCCCATGGTCCTGCGGAAATGTGAATTCGTAACCGGGTCGGGGAACATCAAAACCATCGGCCGTTCCACCCAGCCCGGCAAAACCTTGCGCCCAAGCGCCGAGCGGCAACCAGAGAAGTAGCAAGAGGATCTTAGCGTTCATTACCAAATACCCTCAGCAATTCCACAGGCGGCAGGCGCAGCAGTCGCCACGCAGGCAGGGCTGCAGCAATTGCTGCCGCCAGCAGCGTCAAGGCAAACAGACGAATCCAGTCTGCGGGAAAAAGAAACATGGGCAATCGCCAGCCGAAGGCCTGAACGTTGATTACAGCTAATAACACCCAGGCCAGCACCAACCCCAGTGGCAGTGCCAGACAGGCGGTCAGTGTCGCCAGCAGAATGCTACGCAACAGCTCCAGCCATGCGAGTTGAGCGCGCGTCAGGCCAAGAGCCCAAACCGGCGCAACCTGAGGCAGGCGCTGGGTCCAAAGGGTCAGCAGGCTGGTGAGGATCGCGAACCCAGCAACCCCCAGCGTCAGAACGTTCAACGCGGATGTGACCACGAATGTTTTGTCGAATATCGCCAGCGATTGCGCCTTCATCGCCCCCTGCGGGACGACTGCTCGGGTGGGCAGGTCGAACCGCTCACGCATGGTTTGCGCCAGATCGGCGGCGCGCTCAGGCGCCACACGAATACCAAAGCGCCGGGCCGAGGTTGATGGCGCGATAGCATCCAGTTGCGACATCGCAACGATCGCTTGGCCGGTTGGATTGCCATAGTCGGAATACACACCCGCGATCCTCAGGGTGTCGTTTGGCGTGATGGCAAGAGTGTCGCCCGGCCAAAGGTCAGCGCGACGCGCCAGTTGTTCGTTGATAAGAACAGCGCCGTGATCCATCACCATATCCCAGGCATCAGGACTGCGTGCGATCAAAGGCCAGTGCTGTCGATAGGTTTCGCTGTCGATGACTCCATACAGGAACAACGGTCCGGTTTCATGGGCCAGTTCGGTGCTGCGGATCGGAAGAACCGCATCGACCTGCGGTTTCAGCCAGTCCGCAATCCGGGCGGCCTGTTCGTCGTCAGTGGCTGTGACGTAGAGTTCAGAAGTCAGGCGCTGATCCAGCCAGCCGGTGAATGTCAGCCGGAAACTGGAAACCATTGTACTGACCCCAACATTTGCGGCCAGAGCCAGAAGCAAGGCCATCAGCGCCAGTGAAAGACCCGGGAGTTGCGCGCGCATGTCCGCCCAAACCCATTGGGCCAACGGTCCGCGGGCCCGCCGTGCCAAGGCGGCCAGCAGCCAGGACAGGATGACAGGCAACGTCAGGGCCGCACCAGTCAAAATGCAGGCCAGCATTGCAAACCCGGTGACCAGGTTTTCAACGCTTGCATACAGAACAAACCCTGCAATCAAAAGGGTGACGCCAACGCCGCCTGCCACGCGCTGAGACATAGCACCCCTCCAAGCCAGTAAGCCTGGCCCGGCAAGCAAGGGCATGTGCGACAGTTTCCAAAGGGCATGACCGCTGGCGACCAAAGTGCCCCCGACGGCCATCGTTAGGCCGGAAAGTACCCACAGTGGGCGCAAGGTAAGCTGTCCTTCAACCGGCGCGCCGTAAAGCCCACGCAAGGTTGCCGCCACATCGGGGATCAACGCGCCCGCAACTAGGTAACCCAGTACGAGCCCGAGTAGACCACCAGCAAAGGCGAGCAGGACAAGCTCGGACAGGATCAGGCAGACGAGGCGTCGCATCGGCACGCCCAGCGCCCGCAACGTGCGGATCATCCCACGTCGTTGGGCGAAGGCCAGGCCGACAGTGCCGTGGACAATGAACAGGCCAACGGCGAAAGACAGCAGACCAAAGGCAGACAGGTTCAGGTGAAAACTGTCAGTCAGCCGAGCGGTGTCGGTGCGAGATGACGGGCTGGTACGTTCCAACTCGGGGGCAATCTGCGAAAGAGATGGCAGATCCGCGGGCTGATCCGGAAGGATAACCAGACGCGAAATCAGATTGCGATGGTTCAACAGGTTCTCGGCCACGCCGATATCGGTGAGGATGAGGTTCGGGGGCAGGGCAGTACTGGTGATGATTGGCGGATATCCCTCCAATCCGTCAAAGAACGGCTCCAACTCGGAAGCCATCAGCAGGCGACCCGGGGATGTCAGAAAGTCTGAGGGGTCAGTAGGCGCTTCGCTTTGTTCGACTTGGGTAAAGGCGGGCAACGCGGGATAGCTGAGCATGTCCACACCCATCAGGCGGACTGAGCGTCCTTTCACCCGTAAGGTTCCTTCCAGCACGGTAGCCACTTGCCACCCCGCGCGGCGCAATGCGACGTAGCGGGACAATGGGATCATGCCAGACGGATCATGCAACTCGTCGAACTGACCAAGGGCAAGTTGGGCGCTGGCCTTTGCATAGCTGGCTCGGGCCTCGGCATTGATAGCTTGGACAGCAGACCACAATCCTGTCGCCAGTGCGATACCGGTTAACAGGGTAGCAAGCTGCAACCGATGGGAACGCCAATGAGACAGTAAAACCTGGAGGCACGCGCCGGTCATGTGATGCGACCGCCAGCCAAATGCGCGCTCCGGTCCAGCCGTGCGGCGATGTCCGGTGAGTGAGTCACCAGTAAAAGGGCTGTGTCCGTATCGGCGACCAGAGACAGCATGAGGTCCAGAACTACCGCGCTGGCGGTTTCGTCCAAATTTCCTGTTGGTTCATCCGCCAGCAAAAGTTTAGGCCGTGTTGCCATCGCGCGGCCAATCGCAACTCGTTGCTGCTGTCCGCCTGACAATTGTTCGGGGTAGCGATCCAGTACGTCAGTAAGGCCTAAATGAACAGCCAAGTGCGCGGTCCATTCTGGATCGTCGCGCCCAGCTAGGCGGGCATGGATCGAGAGGTTTTGGGCTGCTGTCAGCGAGGGGATCAGATTGAACTGCTGAAACACCAGCGACAAAGTCGTACGCCGCAATGCTGCCCGCCCTGCGTCGTCCAGAGATGAAAAACGCGCGCCGTCCAGCCTGATTTCGCCTGCATCGAACTCGTCCAATGCAGCGGCGAGATGCAGCAGAGTGCTCTTGCCGCTACCGCTCTCTCCAGTCAGGGCCAAGGTCTGGCCCGATGCAAGTGTCAGCGAGATGTCGTTGAGAACAGGGCGTCCACCGGGATAGGATTTCCGAACATGTTCAATGGTAAGAAGCATTCTCAACCTCATCTGGTGCATGTCACAATGTGCAACCCGCGCTTGTTGTGTCCAGTGTTGAGAGCGGTCCGGTTCTATTCGCCGCAGCGCCACCCTTTGGGTCAGGGTTGTTCAATGCGCCGCAAAAGCTCATGCTGCCAAACAGCAAACTAAAAACACGAGGGGCACGCGCAATGACGTTGCCACAGCAAATACTGTGGGGCAGCCTTTATTTGGGGATCTGCTTTCTGATCGAAATCATGTTGCTGACGTGGTGTGTCCTGGTTGTTCGTCGCTTTCTGGAGAAATGGGATAGCAAGAGCGCGATCCTGGCCACGGCCGGCCCGATCACCATCGCGTTGTTGTTCATCATCTTCACGCATACTGTTCAGGTCTGGATCTGGGCTATCGTCTGGGTTTTTGGCGACGTGCTGCCGGATTGGAATACAGCTCTGTATTTCTCGCTGGTGACATTTACGACCCTCGGTTATGGCGACATCGTTCTGGGCGAGGGTCTGCGTATCTTCGGTGCATTCGCCTCGGTCACCGGTCTGTTGGCCTTTGGCCTTTCAACGGCGTTTATGGTGGCGCTGATGACCCGCGTGTTTCAGGAAAGATTCCTGTCCTAGAGGATCGGGGCAAAGAGCCGTGCTATCGGAGCGCCAAACCGGATATGGCCGGGTTGTTGCGACAATGTTCGCGTCAGCTCGTAACTGGCCTCAAAGTCGGTTATCAGCATGTCCCGTGTCGACTTCGCGGCCCGAGCGTCAAAAAAGAGCGCCATCGCCTCGAAATTCAGCCGGAACGAGCGGTTGTCCAGATTGGTCGTTCCCACCGCTGCCAGCGTATCGTCAACCAGAATGACCTTTTGGTGCATGAAGCCGTCAGTGTAGCGAAAAATGCGCGCGCCGCATTCGCGGATTTCGTCGAAATAGGCAAAGGCGGCCAGCCAGGGCAGGCGATGGTCGATCACATCCGGGACTAGAATGCGCACATCGACGCCCCTTAGCGCGGCGTGTTGCAGTGCCGTCATGATGTCGATGTCGGGCACGAAATAAGGTGAGGCGATCCACAGGCGTTCCTTAGCCTCGGCGATGGCGGCAAAGAACATCATAGCGCCGGTTTCGGTGTCGTCTCCGGGGCCCGTTGCGACAAGCAGGGCGTTCATGTCCTGATCGGACTCGCTTCCGGCCCAGTCCAGCTGGTCGATCAGGTCTTCGTTGCGGGCCCAATGCCAGTCCTCGATAAAAATCAGCTGCAACTGCCGAACGATGTGACCGGTCATTTTCAGGTGGGTGTCGCGCCAGCGTCCGAACCGGGGATCCTGACCCAGATACTCGACCCCAATATTGTGGCCGCCGATGAACCCGGTCTCGCCATCTATGATCACGGTCTTGCGGTGATTGCGATAGTTGAGCTGAAAGCGAAAATTCGGCCCTCGCTGTTCTCGAGGGTCAGCTACATCTATTCCCGCGTTGCGCAGCGTCGCCAAGTAAGTGGATGGCAGCCCATAGCTGCCGACGGCATCGGTCATGAACCGCACATGAACGCCGCGGCGGGCGGCACTGATGAGTTTTTCCTGTAATTCCTGTCCCAAGGCATCATCTCGGACGATATAGAACTGGATCAGGATATAGTTTTTCGCGGTTTCGATAGCGTCAAAGATAGACTGAAACGTCGCCTCGCCGTCGATTAACAGCTCGGCCCCGTTGCCTCGGGAAACAGGCAGGTGGGCCAGCGCTTCGAATGGACGCGGGTTGATCCGCAATGTGTCCGGGTCGGGTTTCGAGAAGTCCGCGAAGGATTTGATGCCCTCGACCACGCGTTCGCTTTCCTTTCGTGCGATGCGGTAACCTCGAAACCGGTGGTGGCCCAGAAACAGGTAAAATGGCACTGCCAAAAAAGGTGAAGTCAGCAGAAATACAACCCAGCCAACGGCCCCCTGAGGTGTCCTTGCTGTCTGTGCCGCGCGAACGGCAAAAACGACCGCAAAACAATAAAGTGCGAACAGGATTAGAGAGACAAGCAAAGTCCACATCAGAGCGTTGTAATCCGAATGGTTCAGTTCGCGCCAGTGTAGATGCGTGACCAGTCATTAGCCATATCAACGATGACCCACCCCATATCGGGACCTTTGTCGAGGCCGTCGACCAATTGCCCGATATGGCTTTCACGATCATAGGCCCATTCTCGTTCGGCATCCGTATGATGGACCAGTACTCCCAATCGAGGCCCGTCGCCGGCAGTCGTCCATTCCAGCATGGCAAAGTCGCCGTCCGAGTTTCCACCGGCCAGGATAGGTCGGCGACCTATGGTCCGTTCGATGTTGATCGGTTTGCCTTCCTTATCGTCAATAAATGCGATACCCGGCATCTTGGAAATCACGGGGTTGTCGCCTGAAGTGTCATAAGTGGTTTCGCCATAAGTGCCCAACACCTGTTCGGGCGGGATGCCGTAAGCCTCCTGGGCAAAGACACGCATGAAATGCAGCCCTCCACCCGACACGATGTAGGTCTTGAAACCTTCGTCACGAAGATAGCGAAGCAGTTCAACCATCGGCTGATAGGTCATCTGGTCATAAGGCAGGTCTGTGTCGGTGTGCCGTGCGTTTTCCAGCCATTCTGCGACAGCGTCCTGAAACTCGGTCACGCTAACACCAGAATGCGAAGCGTTTACGACCTCAATCAGGGCGTCATGACCGCCTTTCAGGATGGGTTCCAGGTCTCCTTCTGCCGCGGCCTTCAGAATAGGAGAGGACAGGATCGCCGGATCTTGCTCGGCAAGTTCGGCCAGACGGTCCATGGCAAAGATGAACTGAAAATAGACCGGCTGTTCAGCCCAGAGTGTCCCGTCATTGTCGAAGACCGCTATACGCTCCGACGGTGTAACGTAGTCAGGATTCTCGGGATCTGTCACAGAGGTGACAAAGGATACAATCTGTTTCTTCGTCTCCGTGTCGGTCCAGCTTGGCAGTGGATCGGCAAATGCAATCAACGGAAGGGCGGCGAATAAGACTGAAAGAGATCGAATTTTCACGAGAAACCTCCTGATCAAATTGTCAGGGGCCGCTTGGCCAGCGGCCCCTGAACTGTCTTCAATATCTGACGCATCAGTTGGATGCAGGCGTCGTCAGTTTTTCCATAACCTGATTCAGGTTGAAACTGGCGGCTTTCTGGCGCGGCGGGTATTCTTGGAATGTCGCCAGGAAACTACCCACATACTGCTGTGCCGGAACCAGGAAATAGGCCCGGTCGAGCAGCCAGTCATAGTACGTGTTGGAAGTCCTGTACGCGCGCTCATACGGATCGCGGCGCAGGTTGATGATCAGCGGAACCCGAAGCTCGGTCCAGGGTTCAATCCACGCACGCAGGGTCGCCCAGGCTTTCTGCTCCAGGAAGATCAGCTTCCAGTCATCAAAGCGCAATGCAGTCAGATCGCCGTCATCTGAGAAATAGAAAATCTCACGGCGCGGGCTATCCATTGTTTCACCGGTGAGCATAGGCAGGATGTTATACCCGTCCAGATGCACCCTGTAATCGCGCCCCATTGCCGGTGAGCTGTAACCCTCCTTCAGCTTCTCCTTGATGTCCGGATCTCCGGCCACGGCCAAAAAGGTCGGCAACCAATCCATGTGATGCACGATCTGATTGCTGACCGATCCTGCCTCGATCTGGCCGGGCCAACGCACCATCGAAGGCACACGCCATCCACCTTCCCAATTGGTGTTCTTTTCACCCCAGAACGGCGTCGCGGCGGCATCTGGCCAGGTGTTGTAGTGCGGTCCGTTATCCGTTGAGTAGTGCACGATCGTGTTGTCGGCGATACCAAGTTCGTCCAACAGATCGAGCAGCTGACCCACATGCATGTCATGTTCGATCATGCCGGCTGAGTATTCATCCGCTACACCACCGACGATTTCGTTTGCCTGCGCGCGCATCTCGTCTTTGACATGAGTGCGGAAGTGCATGCGGGTACCGTTCCACCAGACGTAGAAAGGCTTACCTTGCTCATTCGCACGCTTGATGAAATCAATCGCGCCAGCGACAGTTTCCTCGTCAACTGTTTCCATTCGTTTCCTGGTCAGAGGACCCGTGTCCTGAATCTCGCCATCGGCACTGGATTTGATCACACCACGCGGCCCAAAGGACTCTCGGAAGGTGCGGCCATCCGACATTACGGCATCGCCCGGATAGTCTTCGTTTTCGGGCTCTTCTTCGGCGTTCAGGTGGTACAGATTCCCGAAAAATTCGTCAAAACCATGGTTTGTGGGCAGATGTTCATCTTTGTCGCCAAGGTGGTTCTTGCCAAATTGCCCCGTCACATAGCCGTGGTCTTTCAGTAGGCCCGCAATGGTCGGATCCTCAACCTGCATGCCAAGATCCGCTCCGGGCAGGCCAACCTTGGACAATCCTGTCCGGAATACCGATTGGCCCATAATGTAAGATGATCGCCCGGCGGTGCAGGATTGCTCACCGTAATAGTCAGTGAAAATCATTCCCTCGTTGGCAACCCGGTCGATATTGGGCGTTTGGTACCCCATCAAACCCATCGTGTAGGCTGAAATGTTTGATTGGCCGATATCATCGCCCCATATGACAAGGATATTGGGTTTTTGGTCTTGGGCCCAGGCGGGCAAGGCCATTGCAACCGCGATCGACGCCACGGCTGCCTGCCGCATTCTCGTGCGCCAGTTTTTTAGGAACTGAGAGGAAGGTAACATGTGTTGCTCCTGAACTTATGGACCTGCAAAGCCCGACGAATAAATCAGCGTACGGGACTGGAAACAATTTCAATGCCCGCCATTAAGCTAAAGATTTCCCGCAGAAATTCAGTTTGCGCGGGAGTCGTGTAGCGATAACGTATGACAGTGCAGCAGTTCGAAATTTATCACATGATGAAGTTGAAAAATACAGATGTTAAAAAATTTGAGTAACGGGAAATCGTTGAGGGAGTCTGGTTGGTTCGCGGCCCGGTCGCCGACCTTTCAGGATGCGCTTTTGTCCTGCGCCGTCACCAAGAATTACGATCCGGATGAGGTTTTATACCTTCAGGGTGATCCTGCAGATGGCATTCACGGGGTACTGCAGGGTGCAGTGAAAATCACTGCGCCTGCTGATGATGGTCAGGAGTTTACAGTGCACCAGGAAGGCGCCGGATTCTGGGTCGGAGATCTGGCACTTTTCGCGTCGACACGCAGATTGATCAGCGTTGTGGCAACTCAGCCCACAGAAACCCTGTTTTTCCCAAGCTCGCGACTGGAGCGTCTGGTGAAAGACAACCCCGAATATCTCAGAGATTTTTACTCCCTCTCTTATGAAAACATGCAGAAAGCTCTGCGGATCATCGCCAATCTTGGGACAACCGGAAATATGAAGCGGCTGATTCTGCGCCTGTTGCATTTGGAAGAAGTCGCCACCGACCCGGACGGTTGGATTCATATTTCACAAGAAGAACTGGCCGCCATGATTGCCGTTTCTGCTCCTACGCTGCATCGATCCTTGCAAAACCTGATCAAGCAAGAACTGGTCGAAGGTGGTTATGGCCGGTTGCGATTGAAGGACAGGAGTGCCCTGATCTCACTTTGTCAGAGCTGAACGGCGCGCGTCGCTATGGGCGTCGTCCTCTGCTAACCGGCCGTCCAGTGACATGAGTATCGCGACAGGTCGCAAAGCCGGGATATGGCTGAAGATAATCAGAATGCAGACTGTCAGCGGGACGCTAAGAAAAGCTCCGATTAATCCCCATATTGTTGTCCAGAAGGTCAGAGCTAATATGACCAGAAATGTCGACATGTTCAGGGATCGTCCCAGCATGGCTGGGTCCAGAAAATTACCGATCAAGAACTGAAGGGTGCCGCAGCCCAGTACGATCACCAGAAACGGTCCGATGCTTTCGAATTGAACCAGCGCGATCATGGCCGGAAACACCACCGCGATGATCGAGCCAATCGACGGAATGAAGTTCAACGCAAAGGTCAGGACTGCCCAGGTCTCGGCGTATTCCAATCCCAGAACGCGGAACACGGTGTAGCTGATGGTCGCGGTGATCAGGCTGATGAAGGTTTTAACACCCACATACCGTTGCAGGCTGTAGGAAATCGCATCCAGAACCGATGCCAGATCGGCGCCGAGCTGAGGGTTTCCCGCTGCAAGCTGTATTTTTTTACGAAATGCCAGCCGCTCTGCCATCAGGAAGGCCACATATAGGCTGATCAGAAAGAACTGATTGAGCAGTGAAGTCGCACTGCCAAGCAGCAGCCGCGCGACAAAGGACATGTCGATGCTGACCAGATTGTCGCGGATAAAGCTGGTGACGTCATTGCCCACCAGCCCGGTGATGCGATTGACGGCGGTGTCGAATTGGTTCTCGTATGTGTTAATCGAGCGGGCAAACTGCGTGGCCTGACTGCCGAGCACGTACATAATCATGAACAAGCCGGCCAGAACGACTGTGACACCGGCGATATTGGCCAGCCAGACCGGTGCCCGTGTCACCGCTCGAACCCGGTCGGCAAGCGCGATGATCAGAACATTGATCAGCAGCGCCATGGTCAAAGGGATCAGAAACTTGGAACCTGCGTACAGCGCCAGCACGACCAAAGTGGCCACAATGGCTATGTCCCGGACGACCGTCAAAGTCAGACGGGGGCGGGCAAGGTCGTTTTGGCTTTCAGAGGTCATGTGGTGGCCTTATTGCGTTTGTCGCGTGATCCTGCACAGGCTGACGGGTTTATGCAATCCGCTCAGTCGGTTATCGGCAAGAATTCAGCACCGGGGCGGGATTGTCTTGTTCAGCCCGGTTCCAACGTGGTTTAGGGTCCGATTATGACCCATGTATCGATTCCTTCATCAGGCCAATTTCTGCGCGCCCTTTGGCTGGCTGTGCGCAGGTTCAACAACAAAAACGGCTTCGTCATGAGTAGCCATGTGGCAATGTCCCTGATGATGGCGTTGTTCCCCTTCGTTCTGTTCACAGTTGCACTGGCAGGTGCGCTGTCGCAAGGCTATGTCACCGATGAGCTGATTGAACTGATTTTTGGTGCCTGGCCAAAGGATGTGGCTGATCCGATCGTTTCGGAACTGCGAGCCGTTCTGGACGGGGCAGGGACCGGAGTGATCACCCTAGGTGGTCTGTTGGCGATCTATTTTTCGTCCAACGGGGTCGCTGCCGTTCGCCAAGCCATGACGCAGGCCTACCACGATCAGGACAGCTGGCCATTCTGGAAGACACGTCTGTTGTGTTTCGCATTGGTCATTGCTGGCGGGGCTGCAATTTTGGCCATTGCGGCGGTAGAAGTGGTGTTGCCTGTTTATACGCGCTTGGTTACGGAAAAGACGGATGTGGATGTGGGGGAGTGGCTGTCGGTTGACCGTTTGCGTTGGACCTTTACCGTGGCAGTACCGACGGGGATGGTTCTTCTGGCACATTTGATCCTTCCGACGCGACGCCACAGGGTTACGCAGATCCTGCCAGGGGTCGTTCTGACCCTTGCGCTATGGGCTGCAGGTGGTTGGGGGTTCTCGATCTATATTGCACAGTTTGCCAGATACAGCGCGACATATGCGGGTCTCGCTGGCGCCATGGCCGCCCTTATCTTTCTTTATCTGTGTTCAGCAATGTTGATCCTAGGGGCCGAATATAACGGGGCATTGATCGACTTACAGAATGCGCAGAAAGGCAAGGAATCGGAGTGATAGCCTAGTGACCGTGTTGAGTTGAAGGAAATTCAAACAATCAGATGAGGTGCTGAAACGGCACTGTACAGGCAGATTTGTGCCACGTTTCCGGCAGAATTGATCGGTAGGGACAGTAGGGTAACGATGTCTTCAGGTGTTCTATGTCGAAACGTTTTCCTACAAAAATACCGCCACTGGCAGGGTCACGCAAAACAACTCTGGATGACCGTATCGCTGAACTGCGTGCCAAGAAAACCGTCTACGTCAGTCACGGTGACGCCTTGCTTTTGCAAGGAATAGCAACCGCATCACTACGGGAACAGCGCATCATCGACGGTAAATTCAAGCTGGACTAAGCCTCAGCCTCTGAACCCGGTGGCGACGACAAACTTTTCCGAACTGTCCGACCGGGATGCCGGTGGTTTCACATTGGCCACTTTCTGGAATTTCTGCTTCAGCAGCTTTTGCAAGTCGCCCTCTGCACCTCCTGCCAGTACCTTGGCGACAAACGTGCCGCCTTCTTCCAGCACATCAAACGCAAAATAAGCCGCCGTTTCGCACAAAGCCATGATGCGCAAGTGATCTGTCTGCTTGTGCCCCGATGACGATGCGGCCATATCCGACATCACTACATCCGCTTTGCCGCCCAGCCATTCCTTGACTTGCTCGTCGGCGCCATCATCCATGAAATCGAGCTGGTAGATCTCGACCCCGGCGATGGGTTCGACTTCTTGCAGGTCGATGCCCAGAACGGTGCCGACCTTTTTGTCCGTCCGCTCGCCCAGTGCATTCACCCGCTTCACAGCAACCTGGCACCACCCGCCGGGGGCACAGCCCAAATCTACGACGCGAGCGCCCGGAACGAGGAAGCGGAATTTTTCATCCAGTTCCAGAATCTTGAACGCGGCCCGTCCGCGATACCCTTCGGTTTGGGCGCGTTTCACGTAGGGGTCATTCAACTGCCTTTGCAGCCAGCGGGTCGAGCTGAGCTTGCGCCCGCGCGCGGTTTTAACCTGAACCTTCAGGTCGCGCTGTCCGCGACCCGAGGTGTTTTTGCCAGTTGGTGTCTTCGCCATCAGAACGGTCCGTCTTCCAATACGCCATCCGCGCTCATCTGTGCATAAAGCAGACCTTCGCGCAGCCCCCGGTCCGCCACGGAAAGGCGGTCGGTGGGCCAGCAACGTAACAGAGCCTGCAATATGGCCGAGCCGGACATGATAAGAGCCTGCCTGTCGTCACCAATACGGGGATCACGACGCCGACCCTGAGGGCCGAGTTCTAGATAGCCACGTATGACTTTGTCAATCTGATCGCTGGTCATGCGCAATCCATCGACCTTGGTCCGGTCATAGCGTTTCAAGCCTAGGTGCGAGGCGGCGACAGTGGTCACTGTGCCGCTTGTGCCGACGATCTGAAATCCTTCGCGTGCCTGTTCGTCCTTGTAGGGGGCGAAATCGGCAAGGTTTTCCTCGAAAAACCAACTCATCAAGGCGAACCGGGCCGAGTCATCCTCAACATCGTGAAACTGGTCACGCAGCGTGGCCACCCCCAGGGGTACGCTGATCCAGTCTACGACTTTGGCCGCTGGAAACGGGCTTTCAGCAGGGTGGAACCCGTTGTGTAGTCGCATGATCGCCGCAGGCCGGTCACGGCGAGGAAGGGATGAAATGTCGATCCACACCAACTCGGTCGAGCCGCCACCAATATCGACGACCAGCAATTGTTCGGTCTTGGTCGAAACCAGTGGCGCGCATGAGATGACGGCCAGGCGTGCTTCTTCCTCGGGCTGGATGATCTCAAGGGTCAAACCGGTTTCGCGCTTTACCTGCCGGATGAACTCGCGCGAGTTCTTGGCCCGCCGACAGGCTTCGGTCGCAATCAGCCGCATCCGCCTGACTTTGTTACGCTTCAGTTTTTGCTGGCAGATCCGCAGGGCCTGCACGGTGCGCGCCATCGACGCCCGCGACAATCGTCCGGTGCGTTCCAGTCCGGCGCCCAGCTGCACGGACTTGGAAAAACTGTCTACCACATGGAACCCGCTGCCCTTGGGCTGGGCTATCAACATGCGGCAGCTATTAGTCCCCAGATCCAGCGCCGCATATAACGCATCTGGATCGGGTCTTGCCGGCGCGGGGCTTTCGACCGCCTTCGGGAACGCGCCCGCACCTTTGGGACGCTTGGGCGCCATCTTAACGCCCTCCGATTTTCGAGTTACCCCGACCATAGGTCGCGCACTGCGATCACGCAAGACGCTCATTATCGTCATGAAGATTTTGATGTCGGGAACTCGGGAAACTTCCGATACAAGCCCGGCATCCCATAGTGGGCAAAAACGTCGCTGGAAAAGCGTCGGGTGTCGAAAATCGACCGGCCCGAGCCCACATTGAAGTTTAGAACCAGCCCATCGGGTTAGGAGGAATCACAAAGATGCCTGACGTCACTATTGTATACTGGCGCGACATTCCCGCTCAGGTCATCGTCGGCAAAGGCCGGCGTGGCGCCAAGCGGCAGTTGGAGGAACGGTTCGAGCAAGCGATCGACCGTGCTGCCATGAAGGTGAATGCAAAGGACAGTGATGCCTATCTGGCCGAATGGCGCAAAGCCGAGCCTTTTGTAGTTGAGGGCGACCCGTCCGAGGTTGCCGAGGCAGAAGCCGTGCGTCTGGAAACGGAATACGATCAGGACCGCATCAAGACTCTGATCGCCAATGACGGTTGGGCATGAGCCCAAAATCTTTATGGGAGGCCACGATGGCTTTGCTGAACTTCAAGAAACGTGATGCGGCCGAAAAGGCCCCGGTGAACCCGACCGTCGAAGCCTTTTTGCAAGGCTATTCGATCGAGGTGATGCCGCGGACCGCCGAAAAGGTCGAGGACTTCCGTGCGCTGCTGCCCGAAGGCACCCGCGTCTACATCGCCCATATCGAGGGCACTCCGATCGAGGATATGGTCAAAACGGCCAAGCGGATCACTGATGAAGGTTATCCGGTCATGCCGCACTTCCCGGCGCGCATCATCAAGGACGCGGCCACGCTGGAAAACTGGATTTCCATGTATCAAGGCGAAGCAGGTGTCGATCAGGCGCTGCTGCTGGCCGGTGGTGTTGCCAATCCGCATGGTGATTTCGACAGCTCGATGCAGCTGTTGGAAACCGGCCTGTTTGATAAGGCGGGCTTCAAGCGCCTGCATGTTGCGGGCCACCCCGAGGGCAACAAGGACATCGATCCGGACGGCTCGACCAAGAACGTGGATGACGCGTTGCGCTGGAAACAGAAGTTTAGCGAAACCACCGATGCCGAAATGGCGCTGGCAACGCAGTTCGCATTTGATGCAAAGCCGATCATCGAATGGGCCGACAGCCTGAAAGCTGCGGGCATCGACATTCCGGTTCACATCGGTATCGCAGGTCCGGCAAAGCTGCAGACGCTGATCAAGTTTGCTATCGCATGTGGCGTCGGCCCGTCGCTGAAGGTATTGCAGAAGCGCGCAATGGATGTGTCCAAGCTGCTGCTGCCGTATGAGCCGAACGATGTGATCACCGAACTGGCCAACCACAAGGCGGCCAACCCGGATTTCAACATCACCAACGTGCACTTCTTCCCGCTTGGCGGCATCAAGACCAACGCCAATTGGGCCATCAATAACGGCGGCGCTTCGGCAAAGCCTGTAAACTCCTAAGGATCGGACATGACCCGTACAGTCGTCGAATCAAAAACAAAAACCGCCGTCCTTGGCTTTGACGAACCGTTCTGCGTGATCGGTGAGCGGATTAACCCGACAGGCCGCAAGAAGCTGGCCGCCGAGCTTGAGGCCGGTGATTTCTCGACCGTCGAGAAAGATGCGCTGGCGCAGGTTGCTGCAGGTGCGACCGTTCTGGATATCAACGCAGGTGTTGTTTACAACTCGAACCCCAACCCGAACGAGACCGAGCCGCCGCTGATGACCAAGATCGTCGAGATGGTTCAGGGTCTGGTCGACGTGCCGCTGTGCATCGACTCGTCGGTTCCGGGCGCGCTTGAGGCAGGACTTGAAACGGCCGAGGGTCGCCCGCTGCTGAACTCGGTCACGGGCGAAGAAGATCGTCTGGAACTGGTGCTGCCGCTGGTCAAAAAGTATAATGTGCCGGTCGTTGCAATTTCGAACGATGACACCGGTATTTCCGAAGATCCCGACGTGCGTTTCGAAGTCGCCAAGAAGATCGTTGAACGTGCGGCTGATTTCGGCATCCCCGCGCATGATATCGTGGTTGACCCGTTGGTCATGCCGATCGGTGCGATGGCAACGGCCGGTCAGCAGGTGTTTGCCCTGGTCCGTCGCTTGCGCGAAGAACTGGGCGTGAACACCACCTGTGGCGCATCGAACGTGTCCTTCGGTCTGCCGAACCGCCACGGAATCAACAACGCTTTCCTGCCGATGGCGATGGGTGCCGGCATGACGTCGGCGATCATGAACCCGGTAGCGCTGCCGGTGGGGCCCAAGAAACTGGCCGAGAAAAAGGCCGAGGTTGAAGCAAAAGGCATCATCCTGCCTGCGGACATGGATGATGAAACCTTCTGTCAGCTGTTCGGTTTGGGCTCGACCCTTCCGCGCGCAGGCAAAGAGATGGAGGCCATCCGCGCTGCCAACCTGCTGACCAACAACGACCCGCATGGTGGTGAGTGGATCAGATTCAACAAAGCGCCGGGCGAAGCAGGCGCAGCCGGTGCTGCTGGTAGCCGTCGCGGTGGCGGCCGTCGCCGTCGCGCCTGATCTGCCTTAAGTTGGAGGTTCCAAAGGCCGGGTGTTAGCCCGGCCTTTTTCATTTTTGATACGGATCATTGTCACCGAAAATTTGAGTCATAAGACTGGGCCCATGAAATTTCCAAAACAGGTGTGCCCATGATTCATCATCCTCCAAAACTGTCGGATGCCGATTTGTCCAAACGGCTTGGGAAGGGGGAGTATCTCGACCGGCTAGTGGGCTTGCAAGCGCAGTTGGCGCTTATCCAGCAGGCGTTTCTTTTCCACGGACTCAAGGGAGTCATTGTGTTTGAAGGCTGGGACGCGGCCGGCAAAGGGGGCACGATCCGTCGCGTCAGCCAGGCGTTGGATCCGCGTAGTTTCAAAGTCTGGCCCATTGGAGCACCGCGCAATTACTACCTCAACCGCCACTATTTGCTGCGGTTTTGGGAACGTTTGCCGCCCGAAGGCGCGATTTCGGCATTCGACCGAAGTTGGTACGGTCGTGTAATGGTTGAACGGACTGAACAGTTCACCCCGGAAGAGCGATGGCGCGCTGCCTATCGAGAAATCAATGATTTTGAACGGATGCTGGTGGATGACGGGACACGCATCGTAAAACTGTTCTTCCATATCTCGCCGGAAGAACAGATGGCTCGATTTACCGAACGCCTGCACAATCCGATGAAGCGCTGGAAACTCACCTATGAAGACTTCCGTAATCGCGAGAAATGGCAAGAGACTGAGGTCGCGGTGGATGAGATGCTGGCTCGAACGTCAACCGAAGTTGCACCCTGGCATGTCATTCCGGCCAACAACAAGAAATACGCCCGTATCAAGGCGATAACGGCCATTGTTGATGCGTTTTCGGACGGGGTTGATCTGAATCCGCAGCATCTGGACCACAAAACGCTTGATGCGGCGGGTCGCATGCTGGAGGTGGATCAGGACCTGATCGAAAGTTTGCGTGCCCGAACGGATTGAACTGGCTTGAACCCGATCTTGGGGCAAGGTATCCAGTCAAAAGCGGCGGGTATGATGTAATGGTAGCCTGTCAGCTTCCCAAGCTGAACGCGCGGGTTCGATTCCCGCTACCCGCTCCATTTCCTTTTTCAATCAATCCAAACGCCGCGCTTGATATAAGTTGATGACCGCTGGAATCTTCAGGCTCTGGCCGTTGGCGAAAGGACGGAATTCTTCTGCTACTGTATCCCGAATAGCCCGAACATCCTGAGAAGTTCCATCGAAATACGATATCACTCGGGCTGCGGGGCCAACACGTGTACACAGGGCGGCCGTGTCCAGAATGGAACCAACACCCTCCAAATCAACGGGCACAGCATCTGCTTCGATTTTGGTCAGGCCCGCCTGTGCCATCATTCCGGTGACGTGATCGATGTCATGAAATGCCAATGGCCCGGGCGCGAAACGGTCTACCTTAGGTGGCTGGCCGAGGTGCGAAGCTGCCGCAATATGTGGGATTTTGAACCAGGGATTGTCGGCAAGCGGGCCCCAGGTTGCAAAAGTCATCTGCCCGCCGGGCTTCAACGCGCGGGCCATATTGGCAAACGCGGCGACAGAGTCCTCGAAGAACATCACGCCAAAGCGTGAGATCGCAGCGTCCCGTTCAGCCTCAGCAAACGCATGTGCCTGAGCGTCTGCGTATTGGAATTCGATGTTGCTCAGACCACTTTGGGACGCGCGGGCTTGAGCCCGGTCCAGAAAGGGTTGGGAAATATCAACCGCAAGGACATGGCCGGTTTTGCCGACTTGTTGCGCAGCAGCAATGGCGCTTACACCCGTGCCGCACCCGATATCGAGCACCCGCATACCCGGTTGCAGCTCGGCGCGCTTCAAAAGCAGGTCGAGTACAGGAGACATCAGAAGGTCAAGCTGATCTTCGTAGATTAACCATTTGGCACCTGAGGCCGACTTGCCCCAATACTCGGCTTGCTCGTCGTTTATTGTCTGCATTCGGGCCTCCTTGAGTTGGCCCGACTATGACCTTCTGCGACGGCGGCGGCCAGATTTTTCCTCATCTCCACCAGTGTTAAAACTGGGGTTGGGCAGGGTGACCACCTGCGACAATTCCGGGAACGGGTCGGTCTTGTGCGGGATCGCGTTGGCGGCCACGAAATGGTCCTGAAATTTGGGTTCGATTGCAGTTTCGATCTTGGTGATTTCGCGCACCACACGCTCGATCTCGGCCCGTGAGCCAATGTTGCACAGGGCTATCCGCGCCCCGGTTCCGGCGGCGTTGCCTGCACTTGAGACCTTGTTCAGAGGTGCGTCCGGGATCATGCCCAGCACCATCGCGTGTTTGGTCGAGATATGGGCGCCGAACGCGCCAGCCAGAACTACGCGATCGACTTTGTCGACCTCCATCTCGTCCATCAGCAGACGTGCGCCCGCATAAAGCGCTGACTTGGCCAGTTGGATTGCACGGATGTCACCTTGCGTGACTGTGATCCTCGGACCCCCATCTGCACTGGCATCGTGAATCAGATAGGCATGGGTACGCCCTTCCGGGATCGCACGTGCTGTTCCCGTCTGTTCAGCCGAGCCAATCAAACCGCTTTCGTCCAGAAGCCCGGCGATGCGCATCTCGGCTACGGCCTCGATGATGCCCGATCCACAAATCCCGGTGATCCCGGTTGTCGCAACATCCTGATCAAACCCGTCTTCGTCCGACCATTTCTCGGATCCGATGATGCGGAATCGGGGTTCTTTTGTGACAGGGTCGATCTCGATCCGCTCTATGGCGCCGGGCGCGGCGCGTTGGCCGGAACTGATCTGTGCACCCTCAAATGCGGGACCTGTCGGGGAAGAACAGGCCAAAACACGTCTGGTGTCGCCCAGCAGAATTTCGGCATTGGTGCCCACGTCCACAATCAGGACCAGATCATTGGACTTGCCGGGCTCTTCGGAAAGGGCCACGGCTGCACAGTCGGCGCCTACATGTCCCGCTATGCACGGTAGAATGTAGACCTGTGCGCGTGGGTTCATGTTGATCAGGTCCATCTCGCGTGCGGGCAGTGAAATGCTTTCAGATGTCGCCAAAGCAAACGGAGCCTGGCCCAGCTCGACCGGGTCCAGACCCAGCAGCAAGTGGTGCATGACGGGGTTACAGACAAAGACCGTCTCGACAATCAACTTGGCGTCGATACCGGCTTCTTCCGCGATCGAGGTCGTCAGATCATTGATCGCCTCGCGCACGGCTTTGGTCATTTCCCGATCTCCGCCGGGGTTCATCATCGAATAGGACACGCGGCTCATCAGGTCTTCGCCAAATCGAATCTGCGGATTCATCAAACCTGAAGACGCCTTTACCTCGCCGGTTTCCAGATCGGTCAGATGGGCGGCAATGGTGGTCGATCCGAGATCGATCGCAAGGCCATAGAGGCCGCTTTCATGCAGGCCGGGCCAGATTTCAACGATCCGGGCAACGGTGTCCTTGTGGCCTTTGTGCACAGCCACCGTTACTTCCCATTTGCCCTTGCGCAGAACAGGTTGCAGCTTGGACATCAGGGAAAGATCAGCTGTTACCGCTTCGATGTGCCACTGCTCGCGCAGGGCGCGCTCCAGCCTCTCCAGATCGCCCGTGGGCGAGTGCATGTCGGGTTCTTCCACCACGACAAAATAGAGGCGCGTCGCCGGGTCCATCGTGATCGCGCGCGCTGTGGCCGCCTTTCGGACAACCTGCCTGTGAACCTGGCTTTCAGGCGGTACGTCGATCACGATGTCACCTTGAACTGAAGCCTGACAACCCAACCGGCGGCCCGGCTTCAGGCCACGTTTGTCATCATATCGCTGTTCGACTGAGTTCCATTCGCTCAGTGCGTCTTCGTGAGCCGTCACGCCGTGCTTGGGAAACTCGCCATAGCTGGGCGTGATCTGGCATTTCGAGCAGATGCCACGCCCTCCGCAGACCGAATCCAAGTCGACGCCCAATTGACGGGCGGCGGCCAATATCGGGGTGCCGACCGGGAAATGCCCGCGTTTACCGGACGGAGTGAAGACGACAAGAGGATCGGTGGTCATGGGTGACATGCCTTTTTGTATTCGCGCGTATCCCGCGCAAGATATGGGTTTGTGCGCAAAGGGAAAGGCCCGTCAGCGGCACGAATTGCACAGCTTGCGTCGTTTTCCACCGCGTCATCGCCCCGCAGGCGGAAACTACTTGAGGTCGGGGGCTTTTCCTTCGGTGCAATCCATGCAATAGGGTCACCGTCAAACGGGCTTTTGCATGGGGTTAACAGATGCAGATTCGTGAGGCACTCACCTTTGACGACGTTCTCTTGGTTCCGGGCGCATCTTCCGTGCTGCCGGCCACTGCGGATACGACCACGCGTGTGACGCGCGAAATCACCATGAACATCCCGTTGCTGAGTTCAGCAATGGACACGGTGACCGAAGCGCGCATGGCCATCGCGATGGCCCAGGCCGGTGGGATCGGCGTTGTTCACAAGAACCTGTCGGTCGAAGAACAGGCACGGGAAATTCGCCGCGTGAAACGGTTTGAATCGGGGATCGTCTACAATCCGGTCACCCTGACGGCCAATCAGACGCTGGCCGACGCACAGGCGCTGGTCGAACGTTACAATTTCACCGGCTTTCCGGTTGTCGACGCTGACGGGCGAGTTGTCGGCATCGTCACCAACCGCGATATGCGGTTTGCCACGTCGGACGATACGCCGATCAGCGCGATGATGACGTCGGACAATCTGGCCATGTTACAGGAACCCGCCGATCTGGAAGAGGCCAAGAGCCTGATGCGCGCCCGACGGATCGAAAAGCTGTTGGTTGTTGATGGTTCGGGAAAACTGACCGGTCTGTTGACGCTCAAGGATACCGAACAGGCCGTATTGAACCCAACCGCGTGCAAGGATCATCTTGGCCGTTTGCGCGTGGCGGCGGCGACGTCGGTCGGCGATGCCGGTTTTGGCAGGTCCGAGCAACTGGTGGATTCCGGAGTTGACATCATAGTTGTTGATACCGCGCACGGCCATTCGCAGGGCGTTCTTGACGCGGTCAAACGCGTAAAAACATTGTCAAACGAAGTGCAGGTGATCGCAGGCAACGTGGCGACCGGTGAGGCAACCCGCGCCCTGATCGATGCAGGGGCGGACGCGATCAAGGTTGGCATCGGTCCGGGGTCGATCTGCACGACCCGCATGGTCGCCGGTGTGGGTGTGCCCCAGTTGACTGCCATTATGGATTGTTCCTCGGCCGCGGGAGACGTTCCGGTGATCGCTGACGGCGGCATCAAGTTCTCGGGCGATTTCGCCAAGGCCATCGCGGCCGGCGCATCCTGCGCCATGGTCGGTTCGATGATTGCGGGAACGGATGAAAGCCCAGGCGAGGTAATTCTTTATCAGGGCCGTTCGTTCAAATCGTATCGCGGCATGGGCAGCCTGGGTGCCATGGCTCGCGGGTCGGCCGACCGGTACTTCCAGAAAGACGCCGCCAATGACAAGCTGGTTCCTGAAGGGATCGAGGGGCAAGTGCCTTACAAGGGCTCGGCTAGCGCTGTGGTTCACCAGCTGGTTGGCGGATTGCGCGCGGCCATGGGATACACCGGTTGCGCCACGGTCGAAGAGATGCGCCGCAACTGCAACTTCGTGAAAATCACCGGCGCAGGCCTGAAAGAAAGCCACGTGCATGACGTTCAGATCACGCGTGAAAGCCCGAATTACAGGGTAATGTGATTTCAACACCTGTTCACGGCGCCCGGCCTCAAGGCGCCGTCCGGCAGCTGACGCGAAGGATCGGAAACCTCAATGATACCAGCTGCGCGCGTGCAGGCGTCGATAGAAATTCTCGATGACATCCTCGCTGGTGCGCCAGTGGAAAAGGCCCTGACAGGTTGGGCACGCCGCAGCCGGTTTGCGGGTTCCAAAGACCGTGCCGCCATTCGCGATCATGTTTTCGAAGCGTTGCGCCGAAAGCGCTCTTTTGCGGCATTGGGAGGGTCGGAAACGGGCCGTGGCCTGATGATCGGTCAAACTCGCGCATCAGGGCAGGACCTGTCGATCGTATTTACCGGAACCCGCCATGCGCCTGACCCCGTGGCTATTTCTGAGGTTGCACGGAATTTTTCCAGCACTGCCGAACAGCTGGACATCCCGGAATGGCTTTGGCCAGAGTTCGAGCGATCTCTGGGGGATGAGGCTGAGGCAGCAGCGATAGCATTGCAAGAGCGCGCGCCGGTTCATTTGCGGGTCAATCTTTCCAAATGCGATTTGGCGCAGGCAATCCAGACACTGGGCCAAGATGAGATAGAAGCCCAGCCGCATTCTGCTTGCGAAACTGCGCTGGAAGTTACGGTAGGGGCCCGGAAAATTGCGCAAAGCCAGGCTTATGCATCGGGTTTGGTCGAACTTCAGGATGCGGCCAGTCAGGCCATAGTTGCTGCATTGGATTTGCAGCCGGGCATGCGTGTACTGGACTATTGCGCAGGCGGTGGCGGCAAGGCTTTGGCTCTGGCGGCTCGGCACGAGGGCGTGCGTGTTTTTGCCCACGATGCCAATCCAGGTCGCATGCGTGATCTGCCAGTGCGGGCAGACCGGGCAGGGGCGAAGATCACGGTGTTGGCTGGCAGCGAGATCGCGGAGCAAGCGCCATTCGACGTTGTTTTGACGGACGTGCCTTGCTCTGGCAGCGGGTCATGGCGGCGGGCTCCTGCAGGGAAGTGGACCTTGACGCCTGAAAGTTTACAGGCCCTTACAGGTGTTCAATCCGAAATACTGGACGCGGCGGCACCTATGGTCGCGGCTCAGGGTGCGCTGGCCTATGCGACGTGCTCAATGTTGGCTGTGGAAAACGATGCCATCGTCGAGCAATTTGTCCGCAACAACCCGGCTTGGTCGGCTACTTATCGTAAAGCGTGGCGGGTTTCCCACGGAACCGATGGGTTTTACACGGCGCACTTGACGCGAAACTGATCTACTGAAAACAACTAAAAGAAGATTTTTGGCCGCCGAATTCGTTAAGCAGCGGTTAACCATTGTGATCCGATACTCATCGGAAACAATTCACGTTGAGTAGTTGATGTCTGACACCACAGAGAATTTGCCGCCGCCGACGACGGAATCGGGGCACGGTCGCGCGCGCATAATCTCACTGGGTTTAAGTGCCTTATTGCTATGTGCTCTCCCAGTTTTTCGCGTTTTACCCGGCCATTGGAATACTGGTCTGGTCGTTGTCGGCTTGTCATTTCTATCGGTCGCGTTGTTCCAAATTGTCCGCACCATGTTGGCGCTTCGAATAGCAGAACAGAAGAATTCTGTGTTAGCGGCGCTAATCGAACAAGAGGACGAAGCCTGTTTCATCACTGACGCCAATGCAAATCTTCAGATCGCCAACGACC
The DNA here is from genome assembly GCF_057221115.1 of Ruegeria sp. HKCCD6426. NCBI lineage: Bacteria > Pseudomonadati > Pseudomonadota > Alphaproteobacteria > Rhodobacterales > Roseobacteraceae > Ruegeria > Ruegeria sp. HKCCD6426. The sequence goes on along the minus strand of NZ_JBWVBF010000003.1, from coordinate 605,178 downwards.
AAGCGCGTGCGCGTTTTCAAGCGCAAAAGGGACTCCGGCTCGACGTCACTCTGAGATCACTTTTTGCCAATCCGGCTGCGATACTATTTCGCCTTCAGGCACGAGCCCGGGACAAAGGACATTCCTGTGAAGAGATCGTAACGAGAGGACAAGCAACTACGATCAGCGTCACGAAACTTGAAAACGGTTTGTATTCTTGGCGGATCGGACTGGCGGCAAAAAGGCAATGGAACAGCCCCCTAGTTCCTATCATAACAACCGGGCGCAACGGCACCATCGTGCAGGCCAATGAGGCCGCTCGGCTGCTGCTTGGGCAGGAGGTGACTTCGCTGGAACACGTTATCTCAAGGGAGGTACCCCTAAACGGCGTGATGGCGCGTCTTCAAACTGCTGACGGCCCGCAGACAGTGGTTGTGTCGACGCTTCGTGATGGCGGGGTAGACCGTGATCTTTTGCTGGTGCCGGTCAAAGGTGCCCGGCCCGAGGTTGGGGCGAAGTCTTTTGCTGATCTGCCTGTACCGATCATGCGTCTTTCGCCAGAGGGAGAAATCCTTGAAACAAACCGCCTTGCAGCTCGCCTGGTCGGAGAGTTGGGACCCGAAAGAGCAAATATAGAAGACATCATGCAGGGGCTGGGTCACCCGATTGGGGAGTGGCTAGTTCGCACGGCTGAACAGGATTTGCCCCCGCATTCGGAATTTTTACGACTCTCACGCGATGATAAAGAGGTTTTTGTCCAGGTCACTCTGTCCAGAGTGTTCTGGGATGGGAAGATTTGCCTGATCGCCGTTTTGAATGATGCGACCGAACTTAAGACTCTGGAAGCTCAGTTTGTACAAGGACAGAAAATGCAAGCTGTCGGGCAATTGGCTGGTGGTGTTGCGCATGACTTCAACAATCTATTGACGGCAATCTCGGGCCACTGTGATCTTCTGTTGCTGCGTCACGATCAGAATGATCCGAATTACGGGGACCTGGTCCAGATCAATCAGAACGCCAATCGGGCTGCGGCGCTTGTCAGCCAGTTATTAGCATTTTCCCGAAAACAAACGCTTAGACCAGAGGTGTTGGATCTGAGGGACACGATCTCGGACCTCATCCATTTACTGAACCGTCTGGTTGGGGAAAAGGTACGACTGACTCTCAGCCATGATCCGGTGCTCAAGCCGGTCAAGGCAGACAAGCGGCAACTTGAGCAGGTTCTGATGAATCTCGTCGTCAATGCCCGCGATGCAATGCCCGAAGGTGGTGAGATTAGGATTGAAACCGAAGTCACCACATTGGATCAGCCCTTGGCGAGAGATCGCGCAACGGTGCAACCCGGCGAATACGTTACGGTAAAGGTGATCGACAGCGGGGTGGGCATACCTGCAGATAAACTGCAGAAAGTGTTCGAACCCTTTTATACCACCAAGCGCACCGGCGAAGGGACCGGTCTGGGCCTTTCCACGGTTTATGGGATCGTAAAGCAGACCGGTGGATTCATTTTTGTCGACAGTGTTCTGTGTCACGGTACTGAGTTCACGGTATTCCTGCCTGTGTGCTCTATTGCAGAAATAATTGAACCCGAGGCCGTCGTTGCCCACCCTGAGCAGGGGGCGCAACAGGGTGAAGGCGTAGTGCTGCTGGTTGAAGATGAGGCACCGGTGCGCGCTTTTGCCACCAGGGCTTTGCGATTGAAAGGCTACACGGTTCTTGAAGCGGATTCGGCCGAGTCGGCGTTGAATCTGCTGGAAGATCGCACATTGTCTGTCGACGTGTTCGTTACGGATGTGGTTATGCCCGGCATGGATGGCCCCACTTGGGTACGGGAAGCCTTAAAGACACGTCCCGACGTCCGTGTGGTGTTTATGTCCGGCTACACCGAAGGCGCATTTAGTGACTCTGGTCCTGAAATCGAAAATTCGACTTTCCTGCCGAAACCATTCTCCCTCACACAGTTAACCGAAGCAGTTTTTCAACAACTTAACTGAGGGATTTAGCGCGCCGATGCGTGTAAGGCGAAGTCGTCAGAGAATTTCCGGCGATATTTCGCATAGATTTTATCGGACAAGTCTAGGGTCCGCATTGGTGACACATTTTCCGAAGGTAGGTGAATCTCACAGTTGAGGCGGTTTTGCAGGAATTCCAGTATCGCTGATTGGTTCTCGTATTTGAAAACATGTGCCGCCCCGGCGCCGTTGCTCCGAGTCCGAAAAAAATCAGACTGACAGCCGACATCGGCGAAGGCAGGAGGAGGGTTTTGCAAATATGCCTGAACGAACGCATTGAAACTGAGGTTTTGGGTCGAGTTGGCATGGCCGTCCAATTCTGGGCGACCCCGGTACCTGTACCAGCTGCTCAGCCAGTCGACCGGTTCGCGTACAACAGCCATGATCTCCATTTCGGTATCGAACATCTTCTGAAAGATGTTCTGGAAAAACCGATCGAAACGACGAACAGACGCGTGCTTTAATTCCGGAGGGCCGGAAACGACCAGATCGGCGCGGTCCCGTAGTGCCTTAAGATAGGCCGAGCTACCAGTTTTGGGAACGGACAAAAGCGCTAGGCGTTCTTTGTAGAAAACAAGCATTTTTCCCTTTACCTTCAATGCTTTTGAATTTTCAGATTGTCGTAAACGACTCCTTAACACAATTGGAGAACAGTAAGAATTGTAAGTTTTTGTTGAAATGTTCTCTTTTTGATCTCATAAGGAACAAGAGGCGAACAAAGCAGCGATTGCCGCCCGATCAAGGGTGTGACAAAAGGGAAGGCGACAGGACAATGGCGGATCTTCTGACGATGAGCGACAAGAAAAACGCAGATAAGCAAAAGGCGCTCGACAGCGCGCTGGCCCAGATTGAACGACAGTTTGGCAAAGGCTCGATCATGAAGCTTGGCGACGATACCAAGCAGGAGATCGAAGCAAGCTCGACCGGATCTTTGGGATTGGATATCGCGCTGGGTATTGGCGGTTTGCCGATGGGGCGAATTGTTGAGATTTATGGACCTGAAAGCTCCGGTAAAACGACGCTGACCCTGCATTGTATTGCCGAGCAGCAAAAACGTGGCGGTGTGTGTGCGTTTGTTGACGCGGAACATGCTCTTGACCCGCAATATGCTCGTAAACTGGGTGTCGACCTCGATGAGTTGCTGATTTCACAGCCTGACACCGGTGAACAGGCGCTAGAGATTACCGATACGCTGGTGCGCTCGGGCGCAGTGAACATGGTTGTGGTCGACTCGGTTGCGGCTCTGACGCCGAAATCCGAGCTGGAGGGCGACATGGGCGACAGCAATGTCGGCGTTCAGGCCCGTTTGATGAGCCAGGCGATGCGCAAGCTTACCGGTTCGATCAGTCGCTCGAAGTGCATGGTGATCTTCATCAACCAGATCCGGATGAAAATCGGCGTGATGTTCGGAAGTCCGGAAACCACCACCGGCGGCAACGCTCTGAAATTCTACAGCTCGGTTCGTTTGGACATTCGCCGGATCGGTGCGATCAAGGACCGCGATGAGGTGGTTGGTAACCAGACCCGCGTAAAGGTCGTCAAGAACAAGGTGGCGCCGCCGTTCAAGCAGGTGGAATTCGACATCATGTATGGTGAAGGCATCAGCAAAATGGGCGAATTGCTGGATCTGGGCGTCAAGGCCGGGGTGGTTGAAAAGTCAGGCTCTTGGTTCAGTTATGGGGATGAGCGGATCGGGCAGGGGCGCGAGAACGCCAAGCAATACCTGCGTGATAACAGCCGTATCGCATTGGATATTGAGGATAAGATTCGCGCAGCGCACGGGTTGGATTTTGAAATGCCTCCTCAGGCGGATGAGGATGATATCTTAGAAGCCTAGCAATTGGTTATGTGAAGCATAGAAGCTGCGGTTACTCCGCAGGCGTCGTGAATGCCTTGAACAAGGCGGTCCAGTAGGGCCGCCTTGTTTTGTTCCGGTGTGCCAATCCTGTGGACACTCCCGGGGCACGGGGCTAAACCTGCGCAGAACATGATGATTGCGCGCTGAGAGAGCCCTATGCAAACGCTGAACGATATCCGCTCAACCTTTCTGAACTACTTTGCCAAGCAGGGTCACGAAGTGGTCGCGTCCAGTCCGTTGGTGCCGCGCAATGATCCGACGCTGATGTTCGTGAACTCGGGCATGGTGCAGTTCAAGAACCTGTTCACCGGCGTTGAGACCCGTGACTACCAACGTGCCACAACAGCGCAGAAATGCGTACGCGCTGGTGGCAAGCACAACGATCTGGACAATGTGGGTTACACAGCGCGCCACCATACGTTTTTCGAAATGCTGGGGAACTTCTCGTTCGGCGATTATTTCAAGCCCGAGGCGATTCCGTTCGCATGGGAGCTGATCACCAAGGAATTCGGCATCGACAAGAACCGCCTGCTGGCGACGGTCTATCACACCGATGATGAGGCGTTTGATATCTGGAAAAAGGTGGGCATCCCAGAAGATCGGATCATTCGCATCGCCACCAACGACAATTTTTGGCAGATGGGTCCGACAGGACCGTGCGGACCGTGCACCGAAATTTTCTACGATCATGGCGATCATATCTGGGGTGGTCCTCCGGGATCAGCCGAGGAAGATGGTGATCGGTTCATCGAGATCTGGAACATCGTTTTCATGCAGAACGAACAGTTCGAGGACGGCTCGATGGTCGAACTCGACATGCAGTCGATCGACACCGGAATGGGGCTGGAGCGGATCGGTGCGCTTTTGCAAGGTAGCCACGACAACTACGACACCGACCTGTTCAAGACGCTTATTGAGGCTTCGGCAGATGCAACTGGCGTCGATCCTTACGGGGATCAGAATGTGCATCATAGGGTGATCGCGGATCACCTGCGATCAACCTCTTTCCTTATTGCAGATGGTGTGATGCCGTCGAATGACGGGCGCGGCTACGTACTGCGCAGGATCATGCGGCGCGCCATGCGCCACGCCCATTTGCTGGGCGCCAAGGATCCGGTCATGTACCGTCTGGTACCAACTTTGGTACAGTTAATGGGGGCTCAGTATTCTGAACTGGGTCAGGCGCAGCCGCTGATCGAAGAGACTTTGCTGCTGGAAGAAACCCGGTTCAAGCAGACACTGGATCGTGGTCTCAAGTTGTTGGACGACGAAGTTTCTGGTTTGCGCGAGGGAGAGCCTTTGCCGGGTGACGCGGCGTTCAAACTGTATGATACGTACGGGTTCCCGCTGGACCTGACACAAGATGCGTTGCGGGAAAAGGGCCGGACCGTGGATACGGATGGCTTCGATTCCGCGATGGCGGAACAGAAAGCCAAGGCACGCGCTGCCTGGGCAGGGTCGGGCGAGGCCGCGGATCAGGCGGTGTGGTTTGACGTTCTGGATATTGCGGGTGCTACGGACTTCCTGGGATACGACACGGAAAAGGCCGAAGGTCAGGTGGCCGCGCTTGTTGTCGACGGTGCTCTGGTCGACGAGATCGGGCAGGGTGGCAATGGTTGGGTGATCGTGAACCAGACGCCGTTTTATGGTGAAGCAGGTGGTCAAATTGGTGATACCGGCAAGATCCGCCGCCTCGAAGACCGCGATCACGTGTCCCGGGTTGAGGACACACGGAAACACGCAGATGGCAAGGTTTATGCGCACAAGGTAACAGTGGATCAAGGGACGATCTCCAAGGGTGACGCGGTCGAGCTTGAGGTCGACCATGCTCGGCGTACCGCCATTCGTGCCAACCATTCGGCCACGCACCTGCTGCACGAAGCCTTGCGCGAGACACTCGGAGATCACGTCGCACAGCGTGGCTCGCTGAATGCGGCAGATCGGTTGCGTTTCGATTTCAGCCACTCCAAGGCACTTACGCTTGAAGAGGTGCAGAAAGTTGAACGCGAGGTGAATGACTTCATCCGTCAGAATTCAGCGGTCGAGACGCGGGTCATGACTCCGGATGACGCCCGTGAATTGGGCGCTCAGGCGTTGTTCGGTGAAAAGTATGGTGACGAGGTACGTGTCGTTTCGATGGGTAAAGCAGCCACCGGCAAAGGTCACGATGGTGACACTTGGTCGATCGAATTGTGTGGTGGCACCCATGTGCGACAAACCGGCGATATTGGAACGTTTGTTGTTCTCGGCGACAGCGCAAGCAGCGCGGGAGTACGTCGGATTGAGGCCCTGACCGGAGACGAGGCATTCCGTTACCTGTCCGCACAGGATCATCGTCTGGCCCAAATCGCGCTTGAACTGAAAGCACAGCCCAATGATGTCGTGGACCGGGTCAAATCCTTGCTGGATGAACGTAAGGCTTTGCAGAACGAAGTGGCGCAGTTGCGTCGGGATCTGGCCATGGCCGGCGGCGCTGGTCAGGGCGGCGGCACCGAAGCGCGAGAAGTCAATGGAACGAAATTCCTGGCACAGTCGTTGACCGGTGTATCCGGTAAGGACCTTCCTTCCTTGATTGACGAGCATAAGGCGCGGCTGGGGTCCGGTGCCGTATTGCTGATTGCAGATACAGGCGGCAAAGCAGCGGTTGCAGCAGGTGTGACCGCAGATTTGACGGACCAAGTGTCCGCCGTGGATCTGGTCAAAGCGGCCGTATCCGAATTGGGAGGAAAGGGCGGTGGTGGTCGTCCGGATATGGCGCAGGGTGGGGGCAAGGATGCCTCGAACTCTGACGCAGCTATAAAAGCGGCCGAAAAGGTATTGGGAGGATAAGATGCCTGCACTCTGGATTGCACACGTCACGGTGACGGATGCCGACGCCTATGGGAAATATGCTGAGCTGGCCGGACCGGCGCTTGCAAAGCATGGTGGTGAGTTCATCGCCCGCGCAGCGAGATATGTTCAGTTGGAAGGGAAAGAGCGGCCCCGGAATGTCGTCGCTCGGTTCCCGTCTCTCGAAGCAGCGGTAGAGTGCTATAACTCGCCTGAGTATCAAGAAGCGCTCGATCATGCTCGTGGCGCGAGCGAACGAGAACTCGTTGTCGTCGAGATAACGGATTGAATTATAGGGCTTCCTGACGCTTCATACCTGTGTGTCAAGAAGCACCCTATTTATTGAAATTCCGCGTCCCGTATTAAGCGGTTTGTTCCCGGATCCGGTCTTTATTTGACCCGTCAGTTCAGCGCGGGTCTTCAATTGTGGCCGCGACTGCCACTTTGTTGCGCTGAAATCGTCAAAAAGAAATACGAATTTCTGCCGCTTTTCCCCCTCAGATTGACCTTTGATTGCTTTGCCGCCTCCGTTTCCATAGATTATGGGAACGGAATATGGATGCACACAAAAGTAATCGCTCGGATGGTATTGGATCGAGGGATGGCCATGAAAGTGTTTTGTTCCAAATTATTTACGAGTTCAAAAGGTTCACCTGAAAGATTGAAGTCAGTCGGAGCTGCAATCGCTCTGGCAATTGGTGTGCTGTTGTTTGGCGCGAAACTCTCAATTGCAGAATCTGCGTTTATCCCCACGTCGGCGGTTTCTCCGCCGCCATCGGGCGCGCAAAGATTGTGCGCGCAATACTCATGGGCGTGTGCGACCAAGCAATCTATTCAGATGTCCAGTACTCAGGAAATGAAGCTGGTCAAAAGTATCAACCGAAAGGTAAATTCCAGTACACGGTCAGTGACCGATCAGTCGCAATACCGGACTCGCGAGTTTTGGGCGCTTCCGACGTCTCGAGGTGGGGACTGTGAGGATTTTGCTCTGCTGAAGAAGCGCGACCTGATTAGGGCAGGGTTAGACCCAAGCAAATTACTGATTGCAACGGTGTTGGACACTCGCCGGAATTCCCATGCCGTTTTGGTCTATCGGTCGAGCCAAGGTGACTTAGTTCTAGATAACCTTACGAACCGGGTTAAACCGTGGGCGGCGACGCGGTATCTATTTTTGAGAATGCAAAACCCAAAGCAGCCCAAAGGTTGGATCGGCGTCTACGCAAGCAGTTGAGGCCAGAAGGGGCTACAGTATTGTTACCAAATGATGGGCGATGAATTCATCGCCCATTGTGTTTTTCAGCTTCAGGCCTGAAGAGTTATCTTTTTTCTCTACTTTCGCGACCTTTGCCCTTGTGTCCGTCACCTTTGGGACCTTTGCCCTTGTGTCCGTCACCTTTGGGACCTTTGCCCTTGTGTCCGTCACCTTTGGGACCTTTGCCCTTGTGTCCGTCACCCTTGGGACCTTTTCCCTTGTGTCCGTCACCCTTGGGGCCTTTGCCTTTGTGGCCGCCACCTTTATGGCCTTTGCCTTTAGGCCCATCGTCTTCAGGCCCATCATCTTCTGGTCCGTCGTCTTCAGGCCCATCGTCTTCAGGCCCATCATCTTCTGGTCCGTCGTCTTCAGGCCCATCGTCTTCAGGCCCATCATCTTCTGGTCCGTCGTCTTCAGGCCCATCGTCTTCAGGCCCATCATCTTCTGGCCCATCATCTTCTGGCCCATCATCTTCTGGCCCATCGTCTTCTGGCCCATCGTCTTCTGGCCCGTCGTCTTCCGGTCCGTCGTCTTCTGGCCCGTCGTCTTCTGGCCCGTCGTCTTCTGGCCCGTCGTCTTCTGGCCCATCGTCTTCTGGCCCGTCGCCTTTTGGTCCGTCGCCTTTTGGTCCGTCGTCTTCAGGATCATCACCTTTAGGATCGTCGCCTTCGGGTTCTTCACCATCTGGTCCGCTGTCTGTGCCTGGGTCGGTTCCCGTAGGAGTCTCGCCATCACGCCCGTCGCCGCTTCGCCTTGGATTGCCGATGGTTGATGCTGTCGGGAAGTCTGTGAGAACAGCCGCAAATCTTGGGCAATCTAGGAGCGTACGTTGAAGTATCTCCTCGAAATCTGCGCGTCGATGGATGTAACGCAACATGCGAGAACTGACGACATCACACGCGCATAGTGTATTGGAAGACACAGATTGCCTTGCGGTTTTGACGGTACACATGTCCGACGCACTGGCTGCCCCGGTGGAAAGTACTGGTAACGAAACCGAAACAAAAACAAACGAAAGTAACTTTGATCTCATGCGCATAGCGCACCTCCTCAGAACTCGTAACCCTTAGCAACCACTGGAACTTGTGGCGCCACATTCTTGACACAAATACCGCTAAATGATGCCTTGTTTACAGAGGGATTAGAACCGTCATTTCCCGAGAAAGCGCACTTTAAAGTAGAAATTCGGGCAATAACAAAGAGAAAGCCCGGGCATATGCCGGGCTTTCAATACCTTACTATTTTTCGGAGTGATTTAAAAATGTCACAGAAGTGCCATTGTTTCTAAATCAGGATATAAAAAGGCGCTCTGCGTCACGCAGATTTAGCCATCCGCTTGCGTTCATGTGGGTCAAGAAAGCGCTTGCGGAGACGAATTGCGTTCGGCGTTACTTCAACCAGTTCATCGTCGTCGATATAGGCAATCGCCTCTTCCAGTGAGAACTGAATATGAGGCGTCAGGCGCACAGCATCGTCCGAGCCACTGGCCCGTACGTTCGTCAGTTTTTTGCCTTTAAGAGGATTCACTTCGAGATCGTTGTCACGTGAATGCTCTCCGATAACCATGCCTTGGTAGATGTCGGTTTGCGGGGCAACGAACATGCGGCCGCGCTCTTCCAAGTTCCACAGGGCGTAAGCCACGGCCTGGCCGTTCTCCATCGAGATCAGAACTCCGGCACGACGACCTGGGATCGGACCCTTGTGCGGGGCCCAGCCGTGGAACACGCGGTTCAGAACGCCGGTGCCCCGTGTGTCGGTCAGGAATTCGCCGTGATAACCGATCAGGCCGCGTGATGGGACATGCGCGATGATGCGCGTTTTGCCTGCGCCGGCGGGGCGCATCTCAGCCAGTTCACCCTTGCGCGCTCCGGTAATTTTTTCGATCACCGAACCGGAATATTCATCGTCCACGTCGATGGTGACTTCTTCGATGGGCTCCAGACGCTGACCATCTTCTTCACGGAACAGAACCTGCGGGCGTGAGATGCTGAGTTCGAACCCTTCGCGTCGCATGTTCTCAATCAGAACGCCCATTTGCAATTCGCCGCGGCCGGCGACTTCGAAGGCCTCGCCGCCGGGGGTGTCAGAGATGCGGATGGCGACGTTCGACTCGGCTTCCTTCATCAACCGGTCGCGAATCACGCGGGATTGAACCTTTTTGCCGTCGCGCCCAGCCAGCGGAGAGTCGTTGATGCCGAAGGTGACAGTGATGGTGGGCGGGTCGATCGGCTGGGCGGGCAGGGCCTCGTCAACCTGAGGCGAAACGAGCGAATCTGCCACGGTGGCTTTGCTCATCCCGGCGATGGTGACGATGTCGCCTGCTTCGGCCACGTCAATGGGTTGCTGACCCAGACCGCGGAAGGCCAGGATCTTGGAGGCGCGGAAGTTTTCGATCAGCGCGCCGTCGCGGCTAAGTGCTTTCAGGGTGTCGCCGGCTTTCAGAGTACCGCTTTCGACGCGGCCGGTCAGAATGCGGCCGATAAACGGGTCGCTGCCCAGAGTCGTGGCCAACATTCGAAACGGTTCGTCCTTTTTCTCGGCCTGCTTTGGCGAGGGGACGTGATCAACGATCAGGTCGAACAGTGCGCTCAGATCCTTGCGGGGTCCGTCCAGCTCCATATCGGCCCAGCCCGAACGGCCCGAGGCGTACATGGCAGGGAAATCCAGCTGATCATCATCCGCGCCGAGGTTGGCAAACAGATCGAAGCACTCGTCCAGGGCCCTGTCGGGTTCGGCGTCCGGCTTATCGACCTTGTTCAAAACCACGATGGGTCGCAGGCCCAAGGCCAGCGCCTTGGACGTCACGAATTTGGTCTGTGGCATCGGGCCTTCGGCCGCGTCGACCAACAAGACAACACCGTCAACCATGCTGAGGATCCGTTCGACTTCGCCGCCGAAATCGGCGTGGCCGGGGGTGTCGACGATGTTGATGCGCGTATCTTTCCACTCGACCGAAGTCGCTTTGGCCAAGATGGTGATGCCGCGTTCACGCTCCAGATCGTTGCTGTCCATGGCGCGTTCCGCCACGGCCTGATTTTCCCGGAACGCGCCGGATTGCTTAAGCAGCTCATCAACCAGGGTCGTCTTGCCGTGGTCCACGTGAGCGATGATTGCGATATTGCGCAGTTCCATGAGAGGTCAGCCTTTGAACGGGAAGTTGCCGCGCGCATAGCGCGGCTTGGGCAAAGTTACCAGCCCTAACGCGCGATCAATGCCCGGCCGTGCTAGAAAACAGGTGAATGACGAGGATACCGCCCAGAATCAACGCCAGTCCAAGGATCGCTGGCCAGTCCAGTTTCTGACCAAAAACAAAGAACCCAATCAGGGCGATCATAGCGATGCCTAGCCCGGACCAGATCGCGTAAACGATACCAACGGGCATCACCTTGAGCGTCAGAGACAATAGGAAAAACGCAAAACCGTATCCCACAATGACCAGCGCAGAGGGCCAGAAGCGTGTGAACTGCTGACTGGCCTGAAGGGCGGTTGTTCCGATGGTTTCAGCGGCAACGGCCAATAAGAGGATCAGGTAGATCTTAGGCACGGGATTTCTCGCAGATGATTTGACGGTTTGGTTGACCACATAATTGGGGTTTTCGGCAAGTGAATTCCTACCTGCAATCAGAGCGAGAGTGACTCGAAGGTCAGGTAAACCCGACTATTCGGTTTATGGAGTATCGTGGTAACGTCACAGTGTTTATTAGTGTTTTTTTATGAGTTTGGAATGACGACATTTGCAAAATCCGTCATCATCATATCGTTTTTGATCGTGGCGCTGGGGTGGCTTGCAGACGGGGGGTCCGTCGACAAAGATGCAGCCATATTTGTTGAGCGGTTTTCGGGTTGATACAGTTTAAGCGCTAATCGCATACGATAGTGAAAAAGGAGCTCTCGGGCTCCTTTTTTGTTTTTCTTTGGCCCTCAGGGAAGCTATTGCTTTTCAATTGCCTTTAGCTTCGAACGATGCTCGGACAGTCTTTTGACCACGAACTGTCGGGCTTTTCGCTCAGCAAGCCGGACCCGAATTTCGGTCAAATATGCCTCTTCCAGGGACTGTGAAGCAGCACCCAGGACTTCCCCAACCTCGACAAAGAATCGATCTTCGCCGGTTTCATCCATCACCTTCATTGTGTCTTCAGCCAGTCTGGCCGCGAGGGTAGAAATCGTGTCGGACATTACCGGGTGTTCTCGGTCAGGCGGCGCTTTACGTAGTCCGTCACGTCGGTCATCAGCGTGTCCATGTGGCGGTCCTGGAAAAAGTGGTCGGCGCCTTCAACTTCGTTGTGGGTGATCGTTATGCCTTTTTGTTCGTGCAACTTGCCCACCAGCGTTGTTGTGTCCGCCGGCGGTGCCACGCGGTCGGCCGAGCCGTTGATGATCAAACCGGAGGACGGGCAGGGCGCCAAGAAAGAAAAGTCATACATGTTTGCGGGTGGCGAAACGCTGATGAACCCGGTGATTTCCGGGCGACGCATCAACAACTGCATGCCGATCCATGCGCCAAACGAGAAACCTGCGACCCAGCAGTGTTTCGAGTTGTTGTTCATTGATTGCAGGTAATCAAGCGCCGAAGCCGCATCGCTCAGCTCACCGATGCCCTGATCATATTCGCCTTGACTGCGGCCAACGCCGCGGAAGTTGAACCGCAACACGGTGAAGCCCATGTTGTAAAAGGCATAGTGCAGGTTGTAGACCACCTTGTTGTTCATGGTCCCGCCGAATTGAGGATGCGGGTGCAGCACGATAGCGATCGGTGCGTCTTTTTCCTTTTGCGGGTGGTAGCGGCCTTCCAGGCGGCCTTCGGGTCCGGGAAAAATCACCTCGGGCATGTGTGCTTTGGTCCTGTCTTTTTACCGTGTCGGCGCCCAGAAATACTTGACGATATTCGTCAGGCACCTTAGAACGGTTCTAATTACATTTGGGCCGCGTAAAATACGCTGCCAGTGGGAGATACGCACTGGCTGCGGCGGCGTCAATGATTTCGCGCTATTCTTGCCACGAGGGAATACAATGAAGCTGTCAACCAAGGGCCGATATGCAATGGTTGCGCTTGCAGACATCGCGCTGCAACCAGTCGATCAGCTTGTGACGCTTGCTGAAATATCCGAGCGGCAGGACATCTCGCTTCCGTATCTGGAGCAGCTGTTCGTCAAATTACGCCGTGCGGAGTTGGTCTCGTCGGTTCGTGGGCCAGGTGGCGGCTATAGGTTGGCCCGTCCGGCATCGGATATTCGTGTGGTTCAGGTTCTTGCCGCGGTAGATGAAACTGTCGATGCGCTGCAAAAAGGCGCGGGGGCGTCCGGTGCGTCTTCTGGTAGCAGGGCGCAGTCGCTGACCAACCGGCTGTGGGAAGGTTTGAGCGCTCAAGTCTATGTGTTTCTGCACCAAACTCGCCTATCGGATGTCATTCAAAATGATCTGGCGCCGTGTCCTGCCGTACCTAGCCTGTTCTCCGTCGTGGACGACTGACGGAATGTCATGTAGTTCCACATCCCAAGACACCAAAAGCCCGTTTGAAAAGATGTATCCATGAAACGTATTTATCTGGATCATAATGCGACGACCTTGCTTCGGCCTGAGGCGCGCGCTGCCATGGTTGCGGCGATGGATGCTGCCGGAAACCCGTCTTCGGTTCACGCCGAAGGCCGGGCTGCTAAAGCGTTGGTCGAAAGGGCGCGCGCTCAGGTCGCGGCAGCTTTCGGCGCGGACGGTGCCGATGTTGTTTTCACGTCTGGCGCAACGGAAGGTGCTGCGCTGGCCCTCGCGGGGCGTGGGTTGAAGGGTGCCGCGGTTGAACATGACGCAGTTCGCGCCTGGACAGATGACAGCCTGCCCGTTTCAGGCTCTGGCCAAGTCGAAGTATCCAACCCTGAGTCTTCGACGCTGCAACTGGCTAACTCCGAAACAGGTATTGTTCAGACCTTGCCGGTCGGGCTCGCCGTGACGGATGCGACCCAGGCATTTGGTAAACTACCGGTCGCGTTCAACTGGCTGGGCGCAAAGACGGCTTTGATCTCGGCTCACAAACTGGGGGGGCCCAAGGGCATAGGCGCTGTGGTTATGAACCGCGGTACAGATCTACCTGCCCAAATCAAGGGAGGTGGCCAAGAGATGGGCCGGCGCTCGGGCACCGAAAATGTCATTGGGATAGCGGGTTTCGGGGCTGCTGCTGAAGCTGCGGCGCGTGATTTGGCGAATGGTGTCTGGGAAAAAGTTGCCGAACTTAGAAATATTCTAGAAAACGCTCTTGAGGCCGGCTCTAAATCTACTATTTTTGTCGGGAAAGATCAGGAGCGACTCCCGAATACTCTGTGTTTTGCCACCCCGGGTTGGAAAGGCGAGACACAGGTCATGCAGATGGATTTGTCCGGTTTTGCGATCAGCGCCGGGTCTGCCTGTTCCAGCGGCAAAGTACGTGCCAGTACGGTTCTGACGGCCATGGGTTACGACGAGCTGACGGCAGCGAGCGCGATCCGCGTGTCGCTTGGACCGGAGACGACTGAAGAAGATGTGCTGCGTTTCGCCGAAACGTGGCTTGAAAAAGAGAAAAAGCATCATGCGCGTGCCGCGTGATCGGACGGAGGATGTCATGGCCGCTTTGGACCAGACTCAGGTAAAAGAAGGCGTCGATCAGGACACCGTGGATGCGGTGCGCGAGGTCGGAGGCGCCTACAAGTATGGTTGGGAAACCGATATCGAGATGGAATACGCCCCTAAGGGGCTGACACCGGATATCGTCCGGCTGATCTCGGAAAAGAACGAAGAGCCTGAGTGGATGACCGAATGGCGGCTGCAAGCGTACGAGCGCTGGCTGCAAAAGGATGAGCCCGAATGGGCGATGATCGACTACCCCGAGATCGATTTTCAGGACCAGTATTACTATGCCCGGCCCAAGTCGATGGAGGTCAAGCCCAAGTCTCTGGATGAAGTCGACCCCAAACTGCTTGCCACATACGAAAAGCTTGGTATCCCGCTGAAAGAGCAGATGATTCTGGCAGGCGTCGAGGGCGCGGAAGCGGCACCAGCCGAGGGTCGTAAGGTTGCCGTGGACGCGGTGTTCGACTCGGTTTCGGTCGGCACCACCTTCCAGGCCGAACTTAAAAAGGCCGGGGTAATCTTCTGCTCGATCTCCGAGGCCATTCGCGAGCATCCGGAACTGGTCAAGAAATACCTGGGTTCGGTCGTGCCGGTGTCTGACAATTTCTACGCTACATTGAATTCAGCCGTGTTCTCGGATGGCTCGTTTGTCTATGTGCCGCCCGGTGTGCGCTGCCCGATGGAACTGTCGACCTATTTCCGGATCAACGCTGAAAACACCGGTCAATTCGAACGCACACTGATCATCGCCGACAAAGGCTCTTACGTGTCCTATCTTGAGGGCTGCACCGCACCTGCACGGGACATCGCGCAGTTGCATGCCGCTGTTGTCGAGATCATCGTCGAGGAAGACGCCGAGGTGAAGTATTCCACTGTCCAGAACTGGTATCCGGGCGATGAGAACGGCAAGGGTGGCATCTACAACTTTGTCACCAAACGCGCCGATTGCCGGGGTGACCGGGCCAAGGTGATGTGGACGCAGGTTGAAACCGGCTCGGCCGTGACGTGGAAATACCCGTCATGCATCCTGCGCGGTGATGACAGCCAGGGTGAATTTTATTCAATCGCCATCACTAACAATATGCAGCAGGCCGATACCGGCACCAAAATGGTTCACTTGGGCAAGAACACCAAATCACGGATCGTGTCCAAAGGGATCAGCGCGGGTAAAGCGCAGAACACCTATCGCGGTCTTGTGTCGATGCATCCCAAGGCTAAGAACTCGCGTAACTACACGCAGTGCGACAGTTTGTTGATCGGTGATAAATGCGGCGCACATACAGTGCCTTACATTGAAGTTCGCAATAATTCTTCACGCGTCGAGCACGAGGCGACAACCTCGAAGGTGGATGACGATCAGCTGTTCTATTGCCGCCAGCGTGGAATGGACGAAGAAGAGGCCGTCGCCCTTGTGGTTAACGGCTTCTGCAAAGACGTCTTGCAGGCCTTGCCGATGGAGTTCGCGATGGAAGCGCAGCAACTTGTGGCGATCTCACTGGAAGGCTCGGTCGGTTGATGGCTCGTACGCCGCGCAAACGCATCCAACGGGATGATGTGTTGACCGTTCTGGGATATGCGCTTCCGGTTCTGGGCGGGTTGTTGGGCGTGGCCTACGTAAACACCAACTACATGGAATTTATCAACCCGGTCTGGGCGGTTGGTGGAGGGGCCATCCTTGGTTGGATAGCCGCCCGCGTGATCCGCAAGATACTGGGATAAGAATACATCGGGGCCGGGGCGCCCCTTGCGATACGCAAAAGGACAAATCATGCTGGAAATCAAGAACCTGCACGTCAAACTTGAGGAAGAAGAAAAAGAGATCCTCAAAGGTGTTGACCTGACCGTCGAACCTGGAACGGTGCATGCGATCATGGGACCGAATGGTTCGGGCAAATCGACTCTCAGCTATGTGCTGTCGGGACGTGACGGGTATGAGGTCACGGCGGGTTCGGCCGCGCTTGAAGGAGAGGACCTGTTGGATATGGAGCCGGAAGAACGCGCCGCTGCGGGCCTGTTCCTGGCGTTCCAGTATCCGGTTGAAATCCCGGGCGTCGGTAACATGACATTCCTTCGTACTGCCGTAAATGCGCAGCGCAAGGCACGCGGCGAAGAGGAACTGTCGGCGGCGGACTTCCTGAAAGTCATCCGCGCCAAGGCAAAATCGCTGAAGATCGATGCGGATATGCTCAAGCGTCCGGTAAATGTGGGCTTTTCGGGCGGTGAGAAAAAACGCAACGAAATCCTGCAGATGGCGATGCTGGAGCCCAAGATGTGCATCCTGGACGAGACCGACTCGGGCCTTGATGTTGACGCGATGAAGCTGGTTTCCGAAGGCGTGAACGCTTTGCGTGGCGAAGGGCGCAGCTTTTTGGTCATCACCCACTATCAGCGCCTGCTGGACCACATCAAACCGGATGTTGTTCATATCATGGCTGACGGTCGTATCGTGAAATCCGGTGGCCCCGAGCTGGCGCTGGAGGTGGAACACAACGGTTATGCAGATATTCTGGCTGAGGTGAACTAATGGCGTTGCCACAAGCGAAACAGACCGCGACGGAAGAGCGGCTTGCCTCTCTGACCATGCCCGACGCAGGCTGCACGCGCAAAGCGCGCGAAGCCGCTTTGGCGCGCGTTCGGGAAATGGGTTTGCCCGGGCGGCGGGATGAGTATTGGAAATACACCAGGCCGGACACTTTGATTTCGCCTGAAGCGCCTCCCGCAGCCGTATTCAGCACTGATGAACCCATGATGTTCCATGAGTTCGATCGGTTGAAGATCGTATTTGTCGACGGTGTATTCAGCCCGGATGATTCCGACGAACTGTCACTGGAAGGTGTCACCATTGATCGGCTCGAGGATATCTGCTGCAAGGATATCCATTGGGCCAAGGAGTTGTACGGCGTACTGGAGGCCAAGGGCCAGTCACCGGTGCCACGCCCATTGGCGGCACTGAATACGGCGTTTGCTTCGGATGGGGTAGCGATTCATGTAAGCGGCAAACCGTCTAAACCGATCAGCCTTATCTACCATCATACGTCCGAGGATTCGGATGCGATTTTGCATCATGTCATCCGAGTGGAAAGCGGCGCAGAAGTGACCATTCTCGAAAACGGTCCTGCGGCGTCGCGGTTCAACAAATGTATGGAAATCGACATCGCAGACGGTGGCACGTTTCACCATGTCCGCGCGCAGGGACGTGACCATCAGCGCCGCGCCGCAACTCATATGTTCACTCGTATGGGTGCCGAGTCGGTGTACAAGTCCTTTACCCTGACTGTGAACGGCGTGCTGACACGCAATGAACAGGTCGTTGAGCTGACGGGCGATAACGCAATCGCTCACATAGCAGGGGCATGCGTTGGTGACGGAGAGTTTCTCCACGATGATACAGTCTTTGTGACTCATGATGCTGTGAACTGTGAAAGCCGACAGGTTTTCAAGAAGGTTCTTCGCAACGGAGCTACTGGCGTGTTTCAAGGCAAGATCCTGGTGAAGGAGGGTGCCCAAAAAACCGACGGGTACCAGATAAGCCAGTCGTTACTTCTGGATGACGACAGTCAATTCCTGGCCAAGCCCGAACTTGAAATCTACGCAGATGACGTGGCGTGTTCACATGGCTCGACGTCGGGTGCGATTGACGAAACGGCATTGTTCTATCTCCGTTCGCGCGGGGTTCCGGCAGAAGAGGCGACCGATATGTTGACGTTGGCGTTTCTGGCTGAAGCCGTGGATGAAATCGAAGACAAGGCTCTGACAGAAGTCATCGTGTCGCGCCTGCAAGAATGGCTGGCGCGCCGCCGCTGATGCCCGTTACATCGGATATCGTGGCCACGTATCGCGGTCCGGGGCGAGTTGTGCGTCGTCTGTTGGAAATGGGACAGCGGGAAGACCGTGCGCTGGCCATTTTGATGGCAGGCTGTGTTCTGGTGTTCATAGGTCAGACCCCGCGTCTGGCACGCGAAGCGCATCTGACCGGGCAGGAGTTAAATGCTCTGCTGGCGGGGGCACTGTTTGCCTGGGTGCTGAGCGCGCCTTTGATCCTATATCTTGTTGCCGGGCTCAGCCACATTGTGGCCCGTCTGTTCGGTGGCCAAGGCGATTGGTTCGGGGCGCGGATTGCTCTTTTCTGGTCTTTTTTGGCGGCCAGTCCATTGTTGATGCTGTTCGGCCTTGTTGCCGGATTTATCGGGCAGGGTGCGGCGATGAACCTTGTTGGCGTGGCGTGGGTGGCCGTGTTCCTGTGGTTCTGGATTTCTGGTCTCATTCAGGCAGAAGGTCGCAATTCATGACAGCATCCGCCCTGCGCAGTCTGGCCGTTTTGACGGTCGCCAATCCGGCCGAGGCTGCTCGGCAAGTCCTTGCAAACTGTCCGGGACGCGACGTGTTGTGGTTGGGCTTTAGCCTCGCGGTTGTTCTGAATACGCTGGTCCAGTCGGCATCCAGTTTGATCTACCCGATCGTCGACCCGGACCTTCCGCTTTTGTTCGAGCCGGTAATGCAAATACTGGTCACCACTGCAGGGGCGTTGGCCCTCAGCATTTGCGCATTTTTTGTTGTCGGTCGACTCTTGGGCGGGCAGGGAACGTTTGACGGGATCGCCGCTCTAATGATCTGGCTGCAATTTCTGCAGATTGCGGCCCAGGTTGTTATCTTTTTCCTGGCGATTGCGCTTCCGCCGATGTTGCGCCCCCTTATTTTGGCGATGAGCCTTTTCAGCCTTTACATCACCTTGCATTTTCTCAATCAGGCGCATCAGTTCGGTTCGCTCGGAAAATCCTTTCTGGTGATCCTGGTCTCGGGCCTCGCGGCCGTTCCTTTTGTTCTTCTGATGACCCCAAACGGGCCGGAGTAGGGAAACACTGTCTATGTACGATGTACAGAAAATCCGTTCTGACTTTCCGATCCTGTCCCGGCAGGTGAATGGCAAGCCATTGACATACCTGGATAATGGCGCGTCGGCGCAAAAACCTCAGGTGGTGATAGATGCGGTGACACAGGCCTATTCCCAAGAATACTCGAATGTTCATCGCGGCCTGCATTATCTGTCAAACCTTGCGACCGAAAAATACGAAGCTGTGCGCGGCACCGTGGCGCGGTTCCTGGGCGTTCGGGATGAGAATGAAATCGTATTGAACTCGGGCACGACCGAGGGGATCAATCTGGTCGCCTATGGGTGGGCGATGCCGCATCTTCAAGCCGGGGATGAGATTGTCCTGAGCGTGATGGAGCATCACGCCAACATCGTACCCTGGCATTTTCTGCGAGAACGCCAAGGGGTCGTGCTGAAGTGGGTGGATGTTGATGCGGTGGGGCATCTGGATCCGCAAGCAGTCATCGATGCCATCGGCCCCAAGACCAAACTGGTTGCTGTGACCCATTGCTCAAACGTTTTGGGAACAGTGGTTGACGTCAAAGCCATAACTGAAGGCGCTCATGCCAAGGGCGTTCCTGTAATGGTGGATGGAAGTCAGGGCGCTGTGCACATGCCGGTTAACGTTCAGGATATCGGCTGCGATTTCTATGCGATTACCGGCCACAAGCTTTACGGCCCGTCGGGTTCGGGGGCGATCTACATCAAGTCTGAACGCATGGCCGAAATGCGTCCGTTCATCGGCGGCGGTGACATGATCAAGGAAGTCTCGAAGGATCAGGTGATCTATAACGATCCGCCAATGAAGTTCGAGGCCGGAACGCCAGGTATCGTGCAGACGATCGGTATGGGTGTCGCTCTGGATTACATGATGGATCTCGGAATGGATTCGATTGCCGCGCATGAAGCAGGTTTGCGCGACTACGCAATGCAGCGCCTGACCGGGTTGAACTGGTTGCAAGTTCAGGGCACGACCGCCAACAAGGCCGCCATCTTCAGCTTTACGCTGGATGGTGCGGGGCACGCGCATGACGTGTCGACGATCCTGGACAAAAAAGGCGTTGCCGTGCGGGCGGGGCACCATTGCGCGGGTCCCTTGATGGACCATCTTGGGGTAACCGCAACATGCCGCGCCAGCTTTGGACTCTACAACACCACCGACGAGGTCGACACGTTGATCGACGCGCTGGAATTGGCGCATGATCTGTTTGCTTAGGGCGGAGTAAAAGCAGCAAATGTAATGCGGATTTGCAGTTGCACCCGGACTTGAACGAGGGTAGCTAACCCACAAGGCACCTGTAGCTCAGCTGGATAGAGCGCTGCCCTCCGAAGGCAGAGGCCAGAGGTTCGAATCCTCTCAGGTGCGCCATTTTCCTAAAACACCGTTCCAGGCAACTGAATTTCCACTTTTGGAATGCGAGCTGTGCTCGTTTTCAAGTTTCCCGGGATACGTGTATTTTTGTTCACGTCTTTCGTGTAACCTTTTATTTTTCCAAGTTATAACGACCTCTTCCACTGCCGACCTGACGATTGTGTCCGCTTGGCAAAGACACCAGGCAAGTGATCTTAAAAGGGAAAGCGGTTCTTTCACCCGGCGAAGAGTGTCGTTTTGGATCATATTCAGGGGTCAAGCCTGCTTTCAGCAATACAAAACGCTCTCAACCACATTAAAGGAAGTATCAACTGAGCGGCAACAATCTTACTCCAAGCCCCTCAATGTCCTTAAAAGCTTTGAGATTTCCTCGCTTCATGCGACATATGGCTGACAAATATCTGATTTCTGCGGTTATACTTTAGGGTAGAGTTTTGGTTTTAGGTTTCATTGTGCGATGAGTATGCCATTTTTGTCAGTCGTAGTGCCCTGCTTCAACGAAGAGGAGTCGCTGCCCGAACTGGTGCGCCGGGTTGTAGCTGTGTGCACGACAGTCGCCGGTGAGGACTATGAAATAGTTCTTGTCGATGATGGTTCAGGCGATAACACCCGCTCTCTGATCCGCAAATTCAGCGACGAATACCCGACGATCGTGGGTGTTTTTCTCTCTCGAAATTTTGGACACCAATTGGCATTGACCGCAGGGTTGAATTTTTGCCGGGGCCAGCGTGTTCTTATTCTGGATGCAGATCTGCAGGACCCGCCAGAGCTGCTTTCTGATATGATGCAACTGATGGATGACGGTGCTGACGTCGTCTATGGCAAACGGACGGAACGGCAGGGCGAAACCCGTGCGAAACGCTTTTCTGCCCATGTTTTTTACCGTTTTTTGAACCTGCTGATAGATATCGACATTCCGCCTGACACAGGTGACTTCCGTCTTCTAAGCCGCCGGGCTCTGACGGCACTCAACGAGATGCCTGAACAACACAGATTTATCCGGGGGATGGTTAGCTGGGTTGGGTTCAAACAAGTTCCCTTGGAATACTCCCGTTCCGCCCGTTTTGCCGGGGACACAAAATACCCTTTGCGGAAAATGATCGGCTTTGCGATGGATGCGATTGCGGGTTTTTCGATCCTGCCGTTGCGCCTTTCGATTTATCTAGGGTTTATCTGCGCACTATTGGGGGTCGTGTTCCTTGCCTACACCGCATACAGCTACCTGACAGGGATCGCCATTCAGGGTTGGACAACGCTGATGTCCGTTGTCCTGATCCTTGGCAGCGGGCAACTTCTGGTCTTAGGTGTGATCGGCGAATATCTTGGCCGGCTTTATATCCAATCCAAGAAACGCCCCTTGTTCATCGTGGAAGAGATAATCGGGCAAGGAGACCATCCCGAAACAAATCATGACAACGATTCTAACGACCTGACGGTGCCAGAGGGGATCAGATCCTCAAGGCATGCAGCGCAATAGAACGGGCAGTCCAGTATGTCGGCCAGAAGCGTTGTTACATTTGTTTTGACAGGCGGGATTGTCACAGGCGTTCATGTCGCAGTTGGCTTGGCCGCACATCATTTCGGCGGCCTCGAGCCTTTAAGCGCCAATCTTGTGGCCTATTCGGTCGCATTTTTTGTTTCCTACTTCGGTCACCGAAACTACTCATTCAGATCACCCGGTCGCATTCAGCGGTCCATGCCAAAGTTTTTTGTCATTTCCGTCATTAACCTGTTTCTGAACCAGATCATCGTATTCACCGTTTCAGATGTATTGGGGCAGCCATATTGGGCATCGCTGGCTGTAATGATCGCGATCGTGCCGACATTTACCTATTTCATGAGCAAAATCTGGGCGTTTAGCGATGGTGATTTTTGATGGAGGAATATGAGGGCATGACTGAAACAGTGGAGATTTCACCCGTACGTACCGTCATTCCACGCCGTGCCATCTATTGTCTTTCACTCCTCCTGTGCGGTCTTGCGACTGCTTATCTACTGTTCAAGGTCGTGCAACTTGCAGAAAAGCCCGGTTTTGATTTTCGCTACATCTGGCTGGCTGGCGACATGTGGCTTGATGGCATTAATCCGTATGGCCCGACGTATGAGGCCACGGGTGCAGCAAAGATCAATTCGGGGCACGTACCGATCATGTGGGTGTATCCGCCCACATGGTGGGCTTTTGCCACGCCTTTTGGGGCGCTTGACCTGCCTGCAGCGAATATCGCCTGGAACATCAGTGGAATTCTTCTTGTGGTCGCCATTTGCGGCCTGACCACCAGCGCCTTCATATCTGCGTTTCCAAAACGTAGTCTGGCTGTCTCAGAGCGTCTGGGAGGAATGGTTTTTCTGCCTGTTTTCAGCGCGCTGTATTTTCTCATGTCGCTTCTGGAGGCGACTGCAATCCTGTTTTCCGTTGGCCAGACAACCCTTATTGCAGGCTTGGGGGTGGCCCTGATGCTATGGGGACGGATCAACAAGATGCTCTATCTGGAAGCCGTTGGACTGACACTGGTTTTGCTCAAGCCACAGATCGGGGCGCCCTTTGCTATATTGCTTTTGCTGCTTGATCCGCGTTCGCGCAAAGCTGTTGCTATCGCTTTCGTACTCTCGATTCTCCTTCTGCTTCCGTCCCTGGCTATTGCACCTGGTTCGATCTTTGATTTCCTTCGCAACCTCGGGGCTTATGACGGGTTTACGGCTGCCAACCTGCCGCAATCGATGACCGGCATTCGTTTGATTGTATGGGAGCTTGCAGGTTTTGATATCGGAAACCCAATGGCAACTTTGATCGCTCTTGCCGTTGTTCTACTGCTCTGTGTCGGGCCTGGCCGCATCACTCGAGGTGCAGGCGATGATATCAGGGCGTGGCAGATATTCGGACTGACAAGTGCGGTGATCGTCGCGCTGGCGCCGTTACATATTTATGACTTCGTCTTGCTTGCTGTTCCGCTTGCTCTGGTATTTAGGGGAGGGTGGGCAAGTACGGTTCTGGCCATTAGCGGATCGCTATTGATCTGGCGTTCCGAAAATATCGTCGGGGTATGGGCGTTCCACGCGCCTGAGGTGGAAATATTCCCAAGCTCGCGACTGGCAACCATCGGTGCTTTGCTGTTTCTGCTCGCAGTGAGCATCGTCGTTCAGCGACTGAATCAGCAAGATATTGACCGGCCGTCTTCATCATGACGCGCACGATCTTTTTCACCGGAGCAACAGGTTTTTTAGGCCAACGTGTCCTGCCTGCGCTTGTCGCGCAAGGGTGGCACTTACGAGTTCTTGTGCGGGACAAAAACCGGGCAAAAGACCTTCCAAACAATGTGGAAATATGCGTTGGGGATCTGACTGATCCATCCAGTTATCGCGGGGCGCTTGATGGCGTTGATACAGTTCTGCACCTCGGGGCGCTGACCGGCAAAGCATCGAAGCAGGAACATGAGCGCGTAAACCGGCAAGCGACAAAGCAGTTAATCTCATCCTGCACAGAGCAGGGTGTCAAACAATTCCTGTTTGTCAGCTCCATTGCGGCGGGGTACGCTGACAAGTCATTCTACCCCTATGCAGAAGCCAAGGCGCGGGCCGAACAGGACCTTGCCGCTTCGGATCTAAACTATACGATCCTGAGGCCAACGCTGATCCTGGGGCAGGGTTCACCCATTTCGGATGCTCTGGACACGCTGGCAGGATTACCCGTTGTCCCTCTTCCGCAAAGAGGAGACCCAATCAGTGTACAGCCAGTTGCTGTTGATGATGTGGCAACTGGGATCGTCGAAATCCTGAAACGAGACACCTTTGACAGGGAAACACTGGATTTTGGCGGTCCGGACGTGGTGCCGATGAAGGAGCTCTTGCGAACAATTGCGCAGCTGCATTTTGCCCGAGACGCACGCATCCTGAAGTTGCCATTGCGATTGGTACAATGGCCATTGGCGTTGCTGGAGCCGCTTGCCCGCGGCATCATGCCCGCCACCGCAGGGCAGTTCGCGGTTTTCGGCAATAGTTCGACCATATCTGACAACTGGTTGGTAAAGGCGTTATCGCCGCAAATGACAACGTTGCACGATCAGATCGGTACAGTTTCCGAGAACGATGACCAAGGCGGCGATACAGGTGATGTTACCGAGAATCCCGTTACGCCGCAAAGCGACGCCAGAACCGAAGCCAGGATGTTGTGCAACCACATGACCGGAAAAGACCCGAGCGACGCAGCAATTATGCATTATTCCAGGGCGCTGAACGATCTCGGACTAGATCATGAGGGCAGTCGGTTCGATCAGTTGACGTTGTCACTCGCACGACGGGGCGGGATCAGCATGTGGCTTGCGGACGGGTATTGTGGACTGCTTCACAGGCATGGTGTGTTGCGTCGGCGGCAGGTTCTTTATGCTGCAATTCTGGAGAATGAGGCCGGTACGCACCAATTGTTTGATGGATCGCCAGACATCGGACCCGTTCTGGCACTGCTGCGCCTTGCATGGGTTGGGATTGTGTCGGTAACAGCTTCATTGGCTGGAACGATCTTCTTGCTCCCGTTACGTTTTTGGCTGGACCGGTCGAATCCAGTATCCTCAAACGGCTCCAAATAAGATGCATATCATTGTAATTGGATCAGGCCCCAGCGGAGTGCATTTCGCACTAACTGCGATTGAACGCGGGCATACTGTGACGATGGTTGATGTTGGAAAAACAGGAAGGGAAACTCCACTTCCGCGGGCAGGTTTTTTCGATCTGAAAACATTGCACCCGGACGCTGTGCGTTATTTTCTGGGCGACCATTATGAAGCCATTAACCTGCCAGCGAGCAACTCTGACCAGAATGAAGAGTACTACGGGTTGCCCGCGTCAAAGGATTACGTCTTTGAGCACCCAAGTTCTTTCGGGATGAGAGCGCACGGTTTGTCATCACTAGTCTCTTTTGCGGCGGGTGGATTGGCAGAGTGCTGGACCGGTGGCGCCTACGCATTCAATGATGACGATTTGAGCGAATTCGGTTTCAGCTATGAACAAATGTCACCGTATTATGAAAAGGTCGCCGAGCGGATCGGTGTCGGCGGTGAGGCTGACGATCTGGCACGATGGTATCCCCCCCAAGATGGATTTCTGAAACCCATATCGTTGGATCGAAGCAGCGCTTCCCTGGTTCAAAAGTACCAATCCCGACGGGTGAAATTGGCACGCAGGCATCAGGGCATGCGATTGGGTCGGTCGCGCCAAGCCGCGCTATCTGGAAACCTCGGAAATCGAGATGCTTGTACTGAATGCGGCCGATGCCTGTGGGGATGCCCCAACGGCGCCTTCTATACGCCTTCGCTGACCTTAGAAATACTCAAGAAACATCCGCGCTTCACCTATACACCAGGCCATTTCGCGAGCCATTTTTCGGTGGCGGGGTCAAAGAGCCTGGATAATTTGGTTACCTATACCGCCAGTGGTGCAATCGAAGAAATCACCGGCGACGCATTCGTGCTTGCTGCTGGCACAATCAGCAGCGCCAATTTGTTTCTCAGGACAATCTTCAAGGCCAGAGGTGAAATCATCAAACTTCCGGGGCTCATGGACAATCAGCAAGTGCTTGCGCCGTTTCTCAATCTGTCCATGCTGGGGCGGCCTTATGACCCCTCGTCCTATCAATACCACCAACTGGCAATTGGCATGGAAACCGAAAACCCTGCGAAGTTCGTGCATGGACAGGTCACGACACTGACAACCGGTAGTGCCCATCCCGTGATTTCGCAAATTCCATTGGGAATGAAGGCAGGCCGGAAGATATTTACCACGCTAAGATCTGCACTTGGAGTGGTAAACCTCAACTTTAATGACACCCGTCGGAGAGAGAACCACGCTACACTCGATCCGCAGAAAGATGTTGAGGGATGGCCCGCATTGTCCCTTAGATACGAGTCGCCAGAGGGCCAGGATCAGGAAATCACGGATGCACTTTCACGGTTAAGGCGATTTATGCGCGATCTTGGGGCGCCTCTGGTTCCCGGCATGACCCAGATACGCCAACCCGGAGCAAGCGTGCATTATTCGGGTACATTGCCGATTTCTCCAACAGGCGGTGAACTGACCGTAACACGCGATTGTCAATCAAACGATTTCGAGAACCTGTTCGTAGTCGACGGCTCCGTCTTTCCGACACTTCCGTCCAAGAACCTCACTTTTACACTGATGGCAAATGCAACCAGAGTCGCGACTGAGGCCTTTTAGCGCGGTTCAACCTGACGAAATCCAGCAGTACTTATTGACTGACCGTTGGCTTTTCCGAGTTCTGTAACAACGCGTCCGCATGGATTTGTAAGTCCGAAGTTATTCGCAGGTACTCAGAAAGGTTGTTGTACGCGAGGAATGGAATCGAAACGATGGCTATTGCCAAACAAAACAAACGTCCTTTGCCAAGCGCCGAGAACCCAGCCAAAAACAACATCGCAGGGAGATAATTCAGAGAGTACAAGAACATCTCGTCCCCGTAGAATAAATGCAGCACTAGTTGAAACAACAAATAATAGATCATCGCCTGTGCAATCGGCTTGTTTGGACCGGGCTTGAAAACAGCGTTTGCCAAGCCGGAAAGGAACACAATCGCCCATGCCAATAGCCCAACACCACCGACCCACGTGAGCGCCGTTAGAGGTGTGAGCTGTACAGTCAACCGCATCCATTCTGGAAAAGCCGGGTTATCCAGAAAGGGAACGTCGGGGATCGCAATGGAGTACGCAAAAAAAGCTCGTAGCTTATCCAGGTTCCCACCTGCATATTCGTGGAGAATAAACGTTAATTCATGCCTGATGTAGGGAACGAAAAACGTGGAACTCGGAAAAAACACTTTTTGCACCGCGAACAGAACTGTCGCCATTGCAAAGCCATTAACTAAAATTTGAAAAGCGCGCTTGTAGTGATTGGATGCAAGCACCGTCAAAATGCCTGCCATCCAATTGGTTGTCGTTATCGAGAAAGCGATCACAGTTGACAGGGACTGAAAAACTGGCGGAATTTTTCCACGTTGCATAAGTGTTCCGAATGCCAAGGCGATTGTGACGGTCAGCCCACCAAAAGCGTATACCTCCGGAACAGTCATCCAAAAGATTGCCGAACTCGAAACTGCTCCAAGAGTTGTGAAGACAATTGCGTCCGGGCGGCGTAAACCCAATCCGCGAAAGCCACCAAATAGGGTTGCACCCCAAAAACCAGCAACCGCAGAGAGGGCACCGATAGCTGCAAGCCTTTCAGAGAAGCCTATCAGCATGAGAATCTTCGTTGGAGGATAGGTTGCAATTGGCTGAAGTGGATGGACATTCGTTCGGAAGTTATCCGCATCGCGGCTGATCATGACCTGCTGTACTCGGATCAAATCAGCTTCGAACCACACCCAGGCATCCCGCGTGGGATCTATCAAAGCGGGCGGTATTTGGTTGGCGATTTGCCAGTACGCCGCGCCAGAAACAACAAAAATCACAGCTGCAATAGCCAAGTCGACCCGGCACGCGACAATCCAGGTCAGAAAAGCTCTGAAGTTGTACAAGAAGGAACGGCGAGCATTGGGGATATCGATGACGATTTCGTTCAATATCCGTCGCAACATTGTAACCTCTAACCAAATAACTAACGCAAAATCAGTGTAATAAAACCAAACATCACCTCAACACCAAACCTAAAATTATGCAACTGATTTGTCAGAATGCGGTCGTTTATTAGGAATATGCGTGAACTAAAATGGCGATCGTCAAAAGCACAAAGCCCGACGCACTAGAAGGTTATAGTTAGGGGGAAAGCAAGATTCTGGTCTAAAACGGTCAAAAACCGATGAGTAGCTTTCGACCCGAAATACAATCTATTGCTCAAGGTGATGGGCTTTGGGCCCAATAACGTGTCTCCGCAAACACGATTGCCTGGCTGAAAGTGTGGGTTTGGGCTGGATTAGCCTCGCCAGGTCCGGATGTCTCCGCAATCCATATGCACAAAGTTGGAACGGTAGTACTGCCCAACTCCACCAGCACGGCAGGACATCGCGGCCTTGGCCATTTGCGAGACCGACCGAGAAGCTAAACGCAAGTCAGCCGCCTGACCTTTCATATGCAGTGAGTTTCTGGCAACGCCACGCGAACGGTTCCGAAGCATCGCGTTGGTTTTTGGGGAACGGTAGCCCGACAGCAGCATATAGGGCTCGCTTACGTCCAAAAGGTTATGCGAAGCTGCCATGATATCGATCGTACGCAGGTCCATATCCTTGACCTGATCGCTGCGCCAATCGCGCATGAAGTGGTTTACTTCTTTGACTGCGTCTTTGATGTATTTGCCATCGACCCAATAAATCATGTCGATACGCTCGCCCGTACGACCAGAATACATACGGATTCGGCGGATATCGCCACCTCCACGGAGAAAACCAGCCGCATTGGAATAGGTCGGAGCCGCTACAACTGCGGTAGCCGCGAATGCGCCCAATAGGGCACGCCGGGTCAGGCCCGAAGTACTGCTCTTGGTCATTTTTTGTTTCGTCCCGTACTGTTCCTGCCTGCACACGATGTTACGCGCGCGTTCTTAATTTTTTCCCCAACCCAGATGCGGGTTTTATGGCACAGTTGGAATCACGCGCCAAGGAGTCTTTCACTGATGCGAAATCAAGGGGGAATTTTCGGCAGTTTTTTGCGCAACTGATGCGAACCTGCATAGTTTTGCTACAGTAGATCGGCGCTTACCCGCTCGCGATGCAAACGCGCATCACGGTTCGAAAGATGACCCTTGTTGATGGATTTGTGAATAGACATCCGATGCGGCGCGAAACATTATTTCGCAATGCCCTGTTTTAGGGTTGTCAAGTCATTGAATAACCAAGGACACCCCATGCCCTCTGTCTTTCGGACATGCACCAGTTTTCTCATCGCCGCTTGTTTCGCGGTATCCGGGTCTGTCGCGCAGGCCGGAACGACCAATACAGCGTTCCAACTGGCCGTGGCAGAGGCCACAGTGAAGCAAAAGGGCATATCCGAGTTTTACCGGGAAAACGGGTTCGAGCCAATTTGGGTCGGGGACACGCCCGAACATGCAGCTCGACGTGCAAAATTGATAAAGGCCTTGTCGACGACAGATCTGCATGGGCTGCCAGCGGCACGATTTGACGTGCAATCCCTTGTGACACGCATGGAAGAGGCGCGAACAGTTCGCGATCTTGGACGTTTGGAAGCGGAACTGACCCGCGCATTCTTGAAGTACGCCAATGACGTAAAATCCGGAACTGTAAAGCCGTCTGATATTGATGAAGGCCTTGTGCGAAAGGTGGACCGGCGGTCAGCCGCAGAGCATCTGGAACTGATGATGTCCGAGCCGGCCGGTGGATACATTGGCAAGCTCTCACCGCAGTCCAACCAATACCGAGCGTTGCTGAAGCAGAAAATTGCTCTGGAGAAGCTAATCGCTCAGGGTGGATGGGGCGCTACAGTTCCCGTTTCGAAACTGGAACACGGCGACACCGGACCCAATGTCGTTAAGTTGCGCAATCGGCTTGTGACAATGGGGTACCTGAAGCCGACCGCCATCCCCAATTTTGACACCCAACTTTTGTCGGCAGTGCAGGCTTTTCAAACTGCCCACGGGTTGGAGCCAGATGGCGTCGCCGGGCAGGGAACCCTTACCGAGATCAATCGACCGGCGTCAGACAGGCTCAAGTCCGTGTTGGTTGCTTTAGAGCGAGAGCGTTGGTTGCCCGAGCAACGCGGTACACGCCACATTCTGGTTAATCAGGCGGATTTCTCGGCCAAAATTGTTGACGAAGGACAAGTGACTTTTGAAACCCGCGCCGTGATCGGCAAAAACACACATGATCGTCGCAGCCCGGAATTCTCGGATGAGATGGAGCACATGGTGATCAATCCCAGCTGGTACGTGCCGCGCTCGATCATCACCAAGGAATACCTGCCGAAGCTGCAATCCAATCCGAATGCGGTCGGGCATATTCAGATCACGGATCGCAGCGGTCGCCAGGTCAATCGGGGAGCGGTCGATTTCACTCAGTTCACGGCCCGCGATTTCCCGTTTGCGATGCGGCAACCGCCCAGCAAAAGCAATGCGCTGGGCTTGGTGAAGTTCATGTTCCCCAATAAGTACAACATCTATCTCCATGATACGCCTCAGAAAAGTCTGTTTGCGCGTGAGGTGCGAGCGTTTTCGCATGGCTGTATACGGCTGGCGCAACCCTTTGAATTTGCTTACGCGTTGCTTGCACGGCAAGAAGAAGACCCCAAGGCGTTTTTCCATCGCGTTTTGGCCACCGGAAAAGAAACAAAGGTGAATCTTGACCAGCCCGTTCCTGTGCATTTGATCTATCGGACGGCCTATGTCGGCCCTAAAGGCGACATACAGTATCGTCGCGATGTCTATAACAGGGATCGCAAAATCTGGGAGGCGCTGCAAAAGGCAGGGGTGGTCCTGCCGGACGTTCAAGGGTAATCACGGGGGCAAGTCCTGCCACAAGGAAGCCCACGATGCAGCACACCATTGAACAGATCGCTCAGGCTTTGGGTGCCGAAGCCGCGGGTCAGACCAGTCTGACTGTTTTGCGCGCCGCCGAGCCCGGAGATGCCGGGCCCACTGATTTGGCCATGGCGATGTCGCCAAAATATGCAGAATCTCTGGCATCAGGTTCGGCTCGCGCTGCCGTACTATGGGAGGGCGCAGATTGGCAGGCATTGGGACTTGAAGCGGCGATCTTTGTCGGACGTCCGCGGATGGCAATGGCCGGTATCACCTCGATTCTGGATCGCGGTCAGGGGGTTCAGCCAGGCACACACCCTTCGGCCGTTGTGGATCCGACTGCCGAAATCGGAGCGGACGTCTCCATTGGCCCGCTTGCGGTCGTCGGTGCACGGGCGCAAATCGGTTCGGGCTCCGTGATTGGGGCGCATTGCGTGATAGGCATTGATGCTACCCTGGGCAAAAACGCTATGCTGCGCGAGATGGTCAGCATCGGCGCGCGCACTGTCATTGGTGATCGCTTCATTGCGCAACCCGGCGCACGGATTGGCGGGGACGGATTTAGCTTTGTCACGCCCGAGGTTTCCGGTGCCGAGAATGCGCGTAAAACCTTGGGTGATACAGGCGATGCCAAAGCCCAGAACTGGTTGCGAATCCACTCTTTAGGTGCCGTCGAAATCGGTGACGATGTCGAGGTCGGCGCCAATTGCACGGTCGACAATGGAACGATCCGCAACACCGTTATTGGCAACGGCTCGAAGCTCGATAACCTTGTCCATGTCGGACATAACACTCGGGTAGGGCAGGATTGTTTGCTGTGCGGCCAAACCGGTGTGTCCGGCTCGGTTGAGATTGGCAACAACGTGGTGTTGGGCGGGCAAACCGGTGTCGTCGACAACATCTTCATCGGAGACGGCGTGATTTCGGGCGGTGGGACGAAAATCCTGTCCAACGTACCCGCAGGTCGCGTACTCATGGGATATCCCGGCATTAAAATGGAAAGCCATACGGATATCTACAAGGCGCAGCGTCGTCTTCCACGTATAGCGCGTGACGTCGAGGCGTTGAAAAAGGCTGTTTTCAAACAGCCCACGAGCGATTAAATCATCCGCAACGCGAAACTCAGGGGATCGACATGAGCATCAGCGACCGCGTCATCGCAATCATTGCCGAGCAGGCCGTGTTGGAGCCATCGGATGTGACGCCCGACAGCACGTTGGAGGACTTGGGTATTGACAGCCTAGGGCTGGTCGAGAGCATTTTTGCCATCGAAGAGGAATTCGACATCACGGTGCCTTTCAACGCAAACGAACCCACGGCCAGCGATTTCGATATATCGAACGTGGCTGCAATCATCGCGGGTATAGAAAAACTCGTATCGGAAAAGGCCTGACAGCCGGTATGAAACGCGTTGTCATTACGGGTGCGGGCACAATCAACTCGCTGGGCCATTCTGTTCCCGATACTCTTGAAGCCATGCGTGAGGGGCGCTGCGGCATCTCGGATCTCGAGTTTCGCGATGTCGAACGTCTGTCCATCAAGATTGGTGGTCAGGTGCGGGGGTTCGAGGCCGAAGGTCGGTTCAACCGCCAACAGATGACACTCTATGATCGGTTTACTCAGTTCACCCTGACAGCTGCAAAAGAGGCGATCGACCAGTCCGGCATTGCTTTTCACGGCGATCTGGCCGCGCGTTCCGGGGTTGTACTGGGAACGGCCGGTGGTGGCGTGTCAACATGGGATGACAACTACCGTTCGGTGTATGAGGACGGCAAAAATCGAGTGCATCCATTCGTCGTGCCCAAACTGATGAACAATGCGGCAGCGAGCCATGTGTCGATGGAACACAATCTCAAAGGCCCCAGTTTCACGGTGTCCACTGCCTGTGCCTCGTCAAACCACGCGATGGCGTTGGCCTTTCAGATGGTACGCAGTGGTGCGGCCCCTGCAATGATTACAGGCGGATCAGAGTCCATGCTGTGTTTTGGCGGTGTCAAAGCGTGGGAAGGCTTGCGGGTCATGTCCAAGGACGCCTGCCGCCCTTTCAGCGCCAACCGTAACGGTATGGTTCAGGGCGAAGGCGCAGGCGCGTTTGTGTTCGAGGAGTACGAGCACGCGCGCGCACGCGGTGCCGACATTCTGTGTGAAGTTGTTGGTTTTGCGATGTCGTCGGATGCCGCCGATATCGTGATGCCCAGTAAACAAGGTGCCTCACGCGCTATGTCGGGTGCCCTAGCGGACGCCAAACTGGATGCTAGCGATGTGGGTTATATCAATGCACATGGCACTGGTACCGCGGCTAATGACAAAACCGAATGTGCTGCCGTTGCAGATGTTTTTGGTCCACATGCAGATGAGCTAATGATCTCGTCCACCAAGTCCATGCATGGGCACCTAATCGGCGGCACCGGTGCGGTCGAGTTGTTGGCTTGCATCATGGCGCTGCGCGACGGCGTCATTGCTCCAACCATCGGGTATGAAGAACCCGACCCGGAATGCGCCCTGGACGTAGTCCCGAATGAGGCGCGTGAGGCAAAAGTAGATGTCGCTCTTAGTAACGCGTTTGCGTTTGGCGGGCTGAACGCCGTTCTGGCGTTGAAGCGCGTATAAAAAAGCCGCCGTGCAAACACGGCGGCAATTTATTGAGCTCGTCGTAATTTTTTAGTTTACGGACGGCGTCAGGCCATCAAAGGCCGACGTGAAACCACTCAGGGACATCTCCATGTTCAGAACCTGGTTGGGCGCGCGTGCGGGGACCAGCGACAGAACGGCCTTCGAACCTGATTTCATAGCATCGATGTCGCCTTGAGTGAGACCCAACTGCGCTATGCAGCCAACTGGCATGCAGTGGTGATAGTTGTAGAGCTTCCGCGGCGCGCCATCGATGGAAATCGCAAGCTGGGCTTGTAATAGGGTTTCCAACGGTACGACCACGTTCGCCCATGCAACAGCGGCGCCGCCTTCGGGCAGTTTACCAACGGTGACTTCCGCAATCGGATCGCCCTGGGCGCCCTTCAGAATCTGAACCATGGCGCAAGGATCAACATCATCTTCAGACTTGATGCACGAGATCCCCCACTCGCCGCTTTCTTCCTTGATGTATTGTTCGCCAATACGGGGGCCGGATTCGCCGAGATCCAGGTCACTTCCGACTTGCGACTGGTCGGTTTGCGCCTCTGATGTGTCCTGCGCGTAGGCCGCGCCGCTCAGCAGAGCTGCAGCCGCAAATGTGAATGGGACTAGTTTCCTGATCATGAATGCCTCGTAATGCTGATCCAGCTTTTTGTTCCCTCTATCACCAAGGAACCGTAGTGTCAGGTTTAAACCGGTATCCGTGCCTGAAAATAACAGATTTCCGCCGAAGCACTGGTCGCAATTGCATGTGATACCAACGGAAAAGGGAGCCGGTGGAGCGGCTCCCTTCTTGAATTTTTCTCCCCGTCGGACTGGCCGACTTAGTTATGCGCAAACGTTACGAGAGCGAAACCCAACGGTCAACAGCTATCCGCAAAAATTTGTCCCGCTTTTTAAAAAGTTTGATTGGGAGAGTCCGAAAAAAAAAGCCGTGCCCAAAGGCACGGCCAGTCAACAGGGAGGAAGTTTGTTCCCTTACGGATATCTTCGCAAAGAAACCAAAATGACTATCGCAGCCAAAGGTTAACTTTGTATGCTTGGCCCAGATCGTTAGAGTTTGGGGCAGTTTTTCTATGAGCGACAAAATTTTCATCGGCGGCGCGGGTCCGGACTACGGGCAGGCGCAGGGTTTGGCTTTGAAGTACGCCAACCGCCACGGGCTGATTGCGGGCGCGACCGGCACTGGCAAAACCGTCACGTTGCAAATCCTGGCCGAGGGCTTCTCAAAAGCTGGAGTCCCAGTGTTTTTGTCCGACGTCAAAGGGGATTTGTCCGGGTTGGCCCTGCCGGGTAGCGAAGATCACAAACTGCATAAGGCTTTTCAAGAGCGCGCAACTCGCATCGGGTTCGACGACTTCTCCTATGCCGCCTGTCCAGTCACTTTCTGGGACTTGTTCGGCGAGCAGGGTCATCCGGTTCGCACTACGGTGACCGAAATGGGGCCGTTGCTGCTATCGCGGCTGATGGAGCTGAGTGAAGCACAGGAAGGTATTCTGAACATTGCGTTTCGGGTCGCGGATGAAGAGGGGATGCCGCTGCTGGACCTCAAGGACCTTCAAGCGCTGTTGGTCTGGATTGGTGAAAACCGCGCGCAGTTGTCTTTGCGTTATGGCA
The DNA here is from genome assembly GCF_057221115.1 of Ruegeria sp. HKCCD6426. NCBI lineage: Bacteria > Pseudomonadati > Pseudomonadota > Alphaproteobacteria > Rhodobacterales > Roseobacteraceae > Ruegeria > Ruegeria sp. HKCCD6426. The sequence goes on along the minus strand of NZ_JBWVBF010000003.1, from coordinate 569,697 downwards.
ATGTGTCGACGGCGTCAATCGGTGCTATTCAGCGTCGTTTGCTCGTTTTGGAAAATCAGGGCGGCACAAACCTGTTTGGTGAACCTGCGCTGGACCTTTCCGATCTGATGCGAACCGACGAGAACGGGCAGGGGATGGTCAACATTCTCGCCTCTGACAAGCTGATGGGCGCACCTCGGCTTTATGCGACGTTCCTGCTGTGGTTGCTGAGCGAGTTGTTCGAAGAACTGCCCGAGGTTGGCGACCCGGACAAACCCAAGTTGGTATTCTTTTTTGACGAGGCGCACCTGCTGTTCGACGACGCCCCCAAAGTCCTGGTCGACAAGGTCGAACAGGTCGCGCGGTTGATCCGATCCAAGGGTGTGGGTGTGTACTTTATCTCTCAGCACCCGGCGGACATCCCCGAGGATATTCTGGGTCAGCTTGGCAACCGCGTTCAACACGCTTTACGTGCCTTCACTGCTCGCGACCGCAAGAACCTGCGACTGGCAGCTGAAACCTACCGTGAAAACCCGGAGTTTGATACGGAAACGGCCATTCGCGAGGTCGGCGTAGGTGAGGCCGTAACCTCGATGTTGCAAAAGAAAGGCGTCCCAGGAGTAGTCGAGCGGACACTGATCCGCCCTCCTGGGTCTCAGCTGGGGCCGATAAACAAAGCCGAGCGTCAGGCGGTTATGAAAGCCTCGCCGATGGCTTCAAAATACAACGACGCCACCGATCGGAAATCGGCCTTTGAAATCCTTCAAGCGCGTGCAAATGCAGCCGCTCAAGAAGCTGCCGCCGCGGAGTCTGATGACGTTATCGAGCAGCAGACACCCATGGAACGCGAATACGCCTCGGCGCGCCGGTATTCCGGCAACCGTGTCGGAAGATCTTCTTCCCGTGTCACGCGCAAGCAGGACACGTTTGCAACCGCCATGAGTGAGGCGGTTATCAAAGAGCTAAAGGGCACAACCGGCCGCCGCATCGTTCGCGGCATATTGGGCGGGTTGTTCCGGAGCCGATGAAAGTTAAGAAGCGCCCGGTTACTACGTAATTGGGCGCCTGAGCCATCACTGATTCAGTCGGCGCAGCCCCTCTTGTTTGCAGTAATTGTCTGCTTCGGGCACTGACATTTTGGTGGCGGGAAAGTCTATTGCGCGATCCCACGAGACACGGTCTTGCCGATACAATTGGCAAGTCACTACACCCTTTTCTGTCGGAACCTGAACAGGGGTGGTTTCCAGTTCTTCCGGGGTTGGCACACAGGCCGAAAGTGCAGCCGCCAAGATAGCAATGGCTGCAGTAGTTTTGAGTGAAGTCGGCATGGGGTTCGTTACTCTTATTAACAAAAATGATAGTTACAATCTGCCCGGGCTCTCTCCGAAATCGCCCGTCAGGTACCGCAGGATTGATGAGTGGCGGTAACCCGGTTTATTCTTTTTTGACCATCGAAACAAGAAACCGCGCCGAATGACGGCGCGGTTCAACAGTTCTCAGTGAGTTTTCGCCTACTTTTCAGGAATTAGGCCCCGAGGGCTGAACCTGAGAACAATCAGCAGGATCAAACCCATCGTGAACAACCTCATATGAGCGGCACTGCCGATCAGATGCGCCTTCAGGGCGCTACCATCCGGCATCCCGGCGGTGATCAGGTTCATCAGCCACAGGCCGATGGGTTCGACCTGAACCCACAAGAACCAGATCAGGAACGCTCCCAGTACGGCGCCAAAGTTGTTGCCCGAGCCACCGACGATCACCATGACCCAGACCAGGAAAGTAAATCGCAATGGCTGGTACGCGCCGGGGGTCAACTGACCGTCCAGTGTGGTCATCATCGCGCCTGCGACCCCGCAGACTGCTGAACCCAAGACAAAGATTTGCAGGTGCCGGCGAGTGACATCCTTGCCCATCGCCTCGGCCGCGACCTCATTGTCCCGGATGGCGCGCATCATGCGGCCCCAGGGGCTTTTGAGCGCCATCTGTGCCATCCAAAGCAGTGCCAGAAGCACAACAAGGAACAGCAGCGAATAGCCAAGTTTGACTGACAGGGTCGAGGCCGTGACTGGATCCAGCCCAAACCACTCGGCGCGGGCGAGAAAGCTGGGGTCATTCTGAAGCTCGACCTCGTAGCCGACGACTGGGGCAGGGCGCGGAATACCGTAAACATTCTTTACGCCACGGGCCAGCCAGTCCTCGTTTTTCATGATCGCTATGATGATCTCGGCAATGCCCAGCGTTGCAATTGCCAGATAGTCCGAACGCAGCCCCAGTGCCGTTTTGCCGATCAGCCAGGCAGCACCTGCTGCCAGCAAACCGCCTGCCGGCCAGGCTAGCAGAACGGGCAGGTTAAGACCTCCCAGGCTGCCTTCGACTGCGGGGTTAATCGCCTCAACCGCAGCCGCGTTTGGATCAAAGATTGCGCGATAGACAAAGAAACCAACCAGCAGGATGCCGATGATCGACACGGTTTGAGTGCGCCCTTTTGGCAATTTCTGCGCGACGAAAACCGCTGCCACCACCGTTGCCGCGCCCATTAACAGAGCCAGAATAATCCCATAACCACCCGCGGACCATGCTCCGGACGTCGGAGGGGTTGAGACCAAAACAACTGCAAGACCGCCCAGTGCAACAAAGCCCATGACACCGACGTTGAATAGTCCAGCGAAGCCCCATTGCAGGTTAACACCGATCGCCATGATGGCCGATATCAAACCCATGTTCAGGATCAGGATCGCGGCGTTCCAGCTTTGTGTGAAACCCGTCAGTAGGATCAGACAGCCAACGACAACGAAAAGCAGCGTGTTTTTGACAGACTCGCTCATACCGCTTTCCCCTTAAACAGACCCGTTGGTTTGAACAAAAGCACGATCAGCAAGATGACAAAGCTGACGGCGAATTTGTAATCGGTGGAGAGGAACTGCACCAAGCCCGAAGGGGCCAAGCTTTCTGGCGCCATATAGGTGAGAACCTTTTTCCACGCATAGGTGATTGTGACCTCGGAAAAGGCGATGATGAACCCACCCGCGATCGCACCCAAGGGGTTGCCGAGGCCACCCACGATGGCCGACGCGAAGATGGGTAGCAGAAGTTGAAAATAGACGAAGGGTTTGAAACTCTTGTCCAGCCCGTAAAGAACGCCTGCCGTCGTGGCCAAGGCTGCGACGATGATCCATGTGATCATCACCACACGTTCAGGATTGATGCCAGAGAGAAGTGCCAGATCCTCGTTATCCGAATAGGCCCGCATCGATTTGCCGGTGCGCGTCTTGTTGAGGAACCAGAACAGTAGCGCTACGGCGACAACGGCAACGATCACGGTGATACCCTGAGAGGTTTTGATCGCCAGACCCTCTCTCAGCCCAGTCATCGCTTTGAAATCCCTTGCGGAAATCAGGAAACGTGCGCCGTCTGAAAACCTTTGATCATCAGGACCAATGATGAATCGCACCAGACCGTTCATGATGAACATTACGCCCATCGAAACGATCACCAGAATGACCGGCTTGGCCTTCTGTTCCCGGTAAAAGCGGTAGACAAACCTGTCGGTGATCAGCACCAGAACGATACAGCCCAGAATGGCAAAGGGCAGGGCGAGCAGAGCGGTCGGCAACGGCCCAAAACTGACGCCCGCGGCTTGCAGGCCCCACGTGACCAGAACAGCGATCATTGCGCCAAAGGCCATCGTGTCGCCATGGGCAAAGTTCGAGAACCGCAGGATGCCATAGATCAGCGTCACCCCCAGAGCGCCCAGCGCCAACTGGCTGCCATAGGCGATTGCGGGAACAAGGACGAAGTTGGAGAGCGCCACAAGGGCGTTTAGGAAATCCATTAGTTGTTTTCTCCGCAGTGGCCATGAAGTACCGACACGTCGACCAACCCACCTCTGGTTTGCGTTGTGATAGTGACGTCAGTTGGTTTACCCTTGTCCAACTCGATCTGCATGATCGCCATTTCTCTGTCGTCGGTACGGCTTGCAACAAGTCTGCCATCTGTCGAAAGTTCCGGTTCGAACTCAAAGCCGGCTAACGGAAGTTTGGAGTCCTTGTCTGGCCCGACAGAAAAAGTGTTTAATTGGTTTCCAACAGAAGAAAGCTCCATGTTAAAGCCGCCCTCTAGACACTCGACGGCGTCACAGTTGTTCGAAATGCAATGCGCACGAACTTCACACATTTTCATACGGCAAAAAGCTTGAGGAAGGATTTCTGCATAGACTACGCTAGCCGAACCGAACCCTGTGGCAGTCAAAAAAAGCATGCGTTTCAGGCTTTGAAGAGTAAACACAGCACTCACCCCCCCAAGAAGCTCTTACGCACTTCAGGATCCGCCAGCAGTTCCTTGCCCGTGCCGGTATAGGCATTCCGCCCCTGAACCAGCACATATCCTTTGTCCGCGATCTCCAGTGCCTGACGGGCGTTCTGTTCGACCATCAGGATCGGCAGGCCGGTGCGCGAAACCTCGATGATCCGGTCGAACAGCTCATCCATCACGATGGGCGAGACACCGGCGGTGGGTTCGTCCAGCATCAGCACCTTGGGCTGGGTCATCAGCGCGCGGCCCACGGCGACCTGTTGGCGTTGGCCGCCCGACAGCTCTCCGGCGGCCTGATTGCGTTTGTCGCGCAGGATGGGGAAGAGGTCAAAGACCTGCTCCATCGTCTGGCTGATGTCGTCGCGGCGGATGAAGGCTCCCATCTCGAGGTTTTCCTCAACCGTCATCGTGGTGAAAATGTTTTGGGTCTGAGGCACGAAGCCCATGCCTTTGATCACGCGATCCTGTGGCGATAGGTTGGTGATATCTTCGCCGTCCAGCCGCACAGCGCCAGCACGGACGTCCAGCATTCCAAATACAGCTTTCATCGCGGTGGATTTACCGGCACCGTTGGGACCAACGATTACAGCGATCTCACCTTTATCGACGGCGATGGTGCAGTCATGCAGGATGTCCGGGCCTTTACCATATCCGCCGGTCATGGTGTCACCGATAAGAAACGGGCCGCCGCCGACATAATGGGTTTCACCGCTTTTCCTGTGCGCCGGGGTCATTGTCCCAATGCCGGCAGTGTTGGTGATCGAAGCGTCTTTGTTGCCGTGATCGTCCTGATAGGGGTTGTCGCTCATGCGCCGGCCTCCAGCTTGTCCTTGTTCTTCAGGCCGGTGCCCAGATAGGCCTCGATCACGTGTTCATTGGCTTTGATCTCGTCCAGAGTACCCTCGGCCAGAACCTTACCCTCGGCCATGCAGATAACCGGGTCGCAGATTTTGCCGATGAAATCCATATCGTGTTCGATGACGACAAAAGTATAGCCGCGTTCCTTGTTCAGGCGCAGGATCGTGTCGGCGATGGTCATCAGTAGGGTGCGGTTCACACCTGCGCCAACCTCATCCAGAAATACGATCTTGGCGTCGACCATCATTGTGCGGCCAAGCTCCAGCAGTTTTTTCTGACCGCCCGAGACCTGACCGGCCTTGTGATCGGCCAGATGTTCGATGGTCAGGAATTCCAGAACCTCGTCGGCCTTTGCCTTCAGCGCGCGTTCTTCATCCGCGATGCGCTTGCGTCCGAACCACGTGTTCCACAGCGATTCCCCGGATTGTGCGCCGGGCACCATCATCAGGTTTTCGCGGCAGGACATCGACGAGAACTCATGCGCGATCTGGAAGGTACGCAGCAAGCCTTTGTGAAACAGATCATGAGGCGGCAGGCCGGTGATTTCCTCGCCATCCATGAATACTTTGCCGCTTGTCGGCGGTAGAACACCTGCGATCACGTTGAACAGAGTGGTTTTTCCAGCCCCATTCGGCCCGATCAGGCCAGTGATGGAACCTTTTTGGATTTCCAGCGATGCCCCATCCACCGCGTGAAACCCGCCGAAATGCTTGTGCACGTCCTCGACGACGATCATCTTTTCCCCTAGCCACCCTTGTCGGTGTTTCTGCTTCCCTATCCCCAAAAGGTGAGGTGCGGCCTTTTTTCATTGAAACAGCCCGGACACAAGGCCCGGGCTGCTTGGTCTTATAGATTGTAGGCCGAAATCAACGGAAGTTGACGGTCTTGTTTTCGCCGTCGGTTACCTCGATCTCGCGGTAGGAACCTGCGCTTTCACCGGGGCCGATCAGCTCAACGCCCGACGCGCCGACATAATCGATGTCCTGACCAGCGGCCAGCAGTTCCAGACCCTTGGCCAGCTCGCCAGGATAGATTTTCTCACCCGGAGCGTTGGCGACGTCCATGATCTTGGCGCCATATTCAGCCGGGTTGGTCGACCCTGCGGCTTGCATGGCCAGCATGAACAGAGCAGCTGCGTCGTAGGACTCAGGCGAGTAGGGCGATGAGCCGTCAAAGCCCGCGGCCTCGGCCATGGCAAAGTACTTTTCGGCACCTTCACCGCCCGAACCGGCGATCTGACCGAACGAACCGTTCAGGTCGGGCCCGACATTGGCGGGCAGCGAGTCACCGATCATACCGCCTGGCAGGCCGAACGTGTCGAACGCGCCGCTGTCCAGAGACGACTGGATGATGCCCAGGCCACCTTGGTCCAGATAACCTGCAACGACCAGAATGTCGCCACCGGCCGATGCCAGTGCACCAACTTCGGCCGAATAGTCGGCTTTGCCGTCTTCGTGCGCGGCAACGATGGTCACTTCACCGCCTGCTGCTTCGAACGAGGACTGAATCGCATCGGCCAGACCTTTGCCGTAGTCGTTGTTGGTGTAGGTCAGCGCGATCGAGGTGATGCCGCGGTCCTTCAAGATGTCGGCCATCACTTCGCCTTCCCGCGCATCCGACGGAGCAGTGCGGAAGAACAGGCCGTTGTCTTCCATGGTCGACAAGCCGGGCGACGTTGCCGACGGTGAGATCATGACCATGCCGTTCGGAATAGCCACGTTCTGCAGGATCGCACCGGTCACGCCGGAGCAGTCACCGCCGATGATGCCGGCTACGCCCTCACCGATCATGCGTTCGCCGTTCGATGTCGCCAGGCCGTTGTCGATGCAGCCGGTGTCGGCACGCGATGCGGCGACTTTGGCGCCGTCCAGTAGTTTACCGGATTCGGTGACCTCAGCCATTGCCAACTCGGCACCTGAACCCATAGCCGGGGCCAGCGATTCGATTGGGCCGGTGAAGCCAAACAGAACGCCCAGTGTCACGTCTTCGGCCATTGCGGTACCAGCCAGCAAAGCGGTTGCTGCAGTTGCTGTAAGCAGCTTTTTCATATGGTTACTCCCTTATTGGAACGTATTCGTTCTGGGCACGACCCTAGGCAAGCTATTCGGAAAAGAAAAGTCCTAACGAAAAGTTGGCTTTCACATGGCCACGCTATCTTGTTTGCTCAGACGTGGGCGACCCAAATTACCGGAGGTTTCGGATGCTTAGGCTTGGTGTTTTTCTAGTGTTTCTCTTCACATCAGGTGTCGCGTCTGCAGACCAGATACAAACCTCGGTCGGCACTGTGACTTTGACTAAGCTTGTCGGTGGGCTGGATACGCCCTGGGCTATCGGCATTTTGCCGGACGGTGCGTTTCTGGTGACCGAGAGGGATGGCAAATTACTTCTTGTTGCCGACGGGGACGTAAGCCGGGTCAAAGGTACCCCAAAGGTCGCAGCGTCAGGTCAGGGTGGATTGTTGGACGTCACCGTGGCGCGTGACTTCGCACAAAGCCGTGAAGTTTTCCTGACGTTCTCGAAAAAGCAGCGAGGTGGCGCGGGGACAGCTGTGGCCGTGGCGCGCCTGTCTGAAAATGGGAAGCGACTGACAAATTTACGAGTCATTTTCGAAGCAATACCAGGTGGTTCATCGGGTCGGCATTTTGGCTCGCGGGTTGTCGAGGCTACGGATGGTACTTTGTTCGTGACTATAGGGGACAGGGGGGACGGACCCGCGGCGCAGGATCTCTTGACCCATATGGGAACGGTTATTCGTATCAATCGGGACGGAACAGTGCCAACCGACAACCCATTCAAAGGGGAAGCGTCCGTTCGTCCCGAAATCTGGTCCTACGGACACCGAAACGCGCAAGGCGCCGGTTTCGATGCACAAGGGCGGCTTTGGATTTCGGAACATGGTGCGAAAGGGGGGGACGAAATCAATCTGGTACGGCCCGGCGCAAATTACGGCTGGCCGGTTATCTCGTACGGTACGCACTACTCGGGCAAAAAGATCGGTGAAGGAACGTCCAGACCGGGAATGGAGCAGCCCAAATACTACTGGGACCCGTCTATCGCTCCGTCGGGGTTGATGGTCTATTCAGGAAAGTTGTGGCCGCAGTGGAGAGGTGATCTGTTCGTCGGGTCGCTCAAATTCGACTATATTGCGCGGCTGGCTGGTTCTCCGCTGCGCGAAGTCGAGCAGATCAAAGGGCCCGAGACGGAGCGCGTTCGGGATATCGTCGAAGCGCCTGACGGGTCGATCTGGTTCATCTCGGTTGGAAATGAAGCGGTCTACAGGATGACGCCTGCCCGTTAAACGGACAGCCTTCCGCCTTGAGCGCCACGCTCGCGATAGGGCGTCGTGTTGTAATGCGCCCGGTAGCATTTCGAAAAATGCGAGGGGCTGGCAAATCCGCAGGCGAGCGCCACGTTAATCACGCTCATATCCGTCTGCATCAGCAGGTTGCGTGCTTTGTGCAGACGCAGCTCCATATAATAGCGCTTGGGCGACCGGCTAAGGTAACGACGGAACAGACGTTCTAGCTGACGCGTTGACATGCCGACGTCTTTGGCCAGAATCGAAGGCGAGATCGGCTCTTCGATGTTCTTTTCCATCATCAGGATGACCTGACTCAGCTTGGGGTGGCGCACGCCGATCCGGGTGGGTGTGGACAGGCGTTGAGTGTCCTGATCCGTACGGATCGAGGAATAGATCATCTGATCTGCAACGGCATTTGCCAGCTCTTCACCGTAATCTGCGGCGATCAGTTTGAGCATCAGATCAATAGACGACGTTCCGCCTGCAGTGGTCATCCGGTTTCCGTCGATCAGAAATACTGACTTGGTCAGTTCGACCGAGTCGAATTCTTCGGCAAAACTGTCGGAGTTTTCCCAATGAATCGTCGCACGCTTGCCATCCAGCAAACCAGCTTTGGCTAGCGTATAGGCCGCGGTGCACAGCCCGCCAATCTTCAGCCCTTTGCGCGCTTCACGGCGCAACCAGTTAAGCACGCGTTTTGTCGTGGCTGCTTGGACATCGACGCCGCCGCAAACAAGGATTACTTCGTCCCGCTGAAGCTCGGACAAATCGCAATCAAGATTGAATTCTGTCCCGGCCGAACATTTGACCGTTTCACCGCCTTCACCGGCCAGCGTCCAGGAATACAGGTCGCGATCAGACATACGGTTGGCGATGCGCAGGCTATCCAGCGCTGACGCAAAGGACAGCAGTGAAAACTTGTCCAGCAGAACAAAAACATAATTGTTCGGCTTTGTGGCATTGCTGTCCACAGTGACAACTTGGCGTTGCTCTTGCATGGCGAACTGTCCTTGATTCGGTGCCTGCCGACTTTTTACAGACGGCGGAATTGCCAGCCACCATGCTCAAAGCTTGTTTACGTCGTCAAGAGGCGCAAAAGGATATGGTCACTCTTCATTGCATTTTGTATAGAGACGCTCTGAAATACTTCAGCGGAGATCAGAGCAATGACCGAGTGGCAAAAATCGAACTGGCGCAACAAGCCCCGTGTTCAGATGCCCGAATATACCGACCCGGCCGCCCTGGCCAAGGTTGAGGCAAAGCTTTCGCAGTATCCCCCGCTGGTTTTTGCGGGTGAAGCGCGACGCCTCAAGCAACATCTGGGTGCCGCCGGTCGTGGCGAAGCGTTCCTTTTGCAGGGAGGCGATTGCGCGGAGAGTTTTGATCAGTTCAGCGCCGATGCAATCCGTGACACTTTCAAGGTGATGCTGCAAATGGCGATGGTTCTGACTTATGGCGCCAAGGTGCCGGTGGTCAAAGTCGGCCGCATGGCCGGGCAATTCGCAAAACCGCGCAGTGCGCCGACAGAAGTATTGGATGGCGTGGAACTGCCCAGCTATCGCGGCGATATTATCAACGAACTGGCTTTCACGCCCGAGGCAAGGATTCCGAATCCTGAAAAAATGCTTCAGGCGTACACACAGGCGGCTGCGACGCTGAACCTGCTGCGCGCTTTCTCGACCGGTGGTTTCGCCGACATGAGCCGGGTGCATTCCTGGACTCTTGGATTCACAGATGAGCAGGACGTTCAAAAATACTCCGAGATTGCGGATCGGATTCAGGACACGATCGATTTTATGGAAGCGGCCGGCATTACAGCTGACACCACCCATGAATTCTCGACCGTTGAGTTCTATACCAGCCACGAAAGCCTTCTGCTGGAATATGAAGAGGCACTGACGCGTTTGGATTCAACGTCCGGCAATTGGCTTGCGGGTTCAGGTCATATGATCTGGATCGGCGACCGTACGCGTCAGCCGGACGGCGCACATGTCGAATTCTGCCGTGGCGTGCTGAACCCGATTGGCCTGAAATGTGGTCCGACAACGACTGCCGAGGACCTCAAGGTTCTGATGTCCAAACTGAACCCGGAAAACGAAGAAGGCCGTCTGACCCTGATCGCACGTTTCGGCGCAGGTAAAGCGGGCGAGCATCTGCCGCGTTTGGTCAAGGCTGTGAAAGAAGAGGGCGCCAAGGTCACCTGGGTCTGTGACCCTATGCATGGCAACACGATCAAATCGGCCACGGGCTACAAGACACGTCCGTTCGAATCCGTTCTGCGTGAGGTGCGCGACTTCTTTGGCGTACATCAGGCCGAAGGAACCATTCCCGGTGGCGTGCATTTCGAGATGACCGGTCTGGACGTCACCGAATGCACCGGCGGTGTACGTGCCGTGACCGAGGAAGATCTGTCTGATCGTTACCACACCGCCTGCGACCCGCGCCTGAACGCAACGCAGTCGCTGGAGCTGGCATTCCTGGTTGCCGAAGAGCTGACCAACCTGCGTCGTGATCGGAAGAAACGCGCTGCGAGCTGATCGGCATCAACAAAAACCAAACCGGCGGGCCATTTGCCCGCCGTTTTTTTTGCCCCCTCGTGCTCAATCGTCGCGAGACGACACCAGCCTTAGATGGCTTTTGGGTGGTTGAAGCGGCTCTTGATCTTCTGCAAAGCCAAACGTCTGTTCTGGGGTAACCTGTGGTGGAAGTTGAAGGTCACCAACGCTGCGCACACGGTTGTCGGTGATTGCAAAACGTCTCGGCGTTGTTCCGATCACACCATCGCATATCATGACACCCAAAACCCGGCTGACGTCACCAAGGTCGCTTTTCAACGGAAGAAGGATCATACGGGCCTGTAGACGTGCGCGACCCAGCTTGCCTTTGGACACCATGCCAAGCTCGGCAACGGCGGGTGCTGCAAAAACCTGTTCCAGCTGCGTCGTCACTTCATCACGCGCATCCGGTTCGAAGAAAGAGGTCAGCGGCATTCCACGGACTTCCATTCCTGCCAGCTTGTTTAGGTGGCTGCCCGCGAGCCGAAATCGCGCCAGACCGGGCGCAATCCGCTCAAGAATAAATGTATATTCCAGAATATTCTCCAGCCCGCGCGGGTCAATCTGCGACCGCATTGGCACCCCGTCGCCAGTCAGAAGCGCGGTCCAATATGCCTCGGCCTGGCGGATGGGGGACAGGCTGCGCCCGCTATCAAAGCGATCCATTGCAACGATCTTTCCAAAACTTGAGCCGGAACCAGTCCCGAAAAAGGTTTTCATTTTCATCACCCTAACATCAATCACTCGCGATTTATCTAAAATGCCGTGTAATAGGCAGCACAGCGATACACCAGCCGTTGCGACCGGTAGATTGGCATGGGTTAAGACAATTTTGGAGGAATTCTTTAACGAATGGTTAACTTCGTCGGATGAATTCAGGAATAAGCAAGGTCTTGCCCCGGGGCGGCCGATGGCATTAGGTGCGGCAAGCGCGCGGAACGTGCGACAGAATTGAAAGGGCAGGCATGATCAACTCCATGACCGGATTCGCCTCGGGCAAAGGCGCGTTGGCCCCCCATAGCTGGACGTGGGAGCTGCGGAGCGTCAACGGCAAGGGCCTGGACATGCGGCTGCGGGTTCCCGATTGGCTGACAGGGCTGGAAGCCGCGCTGCGGTCCGAGCTGTCAAAGGCCGTCGGCCGGGGAAATGTCACCTTGTCTCTGCGGGTGAACCGGGAAGAAACCTCTTCGGATATAAGATTGAATACTGTTGCCATGGACGCGGCGCTGGCGGCTTTAGCTCAGACCGAATCTATGGCTACCGCGCAGGGGCTGACGTTGGCTCAATCCCGCGCCAGTGACCTTTTGTCGTTGAAAGGTATGATGGAGGTCGGCTCTGACGCGGATGATGCCGCGCCGATTGTCGCGCAGCTGAAGACCGAATTCGGCGGCCTGCTGTCCGATTTCCTGACCATGCGCCAAGCCGAAGGGCGGGCATTGGCAGATATCCTGCAATCTCAGCTGGACCGCATTGCGGACCTGACCGAGCAGGCGGCCGGGTTGGCCGAAAAACGCCGGGAAGACATGGCGCAAGCATTGCGTGACAACCTTGCGCGTGTTTTGGATAATTCCCGGGATGCCGACCCCGAACGCGTCGCTCAGGAACTGGCTTTGATCGCAGTCAAGGCCGACATCACAGAAGAGATCGACAGGCTGGCCGCGCATGTGACTGCCGCGCGGACATTGCTGGCCGAGGATGGCCCTGTCGGGCGCAAACTTGATTTCCTGACCCAGGAATTCAATCGCGAGGCCAATACGTTGTGCTCCAAATCCCAGCATGCCGAACTGACGTCGGTTGGGTTGGAGCTGAAGGCGGTCATTGATCAGATGCGTGAGCAAGTGCAGAACGTAGAATAACAGACGGGAACCAGAAACATGGCGGATCGCCGAGGTCTCTTAATCATCTTGTCCTCCCCCTCGGGCGCGGGCAAATCCACTCTGGCCCGACGGCTGATGCAGTGGGACAGTGAGCTGGAATTCTCGATCTCGGCCACGACCCGTGCCCCGCGACCGGGCGAAGAGCATGGGCGCGAGTATTACTTTCTGTCCGAGGACGCCTTCAGGCAACAAGTGGCTGATGGCCAGATGCTGGAACACGCGCACGTGTTTGGTAATTTTTACGGGTCTCCTGCGGACCCGGTGCGTGATTCAATCAACCAGGGTCGGGATGTTCTGTTCGATGTGGACTGGCAAGGCGAAGTTCAGATTCGCAATTCAGATCTGGGTAAGCATGCTTTGTCGATCTTCATCCTACCGCCGTCGATCCCGGAATTGCGCCGCCGGTTGGAAACCCGTGGGCAGGATAGTGCGGATGTCATCGCAAAGCGGATGCTTAAAAGCTGGGACGAGATCAGCCACTGGGGGTATTACGATTATGTCCTGATCAACGATGATCTGGATACCACCGAGGAAAAGCTGAAAACGATTGTCAGCGCCGAACGTATGCGGCGCATTCAACAGCCGCGCCTGCAGCACCACATCCGCACTCTGCAGACTGAATTCGAGGGGTTGTCATGACTGTATTTGCCTTGGGCGAACACGTGCCTCTCATTCATGAAGACACATGGGTTGCACCGGATGCCAACCTGATTGGTAAGGTGGTGTTAGAGCAGGGCGCCTCGGTCTGGTTTGGTTGCACTATTCGCGCTGACCACGAGGAAATTCGCGTGGGGGCGGGCAGCAATGTTCAGGAAAACTGTGTCATGCATATTGATGCCGGGTATCCACTGACCATTGGCCAGAACTGTACAATCGGGCACAAAGTTATGCTGCATGGCTGCACCATCGGCGACAACAGTTTGATCGGAATGGGCGCTATCGTTCTGAATGGCGCAAGGATCGGTCGAAACTGCCTCATCGGAGCAGGGGCCTTGATCACCGAAGGAAAGGAAATCCCCGATAACTCGCTGGTTATGGGGTCTCCGGGTAAGGTGGTTCGTCAACTGGACGAGGCTGCCGCGCAAAAACTCACGCTAAGCGCGCTGCATTATCAGGAAAACATGCGCAAGTTTCGCGACACTCTCAAACCGGTTTCATAAGGCAATCAACGCCGGATAGGCCCCGATATGTCCCACGAGCTGATTGGCGAATTTGTTTCGGCTGTACCGATGCCTGCTCTGATGGTGGATCAGACAGAACGGATCATTGCAGCCAATACGGAAGCAAAAACGCTTCTGGGCCAGAATATCGAGGGGCGTCACTATGCAACGATCCTGCGTCAGCCGCAGGTGATCGAAGCCATGGAGCAGAGTCTACGAACCAAAGGCCCCGCAAAAACGCGCCATCTATCCAATGACGGTGCGCAGGATACGACGTTTCAGGTGGAATGCCGGTACATGAATGGTGTCGGCGCGGTATCGGGTGGGGCGGTTCTGGTGGTGTTTCAGGATGTCACTCATCTGGAGCAAGCCAGCCAGATGCGCCGCGACTTCGTAGCCAATGTCAGCCACGAGTTGCGAACCCCTCTGACTGCGTTAATGGGGTTCATCGAAACCCTGCGCGGCCCGGCCCGCAACGACGCCAGTGCCCGAGAACGATTCCTGCAAATCATGACGGACGAAGCCAACCGGATGAATCGGCTGGTTGGGGATCTGTTGTCACTGAACAGGGTCGAAAGCGAAGAGCGTGTTCGCCCCAAGGAACAACTCGACCTGACCGGACTATTGCAATCCATTCTGAATTCCCTGCGGCCGTTGGCCGATGATGCCCCGGTAACGATGACACTGAATGCGCCACCCGAACCGGTCATGCTGACGGGCGACAGCGATCAGTTGCGACAGGTCTTCACCAATCTGATCGAGAACGCGATCAAGTACGGTGGCAGCGGCGAGAGTGTGACGATTAATGTTCGGCCTTCAGAACGCGACACAGCGATGCGAGGACCTGCTGTGCGGGTTGAGATTGTAGATAAAGGACCGGGTATTGATGCCATTCATCTGCCCAGGCTGACCGAGCGATTCTATCGGGCAGATAGCCACAGGTCTCGTGAACTGGGTGGAACCGGGTTAGGACTGGCGATCGTTAAGCACATCGTCAATCGCCACCGGGGCCGGCTGCGCGTTGAAAGCGATCTGGGAAAAGGCTCCGTCTTTACAGTGATTTTGCCACGCTGATGAGGCGGCGAGCCTGAACTGACGTGCGACGAAAACATGACAAATTCACCCTTCGTCAAGTTAAGAAAGCCTAAGAAAATCGTGAGTTGTCATAAAACTGTTACGTATGTGTCACAAAAGGCTTACGCACGGCGCTTAGGGGTGCCGACAAGATCATCATGGGGATGATCAATTTATATCTTTCTCAAGGAGACTGTAATGTCCTTTGTAAAACTGTCGGCTTCTGCACTGGCCATCGCGGCCGTCTCGGCTACTACTGCTGCTGCTCGTGATCAGGTTCAGGTTGCTGGTTCGTCTACTGTACTGCCCTACGCCTCGATCGTCGCCGAAGCCTTCGGTGAGAACTTTGACTTTCCGACGCCGGTTGTTGAATCGGGTGGTTCCTCGGCAGGCCTGAAGCGGTTCTGCGAAGGTGTTGGTGAAAACACCATCGACATTGCCAACGCATCGCGTCAAATCCGCGAAAAAGAGATCAAGGCCTGTGCCGAAGCAGGCGTGACCGATATCATCGAAGTTCAGATCGGTTATGACGGCATCGTGTTTGCCAGCGACATCAACGGCAACTCGTTCGAATTTACACCAGAAGACTGGTACAAAGCCCTGTCCGCTCAGGTCGTTGTTGATGGCGCGTTGGTCGATAACCCATACAAAACCTGGGCCGATGTGAACCCGGACTTCCCGGCGCAGCCGATCGCAGCCTTCATCCCGGGCACCAAGCACGGCACCCGTGAAGTGTTCGAAGACAAAGTAATTCTGGCCGGTTGTGAGCATCTGGGCGACTTCGACGTCTACAAAGCTGCCAACGGCGACGACAAGAAAGCCGCTGAAAAAGCCTGTATCGCTCTGCGTACCGACGGCGTTTCGGTCGACATCGACGGCGACTACACCGAGACTCTGGCCCGTATCGACAGCAACAAAGACGGCATCGGCGTCTTCGGTCTGGCGTTCTACGAGAACAACACCGACAAGCTGCAGGTAGCAACCATGTCGGACGTTGTTCCGTCGACAGAATCGATTGCCACCGGTGAGTACCCCGTTTCGCGCCCGCTGTTCTTCTACGTGAAGAAAGCCCACATTGGCGTGATCCCCGGCCTGAAAGAATATGCCGAGTTCTTTGTAGCCGATGAGATCGCTGGTCCTGACGGCCCGCTGGCGGAATATGGTCTGGTCTCTGATCCGGAACTGGTCAAGGTTCAGGAGGCTGTAGCCAACGAAGCCACGCTGGGTGGCGGCTCCTAACCCGAATGCTCTTGGGGCCGGGGCGTTTTTTCGCCCCGGTTCCTTTTGACTCCTACATCGCCATCCCTACGGAGTTTACATGGCTTTATCCTGGCTGCTGCTGATCCTGCTTGCTCTGGCTGTCATTGGCTATTTCATGGGCCGCTCCCGAGCATTGACAAGTGCAGGTGGAGAGATCCGCGAATTGCACTCTCTGCCTTCCTATTATGGCTACAACGTCGCTTTGAGCGCGCTGGTTCCCGCCTTGTGCGTGTTGATTGTGTGGTTGCTGGTTCAGCCGATGATCGTGAATAGTGCAGCGTCCAATCTGATTCCAGACGAAGTCATCACGGAAGGCTCCAATCGTGGCCTAGTCATGAGCGAGGTTCGCCGAGTTGCCAATGGTTTGGACGGCGCAGTTAAATCGGGCGCTATGACAGAGGGCGATTCGCGCGATGGGAACGCAGATGTCGAAGAGCTCACAGAAAAACTCAAAGCTGCCGGACAAGTTCTGACGCAAGATATTACCAAACCCGTCTTGCTTGCGGCCCAGAAATACCGCGTCATGAATGCAGCTGGCACGGTCGCGATGCAGATATCGGTGCTACTGCTAGCGCTGGTTGGAGCCGCCTTCGCCTATATTCGCACACACAAGGAATTCCGCGCGCGCAATGTGGTTGAACAGGGTGTTCTTGCACTTCTTTTGTTTGCTGCGTCTATCGCCATCCTGACAACTGTCGGAATCGTCCTGTCGATGCTGTTCGAAACCATGAATTTCTTCCAACTGCACTCGTGGAAGGACTTCTTCTTTGGCAGCACCTGGGCACCGAATTTCCGCGGAGGCAGTGAGTTGTCGATCCTGCCGCTGCTATGGGGAACGCTTTATATTTCAGTGATTGCGCTTCTGGTTGCCGTTCCGATCGGCCTGTTCGCCGCGATCTACCTGTCCGAGTATGCTTCAGGGGCGACCCGCGCGGTGGCTAAGCCGCTGCTAGAGATATTGGCGGGTATTCCCACGATTGTTTACGGTCTGTTTGCATTGCTGACCGTCGGCCCCGCGTTGGTGTCCATGTTCGGCAATGGTGGCGTTCTTGGGGTTGGCTGGATGGCCAGTTCCAACGCTGTACTGACCGCCGGCCTGGTGATGGGCATTATGTTGATCCCGTTCGTTTCTTCGCTGTCTGACGACATCATCAACGCCGTGCCGCAATCGATGCGCGACGGTTCGCTTGGTCTGGGCGCGACGCATTCAGAAACGGTACGTAGTGTGATCCTACCAGCAGCTCTGCCGGGCATCGTGGGCGCGGTTCTGCTGGCCGCCAGCCGGGCCATCGGCGAGACCATGATCGTTGTGATGGCGGCAGGAGCCATCGCCAAGTTTTCAGGCAACCCATTCGAGGCGATGACCACAATTACCACACGTATCGTCAGCCAGCTGACCGGAGATACTGATTTTGCCAGCCCTGAAACCCTGGTGGCCTTTGCGCTGGGTCTGACTCTGTTCGTCATTACACTGGGGCTGAATATCTTTGCCCTCTACATCGTACGCAAATACCGGGAGCAGTACGAATGACCGATATGTCCCAAACACCAGACGCTTCTCCGACTGCAAAACCCAAAAGCGGATCGCTGTTTGAAAAAGACACGCGTACCAAGCGGCGAAACGCGGCGGAAAGCCGTTTCAAGATGTACGGGATCGCAGCCATTGGCGTTGGCTTGCTGATGCTGATCGTGCTGGTCACCAACATCGTGACCGCTGGGGTAGGGGCGTTCCAACAGACCTACCTTGAGTTGGACGTGAACCTGCGCGAAGACAAGCTGGACAAGAAGGGCGAGCGCAATATCGACGACATCAAGAAGGTTTCGACCTTCGGTTATGCTCCTTTGGTATCGGCAGCGCTTGAAGAAGAAGTTCAGAAACTGGGCATTCAAACAGAGCTGACTGCCAAACAGATGGGCGGTATTCTGTCCAAGGCTGCGATGGCAAAGCTGCGCAACTACGTGATCGCCCACCCTGAAGAGATCGGCCAAACGGTCAGCTTTCGCTTTTTGGTCAACAGCCGCGTGGACGGTTACGTCAAAGAGCGCGTTACCCGCGAGTCGATCGCTAACGACAAAAGCATCTCGGTCGAGCAACTGGACTTCGTCGATCAGTTAATCGAGGCTGGGGTTCTTTACAAAGCTTTCAACCCGGACTTCATCCTGGGCGCTGATGCGTCCGACCAGAGACCCGAGGCCGCCGGGATCGGCGTGTCGATGCTGGGCTCGCTGTTCATGATGCTGGTTGTGTTGGTTTTGGCGCTGCCGATCGGCGTTGCCGCTTCGATTTATCTGGAAGAATTCGCCCCACAAAACCGACTGACTGATATCATCGAGGTGAACATCTCGAACCTGGCTGCTGTCCCGTCCATTGTTTTCGGTATTCTGGGTCTGGCCGTGTTCATCAACTATATGCACCTGCCGACGTCAGCCCCACTGGTCGGTGGCTTGGTGCTGACACTGATGACTTTGCCGACGATCATCATTTCGACCCGCGCGTCGCTGAAAGCGGTGCCTCCGTCGATCCGTGACGCGGCGTTGGGGGTAGGGGCCTCAAAGATGCAGGCGGTGTTCCACCACGTTCTGCCGCTGGCCGCACCTGGAATTCTGACCGGGACCATCATTGGTCTGGCTCAGGCTCTGGGCGAAACTGCGCCGTTGCTACTGATCGGGATGGTGGGCTTTATCGCCTCGAACCCGCCCGACGGCATCGTGGCTGGCTTCCTGTCGCCAAACTCTGCCATGCCGGCACAGATCTACGAATGGTCCAAACGTGCCGACCCGGCCTTTTACGAACGCGCATGGGGGGGCATCATCATCCTGTTGATCTTCCTCGTCACAATGAACACCATTGCGGTACTCCTGCGCCGCCGCTTTGAACGCCGCTGGTAAACGGAGGCTATTATGAATGATATGACACGAGTGGAGAGAACCGTGGACTCCAAAGCCATCAAGATCGCCGCGAACAATGTTCAGGTTTACTACGGTGACACGCACGCCATCAAAGACGTAGATGTTCAGATCGAAGACAAGACCGTGACCGCCTTTATCGGCCCGTCGGGCTGCGGTAAGTCGACCTTCCTACGTTGTCTGAACCGAATGAATGACACGATCGATATTTGCCGGGTGAAGGGCGATATCTTGCTGGATGGCGAGGATATCTACGACAAGCGTGTAGACCCGGTTCAACTGCGCGCCAAGGTGGGTATGGTGTTCCAGAAACCCAACCCGTTCCCCAAATCGATCTATGACAATGTGGCCTATGGCCCGCGCATTCACGGTCTGGCCAAGAAC
The DNA here is from genome assembly GCF_057221115.1 of Ruegeria sp. HKCCD6426. Taxonomy (NCBI): domain Bacteria; kingdom Pseudomonadati; phylum Pseudomonadota; class Alphaproteobacteria; order Rhodobacterales; family Roseobacteraceae; genus Ruegeria; species Ruegeria sp. HKCCD6426. The sequence continues at coordinate 550,031 of NZ_JBWVBF010000003.1, read as the reverse complement.
AAGGCGGAACTGGATGAGATCGTTGAAAAATCCCTGCGTCGCGGCGCGATCTGGGACGAAGTAAAAGACCGTCTGGATGCCCCCGGAACCGGCCTTTCTGGTGGTCAGCAACAGCGCCTGTGCATTGCGCGCGCTGTGGCTACGGCCCCGGAAGTTCTGCTGATGGATGAGCCATGTTCAGCGCTGGACCCGATTGCAACCGCGCAGGTCGAAGAATTGATTGATGAACTGCGCGAGCGGTATTCGGTCGTGATCGTGACCCACTCGATGCAGCAGGCGGCGCGCGTCAGCCAGAAGACGGCGTTTTTCCATTTGGGCAATCTGGTCGAATTCGGTGAAACCGGCCAGATCTTCACCATCCCCGAAGATCCCCGTACGGAAAGCTACATTACAGGCCGGATCGGCTGAGCACAGGTATTCAAACATGACCGAACAACATATAGCATCCGCATTCGACCGCGACCTCGAAGCAATTCAGGCCCATATCATGAAAATGGGTGGTCTGGTCGAGGCTGCCATCATGGGCGCCGCGCGATCGCTTGAAGCACGAGATGAAGAACTGGCCCAGCAAGTGCGTCAGGGCGACAAAGCCATCGACGCGCTGGAAGATGTCATCAACGAGGAAACTGCACGCCTGATTGCGTTGCGAGCTCCTACTGCCGGCGACCTGCGGCTGGTGCTGTCGGTGCTGAAAGTTTCCGCCAACCTCGAACGTATTGGCGACTACTCTAAGAACATTGCCAAGCGGACGACCGTTTTGGTCAATGCGGGCGAGATCAATGGCAGTGCCGCCGCGTTGCGCCGTATGGCGCGCGAAGTCGAGGTGATGCTTCGCGATGCTCTGGATGCGTACATTCAGCGTGACGCCGAACTTGCTGCGGACGTGATTGAGCGCGACGAAGAAGTGGACCAGATGTATAACGGGCTGTTTCGAGAGTTCCTGACCTTCATGGCCGAGGACCCGCGCAATATCTCATCGTGTATGCATCTGCACTTCATTGCCAAGAACATCGAACGTATGGGCGATCACGTGACTGCTATCGCCGAACAGGTCGTCTATCTCGTCACGGGTGAACGTCCGACCGAATCCCGCCCCAAAGCCGATACCACCTCGCAAACTGCCTAGGAGGCAAGACAATGTCCGCTGATCAACCGACAGTGCTGGTTGTCGAGGATGAACTGGCGCAGCGCGAGGTGCTTGCCTACAACCTTGAGGCGGAAGGCTTCCGCGTTTCTAAGGCAGCCAACGGTGACGAAGCCTTGTTGCTGGTGGATGAAGACAGCCCGGACATCATTGTCCTTGACTGGATGATGCCGAATCTCAGTGGAATTGAGGTGTGTCGCCGGCTGAAGACCCGCCCCGACACACGTTCTATCCCGATCATCATGCTGTCGGCCCGCAGCGAAGAAGTCGACAAGGTCCGCGGTCTGGAAACCGGGGCTGATGACTATGTCGTCAAGCCGTATTCGGTGGTGGAACTGATGGCGCGGGTCCGTACCCAATTGCGTCGCGTGCGCCCAGCAACTGTTGGTATTCGCCTGGAATTCGACGACATCATTCTGGATTCCGAGACCCACAAGGTCAGTCGCAACAATAAGCCGCTGAAACTCGGCCCAACTGAATTCCGGCTGCTGAGCACGTTCATGGAAAAACCCGGACGTGTCTGGAGCCGTGAGCAGCTGCTGGACCGCGTATGGGGCCGGGACATTTACGTCGACACACGCACAGTTGACGTACATATCGGACGATTGCGCAAGGCGCTGACACAGCACGGCGGTAAAGACCCGGTGCGCACGGTTCGCGGCGCCGGTTATGCATTGGGCTGAGAGTTAACGGGGCAGGGTCTCTTCGCTTTGCGCTTGCGAGGCGAGCCAGTGCCGGAACTGTCGCAGTGTGGTGTCCTCGGATTTATCCCGTGGCCAGACAAGGTAGTAGGCACCCAGCGTTTCGACGCTATCGGAAAACGCGGCGATCAGCTGACCCGTAGCCAAGTCCTGTTCAACTAGATAGTTCGGCAACAGGGCAACACCCAACCCGTGCAGAGCGGCCTGATTGATCGTCGTGAATTGGTCGTGAACAGTGCCGGGCAGGGGCTCTGGGTGTTCTACACCCAATTGCCTGAACCAATCCTGCCAAGCGCGCGGGCGCGTCTGAATATGCAGCAGTGGTAGTTTCAGCAATTCCCCGGGCGAAGCCGGTGTGCCGTGGGGCAGCAGGTCGGGCGAACAAACGGGAATGACCCTTTCAACTTGTAACAGCAGACGATCTGTCCCGGGCCAGTCGGGTTCCCCAAAATGCAATGCAGCATCAAATGGTTCTGCGGCAAAGCTGAACGGTCGCAGCCGTGTTGTCATGTTAATCGTTATGTCGGGGTGACGACGTGCAAAATCGGGCAGGCGGGGAACCAACCAGCGCATCCCGAACGTGGGCAAGATGGCAAGGTTTACCATCCCTCCGACTGGTGCAACGTGAAGCTTTAACGCGGCCTGTGCGATCTGAGATAGAGCGGGTCGAATTTCCTGAACATAATCCTGCCCGGCCTGCGTCAGAGACAACCGCTTACGGTCTCTGCTAACCAGTTCCGCCCCCAATTGCGCCTCAAGTGCCTGAAGTTGTCGACTAACAGCACTTTGGGTCAGAGCCATTTCATCAGCTACAGCTGACGCCGAACCCAATCGATCGAGCGCTTCAAGTGCTCGCAGGGCGGAAATCGGTGGAAGAACAGGCCGTCGGGTTCTCATCTATGCGTTTTAGTCATGAAACTGTGAAAAAGTCTCGCTGTTTTTTGCAAGAAACTCAGATTAGGTTGGGGAAAACTGCCTCAGCGGGAGAAATGCCATGACCGTGCACGACGTCAAACCAACTCTACGAGCCAAGGATGCCCCTGACTTGGGAGCCTTCGCCTGGGACGATCCGTTTCGTTTGTCAGACCAGCTCGAAGAAGACGAGCGTTTGATCGCCGAGAGCGCACGCAGCTACGCTCAGGAAAAGCTGCAACCGCGTGTCACCCAAGCGTTTCAGAACGAGGAAACCGACCCCGAGATTTTCCGCGAAATGGGTCAGATGGGCCTGCTGGGAACCACCATACCCGAAGAATATGGCGGCATTGGTGCCGGATATGTCACCTATGGCCTGGTCGCGCGCGAGGTCGAGCGTGTGGATTCCGGCTATCGTTCAATGATGTCGGTTCAGAGTTCGCTGGTGATGTACCCGATCTATGCTTATGGAAGCGTGGAACAGCGGAAGAAATACCTTCCGAAACTGGCGAGCGGAGTATGGATCGGTTGTTTCGGGCTGACGGAACCGGATGCAGGGTCCGATCCTGCCGGAATGAAAACACGCGCTGAAAAGATTGAAGGCGGCTACCGGCTGACCGGCAGCAAGATGTGGATCTCCAATTCTCCGATTGCCGATGTGTTCGTCATCTGGGCCAAATCCAATGCACATGACGGAAAAATCCGGGGTTTTGTCCTGGAAAAGGGTACTAAAGGCCTGAGCGCGCCAAAGATCGAGAACAAGCTGAGCCTGCGCGCCTCGATCACCGGCGAGATCGTTCTGGATGGTGTCGAGGTGGGCGAGGACGCGTTGCTGCCCCATGTTCAGGGTCTCAAAGGTCCGTTCGGGTGTTTGAACCGCGCGCGGTACGGCATCAGCTGGGGCACCATGGGGGCCGCAGAGAGTTGCTGGCATGCCGCGCGTCAATATGGTCTTGATCGCAAACAGTTCAATCGACCGCTTGCTCAAACTCAACTCTATCAGAAAAAGCTGGCGGACATGCAGACAGAGATCGCGCTGGGGTTGCAGGCCAGCCTGCGTGTTGGTCGCCTGTTGGATCGGGCAGAGGCTGCACCAGAGATGATTTCGATCGTCAAACGCAACAATTGCGGTAAGGCGCTCGAGATCGCGCGGATGGCGCGTGACATGCATGGCGGCAACGGAATTTCACTGGAGTTCCATGTCGTTCGGCACATGATCAACCTGGAGACAGTGAACACCTATGAGGGCACGCATGATGTGCACGCCTTGATTCTGGGGCGGGCTCAAACCGGGTTACAGGCGTTTTATTGACCCAGCATTTGGCAATGGGCATTTAGGCAACGCTGATCGTGCAAAGCAGAATAGCCGTGCTACTCGGCGAGAGGCATGTCTTTGGCAACACTCTGGTCGGATGCTGCTTGTTTCAACCACTGCAGTGTTCGACCCAATACGCCATTTTGCCGGGTTTGTACAAAACCAAGCATGAGGATCCATTATGCGTGTAATTGGTATTATGGTAATAATAGAACCTAATTGGTAATCAGGTTAACCGCAACGCTCTTAATGACCGCAACATCAATGCAGTCAGTAACTTAAGCGCGACACTTTAATTCGAACGCGACGGACGTAACAAACCTTCCTGTGTAACTGATGCAACCAAAGAACCATCTTGAGCGTAAATCGAACCGCGGTTGAAGCTGCGGCCATTCCCGGTCCATGGAGATTCCATCGTATAAAGATGCCAGTTCTGAAATTGGACCGGTGCATGGAACCAAATGGCGTGATCCAGGCTGGCTCCGTTGATTTCACCAGAAAACCAACTCAGGCCGTGCGGCCGCATACCAGAGCTCAACAGACTCATGTCTGAGGCATACGCCAACAACAGATGCTGAGTGACGGTATCGGCGGTATCTGCCGCTGCCATCCGAAACCAAAGACTGTTGCGGTCATCCGCCCTTTTTGGCGTAAACACATCTAAAGGTTCAATTTCGCGCACTTCAATCGGTCGCTCACGCAGCAATTCCGACCGTAATTTATCTGGGACGCGCGGCAGATATTTCTGCCGCAATTCGTCTCGCGACGGATGGAACTCAGGGGCAGAAACGTCGGGCATCGGATGCTGGTGGTCCCAACCGTTATCTTGAACGTGAAACGAAGCTGACATGTTCAGAATCTGTTTCCCGTGCTGGATGGCGACCACACGCCGGGTTGTGAACGAACCTCCATCTCGCGCCCTATCAACCTGATATATAACAGGAATATCAGGATCTCCTGGGCGTATGAAGTAAGCATGCAGGGAATGACACAAGCGGTCCTCAACTGTCCTATAGGCCGCGGCAAGTGCCTGAGCGACCACTTGCCCTCCGAAAATCCGCGTCGGTGTTTCGCCTCCAGATCCTGTTCCGCGAAACAGGTCTACCTCCAGCCGCTCTATGTTCAGCAGGTCCAACAGAATGCGTTCGGCTTCGGTCATGAAGGTGTCTCCGGTCTTCAGCAAGTCTCGGGTATCAACACAGCGTCTGTCATTCAACCATCGCGCCGAGAACAAGCGACCTGAGTTCTGCCCGCGACGGGTATGAACTGGACGGCGAAAGCTGGGTAAAGAATACGACCGTCAGGTCGTTGACCACATCGATCCAGAAAAAGGTTGAGGCCATACCGCCCCACCCAAAGTCACCAACTGAGCACGGCGCGCCCAATCGGCCTGGTTCCAATATCACTGAACCTCCGATCCCGAACCCAGTGCCTTGCATCGGCTGTTCCGCAAAACTCTGCGGCCCCATCGAGGCAATATCGCCGGGTAAATGGTTGCACATCATGAATTTTACAGTTTTTGGCCCCAGTAACCGAACGCCGTTTCCAGTACCCAAGTTCCGCAACATCTCTGCAAAGCGACTGTAGTCGTCAATCGTGCTCACTAAACCTCCGCCACCGGAAAAGGTGGTGGTATTTTCGAATGGAGACTCCCCAGCCGCATCAACCAAGCGCAAAGTGTCTCCACCTTGTCTGGCGGCGTTCAAGGCCATCGCATCACCTTCAAGCGGTGTATAGAGTGAGGCAAACCTGCTCCCTACCCCCAGAGGCACCGAAAATCCGGTTTCCTGCATATTCAACGGCTCGAAAATCCGCTCGGCACAGAACTGATTCAATGACTGACCGGACACTACTTCGATTACACGGCCAATGACGTCGATACCGACCGAATATTCCCAGCGTGTTCCCGGCAGAAACGCCAAAGGCAATTTGGAAAGAACTTTAATTCGATCGACCAAGGGGCCATGATTTGGCGAAAAAATTAGATCCCGCGCATCCATTTCTTGCGGCAAAAGGCCCGGGTTAAAGGGATAGCTAAGGCCGCTGGTGTGTGTCAGCAACTGATGCAGGGTCGGCGTTGGCGCGTCTTCTGTCTGGTCCAGACGATCCGCACCAGGGATTAGCGCCTGCATATCTTGAAACTCTGGAATAAATTCGGAGACGGGGGCGTCCAGATGAAGTAACCCACGCTCGGCCAGCATCATAAGGGCGACGGACGTGACAGGCTTGGTCATTGAATAGATCCGCACAAGCGTGTCCCGTTCAAACGGTAGGTTGTTCTCGACGTCTCGAAAACCGCAGCTATGGAAGAAGGCCTCCTGCTCTTTTTGCTTCACCAGCAGCGAACTGCCCGCATACTTCCGTTGATCTACATAACGGTGCATCCAATCGCGAATATGTGTCAGTGCTGTTGGATCAAACCCCATATATTCGCTCCGTTTTGATGTCTTTCGCCGATACTGCCGCGACGTCCTGTGAAACGACAGCAGAAAACCGCAGAGCTTCACGGAAATCACTGAGGTGACACGTAGGGGCTGCTAAACTGAAGAATGACTAGATTCGGCCCTGTACTTTCCTGACAGGAGAAGAAACATGACGCAACGTATTGTTTTTATGTATGACTTCTGCAGTCCAAATGCCTATCTGGCCCACAAGGTCTTGCCAGACCTGGCGAAACGACGAGACATGGTGCTGGGCTATCATCCGGTACTTCTGAGCACAGTCTTCAAGGCCACAAACAACCAAAGCCCGTTTGAGGCCTTTTCCGAAAATCGCCAGAAAACCGCCTATCTCACCCATGACCTACACCGTTTTGCTCGTCGTCGGGGCATCAATTTTCACATGAACCCGCATTTCCCTCCGAATACCAAATTTGCAATGCGTGGCGCGGTGTACGCGCAGGGTAAGTCTTGGGAAAACAAATATATAGATGCAGTTTTTGATGCGATCTGGGTGCACGGTCAAAAGATCGATGACCTGAGTGTTCTAATGGACGTAGTGCAGGAAGGCGGGCTGCCTGCACGAAAAATTCGGACAGCGCTGGGTGATGGCAACGTCAAGCAACAGCTGAAAGACCAGACCAAACTGGCAGTTCGAAATGGCGTTTTTGGCGTGCCCACAATGTTCGCGGGTGCCGAAATGTTCTTTGGCAAAAATAGTCTGGGAAATCTGGAGCTGGAACTCTCGCAGTCCGATTAAGACTTTAGTGCACTCAAGCCCTGCCCCGCAAACAGAGGCACATAAGACCCGAACGCACGGGCCCGGTCCGGGTCGGACGCATTGCCGTCCAGCGCTCGTTTGTAGACCCCTTGCAAAATACCCGCCATCCGAAAGAAGTTGAAAGCAAGGTAGAACCCAAAATTGTCGATCCCACCAAGCCCCCGACGCGCGCAATAATCCGCAATAAACTGCTGATCTGTCGGTAGGCCGAGACTGCCGCGATCGATCCCAGACAAACCGCGCCCTTCTGTTCCAGGCGGCATTTGCCATTGCATTATAACGGCGCCCAGATCGGCAAAGGGATGACCGATTGTGGACAGCTCCCAATCCAATACGCCGATGCAGCGCGTACTGTCTTGCTCGAAGATCAGGTTGTCGATGCGGAAGTCGCCATGTACCAGTGTTCTCTGCCCGTCATCAGCCGGGATTGCGGTCTCCAACGCCAAGATCAAGGCGTCCATATCCGCAATCTTGGTCGTCTCTGATGCACGGTACTGTTTCGTCCACCGGGTGATCTGGCGCTCAAAGTAATTCCCGGGCGGGCCAAAGTCGGACAGGTAGGCGGTATTAATATCCACTTTATGCAGTTCAGCCAGGACGCGGTTCATCTCATCCAGAACCCCTGCCCGCGTCTTGTTGTCCTCGCCCCGCATTGTGGGTTCCGGAAAGATCCGCCCTTGCAAATGCTGCATCACATAAAATGCTGACCCAATGACACTATCGTCTTCGCACAGGACGTACACGGCGGGTACCGGAACCTTGCTGTCAGCCAGTGCCTTTTGCACCCGAAACTCTCGATCGACGGCGTGGGCGGATTTCAAGAGAACACCGGAGGGTTTCCGGCGTAACACGTAGCTTTTGTCGGGCGTGCGCAGCAGGTATGTCGGGTTGGATTGGCCAAAGGGAAATTTGGTAGCTTGAAGCGGGCCATTGTAGCCAGCAATCTCTCCCTTAAGATAGGCGTCTACAGCGCTCAGATCCAATTCATTTTCCTTGATATCCATTGGCTACCTCAGGGACTATCTGAACTAATCTAAGTATCGCCGGCTAAAGAGCATCGGCGAAAATATTTCCGCCGCTTTGCACGTTGATCCCACCAGACACAGGTATGACAGCGCCTGTGACATAGCTACCGCCGCGCCCGCATAGGAACAACACGCACCCGCCAATGTCGTCCTCTCTTCCCACCCGACCGAGCGGAACCGCCTTGCCAACCTTTTCACGTTTGGTCAGGTCCTCAGTTGCAAACGCAGTCATTCTTGAGACAAACGGCCCTGGGGCAATCGCATTGACGGTCACCCTGTGCGGCGCAAGCTCCTTGGCCATGATTTTCGTCAGGTGAATAACGGCCGCCTTTGAGGCCGAGTAGCTGTAGGCCCCGTCACCCATGGGCGCCTCGCCCATAACCGATGCAACATTGACCACGCGTGCAGGGTCGTCTCCGGAGGCCGTTTTTGTCATCAAAGGCAGCAGCTTTTGGGTCAGGTCGAACACGCCGGCAACATTTACCGACATCACTTTGTCCCACGCGTCATAGGGGAATTGCCCCAGCTGCGCGCCCCAGGTAACACCCGCATTGTTCACTAAAATATCAAGCGCTTGAGTTCGACTATTCACCTCGGACACAAGTGCATCAATGCCCGCCTCGCTTCCGATATCACCAGAGAACCCTTCGGCCGAACCAGATGCATCAAGGGCGTTCAACTCGGCCGCGACCTCTTTGCAGGCATCTCCCTTACGGGAGGCTATCAGAACATCCGCGCCTGCACGTACCAGAGCCTCGGCTGCCATTCGGCCGATTCCGGTTGCGCCACCTGTCACCAGCGCAGTCTTTCCCTGAAGTGAAAACAATGTCTCTGGTGTCATTTTGTCCCCCCTCGCCAAGCCGGATTTCCGTGTACTGATTCTACGCACTGTAGTTCCGGGGCCGCGGCCTAGATAGCATGTGGCAATAATCCAACGCTTTTGGCGTCGCTAAGCAAGAGTGAGAGATGCACGCTTGGGCGTTACTCTGCGTCATGACGGATGGCAAAGAAGGCCTGGAACCAATTTCACCCGCTGATTTCAAACCTCAATTCAAGGCCAACTACTCGGCTAAGTTGTGATCAATACTGACGATATGTGATTAACTTTACATCCCTGACCCTAGTAACAGGACAACATAAGGTATCATTGCTCGCCTCATAAGAGCAGAGGTGGCTGGACGCTACTTGTAATCAGGTTTATGAAAATAGGACATGGGGATAGTGAGAAATGCAGAACATCCTGGTTTTGAATGGTCCGAATCTGAACCTTCTGGGGACACGTCAACCGGAGGTATACGGTCGTACGACCCTTAAAATGATCGAAGATCTGTGCCAGGCCCACGGTGGATCTCTGGGGCAGCACATCACGCATTTCCAATCCAACCACGAGGGCGCGCTGATTGATGCGATCCATGAAGCCCGCGGAACGCAGGACGGTATCGTGCTTAACGCTGGTGCCTACACGCATACGTCGGTTGCTTTGATGGATGCGATCTCCTCGGCGCAGGTTCCAGTTGTAGAAGTACACCTGTCGAACATCCACGCCCGGGAAGAATTTCGCCACAAATCTTATATCGCTCGGGTTGCAGTCGGTCAGATTTGTGGATTTGGGGCCCAAAGCTATGTGATGGCATTGGATGCGCTGGCCACGCATCTCGCAGAGGAGAACGCGGGATGAACCTCAACGAGTATCTCAACTTTTTAAGCTACGCCAAGACGCTGGAAGAGCTATGGGATGCACACTGCCGGCAGATGGCCAAATACGGTTTTGACCGGCTGCTGTATGGGTATACGCAGTACAGGACTGAAACTTCGCTGGGCGATCCAGAGGACTTTGTTATCCTGACCAATCACTGCAAGGAATACCTGGACGGGTTCCTGCGGTCTGGCCTGTATTTCCATGCCCCGATGCTGAAATGGGCGTTGCAAAACGAAGGCGCCGCGAGCTGGCGCATGATTCAAGAGGCAATGTCCAGCGGGACCATGACGCCTCAGGAGCAGCAGGTTTACGAGTTTAACAAGTCCAAAGGTGCGACTGTTGGCTTCACGATCAGCTTCACATCGGTCTCTGCACGCTCGAAGGGTGCCATTTCGATGGCCCACTATGGGGACATGTCGCAAGACGAGGTAGACGCCGTCTGGGATGAGCATGGCGATGACATATTGCTGATGAACAATATGGCCCACCTCAAAATCCTCACCCTGCCCTACAACGCCCCAAACAGAGCTTTGACCAAACGCCAGCGCGAAGCCTTGGAATGGGTAGGCGATGGCAAGACAACGCAGGACATCGCACTGCTGATGGGGCTTACAGCTGCCACGGTTGAAAAGCATCTTCGCCTGGCGCGAGAGTCGCTGTGTGTTGAAACGACAGCACAGGCCGTTCTCAAGGCTTCGTTGCAAAACCAGATGTTCGTCATGGAAGTGTGACGGCTTCGATATTGACGCAAAATGGCGTCAGTTTACCTTAGGTAAGGAAATCATTACTTTCCAAATCCGCACTGAAAATTGCAAAGTAGTACTGTTCCGTGAGTGGTGGCTTTAGCCAGGGAACATTTGATCGGATCTTTGCTATATCAGGGCTCTCCGATCGGTCTGTCTCAGGGGCGTCTATTCGTCCACGTACCTGGGTCGGAAATTTTGGGGGGCCTCGACCATCCCCATCATGCGGGGCCCCTCAATCTCTCTTCCAAAACTCGTTATCTTCGTATTGCAAAAACACGAAAAAAAACCGGCTACGCGCGGCGCGTAACCGGTTGCGTTTGTTTTAGTTTCTGCGGACCTTAGCAGGGCCGCAGAACTTTTTAGCCTTGAGCTGCTTTGGCGACTTCCGCTGCAAAGTCTTCCTTTTCGACCACGATGCCTTCGCCAACCTCCAGACGGACAAAGCCGGTGATGGTTGCGCCTGCTTCTTTGGCCGCTGCTTCAACGGTCAGGTCAGGGTTCACAACGAAGGACTGGTTCAGCAGAGTCGATTCGGCGACGAATTTCTTCATGCGGCCAACGATCATCTTTTCGATCACCTGCTCCGGCTTGCCGGATTCGCGGGCGATGTCCATCTGGACCTGCTTTTCTTTCTCGACAACCGCCGGATCCATGTCCGCCTCGGACAGAGCGGCCGGGTTCACAGCTGCGATGTGCATTGCAATCTGCTTACCGATGGTTTCGTCACCACCCGACAGTGCAACCAGAACACCGATTTTACCCATGCCGTTGGTGGCTGCGTTATGGACGTAGGACACAACGGTGTCGCCCGACAGCTTGGCCATACGGCGCACCGACATGTTCTCGCCGATGGTGGCGATCTTGTCGGTCAGGGTGTCAGCAACGGACTTGCCGCCCAGATCAGCCGCCAGCAGAGCTTCGACGTTTTCGACGCCTTCGGCTGCATAGGCGATCTTGCCAACCATTTCCTGGAACTCGGCGTTCTTCGCAACGAAGTCGGTTTCCGAGTTCACTTCGACCGCGACGCCATTGCCGCCGTCAACGTGCACGGCGACCAGGCCTTCTGCTGCGGTACGGCCGGATTTCTTGGCCGCTTTGGCCAAACCTTTGGTGCGAAGCCAGTCAACGGCTTCGTCCATATTGCCGCTGGTCTCGGTTAGCGCTTTTTTCGCGTCCATCATGCCTGCGCCGGTCGAGTCGCGCAGTTCTTTAACCATTGCTGCTGTGATTGCCATCTTTTGGCTCTCCTCAATTCAAACGGAATTGGGGCAGGTCATACCCTGCCCCATATGTCATTTACGTGACGGGCAGCTTACGCTTCGGCAGGTGTTTCTGCTTCCGCGGGTGCTTCTTCCGCAACGGTTTCTTCAACCGGCGCTTCCTCGAAGGCACCCAGATCTACACCGGCGGCACCCATCTGTGCGGTCATACCGTCCAGAGCGGCACGTGCGGCCAGGTCGCAGTACAGAGCGATGGCGCGGGCTGCGTCGTCGTTGCCGGGGATGATGTAGTCGACACCATCGGGCGAGCAGTTGGTGTCAACCACAGCCACAACCGGGATACCCAGCTTGTTGGCTTCGGCGATCGCCAGTGCTTCTTTTTTGACGTCGATGACGAACAGCAGATCAGGAACGCCGCCCATTTCGCGGATACCGCCCAGCGATGCCTGCAGTTTGGTCTGGTCACGTTCCATGCCCAGACGCTCTTTCTTGGTCAGGCCTTCGGCGCCCGATTCCATCGCTTCGTCGATCTGGTTCAGACGGTTGATCGACTGGGAAACGGTTTTCCAGTTGGTCAGCGTGCCACCCAGCCAGCGGTGGTTCATGTAGTATTGAGCCGACTTTTCAGCGGCGTCTGCGATCGGCTGGGCTGCCTGACGCTTGGTACCAACGAACAGAACACGGCCACCTTTTGCGACAGTGTCACGAACGGCCTGCAGCGCCTGGTCCAGCATCGGAACAGTCTGGGTCAGGTCCATGATGTGAATGCCATTGCGCGAGCCGTAGATGAACGGGCCCATGCGGGGATTCCAACGTTGTGTCTGGTGACCAAAGTGAACGCCAGCTTCCAGCAGCTGACGCATGGTGAACTCGGGAAGAGCCATGCTATTTTCCTTTTCCGGTTTACGCCTGGGCGGGGGTGAAAGAAGCGGATGCTCCAACCGGCGGTCTTGATGAGGATGTCTCCCTCAAAAAGGCCAAACCCCGCCTGCGGGTTTGAATGGCGCGCGTATACGGCAGGTTCGCATGTAGCGCAAGGGTCAATTGCCCCTATTTTTCGAGGCGCGCGAACACATGCGCATGACGAACCGCCTCTTCACAATGGGATGCAAGTGCCTTGCGGTCGGGAAAATCGCTGACCCGCGCCGGAGAGTGATAGATCAATTCGACCGAACCCTGCCCGCGTGCGCCCAACGTCTTTAACAGATGGGGCGCAAAGTCCATATCGCCCCACCAACCATAGAATCTCTCGGGCTGTCCTTCGGGCGCATGGAAAATGACCGAGACCGGCTGCACATACATAAATTCTCGCAGTTCATCTGCGAAGAACGCTGCAAACAGAGTTGATTTAAAAGGTAAAACCCGCAAACCATCGGTCGAGGTGCCTTCGGGGAAAAACAACAGCTTGTGCCCGGCCTTCAGACGGTTTTCAAAAACCTGTGTCTGCTCACGCGCCTTTTTCCGATCTCGCTCTATGAACACTGTGCCGGTTGCCCGCGCGAGCCACCCGATGCCTGGCCATTTCGCAACTTCGGCTTTCGAAACAAAATAGACGCGCTTGCGTGCATTCAAGGCAAATATATCCAGCCACGAAGTGTGGTTGGCGACCACGGCCCCACGCTCGCGCATCAGTTCTCCAGAGGTTCGGAACCCCATCCCCAAAACTCGGAATGCATTGCGACACACAAATTGCGAGATAAATGGCGTGATCGGTCGACGGATGCCAAATAGCGGCGCCTCGATCAGCCGGACTATCAACAGAATGATCAGGCCACCAAAGACCAGAATAGCCAAAGGCAGCCCACGTAAGACCACGAGAATCCAACCCAGTACGCCCAATTCGACGCGGTCCGGTGCGTTCTCACTGTTCCACAAAGGATCGTTCACCTGTTCAGGCTCCGCCATATATGCGCTTTGGCCTGTCGTTCATACGCGCGGTATCGAGGATCAGGCAAACATCGGTTGTGTTGAACGCGTGATCGATAAACGCACCCTCCCCCACAAATCCGCCCAGCCTCAGATAAGCTTTGATTAGAGACGGAACCTGTACCATGGCGGAGCGGCGATCCAGATCTTCCGGCTCCACGAGGTTCATCGATTGAAAAACCTCGGGCTGAGCCCTGACCCTCAGGTCGGGCGGAGCCAGATGGTTGTGATGCAGCATCGACAGAGGCTGCGCCAGTTCCTGAACATTTGTGCCGTGAAAGCTGGCCACTCCGAACAGCACTTCGATGCCACGCTCAGCAACATAGGCCGCCAGTCCGTTCCAAAGATGGTACATCGCTGTACCGCCCCGATAGTCAGGGTGCAGGCATGATCGTCCAAGTTCCAACAGCCGTCGCCCGCTTTGCTTGAGAACGGTCAAATCGTACTCGTCCTCGGAATAAAACTGCCCCAGTTTTGCAGCACGTTCGCCCGGTAACAGCCTGTAAACGCCAACAACTTCACTCGTCGCGTCATCATAGGCTAGCATGTGATCGAAATATGGGTCGAACCTGTCCTGCTCGAGCTCGGCGTCGTGATCGACCATCTCGCCTCCGCCACCAAGTTCGCGCACGAAAACGTCGTAGCGCAGGCGTTGCGCCGCGCGCAGCTCATCCTCGGTCTCGGCGAGGCGGATGGTAAACGAGGGGCCAGCGTCCGGCATGTCGGGACCTTGTATCCTTTGATATCTGTTGGGCAGATATCGCAGTTTTTCAGGCAAAGGCAACATGATGACCTCTGGTCATCGATGTTAACCTTTTCTAAACCAGTTTCACGGATCAAAGACCGGCATCAGGGCTATGCGTGTCCCGTCGATTACCACTTTCCCCTGCTCGCGAAAGTTTACGGTGATCTTACCCGCGATGTTGGACTGAACCTGTCCGACGCCCCAATCTGGGAAATCCGGGTGCCGGACATACATGCCCGGTGCAAGAATGGCATTCAGGTCTGTCATACAGGGGCTCCGGTCCGGCGGCAGATACAGCAGGAGGTACGCATGGGCGACACCAACGTCAACTTGGCCGAGTTGATCGGCTCTCGGATCTGCCACGATCTGATAAGCCCGATCGGGGCAATCACCAACGGACTTGAGCTGTTGGAAATGGTTGGTGCGTCGCAAGGGCCCGAAATGGAGCTGATCTCGGGCAGTGTTGGAAGCGCCGGCGCCAAGATCAGGTTCTTCCGCGTGGCCTTTGGGGCGGCGGGCAATCAACCTCTTGGTCGCGCCGAGGTGAACAATTTGCTGAAGGATATCGAACAGGCCAGCCGTGTCCGGGTGCGTTGGAATGTGACCGAGCCGATGCCGCGTAATCAGGTCAAGCTAGCGTTTCTTGCTTTATTGTGCTGCGAAAGCGCTATGCCTATGGGTGGAGAAGTCGAAATCGCTGCAACGGGAGACACCTGGCTCGTGAGTGGAACCGCGGACAGGCTGAAGGTGGACAACTCTTTGTGGAAGGGCCTGACCAGCAAGCGCTTCCCTACAAAAGTAACACCGGCACAGGTCCAGTTTGCGCTTCTGCCAGAGACGGCCGCGTCAATGAGGCGGACGGTGGCCGTAGAAACGGCCACAACGCGTGTCGCAATCCGGTTCTAAACTGTTCTAGCTGCGCGTCGTGCCATTTCCGCGCACCAGATATTTGAAACTGGTCAACTGGGCCGCTCCAACAGGACCGCGCGCGTGCATTTTCCCGGTCGCGATTCCGATCTCGGCACCCATTCCAAACTCCCCACCATCAGCGAACTGCGTCGATGCGTTGTGCATCAGGATCGCGCTGTCCAGTCGCTCAAAGAACCGCGCTGCAGCCTGCCCGTCTTCGGTCATGATGCAGTCAGTGTGGTTTGAGCCGTATTGCCGGATGTGAGCAATCGCTTCATCAATATTCGCAACCGGTTTTGCCGCGATGATGCTATCCAGAAACTCCTTGCCCCAATCGGCGTCTGATGCCGCAATCGTTCCATCACTAGCCAGCGTGCCCTGAGCGTGCACCTCAACCCCGGCAGCCAACAGAGCCGCAATGAGGTCCTGCCCCAATGTGTTCGCGATCTCCGCGTGTACCAACAGGCATTCGGCGGCACCACATATACCTGTCCGGCGGGTTTTGGCGTTCAAAACCACATCCAGTGTTTTCTGAGGATCGGCGGATTTGTCGACATAGATGTGCACGATGCCTTCCAGATGAGCGAAAACCGGTACTCTCGCCTCGCGCTGGACAAGACCGACCAGACCTTTGCCTCCACGCGGAACGATAACGTCCACATAATCCGTCATCGTCAGCAATTCCTGAACCGCCGCACGATCGCGCGTCGGTACCAGTTGGATCGCATCTTCCGGAAGGTTAGCGGCCTTCAAACCTTCCACCAGGCAGGCATGAATTGCGGTCGAAGAATGGAAGCTCTCGGACCCGCCACGCAAGATGACTGCGTTGCCCGATTTCAGGCATAGCGCGCCAGCGTCCGCTGTCACATTGGGGCGGCTTTCATAAATCACTCCGATCACACCCAAAGGCGTACGCACACGCTGAATGTTCAGACCCGACGGCATATCCCACTCGGCGAGCACTTGGCCCACAGGATCGGCCTGATCCGCAACTGTGCGCAAACCATCAACCATGCCCTGAATGCGCGTCTCATCCAGCATCAGGCGGTCCATCATCGCTGGGCTGAGGCCCTTGTCGCGGCCAAACTCCAAATCTTTCTGGTTTGCCTCAATGATCAATGCGCGATTATTCCAAACGTCCTCTGCAGCAGCAATCAGAGCAGCATGTTTGCGTTCTGCGTTGGCAAACCCCAGCTCCTGCGACGCTGCCTTGGCACGTTTCCCAAGATCGGCCATCAGGGCGGGGATATTGTCGAAATCCTTCATGTCATATGCCTTTCTTGTAGGTTCGTCCATTTCGCCGACCTGTCCATCACAGCGCAAGATCGTCCCGATGAACCAAAGCCGCGCGGCCGGGATAACCAAGCGTCGCTTCGATTTCTGAAGACTTACGACCTTTGATTGCATAGGCTTCCTGCGCGGTATAGCGACTGAGACCTTGCGCCAAACGCCGAGCTTGCAAATCCAGTATCGATACCGGGTCACCCCGACCGAAATCGCCCGTCACTTCGACTATGCCCGCCGGCAACAGGCTTTTACCGTTTGACAGCGCCAAAGCAGCCCCGTCGTCGACTGTAATCTCACCCCGAGGTTTCATCGCAGATATCCAACGCTTGCGGGCTGCCTGCGGGTCCAGAGTCGCATTAAACCACGTGCAGTTAGCACCATTGTCAAGCGTTTTCAGCGGGTTGTGCGGCGAACCTTCGGTAATAGCCATGTCGCAACCAGCAGCAATCGCCATTTTACCAGCCAGCAATTTGGTTTTCATACCACCTTTGGACAGCCCCGAGCCGGCGTCGCCAGCCATCGCTTCTATCTCAGGCGTAATGACGTCGATCTGGTCGTAGCGCGTGGCCGTTGGATCAGTTGCTGGGTTCCCTGAATAAAACCCGTCCACGTCTGACAGTAGGATCAGTTGATCTGCGCCCACAGTCACAGCAATTTGCGCGGCAAGGCGGTCATTGTCTCCGTACCGGATCTCATCCGTGGCGACAGTATCGTTTTCGTTGACAATCGGAACGACACCCAGTCCCAACAACGTCTCCAGCGTAGCACGGGAGTTCAGGTAGCGCCGCCGGTCCTCGCTATCTTCCAGAGTGACCAAAACCTGTGCAGTGGTGATGCCGTAAGGTGTCAGCGCCTCTTCGTAAGCGCGGGCCAAACGGATTTGCCCAACAGCAGCGGCTGCTTGTGATTGCTCCAGCGGCAGCGCGGCCATAGGCAGGCCTAACACGCCGCGGCCCAGGGCGATTGAACCGGAGGAGACCAGAACCACATCCGTTCCCTGCCCTTTTAGCCAGGCAACGTCCTGCGCAAGAGAATGCAGCCAGTCCGAACGCAACAGGCCCGTCTCCCGGTCCACCAATAGGGCAGACCCAATCTTGACGACCAGGCGGCGCGCGGCGGTCAGGGTTGCCACGGCTGCACCTCCTCCGCGGGCTTCTGGCGCAGACGGTTTTCGTCTATCTGCGCACGCAGGGCGCGCAGGACCTCGGTTACGCCTTGATGCGCAACCCCCGACATGGCCATGACGGGGCCGCCGACGGCCTCTTCCAGTTCGGACTTGGCCAGCTCGCGTTCCTCGTCATCCAGCGCGTCGACTTTGTTCAGAACGGTGATCCGGGGTTTCTCGGCCAGTTCGCCGCCATAGGCTTCCAACTCGTGAATGATGGTCCGGTAGTCCTCGGCCACGGTCTCAGACGTGCCATCGACCAGATGCAGCAGAACTGCGCAGCGTTCGACATGGCCCAGGAAGCGGTCCCCGATGCCGCGACCTTCATGTGCACCTTCGATCAGGCCGGGGATGTCGGCCACAACGAATTCCACATTGTCCACGCCGACAACGCCCAGGTTGGGGTGCAGAGTGGTAAACGGATAGTCGGCAATTTTCGGACGCGCATTTGACGTTGCAGCTAGAAAAGTCGATTTCCCGGCATTCGGCATGCCTAACAGGCCCACATCTGCGATTAGCTTCAGCCGCAACCAAATAGTACGGTCAATCCCCGCCTGCCCCGGATTTGCACGGCGCGGCGCCTGGTTGGTCGCCGATTTAAAATGCAGGTTACCGAAGCCACCATTGCCGCCTTTGGCCAGCAATACGCGCTCACCTACTTCGGTCAGGTCGCAGATAACGGTCTCTTCGTCTTCATCCAGAATTTCGGTGCCGACGGGTACGCGCAGGACGATGTCATCGCCATCCTTGCCTGTCCGTTGTTGACCCCGACCGGGTTGGCCGTTTTTGGCAAAAAAGTGCTGTTGATAGCGAAAGTCGATCAGGGTGTTCAGCCCGTCCACAACCTCGGCCCAAACAGACCCGCCTTTACCGCCGTCCCCGCCATCGGGACCGCCGTATTCAATGTACTTTTCACGCCGAAAGCTGACGCACCCGCCACCGCCGGCCCCGGACCGGATGTAGACCTTTGCAAGATCGAGAAATTTCATGACTGTCCCCTACTGCAAAGGCCCCATCGGCCACAAGTCAGAGTTTTTTGCTGTATGTCCAAGTGGGCACATTTGCATCGCGCGCCACTGAATAGCTTTCGGCATCGCCAAGGTATTCGAACCCACAGTGTGTCAAAACCCGGGCGGATGCCGGATTGTCCTGAAATACGCTGGCAAACATCGTCGCGTTTTCAAGTGGATTCGCCGCAACCAGTGCTTCGACTGCCTGCGATGCGATGCCCGTGTTCCAGTAGATAGGCGCCACCCAATAACCGACCTCGGACTGGTTGCGATCCAACCTCTTGAGTGAAATCACACCAATCAGTTCAGGCCCACCATCCTTGGTTGCATCCATGACCCAGACATCTTCGTCCCGGTCGTCCGCCATCGAACGGGTCACAAATGCTTCGACCGATCCCGGCGGCAAAGGATGCGCAATACTGGTGGTCATGCGCGCCACGCGCTCGTCGCCTGCATAATACTCAATCAGCCCCATATCCGACCGGCGCAGAGGGCGCAGGTCGAACCGCTCGGTTTCAATGACCGGCTGATTTATTATTGTTTCAATTTTCATGAGTGTGTTCCTCCTCCGAACAACACAAAAAGTACGGACGCAACAGTAAGACTCGCTAATGTCCACATCAGATATTTTTCGACAGGCCGTCCTTCAACCACGTGGGCAATTCTATCTCCGGCAAACGTCCAGATCGGATGCAGCAAAACCTGGCAGAACAACAAACAGAGAGCGATCGTGAGCGTTGCGTCAAAGCTGGATGCCCCAACGGCAACAAAACTGGTAAAGCCTGCAATGATCATCGCCCACGCCTTTGGATTAAGCGGATGCACAATCAGCCCCGCCCAGAACCCAGGTACCTCATCGGCGCTATCACGCCGCGAGAGTCGAAGGTTGGCAATTTTCCACGCGAGCCAGCAAATATATGCGGCTGAAGCGTATTTCAGAACAGTAAAGATCATCGGCGCCTGGCCAGCCAACTGCAACAGGCCAAAACCCACTGGCCAGATGATCAGCTGCTTGCCCAGTATCACGCCGGCCACAAACGGCAGCGCTGCCCGGAAACCATAGCGCGCACCCGTACCCAGCAGGACCATGTTGGCCGGTCCCGGCGTGCCGACCTGGCTGGCGGCAAATATCAGGAAACTGGTGGTTGCGACTGTCATCTGAGCGTTGGATCAAAACTGTGTTAAAACGAGAAAGGGGACCGGCACTTTGTGCCGGTCCCCCATGAATTTTTCTTAAACCTTCTGGGTTTCGGCTTACTCTGCGGCCTCCGCCACTGGCAGGACCGAAATAAAGGTGCGGTTTTTGAGCCCCTTGTGGAACTTCACGGCGCCATCCACGGTTGCAAAGATCGTGTGATCCTTGCCCATGCCTACGCCTTCGCCCGGCCAGAACTTGGTGCCGCGCTGACGCACGATGATGTTGCCTGAAATGGCGGCCTGGCCACCATACAGTTTCACGCCAAGGCGACGACCAGCTGAGTCGCGACCGTTACGGGAGGAACCGCCAGCTTTTTTATGTGCCATTCTCTCTCTCCTTAGCCTTTGGCCAGCTCTTTGGCCTGCTCAACCCATTCGGGTTTCACTTTGACCGTTTCGATAGCAGCAATCTGCTCGTCCGACAAGGCGGCCAGAGCGGCAAAGCTCTCGATACCGGCCTCATTCAGCTTCTTGGCAGCGGCAGGGCCGACACCGTTCAGCTTGGTCAGATCGTCAGCGGCAGCAGCGGCGGCGGGTGCCTCTGCTTTGGCTTCAGCTTTCTTGGCAGGCTTTTTCGCCGCCGGAGCAGCTTCGCCAGCCGGAGCCGAACCGGTTGCAGCTTTGATGCCCGACTTGTCAGCGCCCGACGACAGGATGTCGGTGATCTTGACCAGAGTCAGTTTCTGACGGTGGCCAACGGTACGCTTCGAGCTGTGCTTACGACGGCGCTTGACGAACTTGATGACCTTGTCACCTTTGATCTGTTCGATCACGTCGGCCTGAACGGCTGCACCATCGACAAACGGCGCGCCGACAACCGGTGCGTCACCGCCCAGCATCAGTACGTCGTTGAATTGAACTTTTTCACCTGCGTCGGCAGCCAGCTTTTCAACGCGGAGGATATCACCCGCTTGAACCTTGTACTGCTTGCCGCCAGTCTTGAGGACCGCAAACATGCGTCTTTCCTTTTCATACCCGCGTTCTGTGGTCCCCTTTCGGGCGTTTTGGCCTAAGCCACCTCGAACAGCGCGCCCTTTTCGGGCTGTGTGACGACCTTGGAGCGAACCCCTCAGGTCAAATAATAACGATACCCGGCGCGGAGATTCCGGCCGGGATGCGCGCTTATCCCGAGTTTGCTCATGAAAGTCAACCAAAAACCCGGTTCAAAGGTCAGACGTATTCAGCGCCCGTGCCACTGTTTTTCCCAGCCGATATGAAATGGTGTCAAACATTGCGTCGAACCCTTCGAAAATGGCCATGTTCAACGCTTTTCCGGCTTCGGTTCGGGAAAAAGCGATATTCTCGCGCATCTGCGCATGATCCAGCGGCTGATAGGCAAGCAGCAGGAATGAGAATACCCATTTTTCGGTTTCCGCATGGGTGGCATCTTGCTGCGCCAACAACTCTGCCAGCAGGGCTCCGTCATCAGTCGGATCTCCGCGCCCTTCTGCAATCCCTTTGAAGAAGTTGAAATCCGAGCTGAGAGAGTTCTGCACATTTTGTTCGATCAGGTCATTGACCTGAATGTACTCCTCGACCAATCGAAAAGTCTCGGACGATCGGTCCACTTGGTCATAGGTCAAACGCGCGATCTCTTCGACCGCTTCGTCTGCAAACGCAAGGCGAGCCGAGTTCTCCAACGAGACTATGGTCTGCCCAAGTTCGCCTTCGAAGAAAATCGCCGCTCTTTCCAACTGAGCGTCCGTCATGCCAGTTTCAAATGCTTCAGCGATCTGGCCCTTCATCCAGTTGGGATCGTACAGGTCCTCGACTTGGGTCAGAAAGAACGTACCACCCTGCCCGCTCAGCAACGCCTGATCCAGCTCACGCCCTTGCATCACGCCTTCTTGGCTCAGAATTTCCATGACGTCACCCATATGCAGGGCACGGGTCAGACGTTCGACCTGTTCATTCGCGTCAACAGGAAAAGCCCAGATCGTCAGGGCGGCGGCGGAGGCAATCAACTGACGCATTAAATGTCCTGCGCGGGCCGCAATTCGGCCATTCGGGACGCCAGAATCTCGAAGCGCATCGCCATGATTTCGTACTGAATGGCGTTCAGCAGTTCATAGACCTCTTGCATAAGCGGTTGTTCGAGCGCGTCGACATAGGCATCCACGTCAGCGTCGGAAAAGTCGCGGTAAGCGTAGGCAGACCCTGCCAGGGCCGACAATTGCAGCGATCGGCGCATTTCGCCCTCGTTCGCGCGCATCATCTCACGCAGCTCGTCACCATTCAGTTGTAACTCAATGACGCCCGAAGCGCTGGCTGCCAGCAGAAAGCGCACCTGAATCTCCTGCAACGCCCGCAACGACGTGCCACTTGAATCGACAGCACGGTTCATCCGCTTCAGACTTTCGACGCGTGGCGAACCATCCTTGATCAGTTCTGAGACAATTTTTTGCCCCTGAGCCTGCTTGGCGTCGTCATCTTCATTCATGTGCGAGGCGTTCTCAGCTACGACCAGCCGTTGTCCCAGATCCGAGGCATAAAACTCGACCGCGTGATTCAGGGCTTCATCGCTCAAAGTCTGTTCCAGAATCGATACAGCGGTTTCGTGCATGTCTTTCGTATCGAAAACCTCTTCGGTCAGGCGGGCCCAATCCGACCCGAAACCATCCGGGTCGATGCCCAGCATCTGAGGGGCCGAGGCGGACGCGTGCGCTATGCTTTCAAGCGCCACGTCAAATCCAGTGGTGGTCAAAAAGGCTTCGATCCGGTCCCGGTTCGCGGCCATCGACGGCATCGCTGCAAAGCACATAGCAAGAGTTGACAACAGAAGCGGTGAAACAAGTTGGCGCAGATAATAAGTCATACCTCAAAGCCTAGGCGTTTTCCGGCTGCTGGCAATGGAAAAACAAGGTATCGGTGAATTGAGGAATTTTCTACTTGCACCCCCGCTCGTTCCTCACTAAATCCCCCCCTCACAGACCCCCGCGGAGAGGTGCCGGAGTGGTCGAACGGGGCGGTCTCGAAAACCGTTGTGGGTGCAAGCCCACCCAGGGTTCGAATCCCTGTCTCTCCGCCACTATTTCGCGACCAGCGCAGTCCCTGAATACAGTCTCGTTACCCTACTCACGACCCTGTGCACTTGTCGCTGAACAACAGATGGGTCTACTTTCAGATGAGGCAAAACAGTTTTTTTCCCAAAAAAACCTACCGAGCCCAGTAACCTCCTTTCCTTTGCTATTTCCGGACCCTAACCGGACATTCGAAGTTGAGTTTGCTTCTGTGAATCGGCTTGTTCTGACGTACCGTTTTCAGAGTTTGTCATTGTGGCACCAAAAGAAGGCAGTCGTAGCTTAGGTACGCCGTTTCTTATTCACTCAACCGGCACTCAGACTCTGGCTTTTTCAAAGGCTGCCCAAGCGGTTTCGAATGCTTCAAAATTAAACTCCGGATGTCGGGCTGCGTCCAAGACAATACGTTCCGTCGACAAAAGCTTTTGTATTGCAACTTCCAACCGATCGACGACATCCTCGGGCACGACCAGGGCACCATGACGGTCGGCGTGAACCAATTCGCCCGGATTAACGGTCAGGCCAAAAACTGAAACCGGCGTATCAATCTCTCGGATGTGGACGAAACCGTGGCTCGGCCCGACGGAGCCGGCAACAACCGGAAACCCCTCGGGTATGTCCCCGAGATCGCGCATGACACCATTGGTTACGACACCTGACATGCCGAACCCTTTGTGAACCGTCGTATTGATCTCACCCCAATAAGCGCCAATGCAATCGGGATAATCCAGATCCTCGACCACCGCGACTGAAGGGCCGGACGCTTCGGCCATGTATTTGTAATAAGCCATACGTCGGGTTTTGGTGATTTCAGGCGGCTCGGTCGGTGGATTGACTGCTGCAATCTTGGAAGTGCGCGCATAGCCGACGATCGCGGGCTCTTCGGGGGCAGAACTCAGCATCGTGCCGCGCGTAAACCTGTCGAACCCGCGCTTGCCCTGCGCCACTTCGATGGCATTGCAAACGGTGGGGGTGTCGACCTTGCGTAGCAGGGACAAAAGGGATGGCGTCATGTGTCCTCCAACCAGCGGATCAATGCCGCTGTAGTTTTTTGTGGTTGTTCCAATGTCGGGAGGTGCCCTGCACCTTCAACGATCTCCAGCGCGCTATGTGGCAGCAGATCATGCATCATCTGGTGACGCTCAACAGGGCACAACTTGTCTTCTCGCCCGCACAGAACCAGAGCGTTTCCGGTAAATGCCCTCAAAGTCGCGCTTTGGTCTGGGCGGTCCATCAGCGCCTGCGACTGGCGCAAGAAAACGTCAGGGCCCAGGTCGGTGGCCATTGCCATGCACAGATCCAGGATAGCCCCCTGGTTTGGCTCATCCGCCAGGTAACTGGGCTTCATCTCGTCACGCATCACCGTCCTCAGTTTGCCGTCGCGAACGGCGGCCATCTGGGGCGTGCGACGGGTTTTGACCTCTGGTTTTTCGGCCAGCGGGTTAGTGTCGAGCAAAGCCAGGCGCGAGACACGTGCAGAGGCCTGACGCAATACTTCCATCGCCACGATCCCCCCCATCGACAAGCCGGCCAGAGCGAACTCGGGCGGCGCATTTTTCAGGATATCATGCGCCATGGCCTGCACGCTGTCGTGCCGGGACAAAGGGAACGTCATCACGGGCCTGCTGCCCGACAGAGCGTTGATCTGCGGGCCAAACAGGCGGGCATCGCACATCATGCCCGGCAGGAAGATCAAGGGTGTCATGCCGAGGCCAGCTTTGCCCCATCAGACAGTGCCGACAACTTAGCGTAGGCAATCTGAGGGTCGACCGCGCCAAAGCCCGCAAATGTGCCAAAGCCGCAATCGCTACCCGCTATCACCCGTTCTGTGCCGACAATTCCTGTAAAGCGCTTGATCCGCTGGGCCACGAGTTCGGGATGCTCGACGAAATTGGTGGTGGTGTCGACCACGCCGGGCACCAAAATCTTATCATCGGGTATCTCAGTCCTGCGGTCACGAAACACCGTCCACTCGTGCGCGTGTCGCGGGTTCGAGGTCTCGAACAGAACATAGCGCGATTTGGTGCCCATCAAAGTGTTGAAAACCTTGTCCATTGCGATGTCACAGCAATGTGGACCCTCGTAGTTGCCCCAGCAGATATGAACCCGCACGCGGTCCAGCGGGACGTTCTGAAGTGCGTGGTTCAGGGCCTCGACATGCATATCCGCAATCTTGACGAACTCGTCGTCCGAGAGATCGGTGAACAGCATATGACGCGACAAGGCCAGATCGGGGCAATCCAGTTGCAGATCCAAACCCGCGGCCACGATGGTTTCGTATTCCTCTTTCATGGTATCGGCCAACGCTGCAAGGTAGGCCTCTCGCGTGGGATAGAAATCGTTCTGTAAAAACAAAGAGATCACGCCGGGAGACGCGGCATTCATGAAACCACGCTCTGCCTCGTGCTGCTCCATTGCAGCTTTGAGGTTGGCAATATCCTTCTCCAACTCGCCCTGCCCTTTTGAACGCACCTCGCCGGTGCACATCGGTCGTGCGTATTGCGGCGTACCCCCGTCATTGGCCAGTCGCTGCAGGAAGCCGGGGAACATCTTTAGGTCTGCAGGCGCATTTCGTGGGCTGTCACCTGAAAACCCGGTGTAACGATCCTTGACATAGGTCGCGTAGGAAATCTTCGAGGTTTCGCCATCGCTGACAACGTCGACACCGGCGTCGACCTGTTTGCGCACTGTCTCGGAAACCGCTTCGGTCATGCAGGTGTCAAAAGCGGCGGTATCGTAGGTTTCACCGTTTTCACGGGCGAAAATGAAATCCACCACGTCTTGCGTTCGGGGCAGAGACCCAACATGTGTGGTTTTGATAGTCATCAGCGCCTCCTTAAACTTTGCGTGCCATCAGGATCGTGTGGCTTTGGGTTTCGGGGTCCTCGGCCAGATACCCGGTCATTTGCAGTCCGTTTTCCTCGAGACACGTCGCGTAATCGGCTGGGGACAAAGAGGCGTGATAGACAAGCTCCGATCCCACTGTGCCGCTGACCTCTCCGGCACGGGGTCCCACAGTCAGCATGAGCATTCCGCCGGGTCGCAAATGGCGCGCCATGCGGGCGATACAGTCTTTTTGTTCATCTGCCGTCAGATGAAAAAAGCTGTACCAGGCGATGATGCCATCGAATTGCTGATCCAGCTCAAAGTCCCGCATATCCGCATGCCGCCAATCCCCATCAGGCCACCGGTCACGGGCAATGACCAGCATCGCCTCGGCAAAATCGACACCTGTTACTGCGAACCCCTCAGCCATGAACCAGCGTGCAATCGGGTCGCCTGTGCCGCAGCCCAGATCCAGCACATGGTCACCCGGCTTGAAGCTTGCCGTGAAGCGCGCCAACCAGCGCGCTTCGAACAGGGCCTTTGAGCGACGCTTGTCATACTCCGTCGCTTGCCGCTCATAAACGGCGTGTGTGTCTTCGGGGTCTACACTCATCCTGTCCATGTGGCTCCTGCCGGGTCATCGGTTGCGGTGATCCGGTACAGACCCGCCTGCCCGGTCATCGAAGGTTCTACGCTATAGGATTCACCGGACAGCACCAAAGCCGTGTCGCCGGAAGACAAAGTGGCTTCATGATCGTCGATCGAAACACGCCAGTGGCCACTGGCCGGCATAAGAACCACAGGTTTTTCTGCTACAACCGGTTCGGTCACAGAGGATCCTCGCCCAAGGAAATCAACCTCGAAACCGGGTTTATCCTTGATCATTCCGTTTTCGCCGATCACCGTCGCGGGCTTGTTGGCTGACAGCGCCATTAGGTCCCAATATCGCGCGACATAATTGCCTACGACATCCTCAACCGGAACTTCGGGGTAGTCCTTCAACTGCTCCTCGGTCAGCAAAGGCATCGAGCGCACATTATGAGGTAGTTCCTGCCCCTTTTTGGAGTCGTACAGAACACCATTGTCGCCCAGCATCAGCCCATGTGCCCGAGCATCTTCAATGACTTGAGGTGCCCATGTCACTCCACCGCCCGCATCGTCACCGCCGAGGATAGACATGATCATTCCGTAGTCCTGACCAACGTTTTCGAAGCCGCGGAAGATACCTGTGGGGATGTTGAAGATATCGCCTTCTTCGGCAATGAATTCTCCAGCCGTACCATAACGCCCCCAGAAAAACCGCCAGCGGCCTTTGGCGACAAAAAACACCTCGGCTGTAGTGTGGCTGTGCAGAGAATTCCGGCACTTCGGCGGCTGGCCCGCAGCGCCGATGTTGAAGCCGATCTTGTCAGTGATATGCACGTGTTGATCCGGGGATTCCGAAACGCCACCGCCGATGATTGTAAAGTTCTCTTTCTGATCGCTGCCCGGAGTATGGGCGTCGATAAATGCGGTTTTGCACGGCTGGAGTTCACCATAGCGAACGATGCGAGAAGAGATGTTTGATTTCGACATTTTGTAAGTTCCGATACTACGTTTTCAGGAATGGTGGTCTGCGTGCCTGTGCGGCACACTTTCTCATTCCCCTGGCGGACGCAGGTTCAAACGCCGTGCACGCAGGCTTTGGCGATGCATATGATAACGCAGAAGAGTCCCGGTCTCACTCAGACCATCCACAAGGATGCGATATGCGGCCGGGCGCGCCACTCAGACCTCACCACTCTGCAACAGGATCTGTTTCCAGACCGAGGTTTCATCAAACAGAGTATATTCGCGACGCAACTGCGCCTGGCCGCCAATCAGGGCGCCGAACTCGGCGTGGCTGATGCCGAGGACATAAACCTGCGCGCCGGTTGGCGCACCAAAAACGCCCCAGCCGTCATGTTTGCCCCAAAGGCTCCAGCGGATCGCGGCGCGGGGTGGCATATCCGGATCGTCACGCCCGATCTGATGCTCGATCTTGAATTCGGCATTTGGGAAACTCGCCCGCAGACCCATCCAGAAACGGTCGACCGCATCCCAGCCATGTCCGGTCACGCCGCCCACGTATTCCGACTGAATGGCCCGGTCATATTCTGCCTCGATTGCACCCATATCGGCATTCATGATCCGGCTCAGAATCTCGGCGTAGCGCTGCCCCCACTCGTTGTCGTTTCCATGACCCTTGTACGGCCCAGGCTGATCGATTTCGGGGGTCAGGGGTTTGACGCAGTTGTCCGGGCCGCCCTCGCGGGCGATCAGATCGGCGGCATATTCCTTGGGGGCCCAGCCCATTTGGCGCACGATGGCACCTTGGTCGCGGATCAGCCACTCGTCATTGATCTGATTGTTAATAGCGTGACAATCGGCCAGAATCCGGTAACGCAGCTTTGTTCCCGTTGGCTTGCCGTAAACACCCTCGGCCAGATGCGTGGCCGTTGAAAGGATACGATGAGAACTTAGCATCCCTTCTTCGGGGGTGCCGGACCAGATCACGTCCTCGCCCAGCAACTGCCGGTCCGGAAACTCGGCCAGCGTCGCCATGGTCGCGCCGATCACGTTCTGATTGCCCAGAACCATCGAACCGGGCGAGCGCACGACGATATCTTCGCTGTAATAGTCGTGCAGGGTCGCAATACCCCGGTCTTCCCAAATCTCTTTGGTGATACCGATGATATAGTCGGGGAAGTCCCGAAACTTGGGATCAAAGCCTTTCATGTTTTCATCCTTTGCGGCGTCCAGCCTTTGGGCAATCGTGCCGATGTGCGCACGATGAGTGGCCCATCAATCGCGACCTTGCGTGCCGCAGCAGCTGTCGGGTTTTCAATATGATCCAGCAGAGCGTCAACCGTTTCGGCAACCATCAGGTTGGCGCGCTGACGAATGGTTGTGAGGTTATAGGCAAGCCAAGCTGCTTGCGGGACGTCATCATACCCAACGACTGAAACGTCTTCGGGCACACGCAATCCCAGCTCGAACCGGATGACGTCCATGACGGCAAGAGCCATGTGGTCATTGGCGACGAAAACCGCGTCGGGCCGTTTCTGCGGCTCGACATCGAACATACGACGTGCCGCCAAGCGCGCGTTCTCGGTGTGAAACTCTCCGATCTCATGAGCGTACAGGGCCTGGCCCGCATCGCTCAGAGCTGCTCGGAAGCCAGCTTCGCGGTCTCGCTGGGTTGATGCGCCTTGCCACCCGGCGATGTAAGCGATGCGGCTGTGGCCGGCAGCGACAAAGAACTCGGCCACCTTGCGACCGCCCGCATAGTTGTCAGACGTGACCGATGTGATTCCGTCGATGTCCTGACTACGATTGAACAGCACCACCGGCACACCGGCCTGTTGGCACCGCGTTGCGATATCGGACGACATCGCGACCGAGGCCAGAATAACCCCATCAACCTGATAATCGAGGATTTCCTCCATCACGCCGTCAATGTTTCCGGCTGTTCTGGAGGCCATGAAGATCAGGACGTGATAGCCCTGCTCCTGCAACTCATTCGACAACTTCTCGAGCGCTTCGGGATAAAAATAGTTGTCCAGATAGGCGACCACTAAACCGATGATGCGGCTTTTACCGGACACCATCGCGCGGGCCAACACATTGGGGCGATAGCCCAATTCAGTAGCGGCTTTTCGCACTTTCTCTTCGGTCTTCTTGCTGACCGAAGCCCCGGGCGTGAAGACTCGGCTAACCGCGGATTGGCTAACCCCTGCAAGCTGGGCGACCTGGAGTGATGTTACTTTCTCAGCCATCAGTCTGCCGTCCAACCTCCGTCAATCAACATCGAAGTGCCCGTGACCAGCGCCGAGGCGTCCGAGGCGAGGTAGCGGACCGCGCCCATAATGTCCTCGACCTCTCCCACCCGGCCCAACTTGATCTTTTCCATGATCCACGCGGCGCGTTCAGGGTTGTCGAATGTGGATTGGGTGAGCGGTGTTCGGATGAAAGTCGGGCAGACCGTGTTGATCCGGATGCCCTGTTTGCCCCATTCGATGGCCATTGATTTGACCATGCCCTCCAGCCCGTGTTTGGTCGCACAATAAAGCGCCCGGTCGACTCCGCCGACATGCCCCATCTGGCTGGAGATATGGATGATCGAACCAGGCTTTCCAGCCTCGATCAAGGCGCGGGCCGCGTAGGCCGAAAGGAAATAGGCCGAACGCAGGTTTACACTTGTGACAAGATCGAAATCCTCGGGCGTTGTCTCAATAGCAGCGCTGTGCCGCGCGACCCCGGCGGAATTCACCACAACGTCAAAGCTGCGCGTCAGGAATAGCTGCTCTAACGCACCCAGATCGCCCTGATCCAGCACAAGAGCCTCGGCTGACCAGCCTTGCCCTTGCAGAGCAGCGACAGTGTCGTTCAGCCGGTCCGCACCTCGGGCCGCGCAGACGACATGCGCGCCTGCCTCGGCCAAAGCCACCGCGCAGCCCTGTCCGATGCCCGAGGAGGCTCCGGTCACGAGGGCGGTTTTTCCGTTCAGGGAAAACGAAGGGGTGCGCGGCAGGTCGGTCATCAGTTCATTCCATCCGGTATTTCAATGCGGCCCATGTTGCGGGCCTTATTGAATTCCCGCAGACGGGCAAAGACGTCAACGCCAAGCTGACGGTATGCGTCCAACAGATCGACCAGAACCCAGTTTTCCCGGATTCTGCCGTTTTCCAACCGCCAGAAGTCAAGGCTGCGCATGGTGATCTTCTTGCCCGAAGGTGCAATCCCCAACCAGCCATCATCCGTGACAGTCTGGATCATGTTGGGCCAGCCGGTCACCGCAGCGTATTCGCTGTCACCGAAGAAGTGATAAGTGATGTCCCCTACATACTGCCCACGATCCGGCATCCCGTTCAGAAACGGAATCTGGTGCCAGTTGCGGAAACCCGCATAACCGCGCCCGGTACCGATGCCCGAGGGGCCGTACCAGTTCATACGCGGATGCCAGAAGCGTTCCATCTCCATCACCTCGGGGCCGCCTTGCGACGGGTGTTTCTTGAGGTGTTCCAGCATGTCGATGAT
Organism: Ruegeria sp. HKCCD6426; assembly: GCF_057221115.1. Taxonomy (NCBI): domain Bacteria; kingdom Pseudomonadati; phylum Pseudomonadota; class Alphaproteobacteria; order Rhodobacterales; family Roseobacteraceae; genus Ruegeria; species Ruegeria sp. HKCCD6426. The sequence goes on along the minus strand of NZ_JBWVBF010000003.1, from coordinate 518,907 downwards.
GTGCTGACAGGTTGCCTTTCCCTTGGCCGCGTCATAGGGGCCGGGCACGAAACCGTCTTGCGTGGCCGGTCCGGGAACATGCCATTCGCGCCCCAGGCTTGGGGCCATCGGCCAAGCCCCCGCTTGCATCATCACCTCGGGGATATCCCAAAGCGCCTGCATTTCAACGACCTTGGCGTCCTCGAACCGATAGAATTCGTGGAACCTCATGGTCACCTGATGCCCGGTGGGCGGGATTTCGAGCCACGGGCCGGTGAAAGTACCTGTGAAGTAGCCCCCGCATCCGACCCAGTCCGCGCCGTCTTCGTCCGGCCCGGCCATGACGATGTAATCGCGACGCTCCAGATCGGGCCAGGCGGCCAACAGGTCTTTGAAGGCACAATCATAGAAAGAATCGCTGCCGGTTCTGTCGCCAAAGGGATGGCACAGGTGGAACACCGTGTCTGGAGACGTAGCCTGAGCCAGCGCCTTGCGGACACCGGCCTCGGAAAAATCATACATCGCAGACCTGAGCGGAGCGATCAGGGCCTTATGCCGGGTGTGCGGGTCACTCATTCAGCAGCATCCCGATACGGCGCGGGTTCGCCATAGGGTACGTTAATTCCGCCATAACGCCGTACGCGAACATTGCACTGCTCCGCATGGCCCACGAAACCTTCCAGAATACAGAGGCGCGAGCCGTATTCGCCAATCAACGTCGCCGCTTCATCGGTCAGAACTTTCTGATAGCTGTGCGTTTTCAGGTACTTCCCTACCCACAACCCACCGGTATAGCGACCTGCCTTCTTCGTTGGCAGCGTGTGGTTCGTACCAATCACTTTGTCCCCGTTCGACACATTAGTGCGCGGACCAAGGAACAGTGCGCCATAGCAGGTCATATTCTCAAGGAACCAATCGTCGCGATCCGTCATCACCTGCACATGTTCCGAGGCAATGTCATCGGCCACTTGCAGCATCTCTTCATACGTGTCGCAGACGATCACTTCACCATATTCCTCCCACGACACTTTCGCGGTGTCTGCGGTCGGCAGGATACCCAACAGACGATCCACCTCGGCCAGTGTCTCTTCGGCAAGTTTGCGAGAGCTGGTCAGCAACACGCAGGGGCTGTTGTAGCCATGCTCGGCCTGCCCCAAAAGATCTGTTGCGCACAGCTCAGCATCTGCTGCAGTCTCATCCGCGATGACCATCGTCTCAGTGGGGCCTGCGAACAAGTCGATGCCGACGCGCCCAAACAGTTGGCGCTTGGCTTCGGCCACAAATGCGTTGCCTGGGCCAACCAGCATGTGAACCGGGTCGATGGTCTCGGTTCCCAGCGCCATCGCTCCGATGGCCTGAATGCCACCCATGACATAAATCTCATGCGCGCCACCCAGATGCATCGCCGCAATCACCGCCGCGTTGGGCTCGCCGTTGAAAGGAGGTGTGCAGGCTATGATGCGTGGAACACCGGCCACCGATGCGGTCGCCACCGACATATGCGCCGAGGCCACCATCGGGAACTTGCCGCCGGGCACATAGCACCCCACCGACTGCACCGGGATATTCTTGTGTCCAAGAATGACGCCCGGCAGAGTTTCGACCTCGATATCCAGCATCGAATCCCGCTGCGCCTGCGCAAAGTTTCGCACCTGTTCCTGCGCGAATTTGATATCTGCCAGCTCGCGCTCGGTCAGCTGACCGATCAGTCCGTCGATTTGTTCTGGAGACAGCCGGAATGACTCGGGCGAGTAGCTATCGAACTTCTCGCTCAGCTCGCGCACGGCAGCATCACCACGGGCTTCAATATCTTTCAGGGTCGCCTCAACCACGGCGCGGGTTTTGGCGTCATCGTCGGCCCGGTCGGCGTCAGACTTACCGCGTTTCAGATACTCGATTGTCATGTTTCCAATCCTCAGTTTTCGGGCCGGGGCGGAAGTTTTTCCCCCCGGTCAAATGCTTCCCAGCCTTCACCGTTGAACAGATCGACCCCCAGCTGCGCCGCGACATGCGCGAAGTCGACATTCACCCAGTTGTCGGCAATCTTGCCGTCGACCACCTTCCAGAAATCCATGTACCGAATCTCAACCCGCTTGCCGGTAGGAGCGATGCCCAGAAACTCACCCGAATGGGTCGCTTCTTGACGACCGAACGCCGCAGCCCACTCACCCATGTAAAGGCGCGCCTCATCAATGCAGGTCTTGTCCGAGAACGCAGCCTGAAACGGGCGCTGCCAGTTGTCCTGAAACTCTTTCAGGCCGGTCTTGGTGCCGCAGCCCTGATTACCCATCCAGCGAAAACCCTGGGCAAAGAACTCACCAATATCGTCGATGCGGTGGTCGTTCAGACCATCCACCATGGTTTCAATCACACGGCGTGTCTCTTCAGTTTTGCTGAGATCGGTGTCGCGGGTCAGAACCGCTTGTTCGGGGCGAGAACCTTTCATGTCTCATGTCCTTTCAGATTGCTTGGGGAAGAGTTTGGGGACAGGTCCCCCAATGCTCAGAAAATCCCTTGGCATCCTGTTCAACGCCGGGTGGCGCGACATGGCGTTATGTCGGGCATTTTTGCTCATCAGCCTTTCACCGCCCCTGCAGTCAGACCGCTGACGATCTGGCGCTGGAAGATCAGAACAAGGAAGATCAGCGGCGCGGTGATCGATACGGCGGCGGCCACGGCAACCACCTGGTCGGTTGTCGTAGTCTCGCGGTTAAACATACCAACGATGGCCGGAACCATGGTCTGGTTCTGCGCATCCAGCAGCAGCGAGGTGACAAGGATGTCGTTGTACGCCAGCAGGAAGCTGAACAGCCCGGTGGTGATCACCCCTGGCCACATCACCGGCATGATCACACGGCGGAAAGCCTGAAAGTGGTTGCAGCCATCGACGCGCGCGGCCTCATCCAGCTCGGCCGGAATGTTCTGGAAGAATGAGCGCAGCATCCAGATCGTAAACGGTTGGTTGATCGCCACCAGCACCGCGATCACGGCAAAGGGCTTGCCATAGAGCGTCGGTGCGTTTTCGCCCAGGATCGGGGCCAGCCATTCGGACGAGCTGATGAAAACCGGCAGATAGCTGGCGACCAGCGCCGACGGCGGCAGCGCGCGGAAGATCAGCGCAACGATCAGCAGCCAGAAGGCCAGATTTGACCCCGACCGCGCCAGCCCATAGCCCGCCAATGTCCCGACCGAAAGCGACAGGATGACAACGCCAGTAGTCACGATCAGCGAGTTCTTGAAGTTGTTCGAGAAGCCGCGGTCGATCCAGACTGTTTTGTAGTGTTCGGTCGTCAGACCCAGTATGTCACGCCCCAGCGGACCAAAGATTGGGTTCAAGACGCTCAGAATGGCGGGCAGGATTATGAAAAACACGACCAGAAAGCCCACTGCCGCGGCCAGAATACCGATCACCCAGCCAAACCATTCCTGCCCTTCCCTGGAATAGGTTTTGATCATTTCCGGCATCTTCTTGAACACCAAAGCAATAGTGCCCCAGATCACCGCTATACCGAGGATGATATCCAGCAGCGACAGTCCGTTGCCGTTGGACAGAGTCGTTGGCCCGAAGATCACGTTGAGGGCATTGCTGTCAAAAGCATCGACCGGGGATTTGAAGCTCATCACCGTGATCCAGAAGATCGGGAAGATGGCAACAAGGCACCAGAAGGCCAGGAAGACGTTCGAGGTCAGCCGCAGGCTGAACGGTTGGCGAAGCGCGCGCGAGGACATGTCAGTGACCTCCTTTGTGATCGCGCCATGTCCGGCGCAGCGGGAAGATAAGCAGGATGGCGATACCGATCATGGTCAGCATGGCGCTGGCCGAAGCCCGGCTGATCGAACGGTTGCCCGCCTGATCAGGCACCAGGAAGTCATACGTCAGCCATTGCAGCGATATGACGTACCCTTGGCTGGCGAACCCGACGATCTCTTCGAACACCCGGTAGCTGTCCATCAGGTGGATCATCGACACGAATATGATCAGCGGCATCAGATGCGGGATGACAATGTACTTCATCCGTTGCCAGCGGGTCGCGCCGTCGATCACCGCGCTTTCCAGACTGTCCTGATTGACCGTTTGCAGACCAGCATAAAACACGATGGCGGCAAAGGGCGCGACATGCCAGACGCGGTACAGCATCATCAGGATTTCAATGGTCCAGGCCTGCGCAAACAGGGCGATATCCCGGTTCAGCCACCATTCCAACAACGCAGTCAGGATACCGTCACCACGGAACAGCCAGTTGACCGACAGCACCCCGATCACAGGGGTTATGATAAAGGGCAGCAACGAGATGAATATCACCGGCCCTCGGATCGCCTGTGCTGCGTTGTTGATCATAACCGCAATCCCCAGCCCGCAGACGATGACCAAAGGCAAGGTGATCAGCGTGAAGGTCAGGGTAAACCGAAGCGCTTTCCAAAAGTTGATGGTGGACAGCACGTTCCAGTTGCCATCACTGATCGCGCGCCAGGCCCGTTCCGGCTCCAATACGTTGCGATAGCTTTCCCACCCCACATACTGGGTTTGGGTGATGACCTTGCCTTCCTCATCCAGTTTTGGCTGTGAGACCGTTTCAGTCACACAGGTCTGTGTCAGGAACCCCGGGGTGCAGGTTTCAACCTCAACCGTCTCGTAAATCGGCTGTGTGACATAGAAACTCTGCTTGAACACGCTGACCAGAGGGAACGCGATGAAGAGAAGCATCATAAAGACAGAGGGGCCAACAAAGGCGGCAAATGTCCGGAAATTCATGGCTCTGCCTTTCTCATGGTTCTCGAGGGATCAGGAGGGGATGGGAGGGCCGGAGCCCTCCCCCCGGGAGGATCAGTTGTTGACCAGACCTGCTTCTTTTGCAGCAGTCAGATAAGCGGCTTCGATATCGGCCAGAGTGGTCGATGCATCTTTTACGCCAGTCAGATAGTCGGCCAGACCGTTGCCCAGCGCACTGTGCAGAACGCCCATCGGGGCCGACGCAGGATAGGCCTTGGCACCGTTTTCTGCCGACGCTGCGGCACCGGCTGCCAGATCACCCGGCGTGTAGGCGGGGCTCAGCCAAACAGCGACGTCGTTGTTGGCGCTGACCATGTCACCGTCAATGCCTTCCAAGACCAGACGGAACGCGGCATCCGCTTCTTCGTCGCTCATGTTTGCAGCCAGTACGACACCATCCCACCAGATGGTGGTCGAAGGCGCAGCCGCACCCATCGGAGCCGACGCCATGGTCACTTTGCCGACAACCTGGCTTTCGGCTTCGTCGTTCATCGCCGCGGCACGGCTGGCCCACAGGTTCGCCATCGCGATCTTGCCCTGCTGGAACTGCTGTTGAACGTAGGTCGAGTCGGATACCAGATATTCAGGGTCCATGAACTCGGTCATCGCCTTCATGGTCTCAAGCGCTTTGACACCCTGTTCGTTGTTGATCGAGGGCATGTTGCCTTCGCCAAAGAACTGACCGCCTTCGCCCATGTACATGTTGACGAATTCCTGAGCCAGGTTCCAACCGGTCTTGAACGTGCCACCAATCGGATAATCCATGACACCCGCTTCCTTGATCTTGGCAGCGGCGGCCAAAACATCATCATAGGTCTTGGGCTCTTCGATGCCGAGATCGGCCAGAACGTCACTGCGGTACATCAAGTGCTGTGCGTTCACCATCATGGCAATCGCCATCACCTTGCCGTCTACCTTGATCAGCTGGTTCGGCAGCAGGTCCTGACCGTATTTCTCGACCAGATCATCCAGCGGACGCAACGAGCCTGCGTTCAGCAGCGGGATCATAGTCTCGTTGGCAACGCCACCGATCTGATACAGCGAGGGGTTCGCTGCAAAGGCCTCGGGCTGCTTTTCGCGGAATTCCTGATCCAGCGAAGCGCTGAAGTTGCCGCATTCGGCCATTGCGTCGGTGACCGCTTTCCAGGCCTCGAAACCAGCCGAAAGCGATTTCAGCGGCACTTCGTTTTCATACGCACATTCGGCCCATACGCCGGTTGCTGCAAGCGACATGGCGCCTGCCATGAAGAGTGATTTGAGTTTCATGCGTTTCTCCCTGTCAGGATCGGTCCGTCGTCGACGTCCGGACCGCTGTTATGCCCGAATGGGCTGTTTGTGGGATTGCTCCCCGATCCGCGCACCGCTTTCAGCTTCAAAGAGGTGACAGATTTCCGTTGGCACCGAGAACGAGACCATCTCGCCAATTTCGGCGCGGAAGGCTTTGTCGGCCTTGACCGACACCAGTGCACCACCGACCCGGACCGAGATCATGGTCGCGTCGCCCAGCAGCTCCAGCGTATAGATCGGAGCCGTGATCTGACCCTGCCCTTCGGCAAGGCTGGCATCCTCGGCGCGGAAGCCCAGCGTCATCGGGCCATCCGGCGCATCGGCCGGAATTTCCACATGTTCGGCGCGGAACACGCCGCCCGAAACCTGACCGTCCATCAGGTTCATTGCCGGTGAGCCGATGAAGCTGGCCACGAAGGTGTTCGCGGGGCGGTCATAAATCTCGGTCGGGCTACCAACCTGCTGCACCACGCCTTTTTTCATGACAACAACGCGGTCAGCCAGGGTCATGGCTTCGATCTGGTCGTGGGTCACGTAAATGGTGGTGACCGCCAGCTCGTGGCTGAGGTTCTTGATCTGCGCCCGGGTCGAGACCCGCAGCTTGGCGTCGAGGTTCGACAGCGGCTCGTCCATCAGGAACACGTTGGGTTCGCGGACAATGGCCCGGGCCAAAGCCACACGCTGCCGCTGACCGCCCGAAAGTTCGGCGGGCTTGCGGTGCAGGAACTCGTCCAGCTCAACCATCGCGCTGGCACGGCGGACCTTTTCATCATGGGTCGCCGGATCGATACCGCGCACTTTCAGCGGAAAGCGGATGTTCTCATAGACGTTCATATTTGGGTAGAGCGCGTAGCTCTGGAACACCATCGCCACGTCGCGGTCCTTGGGCTCAAGGTCGTTGACCACCTTGCCGTCGACCAGGATTTCGCCCTCGGTCACGTCCTCAAGACCGGCAATCATGCGCATCGTGGTGGTCTTGCCGCAGCCCGAGGGGCCGAGCAGAACCAGAAACTCGCGATCCGCGATCGTCAGGTCGAAGTTGTGAACCCCAACGAATGAGCCCCATCGTTTACCGACGTTCCGCAATTGAATTTCCGCCATGGTGCCCCCTGCAAGGAATCATTTTGCATACGTTTGCAAAAGTGTAATTCGCATATACTAAATCAGGCAAGACTTTTTTGCATACGTATGCAAAGATGCTATTGATATCCGACTCACACCGGCCTCGCGCCTCTCGTAAAACCCTGATTACAATGGTAACCACCGTGAACTTTCAGACAGAAAAAAACCTGGTCTCCACGTTTCACACCGCCATGGATTCCGCGACAGAGCAAGAATCCCCCAAGGTGATGAGCCAATTCTGCTCTCCAGAACTGAAGTGGCACGGTTTTCATCCATTCGACGAAATCAATGGTGCCGAACACGTCGCCCGGCAATTCTGGCGGCCGTTAAAATGCAGCCTAACCCACATGCAGAACCGTGTGGATGTCTTGTTTGCGGGGCAAAACTCGTTGCGTGACGAGGTTGACGTCTGGGTTGTGTCCATGGGGCATTTGATGGGGCTGTTCGACCAACCGTGGTTGGGTATTCGCCCAACCGGTAAATTGGCGTTCCTACGATATTGCGCGTTCTACAAAGTCGTTGGTGACAGGATTGTCGAAACAGCAATGTACTTCGACATACCCCACCTGATGGTGCAAGCCGGACAGAACCCGTTTCCTCCACAAACGGCTGCGCATCTGGTGCAGCCTGGACCAATGCCCCATGACGGCCTGCTATTGAGCGAACAACCGGTTGAAGAAGGCAAGAAAACATTGGCGGTCATCAATGCGATGATCTCGGATCTTGGCCAATGGGACAGTGGGGTGTCGCTTGAGGATGAATTGGCCCGAACCTGGCACCAGGACATGATCTGGTGGGGACCCGAGGGGATCGGCGCGACCTACACGATAGAACGCTATGCCAAGCAGCACTCTGGACCGTTCCGTGCGGCTTTCAAAGATCGATCAAAGACCAAACATGTCTGCCGACTGGCCGAAGGGCATTATGGCGGCTTCTTCGGCTGGCCCAACTTCACGGCTACTCCGTCGGGAGGGTTCATGGGTATGCCTGCCACCGATAAACCCGGCGAGTTTAGGGTGATAGACATCTATCGCCGCGCTGGTGACAAACTGGCCGAAAACTGGATCTTCATCGACCTGCTCCACTTCTGGAATAGGCAAGGAGTTGATATTCTGGCACGCACCACGGGGATCGAAACACCATGAAGATAGATGCACATCACCACCTGTGGGATCTCTCTGCAGTGAACTACCCTTGGCTCATGGAGAGAGGCATCGTTCGATTTTTTGGCGACCCGGCTTCCATCCAGCGGGACTATTTGCTGCCGGAATTTCGCGCAGATGCCGAGGCCATGGGCTTCGGCGCCTCGGTACACATTCAGGTCGGTGCTGCTGACCCCTGGATCGAAGCTCAATGGGTGCAGTCCGTTGCCGACCAGTTCCCTGACTGGCCGTTGGTGCAAGTGGCTTTCTGCGATCTGACCTCTGATGATCTGGACGAACACCTCGACCGTCTTCAAACCCTGCCTTCTGTGCGCGGCGTTCGTCAGATTATCGGCCGTGCTCCGGGTGAAGACGCGTCAACTGGCACAAACGCGCTGCTTAAAGACCCAGCGATTTTGGCTGGTCTGAAGCAACTGGGCACCCGCGGCATATCCTTTGACCTTCAGCTGCTGCCTGAACTAATGGGTCAAGCCGCAGATGTTCTTGCGAAAGCTCCGGAAACCCGGATAGCCCTGTGCCACGCAGGCTCGCCACACGACCGGACACCACAAGGTTTGCAAAGGTGGGCAGATGAATTAACAGCATTGTCGAGCCTGCCGCAGGTTTATTGCAAACTCTCCGGCCTCGGAATGTTCGACCACAACTGGAGCGCTGACAGCGTCGCGCCTATCGTTTCTACTTGCTTGTCCCAGTTTGGCGCCGATCGCTGCATGTTCGGATCGAATTTCCCGGTTGATAGCCTCGCTTCAACTTACAAGGAGGTTGTTTCCCGGCACCAGGAACTCATCCCGAGCTCTAACCAAGAAGACGTGTTTCATGGCACGTCAAAACGCTTCTATCGCTTTTGATAGCGAAGAAGCACTCAAGCCAAGGATCTTTGGTTCTATTTCAGAACAACTGCTTTGCAGTCGCGGCGAAAGGTGGCTTCCCGCCCTTCGGAACATCAATGAGCTTTCGGTAACTACTGAAGAAGTTCACTCATCTCAAATGACTATGACTCTTTCCTATGACACCCCTACCCGCTTTCTGTGCCGAACATGCCTATTTTATCGCAACAAAGCCTTTGTTTTATTGATATGAGGACTTCAGTTTTGATGTCGAAAACGGTCTCGGAAACCGTTGTGGGTGCAAACCCACCCAGGGTTCGAATCCCTGTCTCTCCGCCATTATCCCATTTTCAGCCCGTGCAGATCGTGATCACCGGCTAGTAGTATCCCGCCCACTGCTATGATCGTTTCGCTTGCCGTTGAACAATAGATGGGCCCGGTGAAAGAACGGTCCAAGACCTGCTGTTTCTGTCACACACTACACTTACCCCAGAGCCATGCCGCACGTGCCTTTTTCGGCTCACAACCGATGTTCAAAGACCAGGGTCAGATCGCCCGCTTTCAAGGTTACAGCCCGAAATGAGGCAAAGCAGTGTGAAACTCACTGACAGTTATCCTGGATTAGGTTTTCCATGAAACGCCACCCCTCCTCGAACTGCTCCAGTAGAATATACTCGTCCGGCTGGTGCGCTTGCGCTATGTCGCCGGGACCGCAGATAACGGTGGAATAGCCACGCCGCTGGAATAACCCGCCCTCTGTTGCGTAGCTAACGACGCGAGGGGCATTGTCGCCGGTCAGGCGGCGGGCCAGCGCCTCGGCGGCGCCCTCGGGTTCGGGTGCCAATCCAGGAGCATTGAAATCCTGAAACAGTGTAATCTCGGCGCTAGGATGGACCGCTTTCATTTCTGCATCCAGCCTTGCGGCCTCGGCTTCGAAGCGGGCCTCCCACAGGCTTTGGTCCTCGCCTGGGATCACGCGGAAATCGATCTCGAAACGGCAATCCTTCGCAGTTATGTTATGGGCGGTCCCGCCCTTGATGGTGCCAACGTGGACGGTGGTATAGGGCGGCACGAAACCCGCATCCACCATGCTTGGCCTGCGGGCGGCGTTCTCTGCGTTCACCCGGTTAGCCCAGCTGACCAGTTCGGCCGCCATCATCACAGCGCTGACACCCTCGTGCATGATCGAGGAATGCACCTCGTGCCCGCGCACATCAACGATGTATCCGAATCCGCCCTTGTGGCCGCAAACCACCTGCATCATCGACGGTTCCCCTATAATCACCGCATCTGCCCTGGGAAGGCCGCTTGCCAGCAAGCGTTCGATCATAGGTGCCGCACCTGTCATTCCGACTTCTTCGTCATAGCTGAGTGCGATCTGAATCGGGCGTTTCAACGGGCTTTTCAACGCGAGCGGCACGGCGGCCAGCGCCAGCGCATCGAACCCCTTCATGTCGCAGGTGCCGCGGCCATAAAGCCTGCCATTGCGTTCGGTCACGGTGAAGGGATCACTGGTCCAATCCTGACCTTCCACCGGCACTACATCCGTATGACCCGACAGCACCACGCCGCCCTCCACCTCTGGCCCGATATGGGCGAAGATTGAAGCCTTGGTTCCGCAGGGCGACGGCACCCGCACAGGCGTAACCCCGTGCGACAGTAGATAGCGTTCCACAAAGTCCACCAGCGCAAGGTTGCTGTCGCTGCTGACGGTCGGAAAAGCGACAAGCCGGTCCAGGATCTGGCGTGCACTGAGGTCCATACGCTTAGCCCTTCGCCCGCGTCAGCATGCCAAACAGATCACGCGGATCATTCGGATCGGCCAGCAGGTCGAGGTTAATGTAGAACTCCGTGCCTTGAATGGCGCGGTGGATATAGCGCAAGGCGCTGAAATCCTCGATCGCAAAGCCGACACTGTCAAAAAGAGTGATCTGGCGCCTGTCTACGCGACCCTGTTGCCGGCCTGTGATCACCTGCCACAACTCAGTTACGGGATGTGTTTCTTCCAGCTGCTGGATCTCGCCTTCGATCCAGGTCTGCGGCGGGTATTCCACGAAGATGTCCGAGCGCAGCAGAATGTCGCGGTGCAACTCGGTCTTGCCGGGGCAGTCACCACCGATGGCGTTGATGTGGACACCGGGGCCGACCATGTTGTCGGTCAGGATGGTGGCGTTCTGCTTGTCTGCAGTGCAGGTGGTGATGATCTCAGCCCCTTCCATCGCCGCCTCACCGCTAGTACAGGAGACGACGGTGAGGCCCGTGCCGAACAGGTTTCGCGCGGTCTTTTCAGTGGCCGCCGGATCGATGTCATAAAGCTGAACGGTATCAATGCCACAGACCGCCTTGAATGCGAGGCATTGGAATTCTGCCTGTGCGCCGTTGCCGATCATCGCCATGGTTCGCGCACCCTTGGAGGCAAGGTGTTTTGCCGCCATGGCCGAAGTGGCAGCGGTGCGCAGGGCGGTCAGCATGGTCATCTCGGTCAGCAGTTTCGGATAGCCGGTGTCGACGTCTGCCAGAAGTCCGAAGGCCGTAACAGTTTGCAGCCCTTCCTTGGTGTTCTTCGGATGGCCGTTCACATATTTGAAACCGTACATCTCGCCATCCGAGGTGGGCATCAGCTCGATCACGCCGACGGGCGAATGGGACGCCACGCGGGGCGTCTTGTCGAAGCTCTCCCAGCGTTTGAAGTCGTTTTCGATTTCATCGGCCAGCTGTGTCAGCAGCCGTTCGATGCCGATGTGATGGACCAGCCCCATCATGTGTTCGACAGAGACAAAGGGCACCATGGCAAGATCGGAAGGAAGCGGGGGCATCAGGCATCTCTTTTCTGAAGGAGGGACATGGCCAGGCCGGAGGTGATGATTAACACGATTCCGGCCCAGGCAAGGGGGGTGGCGGCCGTACCCCAAAGGAGAAAACTCCAGAGGCAGGCGAAGATGAGGAAGGAGTATTCGAAGACCGACACGAAAGCGGGCGTGCCGATACGGTAGGCCTGCGCGATGAGCGAGACCGCGATCACAGCACCAGCGGCCTGAAACAGGGTGAGCCACAGGAAATGCGGGCTGGGAGTGACCCAGGCGCGGGTCAGGAAAGGACCTGCGGTATCGGCGCCGGGCACCAAGCTGACGGTGGCCAGCATCACAAGACCTGCGCCGCCGATGAACAGAAAGATCCACAAGGCCAGCGCCAATGCGCTTTCATTTGCACAGATGTGGCGGGTCAGCAGCATGCCGAGCCCGTAGAACAGCCCTGCCCCCAGCGGCATCAGCGAAGTCGGTGTCAGGTTCGCAAAGTCGGGCTGAAGCAGCATCAGCGCGCCACTAAAGCCGGTGAGAATCGCCAGCAACTGCAACGCGCTGAGACGGGTGCCGAAGAGTAGCGCTGACAAGAGCAGAACCCAGATCGGCGCACTGAACAAACCGGCACCGGCCTGCGCGACGGGAAGCGTGCCAAGGGCTGCAAAGTAGATCAGCAAGCCAACGGACACTGCCGCGCTACGCTGGGACAGGCGTGGCAGGTTCACGGCCCGAACGGGCTGGCGCAGCAGATGCGCACCGATCAGCAGCAAGGGCAGCGCAAACAGAGTGCGAAACACTTGGAACTGCCATAGCCCGGCCTCCTGGCTGACGGCAAAGACGAAGTTATCGATGAAACTGAGGATGGCAGAAGCCGCCATCGCAAGCCCTGCGGCAGCGACGTTGCTGTTGGTCTGCATGCGCTTGGTCCTTGGCTGGGTGGCTTCAGGCGCCTGCCCGATCCATGGCGTCCAGTACTTCCTCAACCGGCCGGATCGCGCCGTGCTGTAGGTATTCCATTGCTCTCAGCGCAGCATCATGTGCTTCGATACTGGAGCCGGCCACGCAGTCTTCGACCACACGACAGAAATAGTCGCCCTGATGGCCGTCAACAAAGGTGTAGTGCACGCAGACATCCGTCAGCCCACCGGTTAGGATGAGCGTGTCCGCCTTCAGACCGCGCAACAGGATTTCAAGATCGGTGCCGTAGAAGGCAGAGTAGCGGCGCTTGGAGATGCGGTAGTCATCCCGGCGCATGCCCAACTCCTCTTCGGCAAAGTCCGTCAGAGGATTGCTGTCGAGACAATGCACGGCCTCATCCCCATCCAGCTCGCGCCCGAAATCGATCAGGTTGGCCCGGTGGATTTCCTGGATGAAGACCACGGGAATATCATTCTCGCGCGCTTTTTCTATCACCACTTTGGTGCGGGCCATACGCTCTGCATAGTCAGGCATATGAGCTATGGAACGTTCACCGTCGGGGATCGGGGCAAAGCTGGACTTCTGGATATCAATGACGATCAGCGCGGCACGGCCCTCGATCAGGTCACGTTTGATAGAGCTGGTTTGTGTCATCGGAGTACCTTTCGAAAGTGGATTCTGAAGGAAGTGCCCGCGGAAAGGGTTGCGGCACTGTACTAACAGGTCAAGCTTGGGCCGGTGCGGCTGTTGCGGTCTCAAGCGGGCGCAAGTGGCGCAAGTAGCGCTTTTCGGCGAGGCGGAAGGCTATGGAGATCAGGAAGACAATACCCATGTAGAATAGCATCGCGGTGATGAAGCCCTCGTACGCCAGATAGTAGCGACCGTTCAGCCAGCGCCCGACACCCAAGAGGTCTTGCAAGGTGACGGTGCTGGCGACGACCGACCCATGCAGGGTAAAGATCACCTCGTTCGAATATGCGGGCAGTGCGCGGCGGAAAGCACTGGGCAGGACCACTTGCCGCATCCGGGTGAACGGAGACATGCCACAGGCCTTTGAGGCTTCAATTTCGCCTATCGGTGTGGATTCGATCGCGCCCTTCAGGAACTCGGTTGTGTAGGCGGCGGTGTTCAGCGTGAAGGCAATCATCACACACCACCACGGATCGCTGAGCACCGGCCCCCAAAGGAAGGAGTTGCGGACCACCTCAAACTGACCGAGACCAAAATAGAAAAGATAGGTTTGCACCAACAGAGGCGTGCCACGGAAAGCGTAGGTATAGCCCCAGATCAATTGGTTCAGCACCGGCTTGTGGTAAGCCCGAGCAATGGCCATGGGGATCGCAATCAGCCCACCAAAAAGCAGTGCCAGGAAGGTCAATTGCAGTGTTACCAGCGCGCCCTCAAAGAATTTGCCGAGGTTGTCGTAGATCAGCACGATGTCCAGCGGCATGGCGGTCTCGCTGATGTGGCGCAGGTACTCGATAAAAGTGCGTTCGGTTTCCATGTCGTCAGGCCCTTTTCACACCGGCGCTGTAGCGACGGTCGACCCACCGCAACAGAAGATCGGATATCCCGGTGATCACCAGGTAGATGAACAGCACGGCAATCATGAAAGTGAACAGCTTGTGAGTGGAACGGCCGGCCGCAAAGGCATTCCAGACCAGGTCATGTAGCCCGATCACCGACACCAGTGCGGTGGATTTGATTAACACAAGCCAGTTGTTGGTAAAGCTCGGCAGCGCGAAGCGAACCATTTGCGGCCAGGTGACCAGCCGGAAGATTTGGAACGGGTTCATGCCAGTGGACATGGCGGCTTCGATCTGGCCGCGCGGAATGGCAAGGATCGCGCCGCGGAAAGTTTCGGCCATATAGGCGCCAAAGATAAACCCGAGCGTCAGCACCCCGGCGATGAACTGGTTGACGTCGATATAGCCCCAGAGGCCAGTGATAAGGCCAATGTCATTCAACATCACCTGGCCGCCGTAGAAGATCAGCATCATCAGCACCAGATCCGGCACGCTACGCACAAAGGTAGTGTAGGCATTGCCCATCCGGCGGATGCCAGGCGCGTGAGATAGCTTGGCAAAGGCGCCAGCCAATCCGCAGATCACCGAGAGTATCAGGGACAAGACCGCAAGGGAGACGGTGACGCCCACCCCCTCGAGCAGGATCTGCTTGTATTCGAAAATCAGCTGCATGGGTCCCTGTCCGTTGATGTTTCAGATGAAGGAAGATACGGCGGCGGAACACAGGCCCCGCCGCCAGGGCGCATCTGCGGGATCAGTTCCCGTAGATGTCCACGGGGAAATACTTGTCATTGATGGTTTTGTAGGTGCCGTCGGCGCGAATTTTCTTGATTGCCTTGCTCAGCTCATCCGCCAGCGGATCACCCTTGCGCACGGCAATGCCCACACCTTCACCAAGGCAGGCCGGATCATCCAGATCGTCGCCGTAAAAGGCGAATCCTTCGCCCTGCGGAGTATTGAGAAAGCCGTCCAGCGCGCCCAGCGTATTGTTCAGCTGCATGTCCAGACGCCCGGCCGTAAGGTCGGCAAAAACGTCTTCCTGGGTGTTGTAAAGTTTGATGTCGGCTTCGGGGAAATGTTTCTCCACATAGCACTGCAGCGTGGTGCCGCGAAGAACGCCGATTTTAACACCCTTGGTGCCTTCACGGGTCAGTTCGAAAGCTACGCCTTCCTTGGCGATGAAGCGTGACGGGGTGTGGTAGTATTTCTCTGAGAAGCTGACTTTCTTCTTGCGGTCCTCGGTGATCGACATCGAGGCGACAATGGCATCGTACTTGTTGGCGATCAGCGCCGGGATCATACCGTCCCATTCCTGTTCCACCAGCACGCATTCGCGCTCCAGCTTTTCGCAAAGCGCATTGGCCATGTCGATGTCGAAGCCGGACAGGCTGCCGTCGGCCTCTTTCTTGGAAAAAGGCGCATAGGCGCCTTCGACGCCAACGCGCAGGGCCTCGGCCAGAACAGCCTGGCCGCCCATCAGTGTCATCGCGGCGGCGGCGGAGGCAAGAAGGGTCTTCTTGAAGGTCATGTGAATATTCCCTGTTGTTTCTGTTGCGGGTCAGTGGGGGCCGGCCTGTTCAATGCCGGGTGTTCGACAGGAATTCCTTGAACCGTGCCGAACGCGGATTGCTGAACATTTGCGTGGGATTGCCCTGTTCCTCGATCAACCCTTGGTGCAGGAAGATGACCTTGTTCGATACGTCGCGGGCAAATCCCATCTCATGCGTGACCACGACCATGGTGCGGCCTTCTTCGGCCAGCGAGCGGATCACCTTCAGAACTTCTCCCACCAATTCCGGATCCAGCGCTGAAGTGGGCTCGTCAAACAACATCACTTCCGGCTCCATTGCCAGGGCGCGGGCGATTGCGGCGCGCTGCTGTTGGCCACCCGAAATGTGCGAAGGGTAGTGGTCACGGCGTTCGTACATGCCGACGCGCTGCAACATGGCCTCGGCCTTTTCGATTGCCTCGGTTCGGGGCTGTTTCAGCACATGGATGGGACCGGCAATGACATTCTCCAGAATTGTCATGTGGGACCACAGATTGAAGGATTGAAACACCATGGCCAGCCGCGCACGGATGCGTTCGACCTGTTTGGCATCGGCGGGCTTGAACACGCCGTGGCGGTCCGAACTCATCCTGATGTCCTCGCCATGCACGGTGATCGTGCCAGCGTTGGGCGTCTCCAGAAGGTTGATGCATCGCAGGAAGGTGCTCTTGCCCGAACCTGAGGAGCCCAGCATAGAAATGACATCGCCCTCGCGCGCCTCCATCGAAACGCCTTTCAGCACTTCTAGCGCGCCATAAGATTTGTGAAGATCCGCCACCCGAAGCGAAAGATCGGCGTCAGGTTTTATGTGCTGTACGGCCATGCGGCTCTCCGTCTTCGTCTCGTATTACGTTGGTTCCAAAACGGTAACGGCAGGTTCGGAAATCGAAAAACGGGTTAAACTTGCCCTCAGCGTCGGTTTTTCCTACGGTACGTTGCATGCTTGGATCACTCCGCCACCTGAACGCCCTACGCGCCTTCGAGGCCGCTGCCCGCCATAACAGTTTCGCTAAGGCGGCAGCGGAGCTGAACGTCAGCCACAGCGTAATCAGTCAGCATATCAAGACTTTGGAACAGTGGTTGGGCACGGACCTGTTCCGCCGTCTTGGCAATCGGGTCGAGTTAAGCGACGACGGCCGCGCGCTGCTGCCGCAGGTGTCCAACGGGTTGCAGGTGTTGAACGATGCCTGCGACGGCATGCTTCGCATGACACAAAGCGGTACGCTGGTGGTAAGCGCGGAACCGGCGCTTGCCTCGCTCTGGCTGCGCAAGAAGATCACGGAGTTCTGTCAAGAATATCCCAAGATCGACATCGACCTGCGGCCGGCTTGGCAGCCGCCACAACTGGGTGAAGGCCATGCCGACATGGTGGTCCACTTCGAAACACGCCAGACCGCCGGAGAAGGCCGCCAACACCGCCTGTTTCCGATCAACGGCTTTCCTGCTTGCACCCCGAGCTTGCGCGACCAACTACTGGCGGACGGGACCTGCGATTGGAACAAAGTGCCGCTTGTTCACGACAACGGGCGTGAAATCTGGCATCAGTGGTTTTCCACGTACGAGCCCGCGTCCCAGCGCTGGCAGGACGGGCGAGTCTATTCCGATCTATCCCTTGCGATCGACGCGGCTGTTGACGGTGAGGGATTGGTGCTCGCGGACGAGATATTGTGTGCCAAGGCCCTAGAGTCAGGAGCACTGGTAAAATTCGATCTTCGGATGATCGAATGCGTTTGGTATACGATTGCATTTCCAAGCAGCACACGTGCAGGAGCAGCGACTGATACCTTCGTAGGCTGGCTCAGTACAAAAAATCCTGCGGATGAGCTTCAAAGCAAAACTCAGCAGTAAAGCTGACCTCCACGCAGTGAACATATAGGGATCGCACTCCACCAAATCTTCCCGGAAACTCCTGCACTTCAGAGCACTCTTGCTAACGGCAAAATGGAAGATCATCCCCCCTACCCGCTCTGACACTTTGTATAGCAACCCATCCGGCCAACCATTCCGAACTTTCCCTTTTTTGCCTCACGAAACCTCTGTTTTGGAAACCGCAACACTTCGCACAGGCGTCGGAACGGGCTGGACAACAGTTGTGGGTGCAATTCTACTCAGCGTCAAAATCCCTGCCATACTGCCCCAAAAGGTTTCCTGATTAGAGCTTTATGCAATTCTGATGGCCCCCTAACAGACACCAACGGCGTGAATTTGCCTGTACGTTCCCACTCAATCAGCGCACTGTGGCCCAAACCCGGATTCTGAAAAGATTGCCCCGGTTTTCCCCTTTGCGATCAGGTAGTTTTACCCCATCTGGGCGATACATCGTTCTAAGGAGACTCATATGTCGCGTTTATTACTTATCATCATCATCGCCGGCATTGGCGCCGGTGCGTATTACTATATGACCCGACCCGACCCCACACCGGCTGAACAACTGCAATCCGCTGCACAGGACGCAACCGAAGCCGCCAGCGAGGCCGCATCGGCCGTGCAGGAGGCTGCAAGTGATGCCGCAAATACGGTTACCGAACAGGCCGCTGAAGCCGCTTCTTCACTGACTGACCAGGCCAACGACGCCGCCGCCGAGGCCGGAGAGCAAGTCGCTGCTCTTACGGCACAGGGTCAGGACTTGTTCAACTCGTGGCTGCAAGAGGGCATGCTGACAGCCCAGCAATTCGATTACGACGCCATGGTTGCATCGGTTCAGGATAGCACTCTGACGCAAGAGGTAAAAACCCAGGCCGTAGCGATTCTAGACAAGATCAAAGCCTCACCGGAGACAATCACTGCAGAAATTCAGAAACTGCAAACTTTGTTGACACAGCAATAAAAAAGGACGGGCCGACCCCTGTGGTCGGCCTGTTCCGTCAGGTCAGTTCGGCGCGTGATTGACGCCGGACGGACCATTTGATTGGCTTGCATTTAATCCACGTCGCAAATCTCTGGCTTCCGTCCTCTCGCCATTTCCATGGCCTTCAGAGGAGCCGCTGGCGACTGATCCGATCCAAAGCAAGGAATGCTGAATGCCTGACCTCCCATCCTCGATGTTTGCCGTCGTTCAGAAATACGATGGTTTTTCAGGCACTGCCACGGGGCCGACGCTTGATGCTGCCGATGACTGGCTGGAATCAACCGAATTGTCCGTGCCCTCGCCCGGACCCGGGCAGGTATTGATCCGGTTGCGCACGGCATCCGTGAACCCCTCGGACATCCATTTCATCAAGGGCGAATACGGCCAGCCCCGCGTTAAGGGTTCCCCCGCCGGGTTCGAGGGATGCGGCGATGTCGTCGCAACCGGCAAAGGGGCCGAAGCACTACAGGGCCAGCGTGTCGCCTTTGTGGCTGCGGGCTCGGGGGCTTGGGCGGAATTCGCATTGACGCAGGCGCAGATGTGTATCCCCTTGCGAACCGACATCTCGGATGACGACGGGGCTGCCCAGATCGTCAATCCTCTGACGGCCATGGCGATGGTCGACATCGCTCGCGGCGACGGTAACGCTTTTGTTGTCTCAGCCGCAGCCAGCCAGTTGGGCAAACTGATGTGTAGCCTGGGGCGCGATCTGGGATTGAAGCCAATCGCGTTGGTGCGGCGGACCGAAGCCGTTGACGCGCTCAGGGAAATTGGAGCCGCACAGACTCTCGATACGACACAGCCGGATGTTGCGCAGAAATTCGCGGATATCTCTGCCACCTTGAAACCTCGTGTATTCCTGGACGCGGTTGCGGACCAGCTCTCGGAACAACTGTTTTGCGCGATGCCCAACGGTGCAAGGTGGATCTGCTATGGCAAACTGAGTTCTGAGTTGCCGCGCCTGACCCAGATGGGGCAGTTGATCTTTATGGATAAGCGGATCGAAGGGTTCTGGCTGACCAAATGGATGATGTCCACACCGCCTGCGGATCAAATGCGGGTGGTGACCGAAGTACAGGCTCGCTTCGCTGACGGTCGTTGGAAAACCGATGTATCAGAACGGCTTTCTCTGCGGGAGGTGGTGCCAAATCTCGCTCTCGCGCTGAAAAAGAGTGACGGAAAGGTGATTATCACGCCATAGTAGAACCACGCCCCGGCGTTCACAGGAGACCGGGGCACAAACGACGCCGGACATACCGGCACAAGGAGGGAGAGTTTGGACAACGCGCAACTGCTGATCAGCGGTCTGGCCAATGGATGCGTCTATGGTCTGATCGCGCTTGGCTTTGTGCTGATTTACAAGGCGACCGAGGCTGTGAATTTCGCACAGGGCGATTTTATGATGCTGGGCGCCTTTGTCACCATCGGCCTGACAAACACTGAATATATGGGCCTGCCCTTTTGGCTGGCTCTGCCAATTTCACTTGGGATCATGGGGGCGTTTGGCTATCTGGTCGACCGTCTGATCATCCGCCGCCTGTTCGGTGAAAGCCAGACAGCAGTTGTTATCCTGACAATCGCCATGGGGTTTGTAATCCGCTTTGTTGCTGGGTTGATCTGGGGGCATGAACCTCAGACCTTGCAGAACCCTTTGGCCGGGAAAGATATCCGGTTCGGTGGGCTGGTACTGGGGCTGGAGGATGTCGCCGTCATTGTCGTTACTGTGCTGCTGACCTGGGCTCTTTACCTGTTTTTCAGCAAGACCAAATTGGGGTTGGCCATGCAAGGCGCATCCCAGAACCAATTGGCGGCCTACTACATGGGCATTCCGGTCAAACAGGTTCAGGGCTTCATCTGGGCCCTGGCAGGTGTTTTTGCGGGGATTGCAGGAATACTGTTCGCAGCCAAGGGTTCGGTAGATCCCACAACGGGTCTGCTTGGCATAAAAGCCTTTGCGGCAGCAGTAATCGGCGGCTTTGGCAGCTTGCCGGGTGCCTTGGCCGGAGGTCTGATTGTCGGCGTGATTGAACCGTTTGCCAGCCGATACATCGCTGCCGGGTACAGCCAGATTGCACCCTACACCCTTCTGCTGGCCGTGTTGATATTCCGCCCGAACGGGCTGTTCAGTCAGGTTAGGGTCAAAAAGGTCTAGTTGCATGCGGATCGTATTCAAAACCGACTACATGCAGGATATCCGGCCGTGGAAAGACGGGTATCAGCTAAGCCTCTATCTGATCCTGCTGGCCGTGGTAGCAGTGGCCCCATGGTGGCTGGACGCCTTCTATCTTGGAGAACTGACCAACGTTCTGATCTGGGCCATAGCTGGCCTTGGCCTGATGATCCTGACCGGTCACACCGGTCAGGTCAGCCTGGGTCACGCAGCTTTTCTGGCCTTTGGGTGTTACGCCAATGTTGTTCTGATCGAGGCAGGTGTACCCTTTCTGATCGCCTTTCCAGCCGCGGGTATTTTGACCGGCATCGCGGGCGTTACTGTCGCAATCCCCGCCCTGCGATTGCATGGAATATACCTCGCCATATTCACCCTTGCGCTGTCGATACTGATGGATGACATCATTGTGTTGGCCGAACCCGTTACCGGAGGAGTCGCCGGTAAATATCTGGGTGGTGTAGAGATTTTTGGGGTTATAGTTGACCGTTGGGCTACCCCTGATCAGTTTTTCTGGCTGGTGTTGAGTGTCGCTGTTCTGGTCACGCTGGGCTATATCAATCTGCTCAGAACTCCGCTGGGGCGCAGCTTTATCGCAGTGCGAGACTCTGAGGTTTCAGCGCAGGCTATAGGTGTGGATATTGCCCGCACCAAAGCAGTCTCGTTCGCCCTGTCCTGCGCCGTCACTGGCTGGTCTGGTGCGTTGATGGGGCTTTATGCAGGGGCATTCAATAATGAGACGTTCAGTGTTCTGATTTCCATTCAGTTGCTGATGATGGTCGTCATCGGCGGTCTGGGATCGATCCACGGCGCCTTCCTGGGTGCCATTGTGATTGGGTTCCTGCCGCAGTTTCTGTCGATCGCTAAGGAATATGTCGGTGCCTTGTTCGGAGGCAACACGGTTGCCATACCGGGGCTGGAATTCGGCGTATTCGGCATGATCCTGATCGCCTTTATCCTGTTCGAACCCATGGGCATGTATGGCAGATGGCTGAAGATCCGCACCTGGTTCGAGCTGTTCCCATTTTACCGGAAGGATATGTTCAAACGGCAAAAGAGCTACCTCAAGACGGAGCGTCTGAGATGAGCTTGCTGGAATTCGAGAGTGTTACACTCAAATTCGGCGGGCTGACTGCGGTGAACGACTTGTCATTTGCGGTCGATCAGGGCGAAGTCTTTGCCATCGTCGGACCCAACGGTGCGGGTAAATCCACTGTTTTCAATCTGATCTCACGGTTTTACGAGCCCAACGCAGGTTCTATAACATTCGACGGGCATGATCTGCTGCAAGTCAAACCTTCTGGCGTCGCAGCCTATGGTGTTGCACGGACATTTCAGAACATAGAACTGTTCGAACACGCATCCGTGCTGCAAAACCTGTTGGTCGGGCGCCATCGGCATCGCAACACCAACCTGCTCTCAAACATTTTGTTCACGCGATCCGCCCGTCGGCAGGAGCTCGAGAACCGCGAAAAGGTCGAAGAAATAATCGACTTTCTTGACCTGCAGGCGTTTCGGGACAAGATGATCTCGGGATTGCCCTACGGGGTGCGCAAAGTGGTCGAGGTGGCTCGCGCGCTGGCGACAGAACCCAAGCTGTTGCTGCTGGACGAACCGGCCTCGGGCCTTTCCGTCGAAGAAACAACGGATCTGCGCTGGTGGATCGAAGATATCCGGCGGCAGATCGGAATCACAGTTCTGATGGTCGAACATGACATGGGGCTTGTTTCGGCCGTGTCCGACCGGGTTCTGGCCATGGCTGATGGGGCGATGCTGGCACTTGGACCCCCCGCAGAGGTCCAGTCACACCCCGCTGTGGTCGAGGCGTATCTGGGGAAAGCCTCATGAGTGAACCCATCCTGAAAATCCGCAACATCGAAAGCTTCTATGGCCCGATCATGGCCATTCGCGGAGTTTCGCTGGATGTACATCAGGGTCAGATCGTATCAATACTTGGGGCAAATGGGGCCGGTAAGACAACATTGATGAAAACAGTGTCCGGTGTGATGGACCCTGAAAAAGGAAGCATCACGTTCGACGGTCGCGACATTCAGGGGGCAGAGCCGCACAAGATCGTGAAAAGCGGTATCGTGCATGTTCCCGAAGGCCGGGAGGTTTTCCCACTGCTGACGGTCGACGAAAATCTCAGCCTCGGGGCTTATACCCTGTCGAACAAAGCGCAGGTAGAACAGGATCGCGATCTGGTCTTTACATACTTCCCGGCTTTGAAAGACCGCCGTAATCAAGAGGCTGGAACCCTGTCAGGTGGACAGCAGCAGATGCTTGCGATCGGGCGCGGCCTGATGGCCAATCCTAAAATCATGCTGCTGGATGAGCCGTCGCTGGGCCTGTCTCCGCTACTTGTGCAGGAGATTTTCGGCATTCTGAAACGGCTGAATGACGAGCAGAACATGACAATGTTGCTGGTCGAGCAAAACGCCAATGCGGCGTTGGAGCTAGCTGATCATGGCTATGTCATGGAGGTTGGTCGTATCGTGATGGATGGCGCGGCGGATATGCTGATGCAGGCTGAAGACATCCGAAGTTTCTACCTCGGCGTCCAGGAAGAAGGCAGCCGTGAAAACCGCCGCTGGAAGCGGAAGAAGACGTGGAGGTAGACCGGATGGACGCCAGCCCCCTGCCCCCGCAAGTCACGATCAACGGCGTCCGGTTCAATGCCACGCCGGGCCAACGACCATTGCGCGTCGACGGCTGCATAACAATCAGCGAGCTGTTTCAGAAACGGTGTGCTGAATTGGGCGCCCGTACAGCTCATCGGGAAAAAGATCTGGGGATATGGAAATCCTATTCCTGGACCGACTACTGGCAACGCGCTAAGTGGATTGGCCTTGCCTTTCGCAAGTTAGGGTTAAAGCGCGGAGAGGTCGTCTCGATCCTGTCCGAAGACCGCAAGGAATGGGCTTGGTTCGACATGGGCATTCAGGGTGTCGGCGGCATCGCGTCCGGCATCTACACCACCGATGCGGCCAGTCAGGTCCAATATATCGTCACCAACAGCGGCAGCCGATTTCTGATTGTCGAAGATGAAGAGCAGCTGGACAAATTCCTGGCCGTTGAACACGCGTTGCCGGATCTTCTGAAGGTCATAATCCTCGAAGACGAAGGCCTGCATAACCTCGATCATCCGCGATGCATGATGATCGACGACCTCTACGCCCTTGGCCAACAGGCAGAGGCTGAAGAACCCGGCACGTTTGAAGCGGAAATTTCCCTGACAACTCCGCAGGACACCGCCCTTCTGGTTTATACCTCCGGAACTACGGGAAAGCCCAAGGGCGCGATGCTGAGCAACGAAAACATCATGGCGGCCATCGAAGCCGGCGCGCATTCGTTGCCCGGCTTCGAGTCGGATGAGCAGCTGTGTTTCCTGCCGCTTTGCCACATTCTTGAACGCGACGTTTCGATCTATTTCCCGCTCGCCTCGAAATGCACCGTCAACTTTGCCGAAAGCCCGGAAACGGTCTTTGCCAATCTGCAAGAGGTCTCGCCCGATACCTTTACTGCCGTTCCACGCGTCTGGGAGAAGATTTATTCTCATGTACAATTCATGGAGAAAGAAGCCACGACGACGGGGCGAATAGCCTTTGCCAGGGCTATCGCGGTGGGGATGGAACGGGCGGACTACATTCTATACGGCAAACCCGTTCCACCAATCCTGGCAGCTCGGTTCTGGTTATGGGATCGGCTGGTTTTGCGTAATCTGCGGCGAATGCTGGGTATGGACAAGTTGCGGCGCGGCGGCTCTGGAGCTGCTCCGATCTCACCTGAGTTACTGAAATGGTATTGGGCTATCGGCGTGCCTTTGGTCGAGGGGTTCGGGATGACCGAAACCTCGGGTATCGCATCGCTTAACACGCCTGACGCGAACAGAATTGGAACGATCGGACTACCCGTTCCGGGCAATGACCTGCGGATTTCGGACGAAGGAGAAATTCAGATCAAAGGTCTGAATGTCTTTCAGGGCTATTGGCACAACAACGCGAAAACGGCTGAAACCTTTACGGCTGACGGATGGTTGTGCACCGGCGACATGGGGCGCATTGATGAAGAAGGCTTCGTCACAATCACCGGACGTCTTAAGGACATCATCATCACCGCCGGTGGCAAGAACGTCACCCCTGCTGAGATCGAAAGCCGAATGAAATTCAGCCCCTATATCTCGGATGCGGTTGTCATCGGGGATCAACGTAAGTTCCTGACAGCCCTGATCATGATCGACCAGGAAAACGTGGAGAAATTTGCGCAGGAACAAAAGATCCCCTTTTCGGATTTCACGTCTCTTTGTTCTGCGTCTGAGGTCACAGATCTGATCAGCGCCGAAATTGTTTCCATAAACAAGGACTTTGCGCGAGTGGAACAGATCAAGGATTTCCGCCTGATCAACGTTTTGCTGACAGCCGATGATGACGAGCTGACGGCGACCATGAAACTGAAACGTAATCTGGTGGAAAAGAAACACGCACATTTAATCGAAGATATGTACCATGAGACAGGGCTTGGCCCACAGGGAGGAGAGATATGAAGGAATTTGTAAGTGGACTGGTCGCCGCAACCACCTTAACCGTTTTAGCATCGTCGGGATGGGCTGAAACACAGGGCGTGACCGACGATGAAATTGTCATTGGTTCGGTCAATGACCTTAGTGGGATTTTCGCAGCTGTTGGCGTTCCCGCGACCAAGGGCGCTAACGTGGTCTTCGACCGGGTCAATGCCAACGGTGGCGTGCATGGTCGTACGATCCGTTACGTGGTCGAGGATAACGGCTATCAAATGCCACGCGCGATGCAGGGCTACAACAAGCTGCTGAATCGAGACAAGGTATTCGCAATGCTGCAGTCGCTGGGTACACCGATGAACCTGGCCGGATTCAAGTTGCTGGATCCCAAGGGCATTCCCAACGTCGCCCCTTTGACCGCCGCGCGCCAAATGCTGCAAGAACCGATGAACAACAAGTTCACTTCATTTTCGTCCTATTATGACCAAAGCCGCGTGGGTGTGAAATATCTGGCCGAGCAGTTCGGGTCGCAATCCGTCTGCACCATGTATCTGCCAACCGATTTTGGGGAAGAGATTTTAGAGGGCAGCAAAGCCGGTGCCGAAGAAGCAGAAATTAACTTCGTCGCCGAAACCACTCATAAACCTGATGAAACCGACTTCGTTGGTTCACTTAGCAAATTGAAGGAAGAAGGTTGTGACATCGTCACAATTGCGCTTGGTGTACGTCAAGCAATTACGATTGTGGGCACAGCCAAAAAGATGGGGCTTGAAGATATGAAGTTCCTCGGCACTGCAGCCAGCTTCCTGACAGTTGTGGCGAAAGTGCCCGGAGGTGTGACAGACGGGTTTTATGCAGCCGCATCCTGGCAGGATCTATGGGCCCGCGCAGACGAGCCAGTTCCCGCTGCCTTTATCGAAGAGTACAAAGCCGCGACTGGTGAGGACCCTGTCGGCTTTGCGATGCTTGGCTATTCCGCTGCTGAGATGATGGTCAAAGCTTTGGAAGCCGCTGGCCCTGACTTAACGCACGAAAGCTTTATCGCCGCCATGGAGACTCTGGACTATCAAGATGAACTGGTTGGCAACCACATGACCTTTGGTCCGGACGACCATCAGGGCGCAGACTCGGTTTATGTCAACGTGGTCGAGAACGGCAGCTGGAAGCTGGTCTACGAAGAATAAACTTGTGAAACAGCCAATAAAAAAGGGCTCGCACATGCGAGCCCTTTGGAATTTTGTAGTCCGCAGCGATTAACGCTTCGAGAACTGGAACGAACGACGCGCTTTGCGCTTACCGTATTTCTTCCGTTCCACAACGCGGCTGTCGCGGGTCAGGAAGCCAGCAGCTTTCAGCGCGCCACGCAGCGACGGATCGTACAGCTGCAGCGCCTTCGAGATGCCGTGCTTGACTGCACCGGCTTGACCGGTCAGGCCACCGCCTTTGACAGTTGCTACAACGTCGAACTCACCTTCAACACCAGCAACTTGGAACGGCTGGCGCAGGATCAGCTGCAGAACGGGGCGTGCGAAGTACACGTCCTGATCTTTGCCGTTCACGGTGACCTTGCCGGAACCCGGCTTGATCCACACGCGGGCAACAGCGTCTTTACGCTTGCCGGTGGCGTAGGAGCGGCCCAGCTCGTCACGTACGGGTTCACGCACGATGACTTCTTCGGCCACGGTTTCAACGCCTGCGACGGCGCTCAGCTCTTCGAGAGTATTGATCTGATCAGCCATCGGTCATTAGCTCCGGGTGTTTTTCTTGTTCATGGACTTAACGTCCAGAACTTCGGGCGACTGGGCTTCATGCGGGTGCTCGGCACCGGCATAAACGCGCAGGTTGGTCATAACCTGACGCGACAGGCGGTTGCCAGGCAGCATGCGCTTGACCGCTTGGGTCACGACGCGCTCGGGGTGTTTACCCTCGAGGATCTGCTGCTTGGTGCGCGACTTGATGCCGCCCGGGTGGCCAGTGTGCCAGTAGAAGTTTTCTTCGCGCTTCTTGCCGGTCATCTGGATTTTGTCAGCGTTGATCACGATGACATTGTCGCCCATGTCCATGTTCGGGGTGAACGACGCTTTGTGCTTGCCACGCAGACGCATGGCGACGATCGAGGCAAGACGGCCCAGAACAACGCCCTCGGCGTCGATCAGGATCCATTTCTTGTCGATGTCTGCAGGTGTTGCAGAAAAGGTTTTCATGGCAGGATAGTCCTGTTTGATGTGAAAGACCGCCCCAAGCCGGTGCGGTCCGAATTCGATGGATGGGTATTTAGAGGCAGTCGAAATGCACGTCAAGGACATCAATCCTTATTTATATTAGTGTTTTCAATATCTTACAAAATAGGTATTATTTTACCCCATAGCGCACACCCAAACCTGAGCCTCAAATCTACTCGATTGCTATAATCACACTATTCTTTAAGTCAGTTACGGAGCGCCGCCATGCAAGATTTACACCAAACAATCAGCGACTACGGAGCCGCATGGCAAGAATCCGATGCAAACAAACGGCTCGATCTGCTGACATTTTGCTTTGCAGAAAACGGCCGTTATGTCGACCCAACCGCGGACGTCGACGGACGCGAGGAACTGTCTGCTCATATTGGCAAAATCCTCAAAAACTCAGATGGGCGTATTGAGATTACCAGCAAACCAACCAGCCACCACGATGTGATTCACTTCACGTGGCACATGGTCGGTCCAGACGGTTCCGTTTTTGTAGCCGGCCATGACTTTGTTCGGCTCGACGCGAGCGGCAAGATCGCCCATCTAGCTGGCTTTTTTGGTGACCCCGACCCATTGGAGTGAAGCATCAAACGCTAATCTGCTCTGGCGGGTTATCCAGCAATGCGCGCAGCCGCAGCATCGCGTCCTCGAATTGGTCCAATGTAACGTGCCCGTTCACAGCGATGCGGACGGCATTCGGTGCCCGCCCGTCCCGAAGCGCGAACTCGTCAGCTGACCGTATTTGAATCCCCTCACGCTCTGCAGCGCGGCTAAAAGCAGCAGAACGCCAGCCAGACGGCAGGTTTAGCCAGACAAAGGGGATCTCCGCATCCCAGTTCAGGTCAAACCCGCCAAGTGCATTCACCGCCACCCGGACATATTCGCCCATCTTCACGCGTACGTCTTTTGCCAGTTGTCGTGCCCGAGGATCGCTGAGCAGCAATCGGGTCAATTCCGCCAACGGTTGCGCCAGACCAAAATACCCGTACTCGGCAGATCTACGCAAATCGCCGCTCCGTTCTTTCGGTGCAATCGCAAAACCGACGCGCAAAGCCGGTGTAAGTGTTTTGGAAATCGAAGACACATGCCAACCGCGTTCCGGTGCCAGTGCCCGATAACTGGGCGCACGCGCTTCCCCCATGCGATAGCAGTCATCTTCAATGATTTGCAGATCGTATCGGCGCGCGATCTCGATCACCTCTTTACGTCTCTCCAGCGGAGAATGACTACCCGTAGGGTTCTGCACCTCAGGAGACACGCATATGGCCTGAGCTTGTGTGTGACGCAAAACATGGTCCAGCGCATCTGGGTTTATGCCCCATTTATCCAGTTTCACGCCCACCACTTCGGCGCGCATCAATTCACCGGCCCGTCGGAACCCGGCATAAGATAGGTCCTCGACCAGAACGACTGGTTTCGGCCCTTTCAGAACTGTTTGGAATACCACACACAGGCCGCTTTGACCGCCATGTGTCAACACAATGTCGTCGGCATTCAATGCACCGAGCGGCAAGTCCGCCAACCATTCGACCACGGTCTGCCGAACTGGTTGATAAGCGTCTCGCGTAGGGTAATTCATGAACATTCGCGGATCACCCTGGGCGATTTTGGCCAAACATTCCCGGATCAAGGTGACCTGTCCGACATCCGGCAGGCGCGGGCTGAACAGGCTGACATTGGCGTCATATTTGTCATCCCGCAGATGCAATTGCCGGGACCAGACGTCGTCCAGAATAGGAGATCTCGGGGGAGCCACGAATGTACCACGCCCGACCTCAGCTTGTAGCAATCCCTCGTCTGTCAGGATGGTATAGGCTCGTGCGACTGTACCAGGTGTGATTTGTAACCTGTAGGCAAGCTCCCGCACCGGAGGCAGCTTTGTTCCAACCTCCAGCGTTTTGTTTTCTATCGCTTTTCGGATCGTATCTGCAACCAGTGTATACTTTGGCCCCTTTGCCTTAGGGAGCGCTTCGGGCCAAATTGTATCCATTACAATTCTTCCTTTGATTTTGACACAATCCTGAATGTATCAAACACATGTACCGAGCATTTATACTTTGTGTCAATACAATTTTGAAAGGATACCCAAATGACACGCGCAATGCACAACCCCGCCCTTTTGCTGCTGAACGACAGTCAACGGCTGCCGCTGATCGCCGCGCTGGCCGTGCGGTTTGCGGCGTCGGTCACGAAATGGGAACAACGTCGTCGCAGCCGTGTTAATCTCGGTCGCCTGGATGACAGACTTCTTCGCGACGTTGGTTTAACCAGCTATCAGGCGCGAAATGAATCCAAACGCTATTTTTGGATGAACTAACTATCCCCAGTCCCAATTATTGGGACCTCTTCCTGGGCCGGGGTTTACCCCGGCCTTTTTTATCCGAACGCTGCCGCCGCCGAGCCTTCGGGCGGGATTGAATAGGTCAGGCTTGCTCGCGCAACGGGTTGGTCCGAGCCTTCCGAGAACATCAGCACGTCCCCAACTGCCAGACTCCGCCCGAGCTTTAGCAGTCGGCACTCTGCAATCATATCAGCCGACCCATTTGGTTTTCGCAGAAAATCCATCGAACTGCTGGTCGTTACGGCCAATGATTGTCGCCCTTTACGCGCCAGGATCATCGCGTAAACACTGACATCCGCCAGCCCGAACATAGACGGCCCGGACACCGTGCCACCGGGGCGTAAATGGCGGTCTTCGACAACAAGGCGCATCGTGATGGATGACTCGGTCAGATCCTCCACAACGAAATCACTGTGAACCTGCGGAAAAACCTGAGCCAGGTACGCGGTCAATTCTTCTTTGTTCAGCGCCAATGACATGCTTTCCCTCCGTGCCTAGCCGCCCTACAGTTGGCCGACAGCCAGCAGGAGGGCAAGATGGCAATTCTGGAACGTAACGACACAGGTGCAATTGCTCATTTAAAGATGAACGCACCGGATCGGTTGAACGCGTTGAGCGATGAGATGCTGGCCGCCCTTCAAGTTGAACTGGATGCCTTGAAAGTGGATCACACGATTCGAGTGGTGGTGCTATCCGGCGAAGGCAAGGCGTTCTGTGCCGGGCACGACCTGAAACAGATGACTCAAGGCCGTCAGGCCGAAGACGGTGGAAAGGCATATTTCGAAGACTTGTTCGCACGTTGCGCGAAAATGATGATGTCCGTTCAGGCCCTGCCCCAACCTGTCATTGCGCAAACCCACGGCATTGCGACCGCTGCAGGTTGCCAATTGGTAGCGACCTGCGATCTGGCTGTAGCCGCCGAAGGAACCCGGTTTGGCGTGAACGGAGTGAATATCGGGCTGTTTTGTTCGACTCCAATGGTAGCGCTCAGCCGCAATATCCCGCGCAAAAACGCATTCGAGATGCTGACCACAGGCGACTTCATTTCCGCGGAACGCGCGGCTGAACTGGGTTTGGTCAATCGAGTGGTGCCTGAAACGTTGCTGGAACAGGAAACAATTGCACTGGCCGAGCAATTATCCCGGAAACTGGGCTCAGCCGTTAAGATTGGAAAACAAGCGTTTTATCAGCAGCTTCAGATGCCGCTGGACCAAGCTTACGCCTATACTGCGGACGTAATGGCGCAGAATATGCTGTACCGGGAAACCGAAGAAGGTATTTCCGCATTTATCGAAAAAAGACCGCCAAATTGGCAGCAGTAACGCAATTGTTCCGCATAATTTTAATGACTGTTCGCATTTTTGGACTTTTCAAAGGGGCGACACTGTGGCAAAGGTGGGACAAGGCTAAGGCCTTGATTGTGCTTTTGGGTCGCCGTGGGCGGAAGGTCCCTCCAAGCTGGTTTCTCTCACCGGCGTAGACATTCCCGCAGCGGCGACCCCAAGACTCCCAGACAAATTATTGGCGAAACGCGCGTTGCGTCTGACTGTGCTCTGCCCTATTTGGCTGCTCATGACACAAAAATTGCATATCGTTGGCGGCGGCATGGCCGGGTCCGAAGCTGCTTGGCAGGCGGCAGAAATGGGTGTGGATGTTGTCATCCACGAAATGCGGCCAAAAGTGGAAACATTTGCGCATCAAACCGGCAATCTGGCCGAGATGGTGTGCTCCAATTCCTTCCGTTCGGACGACGATGAACAAAATGCTGTTGGTTTGCTGCATTGGGAAATGCGCGCCGCTAATGGGCTGATTATGTCGACCGCGGATGCGCATCGACTGCCCGCAGGTGGAGCGTTGGCGGTGGACCGCGATCCGTTTGCCGAATCCGTCACGGCCAGACTGCTTGCGCACCCACGTGTGTCCGTGACCGCGGAAGAGGTGACAGCTTTGCCCGACAGTGACCAATGGATTTTTGCCACTGGTCCTCTGACCTCACCGGATCTGGGTGTTGCTATCCGTGCCGAAACCGGAGCCGAGGCGCTGGCGTTCTTCGACGCAATAGCGCCCATCGTTTATGCCGACAGCATAGACATGAGCCAAGCCTGGATGCAGTCCCGCTATGACAAGGGCGAGACCGAAGAAGAGCGCACCGCTTATCTAAACTGTCCGATGGACCGCGATCAGTACGAGGCATTCATCGACGCGTTGCTGGCTGCCGAGAAAACAGAATTCCACGAAGGTGAAACCGCGGGCTATTTCGATGGTTGCCTGCCGATCGAAGTCATGGCCGAGCGTGGCCGTGAAACCCTTCGTCACGGCCCCATGAAACCGGTTGGCCTGACCAATCCCCACCAACCCGATGTGAAACCCCACGCTGTCGTGCAACTTCGGCGTGACAATGCTCTGGGCACCTTGTTCAACATTGTCGGCTTTCAGACCAAAATGAAATACGGCGCACAAACCGATGTTTTCCGTATGATTCCGGGTCTTGAGAATGCCAGTTTTGCGCGCCTTGGTGGCATTCATCGCAATACGTTTATCAACTCGCCGACCCTGTTGGATGCGCAAATGCGGCTGAAGTCGCGCCCCAACATTCGTTTCGCCGGGCAGATCACCGGCGTAGAAGGTTATGTCGAAAGCGCGGCTATGGGGTTGCTGGCGGGCCGTTTGGCAGCGGCAGAAATCCTTGACCGTCCGCTGCCTGAGGTTCCGCAGGACAGCGCAATGGGCGCTATGATTCACCACATTACTGGAGGAGCCGAGGCCAAGACGTTCCAACCGATGAATGTGAATTTTGGTCTGTTCCGACCGGTCGATGGCCTCAAAGGCGGGCGACGGGGCCGCAAGGACCGTTACAAGGCGTATACAGACCGGGCTAAAGCCGTTTGGACAGATTGGTTGGCTCATTGCTGACTGGACGCATCTGCAAGGCTGCGCCTAGAGTATTCGCATGTACCCTGTATCTCATAGTATCACGGTCTTTCGAGAAGATGCCCGGGCAAACAAGTCTGTCACCTGTGACAAGCTTCGCCTCGTGATGATAAAGCGACCAGGAGACATTAAGTTTTACATATATAGCTTTGATAAAACGTGACATTCACCACTAGATTCGCACCTTCACCGACGGGTCCCTTGCATTTGGGGCATGCCTATTCCGCACTGTTGGCTTACGACATGGCGGTAGCCCATGGCGGGCAATTCTTGTTGCGGATTGAGGATATTGACCAATCCCGGTCCCGCATTCAATGGGAAGACCAGATTTATGAGGACCTCGCTTGGCTAGGGCTTAAATGGGCTCAGCCCGTGATGCGGCAATCAGACCGATTAGCTCGCTATCGTCAGGCGTTGGACATTCTCATCGAAAAGAACCTTGTCTACCCGTGTTGCTGCAACCGTGCAGATATTGAAGCGGCCGCTGGAGCGCCGCAGGAAGGTGTTCCACAATTCGGACCGGACGGGCGCATATATCCCGGCACCTGCCGTCATCGCCTCATGTCCGAAGCTGGCCCAAATGACGTC
Source organism: Ruegeria sp. HKCCD6426 (assembly GCF_057221115.1). NCBI lineage: Bacteria > Pseudomonadati > Pseudomonadota > Alphaproteobacteria > Rhodobacterales > Roseobacteraceae > Ruegeria > Ruegeria sp. HKCCD6426. The sequence goes on along the minus strand of NZ_JBWVBF010000003.1, from coordinate 485,342 downwards.
ATGCGATTGAACATAAAGAAATCTCTGGAAGAGATTGTTTTACCATCGTTTCAAGAAACAGGTGCCGCTAATTACGGGTATCATTCGCTTGATCCAGAAACCCTGTTGCAATCCGTGGGAGATATTATCCTTGTGCGCCGTAACATGGGCAGCTCTTACCATCTGTCCGTTGTCGCGGATGACGCAGATCAGAAGATTACACATGTCGTCCGCGGAGAAGATCTGTTTGATGCAACGCAAATCCACGTCTTGCTTCAAACCCTGCTTGGATTGCCGATACCGACCTATTACCACCACCAATTGATCCGTGACCTGTCCGGTAAGCGCCTGGCAAAGCGCGATGACGCCCGCGCAATCGCCAAGTACCGCTCCGAGGGAGCTTCGCCCAAGGACATCAGGGCCATGGTCGGTCTGTGAGAACTATTTTTGATTGTCTCATAAAAGGAGTGCTTCTCGTCGGAACCTCATTCCATCGGAGACATCAATTCCACCTCAGCACCGTCCCTCATAGCTGTGTAAAAGCAGCTGCGCCTGTTGGTGTGACAGGCTGGTCCGGTCTGCCGAACCAGAACCAACAGGCAATCCCGGTCACAGTCGATCCGCAAGTCAACGAGTTCCTGCACATGGCCTGAACTTTCGCCTTTTACCCAAAACGCTTGACGGGACCGTGACCAATAAGTGACGCGCCCCGATGTCAGCGTTCGCTCAACAGCTTGCGCATTCATCCAGGCCATCATCAGGACCTCGCCCGAACCTTCGTCTTGCGCAATTGCGGGTATCAACCCTGCGTCGTTGAATTTAAGAGTCGACGGGTCGAACGAGACAGTGTGCGACATAGCAAAAACCTTTTGCATCCCAGAGCCTGGCCACTATGTATGGGGAACATCCAACGAGGGAAAGCCATGTCCGGCGAAACAGACCTTATCAAGCTTTATTCTGGGCGCATTCTGGCGCTGGCGGCTGATATTCCGCATCTGGACCGGCTGGATAACCCCGATGCAACGGTTAAAAAGCGGGCCCCACTGTGTGGGTCAACTGTAACGGTAGACATCAAAGTGCAGGACGGACGAATTTCCGAATACGGTCAGGACGTCAAAGCCTGTGCGTTGGGCCAGGCATCAGCTTCGGTCGTGGGTAACGCCATCATAGGTGCCACACGCGCCCAGGTGGAAACCGCCCGAGACCAGCTGTCTGACATGCTGAAAAAAAACGGCCCTGCCCCGGATGCACCGTTTGACGGGCTTGAGGTACTGATACCCGCCCGCGAGTACAAGAATCGGCACGCCTCGATCCTGTTGGCGCTCGAAGCAGCGTCTGAGGCTATCAAACAGGCTGAACAGGCCAATTGCGCGTAATCGTGGTGTTCTCTGACAAACCCGTCTAGTCTCACTCCAATTCTGAGGGAGAGACGGATTGAACAATTTGTTGGAGCATTTCGTCACGCTTTGGGTCGTCATTGACCCGATCGGTACAATCCCTGTTTTTATCGCCGTCACAGCGGGCATCGAAGTTACCGCCAGACGAAAAACAGCACTGTTGGCTGCTTTGGTCAGCGCTGGCGTTTTGTTGTTCTTTCTGGTTTTCGGGCAACTGCTGATCGAAGCACTGGATATCGGCCTCAATTCATTTCAGGTTGCCGGCGGGATAATTCTGTTTCTTTTTGCACTGACGATGATTTTTGGAGAAAGCAAACAGGACATCGAACAGCGGCAGGCCGAAGAGGACTTGGAAGACAAAATGCACAAGGCCAACCCAGCGATATTTCCGCTGGCCGTGCCGTCGCTGGCTTCGCCTGGTGCCATGCTGGCGATCGTCATTCTGACTGACAACAATCGGTTCAGCGTGGCAGATCAGGGGATTACAGCCTTAGTCATGCTGTCCGTAATCGCCATTGCGTTTGTTCTGATGCTACTGGCTGAACCGATCATTCGCTGGATCGGCCATTCAGGCGCGGCAATTATCAGCCGTGTTATGGGCATGATTTTGGCGTCGGTTGCCGTCAATTCAGTATTGTCGGCCATGCTCGAAATAATCCACACCGGTCAGCTATAAAAAAAACCGCCGCTCCTTCCGGGCGGAAAGGGCGGCGGCAGGCAATGCGTGTCTCGTGTGGGATCCGGAATTCCGCGTGGGGCCGAGGCAGGCCCCTTCAAGGGATTTGGGACAGGCAGGTCACCCTTGATATAGATGGGGATGACAAACGCGGGTCATTCGGCACGAGATCGCAGGCAGAAAGGGTCAGAACCCCATCGGTAGGTGAAGGGCAACCATCAGCATAACCACCAAAGACGCAACGCCCGCTGCATCCTGCAAAAGCGTGGCCTGCGAACGGCTGAAAGCGGTTTTGATCTGGGTCAGCATAGTCTCACCTCCGGTCAGAGCTTTAATCCTTTGTTGACCTTTTGTTCTCATATTTTTCCGAGTCGGTAAAGAACTTTTTGAGAACATTTGTGAACCTAGCGGAACAAATTGGCTAACCCACTGAAATCAAACGGATCGCCTGATCCTGTTTCATCAACCACAACAGAACACGGGCCCCCTGTCCACGTTCCGACTTCAGTTGGGGATCACTTGCCAGTAGAGCTCGTGCGTCAGACTGCGCCACAGCCATCAGCCCGGCCTGTCGTTCCAGATCGGCAATGCGGAATTTTGGCAGACCGGACTGGGCGGTTCCAATCAGATCACCAGCCCCTCGCATCTGTAAATCTGTTTCAGCAATGCGAAACCCATCTTCGGTCTCGCGCAGTACTTCCAGCCGTTTTCTCCCGCCCTCGCTAAGCGGGGCCTGATACATCAACAGACAGGTCGACGCATCTTCGCCGCGTCCGACGCGCCCTCTCAGCTGATGGAGCTGTGCAAGCCCAAATATCTCGGCTCGTTCGATAACCATGATTGTGGCGTTGGGAACATTCACACCAACTTCGATGACCGTTGTCGCCACCAGAATCTTGGTCTGCCCTGTCTGAAATGCAGCCATGGCCGCGTCCTTATCAGCCGGTGGCATCTGGCCGTGAACCAACCCAACGACATCATCACCCAGCAGCGCTCGTAAACGTTTGAAACGCTCTTCCGCCGCTGTCAGATCCGAAACCTCGGACTCATCGACCAAAGGACACACCCAATAACACTGCGTTCCTTCCTCAATCGCCCGGCGAAGATGGGCCACCACCTCTTCCATGCGCTGGGTGCTTACTATCGCGGTTTTGATGGGTTTTCGTCCGGGCGGCTTCTCATTCAGAACCGACACATCCATGTCGCCATATTGAGCCAACGCCAAGCTGCGTGGAATGGGAGTGGCGGTCATGACCAGAACGTCTGCGCGCCGCCCTTTCTCGGACAGCTCCATGCGCTGCCGAACACCAAATCGATGCTGTTCGTCGACGACAGCCAGACGCAGATCGTGAAATTCAACGTCTTCCTGAAACACCGCATGCGTTCCGACCAGAATTTGGATGTCGCCGCGTTTCAGCGCCGCCAACTTAGCGCGCCGCTCGGCTCCTTTGTCGCGCCCTGTCAGAATTTCCAGCACCACGCCCGCCTCTTCGGCAAGCGGCCGCAGCCCTTCGAGATGTTGGCGCGCAAGTATTTCGGTAGGCGCCATCATGACCCCCTGCCCTCCGGCCTCGACCGCGATCAGCAGCGCAAGAAACGCCACTAACGTCTTACCTGCACCCACGTCCCCCTGAAGTAATCGGTTCATCCGTGTATCGGACGCCATGTCGGTGGAAATGTCGCCAACCGCGCGCGATTGTGCCTCTGTGGGGCGATACGGCAAACTGTTCAGGACATTGGACTGAAGCTTTCCGGTTCCAACGCTGACTACCCCGCGGGTCTTCCGTTCACGCTGGCGCGCCAAAGCCAAAGTGAGCTGGTGCGCGAACAGTTCATCATAGGCCAGCCGTTCCCGCGCCGGGGCAAATGGTGCCACGTCATCCGCCCCTCTTGGATGGTGCGCCGCCTGCATGGCCGTTACCCAATCGGGCCAGTTTTGTCGGTCGACCTGCGCCGGATCGGCCCACTCCGCCAAGTCAGGTGCGCGCGCCAGAGCACTCTGCGCCGCCTTATACGCAGTTTTCTGAGTGACGCCCTGCGTCAAATGATAGACTGGTTCGAACTCGGGCAACTCTCCCGCTTCCTCTGGAGGTACAATGTGATCCGGGTGAACCATCTGCGCCATACCATCGAACAGTTCCAGCTTGCCCGAAACCACCCTGCGGAAACCTTGAGGCAGAATTTTCTTTAGGTAATCACCACGCGCATGAAAGAAAACAAGCTGGAAATCGGATTGACTGTCTTCAACCTGAATACGATATGCTCCACCGCGATTTCGCGCAGGACGATGAGCCCCAACCGTCACTTCTACCGTCAGCGTCGAGGGCAGATCGGCACCTTTGATCGTATCGCGACGCCGCCTGTCCACGACCGCATAGGGTAATGAAAACAGCACGTCACGCGGGGACTCGATCCCCAGCTGCGCCAAGTGCTGAGCGGTCTTGGGGCCAACACCTTCCAGCGTTTCCAACCCAGCGAATAGCGGGAAAAGTTTCTCGGGACGGCCCGTCATGCATCCCCGATCAGCTGCAACCAGCCATCTTCGTCCAGGGTTTCTATCCCAAGGTCCGCCGCTTTCTTAGCCTTTGATCCCGCACCCGGCCCAGCAATCAGCAGGTCGGTTTTTTGGCTAACAGAACCGGACACCTTTGCCCCCAACGCTTCGGCCCGTGCCTTTGCCTCTGCGCGGGTCATTTTTTCCAGCGTTCCGGTAAAGACAACGGTCTTTCCGGCCACAGGGCTGTTCGTGGCCGGTGCATCGGGCGCGACAATCACCAAATGGCCACGCAAATCGTCAAACGCCCGTCGCTCATCCGCGTTGGCGAAGGCATCGGACAAAGACAATCCCAGCGTCGCGCCGATGCCATCAATTCCAGTCAGATCCGACCAAGCGATGGCTGCGGCTGCAGGAACATCCAGCGCGGTGGTCGCAGCGTCCCGCGCCTCCTTGATACGCGCCCGGCGATTTTCGGTCATCGCGATGTTCCGCTCGGCTTCTTCTGCTTCATCTGCCTGTCGATGCGCCAACGCGGCGGGACGCGCTGTATCGATGGCTTGTGCCATGGAGTCCCAATCGCGATAATAAAGTGCCAGATCGCGCGCACCCACTTCACCCACATGTCGAATGCCAAGGGCAAACAACAGGCGCGCAAAAGGGATAGTCCGTTTTTCATCAATCGCCGCGAAAAGATTACTGGCCGACGTCTCACCCCATCCGTCCCTGTTTTTCAGGCGAGCAAGATTCTGGGCGTCGCGCACCTGCAATGAGAATATATCGGCGGGCACGTTTATGGGCAGAACCGGGTCGTCATAGAACATCTCGACTTGTTTTGCACCCAGCCCCTCAATGTCGAAGGCTTTGCGTGAAACAAAATGTTTCAGCTTTTCAACGGCCTGAGCCGGACAGATCAGGCCTCCGGTACACCGACGCACCGCGTCGCCATCTTCCCGAATAGCCTCGCTATGGCATTCCGGGCATTTCGTTGGGAATTTATAGGGGTCAGCATCGTCGGGCCTTTTGCTTAGATCAACGTCCGCGAGTTTTGGTATAACATCGCCCGCCCTGTAGACCTGCACCCAGTCGCCAATTCGAACATCTTTGCCGCCCCTGATCACGCCGCCTTTGGCATCGCGCCCGGCAATATAGTCTTCGTTGTGCAGCGTCGCATTCGAAACAACTACACCGCCGACTGTTACCGGATGCAACCGAGCCACAGGACTTAGCGCACCGGTACGACCGACCTGAATGTCGATCGCCTCGAGCCGGGTCCAGGCCAGTTCTGCCGGGAATTTATGCGCAATCGCCCAGCGGGGCGTCGTTGACCGAAACCCAAGCCGGGCTTGAAGGCCCAGGTCGTTCACCTTGTAGACAACCCCGTCGATGTCATATCCAAGGGTCGCACGCTGCGCTTCGATCTGGCGATAATGATCCAGCATCTGCTGGGTTGTGTCACACAATCTGGTCAAGTCGTTTACTTGGAACCCAAGAGACTTCAGCCGCTGAATTGCCTCCATTTGTGTATTCGCTAATGGCGCGGACAATTCCCCCCAGGCATAAGCATAAAACCGCAGCGGACGTGATCGCGTGATCGAGGCGTCCAGTTGCCGTAAAGAACCGGCCGCAACGTTTCTGGGATTGGCAAATGTCTTGCCCCCGGTTTCGGCCTGTCGCACGTTGAGCACATCGAAATCGGCGTGAGACATATAGACCTCGCCGCGTACTTCCAACACATCAGGTGCATCGTCGATTTCATGTGGAATATCGGTCACCGTTAACGCGTTGGCAGTCACGTTTTCACCGACTTCGCCATCACCTCGGGTTGAGGCCTGAACCAACTTGCCGCGCTCGTACCGCAAAGACAACGAAAGACCGTCAATTTTGGGCTCAGCGGTAAAAGCGAGCGGCGCATCGCTGGACAGTCCAAGATACTTTCGAATCGAACGATCGAAATCGGCGACGTCTTCGTCATCGAACGCATTGCCCAAAGACATCATGCGAACAGCATGCGTGACCTTGGAAAACCCCTCTGCAGCGCGCGCGCCAACCTGATCAGTCGGGCTATCCGGACGCTTGAGATGCGGAAATCGCTCCTCGATGTCCGTGTTCCGGCGCTTCAAAGAGTCGTAATCCGAGTCCGATATCTCTGGTGCGTCCTCGGCGTGGTACAGTTGGTTGGCCCGGAGGATTTCAGCTGCCAGCCGAGCCAATTCGGCCCGCGCCGTGTCCTCGGTCAGCTCTGATACCGGAATGGATTCGCTCATGGCCTCGCCCCGTCACGTTTTCTTGGACCCCAGTGATAGGGCGAGGCCATGGCTAGGTCCAGTACTGTGCTGAGCCGTGAGCGAGGTTGCCGCCCTGGACCAGCGACGGCAGTGATAGGGTGAAATCAGGCGCCAACCGCCATGCGGGTTTCGTCAACACTATTCGCCTGCGGATCGCGTAGAACATATCCCCGGCCCCAGACCGTTTCGATATAGTTCTCGCCGCCCGTGGCATTGCTGAGCTTCTTGCGCAGCTTGCAAATAAACACGTCGATTATTTTCAGTTCGGGTTCGTCCATACCGCCATAGAGATGGTTCAGGAACATTTCTTTGGTCAGGGTCGTTCCCTTACGCAGGCTCAGAAGCTCCAACATCTGGTATTCCTTGCCAGTCAGGTGCACCGTCTTGCCCGCCACCTCGACCGTCTTGGCATCCAGATTGACTGCCACGCGACCGGTGTGGATGATCGATTGCGAATGCCCTTTTGACCGCCGGATGATCGCATGAATTCGCGCCACCAACTCTTCGCGGTGGAAAGGTTTGGTCAGGTAATCGTCCGCTCCAAAACCAAAGCCCTTTATCTTGCTTTCGGTGTCATCCGCGCCGGACAGAATCAGGATCGGTGTTTCAACGCGCGCAATCCGAAGCTGGCGCAAAACCTCATGCCCGTTCATATCCGGCAGGTTCAAGTCCAGCAGTATCAGGTCATAATCATAGAGTTTCGCCAGATCGATACCTTCTTCGCCCAGGTCCGTCGCATACACGTTCAGATTGGCATGTGTCAGCATCAACTCGATGCTTTTTGACGTTGTTGGATCATCCTCGACAAGAAGTATTCGCATTACACTGCTCCAATTCAGTTCAATCTTTCCAATTAAAATCGAGCCTGAACAAAAATGGTTAATCTGGCGTTACCGTTGAATCTTTTATTCACTTTCTCCTTTAGGTTGTCGATATTTTTTTAATGCCGTCACTTTCAACGCGTCCACACCGTGTTCGGCGACCATCGATACCCATGTGTTGAATTCTTCGTCGCAGATACCGTACCGCTTTTTCGCATCAGACAATGAAATCAGTCCGTAAAGAACACCCCTCACCACCAGAATCTTGCGTGACGCGACCCATCTGCGTGTATCCGCCGGTGGCAAATCCGCCCGTGTCATAATGGATCCATCCGGTAACGTGATCGACCTTGGACCTTCCACTTTGTGCAAATACATCTTTCTACCCTTTTCCTGCTGCATCAAAGCTGACTCCAGCCTACTTAAAGCCAAGTGAAACCGCCCCTTGAGAGTGTGTAGAATTTTCCTATATTCTGCCGGTCTTTCTTAACCCGGACTGGAACCGCCAATGGCCCTCGATACCGAGACCCCGCTGAACTCACTTGGCTTCGCAAAATCGCCCTCGGAAACGCGGGTGGTTGTCGCCATGTCCGGTGGCGTGGACAGTTCTGTTGTGGCCGCCTATCTGGCGGATCAGGGATATGACGTGATCGGTGTGACGCTGCAGCTTTATGACCACGGGGCGGCATTGGCCAAGAAAGGTGCGTGCTGTGCGGGGATCGACATCCACGATGCGCGGCGCGTTGCGGAAGAGCGCGGCTTTCCGCATTACGTTCTGGATTATGAGAACATCTTCAAAGACGCGGTGATTGACGAATTCGCGGACAGTTATTTGGCCGGCGCAACACCGGTGCCCTGCATTCGCTGCAATGAACGTGTGAAGTTCAAGGACCTGCTGGAAACCGCCAAGGACCTTGAGGCTGACTGCATGGCCACGGGACATTACATCCAGCGCAAGATGGGCTCCAATGGTCCGGAACTGCACAGTGCCGAGGATGCGAACCGCGACCAATCCTATTTTCTGTTCTCGACCACGCCCGAGCAACTGGACTTCCTGCGCTTCCCGCTAGGTCATCTGCCTTCAAAAGACGCGACACGCGAGATGGCGGCGCAATACGGGTTGGCGGTGGCGGACAAACCCGACAGTCAGGACATCTGTTTTGTGCCCAACGGCAACTATGCCAGCGTGATCGAAAAGCTGCGCCCGGGTGCAGCTGAACCCGGCGAGATAGTCCATGCTGATGGCCGTGTGCTGGCCCAGCATGACGGCGTTATTCACTACACAATCGGGCAACGCCGCGGATTGGGCATCGGTGGTCTTAGCGAGCCGCTTTACGTGGTCAAGCTGGACGTGGACAAAAAACAGGTCGTGGTTGGGCCCAAAGAAATGCTGGCCACCCGTGTCATCCCTGTGCGCGAGATCAACTGGCTTGGGGATGAACCGTTCACCTCTCGGGATGAGTGGCACTTCTCGGTTAAAGTCCGCTCGACCCGTCCACCGCGTGAGGCGATCATCCGGCCGCTTTCGAACACCACAGCCGAGGTTGAGCTGCTGACGCCCGAGGAAGGCATATCGCCCGGGCAGGCCTGTGTGTTTTACGAAGGTGAAGGCAGCCGCATTTTTGGCGGCGGCTGGATTTGGCGCGGGTACTAAATCGCGTCAGTCCAGGAGTTGCTTAGGATATAAAGACCGGCACAGATCATCACATAGGGCACAAGGCGTTCCAGTCTTTGTGCCAGCCCGCCGGTCATGAAGCTTGCGCGCGCGCCCATCAAGCCCAACAGCGCCAATCCCAAGGCCGCCAGCGTCGCACCGATTACTCCCGCCGCCCGGAAACTGGGAATTGAATCCGCCAGCAGCGGCGCCAGAACGGCAAACGTGTCCATCGACAGGCTGATAAACAGCATCATGGTCACAAGCATAGAAGCGCCTGCAGAAACCCTCGGGGTTTCCTCGGACCGTTGCCCCCAAATCTGTCGAACCACGCCGATAACGCCAAGTGTCAGCGGGATCACCCCCAGATACCCGGCCCACTGCGGCACCACATCCTCGACCCCAAAAGCCAGCAGCAGAGCAGCGTAAATCACGATTATCTGCGCCAACAAGAAGCCAAGAACTGCGCGCCGCGGACCAGAAACCATCATCAGCGCCAGCAAAGCAGCCAGATTGTCAAGATTTGTCAGCACTTGTGCCATGAAAGCCGAAGCGGCAAAAACCACATGGTCCAGCATCACGCGCCCATCCGTTCCAGAACCGCTCGGGCAGCACGCAATCCGGGGGCCTCACCACCGCGCCCCAACCGTTCCATCGTCAGTTCCATGGCATCGCGCTGGTCATCGGGTGAATTCGAAACCTGCGTCAACGCAGCTGCAATCTTGCCCGGTTGACACTCGTCCAGAAGGCATTCGGGCACGGCACGTGTGTCGGACACAAGATTGACCAGCGTCACCGTATCCAAATTGACCATCCGTTCTGCCATCTTCTGCGTCAGCCAGCTGAGCCGATATGCAATAACCATCGGGGTCGACTGTGCTGCCAACTCAAGCGAAACGGTCCCGGACGCAGCCAGCGCCAGATCAGCCGCCGCGAAGGCCGCGCGTTTCTGCCCCTCGGCGTGATCCGATGGCAAGTTGCGCGGGTCCACGACCACGGGGCTGCCCGGCCAGTTGCGGACATGCTCGGACACTGCGTTGACCATATGCGCTACCGCTGGAACAACTACGCGTGCGGTCGGACGCTCATGCAGAAAGATCGACAGAGCTTCGCCAAAGACCGGGGCTAGCCGGTCGACCTCGCCTCGGCGTGATCCAGGCAAGGCCAATACCAGAGGTGCATCACCCAGATCATACGCCGCGCGGAAATCCGCGATGTCCTGTTCTGACGCGATGGGTTCATTCACTACCGGATGGCCGACAAAGTCACACTCCATTCCGGCACGTTCCATATAGGGCGGCTCAAACGGCAGCAGGGCAAGAACATGGTCGATGACCTTGGCCATCTTATCCGCCCTGCCCGGACGCCACGCCCAGACAGAAGGCGCCACATAGTGAACGGTGCGAATGTCACTGGCGGATTTGACCAGCTTGGCCACGCGCAGCGAGAAATCCGGGCTGTCGATGGTGATCAGAACATCGGGCTGCGTTTCAAGTACCGCCTGCCCGGTTTCGGATATACGGCGTTTGAGGTGAAAGAATTTCGGAAGAACTTCAACCAATCCCATGACACTGAGCTCGGCCATGGGAAAATGGCTCTGCAATCCTTGCGCCTGCATCAGGGGACCGCCGACGCCGTCAAACTCAACATCCGGGACGAGCGTCTTCAGGCCCTCCATCAATGCCCCGCCCAGCCGGTCGCCCGAGGGTTCTCCGGCGACCAGAAAGACTCTCATCAGACCGTCCGCTCGCGCACGGTCAGGAACAGGCCCAGGCGGTTACATTCCTCGATGACGCGATCCCGTTGAAGTACAAGAACACCGCCCTTTTCGATGACAATCCCGGACAAGCCGGCAGCAACGGCGCCTGATACGGTATCGGGCCCAATCGCCGGCAAGTCTACTCGCCGATCCTGTTGAGGCTTGGGACCTTTGAATAATACGCCACCCCCAGCGTCCGGTCTCTGGGTCAGGGATTGCAGCATCCATGCGGTGCCAAAAATACTCTCGATAGCCAGCGCCTGCCCTTTCAGAACAATGCAAGCTTGCCCGATATCCGCAGGCCCCATGGCACGCAGAATTCCGGCCGCCCGGTCAGCGTCGGCCAGATCGTTTTCAGATGGCTGGGCCTCGGTCAAGCAACCCAACGGCGGCAGAAGCTCGGGCGCGATCTGATGGGCCGCGCGAACATTCATCCCGGCGTCCTCAAATATGCCAATCACAGCGCGCAGTGCACCATCGTCGCCTGACATGATCGCTTTTTGCAGGATCGGAACCAGAGGCATCGTCGCTGCGTCAATGCGAGTGGGATCGACGACCGGACGTCGCACCGCCCCGGCCATGCATATCTGGGTTACACCACGCGACTTGAGCTCGGCAATGAAGCTCCCGAGTTGCTCAAGTGGGAAGACAAGCTCTGCCGACAAGCTATCCGGCTCAAACCCTTCCAACGCGCAGATCAGAGGGCGTTCGGACAACGCAGGTACAAGTTCACCAGGCAACGCGCCCGTTCCTGCGATCAACGCCAGCATCGTATTATTTCCCCGGTGTCAGGAAAGAGCGGTCCGTGTCACCGGTCACAAAATCGACAATCTGACGGACATACTCGCTTTCGACGTCTTGACCCAAACGCTTGGCGCGATCCATGAACGTGCCCTCACCTTCAGACAACTCTCGGAACGCTGCGCGCAGGGCCGAGATGTCAGCCCTTGTAACGCCGCGACGTTTGAGACCGACGAGGTTCAGACCGTCCAACTCGCCGCGAGGCGCCTGAACGAGGCCATATGGGATCACATCCTTGGCCACCATAGTCAGCGCCCCGATAATGGCGCCCTGCCCGACACGCACCCATTGGTGCAGACCTGAGATGCCACCGACGATCACGTCATCCTCGATGACGCAATGACCCGCCGCGCCGGCGTGGTTGACCATGATGACACGGTCGCCAATCTGAACATCGTGGGCAACGTGCACACCTGCCATCAACAGACAGTCATCCCCGATCCGAGTTACGCCGCCACCACCTTCGGTGCCGGTATTCACAGTCACATGCTCGCGGATACGGTTGCGTTTGCCGATCTCCAGTCGCGTATTCTCGCCGCCGAACTTCAGATCCTGCGGAATCTCACCGATGACTGAGAAATTGAAGATCACGCTATCTTCATCAATCGACGTATCGCCAGTCACCACGACATGCGATTTCAATTCGACCCGATCCCCAAGACGGACCTGCGCACCAACGTAGCAGAACGGACCGATTTTACAGTCCTGACCTATCTGTGCACCGTCTTCGATAATTGCGCTGGGATGGATTCCGCTCATGCCGTTTTTTCCATGTCCCAGTCGACATAGGCCGAGAATTCAGCCTCGGCAGCAACTTCGCCCTCAACCGTCGCACGACCGCTGAACTTGAAAATCTTACCACCCTTTTTACCGCGAACCGTTTCGACATGCATCTCAAGGACATCGCCCGGGACAACCTTGCGTCGAAATTTACACTTGTCGATGTTCATGAAGTAGATCAGCAACTCGCTGTCGATGACATCCATGCCAACGCCCAGCATGACGCCCGCTGTTTGCGCCATGGCCTCCACTATGGTCACACCAGGCATGATCGGAGTACCCGGGAAATGCCCCTGGAAGTGCGGCTCGTTCATGGTAACGTTCTTGATGCCCACTGCGGATTGATATCCTGAAATATCCACGACCTTGTCGACCAGAAGAAACGGATAACGATGCGGTAGAATGCGCTGAATCAACTGAATGTCGGCACTCTTGGTTTCCGTGGTCATTGTGCAGATGTCCCGTTCTGAATTTCTCTGTTCCGCGTGGTTAGCAATACCAGTCCCTAAGGGCAAGCCAACCTATTCGCCGCGCCCATCCTCAAGCGCCTGCCCATCACCGATGGCCGCATTGATCCGCGCGATAGCTGCGTCAGTGATATCAGACGCGTCCGAACTCAGGAAAACGCTGGACCGTTCGATAATGATCGAAGCGCCCGTTTCGCGCATCAGCTCAATCAATACGGGCTGCGCCATCTCGACAAAGGTATTGCGCGCTTCCTCGCTGCGCTGTGCCAATGCATCCAATTTGGCCCGTTGGCTCTCGCGATGCTTTTGAACCTTGTCGTCAAATGCCTCGGCCAGAGGACGAAACTGTTCGGCCGTCAGCTCAGCCCGTTGTTCCGTTAAATCTCTTTCCTCTTTGCTGAGCGCAGCAATAATGCGTTCGTTCTCCTCGGCCAAAACTTCGCTTTCCGCTTCTATTTCGCGAAACACGCGCTGGCCGAATGCCGATCCGGAAAACAATTTCTCGCCCGAGATCGTCAACACGCCTAATTGCGGCACACCTAGTTGTTGCGATTCAACGGCTCCGGCGGTTCCCAACGCCAGAAACACACACAGGGCCCGGATCGGGCCCTGTAATCTGTTTGTTAATCCCACGAACATCAGATCTTAGAACTGAGCCTGAATGGTCAGGTCAAAGTTCCGTTCCTTGTCAAAGGCTTCCTTTTTCAACGCGTGGGAGAAGTTGAAACGCAACGGTCCAAACGGAGTAGTCCAGAGCACTGAAAGCCCGACCACATGACGGATGGAACCATCTGCCCCAACGATATTGCCACCCGCAGTATTAACGTTGTTGAGGTTGTAAAGGTTTCCAACGTCGTAGAACACACCACCACGCAGACCAAGCTCTTCAGGTAGTCCCAGCGGAAAGTCCGACTCGAACCGGGCAACCCAATAGTAGTTACCGCCAATCGCGTCATCCTGACCGTTGGACAAATCGCGCGGGCCAATGCCGGCAGGTTCAAAGCCTCGGAAAACACTCGGCCCCAAAACAAAGCGATCAAGGGTTCGGCTAAAGTCGTTGCCGGTCCAATTCAGGGCGCCAAGTTCCAGTGTGGCGCGCAAAACAACTTCTTCATTCAGCACTCTTTGCTGCGCAATCGCGCGAGCTGTTGTCCTTATAAACTCACTGTCTCCACCCAAACCAGCGGCATCAACATTCGCTTCAAGAAGCACGCCGGCATTGGGGTTCAGACCACCCAAGCGACTGTCATAGACATAAGAGAGACCAATCGAACTGGCGGTCCGCTTACCCTGTGCAATTTCCGAAGAAATCACGGCCCCGCTGGTCTGCCCGCTTTGCTCAGTCATTTCGCTGCGATCCCAGCCGTAGCGCAACCGCAGCGAGGACAGCTCGCCGATGGCATAGCTCAGCTGAGGATTGAAGAACACGCTTTTGGTGTCAAAGGTAGCAAAACTTGAATTGGTGGTGGCCAGACCTGTTCCGAGATCAAACCGCAGTTTCCGACCTAGCAAATAGGGCTCGCTAAAGTTTATAACGTATTGTTCCGAGTCCTGCGCAGTTGACAGTGTAATCCCAAGGTTTTGACCACGCCCCAGGAAGTTGGACTCGTTCAAGCCGATTGCGATCCCGATACCATCTGAAACCGAGTAACTGCCACCCAGGCTAAGCGAGCCTGTCGGCTGTTCTTCGACATCTACGTCCACGATCACTTGACTGGGGGTAGAGCCCTCGCGGGTTTCGACGTCTGCCACAGCAAAGAACCCAAGCGCACGGATGCGCTCTGCGCTTTGGCGGATTTCGCGCGGGTTGAACGGATCACCTTCAACCGTGTCGAACTGGCGGCGGATCACCTGATCCAGTGTGGTGGTATTACCCTCGATATCGATACGCTCGACAAAGATCCGAGGACCCTTGGTTAGAACAAACTGAACATCCAGGGTCAGATCTCGTTCATTGCGGGTCACACGGGGTTCAACCCGCAGGAAGTCGACACCCTGCTTGATGCCCAGCCGCTCCTGACGCGCGATCGAGTTTTCGATCAACGTAGGTGAATAAACAACGCCCGGTTTGATCTTGAGTGCGTCCTGATAAGCGGCCGCATCTACGCCCGGAATTTCGCTTACGGTCGAAATGTTACCGAATTTGAACTGCTGCCCCTCGGTAACATTGATGACCAGGAAGAATGCATCGCGCTCGCGGGTCAGTTCCACATTCGCACTGTTGACGCGGAAGTCTGCATAACCTCGAGATAGGTAGAAATCACGCAGCACCTGTTTGTCGAATTCGATCCGATCCGCGATAAAGGTGTCCCCACGCAGGAAGGTCCGCAGGAAATTGGCCTGTTTGGTCTCCAGAACGCGGCGTAATCGCCGGTCGGAATAAGCCCGGTTACCCACAAAACTCACGCGTTCGATTTCGATGGTGGTGCCTTCGGCAACCTCAAAAACAAGATCAACGCGATTGTCGCTACGACGAATGATGCGCGGAATGACGGTGGCCGCAATCCGACCCTGTGCGGAATACACTTCAGCGATCAGATCCGCGTCCGCTTCCGCCACCTGCGGAGTAAATACTCGTCTCGGCTGAGACGCGATCGCATCCAGTAGAATATCGTCTTTGACGCGGCGGTTCCCCTCAATGCTGATCTGGTTAATCGTGGGATATTCCTCGACTTCGATGACCAGAGTGCTGCCCCGAGGCGTCAGTTCAACTGTCTCAAAAACGCCACTGTCAAGCAAACGCTGAAAGGCATCATTCAGCTGCCCAGCTGTCACAGTTTGTCCCGCTTCGATTCCCGTTCGCGTGATAATCGTCGAGGTTTCGATCCGCCGATTTCCTTCAACCTGGAAGTTGGTGATCGTGTAAGTCTGCGCCTGAACCGCCTGCGGCAAAGCCAGTAAACTCAGCCCCGCAAAGAGAAAAAGAAACGCTAGTGCTCGCCACAAAATCTTGCCTTGCGACATGTTCAAGCCGCAGGATGTGCCCGTACCTCTGCTGTCCGCCATGTTTTTTTTCTACCCAGAATTTTCAGACTTTAGCAGTTGAGTAGCGGGTATGCCCCGTCTTGTCAAAAGACCAAACGGCAAAGGCGCACATTGTTTTGCGCACTTAACAAGTCGACAATTTCAGAAGAATCACAGACCTAGGATATACGCACCAGCGGCCAGAGCTAACGCGGTCACACCAAAGCTGAGCAGCATGTCCCAGTTCAACAGGAACAGGAAACTGAAACTCCGATAAGATTTTTGCAGCGCCTTGGTCATAGCGACAGGGTCCGTTAGTCAGATTTTGCACAAAAGAACTTACCCACGAAATAAGGCATTTTTGCGTCCCGACCGTGCCGACCCTGCCTTATTTAGCAGAACAGGTCATTGCTGACTGAAAAAAGCATCAAGGACAGGATCAGCGTTATACCGATTCCCATCAGCACACGCAGCGCCTTGTCGCTGGGAGGTTTCCCCGCAACGGCCTCATAGGCGTAAAACACCAGATGCCCGCCGTCCAACGCGGGAATCGGGAACAGGTTCAGCAAACCTACAGCTGTCGACAGAACCGCGATGAAAAAGACAAAGTTCTGCGCTCCCTGGCTGGCCATCGCACCTGAGGTTTCGGCGATGCCAATTGGGCCGGATATGTTGCACGTGCTGATAGCCCCGGTAATCATGTGCCACATGCCGGACAACGATCCCTCAATGATACGGACTGTCTGGCGCACACCGCCCGTTAGCGAATCCCACACTCCAGCCGGAACTGTTGCCGGTTCAAGCATCATCCCACCAACAATGCCAATGCGCCAATGCGTTACAAATCCGCCTTCAGGCCGAGGTTCATCTGTCCGGCGCGGGGCCAACGCAAACTCAAGATCGGCTCCGTCGCGCCAAACGTCCAACAACAGAGCCCGCCCATCCGAACTTTCAACGTGTTCCTTGAGTTGTTCGAAAGCAAAGATCGGGTCGCCGTCCACGGCCGTGATGACGTCACCGGCCTGCAGTTGAATGTCCATCGCCGCGCTTCGTGGCGCAACTTGCTGAATCAATGGGGGAAACAGCCAAGGCGCCGATACGTCGATAGTCTGTCCGTCTCGGATGACCCTGTAATCCAGAACCGGCTCAACTGGCAGCGCATCGGTGAATTCGGACCAGGTGCTCTGGTCATCGAAATCCGGTGTCGTGATACCAGCGATGGCAACAATCTCGTCACCATCCTGAAGACCCTGAACTGTGCCGGGCAATGGGTGCAGCGCGCCAACGGTCAAAGGTTCGCGTGATACGCCCTGTGACCAGAAAATCAGACCAAAGACCAGTATGGACATCGCGAAATTGAACACCGGTCCGGCCGCCACGGTCGCGGTTCGGGCCCACAAGGGCGCTCCATGCATGGTGCGGCGCAGTTCTTCAGGGGTCTGCTCCGAGATTTCGCCCATCGCCTCTTCGTCTTTTCCCGAAGCTGCGTTGGAATCGCCCAGGAATTTCACATAGCCACCAAGGGGCAACAAAGCGATCTGCCACCGTGTTCCGCGCTTGTCGACGCGGCTCCATAGGACAGGACCAAAGCCGATCGAGAACACCTCGGCATGAATGCCGGACCAG
Organism: Ruegeria sp. HKCCD6426; assembly: GCF_057221115.1. Lineage (NCBI taxonomy): Bacteria > Pseudomonadati > Pseudomonadota > Alphaproteobacteria > Rhodobacterales > Roseobacteraceae > Ruegeria > Ruegeria sp. HKCCD6426. The sequence goes on along the minus strand of NZ_JBWVBF010000003.1, from coordinate 467,636 downwards.
CGACCCACGATGTAGTGGCCGTACTCATGAACGGCTACGATGACGGATAGCGCCACTACAAATGCCAGCACAGTGTACAGCAAACCGCCAAATTGTGGGATCAAAGAGAATATGTCCAAAAGTTTTATCCTGCTCGTTCAAGTACGGCTTCATCGATCCACTTACGTGCCAGATGGTCCGTTTGCTGCACGTTATCAAGGGTCAAAGCGGCATCAATAAGGCTGTCTGCAGTGTCGAAACGGTCGAGAACCGACGACACCATGTCAGCCATGTCCAAAAAGCCCGTGCGGCGGGCAATGAAATGATCAAGCGCCCTTTCCTTCGCTGCATTGAACACAGCTCCGGACAACCCGCCACGGTCCATTACTTCACGCGCAAGGCGCAATGCTGGATAGCGGGCTTCATCGGGGGCCACAAAACGCAATTGCCCCAGCGCCGCAAGATCCAGTCGCGGCACCGGCAATGCCTTCCGTTCGGGCCAGTGCAGCGCGTAACCGATAGCATGACGCATGTCTGGGGCGCCGAGGTGGCTCATGATCGCGCCGTCACGGAAACCGACAAGAGCATGTACGATAGACTCGGGGTGCACGAGCACTTCGATATTTTCAGGATGAATGTCAAAAAATTCTCTTGTTTCTATGACTTCCAGCGCTTTGTTGAACATCGAAGCGCTATCGATAGTGATGCGCTGCCCCATGTTCCAATTAGGATGGCTTGAGGCTTGCTCAACCGTCGCATTAGCCAGATCACTCAGTGGCCAATCTCGAAACGCTCCACCGCTGGCAGTGATGATAATGCGCTCGACCGAGGCCATATCCTCACCCACCAGAGCCTGAAAGACAGCGGAATGCTCGCTGTCCACCGGTAACAGGCGCGCGCCGTGTCTGCGCGCGGTTTCCAGTACCAGCGGACCGGCGCAAACCAGCGTTTCTTTATTTGCCAAGGCCAATGTTGCGCCTTGTTCAAGCGCTGCTATGCCCGGCGCCAGCCCTGCGGCGCCAACAATGGCCGACATCACCCAATCCGCCGGGCGCGATGCGGCCTCGGTCAAAGCCGCCTGCCCCGCTGCCGCTTGGATTCCAGTTCCCGACAACGCACTGCGCAAGTCATCCAGCCGATCTTCGAAAGCCGTGACCGCCAAGTCCGCCCCTAAACGCTGCGCGTCCCGGGCAAGTTGCGCAATATTTGCGCCGCCGGTCAAAGCTACGACATCATAGGATGCAGGATCGCGGGAAATCAGATCAATTGTGTTTTGCCCAACCGAACCGGTTGCACCGAATATCGACACTTTACGCATCACATTCCTCCGGGTGCATAAAACAACCCTGCGAGAAGTATGAACAGCGATGCCCCCATCATACCATCAAAACGATCCAGGAATCCGCCGTGACCGGGGATAAGGTTTGAACTGTCTTTCACACCGAACTTCCGTTTGGTTGCGCTTTCGACGATGTCACCCGCCTGACTTGCCATCGACGCAAGTACCGAGATGGCGACAAATGCAACGCCAAACCCCGCGTGAGCTGCAAAAAATGTGCCCACCAGCGCCGCTGCCGCCCAGCCACCAGCCGTTCCGGACCAGGTTTTCTTTGGGCTGACCCGCGGCCAGAATTTGGGCCCGCCGATCGCCTTGCCGACAAAGTACCCCGCCACATCCGTAGCCACCACGATCGAGATCAGCCAGACCATCCAGCCGAAGCCCATATTCTCGCGGATCGAGATAAAGCCCAGCCCTGATGCGGCAATCCAGACCGCGAACAGCACGTAAATTCCCTTTGCACGTTTGATCTGCCCGGCGCCGACGAGCGCAGGTGCCAAAAGGAACGGTAGTTTATAGAGCGGTGGTAGATGGTAACTGAGAACCACGGCGACACCGGTTAAAATCCCCAATTGAAGCGCAACACCGAACCGCTCCGGATCAATCATCCGTACCAGTTCCCATGTCATCAGGCCGCAGGCGGCAGCGATAAAGATCTCGAACCACAGCCCGCCCAACCAGACTTCGACTGCGCCGATAGCCACCAGCACCGCCGCAGACAAAACCCTGGCCGTCAGATCAGACCATCGGCCGTCGCTCATACCGAAACCGCCCCGAACCGTCGTTCGCGGGCCCCGAAACTGCGGCATAGACGTTCCAACTCGGCTGCCGTGAAATCGGGCCACAAAGTATCGATGAATTCGTATTCCGAATACGCCGATTGCCAGAGCAGAAAGTTCGAAATGCGCGCTTCGCCGCTGGTACGGATCACCAGATCCGGATCCGGCAATACCCTTGTATCTAGGTATTTTGGCAAGGTCTCTTCGTCGACGTCTTCAGGGCGCAAACGGCCTTCAGCGACATCGCGAGCGAGACGTTTGGTAGCCCGCGCCACCTCGTCTCGTCCGCCGTAATTCAGGGCTACCGTCAAGTGAACAAGATCATTGTCTTGCGTTTCCCGCTCAAGCGTGTCCATCAGCTCAGTCAATTTGGAGTCAAGGCGAACGCGGTCTCCGATGAAACGAACACGAATACCGTTTTCCTTGAGGGTCCTTGCCTCTTTGACGATATACCGGCGAAACAGACTCATCAGCCCTGCCACTTCAGCCTGAGTCCGTTTCCAGTTCTCGGTCGAAAAGGCAAAAACGGTCAGATACTTGATCCCCAACCCCGGGCAGGCTTCAACCACCTCACGCACACGTCGAGCACCCGCGTGGTGCCCGAATAACCGGGGTCGTCCCCGCGCCTGTGCCCAACGACCGTTGCCGTCCATGATGATCGCCACATGCGTGGGGCCTACGGCAGGCGTATTATGAGGATCCTTGGGCATATCAGCGGGTCAGACCTGCATGATCTCTGCTTGTTTGGTCTCAAGTGCTTCGTCGACGGTTTTGATCATCGCGTCCGTCAGATCCTGCACCTCCGACTCCCAGAATTTCTGGTCATCTTCGGACATGCCGTCGGACTTGGCTTTTTTGATCTGGTCCATGCCATCGCGGCGAACATTGCGAATGGAAACGCGGGCGCTTTCCGCATACTGACCGGCTACTTTGCCCAGCTCACGTCGGCGCTCCTCGTTCAACTCGGGGATCGGCAACATGATAATCGTCCCGTTCAGTTGCGGGTTGATGCCAAGACCACTTTCGCGGATCGCCTTTTCCACCTTACCGACCAAGGACTTATCCCAAACGTTCACGGTGACCATGCGGGATTCGGGAACGTTTACAGTCCCAACCTGGTTGATCGGGGTCATCGTGCCATACGCATCAACCATAACCGGTTCCAGCATCGAGGCCGACGCACGACCGGTTCGAAGAGATGCAAATTCAGTCCTGAGATTGGCCATTGCGCCATCCATGCGGCGCTTCAGATCATCGGTGTCCAGTTCGAAATCGTCAGACATTCTGCTCACTCCCCGTCTTCAGGTGCTATTGGGATGCGTCTTAAGCCATCGCAAATGGGATGTATAGCAATCATGAGCAGGAATTGTGTCAATGACCAGAGTTGTTTCCACCCGGGACGTAAAAACCGGAGAACGGGAAAACCGGCCGTTTAGATGAACAGCCGGTTCTGGAAATGTTCGGGAATCAACTGTTAACGTCGACGACAACGCGACCTTTCACCTGCCCATTCAGAATGTCAGCGCCCAATTTCGGCAAGTCAGACAAAGTCGCCGGGTGCACCATCGCATCAAGCTTGTCCATCGGCAGATCCGTCGCAATCCGCTGCCATGCGCGCACACGGTTGTCATAGGGCTGCATCACACTGTCGATGCCCAGTAAATTGACACCGCGCAGCAGAAACGGGATCACCGTCGCCGGCAAGGCGGCGCCCCCCGCCAACCCTACCGCGGCGACCGAGCAGCCATACTTCATCTGCCCAAGAACACGGGCCAGCATGGCTCCTCCGACAGCGTCCACACAACCTGCCCAGGTTTCGCTCTCAAGCGGTCGTTTGGTGGTTTCGTTCAACTCATCCCTCGCCACGATGGTCGTTGCACCCAGCGACTTCAGGTAATCCGCAGTCTCGGGTCGCCCTGTCACCGCAGCCACTTCATAGCCGAGATTGGCCAAAATGGCCGTCGCGACCGAGCCAACGCCCCCGGCCGCGCCAGTGACCAGAACCGGTCCATGACCCGGTTCCATTCCATGATCCTCCAGCGCCATGACCGCGAGCATTGCCGTAAACCCTGCGGTGCCCACAGCCATTGCCTGCCGGGTATCCAGCCCATCCGGCAGAGGAACCAGCCAATCCGCCCGCGCATTTGCTTTTTGCGAATACCCGCCCCAATGGGCTTCACCCACGCGCCATCCGGTCAATACAACCTTTTCGCCCGCCTTGTAACGGTCGTCAGTTGAGGTTTCGACAGTACCTGCGTAGTCGACACCCGGGATATGAGGGTAGCTCCGCACCAGCCCGCCGCCTTTGGGCGACATGCACAGACCGTCCTTGTAGTTTACGGTCGAGAATTCGACAGCAACCGTCACTTCGCCGACGGGCAAATCGTCCAGAGACATCTGCTTTACGGCCGCACTTGCAAGACCACTTTCTTCATCTTTTTCAACAACTAGTGCATTGAACATCATGTCTTCTCCTTTGGTCGGCCTGTCCATAGGCCATCTTCCAAAACCTGTTTTACTCAGCGCCAGAAATTCTCTTGCACCTCAGCCCATCTCATACCGTGTTCAGTCATGACCTCGACTCGTCTTCCGGCGGACCAATGCGCACGGTCGACCATGCCAATGGCAACGTTCACCTCAAACTCAGGCGAATAGACCGCCGACGCGATTTGGCCAACTGGCTGTCCCGCTGCCAATAGCGGCCAGGATTGAGTGCACGGTCCAATATTGCCTTCGATCACCATAGGCCGAATAATCCGCGGCGGCCCGTTCTTTGCCTGATCCGCCAACGCCGCCTTGCCGATGAAATCCAGAGGCGAGTTACAAAACCGGGCCAATCCACATTCATACGGTGTGTTTTCACGCCGCATATCCGAACCAAAGCTAAGCAAACCGCTTTCGACCCGCTCAATATTGTTCGGGCAGCCCGCCCGAACTTTCAGGTCCTGCCCATTGGCAAACAGACAGTCCCATAGTGGCATACCGTAGTCCGCGCCTTCGACATAAATCTCGAACCCACCTTGCTTGGACCAGCCGGAACGAGCAACGACAAACGCTTTATCTTCGAACATCAAGCGCTTGTAACGGAAGAACTTAATGTCTCTGATCTCATCACCGAATACGCGGGCCATAAGCTCATCTGCCTTGGGTCCCTGAACAGCCAAAGGTGAAACATCGGGTTCCGTGATCTCAACATCAAGGTTCAGCGCGATGGCAATTCCCAACGCAAATTGCCACAAATCGCCATCCGCTACGGACAGCCAATAGTGGTCGTTTGCCAGTTTGATCGCGACCGGGTCATTCAGCATGCCGCCGTTCTGATCGACTATCGGAACGTAGTAGCACTGATCATCCCGCATCAGGTCCATGTCACGCGGGCTTAGCATACGCATCAGGCGCAAAGCATCCGGACCTTTGATCTGCACTTGCCGCTCACAGGAGACGTCCCAGACTTGTACGTGCTTTTTCAAATGCGCGGCATCCGCCTCTACGCTTTCAAAGAAAGTTGCCAGCAATGTGTGGTTGTAGACCGTGTAACCGCCCACGCCGGCAGCTTCGACGCCACGGGTGAACGGAGTTTTGCGAACCCGGCGGTTGGGGGTGATGACTGCCATCTCAATATCCTTCGGGCAGAAAGACCAGGTCACTGATCGGCGCCTTGGAGCCCGCCTCGGTCAACATCTGATGCAACTGGCCCCGATGGTGCGTCTGATGATTGAACATATGAATGATGCATTGCGCATAAGGCTTTGTCACATCATCTTCTTTTGCCGCAGAATACCAAGTGAAATCACCCGTCAGAGGTGCGTCGCCCAGCGATTCCGCCCACGCGGCGATGCGTGTATCGATCTCCGCTCGTAGCGGTAGCCAGGCCGCAAGATCAGAGCAGAGCGTGACACTGTCGGGAATGCCACCGCCGGGACCCTCACCCTTATCGAAACGGGAGATCCAAATCCAATCCCCCCAAAGCAAGTGATTGGCCGTCGCCATGATCGAGCCGAAGAACGCACCGCGATCTCTGGTTAATTCCGATGCTGGAAGCGCTTTGAGATAACCGGACAACTGATTGTTCTGCCAGCGATTATAGCGGGCCATCTCACGCGTATAGGCACCTGTGATCATCACTTTGGCCCGTGCCAGTCAATCGGACAGATTTCAGCGGATTTTCCGCCGAAATCCCATACGCGGCCATAGTCACGGACTTTGGACTTGATGCCGCGTGCGACGATAATGTCTGGTCCCATCCAGTATTTCGAGTTTGATACCATCACCGGATGCTCAGGGTCCTTGCCGGCGAGCATTTCGATTTCGCCCTGAATCTTACGACCGATTACGATCCGCCGTTTGTTGCCATCCCGCTCAATCTGAACCGGGGCACGCTCGGCACCTATGATCTCGCTGACCAGCATTGTGAACAGACCAGTGGTGCCACCGGCCTGGCCGCTGAAAATCTGCAATATCCCATTATAGGCTTTACCGCTGGCGCGTTCGTCTACATAGGCAGCAACCTTCCACTGTCCTTCTCCCATGCGGCCCGGAATATCGACCAGCAGACCAACATTCAGCCCGGACAGGTCTTCGCCTTCATAATTGCCTTCATCAATGATGATTCCCATCCATGCGTGGCAATGGCCCTCGGTCGGGGGGTGCGCACCCAGCGATACGACGCAGGGGCAAAACACGTCGCAAGAGCAATTGAGGATCAACTCGCCCTTGATCGCCCAGTCCGTCGGGCTCATCTCGCGCCGTTTGGGATTGGGCATCCGGCTGTCAATTCGTTGACTGATTGGCAATCTGTCCGCTTCAGGTTTCTTGTTTTTTGCCATCAGGTTATCCTCCGTAAATAATTCGGTAAACGAGCAGGCCAACGCCGCCCGCGATCAATGCAAACCCCAGCGGTTTTGTTACGATATGACCGATCTGAGGGAGTTTCTCTAAAACCATGAACAAGGTGGCCAAGCCCATCCACAGCAGGCTCATGACCCCACCGACAAAGCCAAGCGCCATAAAGCCCCAACAGCAGCCAACGCAGAATACGCCAAGCCCAAACCCCATACGCAGACCGCCCAAAAACCCGGTTTTCCAGTGACCCAGAAAATAGGTCATCGGGGCATGGCAGACGCCGTGACAGACCTCTTTGGTGCGGCTGAACTGAAAGGCGCCGACCGCGATCATCAACCCGCCGGCAAAAAATGGAGACTTTGCGATACCGAGCATATCAACAGCGCCACCAAACAATAGCGAAAGCTGCATCGCAGTAATCAGTGCCGCAAATCCGACCCAAACGACAAAGTATCCGAACAGAACGCCCAACCACCCTGTTCGCGTCCCGTTGGCGCTGTGGATCAGATCGTCATAGCTGCGCAAGGTTGGAACCAGCGTTGGCAGCATCATGGCGGCCATCATGATCGCCCACATCCAGAACAGAGGACCGAACTCCGCCATGGGCATGTACATGTCCATCCGCGGGTCCATGGCCTGCATTGCCGCGCCCATGGGTCCAGGTCGGCCGATCCAGTCCAGATCCATGTTGCGGCTCATCGAGACCATCATCCACCACGACCACAGGATCGCGACGTAAAAGCCCAGCCAAAGCCCATTTCGGAAAATTGCGCGACTCACCTGTCCCTCCCGACTCATCGCCCTTGCTTTTCAAATGTCAGACTTTTAAATGTCAGACAAATAAAAATTCACCCCGGAACACGTCAATAATGAAAATCGACCCTCAGAGCCGCACTGACTTGTCAGCCCAAATCGCGGAGGCGATCCGGGATGCGATAGTTTCGGGACGATTGATCGTCGATGAACGGCTACCCTCCGAAGCCGAACTTGCTGATCAGTTTCGAGTTTCGCGCCCAACGGTTCGAGAGGCCCTAAAACGGCTTGCAGCTCAATCACTTATACGTACCCAGCGCGGCGCATCCGGGGGCGCATTTGTCAACCGGCTAAGCTTTCCGGACGCCTATTCCCAACAAATCACCACGTCGACTCTGTTGCTGTCTATGAACGCGATCAGCTTTGACACCGCGTGCGAGGCGCGCTTTGCGCTTGAACGGGCCTGTGCTCCGCTAGCGGCCGAACGTCGTACACCGGACCAACTGGCCTCCATGCGCGCCGAAATTTTCCGCCAATCTCAACCTGGCCTGACAGATGAGGCTTTTTGCGCTTCGGATGTTGCATTTCATCGGGCGCTTGTGGATGGCGCAGGCAACCCGGTGCTATCCTACCAGTTGGCCGGAGCTGTCGAGGCAATGCAGCCGTTGATGAACATGATCACTTTCAGCGAACGTTCGCGCGAGGAGATCATCGCGCTGCACGGTAAGATCGCTGACGCTTTGGATACTCATGACGCGGCAACCGTAGATTCGGCATTGATCGATCTTGAAACTTACACGCGAAAGTTGGCGCGGGACGTCGCAGAAAAACGAAAAAAATCCGCTTAAAAACAAATCAGAATATGTCTTGACGATGTGAGGCAGCAGAAAGGAGAATCGGGCAGGCAGCATAGCGACCGGCGACAAGACCGGAACTCTCAATACAAATTGAATATCAATTACTTACGGGAGGATGTTATGAACCAAAGACCGGACCCGACCTTTTATCCATCTGCCAAATTGGCCATGGAGGGACCGACTGAGACGCTGGCTTTCACGCTAATGCTCAGCCCTGATTTTTCGCAACCAGACGGATTGGCAATCGTGAACGTCGATCCGACATCCAGTGATTATGGCAAAATCGTTCATCAGGTGATCATGCCGGAAAAAGGTGATGAATTTCACCATTTCGGCTGGAACGCGTGCTCATCGTCACTTTCACCGCTCAGCGGTCATGCGTTTCTGGAGCGCCGGTATTTGATTATCCCGGGGATACGATCCAGCCGGATTTACATCGTCGACGTCAAAAGCCCGCTGGAAGCCAAGATTCACAAGATCATCGAACCAGAAGAGGTCTTTGCAAAAACCGGATACTCGCGCCCGCATACCATTCATTGCGGCCCTGAGGGGATTTATGTCAGCACTTTGGGTGGCGGTGGCGCGGATGGCACTGATGGCCCTCCGGGTATCTTCATCATGGATTGCGAGAGCTTCGAGATCATCGGGCGTTATGAGATCGAGCGAGGGGTGCAGGACAAGCATTATGATTTCTGGTGGAATCTGCCGCGCGACTACATGGTCAGCTCGGAATGGGCACTACCACCGCAGTTCGAAAATGGGATTGTAGCCGAGGATCTTCTGTCGAATAAATACGGGCACCGCATACATTTCTGGAACCTGCGCAATCGCACCAATATCCAGACCATCGATCTGGGCGAAAACCATCAGATGGCTCTGGAAATTCGTCCCGCACACGATCCCGTCAAGCAACACGGGTTCTGTGGCGTTGTTGTGGATACAACCAATCTGCAAGGCGCGATCTTTACCTGGTGGCGCAACAACGATGGCACTTTCGAGGCTAAGAAAACCATCACCATCGACCCGCAACCCGCCGATCCCGACGACCTGCCCGACCTGCTAAAAGGGTTCTCAGCGGTTCCACCCTTGGTCACCGATATCGACCTAAGTCTGGATGATCAGTATCTTTATGTTTCTTGCTGGGGGACGGGAGAAATGCACCAGTATGATGTTTCGGACCCAATGAACCCGAAACTGACAGGCAAAGTGGAAATCGGGGGTATCGTCAAAAAGACCAAGCACCCAAACGGTCAGGATTTTGGCTATGGCCCGCAAATGGTGGAAATCAGCCGTGATGGCAAGCGGGTCTACTGGACCAATTCGCTTTATTCCACATGGGATGATCAGTTTTACCCCGGTGAAGGCGGTGCCGCCATGGTCATGGCCGAAGTCGGCGAAAACGGCGGGCTGACGCTGAACCCGAAATTCTGGGTCGATTTCCCCGATGGCTATCGCAGCCACCAAATCCGGCTTGAGGGCGGCGACTGCTCGACAGACAGCTTCTGCTACCCTTCCGTCTGAGTTGGATGTTTTGATGACATCGACGGCCGGCCTTTGGCTGGCCGTTGTCCTGAGCGGCGCCTACCACGGCCTGAACCCTGGTATGGGATGGCCACTGGCCGTGTCAGCCGCCTTGATGGAGCAAAAGCAGTCGGCGCTTTGGCGGGCATTGGCAGCGTTGGCCAGCGGACATTTCGTGGCCATGCTTGGGGTCTTACTGCCGTTTGCCCTCATGGCCGCACTTGTTGAATACCAGCGCGAAATCCGAATAGGTGCGGCTCTGATCGTCATAGCGATGGGTGCTTATATCGCTATCACCAGACGACACCCCCGGATGCTGTCCCGGGTTCCGCCCAGCAAGCTGGCCCTATGGTCCTTTCTGGTGGCATTGGCCCACGGAGCCGCATTGATGCTTATTCCAATATATCTGGGACTGTGCGGACTGGATGAACTGGACGCGGGGCACCGAGCCGTTTCAGAGATAATGACGACGAATGGGCTGTTGGTACTTGCGGTCGCCGCCATCCATACATCCGCGATGCTTCTGGGGGGCGGCTTCCTCGCTTTCGCGGTCTACCGCTGGTTAGGGTTGCAATTTCTGTCTCGAAGTTGGTTCAATCTCGAACTGATCTGGGCCCTGAGCCTGATATTGGTCGGCGTATTAGGCCTTTGGTCCGCAATTTAGACGCTTTTCTCGAAATCTTAAGACGCTAGTTTTGCCAGACAGAACAAGGGGACAGTAAACATGACGACAACGCTAAACATGATTGCCGCAGTGTTGACCATCGGCTTTGGCCTGTTTGGCTTTCTGGCACCAGCCTGGACTGCGGCTTCGCTGGATCTGACCCCCACCAGCAGCACAATGGGGCTGAGCGAGATGCGTGCATCAGTTGGTGGTTTGTTTGTCGTCACAGGGGTCGCAGTATTGTGGCTGCACAACCCTATGGCTTACTTGATGTTGGGTGTTGTGTATGGCGGAGCTGCACTGGGTCGTTTTGTTTCTGTCGCGCTGGACAACCCTCCGCTGATTAAAGCCCTGGCGTTTGGTGGAATCGAACTGATCCTGGCTGCCTGGCTCATTCTCGCAAACATGAATAAATCCACGTAAGTAGCTGATTTATAAATACTCACAGTTTTTCAATCTGAGTTTGCATCTAACCACCACCTCACCTATATAAGACATGTCCTTCGGGACTATGGACATAAACGCGCTCGTAATAAGCGGATCGGACCCGGGGGCGGTACCCGGCGGCTCCACCAAACATCCTTCATTTGGGGATCATGGGGCCGAAATAGGATCGACGAACGTCTAAAGGGGTTAGCTTTGTCTCGGCGGGGTGCCACCGTACCGGCCCAAAAAGTACAATTGCAAATGACAATCGTGCTCCGGTTGCAGTTGCTGCGTAAGCAGTAGCAAGACCGAAACTTAAGCCCTTGCGCCTAGCCGCGTAAGGCGGGGTTCGCAGGTACCTGGCAACAGAAACCTGCACTTCCTATCATTATGTCTGCTTTTGTCGCACAACTCATCCAAAGTTCAGAGTTTGTTTATTTCTCTGCGCCATTTTCCTGTTGGACTGACAGGAGAGCTGAGATGACGAAATCCGATAGGTTGCGAGAGTGGTATTCCGAAGTTTGGGAAAAAGGGAACACAGACGCAATTGATCAGTTTTTTGCGCCCGAAACCATGGCCGAAGGCCTGATACCCGAGATGCAGGTCGGCGCAGATGATTTTCGCGATCTGGTAACGGCGTTTCGGCATGTGCTGGGCGAAATTTCAGTGGACTTGCCCAAAGTTATCGAGAATGGGGATTGGGTTTCCGGTATTCTGCACGTGCGCACCTGTCGCGCCGACAATGGCGCCCCACTTGAAGTCACCGGTCAGGTCATGGCGCGTTTCAAGGGTGACAAGATGGTCGAGGCGTACAACCAATTCGACTTTATCTCATTTTTCGAACAGCTGGGACAGTTCCCACAGGACACGCTGCCGGTCTGCATGACCGGGCAACGGCTTGATTGGGCCTGACCTGAACTCAACGCGATCTTGACCCAACGCGCCCTTCCAAGGTAGCACGGGCGCAAGGGGTCAGCTTGCGAACACCCCGTGAGGCGGCAGCCCAAGTTTCGCATGTATCCGAAGTGACAAAGGAAACATGCTATGGCTGCCCCAAATGCAATAACTCCCCGACAACTGGCTCGGTTGATAGGTACACCTAATGCACCAGTGCTGGTTGATATCCGCACTGACCCTGATTTCGACGAAGATCCAAGAAAAATTCCCGGTTCAGTGCGCCTGCCACACACTGACATCGGCGGAATTAGCCACCTAATCGGTGACCAGCCAAGCGTCATCGTGTGCCAAAAGGGTAAAAAGCTAAGCCAGGGCGTCGTGTCGTGGCTTCGCGGCCTGGGACATCAAAGCGAATATCTGGAGGGAGGCACTTATGCGTGGTCCGCCCTGCCAGAGGCACCGCTTGTACCGAAAACCGCTATCCCTCCGTTTGTGGACGGCAGCACACTGTGGGTTACGCGACACCGCCCCAAGATTGACCGCATCGCCTGTCCCTGGCTGATCCGCAGATTCGTCGACAGAAATGCCCGCTTCCTGTTCGTTGCACCTGCAGAAATTCCAGGCGTCGTTGAACACTTCGGCGCGACTCCCTTTGATATTGAAGGCACCTTCTGGAGCCATCGCGGTGAGGCCTGCACCTTTGATACAATGGTCGAAGAATTCGGCCTGAGGTCTCCGGCATTAGACCGGATGGCAACCGTCATTCGTGCCGCCGACACCAATCGCCATCAACTTTCCGCCGAGGCCGCTGGCTTGTTGGCTATCTCTGTTGGTCTTTCTCGCCAATACCGTGACGATCATGCACAGTTGGAGGCCGGACTACACGTGTACGATGCGCTTTTCCGCTGGGCACGAGACGGGTTCGATGAGGGACACGATTGGCCTGCCGGCCACGGATCATGACACCTTCAACGCAAGAGCTCGTCAATGTTTTTGGCCGGATCGGCCTGCTGTCCTTTGGTGGGCCGGCGGCACAGATATCGTTGATGCATCAGGAACTGGTCGAACGCCGGACATGGCTGGACGAACAGACATACCTTCGGGCACTGTCTCTCTGCATGTTGCTGCCGGGGCCCGAGGCGATGCAATTGGCCACCTATGCTGGCTGGCGTTTGCGTGGCGTTGTCGGCGGACTGATTGCAGGCGGCTTGTTTGTCCTGCCCGGCGCTGTCGTTATTGCCATTCTGGTGGGCCTTTACGCGGCATATGGGGACCTTCCTCTGGTGCAGGCAGCATTTCTTGGCGTTAAGGCGACTGTAATCGTGATCGTCGTTCAGGCCCTGCTCAACTTGTCTCGCAAGGCACTGGTCGGAACAGAACCTCGGGTCATTGCAGGATTGGCGTTTCTGGCCATCTTTGCACTAAACCTGCCCTTTCCTTTGATCATTCTGATTGCGGCCATTTGGGGATTTGCAACCTCTCAAGAACATGTCGCAACAACCACCACGCCGGCGCCAGCTTTGGCGCGGCCGGTCAGAACGGCGGCCCTTTGGCTGACCCTGTGGCTTGCGCCGCTGGTTGCGTTGGAACTCAGCGGTCAGGAATTGCTGAGCGATCTTGGCTGGTTTTTTGCCAAGCTGGCTGTGGTGACCTTTGGCGGGGCTTATGCGGTTCTAGCCTACATGACCCAAACCGTGGTCGAGACCTACCAATGGATCAGAACCGATCAAATGATCGACGCGCTCGGATTGGCGGAAACTACGCCAGGTCCGTTGATTCTGGTAACGCAATTCGTGGCGATGCTCAGCGGACAAGTCGCTGGCGGGCCGGCACTTGCGCTGGCCGCAGGGTTTGTGGCGCTATGGGCGACTTTTGTGCCCTGTTTTCTGTGGATTTTCCTTTCGGCACCTTATTTGGACAGGATCGCAGCGCGACCTCGCCTGGGTGCTGCATTGCGCGGAATAACTGCGGCGGTCGTAGGAGTGATTCTCAACCTTTCGGTGTGGTTCGGGCTTAACGTGCTGTTCGAACAGGTGTCCGATTGGGCTTGGGGTCCAATTTCACTGCCCCTGCCCGATCCATCAACGCTGAACACCGCTGCCGTCGCTTTGACAATAGCCGCAGGGCTGTTGATTTTCCGTCTGAAATCCGGTTTAGCAACGACGCTGACGACAATGGTGCTAGCCGGAATGTTGACGCAGGTTTTGTGATCAATACCCTTCATCCCGGCCTTTCGTTTCCGTTCGAATCCCTTATGCTGAGAATAACCACTTTTGAGGATCAAATATGTCGCAAGACATCGACTACGGGAATCTGATGCACACGGCCATGCGCGGTCTTATCAAGACCGTGCTGACCGGTGTGTCGGAAAATGGCCTGCCCGGCACACATCATTTCTTTATCACCTTCGATACCCGACAAGACGGGGTCAAATTGGCCGACTGGCTGCATCAGAGATATCCCGATGAGATGACAATCGTCATGCAACATTGGTTCGAAAACCTTGAGGTTGGCGAAGACGGTTTCTCTATCACACTGAACTTTGGTGACGCGCCCGAGCCGCTGTATATTCCTTATCTGGCGATCAAGACCTTCGTGGATCCGTCAGTCGAATTCGGTCTGCGCTTTGAAAGCCCCGAGGACGAAGACGAAGAGATAGATCAGGTTGCGGAAGAACCAATCGAGGTTGAACCCGAAGAAGATGAACCAAATCGCGATGCAGACGTTGTGTCGCTGGACAGCTTCCGCAAGTAACTTACTTGGACCCCGCCCAATGCGGGGTTTATTTCCTTTTCAGAAACGTCTCTACCGAACGGGATTTCATGCCGTTTCGGAACCGCGAAAAGGATAGGTCCAGCCCTCCATCAGCCAGAGTTCGGTCGAATTGCTGTAATTCGTAACCACCGTTTTGGTCGATAAACAGGGAAAAAACTGTCAGCGTTTCGCCCTCAATCCGGCCCCAAACAAACGGCTCGCCCTTCATCGGATCCAGCGGCACCTCGTGCCCAAAAACATTACGCTTCATCGCCGCGGAATATACATTCGGTCGTGCAGATGTTTGGAAATCAACCGAGAATTTTTCATCCTTGACGCGCCCGTCCAGTTTGTACGTCGTCGTCGACCAACTGACGTTAAAACCGTCTTTGGTTTTCTCAATTGATACACTCATATCCCGCGGCGTCTCGGTGCCATCTGCGTCTACAACATTGGCTGAACCGACATAATCGCCCACAAAAGCATCAATACCAGTGGCCGCCGCCTGCATGGATAGGGCAACAAGCCAGAGCGACGCTGCAAACGTACAGAACGCCATGTGCATCGGCCTGCCGGAAAATAGTGCGCGCATGACTGCCTCCGTCGCGGTTACTGGTATAATAACTTTAGCCCGTTCATGCACAATGGCACTGTTTTCGCTAACGTCAATTGTTTGCACCATACCTCTGTCTATACGTCTGACAGACTTAAGTTTATGGTGCGCGCAACTGGCCGATTGCGTCACGACACAGCTGAGGCTAAACGGCATACAACTGCATACCAGACGGAGTGACAGATGTCTCAGACCCGCACCGAAACCGACAGCTTTGGCCCGCTAGAGGTACCTGCCGACAAATACTGGGGCGCACAGACACAGCGCTCGATCATGAATTTCCCTATTGGCTGGGAAAAACAACCCGTGGCCATCGTCCGCGCGCTGGGCGTGATCAAGCAGGCCTGCGCCATGGAGAACAAAGCCACAGGCAAGCTGGACGCGAAGATTGCCGATGCGATCATTCAGGCGGCTGGAGAAGTGATCCAAGGAAAATTCGACGACAACTTCCCTTTGGTCGTTTGGCAGACCGGTTCGGGCACTCAATCGAACATGAACTCGAACGAAGTGATCGCGAACCGTGCAATCGAAATTCTGGGCGGCGTGATTGGATCGAAGGAACCCGTACACCCGAACGATCACTGCAACATGGGTCAGTCGTCCAACGACACATTCCCCACCGCAATGCATATCGCCACTGCGATGAGCGTTCGCGACGTGCTGCTGCCTGGTCTGGAAAAATTCGCCACTGGGTTGGAGGAGAAGGCCAAGGAATTCGAAGGCATCATCAAGATCGGCCGCACCCATACGCAGGATGCGACACCGCTGACGCTGGAGCAGGAGTTCGGCGGATACGCGCATCAGATCCGTCAGGGCATCGCTCGTGTCGAGGCCTCAATGCCCGGAATTTACGAACTGGCGCAAGGCGGCACTGCTGTTGGCACCGGCCTGAACACCCATGACGGTTGGGATGAAGCCGTCGCGGCCAACATGGCCGAGATCACCGGCCTGCCCTTTGTCACCGCGCCCAACAAATTCGAAGCCCTTGCGGCTCATGACGCTATGGTCTTTTTATCCGGCGCATTGGCGACCATCGCGGGGTCTTGTTACAAGATCGCCAATGACATCCGGTTGCTGGGCTCTGGCCCTCGCTCGGGTCTGGGTGAACTTATTCTTCCTGAGAATGAACCGGGGTCGTCGATCATGCCGGGCAAGGTGAATCCCACTCAGGCCGAAGCACTGACCCAAGTTGGGGCTCATGTGATTGGTAACGATACGGCCATCAAATTCGCCGGATCGCAGGGACATTTCCAGTTGAACGTGTACAACCCCATGATGTCCTACAACCTGTTGCAATCGATACAGTTATTGGGCGACGCCACGGACAGCTTTACCGAACGGATGCTTTTGGGCATCAAGGCCAATGAACCACGCATCGACAAGCTGATGAAGGAATCACTGATGCTGGTGACCGCGCTGGCGCCGACCATTGGATATGACAACGCCACCAAGGTCGCTAAAACCGCTCACAAGAATGGAACTACGCTCAAGGAAGAGGCGATTGCGCTGGGCTTTGTGGACGAGGAGACATTTGAGGCCGTTGTCCGCCCTGAACACATGATCGGTCCCAAAAGCTGATGGGCAAGCCGGTCAACTTGAACCGGTATCGCAAGGAAAGAGCACGGGCCCAGAAAAAGGCCCGTGCAGAACAGAACGTTGTTAAATATGGACGTACAAAATCCGAGAAGGAAGAGCTGCGGCTTCGGCAGGAAAAACAACGTCGCGACCTGGACAACCATGAGGTTGAGGAATGAGTGGCCGGCCCGCCAAACGCTCATTGACGCTCAAGGGGCACCGTACATCGGTTTCTCTGGAGGATGAGTTCTGGCAGGCATTTCGGGAAATTTCTCGCCATAAAGAACTTCCTATCAACGTTTTAGCGTCAGAAATTGATGCTGATCGCGATCCGGAAACCGGTCTTGCCTCGGCCATTCGGGTGTTTGTTCTTAACTGGTACCGAAGCCGGAATTGACCCCTTGCCTCACGCGTTTGACCCCGGTTAAGGTACCCCGGAACAAAAGGCGTACATTATGAGCAAGACCATTCCGGGCCCTGACGGTCAACCGCGTTGCGCATGGTGCCAAGCGGCACCCGAGTTTTTCGACTATCACGATAATGAATGGGGCTATCCGGTAGCCAATGATCAGCGTTTGTTCGAAAAGCTGTGCCTGGAGAGTTTTCAGTCTGGTCTGAGCTGGCGCACCATCCTCAGCAAACGTGAGAATTTTCGTCGCGCCTTTTGTGAGTTTGACTTCAATAAGGTGGCTGACTTTTCCGAAACAGACATTGACCGGCTTCTGCAGAACAAAGGCATCATCCGCCATCGTGGCAAGATTGAAGCGGTGATCAACAATGCACGACGCGTGCAAGAGTTGATCGCAGCAGAGGGTTCTTTGGCGGCCTATGCCTGGAGCTATGAGCCCAAGTCACCTTCGGCTCCGCAAACAGCATCGACGTCACCCGAGTCGGTGGCGATGTCAAAAGACCTCAAAAAACGCGGATGGAAATTTGTTGGCCCAACAACAGTATTCGCGTTCATGCAAGCCATGGGGCTGGTGAATGATCATGCTGAAGGCTGTATTGGCCGTGAAAAAGCGGCGCAGTTGCGCCGCTCGTTCAAAAAGCCTGAATAGTAATCAAATCGAAGCGCGGTAGATCTTTTCGATATTGCCGCCCAGAGCAGAATTGAATTCCGCATCTGATTGCTGCTTCGACAATCCTTCGGTCAATGCACGCGAGAAGGACGCAATCATCTTACCGTTCTGGTTCAGCAGGTCGCAGGCCTCGGCGGTCGAATACCCACCCGACAGTGCAACAACGCGCAGCACGCGGGGATGGTCGGCCAGAGCGTCGTAAAGGTTCGCCTGGCTTGGAATGGTCAGCTTCAGCATGACCTCCTGCCCCTCGCCCAACTGATCGAGGTTTTTCAGGATTTCGACCTTCAGGATATCCTCGGCTGCGGCTTTGGACTCCGAGTGAATGTTCACCTCGGGCTCGACGATCGGAACCATACCTGCATCAGTGACTTCACGGGCAACGTCAAACTGTTGTGCAACGACGGCAGCAATGCCTTCGGCATTTGCTTCGTGGATAACCGAGCGTTCCTTGGTACCGAACACACCTTCCGCTTTGGCAAGAGTTTCAGCCAGACCCGGGATCGGCTTCATCATCTGGACACCGTTCGCCGTGTCTTCAAGACCCTTGTCGATCTTCAGAAACGGCACGACCCCTTTGACCGACCAAAGATAATCCGCGACCAGACGGCCGTCGATCTTCTCACCCAACGTTCGTTCGAACAGGATGGCGCCGATTACTTTGTCCTTGGTGAAGTCATCCGCCAGAATGATCCGGGCGCGCATTTTCTGGATTTCGCCGAACATCTCTTCGTCCGAGCTGTAATCCGTGCTCTCAACGCCGTATAGCGCCAGAGCCTTGGGGGTTGAACCGCCACTCTGATCCAGTGCTGCTATGAATCCTGCACCTTCGGACATCTGCGTGCGCTGTTCTGCCTTGGACATAACTCTTTCCCGTTCAATATTGATTCCGCTTTTTTCAACCGCATACATGAAGGGGTTGGACAATGGTAGTTTGTTAGCGCTGAACCAGACGCAACCGGATGCCATCTTTGGATCGCACCGTCAGATGCGCGACCGGAACGGGCGTTTCCCCCTCAATTGTTTCCAATCGGTAAGTGCGAAGCAGCATGGACAGGATCAACGGGCCTTCTACCATTGCGAAACCCGCCCCCGTGCACACGCGCGGACCTGCGGAGAACGGAATATAAGCCTTTCGCTGGCACGCCTTGCCATTTTCGGTGTTCCAGCGGGTCGGATCGAACTCGTCGGGCTTGTCCCAAAGCCGCTCATGCCGGTGCAGATGCCATGGGCTGAGAACGATCTGCGATCCTTCGGCGATTTCCCGGTCTCGGAAGTTCTCCGAGCAGGCAGCCTCGCGGACCATCATCGGGACCGGAGGATAAAGCCGCAGCGCTTCGCGGAACACATCCCGGCTGTGGCGGAGTTTGGACACAACGGAAAATTCTGGGTCGTCCTCGTCCAGTACTTTTGCCTCATCCGCGACCCGGTCCTGCCATTCTGGGTAAAGTGCCAACAGATACAACGCCCACGCCAATGCGGAAGCACTGGTTTCGTGACCGGCGAGAAAGAAAATGGCGACCTGATCCACCATTTCATCGGTTTCGAAACAGCGCCCGGTTTCCGGGTCCGGTGTCGTCATGATCTTGGTTGCCAGATCATCAGGCGCACAGCCGGCGGCAATTTGGCTAGCCCGTTCAGACGTAAGATGCGCAATCAGTGCCCGGATATCGCGTGCGTTCCTGCGTGTCTGGCGTGAATGGAATCTGGGAATCCAGCGTGGAACCGGAATAAATGCCGCCAAGTTCAGCAGCGGTTGTTCCCTTTGGTAGGACCGGAACTTTTCAAATACCTCGGACGCAATCTCGTTCTCGATCGGAACCGAGAAAAGAGTTCGAAAGATCACGTCTGCAGCCGCGTGGCTGGTGATTTCTTCGCATTCTATATTTGTGCCGACCCGCACCCGCAGCCGGTCCACACAGGCCTGAGCCGCAGCCAGCATCGCAGGAAACGTGGCCTTCAACCGCCCCCCCTCGAATGCCGGGTCGATGATCCTGCGCTGGCGTTTCCAAGTCTCGCCATTTGTCAGAAACACAGAATTACCCAACAGCGGGCGCAGCCCTTCGCTGATCCGACCGGACTTTGGAAAATCATCTGGCCGTTGCTTGAGAACTGAATCAATCAGGTCCGGTTGGTTGACCATATAAGAACGAAAGAACGGCGTCCGAAACTCCGCCATCCAGGCGCGGTACAAGCGCTGCGGTTGCGCCGACAACAAGTCCTGACGGAACAGTTTCAGGTACTGCAATAGCGAAACCTTGTCCGGTCGGGCGTGGGGTTTGGGTGGTTTCATACTTGCACCGATGTGTATTTCGAAACCGCGCGCTCGATCCTCGAGGCCGACGGCGCGCGGTTTGCGTAGCGTTGTGATAAGGTTTGAGGTCCCGCAGTGATGCGGAAATAGTCGTAGTCTCCGGGCTTGTCGAACGCGCAAAGATATTGGAAATGCAATCGGAAGAACCGCCAGCGCAATGCCCGCCAACGCTCGGCCGACAGTGTTTTTGTAAACGCGGCGGATAGCACCAGTGGCCAGAGTTTTTCCTGGCTCGCGACGCCGCTGACCGCAACGGGATCGCACAGCGCAAAAGCGCATCCGTCGCCGGGCGCCGACACATCCACCCAAGAGAAATTCGAGCAAGTGGACAAAAACAGCAAATCCGACCGCAACTGGTGCGCATTGGGCAGGAACGATACCATGGGAACCACCTGTCCCAGAGTAAGAAACGAAAGGGTTGGCCCGACCCCATTTCGGCGCCGCATCAGGTCAGCCAATACAGAAACACCCAGATGCGCGCCTGAGCTGTGGCCAACGACCAGCACCTCATCATCATCCTTCTCCAGGGCCTGTTCGACCAAAGTCGTGAATTGATCCAACCGCGACTGCAAGTCCGGTGCGATCTCGCCCCGAAGACGCGCTGAATGCGCATAATCATGCATCAGGTAATAGGCGAACAGCCGGTTGTCGATCTGGCGAAACCAGCGCATCAGGACGTATGCAGAAAGTGCCGCTGGTATATACGCCAATACCCCTATCAGCGGTTCAAGACCCTCTGTCGCGATCCACGCCACCAAAATAGCAGCGACCAGTTGCAGCATGAGCATACCCACGGGGTATAGCGCAGCGATCACAGGTCCCTTTCGCAACTGCATCAAACGCCACAGGGCACCTGTAGAAAAATAGATCCATGCCGTACGGGCAAGTTGCCAATAGGTCGCCGGGATCGAACTGGCCATGCTGTCGCGGACGATATCTGACCAGACCAGAACTTCGACATCCGTTTGCACCGTCACCCCATCCTGAACTGACGTGACGTGCCAGCCATAAGGCCCATTCCCCGATTTGGCGGACACTGCGAGTTCATAACCTGAGATATCAGCCTGTGAACGACCTTCTTTCCGGTACAGTTCACGGTAGCGGCGGGGATGAATCGGATCATAGCCGGGGATGTAGAAAACCCGGCGGCGGCGCACCACTTTTTGCGGAGTTTTACTGCTCATGCCCATAACCTTTGCCGCGCAGATTAGCGCAGCGCGGCGACCAAGGTAAGACCTAGTCGTCGATGAATTCACCCTAAAAACTCAAAGAGTTAACCCAGAGTTGCCAGCGCCGGAAATGTTTCAAGCAGCCACCAGCTGAACTCGGTGAACAGGCCGGTGATCAACATGATCCCCACGAACAACAGCAAGCCACCCATTACCTTTTCGATTGTTCCCATATGAGGCTTGATCCGATTCATAACTGCCATCGAGCGATTCAGGAACATCGCAGCCAGCAGGAACGGAATACCGAGGCCTGCCGCATAAACACCTAGCAATAGGGTACCGCGTGCTACCGATGCCTCGGACGCGGCCAAGGAAAGTATCGCGCCCAGTTGCGGACCGATGCAGGGTGTCCATCCAAAGGCGAAGGCCAGACCAAGGATGTAGGCACCAAAAACCGACCCGCCGGAATCACCGGTTTCAACCCTCGCTTCACGGTCCAACAGCGGGATTCGAAACACATTCAGGAAATGCAGGCCGAACACGATCACCACTGCACCAGACAGCTTTGCAAACAACACTTGATTTTGAAGCACAAATGCTCCGAATGCGGAAGCCGTGAACCCCAGAAGCAGAAACACCGTCGACAGCCCCATGACGAAGAACAGTGCCGCTAATGTCGCCTTGCGCCGGGCCTGAGCCTGATCCTGCATCTCGTTAATCGTAACGCCGCTCATATAGGCCAGGTAGGGTGGCACGATGGGCAACACGCAGGGCGACAGAAAACTGATCAGCCCGCCCAGCATGGCGATGAACATGGCGGGCAGAAGCCCTGCGTCGATGATGTCTATTCCGAACATGCTTCAGCACATATGTTATCCGTCGCGCCGCGTCACGGGGCCATTCGGTCACATCCTCGTGGTTGCCCGCTGGACAGCATCGCAAGTTGGACATATCCCGTTTCACATGACCAAAGAGACCGAAACGCTGGACGCGTTGGGCCTGCTGTGCCCTTTACCCGTCCTGAAAGCCCGAAAAAGACTCAAATCCATGCCTGCAGGTGCAATCCTGCGAGTTTTAGCCGATGATCCCGCGGCAATTATCGACGTTCCACATTTCTGCGCTGAGGCAGGTCATACCCTGATCGCACAGGAAACGGTCGAGAGCCATCAGGTCTATGTCATCCGAAAATCATCGTGATACGGCAATCCGCCCTTAAAAAAGGCGGACCCGAGAGCCCGCCTATTGGATTATTGACCGATTGACCACCAACCACGCCGTTTGGGCTTGGCCGGGGCCGGTTCAGGTTCCTCCGAAACAGTTTCCAGAATCGCCTCGGCAGGTTCGATCACTGGTGCCTCGTCCTCGGGCTCAGTAGGTTGAACGTCTTCGGCGACTTCCGGCTCTGACGCTTCTGCTTCCACCTCAGCTTCAACCGGGATTTCCTGCACCGCGTCGATCACCTCAGTCACGACCGTTTCTTCTTCTGAGGACGGCGCGTCATCTTGCACATCTTCAGTCACTTCAGCGGCAACCGTTTCTTCTGCTGCCTGCTCGTCGCTTTGCTGAACGGGTTCAACCTCGGGCGTCTCAACAGCGGCTTCCTGCGCAGGTTCCTCTGCCTCTTTGGCCGTTTCGGTGGTCTGGGCGTCTACTGCCGGGGCATCGGCCTCGACCATGTCATCAGCAGCCTTTTTACGCCGGCGCGGGGCACGACGTTTCTTAGGCTTTTCCGGTTCCTCAGCCTTTTCGGTGCCCTCTGCACCCTCTTCGCTCGCGGCCTCCTTCACCTCATCCTCTGCGACAGGCGACTCGGAGGCGTCGCTTGCTTCTGCGGCGTCGTTCTCGTCATCATTGGTCTCGGATGAATCGGCGTTGCCAGAAGTCTTTTTACGGCGACGGCGGCGGCGTTTGCGTTTGGGTTTGGTTTCCTCTTCCGCCTGAACGGTTTCTTCCTCGTCCTCGCTCTTGTCCTCATCCGAGGAATCCACCAGATCCATCAGGGACGCATCCACAGACACAACGGGCGCTGTTGCCTCGGGTACGATCCGGCTGGCCGTTTTGAATTTCTCCATCGAGAAATCTGGGCTGACCAGATGCACATCCCCTTCGATCCGAACGGACAGTCCATAACGCGACTCGATCTGGGCGATGTGTTCGCGCTTTTGGTTCATCAGGAAGTTGGCAATGCCGACGGGGCATCGTACCAACACCTCGCGCGAGCGGCGACGGGTGCCTTCTTCTTCGATCTGACGAAGTATCGAAAGCGCCATGTTGTCGTCCGACCGGATCAGACCGGTTCCATGACAGGCCGGGCACGGTTGGGTCGTCGCCTCGATCATTCCGGGGCGCAGACGCTGACGGCTCATCTCCATCAGACCAAAACCTGATATGCGGCCTACCTGAATGCGTGCGCGGTCGGTTTTCAGCCGTTCTTTCATGCGCTTTTCGACGGCGGCGTTGTTCTTGCGCTCGTCCATATCGATGAAATCAATGACGATCAGGCCTGCCAGGTCGCGCAGACGCAGCTGCCGCGCCACCTCCTCCGCCGCCTCGAGGTTGGTTTTCAGCGCGGTTTCCTCGATCGAGCCTTCCTTCGTTGCCCGACCCGAGTTCACGTCGATTGCGACCAACGCTTCGGTCACGCCGATCACAATGTAGCCACCGGATTTCAGCTGAACGGTCGGATTGAACATCCCGGCCAGATAGCTTTCCACCTGATAGCGCGCAAACAGTGGCAGCGCGTCCTCGTACCGCTTCACGTTCTTGGCGTGGGACGGCATGATCATCTTCATGAAGTCTTTCGCGATGCGGTATCCGCCCTCACCTTCGACCAGAACCTCGTCAATGTCGCGGTTGTAGAGATCGCGGATCGAGCGCTTAGTCAGATCGCCTTCTTCGTAGATTTTCGCAGGCGCAATAGACTGCAGGGTCAGGGCGCGAATTTGCTCCCACAAGCGCTGCAGATACTCATAGTCGCGTTTGATCTCGGATTTGGTGCGTTTGGCGCCAGCTGTACGAACAATCAAGCCCGCCCCCGTGGGCACATCAATCTCAGACGCGATTTCCTTCAGCTTCTTACGGTCGGCAGCGTTGGTGATTTTGCGGCTGATACCGCCTCCGCGAGCGGTGTTGGGCATCAAGACGCAATAGCGACCAGCAAGCGACAGGTACGTGGTCAGCGCAGCACCCTTGTTGCCGCGCTCTTCCTTGACCACCTGCACCAGCAGAACCTGCCGAACCTTGATGACTTCCTGAATCTTGTAACGGCGTGGACGCGGTTTGCGCGGGGGACGGATGTCCTCACTGTCATCCTCGTCGGCGACGGATTCGATTGTGTCGTCCTTGGATGCAGCATCCGAGGTCTTGCCTTTTACGTCCGCATCGTCGTTCTCTTCAGATCCGTCCGTTTCCGGATCAGCATCGGAAGGGCTCGCTTCGGCTTCTCCAGCGTCATCGCCAGATTCATCCTTAGGCGCCTCGACATCTGTTTCAGCAGTAGCTTCAATGTTGGCTTCTTCGGTCGTAGTTGCGTCCGCTTCACCCTGCTCATTTGAGGCGGCGACTGTCGTTTCTGCCTCCTGATCTTCCGGTTGCTCTGCCGCTTCATCGGCCGGTTCTTCCACCGGCGTGTCGGCAACCATTTCCATGGGCGACGTGCCTTCCGGCACCGGCGCATCGGCCTCATCGGCCTCATCCAGGTCGATGGTTTCCATACCGCTTGGTTCAGTCGAAACATCCAAAGTTTCAACCGGATCATCGGATTTCACATCCTCGGCCTTGCTCCGCGAGCGGGAACGGCGCTTTTTCGGCTTGGAATCCTCTGCGTCGTCCCGTGCCTTCATTGCCTCGGCATAGGCGCGCTCTTCCTCCATAAGGGCTTCGCGGTCCGCAACCGGGATTTGGTAATAGTCCGGGTGAATCTCGGAAAACGCCAAGAAACCGTGCCGGTTCCCGCCGTAATCTACGAACGCTGCCTGCAACGACGGCTCAACCCGCGTCACTTTTGCCAGATAGATATTGCCAGCTAGTTGGCGTTTATTTTCGGATTCAAAGTCAAACTCCTCGACCTTGTTTCCGTCGACCACCACAACGCGGGTTTCCTCCGCGTGGGTGGCATCGATAAGCATTTTCTTAGCCATGTGTCCTTGGTGCACCGCGCCAAACGCGTTGTCCGTAGCCGTCCTGGCGGACGGGCGCTTTTGGGGTGGTGTCTTGTCAGGGCGATATCAGACGGCGCGCGGCAGGGATCGGCGCTGTGGCCCCCTGCCCGGTCTCTCAATCGTTGCGCGCGCGTCATCGCGGTTCTTCTCCGACAGGCGTGGATCGTGCCGCCGCCTGCCCATTATTTCCTTTCGCCCGGTTTTCCGGGCTCAGGTACTCTGTTGCCCCGAGTGTGGGGCACAATCGGTCTGCCATGCCTCGTGGGATTGATCCTCAGCAGCAGCATGACAGCGAAACTCAAAAGAACGGGACTTGCAGGCGCAATTTTGCCCGGCCCGTTAGGACACAATAAAAGCAGTCCTGTGGAAAAGACAATGGGCAAACTGCATCGCAGTTCGTTGGCGCCGCTCAGCATCTCTTTATTTGGCTCAAAAAGAACCAATAAACGTTGATTGTCGGCCAAAAGAAGGGGCCGCGCCCCTTCCCGCCTTTAAAGGTAATCCGACCGCTGCAACCCGTATTTGGCCATTTTCTCGTTCAACGTCCGGCGTGGCAGGCAAAGCTCATCCATCACCGACGCAATCGAGCCCTTATGACGTCGCATCGTGTTGTCGATCAGCATCCGCTCGAATGCTTCGACATATTCCTTGAGCGGCTTGCCCTCGGTGGTCATGACCGGCTGCATTTCTTCGTGATCCGACATCAGCAACGAGGCGATGGTGCCGGACCCGCGGCGCGATTGCAGAACGGCACGTTCGGCAATGTTGATCAACTGGCGCACGTTTCCCGGCCACGGGGCTTGCAACAGCTGCGCGGCCTCCTGCGCACTGACCTGAGGCGCATCGCAGCCATATTCCTCTGCGAACTGCTCGCTCAAGCGGGTGAACAGCGTCAGAATATCCTCACCGCGCTGCCGGAGTGGCGGCATGGTGATGCGCAGCGCTGCCAGGCGATAAAATAGATCCGGCCGCAGAACGTCTTCGCTGGTCTTGCCCGCTTCCTGCAGGTTCGAAATTGCAACGATCCGGGTTTCGGCAGGTGTGCCCTGTTCGTTCATGACACTCAGAAGACGAGCCTGCAACGTATCGCTGAGTGCCTCGACATCTTCCAAAACCAGAGTCCCACCGCGCGCTTCCTCGATAGCAGGAAGCTGTGTGTCCTCTGGCATCATTGGGCCAAACAACCGCTTGGACAGCGCGTCCTCTTCCAGCGCAGCGCAGGATACCAGTACGAATTTCTTGCCTGCCCGGCTGCCCACTGCGTGCAGCGCATGTGCAACCAGGGTCTTGCCCGTGCCCGTCTCACCATCGATCAGTACATGACCATCGGCCTGACCCAGATCCAGAATGTCTTCGCGCAGCCGTTCCATGACCGGGCTGGCGCCGATCAATTTGTTCATGATCTGAGTGCCGCCGGAAAGTTCGCGCCGCAGAGCGCGGTTATCCAGTGTCAGTCGGCGCACATTACTGGCCCGCTTGGCCAGTTCGGACATTCGGTCGGGATTGAATGGTTTTTCGAGGAAATCAAAAGCCCCAACCCGCATCGCCTCGACCGCCATAGGTACGTCGCCGTGGCCGGTGATCATGATGACTGGCAGCGTGCTGTCAGCGCCCATCAGCTTTTTCAGCAGTTGGATACCATCCATCCCAGGCATCTTGATGTCCGAAATCACGATCCCCGGATATTCGGGCCCCAGAACCTTGAGCGCATCTTCCGCGCTGGCGAAGGTTTCAGTGTCATAACCCGACAATGCCAGCCATTGGCTGATCGACTGGCGCATGTCCTGTTCGTCATCCACAATGGCGATTTTCATGGCCTGTGCCATAGTAATTCCTTTGTTATTCAGCGGCCTCAAGGCCGTCGCTTCCCAGTATCGGCAGTTGCATCTCGAACACCGCGCCGCCGTGTTGACCGTTGCGCGCAGTCAGACGTCCACCGTGGTCGTTCACGATCCCGGACGAGATAGCAAGCCCCAGGCCAACACCATCGCCCGGCTGCTTGGTTGTATAGAACGGTTCGAACAGGTTCTCGATGTCTTCAAGACCGTGCCCATTGTCACGCACGGTCAAAACCGCCGAGTCGCCCGCTGCCAGAATGATCTCCACATCCGGCTCTGGTACCGATTTGGTGGCATCCAGCGCGTTTCGCAAGAGGTTCACCATCACTTGTTCGATCCGCATCCTGTCCCCCATCACGACAACAGGGGTCTCTGGCAGAATTTGAGTGATTTTTACATGTCTCTGCCGCAATTGCGGCTCCATCATCGATAAGGATGATGCCAGCGCTTCGCCAAGATTTACTGGGGAAAACGCGTCAGCACCCTTGCGCGCATAAGACTTGAGCTGCCGTGTTATCGCGCCCATTCGTTCGATCAGCCCGTCAATGCGGCCAAAGCTGGCCAACGCCTCTTCGGCACGGTCGCGGCGCAGCAAAAGGCGTGCACCGGCCAGATACGTTTTCATCGCCGCCAATGGTTGGTTCAACTCGTGGCTAACCGCGGCCGACATTTCACCCAACGCTGCCAGTTTCGAGCTTTGGGCCAGGGTTTGTTCAGCCACTTCCAGTGTCTTTTCAACCCGTTCGCGTTCAGCAATTTCCCGCTGCAACCTAGTGTTTAATGCGCGAAGCTCCGCCGACTCGCGCTGGAACAAAGTCATCCGCGACGTGGCGCGGCGGCTGAGCGCATAGAAAGCCAACGCCAGAAGAATCGCAAATCCCATGATCTCGAGTGCAAGTACGCTGTTCACCTTTTCCCGAATCGAGGAATAGGTCGTGAACGACGTCATCTGCCACCCCCGGAACGGAATGCGCGTCTCCATACGCATCACGGCCTCGCCCTGAAGGTAGGCATCGGGAGGCAACACCGTCCAATCCGTCGTTGCCCGGATGGCGCGTTGAATGGCGCCTTGTGGCGGCTGTCGCAGCATCGCGGCATCCTCGTCCACGCCGCGCCACTGAGGTTCGGTCGACAGAATGATATTGCCCGTGCTGTCGGTTACCAACACGGCATCTGAAATCCCGGCCCAGGCGCGTTCGAATTTCTGAAGATCAACCTCAACTACGATAACGCCCAGAAATTCCGAGCCACCCTCAATGCGGCGGGAATAAACAAAACTGTAGCCGCCAGACTCCCGAGGAATGACAGAAAAGATGGTCGCATTCGATCGGATTGCATCAATGAAATACGGGCTACTCCGGTGTGCCTCACCCAGACGGTTGCGGTCCGTTGCCGCCACCGTGCGGCCGTCGCGGTCCAACAATACCAATGAGGCGGCACCAATCTCTTCGACAAAGGAAATCAGGCGCTGGGTTGAAAGCGAGAAGTCGCTGGATTGCAAGGCTGAAATCAGCGTCGGGTCGCGCGCCAGCAGTTGCGGCACAATGGAGTTTCGGCGCAGTTCGCTCAGCAGGTTGCCGGAATACAGAGCCAACCGTACCTCGGCACGGTTGCGTGTTGATTCTGTAAATCGACTGGTCAAAAGGCTGTTTGTGATCCAGACCGTCGTCACCGTGGCCATCAACAACATGATGATGGCCAGACGCAACCGCCAACCCAGCGGCGCCACACGGAGCCGCCCAAAAAACCCGGGGTTGTCTGGTTGCACTTCTGAACTCATTCCAAGACGCTACGCGCCCGGGCCAATGACCTCAAGTCACACTGGCGCTAGCACACCCGCCAATGCGCGGAAGAGCGCCGTTCCATCGGTGCCTCCGTGGCCCGAATCCGCCGCCCGTTCGGGATGTGGCATCATCCCCAACACGCGCCGGTTGTGCGACAGGATGCCTGCAATATCGTTGCGCGAACCGTTGGGATTTTCGGCGTAAGTAAAGGCGATCCGGTCCTCACCTTTCAGCTTGGCCAAGGTTTCGTCGTCGGCGAAATAGTTACCGTCGTGGTGGGCGATGGGAATGTCGATCACATCGCCAGCATTGTAACCTTCAGTAAAGGCGCAGTCGCTGGTTTCAACCTTTAGGCCGACCGTCCGGCAGATGTACTTCAAACCGGCATTGCGCAGAAGCGCACCCGGCAAAATGCCGGTTTCGGTGAGCACCTGAAATCCGTTGCAGATACCAACGGCGTAGCCACCGCGTTCCGTATGCTGGGCCACCGCCTTGCAGATCGGGGATTGCGCTGCAATTGCCCCGCATCGCAGGTAATCACCGTACGAAAACCCTCCGGGCACGCCGACAATATCCACACCCTCGGGCAATGCAGCGTCCTTGTGCCAGACCATGTCGACCGAGAACCCGGCCTGTTCGAAGGCCACAGCAAGATCGCGGTCGCAGTTGGACCCGGGAAAAACGATGACGGCAGCGCGCATGGCGGACCCTCCTTGGTGGGAAACTCAGATCAGTTCGATCTCGAAGCGTTCGATGACCGTGTTGGCCAACAGCTTTTCACACATTGCGGTCACGTCCGCCTCGGTCGAACCTTCGGCCAGTTCCAGATCGATGACCTTGCCTTGGCGCACGCCTTCCACCTGATCGAAGCCCATGGCACCCAACGCGTGACGAACGGCCTCGCCCTGTGGGTCCAGAACCCCGTTCTTGAGCATCACATGCACCCGTGCTTTCATTTTCGCAACTCCACCTGCAGACCCGATGACCGGGGTCCATTCCGTTGCGCGCGAGATACCCTGCTTGCGATCATTGGACAACCCTTCTTGGACAGGACGGATGATCGCAGGTGAACGCCTCAACCTCCTATTGTCGCAGACAGTCCCGGATAATGCGTATCGATTGCATGGAAGATCCCGGTCAGAACCATTTCCACCGCTACAGCGACCAGAATGATGGCCATCACACGGGTGATCACATTGATCATCGTTGTTCCGACCGTTCGCGAGATCGCATCGGCAAAGAGCAATCCCAGCCCGACAATTGCACAGGCAATCAAAACTGCTGACCCAAGGGTCACGATCTCGGCCCCATCAGACAGGGTATGCGCAAAAACAATTGTTGTTGCGATTGTGCCCGGTCCAATCGTCAGCGGAATAGCAAGCGGTACAACAGCAATGTTGCTTTTCTTCGCTTGCCCTTCCTGAATCGCTTGCTGATCTCCCTCTGGTCGGTCCGAGGCATTCAGCATGGACATGCCAACACCCAGAATGATCAACCCGCCGGCAATACGAAATGACGGAATATCAATCCCAAAGAACGCCAGTATTTCCTCACCGATCATGACCGAGATCAGCGCAACCACCACCACCGTTCCCGTCACGACCAAGGCAACACGGCGCCGTTCCGCGGTGGAATACCCTTCGGTCATGCTCAGAAAAATCGGGATACCGTAAAGCGGGTTGAAGATCGCCAGCAGAGCGGCAAAAAACTTTAGAAAAACTGCCTGATCAAAGAGTTCGGCCATGTGAAGGTCACCTTGATGCCACGCTAAATAGGATGCGCTAAACTAGCAGATACAAAGAAAAAAGCGCCACCTCAACCAAGGTGACGCCTTCTGAAGTTAAAGCCGAGTGCCGAGATCAGTTGATCAGC
The DNA here is from genome assembly GCF_057221115.1 of Ruegeria sp. HKCCD6426. NCBI lineage: Bacteria > Pseudomonadati > Pseudomonadota > Alphaproteobacteria > Rhodobacterales > Roseobacteraceae > Ruegeria > Ruegeria sp. HKCCD6426. The sequence goes on along the minus strand of NZ_JBWVBF010000003.1, from coordinate 436,421 downwards.
GTCGGCTTGGTAACGTTGCTTTTAGGCAGAACGCCAAGGCGACGAGCCACTTCGGAATAGGCATCGGTCAGGTTGCCCAGATCCCGGCGGAATACGTCCTTGTCCAGTTTCTGCCCGGTTTCGATGTCCCACAGTCGGCAGCTGTCCGGGCTGATCTCGTCAGCAACGATCAGGCGCTGGAAGTCACCTTCGTACACCCGACCGATCTCGATTTTGAAATCGACCAGACGAATACCCACGGCCAGCATTATGCCGCTCATGAAGTCGTTTACACGCAGCGCAAGGCTGAGGATGTCGTCCATGTCCTGCTGGCTGGCCCAGCCAAAGGCAGCGATGTGCTCTTCAGTGACCAGCGGGTCACCAAGCGCGTCATCCTTGTAGCAATACTCGACAATCGGGCGCGGCAGCTGAGTACCTTCTGCAATGCCCAGACGCTTGGACATCGATCCGGCGGCGTAATTGCGCACGATGACTTCCAGCGGGACAATCTCGCAATTGCGGACCAATTGCTCGCGCATATTCAGGCGGCGGATAAAGTGGTTCGGCACTCCGATCTGGGTCAGGCCGGTCATGAAGAACTCACTCAAACGGTTGTTCAGTACACCCTTGCCGTCGATCACGTCTTTCTTCTCGGCGTTGAACGCAGTGGCATCATCCTTGAAATACTGGACGATAGTGCCCGGTTCGGGGCCTTCATACAGGATCTTGGCCTTACCTTCGTAGATCTTTTTGCGACGCGCCATGAGCGACCTTTCCAGTCCGGGGCGAGGGAATGAGTCCCTTCGCGTTGGCGCCCTCATAGTGCAAGCCCTGCTTTCCCGCAAGTTCACCGACCCGAGAGGCTTTGACGCAGCGCAAATCCCTTGCACCCAAGCTGTCGTATAGTCATATCATGAGGAAAGAAGATGTAATCCAAGAGGTCCCCAACCCATGACCACATTTGACGAACGTGAAGCCGCGTTTGAAAACAAGTTCGCGCATGACGAAAAAATGCAGTTCGTTGCACGGATGCGCCGCAACCGGTTTATGGCCGTATGGGCCTCGGCTCTGAAAGGCGAACCCGTTGAAAAGGCTCGGGCTTATGGCCAGGAACTGGTCCATACCGACCTGCAAAACGTCAGCGAAGATGACGTTGTTGAAGCGGTGAAAGGTTATCTGGGCGACCTGGCCGACGAAGCAAAGATTCGCGAAAAGATGGCGGAATTGCTGGTCGAAGCCAAAGAGCAAGTCGTGACTGAGGCCGAAATCTAAGGCTTTTATCCGACCCTCATGATCTTCATGAGTTTTATGAGTTTGATTTGACGCTCCGGTCGTGGGACACGGGGCGTCTATATTATCGGCCCTGCGGGCCAAAAATTGGAATGCCCCAATGACAAACGCGCTCAGCAAACTTCTGGAAACCACTGATGCCATTCTGGCGGATGGGGCAACCGGAACCAATCTGTTCAATATGGGCCTGCAATCGGGCGATGCGCCGGAATTGTGGAACGTGGACGCCCCAGACAAGATTCGGGCTCTGTATCAGGGTTCGGTGGATGCGGGCAGTGATCTGTTTCTGACCAATACGTTCGGTGGCACTTCTGCGCGCTTGAAATTGCACGAAGCACAGAACCGCGTTGGCGAATTGAACCGCGCCGGCGCTGAGCTGGGTCGCGAAGTGGCAGACAAAGCCGGGCGCACGGTGATCGTCGCAGGCTCGGTCGGTCCGACGGGTGAGATCATGGAGCCAGTTGGCAGCCTGACGCACGCCGACGCTGTTGAGATGTTCCACGAGCAGGCTGAGGCACTAAAGGCCGGTGGGGTCGATGTCCTTTGGCTTGAAACCATCAGTGCCCCAGAAGAATTCCGTGCGGCGGCCGAAGCTTTTGCTTTGGCTGACATGCCCTGGTGCGGCACCATGAGCTTTGACACTGCCGGACGCACCATGATGGGCGTGACGTCCGCCGATCTGGCGCAAATGGTCGAAACCCTGCCGAACCCGCCAATCGCGTTTGGCGCCAATTGTGGTACCGGCGCCTCAGATATCCTGCGCACTGTTTTGGGCTTTGCCGCTCAAGGCACCGAGCGTCCGTTGATTTCCAAGGGCAACGCAGGCATCCCAAAATACGTGAACGGCCATATCCATTATGATGGCACGCCGGAGCTGATGGGGCAGTACGCCGCCATGGCCCGCGACGCAGGTGCGACGATCATCGGTGGCTGCTGCGGTACAATGCCGGACCATCTGCGCAAAATGCGCGAGGCGCTGGATACATGCCCGCGCGGGGAACGACCCACCTTGGATCAGATCACAATGGCACTTGGAGCGTTTTCGTCTGCCTCGGACGGCACCGAGGACGGTGCTGGCGCTCCCGAACGTCGGTCACGCCGTCGTCGTCGGGCATAGCCTATGTAATCAGCGCCCCTCGAATACCGGGGGGCGTTTTTCCAGGAAAGCTACGACACCCTCAGCAAAGTCGCGGGTGCGTCCGCAATCGCCCTGCAGATGAGCCTCGGTCGCAAGTTGCTGCGGAAGTGTCTTTTCGTAGGTGCCACGGATCGCCTGCTTGATCGCGGCAAAACCTGCGGTGGGACCGCTGGCCAGATACTCGGCGCGCTTGCGCCAATGAGCCTCAAATGCGTCGTCGGCAACTGCCTCCCAAATCAGACCCCAATCGTCAGCCTGCCGGGCGCTGATCTTGTCTGCGAACAAAGCCGCCCCCATTGCCTTGGCAAAGCCCATCTGCCGCGGCATGAACCATGTGCCCCCCGCATCCGGCAATAGACCGATCCGCGCGAAAGCCTGCAGGAAATATGCACTTTCGGTTGCAATTACCACATCGGCGCAAAGCGCAAGGTTGGCCCCTGCCCCGGCCGCCGGTCCATTGACAGCGGCAATAGTTGGGATCGGACAATCATAGACAGATTCCAGCATGGGCTCATATTCGTCCCGCAACGCGCGTTCCAGATCAATCTTACCGGTGCTGGAGGCATCCCCAAGGTCCTGACCTGAACAGAACGCTTTGCCCGCGCCAGTCAGAACCACGGCACGTGCATGACGCGCGGCGTGTTTCATCGCGTGAGTAATTTCGGCACGCATCCGCGTTGTCAACGCGTTCATCTTGTCCGCTCGGTTCAGCGTCAGAACCGCCAAACCCTCTGTGATGTCCAGATCAACCGCTTCGTATTCCATAGAAATCCTCACCTGCGCAGTGTTTGTAAAACCCTGACTTAAATGTGAGGCAAGCGAAAGTGGAACCGCGCGTCAGTCTTCCAGAATTCGGCGCAACCGTTCCTTTTCCTCTTCGCTCAGAGCGTCGGTCTGATCGGCTTTCTGGTGCTGTGCGCGCTTGCGCAAGAAACTCCACCCCATGGCAGCTGCGATCAACAACATGATCGGACCCGCCAGCCATAGCATCAGATTAGCGCCGGACGTGGTCGGTTTCAGCAGGACATATTCGCCGTAGCGATCAACAATGAAATCCACCGCTTCTTTATCTGTGTCTCCTGCAACCAAGCGTTCCCGCAGCAGTATCCGCAGATCACGTGCCAATTCGGCATTGCTTTCGTCGATACTTTCATTGCGGCAGACAAGGCAGCGCAGCCCGGTGCTGATATCGCGTGCGCGTGCCTCAAGTGCCGGATCGTCAAGAACCTCGTCAGGCTGGACCGCCATCAGAGGTGAGGCCAGCATCATCAGGATCAGAACAAAACGTTTCATTCTGCAGGAACTCCTGACTGCGGGGTTTTGCGTGCTCCTGCTGCGACACGGAAACGACGGTCGGACAAGCTCAGGACACCACCCAGTGACATCAGGATACATCCGCCCCAGATCCAGTTGGCCAAGGGCTTGATATAAGTACGCATGACCCAACCGCCATCGGCCTGTTGGTCTCCGATTACCACATAAACGTCACGCAAGATCCGGTAGTCGATTGCAGCCTCGGTAGTCGGCATCCGGGCTACCGGGTAGTCACGCTTTTCCGGGTGCAGCGTGGTAATCTGACGACCGTTCTTTTCCAACGTCACGTCTGCCATAGTCGAGAAGTAGTTTGGCCCCTGCACGTTGCGTACATCCTTCAGGGTCAACGTAAATTCTCCGACCTCGAAGGGCTTACCAGGCTGCGCGACACGGATATCTTCAACTTCCCATGCGGTTAGACCCGCAATTGCGAACATGGTGACGCCCAAACCGGTATGCGCCACCGCCTTACCCCAATCAGCACGAGGAAGGCGGAACAGACGCGCCAGACTACCCTTGCGGCCAGTGCGGCTCCAGAGGTCCACGACCGCGCCAAAGGTGACCCAAGCGCCAAGGAAAAGACCCACCGGCCCTAGCGCACTCCGACCCGTTTGCATGACCCAGACAAGGATGGCCAATGCGACGGCCAAAATGAACGCATAGCGCAACGACCACGCAGCCCGACCCAGCTTGCCCCGCTTCCACGGCAGCATCGAGCCGACTGGCAGGGCGATCCCAAGCGCGATCATGAACGGCGTGAAAGCAGCATTGAAAAACGGTGCCCCAACCGAAAGCTTACGGTCAAACGCCATTTCGGCCACCATCGGCCACATGGTGCCGAAGAACACGACAAAGCAGCTGACAGCCAACAGGATGTTATTCAACACCAACGCGCTTTCGCGGCTGACCATTCCGAATACACCCTTGGCCTCCATCGCCTGCGCGCGTGCCGCAAACAGCGTCAGTGCACCACCGATGAAGATCACAAGAATGATCAGGATGAACACACCGCGTTCGGGGTCATTGGCAAAGGCATGGACCGAGGTCAGCAGACCCGAGCGCACGATAAATGTCCCGATGAGCGAGAAACCAAACGCGATGATCGCTAGCAGAATCGTCCAGCTTTTCAACGCCTCACGTTTTTCCACCACAATGGCCGAGTGCAGCAACGCGGCCGCCAGAAGCCACGGCATAAACGAAGCGTTTTCAACCGGATCCCAGAACCAGAAACCGCCCCAGCCAAGCTCGTAATATGCCCACCAGGACCCCAGTGCGATCCCGATTGTCAGGAAAACCCAGGCGGCCAGAGTCCATGGTCTCACCCAACGGCCCCATGCGGCATCTACACGCCCCTCGATCAGGGCGGCGATGGCAAAGCTGAATGCCATGCTCAGACCCACATAACCCAGGTACAGGAACGGCGGATGGAAGGCCAAACCGGGGTCTTGCAGCAAGGGGTTCAAATCTCGACCGTCAAAGGGTGGTACAGGAAGGCGGTCAAACGGGTTCGACGTGAACAGGATAAAGGCAAAGAATGCCACACCAATGGCAGATTGCACCGCCAGGACCCGCGCTTTCAGTGTCGGTGGCAACCCGCCACCAAAAAACGCCGCCATTGCGCCAAAAATCGTCACGATCAGCACCCAAAGCAGCATAGAACCTTCATGGTTCCCCCATGTGCCGCTGATCTTGTACAACATCGGCTTCGCCGAGTGGCTGTTCTCGACAACAATCCGCAACGAAAAGTCCGACGTCGTAAAGGCCCAGACGAGCGCGCCGAAGGAAAAAGACGTTAGCAGAAACTGGGCGATTGCCGCTGGTTCGGCAAAAGCCATCCAACCGGTCCATCGATTGGCAGCCCCGACAAGGGGTACAACGCTCTGTACGATGGCGACCAGGAAGGCGAGGATAAGGGCGAAGTGGCCGAGCTCTGTAATCATGGGCCGTTTATACTGCTGCCACTCGGCAAGTGCCATTCACATTCGCCCGGTCGCCGGGCACATAGTGTCGCGCCCTAGGCCTTTTGCAGGCGGCGCCAATCCTCCAACGCCCGATTCTCGCCCTGCTCGGATAGATGTTGAACCAGCTCAGCATCCGGCCCCGGGTCCGCGACCCCCGGACTGTCGCTGCGCATCTGCCTCAGTGCCTCCAGATTCGCCATGACAGTAGGCGCGCGCAGCATTGTGGCACCGATTTCGCGCTGTAAATCCTGCACCTTGGCTTGATGTCGCGCGCCAAAATAAAATGACACAATCACACCCAGTAACCACCACAGCGGTTCCGGGACCAACGCAATCCCCTGCATTCGGGCAGCAAACCACAACGGATCAACCATCGCCGCAACAAACAGCCCCAGTGTTCCCAAAGCCAGCGCCGGACGCGGCAAACGGTTCAGACCATCAATGAGGCGATCATATCCCCCCTTCTGACCGATTTGGAACTCTGCTCCGAATTGTTGCATTGCTTGTTCCTGCAAGCCAACAGAGCGCCGAGCGCCTGCTTCGGCATTTTCTCGAAACACTTCGGCTGTCTCGCGAACTACGTTGCGACCCGTGCCAAACAACAATCCCAAAATTCCTGAGATCAACCCCATGCCAAGACCCTATTCTGAAACTCTTCGTTCGTCAGATGGTATGAGACGGACAGAAACTCTTCGGCCCGGCGAATCCAACCGCCCTTCTCGCCAGCGCGAGTCCGCGCATATTTGCGCAACGAAGCCCGTCGATCCGCAATGTCGAAATAATAGTTCCGTCGCGCAACACCGTACGCATCCCGTAGTGCGACCGGATTGGGTGTAGCCGCGGTGTGAGCGGCGGTCGCAGTATGAGACCCGATTACACCATCAACCAGGACGTCGAACCCCATTTGGCCCAATAACCGTTGCAGGATTTTCACAGCCTGAGAACCCGCATTGACATACATATCGAACAGCGACGCCTGCAATTCCGCTGGGGTCAAAGCAACACGCGGCTTGTCAAAATAATGTTCCAGGAAAATGTCGACGGCCTGCTCTTTGCTCAATGCACGTACATCTGCCCGTGTGATGGACCTGTCACCCGTCAGGTCCAGCCCGAGGCGGCGCATGGTATGAATGGTCACACCAAATTTCGTAGGCCCGCCAGGGTCGTCGGGATCATCTACATAACCACCTTCCCGAGCTACGATACCCATAGCTATCTGCCGAACAGTCTGCATTCCGCTCCCCTTTTGACCTGATTGGGGGAAACGGTCACGGAAAGACGTTAAACCAGCGATAAATATAAGGGCGCTGCATGCCCAAACGCACGCAACGCCCTGTTAATTCTGACCCCAAACATCTCTGCCCGAGGGCTTCGACTCAGCTAAGTTCAGCTGTCTTCGGCCTCCTGGTAAACGCCTTGCTCCTTCAAAGCATCGACAACTTCTTTCGGCATATAAGTTTCGTCATGTTTCGCAAGAATTTCCGTAGCTTCAAAGACGCCGTTCACGTAACTTCCGGTCCCGACCATCCCCTGATTTTCAGAAAACAGATCCGGCAAAACACCGGTAAATGCCACTGGTACGCTTTCACCACCATCGGTCACAACAAAATGTACCGTCTCGCCCTGCCCACGAATGATTGAGCCTTCTTCGACCAGACCGCCAATGCGGAACACTTCGGTCGGCTTTGGTGGCTCGGCGATAACCTGACTGGGTGAGCGGAAAAAGTTGATGCCGTCTCGCATTGCATACCCAATCAACCCTGTCGCTAGAACAAGGGCAACCACAGCCAGCAATATCACTTGTACACGACGACGTTTCTTGAGCGTTTTCATAGTGTCCTCACGGGAACAGAGGGGCCATCATCAGGCCCGTCGTTTCAGCTTCACCTAACATCAGGTTGGCATTCTGCAAGGCTTGCCCGCTGCTACCTTTTGTCAGGTTATCCAATGCCGCCACCACAATGGCACGACGTTCGATCCGATCCGCGACTACGCCGATATGGCAGTAGTTCGACCCCCTGACGTGATGAGTCGAAGGTGTTTCGCCAAATGGCAACATCTGAATAAATGGCTCGGCTTCGTAGGCCGAACACAGCGTCTCAAAGACGCTTTGCGGGTCGCCCTTCACATACGTAGTCGCCAGAATTCCGCGATTGGCCGGGATCAGGTGGGGTGTAAACTGTACATGAACCGTCCGCCCGGCGAGTTTAGAGAATTCCTGATCAAATTCACCGAGATGCCGGTGCGTACCACCAATGGCATAGGCGTTGTAACCTTCGCTTAGCTCCGCATGCAGAAGGTTCTCTTTTAATGCCCGCCCTGCACCGGAAACAGCGCATTTCAGATCAAGGATGATATCGTCTAAGTCGATCACCCCAGCGGCAATTAAGGGACGCAGAGCATATTGCCCGGTCGCCGCATTGCAGCCCGTTCCGGCAACCAGCCGAGCAGACCGGATTTCGTCCCGGTAGAATTCAGTCAGGCCATAGACCGCCTCGTTCTGATGCGCGATGGCGGAATGTGGATTGCCATACCACTTTTCGTATTCTTCAGGATCGCTTAGCCGGAAATCGGCTGAAAGATCAACGATCCTCTGTGCTTTTGGCAGCTCGCGAATGACTTCTTGGCTTGTTTTATGTGGCAAAGCGCAAAAACAAAGATCAATTTGCGAGAAATCGATCTCGGAAATTTTGCACAGGACCGGCAAGTCCAAATGCCGCAAATGCGGAAACACCTGTGCCATGGATTGGCCTGCCTTACGCTCGGCGGCCAGAGCTGTAACTTCCATATTCGGGTGCTCGGCGATCAGCCGCACCAGTTCGGCGCCGGTATAACCGGACGCGCCCAGAATTGCGATTTTGTGGGTCATGTCAGACTTCTTTCACTTATGTGCCACATCTTACGACCGCCGATGCGACGGTCATCGAATTAAAGAGTCGGTAAAAGACCGTCCTTGACTTAGGTCAGGCAGCCGCAAAGGTGATTTGTCGTCGGAGAAACTGGGTCGCACGATCGCTGACGAACCCCGGTTTCCCGGTGGTCAGAAAACCACCATCGCCTTCACCTGTCATGTTGGGATGGCGCTGCAGGTAATCGGCCAGACTCTCTGCGACCAGATCACCCTGGCTGTAGACTTTTACGTCTGGACCAAGTGCCGCCTGAAATGTCTCGGCCATCAATGGGTAGTGCGTACAGCCAAGAATTGCAGCCTGCGGATCAGGCATCTTGCGTTTTAGCGCATCAACATGCGAGCGCACCAATGCTTCGGACAGGATCATGTCACCGTCCTCTATAGCATCGACAACACCGCCACAGGCCTGCGCCTCGACGTCGACGCCGATAGCACGAAAGGCCAGTTCACGCTGAAACGCGCGGCTGGAGACAGTCGCCGGTGTGGCAAACAATGCGACGTGCTGCACCTCAACCTCGCGCGGGGGCGAGTTGTCGCCCCATTGCCGCTCGGTCAGCGCTTCGATCAAGGGGACAAATACGCCCAGAACGCGCTTACCTTCGGGCACGCCTTCTTCCTGCATTCGACGCAGTGCGGCGGCGCTGGCAGTGTTACATGCCAGAATCACAAGATTGCAGCCACGCGACCACAGATCATGGACGGCATGACGCGTCAGTTGAAAAATATCTTCGGCATCGCGCACGCCGTACGGGGCATGCGCGCTGTCCGCAAAATACAGGAAATCCACGTCCGGCAGACGTTTCTGCGCGGAGTTCAGGACGGTCAGCCCGCCCAATCCGGAATCAAAGATACCTACTGCCATTTGCCCCTTCAGGCGCGATGCCGTTCCTCAAATTCATAGCCGTAGTCATAGGACTTCAACGGCTGTGGGGACAGCTCATACGTGGCTTTGCGCAAGAAATCCATCATCTTGCGCGTATCCTTTGCCAACGGGTCCAATACGTCGCGGCCGATTGGCTCGCCAATCACGACGCTGACTGGGGTATCAACGCGCTTTTTGAACTCTTTGATCAGCAAACCCATGCGCAGCGTGTTGTGAAGATGACTGGCAATCTGGAACAGGCGCGAGGTGTGGCCATCAAAGAAAACAGGCACCACCGTCGCGTTTGACTTGGCAACCATTCGCGCTGTAAAGCCACGCCAGCCTGGATCCATCGGGTGTGAGAACGGCTTGACGCCAGTACTGACGGTGCCGCCCGGGAAAATGCCAATCGCCCCACCCTCACCCAGGTAGTCCAACGCCGTTCTGCGGGTTTCGAGGTTCAGTTTCATCGCCTCTTTCGACGCATCAAACGAAATCGGAAGGACTATCCGATTCAAGTCCTCCGCCTTGCGGAATACCCGGTTGGCCAGAATACGGAAATCACCGCGGGTTTGCGCCAGAATATGCCCCATCATCAATCCATCCAGAATTCCATAAGGATGGTTAGCAATCAGGATCAGCGGCCCGTTTTTCGGAACGTTCGACAGTGATCCTCCGACCACATCCAGAGACAGCCCGTAGCGATCAACCATGACCGACCAGAAATCGCGCCCCTTGGCCACCTCGTGTTCGTAACCGTGTGCCCGTTTGATCAACCGCAGACGGCCGGTAGTGTTTTCCATCAACCTGATAACTATCCGCCCACCCTTGGTTTCAGCGGAGTAGGCATAAGAAATGTCACGAGCGATATGGCGTGACGAGGGCATCGAAAACTCCGATATAAGGACCAGTGGTTAGTGGTAGGTAGCAATTCTTACCGCATAGCGTAACAGGCATGTGAAGCTTCACTCTGCCGCAGACCTGACCTGCGGCCTGCCGTCACCGATTACTGCCAAAAGCTCTTCGCGCCGTTTTGCTGCCTTAGCCTCGTTTTCAATGAGAACAGGACCAAACCCTCTGATGTCCAGAGGCAGGCGGGCCAGCGCGGCAATCGCGTCGCGCGTACCCGCAGTCAGTTTGGGCAGAACCTGCTTCATGTCTTTTTCGTATTGCCGGATCAGTGCCCGCTCCATCCGCCGCTCAGCGCTGTAACCAAACGGATCAAACGGTGTTCCGCGCAGAACTTTGAGCCGCGCCAATAGCTTAAGCGGGCCAAGGAACCATTCGCCAAACGCACGCTTGCGTGGGCGCTCACCGGCACCTTTGCCACCCAGTGCCGGCGGTGCCAGATGGAAGGTCATTTTGAAATCGCCGTCAAATTCGGCTGCTGCCTGGTTACGACTGTCCAGCAACAGGCGCGCGACCTCGTATTCATCCTTGTAAGACAGCAGCTTGTGATACCCTTTTGCAACCGCCTCTTTGACGTCTGCATCATCGATGGTCGCCAGCAGCTTGCGATACCGCTTCGCCAAACGCGTGCCTTGATAGCTGGTCAGGTGGTCCGCCCGGAAATCGATCATCTGATCCATCGATTTCGGCAATTCGGCTACATTTGGGCTTAGGATTCTCGCTACCTCTTCCGGGTGCAAAACCGCCCACCGACCAACCTCGAACGCACGCTTGTTGCGCTCAACCGCAGCGCCATTCAACTCGATGGCTTGCAGGATTGCTTCATGGCGGATCGGTAACAGCCCTCGTTGCCAGGCTGCGCCAAACACCATCATGTTCGAATAAATTGAATCCCCCATCACGGCGCGCGCCAAATCTGTCGCGTCGAACAGATCGGCGTTTTCTTTCAAGCGGGCTTGCAATGCCAGCTCCAGTTGATCAGCGGGTATTCGGAAATCGGTATCACGCGTGAAGTCGCCCGTAATGATCTCGTGACTGTTGACCACCGCACCGGTTTGCCCTGCTTGTGTAAGACCCAGAGTTTTAGCTCCGGCAGACACCACCAGATCGCCTCCGATCAGGGCATGTGCCTCTCCGGTTGCAACACGAATGGCGCTGATATCTTCTGGTCGATTGGCAAGACGGCAGTGGATATGAACCGCGCCGCCTTTTTGCGCCAGCCCTGCCATCTCCATCATGCCGGCGCCCTTGCCATCGATCTGGGCAGCCTGTGCCAGAACTGCGCCGATGGTGACAACGCCGGTACCACCGACTCCGGTGATCACTACGTTATGCGTGCCGTTGATCTGCGGCAAAATCGGCTCCGGCAAGTCCGGAAGGTCGATGTCGGTTGTGGCTTCTTTCTTGATCTTCGCCCCTTCAAGCGTGACAAACGACGGGCAAAACCCGTTCAGGCAAGAGAAATCCTTGTTGCAGCTCGACTGGTCGATCGCGCGTTTACGTCCAAGTTCAGTCTCTTTGGGCACAATCGACACGCAGTTTGACTGCACACCGCAATCACCGCAGCCTTCGCAAATGTCGGTGTTGATGAATACCCGCTTATCGGGATCTAGGAATGTGCCACGCTTGCGCCGCCTGCGCTTCTCGGCGGCGCAGGTCTGGACGTAAACAATGACGGATACACCCTCGATTTCGCGGAATTTTTCCTGAACCTGCATCAGCTCGGCGCGCTCATGAGTTTCGACCCCAGATGGCAGAGCCTTGAAGTTCACATCTTCCTTTTCGTCGTAAACCACGGCCACGTTTTTAACGCCCATTGCCGTGACTTCGGCCACGATCCGTTCCGCGGTCAGGTCGCCTTCGTTTTCCTGCCCGCCTGTCATTGCGACGGCATCGTTGAACAAGATCTTGAAGGTGATGTTTGTCCCGGCGGACAGAGCCGCCCGGATCGCCTGAACGCCCGAGTGGTTGTACGTTCCGTCCCCTAAGTTTTGGAAAACATGTTTGGTTGTCGAAAAGGGTTCCTCTCCGATCCAGTTCGCGCCCTCGCCCCCCATCTGAGTGAACCCGGTTGTCTCACGGTCCATCCACTGCACCATGTAGTGGCATCCGATACCGGCATAGGCGCGGCTACCTTCAGGCAGTCTTGTCGAGCTGTTATGAGGACAGCCAGAACAGAAATACGGCAGTCGCGCCGCAATTTCTTGCGCGTTGTCCGCACGGCGCGCTTCTGACAGCTTGGCCAGACCGGCACGCACTCCATCGGTGTCCCGCCCTTCTTCAATCAGGATGTTGCCGAGTTTCTCGGCAATCATTATTGGGTCCAATGCCCCGCGTGTGGGAAACAGCTCCTCGCGGTGCAATGTACCTGCACCGCCTTTGTACCATCCATAGACCCGACGACCGCGCCGATCGTCAAAGATCGCTTCCTTGACCTGAACTTCGATCAGCTTGCGCTTTTCCTCGACGATAATGATCAGGTCGAGCCCTTCAGCCCAGCCGTGGAAGCCCTTCATATCCAACGGAAAAGTCTGGCCGATTTTGTAGGTAGTGATGCCTAGGCGTTCAGCCTCGTTCGCGTCAATGTTCAACAGAGACATGGCATGGACCAGATCCAGCCAGTTCTTGCCTGCTGCCACGATCCCGATCTTGGCACCGGGTTTCCCCCAAACGCGCTTGTCCATTTTATTGGCGTGCGAGAACGTTTCAGCAGCGAAACGTTTATAGTCGATTACACGCCCTTCCTGCAGATGCGGTGTATCACCCAAGCGGATGTTCAACCCGCCCTCAGGCATGTCGAATTCGGGCGTCACGATCTGCATCCGGTCCGGACTGCCGTCAACAACGGATGTCACTTCGATCGTGTCCTTCATGGTTTTCAGACCAGCCCAGACACCGGCAAACCTGCTGAGCGCAAAACCATAGATTCCGTAGTCGAGAATTTCTTGCACACCCGCCGGACTGACCACCGGCATATACATGTCCACTAACGACCATTCCGACTGATGCAGCACGGTCGAGCTTTCGCCCGTGTGATCGTCCCCCATGGCCATCAGAACCCCGCCATGTTTGCCTGTCCCGGCCATATTGGCGTGGCGCATGACATCCCCTGACCGATCTACGCCCGGGCCCTTGCCGTACCAAAGACCGAAAACGCCATCGAACTTGCCATCATTGCGCAAACCGGCCTGCTGGCTTCCCCATAGCGCCGTAGCAGCAAGATCTTCGTTCAGCCCATACTGAAAGATCACATCACTTTCGGCCAATTGCTTCTGCGCGCGTGTCATCTGCAGATCCACAGCGCCCAAGGGCGATCCGCGGTACCCAGTGACCAGACCAGCGGTATTTAATCCGGCCTTTTTATCGCGCGCTTTCTGCATAAGCATCAATCGCACCAACGCCTGTGTCCCGTTCAGCAGAACCGGACTCTTGGACAAGTCGAACCTGTCATTCAGCGAAATTTTCGGCTGACTCATCAGACGTCTCCCCTCGTCGGATTAGTGTGCTTCATTCCCAGTTATTTTAGGTCATAAAAGCTGACCTGTATAGTAAATTTCCCCATAACCGTAACGATTTCACCGTTTGAATGTGGAAATTGTTACGTCTTTCATATAGGCCTGCCAAAGGATAACGAAAGTTGCGACGATGGATTGGGACAAGCTCAGAATATTTCACGCGGTAGCGGATGCAGGCAGCCTCACGCATGCCGGAGACAAGCTCAATTTGTCTCAATCCGCCGTGAGCCGTCAGATTCGCGCACTGGAAGAATCACTGAATGCGACCCTGTTTCATCGCCATGCCCGCGGGCTGATACTGACCGAGCAGGGAGAGTTGTTATTCGATGCCACCTCAGCCATGTCCAAACGGTTGGATGCGGCCGCTGCCCGTATCCGTGATAGCGAGGATGAGGTTTTCGGCGTCCTTCGTGTAACAACCACGTTCGGCTTCGGCACTCTGTGGCTGGCTCCACGCCTGCCCAAGCTTTACGAACAATATCCCGATCTCAACATCGACCTGATGCTTGAGGAACGTGTCCTGGACTTACCCATGCGCGAAGCCGATGTGGCCATCCGCATGAAAGAGCCCAGCCAGGCCGACCTTGTCCGCAAACGCCTGATGACGGTGCAGATGCTGCTTTACGCGACGCGCAGCTATCTGGACGCGCACGACGCACCGCTGGAAAAGCCTGAAGATATTTCCAAACACCGGTTGATTTGCCAGACCCCATCTGCGCCCCAGGTCGGCGCAAGCGCCTCTTTGGTGCGGCATCTGATGACTTATGAGCCCGGCTCACTCCTGACAGTCAACAACTACTTTGGTGTCCTTCAGGGTGTTCTGCACGATCTCGGGATCGGCGTTCTTCCCGATTACGTCACCGAAGACTTCCCCGACCTGGTACCTGTTTTGTCGGATATCGAAATCGCCGATGTTCCGGTTTACCTCGCCTACCCCGAGGAATTGCGCCATTCCAAACGCGTCGCGGCATTCCGGGATTTCGTGCAAGATGAAATCATTGCCCACCGCAAGCACTTGAGGCAGATGGGAAAACTCTAGCTATGCAGCTAGATCATAGCGGGCATGATCCTTTATCGTCCAAAACACCTTGATCGTTCACAAAGTGATCCCTAAATCAGCAATCGAAGGCGGTGATGCTGTAACGCTCATCATCTTCATACCTCCCTGTTGGACTACGGCCGAGCTTAGTGCTCGGCCTTTTTTTTGGGTTTTTGCCAGAAGCATCGTGTCAAGTCATCGAAAACTCTGGGAAAATTGCTCGCCGGAGCCTATGATCTCAAAAAATCGATGAAAATATCGCGTTCGAGGGTAAACCCATGTTCCAACCACTCCGCCTTTTGCTGGCGTTGGTGTCCGTTCTATTCTTAGCGGTTCCGCTTCAAGCACAAGAAACAGGCGCAACATCAACCGTAACCATCCCCGAGGACCTAACGCCTGAACAGGTCGACGACCTTGTGGCACGCATGTCTGACGATCAGGTACGTGCCATCTTGCTGGAACGCCTTGATGCAGTTGCCGAAGAGCAAGCTGCAGCCAAGGAAGGTCATGAAGACCCCCTCACCGAGATAAATGAGATCTGGGCGGAAATGGTCACTTCGTGGGCTCATGTTCTAACCACATTGCCAAATATCGCCAGTGCACAAATCACGGCGTTCGAAAACTTCTCGACAACCTTTGGAACGACCGGAGTGTTTGTTCTTATGGGGCTGATCCTGTCAATTCTGGTGGTCGGCTACATAGCAGAGAAGCTTTTTGATTTTCTGACGCGCAGATGGCACGCAGCAACAGAGGTTGCAGACGAAGCGGATCTTTGGGGCGCAGTTCGCTATCTTTTCCGCCGTTTCTGCCGCGAGATTGCGGGGCTGGTAGTATTCTATGTCGTCATCCGCGCGGTTGGGCGCGGACTTCTGACCGTTGAACAAATCACTTATGCGGCACCTTTTGTGTTCTACCTGATCTGGATTCCTCGTTTGGGCGCTGCAGCTTCTCGGTTCGTTCTGGCACCCGAAAAGCCACAGTTTCGGTTGGTAAATATTGACGATCGCTGGGCGAAATACCTGCACCGCAACCTTATCGGCCTGTTGATCCTGATCGGTTTTACGTTGTTCGTCGTCCGGTTCAATTCGCTTAACGGTGTTACTCCCGACGATACCCGTATCGCCTTTTGGCTCAACGCGGCAATTCACGTCTATATCGGCGTAATCGCGTGGACTGCGCGTGAGGGGTTGTCGCAGATGATGCTGGGTACTGATCCCGATCATACGAAGTTCGACGAAGAGGTTGCCCAATATTACCCCTACTTCGCCATTGGCGTTTCGGCGGTGATATGGCTGCTGGTCGAGTTCCTGTCTGCGCAACGCGATCCTGCAATTCGTGCGTTGTTGGTTCAGGGGCCGCATTTCACCACCATGTTCTGGTTGTTGATCGCACCTGCACTCGACACTCTGATACGCGGATTGGTGCGTCACCTTCAGCCACCGATGTCCGGCGAAGGTCCCCTGGCAGAGCGTGCTTATCGTTCAACCAAGCGCAGTTATATCCGGATTGGCCGTGTAATTGCGGGCTTGTTTGTTGTGTTCATGATCGCACGTGCCTGGCAACTCGATCTTCGCCATGTCGCCTCGGCGGGCGTCAGTGCCGAAGTCGGCGGGACGGTCATCGAATTCCTGCTGATCATCGCTGTTGGCTATATCATGAACGAGGTAGTCTCACTGTGGATCAACCGCCGCTTGGCCAAGGAACAGACCGCAGCAGAGGCGCTGGATGAGGAAGCTGGCGGCGAAGGTGGCGGCGTCGGTGGTTCTCGCTTGGCTACGGTACTGCCGTTGCTTCGGATTACTGCTCAGGTAACGATCGCAGTCATCTTCGGCCTGTTGGCACTTGGTGCACTGGGCATCAATATCACTCCGCTGCTTGCCGGTGCCGGTGTTCTGGGCCTAGCTATTGGGTTTGGCGCACAGAAATTGGTGGCGGACATCGTCGGCGGCATTTTCTTCCTGATCGACGACGCGTTCCGCGTTGGAGAATATGTTGATGTGGGCGGTACTATGGGCACTGTAGAAAAGATCTCGATCCGATCGATGCAGCTGCGCCACCACCGCGGGCCGGTTCACACCATTCCCTACGGTGAGATTCAGAAGTTGACCAATTTCAGCCGTGATTGGGTGATCATGAAGCTGAAGTTCACCGTTCCCTTCGACACCGACCCAAACAAGGTCAAGAAGATCTTCAAAAAGATCGGTGCCGAGATGATGGCGGACGAGGTTCACAAGGAAGGCTTCCTACAGCCGTTCAAATCGCAAGGCGTGTTCGACTTTGACGATGTGGGCATGATCATCCGGGGCAAGTTCATGGCCAAGCCCGGCAAACAGTTCACATTGCGGAAAGAGATCTTCAATCGGGTCAAGGCCGAGTTCAATGCAAACGGCATCGACTTTGCGCGCCGTGAGGTCCGCGTGGCCATTCCCGGTTTGGATGAAGCCGAGCACCTGAGCGATGAACAGAAAGCTACGATTGGTGCTGCCGCGGGTGATGCGGTGGCTCAACAAGCGAAACAAAAAGAAGAAGGAAAATAGAGATTTCCTGACGCACGAGTGACCCGGAGACGGGTCACTCGCCCGAAAACCAAATTGGCCACGGAAGGGGCAGACATGCTTCGAAACGCCGTGTTTGCAGTAATTGCGATTTCACTTGGCACACTTCCGACCAAGTCTTTTTCGCAAAGCTCCAGCAGTGTTGTCGATGTACAAACCAACGGGCTGGATAGCGCTTCTAAAGAGGAAAACATTGGCTTTCGGCGGGGGTCTTTCGTGCTTGCCCCCATCCCGTTTTCCAACCCCACTATTGGTTCTGGCCTTGTTTTAGGGGCCGGATATCTTTTCACCCTGGATGAAGGCTCAAAACCCTCGGTTCTCGGAATTGGAGGGCTGAAATCCGATAATGGGAGTACGGTCGGGGGCGCCTCTATAAACCTTGCATTCGATCAAAATCGCTGGATTATCAAGGCACTGTATGGGCGGGCTGATGTGCGATACGACCTTTTCACGGATATCGGCGTTCTACCTATCCAACAGGACGGAGACCTGGCCAGGATCAGCGTTTCCTATGGCGTGACGCCTGACTTGTCATTTGGTTTGAGCTTGCGGTACCTGGACACAGTCATTTCCCCGGACTTCCCAAATCTGCCGCCAATTCCGCCGCCTTTCGATCAGTTTCTGGTCACCGAATACGGCAATATCGGGCTAATCTCAGACTGGGATGCACGCGACGACACGGTCTATCCCACATTGGGCCATAACCTGCACGTCGAAGCGTATAATGGATACTCACTGAAAGGCGTGTTGGAGGATTACTCGAAGGCCTATGCCAACTACACCCATTACTTCAGCCCCGGCGAGAAAACAGTCTTGGCCGCTCGGGCATCCGTGTGTGGATCATCCTCGGGTACGCCCTTTTTCGATCAATGCGGGTTAGGTACGGTTGATGCTTTCCGAGGGTTTTCGGCCACTCAGTTTCTGGATTTCAATTCGGCATCTCTACAGGTTGAGGCGCGGCAGAGATTGACGAAACGTATTGGGGTGGTCGCCTTTGCCGGGGCAGGACAAGTCGGATCCAGCTTCAGCGACCTCAGTGACGGTGGGACCCACTCGGCCTATGGTATTGGTGCGCGGTATCGTGTTTCAAAGAAGTTCCCACTCGACTTTTCAGTCGACGTCAGTCGCAATGACGAGCAGGAAAACAACCTGTATATCTACGTAGGCCAGCGGTTCTGACGCGCCTGCGCTCTCTTGGCCCTTCCCACCGGAGCGCCCTTGCCCTAAAAGGCCCGCAATCTCGGCCCACTTGGACACAGGATAAACGATGCAAGAGCCCGCCATCACACCCGATCTGATTGCCGCCCACGGGCTCAAGCCTGATGAATACGACATGATCCTCGAAATCATCGGGCGCGAGCCGACCTTTACTGAGCTGGGCATCTTTTCGGCCATGTGGAACGAACATTGCTCATATAAGTCCTCAAAAAAATGGTTGCGCACCCTGCCCACCTCGGGGCCCCAAGTGATCTGCGGCCCAGGCGAAAACGCGGGCGTAGTAGATATCGGCGACGGTCAGGCAGTGGTCTTCAAGATGGAGAGCCACAACCACCCTTCGTATATCGAGCCTTATCAGGGCGCGGCAACAGGCGTCGGCGGCATCCTGCGCGACGTGTTCACCATGGGTGCGCGTCCGATTGCGTCCATGAACGCGTTGTCTTTTGGTGAACCGGGACATCACAAAACCCGCCAACTGGTCAACGGGGTGGTTGAAGGCATCGGCGGCTACGGCAACTGCTTTGGCGTTCCGTGCGTCGGCGGAGAAGTTCGCTTTCACCCGGCCTATAACGGCAATTGCCTTGTGAATGCTTTTGCGGCCGGATTGGCTGACAGTGACAAGATTTTCTACTCGGCCGCGTCGGGTGTTGGCATGCCTGTCGTTTATCTGGGTGCCAAAACCGGTCGCGACGGTGTCGGAGGCGCGACCATGGCTTCGGCCGAATTCGACGACACGATCGAAGAAAAGCGCCCCACCGTTCAGGTCGGTGACCCATTCACTGAAAAGCGCCTTATGGAGGCGACGCTGGAGCTGATGCAAACCGGCGCCGTAATTTCCATTCAGGATATGGGCGCAGCTGGCCTGACCTGTTCCGCGGTCGAAATGGGCGACAAAGGTGGTCTGGGTGTCCGGCTCGATCTGGAAAACGTACCACAGCGCGAAGAAGACATGACGGCGTACGAGATGATGCTGTCCGAGTCGCAGGAACGTATGCTGATGGTCCTCAAACCCGAACTTGAGGCCGAAGCCCGCGCCGTGTTCGAAAAGTGGGATCTGGATTTTGCCATCGTTGGAGAAACTATCGCCGAAGACCGTTTCCTGATAATGCACAATGGGGAAGTTAAGGCCGATCTCGTCCTGTCCAAACTCTCCTCCACTGCCCCCGAGTACGACCGACCATGGGAACCAACACCTGAGCCAGTCGCGCTGACCGAAGTACCGCAAATCGATCCGATCGACGGGCTGCGCGCCTTGCTTGCATCGCCCAACTACGCGGGTAAACAGTGGGTTTACGAGCAATATGACACCATGGTCATGGCCGACACGAACCGCACGCCCGGTTTGGGCGCGGGTATGGTGCGTGTACACGGGACGGACAAAGTGCTGGCCTTCACCAGCGATGTTACCCCGCGCTATGTCCGCGCAAATCCGGTCGAAGGCGGCAAGCAAGCCGTGGCCGAAGCCTATCGCAACCTGACCGCAGTTGGTGCCAAACCGTTGGCAACAACCGACAACCTGAACTTCGGAAACCCGGAAAAGCCCGAGATCATGGGCCAGTTTGTCGGTGCAATCCAGGGCATCGGTGCCGCCGTTGGCGCGCTGGACATGCCGATCGTGTCAGGCAACGTTTCGCTGTACAACGAGACCGATGGTCAGGCGATCCTGCCCACACCGACCATTGGTGCAGTCGGATTGTTGCAGCATTCAGATGAGATCATTGGAAACGAAGTACGCGAAGGCCATGTTGCCCTGGTGATCGGGGAAACCAATGGCCATCTGGGACAGTCTGCCCTGCTGGCCGAAGTATTTAACCGCGAAGACGGCGATGCGCCCCATGTCGATCTGGACGCCGAGGCGCGTAATGGTGATTTCATCCGCGCCAACCGCGAGATGATCAAAGCCTGTACCGATCTGGCCGATGGCGGCCTTGCGCTGGCCGCGTTCGAACTGGCGGAAGCGGCTGGCATAGGTGTCCACCTCGATGACGCATCGACCGAATTCCTGTTTGGTGAAGATCAGGCGCGTTATCTGGTTGCCTGCAATTTCGACCAGGCCGAGGCGCTGATGATTACCGCCGGTCAGGCTGGCGTTCCGTTGGTGTCGGTGGGGCGTTTTACCGGCGAAACCGTCAAGATTGGAGCATCCGAGGCACCACTGATCGAGCTGACCGCAACGTTCCGCACCAGCTTTGCTGAAGCCGTCGCCTAAGTGTCGGCAACCCCCTGCCGAATACAACTCCTGAACCTTCGCCAAGGTGCAGGGATTGCCTTTTTTGAGAGCATCGCAGCCCCTTGCACGGGCTCGTCCATCGCTCTACATCTTGAGAAAGACCTTCAGGAGTAACCTACATGCCGATGAGCACCCACGAAATCGAACACCTGCTACGTGAAGCGTTTCCGAACGCGGAGATTCAGGTTGGAGGTCAGGACGGTGTGCACATGTCCGCCATGGTCGTGGACGAAAGCTTTCGCGGAAAAAACCGGGTTCAGCAACAACGCGCTGTTTATGCGGCGCTGAAAGGCAAAATGGACGGCCCGGACGGAGAACTGCACGCACTGGCGTTGACGACAAAAGTTCCGGAATAATGGATGAGCCGATCGGATGGGTTCTGCCGAGGCTGATCTATCTGGTCTTTGATATTGTCAACTTCTTAGCGATACTGTGTTGTGATCTTCCGAAACTGCTAAAGTACGGGCCGAGGTATTGGCGCGTCACAAGGAAAATGAGACGCCGCGACTACGAACGTCGCCGAGGTTGAGTGCTAAAAAATGAATGGCTGGCTATTCTGGATAGGTGTAATCGCAGCATTGATAGTTGCCGCCGCCCTGATCGAAGCCTATCTGAAACGAAACAAAAAACGAAAGCTCGCCGACATGCGTCCGGACCCGGACAAACTCAGCAAAGTGGGCGGCATCGAAAGATACGGACTTGATCCGCTGGCCTTGGCGCAGGCTGAGCATCGGCGGCTGGAAGAAGAAGGATGGGTGCCCGACCCATCAAAGAACGAAACGACCACCCCGAATGCGGGTGAAGAGGAAAAGCAAGATGAGCGACGTTAAAACTCAGATCGACGAAACCGTCAAAGCCAACGACGTGGTGCTGTATATGAAAGGCACCAAGGAAATGCCGCAGTGCGGGTTCTCGTCGCGCGTGGCCGGTGTGCTGAACTACATGGGTGTCGATTACGCCGACGTGAACGTTCTGGCCGACGAAGACGTGCGTCAGGGCATCAAGGATTATTCCGATTGGCCGACAGTGCCTCAGCTCTACGTCAAAGGAGAATTCGTCGGTGGGTGTGACATCATCACCGAGATGACCCTGTCGGGCGAGCTGGACACACTGTTTGACGAGAACGGTGTCGGCTACAACAAAGATGCAGCCGACAAGATCCGCGAAGCAAACGCGTAATCCGGCAACTAGCGACTGGTGCAGTCCTTGAACAATACCAGTTCAGGGGCTGTGTCACCGACCGCTTGGTGGGATATCGTCGCCTCCCACCCCTTTGAGCGTAGCGAATAAGTGCCCACGGCTCCCTCGGATTCATAGCGAATGCCGGACCCGCTTGGAGCCTGCCGCATCGCCACAAGTGTTCCATCAATTACCATCGCTGCAGCGCCCGATCCGTCAGAGGCGTTGAAATAAGACACAGGGATTTGCGTGTCGTTTTCGCAAGTGAACGTCACCGACAAAATATCGATGTCAGCCAGCCCCGATGTGGCCAAGACTGACAGGATCACGCCGCAGAACGTAGATCGCAACACTCTCATTTACTCGCCTGTTCTTCGACAACCGCGGCAAGTGCTTCGGCGCGCGCTGCCATTTCAGCCAGCGTATCGGTGACGGAAGGCGGTACAACTGCGACCTCAATCCGCTCTGGCTCGGGCCTGGGTGCGTTGCGCAGTGTTTGCAACTCGGCCTTCGTTTGCTCCAGATTTGCTTCCAGCGTCTTGATTTTGTCGTCTATCGCCGCCGACTTGTCCGCCAGCATCAGCCCTGCCATCAAAAGCATCCGGGATTCCGGCATGCGACCGATTTGGTCGGACAGAACCTGCGCCTCATCATCCAGCAATTGGGCAGCTGCCATCAGGAAAACTTCTTCCCCTTCCTGACACGAGACGTCAAAGTCCCGACCACCGATATGAATAGTGACCTCGGGCATTATTCCACCTCTCCTTCTGTCAGTTTGGCCTGCGACAGCAGCGGTTCCAGACGAGCCAGAACCGCGTGAGCTTCAGCCGCATCGGTTGCCTGTGCTGCGCGGGTCGCCTCGAGTTCAGCAACCGTGGCACGATTTAGCAACTCGGCATCGGGCAGGCCGTCCTGCGACGCGGCCCGCAGCTCGTCGACAGACGCGCGCAATTGTTCGTTTGCCTTGCGCATCCGTTGCAGATCATCATCAAGTCGGGACATTGCCGCACCATGACTGCTGCGTTCTGCACGAAGCATTTCAAGCTCGGCGCTTAATTCCGCTACGCGCTCGCTGTCTGCCAGTTCCGCACGCAGTTGGGCGTTTTCGGTCTTCAGCCCTTCCAGTTCTTCACTGTTATCCAATGCCGCCTTCGCGTCTGCCAGTTCTGCGCGGGCAGCTTCAACCGAGGCCAGAGTTGACGCCATCTCGGCCAATTGTTCGCGCAACTTCTCTGCTTCCGAGTCATCCGCGGGCACAGATTCTGCCTTCTCCAACTCAGTGCGTAAGTTGTCGATTTCTTGATCGTGGCGCGTTTTCAGGGACTTGATCCGCTCTTCCAACTGAGCGTTGGCTACGCGCTCATCTTCCAGCGCAACACGTAACTCCTGATCTACCGATGCGCCTGCGGGGGCTGCATCTTTCAAAGCATCTACCCCGGATCCAATCCGCTCCATGGCGGTGATGATACGTCGTTGTAATTCCTCGATCTGACTCATGCCCCTGTCACCTCTTTATCAAGGTTCGTATTGCTGCACGCCTGCCCGAATCATCGGTGGCAGCTCTCTGGGCTTAGTCTAACGGAATGTGGTGGAAAATACCCACTCTTTGCTTTCAATCACTTGGGCTGCACTCTTGAACCAAGTGCACGGATCAAGGACCGGTTCTGCTTGCACTTTGGAAGTTGGATGGTATTCAGCGCCCATCTGCCCGTAACCCAAAGGAATAACGCCCGTGGACCTGACTGCGCTGCGCAAAGCCAACCCCGAACACTGGGACAAAGCTGCGGCCATCCGCACCCTGACCCTTGACGCCGTCGCCGCCGCCAATTCCGGCCATTCCGGCATGCCGATGGGCATGGCCGATGTTGCGACCGTATTGTTCGAAAAGCACCTGAAATTTGACGCCTCGGCCCCGAACTGGCCTGACCGCGACCGGTTCATCCTTTCGGCGGGTCATGGCTCGATGCTGGTGTATTCGCTGCTGTACCTTACCGGCAACAATGACGTGACGCTGGAAGAAATCAAGAACTTCCGCCAGTTGGGTGCCAAGACGGCGGGCCACCCGGAAAATTTCCTGATCAACGGTATCGAAACGACCACCGGCCCTCTGGGTCAGGGTATCTCGAACGCGGTTGGTTTTGCCATGGCTGAAGAAATTCAGCGCGCGCATTACGGCAAAAAAGTCGTTGATCATTATACCTATGTGATTGCAGGCGACGGCTGCCTGATGGAAGGCGTCAGCCAAGAGGCGATTACGCTGGCCGGCCGCCACGAGCTGAGCAAACTGATTGTCTTCTGGGACAACAACAACATCACCATCGACGGTACCGTTGATATGGCGGACCGCACAGACCAGGTGCGCCGTTTCGCAGCCTCGGGCTGGCACGTGATCGAGATTGACGGCCACGACCCTAAAGCTATCGACGCCGCCATCACTCAGGCGAAAAAGTCCAACAAACCCACGATGATCGCCTGTGAGAGCCACATCGCTCTGGGCCACGCCGCGCAGGATACATCGAAGGGTCACGGCGCGCTGACGGATCAAGACCAGCTGAAAGCCGCGAAAGAAGGCTATGGCTGGCCGCATGAAGCGTTCGAGATCCCGGCGAATGTGAAATCCGCCTGGGAAGCCATCGGTGCTCGTGGTGCAGCCGAACGTGCCGCTTGGGATGAACGCTTTGCCCAGCTGTCTGAGCGTAAGCAGGCCGAATTCAACCGCGCCTACGCGTTCGAAGCCCCCAAGAAACTGGCCGGTGCGATCCGCGCGTTCAAGAAACAGATGTCGGAAGATCAGCCTAAACTGGCCACTCGCGCCTCCTCCGAGAAGGTTCTGAACGTCGTGAACCCGATCATGACCGAGACTGTGGGCGGTTCGGCAGACCTGACCGGTTCGAACAACACAAAATCCGCTGATATGGGCGTGTTCCTGCCGGAAAATCGCAAAGGTCGCTACATCCATTACGGCATCCGCGAGCACGGAATGGCCGCTGCGATGAACGGCATGGCTCTGCATGGCGGTATCCGCCCTTATGGCGGAACGTTCATGGCGTTTACGGATTATGCCCGCCCGTCCATGCGTCTGGCAGCGCTGATGAAGGTGCCAAGCGTATTCGTGATGACCCATGACTCGATCGGACTGGGCGAAGATGGTCCGACCCACCAGCCAGTCGAACACTTGGCAATCTCGCGCGCGACCCCGAACACCTATGTGTTCCGCCCCGCTGACACCGTTGAGACCGCCGAGGCCTGGGAATTGGCACTAACCTTCAAGGACAGCCCCTCTGTCTTGTCGCTGACCCGTCAAGGCGTGCCGACCGTGCGCAAGGATCACAAGACCAAGAACCTGACTGCACAAGGCGCTTATGTTCTGGCCGAGGCCGAAGGTAAACGGCAGGCAATCCTGATCGCGACCGGCTCCGAGGTTTCTTTGGCGATTGAAGCCAAGGCACTTCTCGAGGCCGAAGGCATCGGCACCCGTGTCGTCTCCATGCCCTGTATGGAACTGTTCGCCGCGCAGGACGAAGCCTATCGCAAGCGCGTCCTGCCTGCAGGCCCTGTCCGCGTCGGTATCGAGGCCGCGGTCCGCGCCGGTGGCTGGGACCGCTGGTTGCTGGGTGAGCGTGGCCGTGAAGCCAAGGCCGGGTTTATCGGCATGTCCAGTTTTGGTGCGTCGGCCCCGGCTGGTGAGCTCTACAAGCATTTCGGCATCACCGCCGAGGCAACGGTTGCCAAGGTCAAGGAACTGCTGGGGCTGTAAGCCTATCCCAAAGAATAAAGCAAAGGGCGGCTTCGGCCGCCCTTTTCATTTGGCTTCGGCTTCAACCTTCAGCTTTAACGCGTCATAGGCTTTCAGAGCGTAGTCCAATCTCAACTCATACCGTCCCTGCACCACCACTTTCTCGGGTGGTTGCAAGCCAATACAAGACAACGCTTGACGAAGATGGGTACCTGATAGGGGAACGTAGGTTGCCGATTGCCCGGTCAAAGTGTTGTAGAATCGTCCGCCCAACCAATGTCTACGCTTCTGCGCCTTGAGGGCTGTATCAATACGAAAATGCAAATAACCGTAGAGTTCGCCTTCGTCGAACGACACTTCGTCGGCTGCAATGCTCAGCGCAGAGAGAAGCGAAGATGCACCGCTCCGAGACGACCCGCGTGATCCGATTTCTCGGATGATAGGCCCATCTATTAAGGTTTCTAAGCGGAAATGCTGCATCTTAGTGGTCAGCTTTCCTGTTGAACAACGGCCCGATGACCTTGGTTGCAACCGGGATCAAAACAAGCCCCCATGCCAAACCAAACACACCGTCAATCGCGGCTTTGGAAATCCATTCCACAGCGCCCACCCACTGTTCCGAAACCGAATGCCCGATGGCATAGGCCCAGTCATGAATGTGATGGCCCAGCCAGCCAAAACCCAGAACTTCCATTCCGTGAATGATAATCGACCCGCCGACCCACAGCATTGCCGCGGTTCCGACAATCGACAGCGTCTTCATCACGCCAGGCATTGCTTTGACCAGACCACGCCCCAAGCCACGCCCCACGGGCGTCGGCGCGTTCTGCGCCAGATACAGGCCCACATCATCCATCTTCACGATCAGCGCGACCGAGCCATAAACGGCGACCGTCACACCAATCCCCACAACAGCCAGTGTCGCCGCCTGCATCCACAAGTTGGGCGCTTCGATAGCGGCCAATGCGATAGTCATGATCTCGGCAGACAGAATGAAATCGGTCTTGATCGCACCTTTGACCTTTTGCTCTTCCAGATGTCCGGGGTCGCGATTTTTCATGTCCTCATCGATGACATGACTGCCATGCGGAAACAGGACGTGGAATATTTTCTCGGCACCCTCGAAGCATAAATATGATCCACCGATCATCAGCAACGGGGTGATCAGCCAGGGCGCGAGATTTGCGAGCAGAAGAGCGACAGGCAACAACAAGACGATCTTGTTGAAAACGGACCCGCGCGCGATGCGCCAGATGATCGGTAACTCTCGTGCAGGCGCAAAGCCTTGTACGTATTTCGGCGTTACCGCGGCATCGTCAATGATCACACCTGCTGTTTTGGCACCGGCTTTGCCAGCCGCCGTGACAACGTCGTCTACTGACGCTGCCGCAACCTTGGCAATGCCCGCCACATCGTCCAACAGGGCCAAAAGACCACTCATCGCGCATCCTCTCGTTTCGCCGCCGATGCCGACACTACCTGATCCAACCCTTAGCGCAAGCGTTAGCGCAATCGGGTGAAGTTTGCGCTACCACCTTCAAAATATACCATTTTTGCCCTTTTGAGATTCCCCTTTCACGGCTATATGGCCTGCGAAGCAAGCGCATTTGGAGACATCAGATGACCATCAAGGTCGGTATCAATGGTTTTGGTCGTATCGGCCGCTGTACGCTGTCGCACATCGCCGCATCGGCACGCAACGACATCGAAGTGATAAAGGTTAACGCAACCGGCCCGCTGGAAACCTCAGCGCATCTTCTGAAATATGACAGCATTCACGGACGATTCCCGCGGGATGTATCCATCAACGGCAACACCATGGATCTGGGCCGTGGCCCGATGGAGATGTTCTCGACCTATGACATGAATGAACTAGACTGGGATGGCTGCGACGTTGTTCTGGAATGTACTGGTAAGTTCAATGACGGTTTGAAGGCTCAAACGCATCTTGAGCGTGGCGCGCAGAAGGTCCTGCTGTCGGCTCCTGGCAAGAATGTCGACAAAACCATTGTGTTTGGTGTGAACCACAACAGCCTGACAACAGAAGACAAGATGGTCTCCAATGGCTCTTGTACCACAAACTGCCTGGCACCGCTGGCCAAAGTACTGGACGAAGGCATCGGTATCGAACACGGCATCATGACCACGATCCATGCCTACACCGGCGACCAGCCAACGCTGGACCGCCGCCACAGCGACCTCTACCGCGCCCGCGCTGCTGCAATGTCGATGATTCCAACCAGCACCGGAGCGGCCAAAGCTCTGGGAGAGGTTCTGCCAAACCTGAAGGGTCGCCTGGATGGATCCGCAATTCGCGTCCCGACCCCGAATGTCTCGGCCGTGGACCTGAGCTTCCGCGCTTCGCGTGACGTTACTGTTGCCGAAGTCAACTCAATTGTCGAAGAAGCCGCGAAAGGCCCAATGCAGCGGGTCTTGGGTTTTGAACCCGCACCGCTGGTTTCAACCGATTTCAACCATACCGAGGAAAGCTCGATCTTCGCGCCGGATCAGACCCGTGTGGTCGACAACCGCATGGTGCGCGTTCTGGCCTGGTATGACAACGAATGGGGCTTCTCGGTCCGTATGGCAGATGTTGCCGTAGCCATGGGCCGCCTTAACTGAGCCTTTGGACTTCGCTTGTACCATTGTGCCCGCTCAGGTTATCTGGGCGGGCCTTTTTCGTTCGGGACAGCCATGACCAATCAAATCGCCATCTGGCTTGGAATCCTAATTCTCGGCGGGATAATGCTGGACATCGCCTTCTTCGGAACCGATCATCTGCTGTTCCTCAGCAAGAAACTTTACAGCTTTTTGGATTGGCTCGCCTTCTGGCGGTAACATAGGTTTTCCTTGACTTTTTGACTTGCCTCGCTTTGTTAGCGCTAACCAATTTTGAACCGCATTTTGACGGAGCGCATAATGACACTCAAACTGGCTATTAACGGATTTGGACGGATCGGGCGCGGAGTTTTGCGGGCGGTGAAGGAAACCGGGCGCACTGATATCGAGATTGTTGCAATCAATGATCTGGCCAAGCCTGAAATGAACGCACACCTGTTCGAATTCGATAGCGTGCATGGCCGTTTTCCATACCCTGTTACCCTGTCAGAAGCCGGTTTGGATATTGGCAGCGGCCCCATCCGACTGAGCAGCGAACGTGATCCCGAGTCTCTGGACTGGTCGGATGTGGACGTGGTTCTGGAATGCACCGGCGTATTCCGCACGCGCGACTCGGCCTCGCGGCATTTCAAGAATGGATCAAACAAAGTCCTGATCTCTGCCCCTGCCCGGGGCGACGGAGCTGTCAAAACCGTCGTTTTCGGCGTCAACGATCACGATTTGACGCCCGAGGACAAGGTAGTTTCAAACGCGTCTTGCACGACAAATTGCCTGGCGCCTGTCGCAGCTGCTCTGGATGCTGGGTTGGGGATAAAGCATGGCAACATGACGACGATTCATGCCTATACAGCCAGCCAGCCGGTACATGATGCAGCGGGTAAAGACCCCTACTTGTCCCGTGCTGCAGCGCTGTCGATGATTCCAACAACGACAGGGGCAGCTTCTGCGGTGGGTTTGGTTCTGCCGCAACTGGCGGGAAAACTGACTGGGCAAGCCATTCGCGTGCCGACACCCAATGTGTCTGCTGTTGATCTGGTTGCGGAAGTTTCCCGGTCCACAACCGAAGAAGAAGTCAACGCATTGTTCGTCGAGGCCGCGGTCAAAACTCCCGGCGTTCTAGCTACAGAAACACGACCTCTGATCTCTGTCGACTTCAATCACGACTCGCACAGCTCGACCGTGTCGCTGACAGAAACCAAGGTGACAGACGGCACTCTGGTCAGGGTGTTGGCGTGGTATGACAACGAATGGGGATTCTCGAACCGCATGCTGGACACGGCTGCCGCGATGGGTGGCTTAGCCTAGACGCTCTTTTAGGGCGTCGTTGACCCGCGGCGTGACGAACTTCGATACGTCCCCGTTCAGCCGCGCGATCTCCTTGACCAGTTTGGACGCAATAGCCTGATGCCGTGCCTCGGCCATCAGAAAGACTGTCTCGATCGAGTCATCCAGCGCCCGATTCATTCCAACCATCTGGAATTCATACTCAAAATCCGCAACGGCGCGCAAACCGCGCACGATGATCTGAGCCCCAACATCGCGGGCACAATCGATCAGCAGATTCTCGAAGGGATGCGCGACAATCTCGGTTCCTGTCTGTTCGGTCAGAAACGCGCATTCAGCCTCGATCATGGCTACGCGTTCCTCCAAAGAGAACAGAGGCCCCTTGTCTCGATTGATCGCGACACCAATCACAAGCTTATCAACCAGCGCCGATGCACGACGGATGATATCTATATGACCCATGGTGATTGGATCAAAGGTTCCGGGATACAATCCAACCCGCATCAGGCTCTCCTGCGCAACATTATTTCTGCGCAAGCAAACACAACTTTACCGCAGGTGCAAGAGGCCGAAATAGGCCCGCGAGCCGTCAGTGGCCCATAATCATGCCTTCAAGCGCATCTTTTTCCATCTCCAGTTCCGCCAGTTGCGCCTTGACCACGTCGCCCAATGTCACAATGCCCACCAGGTTTCCGTCTTCAATAACAGGCATGTGGCGAAAACGGCCTTCGGTCATTTGTGACATGATACCCTGAACCGTATCCTGACGGGTGGCCGTTACCAGCTCTCGCGTCATATAGGTGCTGACCGGCTTGTCGAGACACCCGCTGCCGCTGGCGGCGAGCTCGCGAACGATGTCTCGCTCAGACAAAATACCGGCGGCTGTCTTACCGTTGTCCTCGGATACGACAACCGTACCAATCCGTTTTTCGGCCAGAATTTTTGCCGCTTCAGACACCGTTGCAGTAGGCTCCACAGTCACCACATTATCAGTGGCCTTCGACTTGAGAATGCCCTGGACCAGCATTTGCAACACCTCCGAAATAATTTCACGTTTTCCAAAGCGTTGCCGGAATGTCAGACCCTGTCAAGCACCTGCTTGACCTTCCAGCCGCGCAACTTCGTCACGGATACCATGCTTCAATGCATCAGCAAAACGGTTCAGCCGTTCGTTACGTTGATCACCCTGATGACGAACCAGATAAAAACTGCGGGTCAGACTGACCTGATCCGTCACGATTTTCTGCAAACCGGGATGAAACGGCAGCGTAAAGTCGTGCGCTACACAGACCCCGGTGCCCAGCGAAACCTGCCGCAGTTGGACAGAAACCGAGTTTGATGCAAGCGCGACACGGTCAACCCCAATGTCATTGAGGTAATCCAGCTCACGGTCAAAGATCATATCCGGAATGTAACCAATCATCCGGTGACCTTGCAGATCAGTCACCGAGTGAATCTCATTGTGTCGGTTCAGATAGTCCTGACTTGCGACCAAGTGCAGACGATAATCGGTTATCTTTTGCACCAGCAATTTGCCGGCCGTGGGAGCGCTGACGGTGACGGCCATATCGGCCTCGCGCCGGGACAAGTTGATGATGCGTGGAAGTGCCAGGATCTGGATGTCCAGGTCCGGATTGGCATCGCTGATCCGTGCACAAACCTGAGGCAACAGGTAGTTTGCAGACCCGTCGGGCGCGCCAATTCTGATTTGACCGCCAAGAGACTTCGTCCGAACCGATACAACCCCAGCCGCTGCACGCATGGCCTCTTCGGCTTGCAACCCATGATCCATAAGGCGCTCACCTGCTTCGGTCAGCAAATATCCCTGCTGCGATTTCGTGAACAAGATCGCATTCACCGCCGCCTCTAACCGCGCAATCCGGCGCCCGACTGTGGCAGGGTCAATTTTAAGAAACCGTCCCGCCGCAGACAAGCTTTCTTCGCGCGCGACAGCCAGAAAGACCCGCATATCATCCCAATTCGGATTCATTTCACCCCTTTTGCATTTTTGCAAAGCTCTTTTGAAATATTGCCTCTGTTCGCGGGATTTCTGCAAGCCTATTCTGCGCGCAAATTCACCGGAGGAGTTTGCAATGCAAGATCTGACCCATTTCATTAACGGCGAGAACGTGGCTGGTACGTCCGGCCGTTTCGACGACGTCTTCAACCCCGCCACCGGCGAGGTTCAGTACAAATGCCCGATGGCAAGCGTGGCTGAAACAACAGCCGCCATCGAAGACGCGGCTGCCGCGCAGGTAGCATGGGGTGCAACCAACCCGCAGAAACGCGCGCGCGTCATGATGGCCATGGTCGGGCTGATGAACCGCGACATGGATAAACTGGCCGAAGCGCTCAGCCGCGAACATGGCAAGACCATCCCCGACGCCAAGGGCGACCTGCAGCGTGGACTGGAAGTGATTGAATACTGCATCGGAGCGCCACAAATGCTGAAAGGTGAGTTCACCGACAGCGCTGGCCCCGGCATCGACATGTACTCCATGCGTCAGCCGTTGGGTGTTGTGGCGTCGATCATGCCCTTCAACTTCCCCGCCATGATGCCGTTGTGGCACGTTGGCCCGGCCCTGGCCTGCGGCAACGCAGTTGTGCTGAAGCCGTCCGAGCGTGACCCGTCGGTTCCTTTGATGCTGGCCGAGCTGTTTGTCGAAGCCGGTCTGCCTAAAGGCGTTTTCCAGGTCGTCAATGGCGACAAGGAGGCAGTAGACACTCTGCTGGACAGCGAGATCATTCAGGGCGTCAGCTTTGTAGGATCGACACCGATTGCCCAGTACATCTATTCCCGTGCCACCGCGAACGGCAAACGTGCGCAGTGCTTCGGTGGTGCCAAGAACCACATGATCGTTATGCCCGATGCCGACTTGGATCAGGCCGCTGACGCGCTGGTTGGTGCTGGATTTGGCGCAGCCGGCGAACGCTGCATGGCCATTTCGGTTGCCGTGCCCGTCGGCGAGGAAACTGCCGATGCGCTGATCGAAAAGCTGATCCCGCGTGTCGAAAAGTTGAAGGTTGGTCCCTATACCGCAGGCGATGACGTGGATATGGGTCCCGTTGTAACTGGCGCCGCCAAGGAACGCATCCTCGGCCTGATAAACTCGGGCGTGGAACAGGGCGCAAAGCTGGTTGTTGATAACCGCGACTTCAGCCTGCAAGGCTATGAAGATGGTTTCTTTGTCGGCCCACACCTGTTCGACAACGTGACCCCGGAAATGGACATCTACAAGCAAGAAATCTTTGGTCCGGTTCTGTCCACGGTTCGTGCGGGTTCGTATGAAGAAGCGTTGAAGCTGGCGATGGATCATGAATACGGCAACGGTACCGCGATCTTCACCCGTGACGGTGACACCGCGCGTGACTTTGCCAGCCGTGTGAACATCGGCATGGTCGGCATCAACGTTCCGATCCCGGTTCCGCTAGCTTATCACACCTTTGGCGGCTGGAAGAAATCCATGTTCGGCGACCTGAATCAGCACGGCCCTGACAGCTTCAAGTTCTACACCCGCACCAAGACTGTGACGTCGCGCTGGCCGTCGGGCATCAAGGAAGGTGGCGAGTTCAACTTCAAAGCCATGGACTAAGCCCGCGGGCGAATTCCAATAAAATCAGGAACTACGGCCCGGTTTCGGGCCGTTTTTCTTTTTTGCGCACACATTCACAACAAATTCAGAGCCGAGCCACTGGAAATCACGCGCCGACACCAATATTTTACCCGCAAATAACGACCCGAGCAGATCATTTAACCGGAGGCAACCTTGTCCCAATTCCGCATGACCCGCCGTTCTGCCCTGATAGGGGCTGCGTCCCTTCTGGCGACCCCTGCACTTGTGCGGGCGCAAAGTCTGGACGCGTTTCCGCAGGGCGAGGATGCAATAAGCACACAATTGCCGGTGCGCCGTAACGTCTCCTCATTCTCACAGCAGAACTGGCAGGACCATTTCGACGAGCTGGGTGTTGGTTGCCTGCTTGCCGATATCACCAGCCGCGCCGTGCATTATTGGGGCGCAGATGGAACTTACAAACTGTACCCCAGTTCCGTTCCCCAAAGCGAGGAACTCACCAAGCGCGGATATACTGAAGTGGTCCGTAAAAGCGAGAATCCAAGCTGGACGCCAACCTCTTCGATGCGCGAACGGGACCCATCGCTTCCAGTTCGGATGGAAGGCGGCGAGCCAGGCAATCCGCTGGGCACACGGGCAATGTACTTATCTTGGCCAGCCTATCTGGTGCACGGAACACATGATACTCGCAAGATCGGTCGGCAGAGCTCGTCCGGATGCATCGGTCTTTACAACCAGCATGTCGAGGAACTGTATCCTTTGGTGCAGATCGGAACTCAGGTCCGGCTGGTATAATCTCTTCCACAGAACGCAAAAAGCCCCGGTCACAAAACCGGGGCTTTTTCTTTGCGGAAGGGTCAGTTTATTCTGGCAGGATCACAGCGTCGACCACGTGGATAACACCGTTGCTCGCAACAATATCGGCCTGGATAACCTCGGCTTCATTCACTTTGACGCCATTTTTGGCGTTGACGCTCAGCCGGTCGCCCTGGACAGTCAGAACTTTGGCGCGCTTACCTGCAATGTCACCAGACATGACCTTGGCCGGAACCACGTGGTAGGTCAGTATCGACACCAGTTGATCCTTGTTCTCCGGCAGGAGCAGAGTTTCAACCGTTCCATCTGGAAGCGCCGC
Organism: Ruegeria sp. HKCCD6426; assembly: GCF_057221115.1. NCBI lineage: Bacteria > Pseudomonadati > Pseudomonadota > Alphaproteobacteria > Rhodobacterales > Roseobacteraceae > Ruegeria > Ruegeria sp. HKCCD6426. Next base: position 401,975 of record NZ_JBWVBF010000003.1, on the reverse strand, counting down.
AAACGCTTCGTCCGTAGGCGCAAAAACGGTAAAAGGGCCGTCCCCTTTCAGTGTACCCACCAAACCTGCGGCCTGAACGGCGGCAACCAGTGTGTTGAATGACCCGGCGGAAACTGCAGTGTCTACAATGTCGGCGGCTTGCGCTTTGACCGGCAGGGCCAGTGCCATTGCGGCGGCTGCACCCAGGAATGTACGACGGAACATGGCTGTCTTCTCCTCTCCAGCTTGTTATGGAGAGGGTTACGGGCCTTTCACCGGGCCGGATCACTATGAGATCAATTTTCTTTCAGCTGGATCCAAATACTCTGCGCGCGACCGTCCTTCAGGAAGGGCAAGGCCTCAACTGCATCCGGGCGGGCCTGCTGTAGGTAATATCCCGGCCAAAGCATTGAATATGCGCCAGATTGCAACAACGCGTGCAACATATACTGCTCACCCCAACCCGGGCAGTCATAAAAAAAGCGCTTGGGGTACTCATAGGGCAGAAAAACATCGTGCACATGGATGACCACACCCGGTTTCAGCGCAGGAATGATGCGGCAGAACAGATGTGCGACATCATTGCTCATACGGACCACATGGCTGGAATCAATGAACAAGACGTCTCCGGCCTCTAGTTGTTCGAATAACTCCGGGTCGACTTCTTCCAGCCGTTTCTGCTCGAACTGATCAACAACATGGGCGATATCCGCACGTGGATAAGGGTCAATTGCAGTGATGGTTGTATCCATCCCGCCATCGATGATCGCCTGACGGGTGACACGGGTAGAGTTCCCACACCCGACCTCGATCACACGCTTTGGCTGAAACCTGCGGATCATTAGGTACAGAGCATCGGCATCCGGGCTGTCGTAATAGCCATTGCCGATCCGATAGCCGGTCTGATTTCGGGACGGGTTTTTCAGCGCGTCCAGCGCCGCCGTGTGCTGAGCGTATTCCTCGGTCAGTTGCGCGATATCGAAATCTTCCATTCCCGGTGACATGGCATACGCCGGGCGGTTCAGCCCCCCTGCCCGTTCAAACGCTTCAAGGCGCGCGCGTTCTTCCTGCTCGATGACTTTGTCAACCAACTTCACCCCAAGCTCATCAAGGGCAGCATTGATCTGAGGGAATTTTCTGGGTTTCACGGCGGCGGCTCCACTTTCCGTTGCGCCTGTTCCTTACCGTTGCTTGCAGGGCCTCTGCAAGCCGCAGCGCGCCAAACCCTTGGCAAACTGGAAAATTCCGTATTCACTGATTGAACTTGAACCGAGGGGTGCGCCATGCAGCAGGAATTCACGCTGGGAATTGAAGAGGAATATCTGCTGGTTGATCGTGACAGCCTGCAGTTATCCGAAGCACCCGAAGCGTTGATGGAGGCCTGCCAAAACGATTTTCAGGGTCAGGTCAGCCCCGAATTCCTGCAATGCCAAATCGAAGTTGGAACTCGTCCGCATACAACTGTTAAGTCTGCCCGAGAAGATCTCAAGCGTCTGCGCTCTTGCGTGTCCAAACGCGCGGCCGACTACAACCTCGCCCCAATCGCCGTGTCTTGCCATCCTTCTGCCAACTGGAAGGATCAGCATCACACGCGCAAGGAACGCTATGACGCGCTGCAACATGCCCTTGGCGGTGTGGCACGTCGAATGCTGATCTGCGGCATGCACGTACATGTTGGAGTTGAGGATCAAGCCTTGCGCGCCGATCTGATGCCGCAGCTTTCTTATTTTCTGCCGCATCTTCTGGCGTTATCGACGTCATCGCCCTTTTGGAAAGGCGAAGATACGGGATTGTCGTCCTACCGCCTGACCGTTTTCGACAACCTGCCCCGTACAGGCCTGCCCCCGGTATTCAGTAGCTGGAGTGAGTATGAGCGCACCACCGGGGTGTTGGTGGAACTGGGTGTGATTGAGGATACCTCAAAAATCTGGTGGGACCTGCGCCCTTCCCACAGCTTCCCGACGCTGGAAACCCGTATCATGGATGTGCAACCTCGGTTGGAACACACATTATCCCTCGCTGCGCTTGTTCAAGCACTGACCCGGATGCTGTGCCGCCTGAAGGATCGCAACCTGCGCTGGCGCCAATATGACAGGTTCCTGATAGGAGAAAATCGCTGGCGCGCACAGCGATACGGCGTCGGCGAAGGCTTGATCGATTTCGGAGATCGATCGATCAAACCGATGGCCGAACTGATCGGCGAACTGATGGGAATGCTTGCCGAAGATACAGAGGCACTTGGCACCATGACCGAACTGGCACGCCTGCGCCAGATCGCTGAAAACGGTACTTCGGCAACGCGTCAGCGCCGCGTCTACGCCGAAGCGACGGCACAAGGCCAAGATCCAGGTAAGGCGGTGGTCCGCCATTTGATAGAGGAATTCCACGCAGACTTATAGGCAAGCGTTCCTTCGGCGGCCCCAATACGGCAAAGACACTGTTTCCCAGAAAAAAATTGAAGCCAGCACCTGGCCGACCACCGGGTTTTCATAAGCTGAGCCCTGCCCACAACGTTTGCTCACGCTGCAAAAATTCTGTAAGGATTGAATAATAAAACGCTTGTTCAATTCTGCAGATAACAAAAGAAGGCCCGCCATGGATTTTGCGCTGACCGAGGAACAGACAGCTATTTTCGACATGGCTTACGCGTTTGGGCAGGACAACATTGCCCCGCACGCACGCCAATGGGAAACCGACGGAACCATCCCCAAAACTCTCTGGCCCCAGATCGGAGAGCTTGGGTTCGGCGGTCTCTATGTGTCAGAAGAAGCCGGCGGATCGGACCTGACGCGGCTCGACGCGACTTTGGTGTTCGAGGCGCTGTCCATGGCCTGCCCCTCGGTTGCGGCCTTCCTGTCAATCCACAACATGTGCGCAAAGATGTTGGACAGCTTTGCCAGCGACGATCTGAAGTCCCGCATCATGCCTGACGTCCTGAGCCTGAACACCGTCCTCAGCTATTGCCTGACCGAGCCCGGTTCCGGATCGGATGCGGCCGCGCTCAAGACCCGCGCAGAACGCACGAACGAAGGTTATACCCTGAATGGCACAAAAGCATTTATCTCGGGCGGTGGTTATTCAGACGCCTATGTTTGCATGGTGCGCACAGGTGAGGACGGACCCAAAGGCATTTCAACCGTTTATGTAGAAGACGGTACGCCGGGTCTGAGTTTTGGCGCGCTGGAACAAAAAATGGGCTGGAAAAGCCAGCCGACTGCGCAGGTCCAATTCGACGATTGCAAAATTCCGTCCGGGAATCTGGTTGGAACCGAAGGAGACGGTTTCAAATACGCGATGAAGGGCCTGGACGGCGGGCGGTTGAACATCGCCTCGTGCTCACTTGGTGCTGCACAGGCCGGTTTGGATATGACACTGCAATATATGTCCGAGCGCAAAGCATTTGGCCAGTCCATCGACCAGTTTCAGGCGCTACAATTTCGTCTGGCGGATATGGAGATCGAGATGCAGGCCGCTCGCACCTTCCTGCGGCAAGCTGCGTGGAAACTGGATCAGGGTGCGCCTGATGCGACTAAGTTCTGCGCCATGGCCAAGAAATTTGTAACCGAGACCGGATCGAAAGTGGTCGATCAATGCCTTCAATTGCACGGTGGGTACGGGTATCTGGCGGACTACGGTATCGAAAAGCTTGTGCGCGATCTGCGTGTGCATCAGATACTGGAAGGCACGAACGAGATCATGCGCGTGATCGTCGCGCGCCAGATGCTGTCCAACCACTGAGGTTTCAATGCCAGACATCTACATCCGCACTACTGGTCGCGCGGGACGTATCACTTTGACCCGGCCGCAGGCGCTGAATGCGCTCAGCTACGACATGTGCATGGCCATCGACACCGCTTTGCGTAACTGGCGCGAGGACGATGCGATCGATCTGGTCATCCTTGACGCCGAAGGTGACAAAGCATTTTGTGCAGGCGGCGATATTGCCGAGCTTTATGACACGGGCACCAAAGGAGATTTCTCCTATGGCCGAACGTTCTGGCGCGACGAATATCGCGTGAACGCCCTGATCTTCGAATACCCAAAGCCGGTAATCAGCTTCTTGCAAGGTTTCACGATGGGCGGCGGCGTCGGCATTGGGTGCCATGGCAGCCATCGAATTGTCGGAGAAAGCTCGAAAATCTCGATGCCCGAATGCTCGATCGGTCTGGTTCCGGACGTCGGCGGTACGCTCATGCTGGCATTGGCACCCGGTCGGCTGGGCGAATACTTGGGGACAACTGGCCACCGCATGGGACCGGGCGACGCAATCTATGCCGGTTTCGCCGATCACTACGTACCGCAAGAGATATGGCCCGAACTGATCGAATTGCTTGAGGCATCGGGACGCGCTGAGTTGGTACAAGAGCATGCGCAGACCCCGCCGGGAAGCCCTCTGACCGACCAGCAGGCACTGATCGACGTTTGCTTTGACGGCGAAACGTTGAGAGACATCCTGAACAACCTGCGCAATAACGATACAGATTTTGCGCTGAAAAATCTGACTGTTATGAAACGGAATTCACCTTTATCAATGGCTTGCGCGGTTGAAATGCTGCACAGGTTACGAGGTCAAAGTTTGACACTGCGCAAAGCGTTGGAAATGGAATACCGCTTTACCTATCGTGCGATGGACCAAGGGGATTTTCTGGAAGGCATCCGCGCACAGATCATCGACAAGGATCGAAACCCGCAGTGGCAGTTTTCTGACATGAACGTACCTGCCATAGCCGTTTCCAAAATGCTGCAACCGCTTGGATCGGATGCGCTCAGTTTTACAGAGGAGTAAGGGATGAAAATCGGATTCATTGGGCTGGGCAACATGGGTGCACCGATGGCGGCCAATCTGGCACGTGCCGGGCACGAGGTCACAGGTTTTGACATGGCCAACGTAGCTGTCGAAGGCGTTTCATTGGCCTCCTCAGGTACCGAAGTCGCCGCCGGAGCTGACGTCGTCATCACCATGTTGCCCAACGGCCAGATTCTACGTGCCGTAGCAAACGAGATCATCCCCGCCATGAAGGCAGGCTCTGCTTTGGTCGATTGTTCCACTGTAGATGTCGATAGTGCGCGCGCTGTCGCCGAACAGGCAGGTGCCGCCGGTTTGCTTGCAGTTGACGCGCCAGTTTCTGGCGGGATCGGCGGTGCAGCAGCAGGAACGCTGACTTTCATGGCTGGCGGCTCGGACGCGGCCTTCGCCAAAGCGGCGCCCCTGTTCGAGATTATGGGGCAGAAAGCGGTTCATTGCGGCGAAGCTGGTGCTGGCCAGGCTGCAAAGATTTGCAACAACATGATCTTGGGCGTCACCATGATTGCCACCTGCGAAGCCTTTGCTCTGGCCGACAAATTAGGTCTGGACCGGCAGAAGATGTTTGACGTTGTCAGCACGTCATCCGGCTATAGCTGGACAATGAACGCCTATTGCCCTGCGCCTGGCGTTGGGCCTGAGAGTCCAGCAGACAACGACTACACCCCGGGTTTCGCTGCAGAACTGATGCTGAAGGACCTGCGTCTTAGCCAGCAAGCTGCTGACAGCGCGGATGCTGATACGCCGATGGGACATATCGCTACGACGCTCTATGAACAGTTTGTCGAACAGGAAGGCGGATTGGGTCGCGACTTCAGCGCCATGCTGCCCCGGTTTGAAAAACGCGGTCGATCCTAGGCCGCCAGTGGCGGGATTTCGCACAACCCAAGCGCACAGGCTGGTAAAACCATCTTTCTGCCACTTAATAGTGGCAGAGAGTAGCGCTGGTTATAAGCAGCGAAGTTGGAGTGTGACGATGAAATCAATGTTGAGCCTTACCGTAATAGCCGCTTTGGCCGTCGGATCTGTTCCTGCGTTGGCTGGGAATGGCAAAGGAAAAGGCAAGTCTAAAGACACATTCGAAGTCTATCGCGTCGCACCGAATTCTGGAAAAAACGGTCATTGCCCCCCGGGGCTGGCGAAGAAGGCAGTGCCCTGCGTTCCACCGGGGCAGGTCAAAAAACGCTATCGGGTCGGAGACCGGATCGACGGTGATTACGCTTGGATCACCGATCCTTACCGCTATGGCCTGAACCGCGGCGGTAATTATGTTCGTGCTGGTGACTATGTTTATCGGGTGAATCCGGATACCCGAAAAGTTCTCAACCTCATCGGTGCTGTGGCCGACATCCTGTACTGATCCAACCTATTCGGCGGCTACACGTTCTGACTTTAGCATGGGTTTGAGGTATTGCCCGGTATAGCTGTGGCTGCACTTTGCGACATCCTCAGGTGTTCCTTCGGAAACAATCTGGCCGCCGCCATCTCCGCCTTCGGGGCCGATATCAATGATCCAATCCGCTGTTTTGACCACATCAAGGTTATGCTCAATCACCACAACCGTATTGCCCTGATCAACCAATTCATGCAGCACTTCCAACAACTTGCGGACATCTTCGAAATGCAGGCCAGTCGTCGGTTCATCCAGGATATAGAGTGTCCGGCCCGTTGAGCGTTTGCTCAATTCCTTTGACAGCTTCACTCGTTGCGCCTCGCCACCCGACAAGGTTGTCGCCTGCTGTCCGACCTTGATATATCCAAGCCCAACACGTGCCAGCGCGTCCATCTTGTCGCGGATCGATGGCACAGCCTTAAAGAACTCTTGCGCGTCTTCCACCGTCATATCAAGGACATCGGCGATAGATTTACCTTTGAACTTGATCTCCAGCGTTTCGCGGTTGTACCTCGCTCCCTTACAGGTCTCACAGGTCACGTAGACGTCGGGAAGAAAGTGCATCTCAATCTTGATGACACCATCGCCTTGACAGGCTTCGCACCGGCCACCTTTGACATTGAAGCTGAACCGCCCAGGTTTGTATCCTCGCGCTTTGGCTTCGGGCAGGCCCGCGAACCAGTCCCGGATCGGGGTGAAAGCCCCCGTGTAAGTCGCTGGATTCGAACGCGGAGTCCGTCCAATTGGGCGCTGGTCGATATCAATCACCTTATCCAAATGTTCCAGCCCTTTGATTGTCTCGCATGGGGCCGGTGTTTGACGCGCTCCGTTCAAACGCATCGACGCTGTCTTGAACAGGGTTTCAATCGTCAGCGTCGATTTCCCGCCACCCGACACACCAGTGACACAGACAAACTTGCCCAAGGGAAATTCGGCAGTCACGTTCTTAAGATTGTTTCCGGTCGCCTTGACCACCGTCACCTTGTGATTTTTACCGTCACGCCGTTCCGCCGGCACGGCGATTTCCCGTGTGCCGGCCAAGTACTGCCCCGTGATTGAGGCGGCATCCCCCGCAATGTGTTCGGGTGTGCCGTGGCTGACCACCTGTCCACCATGAACCCCGGCGCCCGGCCCGATGTCAAAAACGTAATCCGCTTCGCGGATGGCTTCTTCATCATGCTCAACGACGATGACTGTGTTGCCCTGATCCCGAAGGTTCTTGAGCGTATCCAGCAATCGGTCATTGTCTCGTTGGTGCAAACCAATCGAAGGTTCGTCCAAAACGTACAGAACACCGGTCAGACCCGATCCAATCTGGCTGGCCAGACGAATACGCTGGCTTTCGCCGCCCGACAGGGTGCCACTTGAGCGTGACAGCGTAAGATATTCTAAACCAACGTTATTTAGAAATCCAAGCCGCTCGCGGATTTCCTTGAGAATGGCACGTGCAATTTCATTCTTTTGCTTACTTAGATGGTTCGGCGCGTCCTCAATCCAGGCCAGCGCCTCGCGGATCGACATTTGGACCACCTGCCCAACATGCAGACCCGCTATCTTGACGGCCAGCGCTTCGGCCCGCAGCCGATAGCCATTACACGTGCCACATGGGCGGTTGTTTTGGTACCGCTCAAATTCTTCTCGAATCCAGGCGCTGTCGGTTTCGCGATAGCGGCGCTCCATGTTCGGGATCACGCCCTCAAAGCTGCGCGTAACCTGATAGACCCGCCCACCTTCGTCATAGCGGAATTGGATTTCTTCTTCTCCAGACCCGCGCAGGAACACCTGCTGAACATGGGCCGGAAGATCTTTCCACGGCGTGTTCTTATCGAACTCATAATGTCGGGCAATTGCCTCGATAGTTTGCAGAAAATAAGGTGACTTGCCCTTGCGCCACGGCGCCAAAGCTCCGTCATAGAGTTTCAGCGTCTGATCCGGGACCACCAGCCGTTCATCAAAAAACAACTCGACACCCAGACCGTCACAGTCCGGGCAGGCTCCGAAAGGCGCGTTAAAAGAAAACAGGCGTGGTTCAATTTCCGGGATAGTGAACCCGCTGACAGGACAGGCAAAATTTTCGCTAAAGGTGATACGTTCAGGATCCCCTTCTCGTGGTGCCGTTTCGAGGATCGCAATTCCATCGGCTAGATCAAGCGCGGTTCGCAAACTGTCAGCCAGACGAGTTTCCATCCCGTCGCGTATCACGAGCCGATCAACAACCACGTCAATGTCATGACGAAACTTCTTATCCAGTGTCGGTGGTTCGTCCAACTCATAGAACTCACCATCCACCTTTACACGTTGGAACCCCTGCTTTCGCAGCTCCAGAAACTCTTTTTTGTATTCGCCTTTTCGGTCCCGCACGATGGGGGCAAGAAGGTAGCCACGTGTACCCTCCTCCATCGTCATAATCCGATCGACCATATCCTGCACTTGTTGCGCCTCGATCGGCAGTCCGGTTGCCGGGCTGTACGGCGTACCTGCACGGGCAAAAAGCAGACGCAGGTAATCGTAAATCTCGGTGACAGTTCCCACGGTGGAACGCGGATTTTTCGACGTCGTCTTTTGCTCGATGGAAATCGCGGGAGAAAGGCCGCTAATGTGATCGACATCCGGCTTTTCCATCATGTCCAGGAACTGCCGCGCATAGGCTGACAGGCTTTCTACATATCGCCGCTGCCCTTCGGCGTAGACGGTATCAAAGGCTAATGAGGATTTGCCCGAACCAGACAACCCGGTGATCACGACCAACTGATCGCGCGGAATATCTACATCAATATTCTTGAGGTTATGTTCGCGTGCGCCGCGTACCTCGATATTCTTCAGCTCAGCCATCGTGGCCCCCAATTCACCAGTGATCTAGAAATAAGCGAGCCACACTGAGTCTCCAACCGAAAAATTAGAACAAAGTGTGAACTGATGGATTATTGCCGACACCTACTGACACCGGATACCATACCAACGCCCTTCAGATCGAAGGGCTATGTCACATCAGGCGTTTTGGGAAATGGCGCGGTTGACGGGGCTCGAACCCGCGACCCCCGGCGTGACAGGCCGGTACTCTAACCAACTGAGCTACAACCGCGCATTTAGGGTCTATGTCCGATCCATTTACCCGGATCAAAGGCTGGCAACGTGGCGCGGTTGACGGGGCTCGAACCCGCGACCCCCGGCGTGACAGGCCGGTACTCTAACCATCTGAGCTACAACCGCCCGCTGCCCGTTCGTTACTGAACGTTGGGGTGTATTATGGTCCTGCCCCGACATCGTCAAGCGGCGTTTTGAAGTTTTTTTGCAGAGCGCAATTTTTTGTAGTCTCTTAGGCTGCCTTTGCCATCGCTTGTGACCAAAAGAAACCGCGTAAAGACAGGCCGGAGAACAAGAAACACTTGGCTCCTTATCGGGTTTGTGCATTTGACTTAATCTGCGCCATTGAAACTTGTATCTCGCCGCAGCATCCATTGCGTTCGCATGTGGCTATATACACTTTCCCACTTCTGCCGATCAAAGGCTTGGCTCGTCACCAGGCTTCATTTTGATCCTTAACGGCAAAAACAAAAAGTGGATCAGTTAAGTGGAAAATTGTTTTTGGCAGCAAGTTAGCAGCCGTTCTCTTTGCGTTCTCATCCTATGCCGTAGAAGTAACCGGCGGTTTTCTCAACCTCGGCAACTCGACATTCACCGGCAGTGACTACCCGACCATCCCGGCGTTTGATCTTTTGCTACGGTGATTTGCGCCGAGGCATTCTCGCCTCTCACGCCCCCTTGCGACAAAACCAGAGTCGGGGTATCAGGCGATCATACGGGTGATTAGCTCAGTGGTAGAGCGCTTCGTTCACATCGAAGATGTCAGGAGTTCAAATCTCTTATCACCCACCATTTCCTCAATAGACAGCAGACCCTTACGAAGTGTTCTCAGAACTTGTGGGAACATACCCGCTCTGTATCTTATTCAGGTCATCTCAGTTATGTTTGATGTGTGTTTTCTTTGCTGACAACACAAGGCTGCCCGCCCCCAGCCTCCCTGCCATTGCAGCAAGCTCACTTAGGGAATTCGGTTTAGTGAAACCGGTAAAGGGACAGGCCGGCGACAACTCCATCAAGGCCAGCGGAACGCGCGTAGTGATAGAGATCACTGGTATTGTTAATGAACCCAGCCCCCTGAAAGTTCAAAGATGTGTTGCACAGAACCCCTACTCCGGAAATCGCCCTGAACTCCTTGAGCAAATTGTATAACATCGAGTTCTGGTCTTGCCGGACCGTCTGCAAACGCGCCGATCCGTCCATATGCGTGACAGCTTTTAGCTTGGGGTCTATTACTTTCGAAAAATGGAGCATGTAGGGCGATGGCCCAGACCACTCAAAATGCTTCGACACGTCTTCTTCAAGGCAGACCGGCGCAATTGGAGCATCAAGGGCGCGGCCTTTCATTCTATTCAGCCTGTCGCGCGTTTTTGTGTTGAACGGAGCGGCAAGTATCGATCGGTTTCCAAGCGCACGCGGACCCAGTTCGCAATTCCCAAGGGCCCAACCAATTATCATTCCATCGTTCAGCGCGGATGCGACCTCCTGTAAATTCAGTTCGCTAACGATAACATCTTCCATGTCGGACTGATCGTCGCAGAATGGTGGCCCCGCATAGACAGTCCAATCCAATTTGGCACGCCCCGTAAAATGGCGCATCGCATCCACGGCTGTTCCAATGGCGCTTCCAGAATCGTTTGTGCAGGGTGGAACAAACACTTCGCGGAAAAGCCCACAGTCGCGCCATCGGGTGTTCCAATCGCAATTCAGCCCGCATCCGCCAGAAATAAGCAACGGAAATCCCTTGGTCAGTTTCGTTCTGGCGAATTCATAGAATGCCGAAAACACGGCCTCCGAGAATTTTGCCGCTAAATCCTGAAACCTTGGTGTGCCGACGCCAATGTTGTGAAAAGGTGAAGATCGGAAATCATCCTTGGCCAAAGGATTTTCCGCAGCGTTACTGCCCAACAAAGCACTTATCAGTTCCTGCGCCTCAGCGTCGGTTTCGTTGATTTTTCCAAGCGCACTGGCCGCCATCAATTTGCCTGCGCTGCTTTTTCTGCGTGCGCCGTTCAAGTGCGGAAATTCAGGATCAGCAAGCGCATAGAGAAACGAAAACTTCTGACCGGGGCTGGTCATTACCCGACCCAGATGGTGAATTTTCAAATCACCGTCGATTTCGTAAAAATCTCCCAACGCGCCTTCCCAAACCAGCGCATAGCAGGGCTCGCCTTGCTCGAAGGGAGACATTGCATAAGCCGACCAGATATGTGACCGCTCATGTGTGGACGAGTAGAAATCCAGAGACTTACCAAAAAACCTCTTCTTTCCGACGATCTCCGAGGAGTCTCCAACTCCGAAATACCCGGCACCAGAACGTGAAGAATGGTCTACCCCTGTTGCAGACCAGCCGCTGAGCGCCAAAACGTCGGGCAGCTGGTCGAACCACAAGGCCGCATTGATCAGCGTATCCGGGTTAACTGGTGCATTGCGCGGAAAGCTGTCTTTTTCTGCTTCGTAGGAAAACAAAAGGCTCTGCTCGCGTGCATTTACACCCGCAATCGAGCCGTCATGCCCAGGATTGATGGAAAAGATCTTCATGGATTCAAACGGGTCGCTTCCTTGTCAGTTATCGTTCAAATGAAGCAAGTCAGACATATGCGGTTAAACGTAGCCGACAGTGATACTAGGCGGAAAGGTCAAAATTGTAATCTCGAAGAACACGCTAATTTCGCCCGAACACTTGAGCAGATAGAGCGACAAACAGCAAAGATTGACGTTTCAATGTGCGCAAAACGTCAACAATTGCCGATAAGACTTGCGATTATTCACCTTTCGTTAGGCCGGAAAAGTGCCTCTTATACCCGATGATACATCGCCGCTGGTCGGGCCCACAGCCGACCGTTATACAAACTGAGATGGAAGTTTCATGCGCTGCAAAAAAGAACATCGTTTTCGCGTTGGTGGTAGTCTTTCCCCTCTACCTCGTTGCGATGGTTGGAGACTTCCTTTTGATGCGGGCGATCAATGCGCAGGTTGATGCTGTCGGGGGCGAAGGCCGACGGATCATGAACGAACGATACCAGACACAGGATCGGGAGCTGATCGCCGACGCCGAAAAGGCCGGGTACAAGTACCGAATTCTATTGCCGCTTCTGATCGAGAAAACCCGCGACCTGAGCGACCTGGGCCGCGACCTAGGATATGCACCGCTCGGCCTGGAGGCGAACGCGAAGCTCTTTGTCTGTAATGAAGGGCACGAGCCGCTAATGCTCACAACTGATCGTTTCGGCTTTCGCAACCAGGATTCTAATTGGGACACCAAAAACAGTGAGCTTGTTCTGATTGGGGATTCATTCGCCTTCGGTGTTTGCCAGCAGGAGCGACACACAATTGCCGGGCTACTTGCCGATCGATACACCATTCGGAACCTGTCATTTCCAGGCGCGACAGCTGTTCACTATGCGGCAATGCTTAAGACTTTCGGTCCGAAAATAGATGCGGACAACGTTGTCATGATCTTCTACGCGAACGACAACAAGCCCATTAAGACCTCGCAAGTTTACCACGAAATCTTTTTCGGCCCTCAGGCCGATACGTCCGGTTTTTTTGACGGTTCTGAATCCATTGCGCCAGCGCCCGCACATCAAGAATTCTACACGTTAGCCCGCGCTGGCGTTCTTGCCGAGTCGAAAGCAGCTAAACCAAGAGAAACCGGGTTTGTGGCTCGCAACCTCCGGCGCGCGGAAAAACTGCTATCCCACTACAATTTCCCGGCGGTGCGGGCCTTGATGGCTTCGTATTTTGACGCACAAAGGGGTTCGACCGAGTCCGTAAACCTAGCGGTCAAAACTCTCAAAGGTCATTGCATGGACACGGGTTGTACACCGCTCATAGTTTACATTCCGAACAGCCAGTTCTGGGATCCAGATTTAAGATCACCCGAGTTTGCAAGTTTGGTTGCCCAGATAGCCGGGGAAAATGGCATCCCCTACCTGGATTTTACGAACGAGTTAAACAGCCTTGGCCGGGAGGCCTATGCAAATGCCGGAATTCACTTATCCAAGACCGGTTACGCCTTGGTTGCAGATGCAATTAACAGCTTTTTTGAACAAGGCGACGTTGCATTGGATTGATCGATGCATCCACGATCAATCCAGTTCGTATTTTTCCTCGTAGTTTTCGGCAAGGCTGGGGTCCTGGTTTTCCTTGCGGAGAAAGGCGTTGCCAACGACCAGAACTTCGATCCCCGTCCCCATGAAACAACGGAACGCGTCCTCGGGGGTACAAACGATCGGCTCACCTCGTACATTGAATGACGTATTCACGACCACCGGGCAGCCCGTTCGTTCCGCGAATGCACCAATCAACGCATGGTATCTGGGGTTAGTTTCCTTATGCACAGTTTGAACGCGAGCTGAATAATCCACGTGCGTAATCGCCGGAATATCAGAGCGTTTCACATTCAGCTTCTCGATACCGAAAAGGCGACTTTCCTCGTCTGACATTTGCTGGCGAATGTCTTCTTTCACATCAGCGACAAGCAACATATAGGGGCTATCATAATCAAGCTCGAACCAGTCGTTCACGTGCTCCCGCAATACGGAAGGTGCGAAAGGTCGGAAGCTCTCCCTGTATTTCACTTTTAAATTCAATACTTTCTGCATTGTGGGTGAGCGCGGATCACCAAGGATCGAACGTCCACCCAATGCTCGGGGACCAAATTCCATACGTCCCTGAAACCATCCGACCGCCTTTTCCTGTGACAAGGCTTCAGAAGTTCTGGCGATAATTTCTTTTTCGGGAAGAATCTCAAATCGGGCGCCGGCTTGCTCAAGCTGTTCAGTGATTTCCTGATCGTCAAAAGACGGCCCCAAATAAGCTCCGTGCATCGCATCACCACTAGGCACGGTGCGGGGCATTTTCATCTCGTCGTGCCAAGCACCCAGTGCCGCACCCAATGCGCCGCCCGCGTCTCCGGCGGCGGGCTGAATCCAGATATCCTTAAAGGCACCATCACGCAGAATTTTGCCATTGGCCACGCAATTGAGCGCAACACCACCGGCCATACACAAGTTCGGGCAATCATATTCCTTGGCCAACGCTCGGGTCATACGCAGGACAACCTCCTCCGTCGCGGCCTGCACTGACGCGGCAATATCCATGTGAAACTGCGTCAGGTCGTCGGTTTCGGGCTCACGGACAGGCTGGCCGAAAAGGTCAGAAAACGCCTGATTTGTCATGGTCAGGCCGTGCGTGTAATTGAAGTAGGATTGATTGAGCTTGTAAGAACCATCCTCTTTCACATCAATCAGGTTATCAAGGATGGTATCTTTGTACTTGGGCTCACCATATGGCGCGAGACCCATTACCTTGTACTCGCCGGAATTCACCTTGAAGCCAGTATAGTATGTGAAGGCAGAGTAAAGCAGACCCAGCGAGTGCGGAAAGTGAATCTCTTTGTCGATCTTCAGGTCATTGCCATTCCCCATTGCAACTGTGGTCGTCGCCCACTCTCCAACGCCGTCTAAGGTCAGGACCACGGCCTGATCGAATGGCGAAGGATAAAACGCACTGGCCGCGTGGCTGAAGTGGTGTTCAGAGAACATTAGCCGCTCACCGGTAAATCCCTTTTCGAACTGGCGAAGCTCGCGAACCAAAAGATCCTTTAGAAACAGTTTTTCGCGCAGCCAGACAGGCATCGCCTTGCGAAATGAGTTGAATCCCTTTGGCGCCGTCGCAAGATAGGTTTCAAGCAGACGTTCAAATTTGAGAAACGGTTTGTCATAAAAAACAACGGTTTCGACATCGGCCAGAGTGATGCCCGCCTCGGACAACACATAGCGCACAGCATTCTGAGGGAATCGTGCGTCGTGTTTTTTCCTGCTGAAACGCTCTTCCTGCGCTGCAGCGATGATTTCACCATCGTTGATCAGAGCAGCCGCGCTGTCGTGGTACAGCGCGGAAACGCCAAGTATATAAGTCATGTGATTAAAACAGCGTGTAAATGAAGGGCGCGACTGCAGATCCCTGGCTCAGGACAATCAATGCACCAAACAGGGCCAGCACCAGTATCACCGGAAAAAGCCAAAACTTTTTGCGAACTCTCAAAAAAGCCCAAAGTTCAGATACAAAAGACATGTTAGATTTCTCCCAATTTAGAATTGGTTTTTCATACTGCTCGGAGGGTCCGTGCGCTTGATCCAGTAGGATTGTGCATCCCTATCCAGCTTCTGGCCAAGAAGATCTTTGCCAAAAAGCCTCATTAAGCCGCCAATGGTTACGAAAGTCGTCAGAAAAACGAGCGCCATTACAATCGGTGCCACGATGGCCCCAAGCAACAAGCCAAATTTGAACCACATTCTGTTGGGCCACTTCAAAACCCTTGGCGCAACAAATGACAAAGCCAGAAAGACAGCAGCAATAACCAGGGCCCAAATCCGAATTCCTTCGCCACCGGTCAACGGCCACAAAGCGATAATGGCAAACACAACTCCAAAAACGACGCCGAAATTGCGTTCGGATCCCATTTCAACAGACACATTTGATGTGTGGTCGGACATGTCAGGACCTCCCGTAGTCTAAGGTTGAAACCGCATAACTATTCATTTTGCTGCACCACAGTATCGCCAGCACCTACCACGCGGGACAGGCCTCCATCTGATCTTCACAGTCGTAAAGAAACCTCGACCGACAGTGTGTTCGTTGAAACGTAATATGAAAAGTGGGTTTATGTACATGACATGAAAGCTAAACGTTTCCTTACAATGGACATTCAAGTGAAAGTATCTGGGCTTTGAAAATCAGTTCGAAATCGAGAAATCACTTTGCGCCACCCATAACCTTTAACCCCAAATCTTCACTCACACTCACAACACGCACCGCCTACATTACAGCAGCATGGCAAACCTCATTACTCAAGTTGATACCCGGTTCGAACATATGGCCACAAAATTCTGCATTTGTTTACATATTCGCACAAATAGATACCCCTGCACCACTTTGTTGAGCCTCAGTTTACCTTGAGCAATTTCGAGATTGATCTAGGCATGGATATTAAGCCCACTCATCCTCAAAAATCCCTGTCGCCGATCCTTCTCAGTAATTTGGTGGGCTTGTCACGCATCTGACGCGCTGACTATCCTGTGGCGATTGGCCGTGTCCCCCACGGCGCAAAGCAGCAGGATCGGGGCATGGCAAAGCTGAAACGGGATATCGGCCTGATCGGCCTGACGTTCATCTCGGTCGGTGGCATCATCGGGTCAGGATGGCTGTTTGGGCCATTGCTGGCGGTGCAACATGCCGGACCCGCTGCGATTCTGTCGTGGATCATTGGCGCCGTCGCGATGTTCACTCTGGCGATCACCTTTGCAGAAATCTCGGCCATGCTGCCGATCCCGGGCGGGATTGCACGCGTGCCCCAATTCTCGCACGGCAACATCGTTGCCATGGCGATGGGCTGGACAGCATGGATCGGATACAACACCACCGCGCCGATCGAGGTCGAAGCCATGCTGAAGTACCTCGCCCCTTACGCACCCTGGCTGCATGCGGCAGATACAGGCGACCTAACCGGAGCGGGAATTGCAGTTGCGCTGTTCTTTATGCTGGTGTTCGTTGCGGTCAACGCACTGGGCGTCAAGTTCTTCGCTCAGGTGAACGCGGTGCTGACCTGGGCCAAGATTGCCATACCCGTCCTCCTGTCCGCCGTGTTGATTGCAAGCCGCTTCGAGGTACAGAATTTCACTCAGCCCAACGGGTTTGCCCCCTATGGGCTGCAAGGCATCATGGCCGCAGTTTCGACCGGAGGCATCATCTTTTCCTTCATCGGGTTTCGCCACGTGGTCGACATGGCCGGAGAAGTGCGGAACCCGAAATTTGCCATCCCGGCCGCTCTGGTATTGTCCATCGTCCTGTGCGCCGCCATCTATCTGGGTCTTCAGGTGGCTTTTATCGGCTCCCTTGATCCAAAGATGATCAGTAATGGCTGGGCAAGCCTGAGCTTTGGCGGTCAGGGACCGCTGGACGGTGTTATCATGTCTGTTGGGATTCTGTGGTTTCTCAGCTTGCTGAACATCGGTTCGGTTATCGGGCCATTCGGTAATGGGCTGGTCGCGACGGGATCGAACGCACGGATCGCGCTGGCTCTGTCACAAAACGGATTTCTGCCGCGGAGGTTGCAGATGTTATCCTCGTTCGGTGTTCCGCTTTGGGCGCTGGCACTGAACTTTTTGATCGGCATCCTGTTCCTGCTCACCGTCCCATTTACGACCGTCATCGCGCTGAACGGCGCGGCAATTGTGCTGTCCTTTGCGGTAGGGCCAGTCGCCGTGGTCTGCCTGCGCGACCTCTTGCCAGATCGCCCCCGCTCGATCCGCATTCCTGCGGTCAAACTTGTCGGACTATCCGCTTTCGCCATCGCAACTCTGATCGTGTACTGGAGCGGATGGGACACCGTCTGGCGGCTTGGCATCGCCATCGTTGTTGGGATGGTGTTGCTGCTGATCCGGTTCCACAATCGCCTCGACGCAATGGATGTGACCGAAGCATTGTGGCTCGTCCCCTACTTCAGCGGCATCGGCCTGATCTCGTATCTGGGCCAATTTGGCGAGGGTGCGTTGAAGCAAATCCCGTTTGGATGGGACATAGTTCTATGCGTCCTGTTTTCCGCAGTCATCTTTGCGCTGGCTATTCGGTCAGCCTTACCCGCAAAAAAGTTTCGCGAATACATCGCTGAAGAAGAGGTTTTGGATCCCAAAAAGCCCGTTATAGGTCTGTAATCAAATAAAAAAGGCGAGGTGTAAACCTCGCCTTTTCTTGTCATCTTCAGTCAGTTTCAGTGCGCCGTGGCGGACTGACTCGCACCATCACTGGACTTGGCTGCCGCTGCGGCCGCCTCTTCAGCGGCTTCATCCCACTCAATCGATTCTGGCTTGCTCACCAAAGCCTGCTTGAGAACTTCCGACACGTGCTTGACGGGGATGATCGTCAGCCCCTCTTTGACGTTGTCCGGAATATCTGCCAGATCCTTTTCGTTCTCTTCGGGAATAAGAACGGTCTTGATCCCGCCGCGCAATGCAGCCAGCAGTTTCTCTTTGAGCCCGCCAATCGGCATCGCATTCCCGCGCAAGGACACCTCGCCAGTCATGGCAATGTCCTTGCGTACCGGGATACCGGTCAGCACAGACACAATCGATGTAACCATGGCCAGTCCGGCCGAAGGACCGTCCTTGGGCGTGGCCCCATCTGGGACGTGCACGTGGATATCCAATTTGTCGAACTGCGGTGGCTTCACACCGATCTGGGGAGAAATGGACCGCACATACGACGATGCCGCGTCGATGGATTCTTTCATCACATCGCCCAGTTTACCGGTGGTCTTCATCCGACCTTTGCCCGGTAGTTTTAGGGCTTCGATATGCAACAGGTCACCACCGACCGAGGTCCACGCCAAGCCAGTGACAACACCAACCTGATCGTCCTGTTCGGCAAGGCCATAACGGAACTTGGGCACACCAAGAAACTCATCAAGATTTTCCGGCGTCACCTTAACGGCCTCGGCTTCTTTCTTGATGATCTTTGTCAGCGATTTCCGCGCCACCTTGGCGATTTCGCGCTCAAGGTTCCGGACACCCGCCTCCCGCGTATAGGTGCGGATGATCGCTTGCAGCGCCTCATCGGTCAGCTCAAACTCCTTGCCCTTCAGGCCATGGTTCTTGATCTGCTTGTCGATCAGGTGCTGCTTGGCAATCTCGCTTTTTTCGTCCTCGGTGTAACCTGCCAGCGGAATGATCTCCATCCGATCCAGCAAAGGCCCGGGCATGTTGTAGCTGTTGGATGTGGTCAGGAACATCACGTTCGACAAGTCATATTCCACCTCAAGATAGTGGTCCATGAACGTATTGTTCTGTTCGGGATCCAACACCTCGAGCATGGCCGAAGCCGGGTCGCCACGGAAGTCCTGCCCCATCTTGTCGATCTCGTCGAGCAGGATGAGCGGGTTTGTGGTTTTCGCCTTTTTCAGCGCCTGGATGATCTTACCGGGCATCGAACCGATATAGGTTCGGCGGTGACCGCGAATCTCGGACTCGTCGCGCACACCACCCAACGAGATGCGGATGAACTCGCGCCCCGTTGCTCTGGCAACAGATTTACCCAGCGAGGTCTTACCGACACCCGGCGGGCCAACGAGGCACATGATCGGGCCCTTCAGCTTCTTCGAACGCTGTTGAACCGCCAAATATTCGACAATCCGTTCCTTGACCTTCTCAAGCCCATAGTGGTCATCATCCAGAATGGCTTGCGCGCGGCTAAGATCCTTTTTGACGCGAGACTTGGTGCCCCACGGTAGTGCAAGAATCCAGTCCAGATAGTTGCGTACAACGGTTGCTTCGGCAGACATGGGCGACATGTTCTTGAGCTTTTTCAGCTCACCCTCGGCCTTTTCACGCGCTTCTTTCGACAGCTTGGTCTCAGCGATCTTGGCTTCCAGCTCAGCAACTTCGTTCGAGCCGTCCTCTCCGTCGCCCAGCTCCTTCTGAATGGCCTTCATCTGCTCATTCAGATAGTATTCGCGCTGGGTCTTCTCCATCTGGGTTTTGACGCGGGTCTTGATCTTTTTCTCTACCTGCAGCACGGACATTTCGCCCTGCATCAGGCCATAAACCTTCTCAAGCCGCTCGCTGACGCTCAGGGTTTCAAGCAGTTCCTGCTTTTGCTCAACTTCGATCCCCAGATGACCCGAGACCAGATCGGCCAGCTTTGCAGGCTCGGCGGTTTCGCCGACGGCGGCCAGCGCCTCTTCGGGGATGTTCTTACGCACTTTGGCATAACGTTCGAACTCGTCCGCAACAGTACGCAAAAGCGCCTCGGTGGTGGTGACGTCGCCGGGGATTTCAGTCAGGTATTCCGCGCGGGCTTCAAAAAAATCTTCGTTTTCAAGGAATTCCGTGATCTCAACGCGCGCCTGCCCTTCAACCAACACTTTGACGGTGCCATCAGGTAGTTTAAGCAGCTGCAGCACATTGGCCAGAACACCCGTCCGGTAGATACCGTCGATTTCTGGGTCATCGACACTGGGGTCGATCTGGCTGGACAACAGAATTTGCTTGTCGTCCTGCATCACCTCTTCCAGCGCGCGGACCGATTTGTCTCGGCCCACGAACAGCGGCACGATCATATGTGGGAATACCACGATATCGCGCAGCGGCAGGACGGGGTATGAGGAATTCAGAGGCTCTTGCATGCTCTATCCTTATCATTGGCAAGACGACATCGGTCCCTGATACAGGCAACCCTTGGTCGTCTCCTGTCTTGGACGATTAAGGTGGGGCACCTGTTACCCCATTTCAACCTTATCGCCGTGTGTCGTGATGCAGCATGGCCCGATGATTTGGCGACTGCAAGACATCGAACAGACATATCCACCGATTTTGCGGTCTCACATCACTAAGACTGACCAGATAACGCCGAATACGGTCAAAATACCTTCTGAACGGCCCGGGAAAGAAAGAAACCGTGACCGACTTCGTTTTCGCACTCCAGACCTTTTTCTGACGAATGGCATACAAACCCGCCAAACCGACCAGTTACGCCATATTCAGCCCGGTCAAAGCCATCGCGATTATAGCTGAGGGGTTGGCATAACATTCTAACCGCACCGGTATTCGTCATGAAAAAGTCATGGCCCCAATTCGAAAGGCAATCTGAGGGACGCGGCAAAGCTGGTGAGCCTGAGCGTTCGATTATTGTGCAGGAAAGGTCAGAGACACCGGATTCTTCCCCAACGACACACTGAATATTCTCGGACGGCGTCTCAAACGTCCACACATCTGCATGCGCAACCGAAGCGATAAAGGCGAAAATAACGAAGAAAGCAGAAAAACGAGGCATAGAATCCTCCTGAACAAACAAAGAAATTTGCTGAAATAGACTGTTTGCAGAATAGCAAATTTTGCACGGTTTGTCACCGCTACCGCCACATTCTACAGTGGTTCGATATCGCCTTGTTCCCGCAGAGCGTGGAACTCTGCCTGCCATGCATCAAATGTACCCGCAGTGATCGCATCGCGCATGCCCTGCATGATTTCCTGAAAATAGTGCAAGTTGTGCCAGGTCAACAACATGCCTGAGATCATCTCATTGGCGCGAAACACGTGATGCAAATAGGCGCGAGAGTAGTTTGAACAGGCCGGGCATGAGCAGGCCTCGTCCAGCGGGCGCGGGTCATCGGCATGACGGGCGTTCTTGATGTTCACCACGCCGAACCGAGTGAAAACTTGACCTGTCCGTCCCGAGCGCGACGGCAGCACGCAATCCATCATGTCGATCCCACGCGCGACAGCACCGACGATGTCGTCGGGTTTACCGACGCCCATCAGATAGCGCGGCTTGTCCACAGGCAGAAAGTCCGGGGCATAGTCGAGACAGGAGAACATCGCCTCCTGCCCTTCGCCTACCGCCAGCCCACCGACAGCATAGCCCTCGAAGCCTACGTTTTTCAGGGCTTCTGCGCTTTCTTCGCGCAAGTCCTGCTCCAATCCTCCTTGCATGATGCCAAACAGTGCATGACCCGGCCGGTCACCAAACGCCTCGCGCGATCTATCAGCCCAACGCATCGATAGGCGCATGGAATCGGCAATGCGGTTGCGATCCGCCGGCAGCGCCGGGCATTCGTCAAAACACATGACGATATCCGAGCCCAACAAACGTTGAATCTCCATCGACCGCTCTGGCGTCAGCTCGTGCTTCGACCCGTCAATATGAGATTTGAACGTCACGCCCTTTTCGGTCAGTTTGCGCAAGCCGGCGAGCGACATGACCTGAAACCCACCCGAGTCGGTCAGAATTGGACGTTCCCAATTCATAAACTTGTGCAACCCACCCAACTTGTCGATCCGCTCGGCCGTAGGGCGCAGCATCAGGTGGTAGGTATTGCCCAACAGGATGTCCGCGCCGGTCGCGCGCACGCTCTCGGGCATCATCGCTTTGACCGTGGCCGCCGTGCCGACAGGCATGAAGGCCGGGGTACGCACCTCGCCTCGCGGGGTGTTGATCACGCCGGTGCGGGCCTTGCCGTCGGTGGCTTTGAGGTTAAAGGAGAAACGGTCGGTCATCTTGATGCCTCGGGGTCGCGGAACCGGGCTGGATTTGCCCGATCTGCCACCGCATTGCAACCCGTCAGGGCAAGGTAGAAACCCGTTCAGTAAACAGCCGAACAACCTCTGCACCGTCGACATCCCGACAGACAAAAATCGGCGCGCGGGTCGGATCAGCGCGGGTCGCCCCCAGCTCGGGGCCATCTGCCGTTACACGCAGACCGGTTTCCACCATGTCGAACATCGGTGCATGAGTACAGGCGATAACGGCAGTGGAGTCATGAAGCCCGCACCCTTCCAACCCACCAACATCCTTGTAGAACTTCAGGTAGAAAGCTGAAATATCTCGCAGAAACGCGCCCATGTCCGCCGAGCGTTCGGCCAGATCCTCGAAATCCGCAGGCTCGTACAGGGTTTTCAAAGTGACATCCAAGCCAACCAGAACGGTCTGAGGCGGCGTTGCAAAGACCTCATCCGCCGCGCGGACATCGTGATAGATGTTCGCCTCGGCATGTTCGGTGATATTGCCAGGGCAGAAAACGGCCCCGCCCATGATCACCAGCTTATTCAGGTTTCCGGCAAAGTCCGGGTCTAGACGCATAGCATCCGCAATATTGGTCAAGGGTCCGACCGCACAGACTACCAGTTCGCCACGATGCACCTTTGCCATTTCGACAAGGAACTCTGCAGCTGACAAGGAATGGTTTTCACCGATCTGTGGGATTTCGGTCAGGTCGCCAAACCCTTCAGGCCCGTGCACGTGCTCGGACGGTGTGTGGCGATTGGTACCGCGCGGAAACGGTGCGCCTTCGGCTACAGGAATAGAAAGTCCTAGTTTGTGCAGTAAATAGCGGGCATTTCGACTGGATTGTTGGACATGGGTGTTTCCAAAAACGGTCGTCAGACCGATAAGGTCAATATCGGGTGCGGCCGCGGCATAGGCAATCGCCATCGCGTCGTCGATGCCGGGGTCAGTGTCTATTATCAGCTTCATTTGCCCCCGATAGCGCAATCACTCCGGGATGCAAAGCAGCCACAGGGCAAAAATTCCGCACCCCAACCTCGTTTTCAATGATTTGCATCCCGCCCCGCTCAATCCATACCAGAGTTGAAAACGGGCGACTCAATTCCCACATGTATACCATAGTACACAATAAAAGAGGACAGAAATGACCGAAGACCAGATTATCGGGCTGCTCACGTCGAACATCATTTATCTTCTGGCAGCCGCCTTTATCGTGCTCGTCATACTGAAGGGCATCAAGATCGTTCCGCAATCCGAAAAATATGTTGTCGAACGGTTCGGTCGCCTGCACTCAGTGCTTGGACCGGGCATCAATTTTATTGTTCCTTTTCTGGATGTTGCACGTCACAAGATATCCATTCTCGAACGCCAGCTGCCAAATGCGACACAAGACGCAATCACCAAGGATAACGTGCTGGTTCAAATCGACACCTCGGTATTTTACCGCATTCTGGAACCGGAAAAGACAGTGTATCGTATCCGCGACGTGGACGGTGCGATTGCAACAACAGTTGCAGGTATCGTGCGTGCGGAAATCGGCAAGATGGACCTGGATGAAGTCCAGTCCAACCGTGCGCAACTGATTGATCGCATTCAGGAAAGCGTCGAAACCGCCGTGGATGACTGGGGGATCGAAGTGACCCGCGCCGAGATACTGGATGTAAACCTGGATCAGGCCACTCGTGATGCAATGTTGCAGCAGCTGAATGCTGAGCGTGCACGCCGGGCGCAGGTGACCGAGGCTGAGGGTCAGAAGCGGGCGGTCGAACTACAGGCCGATGCCGAGCTTTACGCGGCAGAACAAACCGCAAAAGCCCGCCGTATTCAGGCCGAAGCCGAAGCCTATGCGACCGGTGTTGTTGCCAAGGCCATTCAAGATAACGGGATTGAGGCAGCGCAGTATCAGGTCGCTTTGAAACAGGTCGAAGCACTGAACTCGCTTGGCACCGGCTCGGGTTCGCAGACCATCGTTGTTCCCGCAAACGCGCTTGAGGCCTTTGGAAACGCCTTCAACATGCTGAAAGGAAGGTAATAATGGCTGATCCGTTCTGGTTAACTTGGTGGATCTGGCTGGCCGCGGCCTTGATCCTGGCCATAGCCGAGGTCGCCCTGCCCGGCTTTATCTTTCTAGGCTTTGCAATCGGGAGCGCAATTACGGGGATCCTGCTGTTAATCCCCGGCCTCAGCCCAAGCCTTCCGGTCCTGTTACTGATCTTTGCAGTCCTGTCCTTGATAGCCTGGCTGGTACTGCGACGGATTTTTGCTCTTCCCCATGGTCAGGTAAAAACCTTTAATCACGACATTAACGAATAATCTGCTCTGGCGCCCCGACTGGGCGCCACCGCACCTCTGGACGCTGCCCTGCACTTTCCCTATATAAATTCTCAGGTAACAGACCGAGGCATCAATGACCCACCCCAGCGAACA
Source organism: Ruegeria sp. HKCCD6426 (assembly GCF_057221115.1). Taxonomy (NCBI): domain Bacteria; kingdom Pseudomonadati; phylum Pseudomonadota; class Alphaproteobacteria; order Rhodobacterales; family Roseobacteraceae; genus Ruegeria; species Ruegeria sp. HKCCD6426. Next base: position 377,229 of record NZ_JBWVBF010000003.1, on the reverse strand, counting down.
GTTTGAAGGCAGCCCTCTGATTGCGCCTTCAACCATCGAGCACCCCCTCTACGAACCCGTGGTGGAAGCCTGCCGGACAGTTTTTGACCCTGAGATTCCAGTAAATATCTATGATCTCGGTCTGATCTACACAGTCGACATCGACAGCGAAAACGCCGTCAAGATCATCATGACCCTGACCGCCCCGGGCTGCCCGGTGGCGGGTGACATGCCAGGTTGGATCGTCGAAGCGATCGAACCGGTCGCAGGTGTCAAGGAAGTGGACGTCGAACTGACATGGGAGCCCCCCTGGGGCATGGAAATGATGTCAGATGAAGCCCGACTGGAACTCGGATTTATGTGACCAGGGATTCACTTACAGATTCCAAACGACTGTCATCAAACAGTAGTGAACCTGTCATCATTTCTTTAGGTATTCGTCACATTGATGCGGGACAAATTGGTTACCAACGCCGAGCATCCTTAGAGCACCTCAAGCTTAGTGTTGGGCAATTGGGCTGAAGACCTGTTTGCCGCCCCCAAACTCTGGCCCGAATTTCGGACCGCTCTTGCCCGAGAGCGGTCCTTTTTCTTTAAAATCAGCTACCTACTTTGCACCACACGTCGATTTAATTTCGGCGGCGCGGTCATCAAGCTGTTTGATGTAATCCCCGGACAGCATCTCCAAACGCTTGTTTTCCGTCCCTGTTGCAAGACCCAGCAGCGCGCCCGCAGGCAGGATTGCGATGACGCTTTCGGCCTGTTGCGTCTCGGCGTGTTTCTTTTCGGCGGCAATTGCGCGCAGATCGCCTTCGGCCGTCGCGCAATTGACCGGATGCCGCTTGGTCTCCGCCGATGCGGAATGGGCAAGCGCCCCGAGGCAAAAACAGGTCAGACCCAACACCATACGCCGGGTGGTTCCGCTGAGGGATTGCATAGCCATATAAAACCGCCTTTCTTGAAATACCTTACCGTCGCCTAACGGACATACCCCACACGCTAAGGGCATCACCGGACCTAAGACAAGCCAGAACCTCTTGCTGAGTTCGGTCACCCAAGGCGATTGTCGAAAAAGCAATGACCGCAATCCCTTGAGCCTGGGGCTTCTGACCCTTAGATTAGAAGCAACACGCGAGAACGGAGCACACCATGTTTGGTATCCCCGGCAAACAAGCCGTAACCATGACGCCGAAGGCTGCAGAGCAGATCTTGCGCCTGATGACCTCAGGCGGCCACGCCGGGCTGCGCATTGGCGTCAAGAAGGGTGGATGCGCCGGCATGGAATACACGATGGACTATGTCGATGAAGCCGACTCAAATGACGAAGTGGTCGAACAGGACGGTGCGCGTGTAATGATCGCACCCATGGCGCAGATGTTCCTGTTCGGGACCGAGATCGACTACGAGGTGTCTTTGCTGGAATCCGGCTTTAAGTTCCGCAATCCAAATGTAGTCGATGCCTGTGGCTGCGGTGAATCCATCAAATTCGACGATACCCTCACTGTTCAGCGTTAAGGCGCCGTTTCAGACACATTCAAGTCTTATTGTGCTAGCGAGTCACAAGGTGACACGATTGGCCACGTTATATCGACCTACTCTGTGGCTGGAATTGTCAGGCGTCGCGGACGATGTTATCGCGTTCCAAACACATCAGGCAGAGAGGAATACCAGATGCGGCGCAAACTGGCGGCTGGGAACTGGAAAATGAATGGATTAGGGGCTTCGCTGACAGAGATCACGGCACTTGCCGGGATGTACCCTGATCCTTTTGTCGATATTCTGATTTGCCCGCCGGCAACCTTGCTGCATCGCGCATCCCAAGCTGCAGACGGCTCGGGCGTCGCTGTCGGAGGTCAGGATTGCCATCCGGACGCTTCTGGTGCCCATACCGGTGATCTGAGCGCCGATATGTTGCTGGACGCGGGTGCCAATGCGGTGATTCTCGGCCACTCCGAGCGGCGCGAAGACCATGGAGAGGACAACGATGACATCCGGGCCAAGGCCCGCACAGCAATGGACGCAGGCCTTATGGCGATCATCTGCGTCGGCGAAAGCCTGGAACAGCGCGAAGCAGCAAACACGCTCGATATCATTGGCGGCCAATTGTCCGGCTCGATCCCGGATCAGTCTACGGGCGAAAACCTCGTCGTTGCCTACGAGCCGATCTGGGCAATCGGAACCGGTAAGGTTCCTACGCTGGAACAGATCGGGGAAGTGCACGATTTCATTCGCGCGCGGCTGGAGCGCCGCTTTGGCGAAGGCGTGGGCCGTTCCGTCCGGATTCTTTATGGCGGATCAGTTAAGCCGAGCAATGCCTCCGAAATATTTGCCGTGTCGAACGTGGATGGCGCGTTGGTCGGAGGCGCCAGCCTGAAAGCACAGGACTTTGCAGGCATCATCAGCGCGTTGGAGAATGCGTGAACACTTAGGTGACGGGTAAATCACTCTGCAATGTCTTCCGCCCAAAGTTCGGGCTTTTCCGTGATGAACCGCTTCATCAGTGCGATGCAATCGGGGTCTTCTGCCAGAATGACCTCGACCCCACGCTGGCGCAGAAACTCTTCATTACCGCCAAAGTTTTGCGTGTCGCCGATAACAACACGCGGGATACCAAACTGAACAATCGTTCCAGCGCACATCATGCAAGGCGATAGCGACGTATAAAGCACGGTATCTCGGTAGGTTTTCTGCCGTCCCGCCTTGCGCAGCGCGTCCATTTCCCCATGTGCGATCGGGTCGCCTCGCTGAACACGCTGATTTCTCCCCTGCGCGACAATTTCACCGCCGCGAGCCAGAACCGATCCGATCGGGCACCCACCTTCGTCAAAACCCTCTTTGGCCTCAACATAAGCGACGCGCAGCAAGCGCGCGTCGGTATCACTAAACATGCTGGCAAGCCTCCTCGGATCAGTGTTTTGAAGACAACCTGACGAATGCCGGAACGGGCGTCAACGGCAGGTTGGCGCACAGCGACACCCTTTATGCCAGTTTCATTGTAACAATTCCGGCTGTGATCAGAACCGCCGCCAAGACTCGTGTCGCAGTTAGTGTCTCACCCATCATTGTGACGCCGACGACAAAAGCTCCAACTGCGCCGATACCGACCCAGATGGTGTAGGCGGTACTCAACGGCAGTTCCCGCATTGCCAATGCGAGCAATCCAAACGAACCGATCATAGATACTCCCATGATCGCGGTGGGCCAGAAACGGGTAAAGCCGACGGACTGCTTCATCGCGCCCGCCCAAACAACTTCCAAAATTCCGGCAAAAAATAGCATGATCCATGCCATTGGGTGACCTCATGTCCTGTTCGGGTCGTCCCGAATGGTTATCCATTATGGAGAGGTCGTCCTCACCCCATCAGCTGGGAACTCAAACTTCCATTTCAAGAGGAACAAACAGAAAAACCGGGCGGATCGCGCCGCCCGGCCTATTGACGGGTTAACAAACCCTAGTTGGTGATAATCTCCGGCCCCATGAAGGTGTTCGGCAGGAAGGTCGAAATCCACGGGATGTAGGTCACCATGATCAGGAAGACAAACAACACCGCGAGGAAGGGCAGTGCTGCGCGCACCACGCTCATCATCGGCATGCCCGCAACACCGGAGGTGACGAAGAGGTTCAGACCGACCGGAGGCGTAATCATCCCGATCTCCATGTTCACAACCATGATGATGCCGAGGTGGATCGGGTCGATTCCCAACTCGATGGCAATCGGGAACACCAGGGGCGCCACGATGACCAGCAATCCCGAAGGTTCCATAAACTGACCACCGATCAGCAGGATGACGTTGACCACAATCAGGAAGGTCACCGGCCCCAGACCCGCCGAGAGCATGGCGGTGGCGATGTGTTGCGGAACTTGCTCATCTGTCAACACGTGCTTGAGGATCAAAGCGTTGGCGATCACGAACAGCAGTGTCACCGTCAGTTTGCCGGCCTCGAACAAAGTGTGTTTGGTGTCAGGGTGGATGAATGCCGTGACCAGCGCATAGGGTTTCTTCAGCAGAGAGATGTTCTGCGAATCCCCTTCTGTGCTGAGCGGCCCCATATCCTTGTAGACAAAGCTGGCGATGAGGAAGGCATAAACGGCGGCTACGGCGGCGGCTTCAGTTGGCGTGAAGATGCCCCCGTAGATGCCACCAAGAATAATCACAATCAGGAACAGGCCCCATCCCGCCTCGCGCGCCGAAGTGAAGACTTCGCCCCACCCTTTCCAGTCGCCCTTGGGCAGGTTCTTGACCTTGGCCATCACGTAGATCGTGACCATCAGCATCAAGCCTGCCATCAAGCCCGGAATAACGCCTGCCAGGAACATGCGACCGACAGAAACCTCGACCGCCGCGGCGTAGACCACCATCACGATGGACGGCGGGATCAGGATACCCAATGTACCCGCGTTACAGATCACACCGGCGGCAAACTCTTTGGAGTAGCCAACTTGGCGCATCCCCGCGATAACAATGGACCCGATTGCCACGACAGTTGCCGGGGACGAACCTGACAGTGCTGCGAACAGCATACAGGCGAAGACACCTGCAATTGCCAATCCGCCGGGCAGATGCCCCACGCAGGCAATCGAGAACCGGATAATCCGCCGCGCCACACCACCTGTCGTCATAAAAGACGACGCGAGGATGAAGAACGGAATGGCCAGCAGTGTAAAATGACCCTCAAAGGCTTCAAAAAGGGTGCCTGCAACCGAGGCCAGCGAGCTATCGGAATAGATCAGTAGGAACAGGGTCGAACTGAGGCCCAGAGCCACCGCGATCGGTACACCAATCAGCAGCAGGCCGATGACCATCGAGAAGAGAAGTACTACGTCCATCAGTCATGCTCTCCTTGCTGAGCCCGGACTTCTTCGATCTCGTCCTCGACTTCGTGGCTGGCGACAAGACGGTCGGTATCGCCGCGCCAGATTTGAACTGCGACCTGTGCAAAGCGGATCACCAGCAACAGCATCGACACTGGCAACACCAGATAGGGCACCACTTTGGGTAGCTTTTCGTAGCCCTCGCCATAGTTGATCAGGCCTTCAAGAAAGCGCAGCGGCGCCACCATGGGGATATCATCGACTTCATAGAAGCTCTGACTGCGCGCGCTGGTATCGAACCCGGTTGGGAACCAGCGGCCGGAAGTCGGTGGCAGGTCAGCAAAGACCGCCCAATAGTCGTACGACCCCTTGAGCAACAAAAGCGAGAACACCAGACAGCACCCGACGGCAATCAGCGCCAGTATCCGGCGCGGCGCCGGGGCCAGCATGTTCAGAATTGCATCAACGCCCAGATGCGCGTGCTTCTTGACGGCGTAGGAAGCCCCCAGAAGAACCAACCAGCCAAAGGTAAAAACCGTCAGCTCAAGCGCCCACAGGATGTTGGAATTAAACACAAACCGCGCGATCACGTTAGCAAAGGTGACGACTGTCATCAGACCCAGCAGACACGCGATCAGGGTTTCTTCGATATGGTCGACCAGCCCGCCTTGGCCGGATTTCGCACCAGACATATCTCTGTCCCCGCATTTTTTATGATGAGAGTAAAGGGTGGCGGGCCTCAAACGGCCCGCCTGGTCTGCGCGTCCATCACTCCCCAGTCCCGGACGCGCGACCTGTACCGGGCTTAGAACCCAGCGTTGATGGCCTGAGCGGCGTCGATCTTGTCCTGACCCACGTCACCGGCGAACTTGTCCCAAACAGGCTTCATCGCATCAACCCATGCTTGACGCTGTTCCGGGTTCAGTTCGCGGATGATGCCACCCGCGTCTGTGATCGAGGCTTTGGCCGCTTCGTTCACGGTGAAGGCTTCTTTGTTCCGCGTCTCAGTCACTTCGGCCAGAATGGTCAGAAACTGATCACGCACTTCAGGGTCAAGGCTGTCCAGCCAGTCCACGGATGTCACAACCAGATAGTCGATGATGCCATGGTTGGTTTCGGTGATACCGTCTTGAACCTCAAAGAACTTTTTGCCGTAGATGTTCGACCAGGTGTTTTCCTGCCCGTCCACAACGCCCTGCTGCAACGCGCCATAGACCTCCGAGAACGCCATCTTCTGCGGGCTGCCGCCAATGGCTTCCATCTGCGCGACCAGCACGTCCGAGGACTGAACGCGGAACTTCAGGCCTTCCGCATCCGACGGCTCTTCCAGCGGCTTATTAGCTGACATCTGCTTCATTCCATTGTGCCAGAATGCCAGCCCCTGCAGGCCACGGCGCTGCATGCTGTCTTTCATCGCCTGACCATCTGCCGAGGCTTGGAATGCATCCACAGCGTCGATGTTCTTGAACATGAACGGCAGGTCAAACAGACGGAATTGCTTGGTGAATTTCTCGAACTTTGACAGAGACGGCGCAGCCAGTTGCACGTCGCCTTGCAGCATTGCTTCAAGCACTTTGTCATCGTTATAGAGCGTAGAGTTCGGATAGACCTCTATGCACATCACGCCATTCATCTCGTCATTGACGCGCTGCTCGAGCAGCGAAGCGGCGATACCTTTAGGGTGCTTGTCGGTGTTTGTCACATGCGCGAACTTCACCACAATCTCGCCGTCGTCGCAGGCTGCAAAGCCTGCGGTTGCGGTGACAGAAAGGGCAAGCGCGGTAGCGGCGGTTGTCAGGAACTTCATGTGTCTTTTCCTCCCAGACTTCTGTGAAATCTCTGCTGAACGCCTCATCGGCGATCACTGCGCGCAGTCAAACGAATCGCAGATAAGCTCTCAACGATTTGTTCATTTTTGAAGCAGATCGTATTTAATCCATAGTTTTCAGTATGTTACCAACATGCTTTTCAAGTGACCGTCTGTAGCCAACTTGATAAGTGCGAAAAACCGCACATCCCAATCGCCGATTGTGCGGAAATCCGCACAGTTTCGAATCAGTCAACCGAATCACGGACTTGACCACTTGCGTCGAGAGCAATCCATCGACGTGCTCCGCATGAAATGAAGTCAAAGCCAACCAGAGAGACCTATCTGCGATAGTCTTCTGGGCGTATCTGATATCGCGCCAGTTTGTCGTAAAATGTCTTTCGCGGCAATTTCAACGCCTTTGCGGCCTCGGACGCCTTGCCATTATGCCGGCCGAGCGCCGCGATAAGAAGCGACCGTTCCACCCGTGCCATTTGTTCGCTCAATCCCAGATCGGCCGCCTTCGCCACCTCCTCTGGCATACCCAGGACGAACCGCATGGCCGCAGACATCAGAGACCGTGCGTTTCCCGGCCAGTCCTGCGCCATCAGCGAAGCAAGATGGTCTGAAGTGATCTCTGGCTCGACGATCCCCGCCTGCTCGGCTGCCTGCGCGACATAATGGCGAAAGATCACCGGTATATCTTCGGGCCGCTCTGACAAGGCCGGGATGCGCACGGGCATGACATCCAGACGATAATAGAGATCCGCATTGAAATCACCGCGTTCTGATAGCTCGGCCAGATCGGCAGTGGTGCCGGCAATTATGCGCGTCCCCACCGTTTTTTCCATCAATTCCAGTGCTGCGTATTGGGTGGCGTCGGGCAGTGCCGAAACTTCGTCCAGAAACAGGGACCCGCCCGCTGCATCCTCGCACCCCTGCAACAATTCGCCCGGCGTCAGACCGGATGCCGCCCGTTTGACAAACGGCCCCTGCCGGTCCGGCGACATCAAGTGGATCACCTCAGCAATTTTCGAGATGCCACTTCCTGCAGGTCCAGTGACCAGCACCTCAGCCCGGGTTGGGGCCACCGCCCGAACACGGTCTCTGAGGGCTTCTGCTTGCTGTGAACGGCCGAACAACATCCGAGCCGCCGGATCCCCCCTCTCTATCTCATGCTTCAGTGCGCGGTGCTCCAGCACTTGTGAGCGGGCCTCGAACGCGCGTTTGAGTACATCCAACAAATCGGTTGCAGCACACGGTTTTTCCAGAAAATCGAAGGCGCCTTGCCCCATAGCCTGAACGGCCATCGGTATGTCGCCCTCACCCGTGAGTAAAACTACCGGCAGTTCGGGATCAGTGTCTCGGGCATAGGCCAACAAGTGAAAGCCATCACGCCCTGGCATTCGAATATCCGAGACGATGACTCCGGAAAAATCCCTGCGGATATGATCCTTTGCGGCGACAAACGACCCTGCTGTGACGGGCTCATATTCGGCCAATTCCAATGTTTGCGCCAAAGCCTCGCGCACCGCCGCGTCGTCATCGACCAAAAGCACCTTGCGGATCATGCAACCTTGTCCTCCCGGTAATATTCAAGTTCGACGGTGAACATTGCGCCCTTGCCCGCGTTGATACCCCGGATATTTCCACCAAAGCTTTGAACAAGCCCGTAGGAAATCGAAAGACCCAGCCCCATTCCCTCTGATGAGCCCACGGCCTTCGTCGTATAGAAGGGTTCAAACAGCTTCTCGGGCTCTTCAATCCCCGGTCCGATATCGTGTACTGTAACCGCCAGCCTCTCACCTGCGTCGATCACGATGCCTATGTGGCGGTCTTCCTGATTGCTCATGGCGTCAGCCGCATTGTTGATCAAGTTGACGAAAACTTGCACCAGCCGCACCTCTCCACCCCAGGCGAAAATAGGTTTGTCGATTGGTTGCCAATCCAGAGTCACCCTATCAGCACGCAAGCGCGCCTCAGTTAACTCCACCGCAGTGTTGATGACCTGCACCAGATCGACCTTGCCCATGGGTTCGCTTTCATTGCGGGCAAAAGCCCGAAGGTTCTTGATGATCCGTGCCATTCGCGCGGCCATATCCGAAATTCGTCCGAGGTTTTCACCGGCCTTTTTACCCTTGCCATGCGCCAGAAACGCCGCGCCATTGTCGGCAAATTGTTGAATCGCCATAAGCGGTTGGTTCAGTTCATGGCTGATCCCAGCAGACATTTGACCAAGCGCACTCAACTTGCCGGCTTGAACAAGGTCGGCTTGGGCCTGTTTCAACGCGGCTTCCGCCTCTTCCCGTTCGGCCACCTCGCGCCGCAGGGCGGTGTTTGCGGCAGTCAGCGCGCGCGTGCGCTGCAAAACTCGACTTTCCAGCACGGCATTGGCGTCTGCCAACGTCCTCCGTCGTTCGGTCGCAAGAAACAAAAACGCCCCAAACGCAAGACAGATCGCGGCAACGGCAGCGGCCTGCAAAGCGGCCAAACGGCGCGCAGGAGCTACATCCATCAGAACTTCGCCAGTCATACCAATGACCGGCAAATCGCGGGCCAGATGTAATGCATTGCGTGGCAGATACGCGCCCCATCCCAAACGCCACAATTCATGCTGGCCCACCCGCATGGACGAGAAGTCAAGGTCAACGCCGGGTGGAGAAAGCCCGACTTGCCCCGGATCGCGTTGCCAGAACAAAAGATCAGACCGGTTGGATATAAAGACAAGGCCCGCGTGATCCACGAAGAACACCGCCTCGGTGCTTCCCCGCCATGTTTGTTCTATGTCTTCGACATCCGCGATAACCATCAGCGCACCATCCACGCGACCATCTGGCGCAAAAACCGGGGCCGCGTAAGAGTAAATTCGATCACTGGTGCCCGACAGGACCCCATGGGAACTCCCCAGCGCCCCTTGCATTGCGCGTTCGAATGCCGGTTGCCCGCGCACAGTTCCATCCACCACGTCATGCGCTGCGGCCAGAACCTCTCCACCGGGGGCAGCGAATAACACATCGACGGCCGCGGTTTTGTCCGCAGTTTCCAGCAATAGGATACGCGCAGCTCTCTTTCGTTCGGGATTGTTCAAATCGGTCAATGTCGGATGCCCGGCCATCAACACTGCAAGTTCCTGATAAACCTGCAACTGAGAGCTCAATCGATCCGAGGCCAGTTCAAGGTCCGCCTGCGCCTTTTCGCTCAGCTGTGACAACGCCTGACGATAGCCAGACGTCCAAACCGCGGCTGACAACAATCCAACCGCGCACAGAAAACCAGCAATGACCCAAAATCTCTGCATGACATAGGGTCTTGCATTCACCGAGCCTCATGGCAAGTCTGCCGCGTATGAAGACGATGATCCAATCCCCCACCGAACCTGAATTCGTGCAGAATCCCTACCCGTTCTATGATTCTGCCCGCGAACATGGGGATCTCGTGTTCTGGAAGGACTATGGAATGCCCGCTGCGGTTTCCAATAAAGCGGTACAGGACATTTTCCGAGACCGCCGTTTTGGAACCGAGCGACCACCCGAATCGGCGAATGAAGAACCCGCCCATCTTGCGCCCTGGCTCGCGATCGAGGCCCATTCGCTGCTTGAAGCAGAGCCGCCTCGGCATACCCGCTTGCGTGCGCTGGTGCTGCGTGCGTTCACGTCCCGAGCGATTTCGGCACTGGCGCCCGCAATTGAACACTTGTGCCACGAGTTAATCGACTCTTTTCCGAACGAGCCTTTCGATCTTCTGGATGCGTATTGCACGCAGGTTCCGGTCATTACCATTTGCCGTCTGTTGGGCGTGCCTGAAACCAAAGCCGCGGATTTGCTAAGATGGTCTCATGCAATGGTCGCGATGTATCAGGCTGGACGCACTCGTCAGATCGAGGACGAGGCCGCGCTTGCTTCAGCAGCCTTTACTGTGTTTCTTTCCGAGTACATAGAACAACGCCGCACTGACCCGCGCGATGACCTGATAACACGACTGATTGCGGCGGAAGAAGACGGTGAAAAACTCTCGCGGGATGAGCTCATTTCGACCTGCATTCTGCTCCTGAATGCCGGACACGAGGCCACGGTGCATTCGTTGGGAAACGGGGTGAAGACACTCTTGGAAACCAGAACGCCACTGGACGTTCTGAAACCAGCCTCAATCGACCGTACTGTCGAAGAGATCATACGCTTCGATCCGCCACTTCACCTGTTTACCCGCTACGCTTACGAAGACATCGACCTGTTCGGCCATAAGTTTGCCCGGGGTGATCAGGTTGCGTTGCTGCTTGGTGCCGCGAATCGTGATCCCTCTATCTGGCCCCATGCAAACACGTTCAATCCAAGGCGTGAAATCGTTACAAATTCAAGCTTTGGCGGAGGCGTACATTTCTGCGTTGGAGCTCCCCTCGCCCGGTTGGAAATGCGTATTGGGTTACCAATTCTCTTCGACCGGTGCCCAAACTTGAGACTGGCAAGCGAACCGGTCTATGCGGATAGCTATCATTTCCACGGACTGACAAACTTGATGGTAAGAACCTGAGGGCGGCAAAAAATATCGTTGCGAAACGCCACAGTCATAGCATCCCTTGGAAGCCACTTAACGAAGGATGCGCAATGAAGAACCTTCGTCACCCTTCCTTCAGCGCGTTCAGCGGCAGCATTGTCGTCGACTTTATCTCCTCCATCGACAGCAGAGCGGTAACGTTATGCACACGCACTTCCGAGATCAGGGTCTGGTAGAATGAATCGTACGCGCGTGCATTTTTCACGCGGACTTTCAGGATATAGTCGATATCCCCGGCCAGGCGATGCGCTTCCTGCACCTCGGGTTGATCCCGCAGCGCTTTCAGAAACTTTCTCTGCCATTCGGCTTCGTGCTCGGACGTCCGGATAAGCACAAAAAAAGTTGCCTCGAACCCCAGAGCTTCGGCATCCAAAAGAACCGTCTGCTGACCTATGACTCCTGCGCCCTTGAGTTTGCGAATACGATTCCAAACAGGTGTCTTGGAACTACCCACCCGTGCCGCTATTTCATCCAGGGACTGACTGGCGTCACGTTGCAGCTCGGCCAGAATTTTCCGATCTGTTTCGTCTATTCGAACTGACATCCCATTTTTTCCTTCGAATTAACACATATGTTCCAGCTTCGCTCGATACCGGAACATTTGTTCTTATTTGATCCGCAATATAGCGCTTAACCGGGAATATTTCCTATATTAGCACTCAAGTCAAACAACACCCGGTGCGATCAGATGCTGCCCTTTCGAAGACATACGCAAAACGATGCCGTCCATTCCGACGCCACAGGTCTGGGTTGCGATGTCGTGAACGGCAACCGCACACCGGTCCCAACTGACATTTCATTCAATAAGGAGCACGCCTGATGGCTCGCGCATTTACCCCAAAAGTGGTTACTGCCAACGACCTGTTGGAAGGCGACGTGATTTACCTGACAGAAGATGACCGTTGGTCGCGCAATCTGTCGGACGCCGAGCTTATCACCGATGAGGCGCATGCCCAGCTTCGTCTTCTGGATGCTGAGCGCCAAGTCAGTAAGATTGTTGGTGCCTATCTTGCTGATGCCGTAGCCAGCGACAACGGCCCCGAGCCCACCCATTTCCGGGAAGACTTCCGCCGCACTGGTCCGTCCAACTATGCCCACGGCAAACAGGAAACTTCCCCGCAGCCCCGGGCCTGACCTCTGGCCCTCTCTCTCCCCTTCAAGGCCCCAAGGTTCGGGGCTGCAATCAAGGACAGCTAATCATGTATCGCTACTCCGAGTTCGACACAGCATTTTTGGCAGAACGTAACGCGCAGTTCCGCGCGCAGGTCGAGCGCCGCATTGACGGGTCGCTGACCGAAGACGAATTCAAGCCCCTGCGCCTGATGAACGGCCTGTACCTGCAGCTGCACGCCTATATGCTGCGGGTCGCCATCCCCTATGGCACGCTGAACAGCGCACAGATGCGCCAACTGGCCCTGCTGGCTGAAAAGTGGGACAAGGGCTATGGCCATTTCACCACCCGTCAGAACATCCAGTACAACTGGCCGAAACTGAACGACGTGCCGGATATGCTGGACGCGCTGGCCGAGGTAGGTATGCACGCCATCCAGACCTCGGGCAACACCATCCGCAACGTGACCGCCGACCATTTCGCCGGTGCCGCCGCTGATGAAATCGCCGACCCCCGCCCCTATGCCGAACTGCTGCGTCAGTGGTCGACCGACCACCCGGAATTCCAGTTCATGCCGCGTAAGTTCAAGATCGCCATCACCGGCTCGGACAACGACCGCGCCGTGATCAAGGCGCATGATATCGGCCTACAACTGGTCGAACGTGACGGCGTTCTGGGTGCCCGCGTTATCGTGGGTGGCGGTCTGGGCCGTACCCCGATGATCGGTAAAGAGCTGTCCGAATTCGTCGCCTTTGACGACCTGCTGGCCTATCTGGAAGCCACCGTTTCGGTCTGGAACCAGATCGGCCGCCGCGACAACAAATACAAGGCCCGTATCAAGATCACCGTGCATGAAAACGGTATCGACACCATCCGCGCCAAGGTCAACGAGCGCTTCCTCAAGGTGCGCCCGCAGTTCAAGGGTGCCGACATGAACCTGCTGGAAGAGATCAAGGGGCATTTCGCGCCGCCTGCCTTCCGCGAGGGTTCGGTTGCGTCGTTTGAAAGCGCCTATACCAACAATCCCGTCTTCCGCTCGTGGGTCGATACCAACATCGCGCCGCACAAGAACGCCGACCACGCGATCGTGACGATCTCGATCAAGAAGCACGGCCAGACGCCGGGTGATGCAACTGCCGAGCAGATGCGCGTGATGGCCGATCTGGCCGAAGAGTTCGCCTATGACGAGCTGCGTATCAGCCATGAGCAGAACGTGATCCTGCCGCATGTGCACAAGTCGGACCTGCCCGCGATCCACGCCAAGCTGAAAGAGCATGAGTTGGCGACCGCCAATATCGGCCTGATCAGCGACATCATCGCTTGCCCGGGCATGGACTACTGCGCGCTGGCCACGGCCCGCTCGATCCCGGTCGCGCAGGAAATTGCGACCCGCTTCGAAGACCTGAAGCTCGAGCATGATATCGGTCACCTGAAGATCAAGATCTCGGGCTGCATCAACGCATGTGGTCACCACCACGTAGGTCATATCGGCATCCTGGGTCTGGATCGTGCTGGCGTCGAGAACTACCAGATCACTCTGGGTGGGGACGGCACCGAAACCGCAGCGATCGGCGACCGCACGGGTCCGGGCTTTGCATATGACGACATCGTTCCCGCAGTCGAGCGCATCGTGGAAACCTATCTGAACCAAAGGGAAAGCGCCGAGGAGACCTTCCTCGAAACATACCGCCGGGTCGGCATGGCACCATTCAAGGCTGCCCTCTACCCCGAGGCGCGTGCCAATGCCGCTTGACCTGATCCAGACGGAACTGGGCCGGGACAGACGCGAACTAACCGAACAGGTCGAGGCGTTGAACGCCCGGTTCCGCCACCACAGCGCGCATGATGTGATGCACGGCGCGATTGAGGAGATTGACGAGCTTGCTCTGGTCTCCAGCTTTGGTGCGGAATCGGTTGTTTTGCTGCATATGGCGGCGGTGGTGAACAAAGCGACACCGGTGCTATTTGTTGACACGCAGATGCTGTTCACCGAAACGCTGGAATACCAGCAGGAGGTCAGCGAGCGTCTGGGTCTGACCAATGTTCGCATCATCCGGGCCGCGGATGAGGACATTGAACGCGAAGACCCTTATGGCGCCTTGCGCCTGAGCGACATGGATGCATGCTGCAACCTGCGCAAAACCTTCCCGCTGCAAAGGGCACTGGCTGGTTTTGACGGCTGGATCACCGGACGCAAACGGTTCCAATCCGGAACACGGGCCGCGCTCGATTTCTTTGAAGTCGAAGACGGCACGGGCCGGATCAAGGTCAACCCTCTGGCCCATTGGGCACCCGAAGACGTGCGCGCCTATATGGAAGAAAACAACCTGCCCCGGCATCCGCTGGTGGCCAAAGGATACCCTTCGATCGGTTGTGCGCCCTGCACCTCGCCGGTCAAGGAAGGTGAAGACCCCCGCGCCGGACGCTGGCGCGATCAGAACAAGGAAGAATGCGGCATCCATTTTGTCGATGGCAAGATGGTGCGCGCCGGAGAGAAAACATGAACGTAATCGTAACGGATGGGGGGTTCGCCCCCGATGACTGGACCGACGGTTTTGTCACGCTGGAAGATGCGGCGAATGACGTGGTTGCTCTGGACGTGACTTCAGACACCGACCCGGACGAACTGTATGATCGTCTGGGTAACGCACAAATGGTCAGGGTCGATTTCCCGTCTTTTGCGGACGGTCGCGGCTTTACCATTGCGCGGACGTTGCGGCTGAAAGGTTATACCGGACGTCTGCGCGCCAAAGGTCACGTTCTGGCCGATCAATATGCCATGGCGCGCCGCAGCGGCTTTGATGAGGTCGAAATCGATCACAGCCTTGCCGACCGCCAACCAGAAGATCAATGGCTTGCCCGCGCAAATTGGCAGGACAACAACTATCAGTCCCGCCTGCGCGGCTAGGGCCGCCAATCACCAGCTTGTGACACCATGGGGGGCAATCTGTCCCCTTTTCCTGACTTGGATCAAAGATTAAACGGAGATGTCGGTTAAGCAGACCGATAGTGAAACGATGACAGAGATGAAATCCGTGACCGAAGCAACCGCCGTTAAGGCCCCCGTTCTGCCCGACGCCCAGACTGTGACCGAGGTCAAACACTGGACCGACCGCCTGTTCTCGTTCAAGGTGTCGCGCCCGGCATCCCTTCGGTTTCGTTCGGGCGAGTTCGTGATGATCGGCCTTCTGGGCGACAACGGCAAGCCGCTGCTGCGTGCCTATTCCATCGCCTCACCGTCCTGGGACGAAGAGTTGGAGTTCTACTCGATCAAGGTGCAAGACGGCCCGCTGACCTCGAAGTTGCAGCATATCCAACCGGGCGACCAGATCATCCTGCGCCCCAAGCCCGTCGGTACGTTGGTGCATGACGCTCTGCTGCCCGGCAAGCGCATCTGGTTCTTCGCCACCGGCACCGGCTTTGCGCCCTTTGCCTCGCTGCTGCGCGAGCCTCAGACCTATGAAGACTATGACGAGGTCATCATTACCCACACCTGCCGCGATGTGGCCGAGCTGGATTATGGTCGCGAGCTGATCGACAGCATCAAGCAGGACGAAATGCTGGCCGAACTGATGGGCGAAGGATTCGCGGACAAGATTCGTTACTACCCGACGACAACACGTGAAGAGAGCCCCAAGATGGGCCGGATCACCAGTCTGCTGAAGGACGGGACCGTCTTTGCCGATCTGGGCATCGAAGGCGGCATCAAACCGGAAACAGACCGCGCCATGGTCTGCGGCAGCCTTGCCTTTAACCACGACATCAAGGCGATCCTAGAAGAGTTTGGCCTGCGCGAGGGCGCAAATTCCGAGCCCAAAGAGTTCGTGATCGAAAAGGCTTTTGTCGGCTGATCCTGATTGCCGGTCCGGCCTTTTGGCCTGGGACCGGCAAAAACACCGGGATTTCATGGAATTTTCATGCGGCCTTCGATTTATGCCGCTTGAAACACTTTACGCACCAGTCTAAATTCCGGGCTCGAAATTCTGCAATCATCAAAGGAATGAACCCATAGCTCGCAGACCTCACAACGCGCCGCCGCAGAGAGACACCGGACCGCGCGTCAATGACAAAATCCGTGCCCCCGAAATTCGCCTGATCGGCGCCGAAGGTGAAAATGTCGGGGTGGTTCATCCCGCCAAAGCCATGCAACTTGCCGCTGATGCCGGCCTCGATCTGGTCGAAATCTCGCCCAATGCGAACCCTCCGGTCTGCAAGATCATGGACTTCGGTAAATTCAAATACGAGACGCAGAAGCGCGAAGCCGAAGCGCGTAAAAAGCAAAAGATCATTGAGGTGAAAGAGGTAAAATTCCGGCCCAACACCGATACGCATGACTATGACGTCAAAATGCGTAACGTGTTCAAGTTTTTGGAGAACGGCGACAAGGTCAAAATCACCCTGCGTTTCCGTGGCCGCGAGATGGCTCACCAGAATCTGGGCCGTGAACTGCTGGAACGTGTGGCCGAAGACATCAAGGAAGTCGGCAAAGTCGAGAACATGCCGAAAATGGAAGGCCGTCAAATGATCATGATGATTGGCCCACTTCCCCAAAAGTAAATATCGCCAATCACGCGAATTCGAACCCTGTCAGAGGTAATCTGGCAGGGTTTTTTTGTTCACAGGAACTTCAAAACACGCGATTTGATTCCGCCTGTCCCGGCCACCAGATCCAGAGTGTCTGATTCCGGCAGCATGTCGATTTCAGGCGCTCTGATTTCGACAACGCTGGCGCAAAGTGGAAAGCACTGGATCTGCTTCTGCTCCAAGCTCGTGCAACCGGGTACAGGAGGCCACAATGGGTGAGATGTCATTTTCTGGCGGCGTGTATCAATCGCTTCCGGCGCGTGCATATTGCGACAAGACCATTTTCGCCCACGAGCGCACCAGCATCTTTGGGCGTTCATGGCAGTTGGTCGGCCATGAAACCGATCTGCCGAATTTCGGTGACTTCGTTGTCGAGAATATCAACGGAGTTTCGATCATCGTGATCCGTGGGCAGGATGGTGTCATTCGCGCATTTTACAATGTCTGCGTTCATCGCGGTCACGAATTGCTGAAAGGCAAAGGGTGCACCAAAAAAATGACCTGCCCCTACCACGCGTGGACCTATGACACGACGGGCCAGCTGCGCGCTGCTCCGAACGCCGCGGCGTTTCCGGGGTTCGACAAAAGCCAGTACAAGCTCCGCCCAGTTCAGGTCGAGGTGTTTTTCGGGCTGGTTCTGGTCAATCTCGATCCGCGGGCCCGCGCCCTCTCCGATCTGGCCGAAGATGCGTTAAATGAAATTTCGGAATACGCGCCCAATCTACCTAGCTACCGGCGCGCGGACCGGACTGAGCGCCTGGCCAATGCGAACTGGAAAGTCGTCGCTGAAAATTTCAACGAATGCTATCACTGCGCAGTCGTGCACAAAACTCTGACGACCGGAGTAGTCGACCCGGATCAGTACCAAACACGTGGCTTTGATTACGGCATTCGTCACGCCAGCCCTGCCCGGCCGGATTCTCAGAAGTCTTACAGCTATGTCGCCGACCCCAAGGCGCGCACAGACAAGTTCTTGACCTGGTGGTTCTTCCCGCTGTTCGCGCTACAGGTCTATCCCGGTGGGATCGTGAATACCTATCGCTGGAAACCACTAAGCGTGAATACGACCAAGGTCGAGGTCGATTGGTGGCTACCGGAGGCCGAACCAAATGCCGTAGAGCAGGAGATCATCTTGCAGCATCGCAATACTACTTTTGCCGAAGACGGTCCGATTGTTGACTCAGTCCAGCGCGGGCTGGAAAGCGGTGCTTTGGGTAATGGTGCGGTGGTGGTGGACGATGCCTGTTCGTCTCAGTCGGAGCACCCGATCATGGCTTTCAACGCGCTGTATCAGAGGGCAATGGACAGCACTGCCCCCTGAATTGACTGCGTATCGCCTCACGCCGGAATCGACACTTCGATAGCCTTGGTCAGTTTTGAGACCAGTTCATCGATTTGTGCGTCTTCAATAATAAACGGCGGCGCAAGCAGGACATGGTCGCCATTCCTGCCATCGCGCGTTCCTGACATCGGGTAACAGATCAGACCTTCGGCAACAGCTGCCTTCTTGATCTTTCCCGCCACCCCGAGCGCGGGGTCAAACGGCGCACGCGAGTCCCGATCCGCCACCAGTTCCACCCCTCGGAACAAACCCCGCCCCCTAATGTCACCAATATTCGGATGCTGACCAAAGGCGTTTTCGAGAGCAGACTGAACTTTCTCACCCATAATTTGGGCTCGCGCAGGCAGTTCGCGCGATGTTAGTTCCCGTACGACGGCCAAGGCGGCGGCGGTCGCGACCGGGTGCCCGATATAGGTATGCCCATGCTGGAAAAAGCCGGAGCCATCCCGGATCGCATTGTAAATCTGCCCCGTGCACAGCATCGCGCCAATCGGTTGATAACCGGCGCCCAACCCCTTGGCAATACACAGAATATCCGGAACAACTCCGTCGTGATCACAGGCGAACAGATGCCCGGTGCGGCCCATTCCGCACATGACTTCGTCCAGTATCAACAGGACACCGTATTGGTCGCATATTTCGCGGATGCGCTTGAAATACCCCTCAACTGCGGGAACCGCACCCAAAGTGGCGCCCACGACCGGTTCGGCCATGAAGGCCATCACAGACTCGGGACCGAGGCGCAGAATTTCGGTCTCTAACTCATTGGCGACACGCTGACCGTAGTCATAGCTGCTCTCGTCACCGGTTTTTTCCGCATACTCGTAGCACGGTGCGATATGGGTCATTTCAATTAACATCGGGGCGAATTGCGCCCGCCGCCATGCATTACCACCTGCGGACAAAGCGCCCAGCGTATTGCCATGATAGCTTTGACGCCGGGCGATCACATGGCGTCGTTCGGGTTGGCCGATTTCCAGGTAGTATTGTCGCGCCAGCTTGATCGCCGCTTCGGTCGCCTCGGACCCGCCGGACACGAAGTAAACTCGATCCAGATCGCCCGGAGCCTGTTCGATCAGCAGATCAGCCAGCGCTTCGGCTGGTTCTGATGTCATGAAACCGGTATGAGCAAACGCGACTTGTTCGACCTGATCCTGTACCGCCTTGATCACTGTGGGGTTTGAATGGCCAAGACAAGACACTGCTGCGTCACCACAATCCAGATACCGTTTGCCCTGTGCATCAATCAGGTAACATCCGTCTCCTCCTGCCGCGACCGGAAGAACGGACTTGGTGTGACGCGGGAAAACATGGCTCATTTCATTATTCCTTCAAGAGATTCCGCCAAAACCGCAACCGAGGCGGCATTATCAGCCCAGAATGCCCCATCCGGGCCTGTCAGGCTGTTCTCAAAACCAACGCGGACATCTCCGCCGCGCATTGCGGCCGCAACAAGACACGCATGTTCCTGTGCGCCAAAAGCGCAGACCATCCAGGACGATGGGCTGGCAGGAAACGCATCCAAGTCCACGGGAGCCGATTGCTGATCCATCGCGTAGCGCCCAAGAACCAACAGACGATCTGTCTGATCTGTCCGCACGACGCCTTCGGCTTGCCACCGGATCAGCAAGTCTGCATCAGCCCTGTCATACAGAATGTGTTGCACCTGTGTTCCCTGCTCCTGGCACGTTGCATAGACCCGCGCAGCCATGTCAGGTTCACGAGCGATTTCGCGAACTGAAATTGAGGCCCAAGTCGGCTGAACACCTTGCAGACAGTCATATTGCGACTGAACGTCATAGATACCCGCTGACTCGGTTGTGATCTGAACATCCATCTGCGGCGCAGCCCGCTGCAACTCGGCAATGGTCTCACGATATTGCCCGGAATCCAGCGAATGCTGCCCAGAGCTGTCCCGGATATGCAAATGCACCCCGTCCGCTCCTGCGGCTTTGCAGGCCGTCGCGGTCTTTACGATTTCGTCAATCGTAACCGGAAGCGCTGCATGGTCCACATGCCCGCGTCGCGCCCCATTTGGCGCGACCATCACATAGGGGGCTCTTGCCCCGCTTTTCATGTCGTAAGACATAACACCACCTAAATTATTCGATACCGACCTATACTGTGAATCAATGTTTTCAATTTGAATTTTTAAAAACATTTGTTTTTATATGACCATGCAACGCTCACTTTCCCCTCTGACCAACCGACTCCGCCGCGACATTGAAGACTTGCCGCCGCAGATGCAGGTCGCCGCCAAATATGTCATTGATCATCCGGGCGACTTTGGCCTGAACCCGATCCGTGTGACGGCCGATAAGGTCGGTGTCAGTTCAAACGTTCTGGTTCGTCTTGCTCAGCGAATGGGGTATGATAGCTTCGAAGCTTTTCGGCGTCCCTTTCGCCAAACCCTCGTGACAGACCGCGAAGACCGGATGGGCCAGGAGTGGCTCGAACGGATGAGCGCCGGAGACGCGTTCAGCGCCGCTCAGGCTGGATTCGCGCAGAATGAATTGAACGTCGCGTCCCGTTCACTGCGCCTTATGGATCCGCGGTTGGCAGAACAGGCGATCGATCACATGACCTCGGCCCGACGTTGTTTTGTGACAGCCACACGCGCAAGTTATGCGCTGGCCTACTATTTCCGCTATGCCGGGCGCATGGCGCATCCCGGATTTCAATTGGTTCCCCGTCACATGGGCTCTGCCATTGACGATCTGATCGAAGGGGACTCAGGCGACTGCCTGTTCGCAATCACGGTCCACCCATACTCTGCGGACACGATCCAATCGATGCGTTTCGCCCGCGAGCGCGGCATGCGGATCGTCCTTCTGTCTGACAGTGAAGTAATAGCGCCCGGAGTTGAACCGGACGTCACATTGCCTGTCAGCACACGCGCCATGCACCAGTTCTCAAGCTTTTCCGGTGCAATGGTCGTTCTGGAATGCCTTTTGGGCCACCTCTATGCCTCGGGCGATGACATCGCCCGTGAGCGGGTCGAGCAATACCAGAAGGCGCGTGAGGATACAGGTGCCTACTGGCGTCCGGCGAATCTTCCGAAACTGCGGAAAAAATAGAAAAGGCCGCGACGTGTGGCGCGGCCTTTCAGTTCAATTCAATACATTAAGAACAGGCTTCAACCGCCCGCTTGGCCATCACTTTGACGAGGTGCGCGCGATATTCCTTGCTGCCATGAAGATCGGCGATCATATTCATCGGGTTGATCTTCAGGTTCATCAAGGCGTCCGGTCGGAACTCTTTGTTCAGTGCCTCTTCGGCCTCGGACCAGCGGAAGACCCCATCTTCGCTGGCGCCGGTCACGGCCACACGAACGCCGTCTGCAAACCGTGCCAGAAACACTCCAACCAGCGCGAAGCGCGACGCCGGTTGAAGGAACTTCTGATAGCTGGCCGTCTGCGGCACGGGAAAGTTGACCGAGGTGATGATCTCACCCTCGTCCAGAGCAGTTGTGAACATGCCCTGGAAAAACTCATCCGCCGCGATCCGACGTGTATTGGTGATGATTGTCGCGCCCGACCCCAAGGCACCTGCAGGATAGCACGCTGCGGGGTCGTTATTGGCGATTGAACCGCCAATTGTACCGCGATTGCGTACGGCAGGATCGCCGATCTGACCCGCCAGTGCCGCCAGCGCCGGATAGCTACTTGCAGCCTCGGTGGCCACGGTCGCATGTGTCGTCGCGCCGCCGATGGCGAGCGAGCCATCATCCTCGACGCAAACACCTTGCATCTCGGAAATCCCGCTCAGCGACACCAGAGCTGACGGAGCCGCCAACCGCTGTTTCAATGTTGGGATCAGGGTTTGCCCACCCCCCAACGCCTGCGCATCCTCGGCCCCCAACGCGGCAGCCGCGTCGGCGATGGTCGAGGGCTTTTCAAACTCGAAACTGTACATTTCGTTTTCCTTTCCGAAAGGCGCGGAACCGCCCTTCATCTGGCTGTAATTATCTCGGGGGTCCGAGGGCTGCCCCCCGGTCCACCCTCTCCATTCAGCTGTTCATCGCCGACCAAACGCGCGACGGGCTGACAGGCATGTCGATGTGATCGATCGCCTTTCCGCCCGAGTTCAGCGCATCCAGCACCGCGTTGACCACTGCCGGCGGCGAGCCGATTGCACCGGCCTCACCACAGCCCTTCACCCCCAGCGGGTTGTGGGTACAGGGCGTCTGGCTGGAATGATCCACACCGTAGAACGGCACGTCATCGGCACGCGGCATCGCGTAATCCATGAAGGACGCGCTCAGCAATTGGCCATTCTCGTCATAGGCACAGTTCTCAAGCAAAGCCTGACCGATACCCTGACCGATACCGCCATGCACCTGACCGTCCACAATCATCGGATTGACGATGTTGCCGAAGTCGTCCGCCGCGGTAAACGCTTCTATCGAGACCTTCCCGGTATCAGGATCGACTTCGACCTCACAGGCATAGGCACCTGCTGGGAAAGTGAAGTTGGCCGGGTCATAGAACGCGGTCTCCTCCAGCCCTGGCTCAATTTCCAGCGGGTAGTTGTGCGGCACATAGGCTGTCAACGTCACATCGCCCCAAGCCACTGACTTGTCAGTGCCTGCCACGCTGAATTGACCATCTTTCAGCTCGATATCGGCCTCGGATGCCTCCAGAAGATGAGCAGCGATCTTCTTGGCTTTGTCGATAATCTTCTCGGTCGCCTTGACCATCGCCGAGCCACAGACCGCAAGGCTGCGCGAACCGTAGGTGCCCATGCCGAACGGAATTTTCGAGGTATCGCCATGCACGATCTCGACCATCGACTCATCAATGCCAATCATGTCGGCCACAACCTGCGGAAACGCGGTCTCATGTCCCTGCCCGTGGCTGTGCGCACCGACCATGACACTAATCGAGCCGGTGGCGTTCACTCGGACCGTCGCTGCATCATAGAGACCCGCACGAGCCCCCAGCATGCCAACGATGTTCGACGGCGCGATGCCGCAGGCCTCGATATAGCAGTTGATGCCCAGCCCGCGTAACTTGCCGTTAGCCTCGCTTTTCGCTCGGCGTGCGGCAAAGCCCGCAAGATCGGCAGCGGCCTCAAGCTTATCCATCGTCCCGTTATAGTTACCCGTGTCGTAGGTCAGTGCGACCGGCGTGTCATAGGGGAACTGGGTGATGAAGTTCTGGCGTCTCAAAGCAATCGGATCAACGCCCAATTCGCGCGCGGCCTTGTCGACCACACGCTCCAATTGGAACGTTGCTTCGGGGCGACCTGCGCCGCGATAAGCGTCCACCGGAACTGTGTTCGTGAACATCGCTTTCACGTTCACCTGAATGACCGGCGTCTTGTAGTTACCCGCCATCAACGTACCGTGCAGCCATGTCGGAACCGAGCTGGAGAATGTCGACAGATACGCACCCAGATTGGCGTAAGTGTCTGTGCGCAGACCAATAAAGTTGTTGTCCGCATCCAGCGCCAGCTCGATCCTGCTGACATGGTCGCGGCCTTGCGCGTCCGACATGAACGCCTCGGACCGGCTGGCCGTCCACTTGACCGGACGGTTGCAGGCTTTGGCGGCGAATGTACAAAACGCCTCTTCCGCATAGTGGAAGATCTTGGTGCCAAAGCCACCACCCACATCCGGGGCAACAACGCGGACCTTGTGCTCGGGCAGGCCCAGAACAAAGGCGCACATCAGCAAGCGGATCACATGCGGGTTCTGCGAGGTGGTATAAAGCGTATACTCCTCGGTCCCACGGCTGTATTCGGCCACAGCAACGCGCGGTTCCATCGGGTTGGCAACCAAACGGTTGTTAACCAGATCCAGCGTGGTCACGTGAGCCGCATTGGCAAAGACCTCGTTGACCTTGGCGTCATCCGCTTCACCCAACTGCCAGTCATAGCAGATGTTGTTCTTCAGATCGTCATGAACCAGTGTGGCGCCGTCCTGTGCTGCGGCTTTCATGTCCAGCACGGGCGGCAGTTCTTCGATGTCCACCTCGATGGCCTCAGCGGCATCGCGCGCCTGTTCCAGACTGTCGGCCACTACGGCGGCAATCGGGTCGCCCACGTGGCGGACCTTGCCTTGTGCCAGAATGGGATGCGGCGGTTCTTGCATGGGTGCACCGTGCTTGTCGGTCACCTCCCAGCCGCAGGGCATGCCGCCCACGCCTTCGAAATCCTTACCGGTGAAAACCTTGACTACACCCGGCATACCCTCGGCCGCCGAGGTGTCCACGCTTTTGAGGCGACCATGCGCAACGTCGGACCTCAGGAAATGCACATATGCCTGGCCATGTACGTTAATATCGTCGGTGTAATTGCCCGCTCCGGTCAGAAAGCGCACGTCCTCACGCCGCTTGGAACTGGCTCCGATGCCACTGTCTTTGGGCATTGCTTGTTCTCCTCCCATAAACAGGTGCTATAGCGCACCCTTTTTCACCCACGGGCGTACTCACCACGCCCGCAGTGGCATTACTCCGCAGCGATGCTGCTGACGTCCTGACCAGATGCGGCCATGATCGCCTTAACGATGTTGTGATAGCCGGTGCAGCGGCACAGGTTACCCTCAAGATATTTGCGGATCTCGGCCTCGGTCGGGCGCGGATTGTCCTTGAGCAGTGCCGCCGCGCTCATCACCATTCCCGGTGTGCAGAAACCGCATTGCAACCCGTGATGATCCTGAAACGCCTGTTGGATGGCGTTCAGAGAGCCATCCCCATTCGCCTGACCTTCGATAGTACCCACATCGGCACCTTCAGCCTCGAGTGCCAGCATATTGCACGACTTTACGGCCTCACCGTTCACGTGCACCACGCATGCGCCGCACTGAGCAGTGTCACACCCGACATGCGTTCCGGTCAGCGACAGGTGATCGCGCAGAAAGCTGGACAGCAACGTCCGGCCTTCGACATCACCGCTCACGGACTTTCCGTTCACGGTCATTGAGACCTGTGTCATGAGATCCTCCCAATTTTATGTTTTTCTCTTGCGCCCGAGTTAAACACGGGAAATTTCGTTTGAGAACAAAAATATTTACCCGAATTTTCCGCAACTTCGCGCTGTAGCCATCTAATGATGTGGCATGGTGCCAAAAGGGCAAAAATGCCGTTACGTCACTTGTGCTTCGCCGCACGTGGTTGCGGTCTGGTTGGGATTTCTTTGAGCAATCCGCCGACACCCATAGCTGCGATGTCAGCGCTTGTCGTTTCCACTCCGCATGCCACGCGGGACAGAACCCAGTCAGCCCCATTTAATGCCGGCGAGCGCGCGCATCCGGGCAATCCAATAACAGGACGATCCTCCAAAGACCCCAGAAACAAAAGGTTACCGGGGTCGACAGGCATACCGAACCGGTCGACAACCCCGCCGGCCGCGCGTACCGCCCCCGGTGCCACATCGTTCCCGTCAGATGTGGCCGAACCGGTCAGGATCATTACGACCTCTCCACGTATTCTCGACACGGCAGCCGACAGCGCGTCCAATGTGTGCGGAACTGTATCCAGATCTATCAGTTCCATACCAAGCGACTCGACCCGGCCCCTGACGGCAGCGATACCTTTTTCGTTGGATGGGCCACCCGGTATGTCGGTCACGACCAGGCCTGCAGTTTTGTGCACTGGGGCAGCCAGACGAACGGCGCCTTGCGCCTGTCGAGCAGCGTGCAAAACGTCTGCCCCCGGTACTGCATACGAAATAACCTTAATCGTGGCCACCATTCCCCCGGCGCTCATCTGCTGATACTGCGGCACGGTAGCGACCGTGATCATTGGATTAACCAGGTTGAAACGCTGCAACGCCTCCGTATCCAGAACGGCTATACCCGGTCCGTCCGCCAGCAGATTGACGCGACCGGTGAACGCCTCGGTCGCGCGCAAATTCACCGTTTTCGGATGAGGGGCAAGCGCCTCTGCCAGCATTCTGGCAGCTTCGTCTTCGTGGCAATCTCCGGGTTCCAGCCGGGCCACCGTCACTTCTGATAGGCCCGCTTCTTCCAACAGCGCGAGATGATCGGCCGTCAGGATTAATCCCTTGCGTAATTTGCGTGTTCCGGCCTTGACCGAATGCGCCAGTATTGCGTCGGTGGCTTCGGACAAAGAAACGGGGCCGAACTTCACGCCTTACCCCGCAGAACAGCAGTCATCTGCGCCAGTATGGCCACAGCGATTTCGGACGGATCCGCCGCTCCAATATCCAAACCAACTGGGCCGTGTATCCGGGCAATCTGTTCAGCCGTGAACCCAGCTTGTGTCATGCGCTCGACCCGTTTGGCATGGGTTCGGGTCGAACCCAGAGCACCGATATAGAACACGTTGGCCTGCAAGGCCGCTTGCAGCGCCGGGTCGTCAAGTTTCGGGTCATGGGTCAGTAAAACCAGCGCTGTACGGGCATCCAGACCCAGCTTGGCAACCGCTTCGTCCGGCCAATCGGTCAGGACTTTTTCACTGGGAAATCGGTCGCTTGAGGCAAAAGCCTCACGTGGATCGACAATCGCCAGATCATATCCTGCGATCCGCGCCATGGGAACAAGGGCCTGCGCGATATGAACGGCGCCTACAACGATCAAACGCAGCGGTGGATTGTGTACTGCGACAAAAGTCTGACCGCCCGGTTCGAACCCGGATCGGTCCATCCGCAAACGCTCGGCATAGGCGTTGCGCCGCAGGGCGCGGTGACCCGTCTCGACGTTGACTTCATAGGCAAGCGGTTCGCGCCGTGCGCGCGCCGCAACCAATTCGGCGAGCGTCGCTTCGGGCAGCACGGACCCGACGGGTTCGACCAGAACCCGGATAGTACCACCACAGGCCAGGCCAACAGCAAAAGCGTCCTCGTCGCTGACACCAAACTCCAGAAGACGGGCGTCGCCCTCTTCGATGGCTTCCAGAGCTTCAACAATCACTGCACCTTCGACGCAACCACCGGATACGGAGCCTTCTATCCGCCCATCTCCACTGATCACCAGTTGCGATCCAACGCGACGCGGGGCGCTGCCCCAAGTCTCGACAACCGTCGCAAGTGCCGCGCCTTTGCCAGCTTGGTACCAGTTCAATGCGGTTTCCGGGCTATTGTCGAATCGTTCCATAAAGACCTCCGGCCTGTTCCCGCCCCAACATAAGGAGCTTTGGCGCAATGAAAAGCGGGTTGAGTATTCACTTTCCGGCGCTAACAAGCCGAATTCGCGGTCATATTCGCAAATTGTTGATTGTTCCGCCTTCAAGTTCTAGCGTGCAGCTCCATCGGGACTTTGACCTGATTCACCCCTGCACATTTCTTACGGGAGACAAAGAGTTGAAACGCATTCTTACACTGGGAGCAGTGGTAGGTCTGATGACCGCTACCGCTGGCTGGGCCGACACGTTTTTAAAGTATGGTGAGGTTGAAGGCTGGAAAGTCTTTATTGATCAGGACAAGAAATCTTGTCTGATCGAAGCCGTCGATGACGCTGAAAACGTGGTCCAGATGGGCCTGACGGAAGATCGCGGCGTCGGTTACGTGGGTGTCTTCACAAAGGCCAAAACTGATATCAAGCGCGGGGAAAAGGAAGCCGTCGCTGTTCTTATTGGCGACAATATCTACTTGGGTGAAGCCACGGGAATGAAAGGTAATATCACAAAGGGATATTCGGGCGGCTATGTTTTGTCAGACGATCCGCAGTTCGCCGATGACCTTGCCAAGCAGAAGGAAATGATCGTATTCCCTGAGAAAGAATTCGCCTTTTCCGTCGATTTGACAGGTACTTACAAGGCCATGGAAATGGCGCGGAAGTGCAACGAAGAACAGTTGTCCTGACTGCTATTCGGAAAGCGCTGCCATCAGCCGCGCTTTCTGTCCCTGGTCGTCGGGTCGAGAGATCACGGCGGCCAGATCTTCAAGCGAAGCAATTGAATGTCCGGCGCGGAAGCTGTCTACATGAGGCAGCATGGTTGCCACGCCCCGCGCTTTTGGCGCGAAACCATCCCAGCGCAGCAGTGGATTCAACCAGATCAGGCGCCGCGACGACAGGTGCAAGCGTTCGATCTCTTTCTGCAACAGATCAGGATCGCCACGCTCGAGACCGTCGGTGATCAGCAGAACCACCGCACCCTGCCCCATGACGCGCCGCGACCAGTCCCGATTGAACTGATGCAGGCATTCTCCGATCCGTGTTCCACCTTCCCAGTCCTGCGCCTCCGCTCCAGCAGCGGCTAACGCGGCGTCCACATCCCGCTGATGCAGGTGCCGGGTGATATTGGTCAGACGGGTGCCGAAGGTGAAAGCGTGCACTTTGGCCCACCCCGCTCCTTTGGCGTTCGAGACGGTGTGCAGAAAGTGCAGGATGACCCGGCTGTATTGACTCATCGAACCGGAAATATCGCAAAGCACCACCAGATTTGGCCAGCGCGGTTTGGGTTTTAAGCGGGCGATGTCACGCAGCTCTCCCCCCTGACGCATGGCCGACCTAAGCGTGCGGGCGCGGTCAATGCGCTGGCCCAGATGGCTGGCCTGTCCGCGGCGTGACTCGATGGGTTTGACCGGCAGGGTCAAACGCGCGAGCAGGCGCTTGGCTTGAGCAATCTCAGACGTACTCATCTGTTCGAAGTCAAGGCTGCGCAGGCGTTCCTCAGAAGACGCAGTTTGGGTCGCGTCGATCTCAATCTCGCTTTCCTCTTCCTGCTCAGCGGTGTCCGGCAGATCACGTTCCACCCCGTCCAGCAACGCTTCCGCCGCTCGCTTTTCCGCCGCATCCGCCTTGCGTTCTTCCTGCACACCACGAATAGCGGGCAGCATCATGGACATCATGTGCTCCAGATAGCGCGGATCGCGCCAATAGAGGCGGAAGACCTGCGCGAATACGGTACGATGCTCTGGGCGGCTCACGAAACAGGCATGCAGCGTCCAGTAGAAGTCCCGTTTTTCGGTGAAACCCGCAGCCTGTACCGCCCGGATAGCGTCAACGACGCGACCTGTGCCAATCGGCAGGCCAGCTTTGCGTAGCGCACGCGCGAAATGAGTGATGTTCTGCGCGAGTTTAGGAGTGTCTGGGACATCCAGCGGGAGTTGTTCGGCCATTACCTTTCATGGAGGCGCCGCCCCCAGTCCCCCATTGAAATTGCGCAAAAATAAAGCATCACGCGGGCTCTAAATCAGCTTTGGCCTGGTCAAGGATGCGTTTGGCCTCGGACCCCTGCAGCTTCTGAATGTCGTCCTGATATTTGAGGATCGCGCCCAGAGTATCGCCGATCACTTCGGGGCTGAGGTTGATCACATCCAGAGCCAGCAGGCATTTGGCCCAGTCGATGGTTTCAGCAACGCCTGGCTTCTTGAACAGATCCTCGGTGCGCAAGCGTTGGACAAAGGCCACAACTTCACGGCTTAGCGCCTCGGCTGCTTCCGGAGCACGGGCGTGCAGAATTTCAATTTCGCGATCGAAATCGGGGTAATCGACCCAATGATACAGGCAGCGACGTTTCAGGGCATCGTGGACCTCACGCGTTCTGTTCGAAGTGACAATCACGATGGGCGGTTCTGGTGCTTTGACAGTTCCAAGCTCGGGGATGGTCACCTGAAAATCGCTAAGTGCTTCCAGTAAAAAAGCTTCAAAGGGTTCGTCGGTACGGTCCAATTCGTCGATCAGCAGAACGGGTGCGCCATTCTCGTCGGGGCGCATGGCTTGCAGCAAAGGGCGCTCAACCAGGTATTCGTCCGAAAACAGCTCGGTCTGTAGCGCGCCACGGTCCGCTCCGCCAGATGCTTCGGCGGTACGGATAGCCACCATTTGCGCGGGAAAATTCCATTCATACACAGCCGAAGACGCATCAAGACCTTCGTAGCATTGCAGGCGGATCAGGCGCCGCCCCAACCCTGAGGCCAAGGCCTTGGCGATCTCGGTCTTGCCCACGCCAGCCTCACCTTCCAAAAATAGCGGCCGCCCGAGTTTCAGAGACAGAAACACAACCGTGGCCAGCGCCCTGCCACAGACATAACCCTGGCCCCCAAGCATTTGCTGTACGGCATCAATAGAATTCGGCTGCGTCATGGGATCCCCTTATTGTTCGGCCCAACAGGTCACGACAACGCCATTACGTCAAGACCATGGTCTTTCCGGGACTTACGACGATCCGGCACGGTGGCAAGAGCATCGGACCTATTGAAGGCCTTTCGCCACCGGGGCGGCTGTGCTAGCGGGAGGGCATGACCGATACCCTTACGATCCGCCGCCCCGACGACTGGCATCTGCACCTGCGCGATGGCGCCATGCTGCAGGCCGTCCTGCCCGAAACCGCACGTCACTTTGGCCGTGCGATCATCATGCCGAACCTTGTTCCGCCTGTTGTCACCGGCGATCAGGCCGCCGCATACCGCGACCGAATTCTGGCCGCACTGCCCGACGACATGACGTTCGAACCGCTGATGACGCTGTACCTGACCGAGGACACCGATCCTGCCGATATGGCTGCAGCCCATGCCAGTGGCCTGATCAAAGCGGTCAAACTGTACCCTGCCGGGGCAACGACCAACTCGGCCTCGGGTGTGCGCGATTTCGAAAAGGTCCGACCGGTTTTGGAAAAAATGGCCGAGATCGGCCTGCCGCTGTGTGTGCACGGAGAGGTTACGGATGCCGAGATCGACATATTCGATCGCGAGGCCGTGTTTATCGACCGCATTCTGGACCCAATCCGTAAAGCAACGCCGGGCCTGCGGGTTGTAATGGAACATATCACCACGTCGAACGGCGTGGATTACGTCAAGGCCAACGCGGCGGACCTGGGCGCGACGATCACAGCACACCACCTGATCATCAACCGCAACCATATTCTGGTGGGCGGAATCAAACCTCATTATTACTGTCTGCCTGTCGCCAAACGCGAGGAGCACCGCATGGCTCTGCTGGCAGCTGCGACTTCGGGGGATGCACGATATTTCCTGGGCACTGACAGCGCACCACACACGGATGCGAACAAAGAAATGGCTTGCGGCTGTGCGGGGTGTTTCACCGCGACAAACACCATGTCGCTGCTGGCCGAGATGTTCGACCGGGAAGGCGCGCTGGACAAACTGGAAGGCTTTGCTTCCCGCAATGGCCCGGGCTTCTACGGCCTGCCCGTCAACGAAGAGACAATCACTTTGGCCAAAGGCGAACCGGTGGCCTATCCGGCCAAGATCGACTCGGGCGACGGACCCGTCACTGTGTTTGATCCGGGCTTTCCGCTGCACTGGCGCGTGGTCTAATCACCCATCCCATCCGACAGCTCTGCTGCGCGCCCGCCGGTGCGCAGCATCGACCAGATTGCGTCTGCCTCATCGCCGCCGATCAATTTCGATGCCTTTTCCCTCACGCGATCTTCGCGATCGGCCAGAGACATTGGTGTCAGCAGGTCATGCGTGGCTTCGCGCCGCGCCCCATCCCTGCGCAGCAAGAACAATTGCGCCTGCGTTTCGGACAGGCCTTCATCCTCTTCTACTGTGATCCTGTCTCGCAATGACTGCAGGCGCGGATCTGCGCAAACATCATCCGAAAAGCTGTCCGGCAGAGCTGTATCGTACCCCAATGCCTGCATCGCGATTACAGTACGATAGGAGAATTTCGCCCCCAAACCCGTGACCGGAGTCAACTGATTGCACACACTCATCCAGCGCGGATGTGTCTTGATTTTGATTTCGGCGACTTCAGGCTCAGCGATATCCAGGTCCCGCGCTGCCTCAAGTGCTGCGTGCAAGCCGTGACAGCAGGCGTGGAACTTGTGGCTGACGGTTTCGAACAACCATTCATCGCCCAGACCCTCAAGTGCGCTAACGGTATCTTCGGCGCCCAGATGGGTGGCACCAAACCCATTAGGGCCTTCGATGGCGGCTGCATTCGGATCAAATCCATTGCGGATCAATAATGCCGCCTCGATGCCATTTGAGGCAGCATGCCCGGCATTATAGGGTTTACCCATGGTACCGAACTGCGCCTTTTGCCCAGACGCGAGCGTCGCTGTCAGCCCCAGAACCCGCCGCATCTGTTCGACGTCAAAACTCATGATACGCGCAGTCGCTGCCGCCGCACCAAAAGCCCCGGCTGTCGCCGTTTGGTGAAATCCGGCCTGATAATGCCCGCGCCCCAACCAGAGACCTATGCGTATCGACAACTCCATACCGATCAGAGCAGCTTCAAGCAGTTCGACGATCGGTTTGTCTTCCCACGATGCCATTGCCAGCGCGGCCGGGAGCACGGCGACAGAAGGATGTCCGATATGTGCAAAATGCGTGTCGTCGTAATCCAGCGCATGCGAAATAGTGCCGTTGACCAATGCCGCCGCACGCAGCGGCGCGGTGCCCCCTCCGAACAACTGCGCCTGCGGTGTGCCGCCTTCGGCCAGAACCATGTCACGTATGATGCGCGAAACTGGTTCTTGTGCCCCCGCCCGTCCGACAGCCAGCCAGTCCAATGCAGACAGGGAAGTGACGATCCGCGCCTGCAATGTGGTCGAGACGGGCCCGGCGGCGAATTCAGCGAGTGTCGTAGTCAGGTCTGCCATGGGCCGCAGTCTAGCGCGCGCGCCGTGGCCGTAAACCCTTAGCCGTACAGCGCCGCTGCGCGCTGTTCAAAGGCGCGTACGATACGGTGCATGGCCTCGTTGAACACAACGCCGATGATGCCCTGCAAAACAGCGTTCTTGAATTCGAAATCT
Source organism: Ruegeria sp. HKCCD6426 (assembly GCF_057221115.1). Lineage (NCBI taxonomy): Bacteria > Pseudomonadati > Pseudomonadota > Alphaproteobacteria > Rhodobacterales > Roseobacteraceae > Ruegeria > Ruegeria sp. HKCCD6426. The sequence goes on along the minus strand of NZ_JBWVBF010000003.1, from coordinate 344,411 downwards.
ACGTGGAAAGACACGTTGCAGCCGTGTTCCGTATCTTCGAATTGCCAATCTGAGCGCATGAATTTGAACGGGCCATCAAGATACTCAGTATCGATTTTCTTTTGCGCGTCAAACAGCGTCACGCGGCTGCCGAACCGCTCACGGAAGACCTTGAACGAAATGACCAGATCGGCTTCAAGTACCTGCCCATCGCCGACGGCATAAGTTCGTCGAATACGCGACGCAGCACACCAAGGCAGAAATTCCGGATATTTGGCCACGTCGGCAACCAGATCATACATCTGCTGGGCGGTGTATGGCAGGGCGCGTGTTTCGGAATGGGTTGGCATGGCTTCCGGGTATTTACAGGTGACAATGGCGCGTCATGTCGTATGTTGCGCGCCAAAGATCAAGGGGGCAGTGATGAGTGACCGCGCATATGTGATAGATGAGATGATCTCGGCCAAGGCTATTGCCGCGCGGATCGAAGAACTTTGCCGCGAAATCACCTCGGAATTCGGCAGTACGGACAAGTTGATCGTTGTTGGTCTGCTGCGGGGCAGTTTCGTGTTCATTGCCGATCTGGTGCGCGAACTGGACTTGCCGATCGAAGTCGATTTCCTCGAGGCTTCCTCGTACGGAGACTCGATGGAAAGCAGCCGGGAAGTCCGCATTCTCAAAGACTTGCGCGGCGCAATTGAAGGGCGCGATGTACTGGTAGTCGAGGACATCGTCGATACCGGCCATACATTGAACCACGTCACCAAGTTGCTGCAAAGCCGTACGCCCAAACGATTGAAATCCATCGCCCTGCTGGACAAACCCAGCCGCCGCGAGGTTGATTTCCGCTCGGACTGGATCGGATTTGAAATCCCGGACGAGTTCGTCGTGGGCTATGGCATCGATTATGCACAGCGCAACCGTAACCTGCCTTTCATCGGCAAAGTGCGGTTTGTCGAAGACTAACGCCAGTGAGCCTGCGTCATTTTTTGCGCATGTCGAAATGGGCCCGCAACCCGCCATCCGAGCGTCGGGTCAAGCTGGTCATAACGGTGATTCTGATTTGCCTGCTGGTTTTCGGGATCGAGTATATGGGTTGGTGGCCGGATTGGGCGGGAAGCCGACCGGGGAAGCTCAGGCCCTGATGCCCAGCACGTCGTCAATTGCCGCCAGAAAAATACCGCTGCCGATCGGGATCAGCGCGTCCGGAAAGTCGTAATCCGGATTGTGCAACTGCGGATGATTCAGACCTGCCCCCAACCAGAGCATTGCGGATTTGGCACTTTTTCCAAATTGGCCGAAATCCTCAGAAAACCGTTGTGGATGAGATGCTGGCCGGATCGGTACTTTTTGCGCCTTACACGCATCAGAAAGGATCTTAGCGGCCTCGGCCTCGTTAACACAGGCTTCAAAGACATCGTCATATGTGATGGTTACGGCCAGTCCTTCGTCCGCGGCGACCTGATTTACCAAAGCCTCGGCCGCATCGACCAGATCAAACATGCGCCTGTCCGAGACCGTGCGCAGGGTCACCCACAGTTCAGCCTGCCCCGGAGCCACCCCGAATGTAGCGGCTCCCAAACTGGCGTGAGTCACAGTGGTAAGGGCAAAGGCCTCATCCAACGCTCCACCCGGACCCAACCCGGACAAAGCCGGCATAAGTGTCGCCAACGCACCAGCCGGTGAAATCCCGTCCTGCGGCGCCGCAGCATGGGACGTTTTTCCCGTAAGCTCGATCCGCATTCCGCGTGAGGCACAGTTTGCAGGACCTTCGCACAACTCAACCGCGCCCAATTCCAACCCCGGCAGGTTGTGCAGGGAAAATACGTAATCCGGGGCGATCTGAGCGAATTGCGGGTCAGAGCGGAAAGCTGCGGCACCCTGCCCGATTTCTTCGGCAGGCTGGAAGATCAGAACAACACGACCGCTTTTGGATCGTGCTTCTCCAAGTTTGAAAGCTACGCCCAGGACTATGGCCATATGCCCGTCGTGGCCACATAGATGCCCCTTACCGGGATAGCGCGAGGCGTAGGGCGCATCAGAGATTTCCTGAATTGGCAGCCCGTCCAATTCGCATCGAATGGCCACGGTCGGGCCCGCCCGACCGCTGTCATAGATGGCTGCGACTCCGTGGCCGCCAATGCCGGTCAGAACCTTATCTGGGGAACAGGTCTGTACCAGATTGGCGATACTTGCGGCCGTGCCTCTCTCATCGCCGGACACTTCGGGTACTTCATGCAACTCGTGACGTATCTCCGTCAGCCAGTTCTGAAGCTCGTGTCTCACCCTTGGCTCAGCTTTTTTTGCCGGGCATCGCGCAATTGTGCGAAATCATCTCCGGCATGGTACGAAGACCGGGTCAACGGTGTTGCCGATACCATCAGGAAACCTTTGCCGAACGCGGCCTTTTCGTAGGCGGCAAATTCCTCGGGCGTGACAAAACGGTCTACATGATGGTGCTTAGGTGTCGGCTGCAAGTACTGACCGATCGTCAAAAAATCGATGTCGGCGGCCCGCATATCATCCATGACCTGCCGTACCTGCTGCTCCTCCTCGCCCAGCCCGACCATGATGCCGGATTTGGTGAACATCGAGGGGTCCATCTCTTTGACGCGCTGCAACAGACGCAGCGAATGGAAATAGCGCGCTCCGGGGCGAACCTGCGGATACAGACCCGGCACCGTTTCGAGGTTGTGGTTGAACACGTCAGGTTTTGCCTCAACCACGGTTTCGAGAACGGATGGATCACATTTCAGGAAATCAGGCGTCAGAATCTCGATAGTCGTTTTAGGAGACCGGTGACGCACGGCCCGGATGGTTTGGGCAAAATGCTCGGCGCCGCCATCCTCAAGATCGTCGCGATCAACCGAGGTAATCACCACGTGGTTCAGATCCAGCTTTTCGACCGCATGGGCAACCCGGCCGGGTTCAAAGGCATCCAGTTCATCAGGGCGACCCGTCGCAATGTTGCAGAAAGTGCAGCCACGGGTACAGATTTCACCCATAATCATCATGGTCGCATGGCCCTGGCTCCAGCATTCGCCGACGTTCGGGCAACCAGCCTCTTCGCAGACCGTGACCAGGCCGTTATCGCGCATGATCTTGTGAGTATCGGCGTAACCTTTGCCTCCGGGCGCTTTGACGCGGATCCATTTCGGCTTCTTCGGCTGCGAATTGTCAGGCCGGTGGGCCTTTTCAGGATGACGTTGCTCGGGAATTTTCAGATCACGCACGGGCGGTTTTCCTGGCTTTTGGTCGATTTGGACTGTCCCTAACATAGACTGCAAGCCATCTCCAGACCAGCACTGCATGGCCGCTATGCACGGTTAGTTCGCGCTCGCAGCATCCCCCACTCGGAACAGCGAATTGCCATTATATTTCCTTGACATCCAATTATGCGCATTCGCAGCAATTCGAACGTTGAAGACAGTTTAGAATCCTTATAAATCGGCAACGAAACGCACCGATTCACATGAGGTTGAACATGAAATCCGGAACCAAACTGCCAGACGTGACCTTTCACACCCGTGTCCGCGATGATGCGATTGAAGGACCCAATCCGTTCCGCTGGGAAGACAAAACAACCGCCGATTATTTCGCTGGCAAGCGAGTGATCCTGTTCTCACTACCCGGCGCGTTCACTCCCACATGCTCGACCTATCAGCTGCCCGGATTCGAAAATGGATTCGCGGACTTCGCCGCCAAAGGCGTCGATGACATCTACTGCATGTCGGTCAATGACAGCTTTGTCATGAACAAGTGGGCGCAGGATCAGGGCCTTAAGAACGTCAAGGTCATCCCTGACGGATCAGGCGAGTTCACTCGCAAAATGGGCATGCTGGTTGACAAGGACAACCTGGGCTTTGGCATGCGGTCGTGGCGGTATGCGGCCATCGTGAAAGACGGTGTTGTCGAAGCCTGGTTCGAAGAACCAGGGCTGATGGACAACTGCCCCGAAGATCCCTACGGCGTGTCCTCGCCCGAAAACTTGATGAAGCATCTGGACGAAGCGCGCGAGCCCGCTCTGGCCTGATCCAGATAATCGATGCTGAGTTTAGGCCCGCCACCGGCGGGCCTTTTTATATGCGGGTTTTTTCGACGATTTCCTCACCGACTTGCTGCATAACTTGCGCCAGCTTTCCGAACCAGTCTTCCTTTCGCGTTGATGACCGGCGCACCAACCCAATCGTTCTGGCTGGTTGAGGCTGGCCAAACCGCAACAATCTTAAGCCTGGTACGGCATCGGACTCGGCCTGCGCGGCCAGTTCGGGCATCAGAGTCAGACCAAAGCCCTCGGCAACCAGCCTCGACAAGGTCGCCAGCGAAGACGCTCCCATATTGATCTGGCTGCTGTTCCGGTCTTTTCCACACACTTCAAGAGCCTGATCCGTCAGACAATGACCGTCTTCCAGCAGCATCAACTGAGTGGTTTGCAAGTCCACCGGCCGCAGCGCCTCGGGACTGACCGTCAGGCGGGTCAGGCGGGCCTGGCTGCCAGCAAGCAAGAAACGGTCCTGAAACAAGGGTTCCTCAATCAGCCCTTCCCCTCCTGCGGGCAAAGCCAAAACGGCCGCGTCAATCTCACCCGTACGAAGCTGGGACAACAGCCTTTCCGTTCTGGATTCAAGGATTTGAACCCGCAACGAGACATCGCCAGAACGTAGTCCCGCCAAAACGCCGGGTAGCAAATATGGCGCCACAGTTGGAATGATGCCGATGGACAGAGACCGATGCCCGCCCGAGTGGTCGCGGGCAAATCTGTCCAACCGGTCCGCAGAGTCCAGCACTTGATATGCGCGGTCCAATACATCGCGCCCAAGAGGTGTCAGCAGAATGTCCCGTGCTTGTCGCTCGAACAACGGGCCTCCCATTGTCTCTTCCAGAGCCTTGATCTGGACGGACAGTGCGGGTTGCGACACATTGCACACCTGTGCCGCGCGTCCGAAATTTCGTTGTTCTGCAACCGCACGGAAGTACTGCAACTGTCTGAGGGTAAAATTCATAACCTTTGACTATCACTTACCACCCAAATCGCAAGATCAGCAAATGACTAGCGCTGCAATTAGCCAATCATGCGATCCCGCTGGGTTTGATCTTCGTAGTGGCGCTTGAGCCTTTGCAGCGCGATCCGCAGAACGATCTTACCGGATCGCGCTGACCAACCCATCCGCTTTTCCGCCAGTTCGAGCCCTTCGAGATAACAGCAACACCGCAACGCAACATCACTGAGCCCCGGCCCCAGATCTGCCAACGCCCGGGCCACCCGATCTCGCGCCCCCGAAGAACCGTGCGTTGCAGGTGTCGAGGCCTCGAATCCACCCCGCCCGCCTCCGGTCAGGAATCGATCCCAGTTCTGCGCGACCTGAGGCCCGATCTGTGCCAGTTCGAAATCTTCACGCAGACGCTCGCCTGCCCCGACCAGGGTTTCGTCCAGGAACGGTTTACCATCCCGATCACGCCGGCGGGACAAAGCGACCAGTGGGCTTTCCGTGGCACCATACCGCGCGCGCAGGCCGTTTTGGCGGCACCATACCGGACGCCTGCCGGTCGCCTGGCGCCTGAAATGGGGCCTGCGCCTCGGCCATTCCTAACTCATTTTGTGTCCGCGCGCGGTTTTCGGCCTCAGCAACCAGATGACTCAGCGCCGACCGACCGGCTGTCGAAATCCTGTATCGTGAAATACGCCCGGGATTGTCACAGGAAATCCAGTCCTTCAGCGCCAGAGCCTGGGCGATTTGGCATTCAACTACCGCCGTTTTCGTGGCTCCGCTCTCTCCGTTGTCACGAACAACAACAGCCTTGTCCATGTCTTCGGCAACGGCCAGAACGGCGCCGGTTTCGCACAGACGACGCAGCACGCGCAGGGCCTCACGATCGAATTCTTCATCCCTCGCGGCCAATGGGCTTTGCACCTCGTCCGCTTGGGCCATCGGCCGCACGACCTTGGAATAGGCGTCCAGCGGCGGGAAATGCGTCTCGGCCAGAGTTTGCAGCGCTGCATCTACCAATGGATCGTCCCGGCGCATTTCGATCCGCCGAATTTGCCGCAGAATGGTCGAAGCATGGCATCCTGCCGACCGCGCAATATCCCGTATCGACCGTCCTGTTTCCGTGTGGGCAAGATACCGTTGCGCCCCTTCGGGAACCCATGCGGGAACGGTGGATGCCAAGCTGTTTTCCATAGTTTTATGCCCTCGTCGACAAAACAAACTGCCAGTGTTCGTCGTCGGATTCTTAGTTAACCAATTCTAACTAGAGTCGCTTTCGTTACTCGTTCGTTAATCACAGACGACACGAAGCAGAATTGATTCAAAAAGATAAACACTCGTGAAACCATCGTTCGGCGCGAAGGGTCACAATGCAACACCCGCTTAGGTTGTGTAACAACATCAGCAACTGAATAGGATGAAAGGAACGTTCAAGTGCAGGACCTGATGAGCATGATCACCACACTCCGCCGCCCACGCCTATTAACCAGGGCCGCCAAAATCGGCGCACAGGATTACGACCGCGAACGGCACTTGCAACGTATTCTGGGCTATGGCGCACTACCCGGCACGGGTGCAGCGCTTGTCCGTTTGATGGAGCTGGAACGGGGGGTCAACCTTCAACGGAAAGAGGAAGATGCGGCCTATTCTCTGGTGCGGCATCTAGATCTAATGATCGCTCTGATCGGCGAGGCGCAACTGTATAAGGCCAGCCGCGCCTCGCATTATGCGTGATCAGGTAAAGGCGTCCGGCATGGACGCTTTTTTCTCGGCCACATAGGCATCAAGGGCTTCCTTGATCGCCGGGTCCAACTGCGGTTGCTGATAGTTGGCCAGCAAGTGCTCGACTCGCGAGCTGGCCAAAGTCCGCGTATCGCGCCCACCTTCTTCTTCCCAGGTTTCGAAGGGCTTATAGTCCAGCACCTCGGTCTTCCAGAAGGACTCTTTGAAGTTGGCCTGCGTGTGCGCGCAACCTAGGTAGTGCCCGCCCGGCCCCACTTCGCGAATTGCATCCATGGCCTGAGCGTTTTCGTCATAAGCAACGCCCTTGGCCAGACCATGCAACACGCCCAACTGATCAGCATCCATGACGAACTTCTCGAAGTCTGCGACGAGGCCGCCCTCAAGCCATCCGCAAGCATGCAGCATGAAGTTTACGCCCGACATCAGCCCCATGTTCAGCGAGTTTGCCGTTTCATAGGCCGCCTGTGCATCCGGCAATTTCGACCCGCAGAACGATCCGGCCGAGCGGAACGGTAGGTTTAGACGCCGTGCCAACTGACCGGCACCATAAGTAATATGCGAGGCCTCGGGCGTTCCGAATGTCGGTGCACCCGAGTTCATGTCAATTGAGGTCACCATCGCCCCAAATATCACCGGGGCACCCGGTCGAATAATCTGGCTATACGCGACGCCGGCCAGAACCTCGGCCAGAACCTGCGTCAAGGTTCCCGCAACGGATACAGGTGCCATTGCACCGCCGACGATAAAGGGCGAAATGATGCAAGCCTGATTGTTCTTGGCATACACTTCAAGCGAGCCCATCATCACATCGTCGAATGTCATCGGCGAGTTGATGTTGGTCAGTGATGTCATCACCGTGTTTTCCTGCACGAAATCCTTGCCGAACAGAATCCCGCACATCTCGACCGAATCCTGCGCACGGCTGGGATCCGTAACAGACCCCATGAACGGCTTGTCCGAAAGGGTCATATGCGCCATCAACATGTCCAGGTGGCGCTTGTTCACCGGCACATCCGTCGGCTCACACACAGTACCGCCCGAATGGTGCAGCCATTTGGACATGTAGGCCAACTTCACGAACTTGTTGAAATCGTCCATGGTCGCATAGCGTCGACCGCCCTGAGCATCCCGCACAAACGGGGGGCCATAGACCGGGGCCAGAACCAGGTTCCGCCCGCCAACAACCACGGTTTTCTCCGGGTTGCGGGCATGCTGGGTAAACTGGCTGGGTGCCGTCTTGATCAGCTCGCGGGCCAAACCACGCGGAATACGGACACGTTCGCCGTTAACATCTGCACCCGCATTGCGCCAGCGTTCCAGCGCGGCAGGATTATCGACGAAGTTAACGCCAACCTCTTCCAGCACGGTTTCCGCATTGTATTCGATGATTTCCAAAGCCTCTTCGTTGAGAACTTCGAAATTCGGAATATTGCGTTCGATGTACTTTGCGGTTTCGATGACAACCGCTGTGCGCTCCGCCCGACGAGCGGCACCACCGCCACCCCGAGTTCTGCGCCGGGTGTTTGACTCTGACATGAGAAGATCCGGTCTGTCTGGTTCGTTTGATCAATTTGTTACATGAACGGCCAACTTCACCGAAGGTTTTTTACGGCGCTATAGGGGGAAAAGCGACATGGTTCCCTGGTAGCGCATCGATAAGTCAGCCGGGAACTCAGCGGGTCGATTTCTCCAGCACAACTTTGTTTCCCTGAATTTCCAGCTCGCTCCATCCAAGTTGGCGGTACATCGCGCGGGTGCTGTCCATCAACTTGTGTGTACTCAATCTGAGGTGAGAAAGACCCTCCTCTCGTGCTGCCGCCTCGGCAACGCCCAACAAGCGGCGGGCGATACCCTGTCCTTGCGCATCCGGATCTACCGCAAGATTGAAGACCATGATCGCGTCGGACATTCTGCCAAAAACGATCACGCCCAATATTTGCCTATTCTCCTCGATTACAAAGACACTTCGGGTGTTGATGTCTTCGCTGATTCCGCTGGTGACATCAGGAAGATCGGGAATATCGCGCAGCGCTTCGGCATAGGCGCTTGCGATACACTCGCGAATCGCATCGGCATCCGCCGAAGTTGCAATCCGTGGTTTAACCTGTGACATTTCTCGCCCTTCTCTTTCTTTCACACCAAGCTCAGGCCAATAGTTGACGTCATTGCGCTTGCACAAACAAGGCTTGCGACCTAATAGCCAAGCATGACCCAAGACACCCATGACCGCCTTCTGATCATCGACTTCGGTAGCCAGGTAACGCAGCTGATCGCCCGTCGCCTGCGCGAACTGAACGTCTATTGCGAGATTCACCCCTATCAGAATGTCACGATGGAATTCGTGCGCGAGATGGCGCCGCGTGCCGTGATATTCTCGGGCGGGCCAGATAGCGTGACGCGCGAGGGTTCACCGCGCGCGCCGCAGGAGATCTTTGATCTTGGCGTGCCAATCCTTGGTATTTGTTATGGCCAACAGGTCATGATGCATCAACTGGGCGGCAAAGTTGAAAGCGGCCATGGTACAGCCGAATTCGGCCGCGCATTCGTCACACCTAACGGTTCACTGGACATCCTTGACGGTTGGTTTGCCGACGGCGACGAACAAGTATGGATGAGCCACGGCGACCACGTTAGCGAAATTGCACCGGGCTTCCAGGTTTACGGTACATCGCCTAATGCGCCATTTGCCATCACCGCAGATCCGGCTCGCCATTTCTATGCGGTACAGTTCCACCCCGAGGTGCACCACACGCCCAAAGGCGCCAAGCTCTATGAGAATTTCGTGAAGCTGGCAGGGTTTAGTGGCGACTGGACAATGGGTGCGTACCGCGACGAGATGATCCGCAAAATCCGCGAACAAGTGGGCGACAAAAAGGTGATCTGCGGCCTCTCTGGAGGCGTCGACAGCTCGGTTGCAGCCATTCTGATCCACGAGGCAATCGGTGATCAGCTGACCTGCGTATTTGTCGATCACGGCCTGCTGCGCAAGAACGAGGCCGAAGAAGTCGTCGGTATGTTCCGCGACAACTACAACATTCAGCTGATCCACGCGGATGAAAGCGACTTGTTCCTGGGCGAGCTGGACGGTCAGTCCGACCCGGAAACCAAGCGCAAGATCATCGGCAAGTTGTTCATCGACGTGTTTCAGAAACACGCCGACACGATCGATGGGGCCGAATTTCTGGCCCAGGGCACGCTGTATCCCGACGTGATCGAATCGGTTTCGTTCTCGGGCGGCCCCTCGGTCACCATCAAGTCCCACCACAATGTCGGCGGTCTGCCCGAAAAGATGGGCCTGAAACTGGTCGAGCCCCTGCGTGAACTGTTCAAGGACGAAGTCCGCGCGCTGGGCCGCGAACTTGGCCTGCCACAGAGTTTTATCGGCCGCCACCCCTTCCCCGGACCGGGTCTGGCGATCCGCTGCCCCGGTGAGATCACCCGTGAAAAACTGGATATCCTGCGTGAGGCCGACGCCATCTATATCGACCAAATTCGCAAACACGGTTTGTATGATGAAATCTGGCAGGCATTTGTCGCCATCCTTCCGGTGCGTACTGTGGGTGTAATGGGTGACGGGCGTACCTATGATTATGCCTGTGCACTGCGGGCTGTGACCTCGGTCGATGGTATGACCGCTGACTACTATCCGTTCAGCCATGAATTCCTTGGCGAAACTGCCACCCGGATCATTAACGAGGTCAAAGGCATCAACCGGTGCACCTATGACATCACCTCGAAACCGCCGGGTACGATCGAGTGGGAATGACAAAAAAAGCCGGGATGTGACCCGGCTTTTTCGTTTCACGGAGCCGAGTAAAACGCTAGGAAGTCTAAAACTTAACCTGTGAACTTCTTGGAGGCAGATTTGGACCACACCAAACCTCAGATCGCTAAAGCTGCGCTTTGGATGACTGGTGCAATTGCCGCATTCTCATCAATGGCTGTGGCCGGGCGTGAGCTGAGCGTCACCCATGACACTTTCGAGATCATGTTCTACCGCAGTCTCGTTGGCCTTTGTGTGGTCGCACTGGTCCTCACAGTGAACGGGAAATGGCACCAGGTGTCCACCGACCGGTTGGGCTTGCACGCAATTCGAAACGGGCTGCATTTCACCGGTCAAAACCTGTGGTTTTATGCCGTCGGCGTCATTCCATTAGCCCAGGTTTTTGCGTTGGAGTTCACGAACCCGATCTGGGTTATTCTGCTGTCACCTTTGTTTCTGCGCGAGCGGCTGACGGCACTGCGCATGATCGCCGCCCTGATCGGGTTTGCAGGCATCCTGATCGTGGCCCAACCTGGTACCGCGCCTCTGAGCCTGGGTGTTATTTGCGCGGCCGCATCGGCCATATTCTTTGCGCTCACCAATATCTCAACCAAATCGCTGACTCGTACTGCCAGTATCGGATGCATCATGTTTTGGCTGACTCTCATGCAGGCTGTTTTTGGTCTTGTTGCCGCCGGATTTGATGGGCGGATGGCATTGCCTTCGCTGCAGACCGCGCCGTTTCTGCTGCTGATCGGATTGGCGGGTCTTTTGGCGCATTACTGCATCACGAATGCGCTTGCGATTGCGCCGGCCACGGTAGTAGTTCCCTTTGATTTTGCACGCCTGCCAACCATCGCGATTGTCGGCATGGTCCTGTACCACGAACCGCTTGACCAATGGACGCTGCTGGGTGCCGCCGTGATTTTCGCCGGGATATTCCTGAATGTCTGGTCCGAGAATCGTAACAATTCCGCAACACCGCAACGTATCTCCTGCCCAGAGTAACGTTCGGTTACCAGTTGACCATTTCTTAATGTCTAAGGTTGTATCAGCCGGTAACATGCCCGGTTGGCGCGTTTAGGGAACGTGCAAGGCAGGGCAAAGGACAGTGTAGGGAGGATTAAATGAAAAAAACGCTGTTACAAGCGTGCGCGCTATGCGTTGGGGCAACGGCGGTACAGGCAGGTGGTCTCGATCGGAGCGGTCAGGGTGTGAACATCCTGTTTGAAGAAGGGTCAGTGGTACAGTTCCGGCTTGGGTACACTAACCCCAGTGTCAGCGGAACAATGCCAAACCTGACACCCGGTCCGAATTTCGGCCAGCCGGTTGATTCTGGCAACGTAGCCAACGATTTTTTCACACCGCACCTCGCCTACAAAAGGGCGTTGACCGAAAAGCTGGACTTTGCTCTGGTTTATGACCAACCGTTTGGCGCGGACATCGCATATTCAGCGGCTTACCCGCTATCAATCAATCCGATCCCGGGTGGTCGTTCGGACGTTCTGCGAGCAGAAGCCGACACAGATGCAATCACAGCGCTGCTGCGTTACAAGCTGGACGGCGGCTTTAGTGCCATCGGCGGTCTGCGCGCACAGCGCGTCAAAGCTTCGGTAACTGTGCCGATTGCAGCCGGCTACCAGGTCAATTCAGACGCTGAAATTGATTTCGGGTATGTGGTTGGTGTTGCTTGGGAAAAACCAGAAATCGCCGCACGAGTGGCTCTGACGTACAACTCAAAAATCACTCATAACCTCTCACAAACCGAATCGCTGAACCCGCCGCCGATTCCCCCTATCCCGCCAGGAACAGTCGCGACATTTGACACAACCAGCGAGATCGAAACACCGCAGTCAATTAACTTGGACTTTCAAACCGGCGTTGCACCCCGCACGCTACTGTTTGGATCGGTACGCTGGGTCGACTGGCCACAACTGGTTTACGATCCGCCTAACTACCCGCCGACTTCGAACCTCGTAGACTATTCAGACGCTACTTTCACCTATGCTCTTGGCCTCGGCTACCAGTTCTCGGACGAGTTTTCTGGCGCGGTCACTTTGGGTTATGAATCGTCTCAGGGAAATCCGGTGTCGAACCTGGGTCCGACTGACGGATTCTGGAGTGTCGGCCTCGGTGGTACGTATTCCTTGGAAAAAGCCAAGATTTCCGGTGGTGTCCGCTATACCGATATCGGGGACGCAACAGCCAATGGCGCAGGCCCCAACGCCCGCGCCACTTTCACCGGCAACAGCGCATGGAGCGTCGGCTTCCAGATCACCTACGACCTGGGCTGAACCAAATACCACTTTGCCACAAAGCCTCGCCTATCCGGCGGGGCTTTTTAGTCGCAAGAAACGGGTCGCAATCACCCTTTGCGGATGACAGAACGAGGTATGGAACCTCAAAAATCCCTTTCTCCGCGCGCCTGGTCCGAGCTTGTTTTACTCGGAGTGATCTGGGGCGCCTCCTTTCTCTCCATCCGTATCGCATTGGATACTATTCCTTTCATGACCTCGGTCCTGCATCGGGTCTTCTGGGCAACTTTGGTTCTTTGGATCGTGATCGCTTGCCAGCGGCAGCCTATCCCGCGCGACCTTCGCATCTGGGGCGCTTTTCTGGTTATGGGGCTGCTCAATAATGTTCTGCCCTTTGCGCTCATGGCTTGGGGGCAGCTTTATGTCGAAACCGGCCTGACATCGATCCTCAACGCGGCGACCGCGATCTTCGGCGTATTGCTAGCCGCGCTGTTTTTCCGCGATGAACGGCTCAGTCGGACGCGGTTTATTGGAGTTATCTTAGGCTTTCTGGGGGTGGCAATCGCGATTGGTCTGGCAAACTTCACCCAGTTCAGCCCTGGCAGCCTCGCTCAACTGGCCATATTGGGCGGTACCCTGTCATACGCATTGGCGGCGGTCTGGGCGCGGTTCAATCTGAGTAGCTTGCCACCTCAGATTGCGGCGGCAGGCATGTTGACGGCCTCGACTCTGATAACGCTGCCAATCACTTTAATCGTTGACGGGGTTCCATCACTGAACCTGCCTTGGCAAACCTGGGCAGCAATCGCCTATTACGCTGTCATCGCTACAGCCGGAGCTTACCTGCTGTATTACCGCGTTCTGGCGCAGGCGGGCAGCGGAAATCTGATGCTGGTGACACTTGTCATACCGCCGGTTGCCATCATTCTGGGTGCTTTGATCCGAGACGAATCCCTACCCCCCAACGCGTTTCTGGGGTTCGCCGTTCTCGCATTGGGCCTAATTATCCTCAGCCGATCCGGCCGACGAGATTGACGCCGCTGACGACCCGATTTAGCTAGGGCAAAACAAGGGACAGCGGATCATGATCTACACCTCAGCTCAGGAGTGGCGCGATGCGGCGCGCAAAAAAGTGCTGTTTTTCGGCATGTCCGGATTGGGGAAATCCTATGTCTCGAACCAATTGCGGGACGCAGGCGGTTGGTTCCATTACTCAATCGATTACCGGATCGGTACTCGGTATATGGGCGAGTACATCACCGACAATGCCAAGGCCGAAGCAATGAAAGTACCCTTTCTGCGCGATCTTTTGTTGTCGGATTCGATCTTTATCGGCTCGAATATAACTTTCGAAAACCTTACGCCTGTTGCGGCCTATCTGGGCAAGCCGGGAAATCCGGCATTAGGCGGGCTGGAAATTTCGGAGTACCGTCGCCGTCAGGAACAGTTTCGCCAAGCCGAAATCCACGCCCTGCTGGATACAAAGTATTTCATCGACCGAGCGCAACGGCTATACCAGTACCCCAATTTCATCTGCGATACCGGCGGATCGATTTGTGAGTGGGTCGACCCGAACAACCCCAAGGATCAGGTCATGTCCGAACTGTCCCGTCATACTTTGATGATTTGGATCAAGGGGGACGAGGCTCACACAACCGAATTGATCCGCCGTTTCGACAAAGCCCCCAAACCGATGTCCTATCAGCCAGAGTTCCTGACACAGGTTTGGGATGAATACCTGGCTCTGAACGGCTGTGCAGCGGACAAGGTTGATCCGGATGCCTTCATCCGCTGGACCTATGCCCGCGCTCTGGCGCATCGCCAGCCCAGATACGAGGCAATGGCGGCCAATTGGGGTATTACGGTCACCGCCGATGATATCGGCAGAGTTCGCGACGCCGGTGATTTCGATGAGTTGATCGAACGCGCCCTTGAGACCCAGGCCAACCCGGCCTAAGTTCCAGATTTCATTCGCAGCTTCAACAGCGTGACATTATGCCGATCAAGATACCATCCGACTTGCCCGCCTTTGACGTCCTGACCCAAGAGGGCGTTATGGTCATGGCCGATGATCAGGCCGCACGTCAGGACATCCGCCCCCTGCGGATCGGGCTGTTGAATCTGATGCCCAAAAAGATTCAGACAGAGAACCAGTTTGCGCGTCTGATCGGGGCGACTCCGCTACAGATCGAGCTGTCACTGATCCGCATGACCGAGCATCAGACCAAAAACACTGCTGCCGAACATATGGCCGAGTTCTATCAGCCATTTCAGGACGTGAAGGGTCAGAAATTCGATGGTCTGATCATCACTGGCGCGCCCATCGAGCATCTGGATTTTCCAGATGTTACTTATTGGGACGAAATCACCGAAGTGTTCGAGTGGACACAGACCAACGTGCATTCCACCTTTGGCGTGTGCTGGGGCGGCATGGCGATGATCAACCATTTTCACGGCGCCCGGAAACATATGCTGGACGCCAAGGCGTTTGGTTGCTTCCGGCATAGAAACCTCGATCAGGCTTCGCCGTTTCTGCGTGGGTTCTCGGACGACTGCGTGATCCCTGTCAGTCGCTGGACCGAGATGAAACAGGTCGAGATAGATGCCACGTCAGGTCTTAAAACGCTGCTGGGCAGTGACGAAGTCGGGCCTTGTCTGGTCGAGGACCGAGACCATCGCGCGCTCTATATTTTCAACCATTTCGAATATGACAGCGACACGCTGAAACAGGAATATGATCGCGACGTGGCCAATGGAACGCCCATAAACGTGCCGCTGAATTATTATCCGGACGACGACCCAACCCAGGCACCGCAAAACAGATGGCGCAGCCATGCACATCTGCTTTATGGCAACTGGATCAATGAGATCTACCAGACAACCCCATTCGACATGAACAAGATTGGCCGTTAAAATCCTGATATCCCTTTGTCTTCTCCTGTTGGCGCTGGTCACGGTTACTGCTTGGCGCGTCAATCAGCGTGAAACCAATGCGGAAGTTCAGTTTCCACTGGAAGGCCAGATTGTCGAGGTGGACGGGAACGCTGTTCATGCCGTGGTGATGGGAGACGGCCCGGATGTCGTGCTGATCCATGGGTCCAGCGGCAATACCCGCGACATGACGTTTGCATTGGCGCCCATTTTGGCGAAGAACTATCGCGTCATCGTGTTCGATCGTCCCGGACTCGGCTACTCAGACAGCTTTAACCCTGACGGCGAAACCATTGTTGAACAAGCGGAAATACTACAACAGGCCGCTGCTAAACTAGGCGCGAAGAAACCCATCGTCGCCGGGCAAAGCTACGGAGGTTCGGTCTCACTGGCTTGGGCGGTAATGCGGCCTGACGATATTTCCGCTCTGGTGCTGATTGCCCCCGCGGCAATCCCTTGGGAGACACCGCTGGACGCTTTCAACACGATCGGTGCGACCTCGGTTGGCAACGCGCTGGCATTGCCCCTAGTTGCCGCTTACGTTCCGGATTGGTACGTGACCCAGGCCCTGGACACAGTATTTGCCCCGCAAAAAGCTCCCGAAGGATATGCCGAGCATTTCGGACCCGGGCTAACAATGCGCCGCGCGTCGATGCACTCCAATGCCAAGCAGCGCGCCAACCTGCTGGACGAAATTACCGAACTACAACCACGGTACGGTGAGATTTCCGTACCAACTGAAATCGTCCACGGCACCGCGGACACAACAGTTGGCATCGGCTGGCATTCAGAGCGTCTGATCGAACAGATCCCGGGTGCGGAACTGATCGAACTGGACGGTATCGGCCACATGCCTCAGGTCGTTGCCGCGCCTGAAGTTGCCGCCGCAATCGACCGCGCTGCTGAACGCGCGGGTTTGCGTTAAGCTCATCCGTAATCCATAGTAAGTTATGGATTTTATGGCGAGGCGTTCATGACCCGATCAGAAAAAGGCTCTATCGAAAAGTACTTTCGCAAGAACGCCCCGGACGACATTCGAAAGACCATCGAGGGCGCGAAAAAGGACGACATTCTGAACCCGACTTACCCCTATTCTGAACGGATGAAGGGAAAGGACTACAATCGACAGATGGAGTCCCTGCAGATCGAATTGGTCAAGATGCAATCCTGGGTCAAAGAGACCGGACAGCGCGTTGCCATCATTTTCGAAGGCCGCGACGCGGCAGGCAAAGGCGGAACGATTAAACGCTTTCGCGAGAACCTGAACCCACGCGGTGCCAGAAATGTGGCGCTCAGCAAACCGTCGGATGCCGAACGCAGTCAGTGGTATTTTCAACGCTATGTCTCCCACTTGCCGTCTGCCGGGGAAATCGTGTTTTTTGACCGCAGCTGGTACAATCGCGGTGTTGTCGAGAACGTTTTTGGCTTTTGCACACCGGAGCAGCGCGAAAGATTTTTTCGCCAGGTCCTTCCACTTGAAACAGGATTCGTGAACGACGGTATTCATCTGTTCAAGTTCTGGCTGAATGTCGGGCGTGCGGAACAGTTGAACAGGTTTCTCGCGCGTGAAACCGACCCCCTGAAACAATGGAAACTCAGCCCGATTGATGTGGCGGGATTGCATAAATGGGACGAATACACCCTATCGATATCCGAAACTCTGACCCGGTCTCATTCAGAGCACTGCCCCTGGACCATAGTCCGTTCGGATGACAAAAAACGCGCGCGTCTGGCGGCGATACGGACAGTGTTGAATGCGGTGAATTATGACGAAAAAGACGTCGAAACCGTTGGCACACCGGACCCGGACATCTGTGGTGGTCCGGACATCTGGGACGCGTAAAAGCTTGTCAGTCATCAGTTGGACGCGGAATAAGGGTTAGGCTATGTGTCGACCCCTGAGCAAAAAAAACCAAAGGCGACTAGGGCCGGAATGACAAAGCGCGGTTATCATCACGGAAACCTCAAACAGGCGCTGATCGAGGCGGCGTTGTCCCTGATCGAGGTAAAAGGCCCGACTGGATTTACTTTGTCCGAGGCTGCCAAGACTGCAGGTGTGACACCTGCCGCCGTTTATCGCCATTACGAAGGCCGCGAGGATTTGATCGCCGAAGCCGCCCGACAGGGGTTCGAAATGTTCGCGGACCTGATGCAATTTGCCTACGACAAGGGCCAGCCTTCAGCTCTGGCCGCGTTCGAGGCCACTGGCCGCGCCTATCTGGCCTTTGCTCGCAAACATCCCGGGCACTATATTGCAATGTTCGAAAGCGGAATTTCGGTGAACCGGACACCCGAATTGGCTGTCGCCGCGAACCGGGCCAAAAGTGTATTGGAAAAGGCTGCTGCCGATCTTTCACAACATATCCCACCAGAAAAACGACCACCTGCCGCGATGTTCAGTGCCCATATCTGGGCCATGAGCCACGGCGTTGTAGAGCTTTACGCCCGCAACACAGGCGCTACGTCGCCCTTCCCGCCAGAGGAATTGCTGGAGTCCGGAATCGGCATCTATCTCAGAGGGTTGGGTCTATTGCCTCAGGACGACTGAGAATTCCTCAGAACATCCGGGTCTTCTGCGGCATGCTCAGCCGAGATGTAACGTTGATCAGATCCATACTCCCCATCCCCTTGATATCCACCGGTCCAAGATCAGTGATCTGGAACTCATCAATCAGGGCGTATTTCATCTCTTCCGGGGCAACAATGTGCATCGGGTTGGCAAAAACCTGAAGACGCGACGCGATGTTTACCGCAGGACCGAAAACGTCATAGACATACTTTTGTATGCCCACGACTGATCCGACCGCCGCCCCCGTTCCAAGCCCGATCCTGGCCCTCCATTTATGAGGATGGCTTTCGTTGCGCCGCTCCAGATACCGCAGGAAACGCACGGCGCAATGGGCGACTGCCGTAGCGTGATCGGGCGTTTCATCCGGCATACCGGAAACGGCCAGGTAAGCATCGCCTATCGTTTTGATCCGCTCGCAGCCGAATTGTTCTACGATACGGTCAAACGCCGTGAAAATGTCATTCAATTCGCTCAGCGTAACAGTCGGGTCGGTCTTGGCTGCGAAGTCGGTAAAGTCGACAAAATCCAGCATGACCACCGACACCTGATCATAGAGCTGTGGCGTTACCACGCCGAATGTTTTGAATTCTTCGTACACGGCGCGCGGCATCAGATTCAGCAACAGACGCTCAACCCGCTCTTTCTCACGTTCCAACTCGCGCGTGTTACGTTCGACCATGGTTGAATAGCTGTCGATCATGCTCTCCAACTCACGGATACGCGTGATGTTCTGGCATTCGACGACCAAAAGCTGTTCATCAGACCCTTTGGCGAGCGAGACAGCGGTTGCGAAGATCAACGTGCGGCGTTTGGGCTTGATCTGCAATTCTGCGGAATACCGAAGACCCGACTGCTTCACGTCCTCCAACTCATTTACGTCAAGCCCCGGCAGCATATCCAACAAGGTCTGCCCGGGTTCCGGTGTTCCAAACCATTCGGCAAACGGACCATTATGAAACACAAATGTCATATCCGAAGCCCGCAGGACGGCCACACCGACCCCGATAGCGCGAAGCAGATGTTCGTTGATCGCATGAATGTTCATGCGGCAGTCCGAGCTACGATTATTGAGCGTTTCGACTCAATCGCATCCATAACAACTGCGATGTCCGCATCTGACATTCCATGCTGGATCAGAGCTTCTGTAAGCAGGACCCCCAACTCATCGAAATCCGCGTGCGTGATGTTCAGGTGGCGATGCACAGCTTCAATCCGGTCGTCGCTGAACGACGCCGGGCCGCCGACAAGCGAAGAAATGAATTTGGTCTGGTGATCGATCAGGCGCGGCATATCGATATCGTCGAAATGATCGCCGATCTGATCGGAATCCAATGCCAAATCATAGAATGACATCACGATGCGGCTGATGGTTTTGAACCCGCCGTACTTCTCGTAAATAGTCTGACTCACAACAAAAAACCAAGGATAGTTGGCGTTAACACTGCAACAGTATATCAAATTGACAGTTTTGTTAACTTTTATACGCAGTTATGACAGCAAACAGTGTCGTCACCTCGTCTGTTGCGCATAACGCCATAGAATGTTGTCTGCCCGGACCCCTGAATCCTGCCGGCTGTCGCACAACTGATTGTCCAAAGAAAACCGGGGTTAACCCGATCGTGTTCTAGGTTCGTTATTACTTCTCTGACGGATCGCTTTCGGCGTAATCCCGAAGGCTAACGACGTCAGAGATCACGGCGTGGTTTCGGTTGATCTTTACGCCGACTGATTTCAAACGCGAGAATGCTCGGCTCAGGCTTTCCGGTTTCATGCCCAGACGCCCCGCTATCAGCATTTTGTCGTAAGGCAGTTCAACATCACATCCACCGGACTCGATCTCGCAAAGGCCCAACAGAAATTCTGCCACCCGCTGCGCCCCGGTCTGCGCTTTGAGTTGCTCCAGCTGAGCAACAAGCGAATGCAGATGCGTAAAGGTCGATGCCAGGATTGAAACACCGATTTCGGGATCTTCACGCATTAGCGACAGCAATACCGGACTAGGGATATGCATAATTTCACACGGAGAAACGGCTTCGGCCGACACCGGATAAGGAACATTTCGCAGCGCGACAGCCTCGCCAAAGCTTTCGCCTTTGGTAAAGACGCTGACAACGGCTTCGGCGCCCGTCGGAGACATGCGAAATAGCTTGACCCAGCCTGCCAGCACAACGTGAACAGCTTTGGCCTCTTCCTCTTGAAGAAAGATTGTTTCGCCACGATCGTATTGCCGCCAGATCGCATGGCCAAGCAGCGTATCGACATGCTGCTCGGGCAAGCTCTTGAGCAATAATGACTGCCGCGCGATCGCTTTTTGGATTTCATGCGCCACGAAGCGTCCCCTTTTTCCCTGGCCATTCTTCTGACCGGTACATCTATTCTATTCTGGCTATGCCAAACCCGACACCGCTGCACCAGCCTTTTCCTGCCATAAACTTGACAATTGTCATGTCGCGCGCACCATCCGGGGCTTAATCTCCCCCCAAAGCCAGTATTCCGGGGAGCAAGCAAGATGGACTACGAGCGATATTTCACCCAAAGCCTGGATGCATTGCGGGACGAGGGAAATTACCGTGTATTCATCGACCTGCAACGCCGTTGCGGTGCGTTTCCGAACGCGCGTCAGACCGATGGGCCAGTGCAGCGCGACGTTCGAATTTGGTGTTCCAACGACTATCTGGGCATGGGCCAGCATCCTTCGGTGATCGAAGCGATGCACGATGCGCTGGATCGCTGCGGAGCAGGTGCAGGCGGAACACGAAATATTTCAGGCACGACTCATAATCACGTGTTGCTAGAATCGGAACTGGCCGATCTGCACGGGAAAGAGGCCGCGCTGCTGTTCACTTCCGGATATGTGTCAAACTGGGCCGCGTTGGGGACGCTGGCATCGAAAATCCCCGGTCTGATCGTATTCTCTGATGCGCTGAACCATGCTTCGATGATCGAAGGCATCCGCCACTCACGGGCGCAGAAGGTAATTTGGAAGCATAATGATCTAGCGGACCTTGAAGCGAAACTGGCCGCTGCTGATCCCGATGCACCTAAAATGGTCGCGTTCGAATCGGTCTATTCCATGGATGGAGACATCGCGCCAATCAAGGATATCTGCGATCTGGCCGACAAGTACGGCGCTATGACTTATCTGGACGAGGTTCACGCCGTTGGCCTTTACGGTCCTCGCGGAGGCGGTATCGCCGAGCGCGAAGGTCTGATGGACCGATTGACAGTGATCGAAGGTACTTTGGGCAAAGCTTTCGGTGTCGTTGGCGGCTATATCGCCGCATCCGCTGCGCTTTGCGATTTCGTGCGCAGCTTTGCCAGCGGATTTATCTTCACGACCGCCCTTCCCCCGGCAATCGCCGCAGGTGCGGCAGCGTCAATCCGGCACTTGAAACAGTCGACCGAAGAACGCGATCTGCAAAAAGCACGCGTGGCTCAGGTCCGCGCCCGGTTGGACGCAGAAGGCATCCCGCATCTGCCCAACCCCAGCCACATCATCCCGGTGATGGTGGGCGATCCAGTGAAATGCAAATTCATCTCGGACACGCTGCTGGAAGAGTTCGGCATTTACATCCAACCGATCAACTACCCCACCGTACCCAAGGGTACCGAGCGTTTGCGGATCACGCCTTCACCCGTGCACACGGATGAGGATATCGATCATCTGGTTGGGGCTCTGTCGGCCCTCTGGCAACGGTGTCAGATCGCACGGATGCCAATGGCCGCCCAATAACCAAAGCGTCCCTTCGCTTGGAAAACTGCCGCTCAACTGAGCGGCATTTTTTTTGTCAGATCAGATAAAGACCAAAGATCACAGCTGCGAAGCCGCTCAACACCATCGTGAAACCGCGCAGCCATGCCGGGCTGTGGGATAGATCGAGATAGTGCGCAAGGATAATGCGCGCCTTGATCATCGCAAGCAGCAGGATGCCCCCTCCCACGATTGAATCTGGCGCGGGCCACATGGTCAGCACTGCGGATGCAACACTCAGCCCCAGCAGCCCGAGCCAGGCGCGTGTAAGCAGATCCCGGCGCCATAGGCGGGCGACAATGGGAGAGGACGAAGACGTAGGCATGTCCGTCATCCCAGCAAATAAATCACGGGAAACAACATGATCCAGACCAGATCGACCATATGCCAGAACTGTGCTCCGGCTTCGATATTGCGGGGGTCGTCACGCCAGGCGACCAGCAGCAGGATGCAGACACCTGCCAGAACGTGGGCCGCATGAAAACCCGTGAGCAGATAGTAGAACAGAAAGAACGGGTGAGTCTCATAGCCGATCCCCTGCCCTGCCTTGCCCGCGTACTCCGCTCCTTTAATGATCAGGAAGACCACCCCCAGAAGCGCCGCGCCAATCAAGGCAAAACGAGCAATCCGACGGCGCGCAGCATGCCTCCAGGCAAGTGCCTTGGCCGCAAGAAAACCGGAAGTCACCAACACGGCGGTGTTTAGCGCCGCGCCGGTGCGATACAAATGCGACTGCGCCTCAGCAAAACCTGCCGGGTCGGTCAGGCGCACACCCATGAAAGCAATAAGACCTGCCCCGAAAACCAGCAGCTCGCTGATGATCAAAACCCACATCAGCAACTCACCGGGTAGTTCGTCGATCAGCGTGGCATCACTCATGCTCCGACCAGTTGCCGGTAAATCTGCGGCAGCGCCATGGTCAGACGATGCGGGTCGGGGATGACGGCAAAACCTCCCTGCCCGAACATACGCGAAAACCAGCTTTTGCCAGTTTTGTCGATAGTGACACCAAAGACTGACTGTCCCGCGCGCCGCGCTTCGCGGACGGCCATGCAGGTGTCTTCGATGCCGTGGCGGCCCTCATAGTGGTCCAGATCGTTGGGTTTCCCGTCGGTGATCACCAACAGCAGGCGGCGCTTGCGCGATTGGGCTGCCAACTCGGCCGAACAATGGCGGATAGCAGCGCCCAGCCGGGTGTAATGCCCGGGCCGCAACGAGGCGATGCGCTGTTCGACCAACGCCCCCATCGGCTCATCAAACCGTTTGCAGCGCTGCACATAGACACGCTGGCGCTTCAACGAGCTGAAGGCGTGGATCGCGAAATCGTCACCGCAGGCATTCAGACCCCAGGCCAAAGCGGCCAGCGCCTCGCGTTCGATGTCGATCACGGCGCGGCCTGTGACAGCGCTCTCGGTCGAGCGGCTGATATCCAGCAGAATCGAGACCGCCAGATCGCGCGCCTCGGGGCGGGATTGCAGCCAGATGCGCTCATTGCTTACACCGCTGGCATGGCGGTCAGTTTCGGCACGCACGGCGGCCTCGATATCCAGCTGATCTCCGTCAAGATGGCCTCGGGTCATCACTCGGCCCGGGCGCAGCGCTTCAAACTGGCGTTTTACGGCGCGAATCCGGCGCGCAGTTGCGGGGTCTTTTCCGAATTCAGCGGCATCCTCGCGAATTTCGGCATCCGAAGTCAGGACGTTGACGTGGTCGGGCAGATAAGCACCAGTGCGCACATCCCATTCGGGATAGAGGATGCGGCCTGAAAGACGTTCGCGGTTCACATCTTCGGGCGCGAGATCCAAGTGCAGTTTCAATCGAGTTGGCGGTGCCTTGGAGATTTGACCCAGGCCGATTTCGTCCTGATCATCAGCCGCCTTTTTCGCATTATCTGGGTCGTCGTCGTCAATTCGGCGATTGAGATTCAGGAACTCGGCCCAGCTGAGGATCGCTTCAAATTTGTGCAGGATCAGGCTGTCGTTTCTCTCAGCCTGGTCGGACTTGCGGCGGCGCGCGCGGTGTGTCTTTTCGCCGGATTCCTCAGGCGGACCATCGGTATCGCGGCTTTCAACTTCGGTGTGCTCCGAAAACGAAACGGCGCGTAGTTCAGGCCATAGTGGAATCGGACGGTAGTGCTGATAGCCACGTGGCGCTACAAGATCATCGTCCAGCTTTTGAAGCTGCTCTGCCCTTGGAGAGAGCGGCGCGGAGTCGCCCAACATGTTGCGAAGCAGCTCTTCAACAGCTGCCTCAACCGGCGGCAGGTTCGAAATGTCGCGTTGATATAGCAGGCCTTTGCAAAGTTCGGTGTAAAGCGGGCGCAGGCCGGGGGCATCGTCTAGTGTAGCTGCGACCATCGCTTGTGCCGCAGTTAGGGCGCGCAAGTCGGCACGCAGCGGGTCGTCTTCGTCGATCCGCGTTCCGGCATGGGCAGCGGCGGCAGCAAGCCAGACGTATAGTGCGCCGTTCGCCTCTCGTGCGGGGAAAACTGCCAGCCTGTCGGGCAGGCGTAATACTTCACCGTCGAACGAGGCACGCGGAAGCTGTTCCACTTCGGTCGCCAAACGACGCCTCCAGCTCAGACGGTGGTGCGAAACTTCGGGTGAGACCGGGCGCAACTCGACGCCCGGACTACCCCCAAGCCCTCGGAAGAGGACTGCCAACCGCCCTGCGACCTCAGAGAGGTCGACCGCGGCTCCAACATGCACCTCAGGTGCATCAAGGCGGCTGGCAAGGGTGTGCCACAGTTTCCCGATCGTTTCTTCGGGTTCCCATGGCTCAAAATCGATCTTGACCATCAGCCGGCCTCACCCAAAGACAGCCGTGACAAGATCGAGGAGCCCGCGTTTGATGTCCTCATCATCAGTCAGAGGTTCGATCATAGCGGCAAGGATGGCGCGGTCGGTCGACATGCCCTGTGCGATCAACGTCGCGGCATAGACGACCAGGCGGGTGGAGACGCCTTCCTCTAGATCCTGACCCTTGAGCCCGCGCAGCTTGCCCGCCAGACGAACCAGCGGTTTGCAACGCTCCAGCGCCAGTCCGCTTTCTTCGGCTACGACTTTTGCCTCCATCTCGGGCGATGGGAAGTCGAATTCCATCGAGATGAAACGCTGCCGGGTCGAGGGTTTCAGGGTTTTCAGAATATTCTGGTAACCAGGGTTGTACGAGGCAACCAGCATGAAGCCGGGTGCGGCCTCAAGCTCTTCGCCGGTACGGTCGATCGGCAAGATACGCCGGTCATCGGTCAAAGGGTGCAGCACGACGGTAACGTCCTTGCGTGCCTCGACAACTTCATCGAGATAACAGATCGCGCCTTCTCTTACGGCGCGGGTCAGCGGACCGTCGACCCAGACGGTTTCGCCGCCCTTCAACAGGTAGCGCCCGATCAGATCGGCGGCAGCCAGATCGTCATGGCAGGCCACAGTGTAAAGTGGGCGACCCAGTTTTGCGGCCATGTGGGCCACGAAGCGGGTCTTGCCGCAGCCGGTCGGACCTTTCAGAAGAACCGGCAGGTTGTTTGAGCTGGCGGCTGTGAACACATCACATTCATCGCCCTGAGGGAGGTAGAAGGGGGCGTCAGCCGCCCCCATTCCCAGTTTCATGGAGCCATCCATATCCATCACTCCGCAGGTGTTTCGGCTGCACCGGGTTCGATGATCTCTTTACGAGGAACCCAGATCGAGTAGATGAACAGCAGAGCACCGATAACCACAACCAGACCAGAGCCAAAGCGCATCCAGTAGAAGATTGCGATCTGATCCTGCACATCCATGAAGTAGTCACCTACGACACGCTGCATGTGCGTCTGCACGGTTCCGGCAAAGGTCAGCACGAAGGTCATGAAGACCATACCACCGGTCATCAGCCAGAACGATACCATGTTCAGAACCTGATTATAAGGATCGCGGTTCTTCAGGATCGGCATTGCGTAGCTGAAGATCGCCAGGTTGAGGCAAACATAGGCACCGTAGAAGGCCAGGTGACCGTGAGCGGCAGTGATCTGCGTACCGTGAGTGTAGTAGTTCACACCGTGCAGCGTGTGCAGGAAGCCCCAGACACCCGCGCCAAAGAAGGCCAGCGTCGCACAACCCAGCGACCACAGCAGTGCGGCCTTGTTGGGGTGATCACGACGGCCCTTCCAGACCATGACGAAGGCAAAGGCCATCATCGCGAAGAACGGGATCACTTCGAGGCTGGAGAAGATCGAACCGATCCACTGCCAGTAACCCGGTGTACCGATCCAGTAGTAGTGGTGGCCGGTGCCGAGGATGCCCGAAAACAGCGCGGCGGCAACGATGACATAGAGCCATTTCTCGACGATCTCGCGGTCAACGCCTGTCAGCTTGAGCATCAGGTAGGCCAGGATCGAGGCCATGATCAGTTCCCACACACCTTCGACCCACAGGTGAACAACGTACCACCAGTATTGTTTGTCCAAGGACAGGTTGCCCGGGTTGTAGAAGGCAAACAGGAACAGCAGTGCCAGACCCCAGAGGCCCAGAAGCAGGATGTTGCTGATTGCAGTCTTTTTACCCTTCAGAACTGTCATCGAGACGTTGTAAAGGAAGATCAGCGCGGCAACTACGATGCCTGCCTTGACCCATTTGGGTTGTTCAAGGAACTCGCGCCCCTCTTTACCCAGCAGCCAGTTACCTTCGAACAGGTTAAAGGTGTAGGTAAGCACCGCGCCCAGCGTACCGACCACAAGGATCAGCAGTTGCAGATAGGCCAGCTTGGTCGAGTGGATCTCACGCTCGGTTTCTTCCGGGATCAGGAAGTACGCCGCGCCGAAGAAGCCCAGGATTAGCCAGACGATCAGAGCGTTGGTATGCAGCATCCGCACAATGTTGAACGGCAGCAGCTCACTCAGAAAGTTAGGCGATACATAAATCCAGCCAGCCAGCAAACCGCCGGTTACCTGGATCGCGAACAGGGCCATTGCCACGGCAAAATAGGCATAGGCCACTTTTTGGGATTCGTATTTCATTTCTCCGTTCCCTTCTCAGCCCGCTTCATTCGGCGGCCAGCCCTGAGCGTCGATATTGTCCGTCCAGATCAGGAAGTTGGCCAGATCACGGATCTCTTCGTCGCTTAGGTTGAAATTGGGCATCTGCCGACGACCGGGAATGCCGGTAGGCTGCGCCTCCATCCAGCCCTTGAGGGATTCAAAGGCTGATTCCGGATCGTCCAGGACACCCCAGCGGGTCATCACGTTGGCAACCTCAGGGGCGAAATAAGCACCTTCGCCCATGATCGAGTGACAGTTAATGCAGGCGTGTTTTTCCCAGACGTGTTTGCCGCGTACCACGCTTTCATCCAGTTTCGCCGAATTCTCAGAATTGACGATGTACCAGTGGGAATGGGCCGATAAGGCCAAAAAGATGAGAATGAAGAACAGTGACCCGCCATAAAAAATATTGCGGGCCATGCTCTTTGTCATGACTTCTCGCATCGCGCTCTCCTTTGCGCCGATTAGCTAGTTTTGTCACAATGGCGGTCCGGCCATGGTGTCGCCTTAACGAAAGTCAAGACCATGAGCTTGAATTCACGTAACCTGCGATGAATACAGGAATTCAGAACCCAAGCGTGGAGAGACGATCCTTTTCAATTTGCCCGGCATGACGGCTGGGAAAAGGGAAGTAGTAATTGTTTATTAACACAAATTCGTCAAAATGCCGCATTGCTGCCTTGATAATCATCACTCCTAGCAGCAATGTTCAGCCCGGCAATTCTTACGGTTCTAAAAAAACATCCAACGCATGTAAGCCGTCGACTGCGTTTAGGATGCGCTGACGTATAGGGCAGGTTAAATGGCAAATTATTCTTACATCGGCTATTCACCCGATGTCATAACGGTCGATTTCAATTTCGGCCCCGACTTTATTACACTTGATGCCTCCTATGATCCGGATACCGATCGGCGCATATTTGATGTCACGGATGACGCCGGGGGCCTTATTCTTGACGGCGGATCGGGAACGCCCGATACCGGAACCGTTTTCAATGGCGACAGATACAACGACGAAAATGGCGACGACTCGACACAGACAGGGGTTGTTACCAGCATAGATGGATCGCTGACGCCGATTACCGGCGATATCTATCTGGAAGAATCTTATCTGCTCACAAAACCCGGCGGAGGTACGATCGACGTGTTTCGCGTTGAGGTCGAAGGCGAACCGGTGGGGTACATTACGTCAGAGCCTCTGGTTCCGGGCGTCACATACACGTTCCAGGTCTCTAATGTTACACCGACGAACGCTCCGGACACTACTGACCCGGACGTCATTGTTGATGTGCCTTGTTTTGTTGCCGGAACTATGATCCGCACCCCCGGCGGGGAAAAGCTCATCGAAACGCTGTCGGCGGGCGATGAAATCATAACTCTGGACCGCGGAACGCAACGCATCAGATGGATCGGCGCGCGGACACTGGACCTCGCGGACCTGACGGCGAAACCCAGATTGTTGCCAATTCGGATAGAGGCCGGTGCGTTGGGCTGTGGCCTGCCCCGGCGCGATTTGCTGGTTTCACCGCAGCACCGGATGCTGGTGCGATCAACCATCGCGATACGTATGTTTGACACCAGCGAGATCCTGGTGCCTGCGCACACTCTGGTCGGCACTCCCGGTATCAGCATCGATGAATCGGTGAAAACGGTCGAATATTACCACATGCTATTCGAACGGCATGAGATTGTCTTTGCCGAGGGCGCTCCGTCGGAAAGCCTGTTCACTGGCACCGAGGCACTCAAAACAGTGCCGCCAGCAGCGCGTGCAGAGATGCTAGAACTGTTCCCGTTTCTGGGAACTCCAGGGTATGCCCCTGCTTCCGCGCGTCCAATACCGGCGAAAGGCAGGCAGGTTCGTAATTTGGTTCAGCGTCACATCAAGAACAGTCGCTCTCTGATCGAACACCTGTGATAGGTTTCGCGGGTGTGGCGCTATGCGTTCCTTGTACGCGGTCCTGTCAGCGCTGGCCACATGGCAATCAAATACAAGGCGATGGCACTGACCCAAAGCCCGTCCGCGACCAGCATAGCGGTCATATAACTGTCACTTAGCCCGGTCCCCAGCCATCTTACGATCGCAGCCACAGCCATTAGTCCGTAGGCCACTGTCATGGTCGGCGGCGCGACCAGCGCGCGCCCCGAGTGCCCAAGCGCGGCACGGCTCATCACAGCAAGGGTCATGCCACCGACACAGCCGATTCCCAGAACATGCAGGGCGGCGATTTCCTTACCATAGCCCAGCACAGCCAGCCCCCACAGGATCAATCCCAGCGCCAGCATCCCCAAGCCAAGGTGCAGGGCGATCAGGATCGGCTGCCGGATAGCCCAGCCTGACCTCCAACCTGCCAAACGCAACACCTGAATAACGCCCAGAGTCAGTGCCAGCACACCGGCGACAGGTCCGATACCCAATGCCAAAACGGTTAGCGGCACCAATAGCGCAACCACCATGCCAGCTTTTTCCAGCGCGGGAATCGAGGCCGGCCAGGCAGATTCAGGTTCTCCAGCTCGTTTCATTGCATTTCGGGTAAAGGCCGGTGTGATCCGCCCACCGAGAATTGCGATCATCGAACACAACGTTAACAAACCTGCGCGCAGACCGGACTGAAGCGTATTGTCCGTCACCCCGATCCATTCCAAATGAGTCAACAGGTTGGCGACCCAGATATAGGACAAGAGCAACAGAAAAATCATGTTTTGTGGCTTGGGCCTGCGGATCAGCTGAGACGCGATCTTCGCTGCAAGTATTGGCACGAAGGCCAAATCGACCACTGCAACCAGCACTGGTGACAAAGCACCCGAAAACCACAGGGCGAGCCGGCCCGCCAACCAAATTCCGGCCGCCAGAGTGACAAAGCGCGCGCGTGCGTCAGGCGTGCCAGTCCAATTTGGGACAGCGGTCAGGAAGAATCCGCCTAGGGCGGCAGTGGCATATCCGAAGATCATCTCGTGTGCGTGCCACATGGGTGGCGACATGGAATAGGTCGGATCTTCGTAGGGAATCGCTCCTGTCTGCGTAACCAACCATAATCCCCAGGCCCCGCCCGCAAACAGGCCGTACAGACCTGCAAACAGAAAAAACACCCGGAATCCTTCGCCCAACACACGTGCGATCATTGCCGACATGCCTGCTCTCCTTGGCCGCAATGCTGTTTTACCAAGGTCTAGACGCGGCAAGCCCTTCCCCCCTTAACAAAAATCAAGGGCGCGCAGTTAATATGAACAGAAAACACAACTTTTACGGTGTCTCTTTTTAACAAAATCCCTGCTCGCCTGCCGGTTTACGGACCTCTCGTTGACTTTGGTCAAGGATGACATCTCCGTGATGTCTCAATCTCAGCCCTGCCTCACCACGCAAATGGAGAGTGATCATGTCACTTGGAATCAGCTACAACAAAACCGGCCGCGCCTTTGGGGTCGGTTTGGCAATGTTGCTGGGCAGCGTCGCTGCGCCAGCATTTGCCCAAGAGCCAACATTGAGCGACGAAGCATTTGAATCGTCCAAACAGCTCTACTTTGAACAATGCGCAGGTTGCCACGGCGTTCTGCGTAAAGGCGCCACCGGTAAGAACCTTGAACCGCACTGGAAGAAAACCGCAGCGGACGG
This sequence comes from Ruegeria sp. HKCCD6426, assembly GCF_057221115.1. Lineage (NCBI taxonomy): Bacteria > Pseudomonadati > Pseudomonadota > Alphaproteobacteria > Rhodobacterales > Roseobacteraceae > Ruegeria > Ruegeria sp. HKCCD6426. The sequence continues at coordinate 313,811 of NZ_JBWVBF010000003.1, read as the reverse complement.
CACCGTGACCGAAGGCGGCACCCTTGCACTCGGGCAGGAACGCCTTGAGAAGATCATCGCCTGGGGTACCGAAGGCGGTATGAACAACTTCTCGGACATCATGACCGAGCAGGAAATCAAGGATATGGCGACATACATCATGATGGAGGCCCCCAAGCCGCCAGAGATGTCGCTGGAGCAGATGAAAGAGACCCGAAAGGTCTACGTCGAAGAAGCCGACTACCCGACCGAGCCGCTGCATGGCCGCAATTGGGAAAACTTCTTTGTCGTCATCGAGCGTGACGTAGGTAAAGTGGCTGTTATCGACGGCGACACCAAAGAAGTGCTGACGCACATCCCGACCGGTTACGCTGTGCACGTTCTGAAAGCATCCGAGCACCACTCGATCACCGAGCCGGAGCATCCGGGCCGCTTCTGGTACACCATGGGCCGCGACGGCAAGATGACCAAGATCGACCTCTGGCAGAAGCCCGAGAACATGTTGGTTTCCGAAGTCAAGATTGCCTATGACGCGCGCGACGTTGCCGTTTCCGGCGACGGCAAATACGTCATCGGCGGTGGTTACTGGCCGCCGCACTTTGCAATCGTAGATGCCCAGACCATGGAACCGGTCAAGGTCGTTTCGACCCGCGGTACCAACGTGGACGGCGAGTATGTGGAAGAGGCCCGTGTGGCCGCTATCTACACCACGCCGAACGAACCCACCTGGATCGTTGCCGTGAAAGAACTGGGTCAGCTGTGGCAGGTCGACTATACCGACCTCGACAACCTGCGGATCGACAAGATCAACTCGGCCAAGTTCCTGCATGACGGGTTCTTCGACCCGACAGGCCGTTACTTCCAGATCGCCGCGAACGCGTCGAACAAGATGGTCGTCGTTGACACCGAGACCCACAAGCTGGAAGCGATGATCGACACCGCAGCCCTGCCGCACCCGGGACCGGGCGCCAACTGGGTCGACCCGAACTGTGGTCCGGTAGCTGGTACAACCCACCTTGGCGTTGGTACCGTGACTGTCTGGGGCAACGACCCCGAAGGTCATCCGGATCAGGCCTGGAAAACCTGCTACGAAGTGGAAACAGACGGCCCCGGCCTGTTTGTCCGTACCCACCCGAATTCGGATTACATCTGGGCTGACCAGACCAAACATCCGGAGCCGGAAATTCAGCAGTCGGTTCAGGTCATCTCGAAAGAGACCGGCGAGATCGTGAAAACGATCCAGATCACCGAAGACGAAGGCAGCGCCGCTGTTCACTTCGAATTCAACGCTGACGGTACCGAGGTCTGGGTTTCCAAATGGAACCTGTCGGACTCGAAAGAACCCAACGGTCAGATCGTGATCTTCGACGCCAAGACGCTGGAAGAAATCGGCCGCATCGAAGGGCTCTATGCTCCGACCGGCAAGTTCAACGTCTACAACCGTTCGAACCACGTCACCTGACGGTTTCAGAACCAACACCGGAAAGGGCGGGCCCCTCGCCCGCCCTTTCCCCGTTTGACCAAACAGCCAAACTCACCGGCCTGCCACCCAGGGCCAGACAAGACAGCCAAAACGGAGCCCGGATATGACTTCCGAACCGGAAAAGAAAAAACCGATCTGGCGCCGGTATTTCCTGTGGGGAATGCCTGTGGCAGGTATCGCGGCGGCCTTTGTCGCCGGTATCGTCTTCTGGGGCGGTTTCAACACCGCCATGGAAGCGACCAACACCAAAGATTTCTGTATCTCGTGCCACGAGATGCGCGATTTCGTCTACGAGGAATACACTGGTACGATCCACGACGTGAACCGTTCGGGCGTCGGCGCGGTCTGTTCCGATTGTCACGTGCCCAAGGACTGGACCCACAAGATGATCCGCAAGATCAAGGCGTCCAAAGAGCTGTATGGCAAGATGGTCGGCACCATCAATACCCGCGAAAAGTTCGAGGCCAAGCGTGTGCATCTGGCGATGAACGAATGGGAACGGATGAAGAAAACCGACTCGCGCGAGTGCCGCAACTGTCACGATTTTGAATCGATGATGCCCGAGTTCCAGAAACCACGCGCGCGTCAGCAGCACTTGAACGCGATGGAGATCGGCCAGACCTGTATCGACTGTCACAAGGGTATCGCGCACTCGGACGCCCGCGACCGGGCCGACGAAGAGTATCTGGAAGAGTTGGAAGCGCCGAATCCGGCCTTCATCCGCCCGATCCCGCCAGAGTACATGGCCAGCCTTGCAAAGATCGAAGCCAAGGAAGCTGCCGAGGCTGAGGCTGAAAAAGCGGCCAAGCAGGCGCAGAACGAGGCTGTTCAGGCCCAGATCGCAGCCGCTGTTGATGCAGCTGTCGCTGAAGAACGCGCCAACGCAAGCGGAGAAGAAGCCGCAGCCCCCGCAGGCGGTGGCAGCGATGTCGGTGGCAACATTGACTGGAACGCCGTGGCAAGCGCAGATATGAAACTGTTCTACCCCGGTCAGGCTTCGTTTGAATGGGTGCAGAACGGCAAGTTCCACGGTGGCGCACGACCGCTAACCAAGGGCGGCGATCAGTGCTCGACCTGTCACGCCAAGGAACTGGATGCGATCGGCAACAAGATTGTTGCAGGTGGTGATCTGGAACCGACTCCGATCCCAGGCAAGCGCGGTGTGATCGACGCAACAGTGCAGGCAGCCCACGACGACGAAAACCTGTACATCCGCATGCAATGGCCGGATGCGGGTCACAACCCTGCCCCGTTTGTTGATGGCGGCAAGATGGACCCTGACAACCAGATCAAGGTCGCCATGATGATCACCGGTACCGGTATCGAGATGGGCGATCAGGTGGGTTGCTGGGCCTCGTGCCATGCCGACAACACCTATATGCCCTTCGCGCCCGAAGCCGACGCGATTGCCGCCAATGGGGATGTCGCAGGCCGTATGAGCGCACAGGACACGGTGACCAAGTACATCAGCGAAAGCCGCACGGATGTCGAAGTCAAAGGCCGCCGTGGCAAAGCTCTGGGTGGTTGGGACAAGCTGGAAGCGGAAGCTCAGATCGAGCAATACCTGGCCGACGGCACATATCTTGACCTGATGCGCGTTTATGCTGACGGTAGTGCCTCCAACGGTTATCTGCTGGAACAGCGCGTGGTCAATGACGGTGAAATCTCCGCCTCGGCCAACCTGTCGGGTGGCATGTGGACTGTCGTCTTCTCGCGGCCACTGAATTCCGGTGCGCCCGGGGATGTGCCGCTGGAGCCCGGTCAGACCTACACGGTCGGCTTCGCCATCCACGACGACTTTGCCGCCGCGCGCTTCCACCACGTGACGTTGAATACCAGCATGGCGCTGGATGACGACGCAGCCAATATCAACGTGGTAAAACAATAACGGATTGGGGCCGGGTGAACCGGCCCCTGCCCTTTTTCAGAAAGGAGACACGGACAATGAAGACCCACCGCCTTCTTCCTGCACTTCTGCTGTTGGCCTCACCGGCGTTTGCGGCAGATGAAGACACCGCTGCAATCTGTGCCGAAGCTGAAGAAAACTATGTCGAGATATTCGGCCAGCCGTCCGAGGCTGTTGAGGACGCCGAAGTAGTGCTGATGTACAAATACAATTTTTGCCCGGGGGAACTGACCGTTAAAGCAGGCACAACAGTTCGCTGGGTCAATGTAGACAAACGCACCAGCCACAGCGTGCTGCTGAAAGACGGCAGCGAACCTGAAAGCGACCGACTTTTCCCCGAGGAAACAGTGGAACTGACGTTCCTCACACCGGGCCAGCAGGACTACCTCTGCGGACCGCATTGGGAGACACAGAACATGATCGGAATGATCACCGTCGAACCCTGAGCCGAGGCAGAATTACAGGCAGAAAAAAGGAGCGCGGGCGCAATTCCCGCGCTCCTTAACTTATGTCAAGGAGGTTGGTTTGCGATTGCGCCAATCTGCCCCCATGACACGCCCGGTTCACCTAGCAACGTCCCGATTTCCCACCGGATTATCGCGAGGATGTTGCCTGAATACCCGGGTTCCGAAGACATTCAGAACAAGCGAGTTTGCACATGAGCGGTAAGGTTTTTCTGATCGGTGCCGGTCCGGGCGATCCAGAGCTGATGACCCTGCGAGCCAAACGGATGCTGCAAGAGGCCGATGTGGTGGTCTATGACCGCCTGGTCTCGGACGACATTCTTGCCATGCACGCCGAAGGCGCGCGGCTGATCCCGGTCGGCAAGGCTCCAAAGTGCCACACTGTTCCGCAAGAGCAGATCAATGAAATCCTGCGGGAAGAAGCAACGAATGGTCATATCGTGGCCCGACTCAAGGGTGGCGACCCGATGATCTTTGGTCGCGGTTCGGAAGAAGCCGCCTATCTGATGGCTCACGGCGTCCCGGTCGAATACGCCCCCGGTATCACCGCAGCACAAGGCGCGTCCTGCTCGACCGGTGTACCCCTGACGCATCGCGGTCTTGCGACCTCGGTTCAGTATGTCACCGGCCACCGCCAGGCGGACAAGGTTCTGGATCTGGATTGGAAGCGTTTGGCTGATCCCGACACGACTTTGGTTGTCTATATGGGTGTCGCCAATATCGGCCAGATCGCCGTTGGTCTGATGACCGAGAATCTGCCCGGATCAACCCCTGTTCTGGCCGTTGGCAAGGCCACCACTCGGGACGAACGCCGCCTCGTCTCTCGTCTGGATCAGCTTGCGTCAGATGTGCGCACTGCCGAACTGAAAGCCCCGACGCTGTTTATCATCGGTAAGGTGGTATCGCTTTACGCCGAAAAGCCTTTGACCGATCTGTTGGAGCAGGCACATGGCTAGCGTCGTCAATATGAACAACGGACGCTCGGGCTGGACTGCGCGCGCAGTTCTTTCAACGGCCGTGTTCGTGGCCACGTCGGCTCTTGCCGCCGACGTGCTTGACCCAAACGCGCTGAAACGACTGGTCCATCAGGACTGCGGCTCGTGCCACGGACTGTCGCTGAAAGGTGGCCTTGGCCCTGATCTGCGGTCCGAAACCCTACAGCATTATGACTCCGACGTACTGACCGGGGTCATCCTCGACGGCATTCCCGACACCGCTATGCCCCCTTGGCGGCCCCTGATCAGCGAAGAAGAGGCCGAATGGATAGCCCGTTACCTTCTGGAACCGGAGGCACAATGAAACATCTCGTCCTTGGCCTTGTGGCCACACTTATGATGACAGCGGCACAAGCCGAACCCACCGCCACCGGGGATCTCGGGCTGGTAATCGAACGCGCCAAAGGTTCGGTTCTGCTGGTGGATCAATCCGACCGCGCCGCATTGGCGCGAATCGAAGGTCTGGGTGACCTGTCCCATGCTTCGCTCGTGTATTCGCCCGACGAACGCTTTGCCTATGTATTCGGGCGCGATGGCGGTTTGACAAAAGTGGACATCGTCAGCCGGCAGATAGCGAACCGCGTCGTGCAAGCGGGCAATGCCATTGGCGGTGCCATTTCGGATGACGGCAAGCTGGTGGCCGTTTCAAACTATGAACCCGGCGGCGTACGCGTTTTCGACGCCGATACACTTGAGATGGTCGCCGACATCCCCACCGACAGTAAAACCATTGGTCTGGTAGACGCGCCGGGCCGCCGGTTCGTGTTCACCATGTGGGACACAGGCGAAACCTGGATTGCCGACTTTTCTCAGGGCACGCCTGAGATCACAAAGATCACCGATATGGGTAAAAACCCATACGACGCGCTGATCACCTCCAACGGCCGCACCTATATCACCGGTCTGTTTGGCGAGGACGGTCTGACCGCGCTCGACCTGTGGTCAGAAAATCCCGAACCAATTCGAGTACTACCCAACTACGGGCGCGGGCAAGAAGAGATGCCCGTCTACAAAATGCCTCATCTGGAAGGCTGGGCACTGACAGGCAGCGAGTTTGTCCTCCCCGCCGTCGGCCACCACGAAGTTCTCTGGGTTAACGCAGAAACACTGACGGAAACCGGACGAACCAAGACTCACGGCCAGCCGGTCTTTGCCATGGCGCGTCCCGACGGACGGCAGGTTTGGGTGAACTTTGCTCATCCACTGAACGACACAATCCAGGTGATCGATAGCGTCAGCAAGGAAATCATCCACGAGTTCAAACCCGGCCCCGCCGTTCTGCACATGGAATTCACACCGCGCGGTCACGAGGTCTGGATCAGTGTGCGCGATGCCAACAAAGTCATGGTCTACGACACGCAAACATTTGAAAAATTGCGCGAAATCGAAGCAGACAGCCCATCCGGTATCTTCTTCACTGCCCGCGCGCACAGAACGGGACTTTGAACCCATGTGCCATATCACAGACCCGATAGATCGCAGTTTGCTGGACGATTTCCAACGGGATTTTCCCATCGTTGAACACCCGTTTCAGGTTCTGGCCAACAAACTGAACCTCAGCGAAGACGAAGTGGTCGACCGGTTGGCCCGAATGCGGGCGGCGGGGCGGATCACCCGTGTCGGTGCCACTATCGCGCCCGGGGCCGTTTCGGCCAGCACTTTGGCTGCCGTCGCCGCGCCTGAGGAGCGCATTGAGGAGTTTGCAGCCCTGATCGATTCCGAACCGGGTGTGAACCACAATTACCAGCGCGAGGATGACTGGAACCTCTGGTTCGTGGCCACGGGTCCGGATCGGGCACATGTGGATGACACGCTTGCCCGGATTGCCGAACGAACTGGCCTGCGTGTGCTCGACTTGCGACTTGTGCGCCCGTTCAACGTCGATCTGGGTTTCCGCATGTCCGGCGGTTCCCGGCGCGTCCCGACTGCGCGAAAAATCAATCGGTCCGTCATGCAAGGCGGAGATCGGGACCTGCTTCAGGCTCTGAGTTCCGGTTTGCCACTTGTGGCCGATCCTTACGCCGCGGTTGCCCGTTCACTGGGGCGCGATTCCGGGGAAATCATGGAACGCATTCGCGTGTTGCACGGTGCGGGCATCATCTCTCGTCTAGGGGTAATCGTTCGCCATCGCGCACTGGGGTGGTCCGCCAACGCTATGGTTGTCTGGGATTTGCCATCTGAACAGATCGACCAGGCCGGGCCCGCACTTTCTGCGCACCCTGGTGTTACCCTGTGCTACGAGCGCAGACCGGTTGAAGGCATTTGGCCTTATCGCCTCTATTCAATGATCCATGCCCGCTCCCGCCCTGAAGCGCGTGAAGTTCTGGCTGGTGCAGCAGCGCTACCGGAACTGGCAGGTGCGCAGCATAAAGTACTGTTCTCAACCCGCTGCTTCAAACAGACCGGTGCGTTGATCAAACCCAAGGAAGCCGTCGCATGACCCCTCTCGACACGATTGACAGGGCCATTCTGAACCGAATGCAGGATGACCTGCCTTTGACATCGCATCCCTACGCCAATGTAGCTGACGAACTAGGGATATCGGAAAGCGATCTGCTGGCCCGTCTGTCACGGATGAAAGAGGAGCGCGTGATAACCCGCTTTGGCCCGTTCTTCGACGCCGCCGCCATGGGCGGAGCGTTCTGCTTGTGTGCAATGGCTGTTCCTGCCGACGAATTCGAAACCGTCCTGACCAAAGTCAATGCACATGCCGAGGTCGCGCATAATTATGAGCGCACGCACCGGCTAAACATGTGGTTTGTGCTGGCCACCGAAACACCTACGGGGATCGAGGCCGCCGCCGATGCCATCGAACTGGAAACGGGAATCAAGGTTCTTCGCTTCCCCAAACTGCAAGAATTCTTTATCGGCTTCCGGGTGGCAGCATGATCGACACGACTGACAGACAGATCATCGAGACGCTTCAGGGCGGGTTACCCCTGGTCCCTGCACCTTATGCTCAGGTGGCGGAAGATCTTGGCATGGACGAAGACGTTCTTCTGACCCGTCTGGCTGCGCTAAAGACACGTGGCGTGATCCGCCGTATCGCTGCGGCCCCCAACCACTACAAACTGGGCATGACCTCGAACGGGATGACTGTGTGGGATGTTGATGACGAGCGCATTGCCGAATTGGGCGCGCTGATCGGCGCCCTGCCGTTTGTTACCCATTGCTATGAACGGCCACGCGCCCTGCCCGACTGGCCGTATAACCTGTTCGCCATGGTACATGGCGCTGACAAGGCGGAAGTTGAAGAAAAACGCAGCCAAATTACCGATATTCTGGGTGACGCCTGTCGAGCAAAAGACATCCTCTATTCCACACGCATCCTGAAAAAGACCGGGCTGCGCCTGAAAGCGAAAGGCTGAGACCATGTTCCGCCTGACCGAATACATGCACCAGCTCGTCAAACCGACCCCGGTGCGCAAACGCCGTCCCGGCCCAGTGAAACCCGTTGTGATCTGGAACCTGACACGGCGCTGCAACCTGAAATGCCGACATTGCTACACCGTCTCGGCGGATGTTGCGTTCCCAGGTGAGCTCAGTCATGAGCAAGCCATGGTAACCCTTGAGGATCTGGGCCATTTTCGCGTCCCGGCCCTGATCCTCTCGGGTGGGGAGCCGCTGGACCGATTCGATTTCTTCGACATTGCCAAGCGAGCACGCGAGCTTGTACCGATGCTGGCGCTGTCGACCAACGGCACGCGGATTCATGACGAGACAGCGGACATGATCGCCGATGTAGGCTTTAACTATGTCGGCATCTCGCTGGACGGGATCGGAGCTACCAATGACTGGTTCCGCGGTGTCGAGGGCGCCTTTGCCGATGCGTTGCGCGGGGTACGCGAATGCAAGAAACGCGGTATCAAAGTCGGTTTGCGTTTCTGCCTGACCGAAGGTACGCAACACCACCTGCCCGATCTGCTGCAACTCTGCGATGACGAGGGTGTGGACAAGTTCTACCTTTCTCACCTGGTCTATGCCGGACGTGGCGACAAGAACCGGGGCGAGGATGCCGAACATCTACGTACCCGCAAAGGCCTCGACCTTTTGCTGGAACGGGCTTGGGAAGCTGCCTCGGGTGGACGGCCACTGGACATCGTGACCGGCAACAACGATGCCGATGCGGGTTATTTTCTGAACTGGGTGCGCGCGCATTTCGATGCCGAGACCGAAGCTCATGTGCGAGATCATCTGGCCGCATGGGGTGGTAATTCCAGTGGTTTAGGTGTGGCAAACATCGATAATCTGGGCCGGGTTCACCCTGACACCTATTGGTCGGATTACACAGTCGGCAACGTCAAAACCCAAGCGTTTTCAGAACTCTGGACAAGCGATGACCAGATGTTGGCCATGCTTCGAACCCGACCACGCCCGCTCAAGGGGCGCTGTGGCGCGTGTCAATTAAAGGATGTCTGCGGCGGCAACACCCGTATCAGGGCCTTGCAACTGACGGGCGATCCCTGGGCCGAGGACCCGGCCTGCTACCTGTCAAATGAAGAAATCGGTGTAGACGGCGCGGGCGAACGCCTGCAGGTCACACCGTTCCGGGGGAAACGTCATGATCCGGCACATCAATTCTTTTAGAACACTCAAGGTTGGCACACTGTGCTCTTTGCTGCTGGCCGGAACCGCATGGGCGGACGCCCAATCCGATTACGCCGAGCATTGCGCGTCCTGCCACGGTGAAAACCGTCTCGGTGGTGTAGGCCCTGCCTTAATCCCCGAAACGCTGAAACGGATGCGTGGCCCACGTGTGGCCGCTGTGATCGCCGAAGGGCGCACCGCCACGCAGATGCCGGCGTTTTCGCATGAGCTAGACACGTTGCAGATCGAGGAACTGGCGGGCTGGTTGAAATCTCCGCTGGAAACCAACCCGGAATGGGGTGAGGCCGATATCATGGCAAGCCGCACACTGGATGAAGACTACATTGCGGTTGACGCCCCTGTTTGGGCCAGTGACCCGATGAACATCACTCTGGCTGTAGAAACCGGCGACCATCATGTCAGCGTATTGGACGGCGATACCTTCGAAGTCCTGGATCGTTTCGAGACCCCATTTGCCGTTCACGGTGGACCAAAGTTCAGTCCCGACGGGCGGTATGTCTTCATTATGTCTCGCGATGGCTGGGTGCAGAAGTATGACATCTGGGCGCTGAAACAGGTGGGCCGCGTGCGCGCGGGCCTCAATAGCCGCAACATCGCCATGTCCGGCGACGGCAAATGGGTGGCCGTGGCAAATTACCTGCCGAACAGCTTGACCCTACTGTCGACCGAGGACCTTTCTGTTGCACAGGTTATTGAGATCAAAAGTAAAAAGGGAAATCCCAGCCGCGTATCGGCCGTCTATCAGGCCCCACCGCGCGAGAGCTTTGTGCTGGCTTTGAAAGACGTCCCGGAGATCTGGGAGGTCTTCTACGGCGACAACCCACCTCAATCCGGGTTGGGTCACGATTTCCGCATCGAAGGCCAGTTCAAGAACCCCAACCCTTTCCCCGTACGCAAAATCACAACGCCCGACTATCTGGACGATTTCTTCTTTGACCAGAGCTATGAATACGTCATGGGCGCCTCGCGCGATGGCAAAGGCGGTCAGGTAATCGACTTGGTGATCGGTCAGAAAGTGGCTGATTTGGATCTGCCGGGGATGCCGCACTTGGGTTCGGGTATTACGTGGAAGCACAGCGACACCACAGTAATGGCCACGCCGCATCTGACCGACGGCACAGTCTCGGTGATTGACATGGAGACATGGGAGACGGTCAAGCGAATCAAGACCGAAGGCCCAGGTTTCTTTATGCGCAGCCATGAGAATTCGCCTTACGTCTGGGCCGATGTGTTCTTTGGCCCTAACAAGGACGCCATGCACGTGATCGACAAGCAAAGTCTTGAAATCGTAAAGACTCTGCGTCCGGCTCCCGGCAAAACTGTTGCCCACGTCGAATTTACCAAGGACGGCAGCTATGCGCTGGTGTCGATTTGGGAAGATGACGGCGCGGTGATCGTTTACGATGCGCAAACGCTGGAAGAAGTCCGCCGCCTGCCGATGCGCAAACCCTCAGGGAAATACAATGTCTGGAACAAGATCACATTCTCAGAAGGCACCAGCCACTGATGAAAAATGGCCGGTCTGGAAACTGGCCATTTTGCTCTATCCGGCCACGGCGTTGACCGTGGCCATCAACTTGTTTTTGGCAGGGTTGATCCTACACAGTGCGGGTTTCGGTGCGATTGGACCGGTACCTGCAATCCTGTGGTCGTTACCGCTGGGCATCCCTGCTTCCTGGCTTGCCGGACGTTGGGTGCGTGGCCTAATGGATGAAGCCGACGGATAGGTCCAAATTTTCTGAAACCTGACCTAAGTCAAGTATCCGTCAGAGAGAATCCCGTAGAACTCACGAAAGACTGCCGAGTTGGATTCTCCATGCCTGCCCGTAACCTTATGCACACTTTCCCTGTCCGCGTTTCACGCGCGGCGTGTGCGCTGGCAGGCATCTTCCTTCTGTTGTTACAAATGCTTGGCCCGGCGCTGGCGAGTCCCGGGGAAAGCATGTGGGTGGAGATCTGCTCGGAGGCAGGCGCGGTCTGGGTCGAGGTCGACCTTGAAGAGGACAGCACCGACCCAGCTGCGCCATGCCCGAAATGTGCGGATTGCGCACTTTGCGCTGTGACGACGGCGGCGCCGCTGCCCGAGGTCCCGGTGTTGTCGCAGGCTGGAAATGTACAGATTGTACGCGCTGGAAACCGGGACCTGTGCGATTTGTACCACTCGAAACGATTGTGGCCCGAAACCCGAGGCCCTCCGTTTGCGTCCCAAGATAAAACCGAACGTGCCCTGCGCGCGTCCATGGCGTCAATCCAAATTTTCGGAGGTGCGCCGTGGTCGTAAGTCGCGCAATCCATTTCCTGCTGGCCCTTACTCTGTCCTGCCTGATAGCAATCAGCGCCCGTGCCGACAGCCTCGCCAGTTTCCTGCCCGATCTGAGCCCAGCCGATTTGGCGCCTGGTGCCGATGCTTTTGGCCCGGTCCGCGAGGACATAAAAGTCGCCCCTGTTCTGAAGGGGGGCGAAACCGTCGCCTGGGCCTTCCTGACCTCTGATTTTGTTGGAACCACCGGGTATTCTGGCAAACCCATCCATGTGGTTGCGGCCATCGACGACGATGCTGTTCTGACTGGCGTGCAGCTGGTCAAACACTCGGAACCCATTGTTCTGATCGGTATTCCCAACTCTCGCATGGTTGAACTGACCGAAGGTTACACCGGGCTTGACCTCAAGATTGAAGCCGAGACGGGTGGTGAGGGGCATGACCTCGACATCATCTCGGGCGCCACCGTCACGATCATGGTGATCGACGACAGCCTTGTGCGCGGCGGTATCAAGGTGGCCCGCGCACTGGGTCTGGGCGGTCTGTCACCGTTGCAGGCCGATGGTCCAAAGCGCGAAGTCGATATGGCGAAAAGCGCTCTCTATGACTGGGCAACCCTTTCGGGTGACGGTTCGATCCGTCGACTGACGCTGGATGTAGGCCAGGTCAACGCGGCCTTTGAAGCGACGGGCGATCAACGCGCCATCAAGCGCCCCGAACCTGGTGAGCCGGAATACACATTCATCGACATGCACGTGGCCCTGGTCTCGGTTCCTTCGATCGGCAAGTCCCTGTTGGGCGAGGCTGAATATGAAAACCTGACCGAATGGCTGAACGAAGGCGAACAGGCCATTCTGGTTCTGGGGCGCGGGGACTATAGCTTTAAAGGCTCAGGTTATGTTCGCGGTGGGATTTTCGACCGGATTCAGCTGATACAGGGCGACAATTCGGTTCGTTTCTTCGACAAGCAGCAGCGGCGATTGGGCAAGGTTGCAGCGCCTGATGCCCCGAGCTTTGTCGAACTGGACATCTTCAAGATCCCGGCAGATGCCGAGTTCGACCCGACCGAACCGTTCCGCCTGCAACTGCTGGTGCAACGTGCGGTAGGTGCGGTGGAAAAGATCTTTCTGACCTTCGATCTGGGCTACAAACTGCCCGAGCAATACCTGCTACCAGTTGCGGCCCCCACCGTTGTCGATGACGCCACCGGCGAAGCTGCTGCCAAAGCCGCACTGTGGAAACGTATCTGGAAGGACCGCACGGTTGAGATTGCCGGTTTGGGTTTCATGCTGCTGGTGCTGACCGCCACGTTCTTCTTCCAGTTCCACGCCACCATGAATGCGCGGGTCTTCTACTGGTTTCGCATCGGTTATCTGACAATGACACTGTTCTTCATCGGATGGTACGCCAATGCCCAGTTGAGCGTCGTGAACCTGATGGCACTGGCGGGCAGCTTGCGAACCGGCTTCTCGTGGGATGCCTTTCTGCTGGATCCGCTGGTGTTCATCCAATGGTTTGCCGTCGCCGCCGCCCTGCTGTTCTGGGGACGTGGCGCCTATTGCGGCTGGCTGTGCCCGTTCGGTGCCTTGCAGGAACTGACTAACAAGATCGCCCGCGCGCTGAAAGTACCGCAATGGACCCTGCCCTGGGGCCTGAATGAACGCCTCTGGCCCGCGAAATACATGATCTTCCTTGGCCTGTTTGGCCTGAGTTTTGTCTCGATCCCATTGGCCGAAACCTATGCCGAGATTGAACCGTTCAAGACCGCGATCATTCTGAAATTCATGCGCGACTGGCCTTTCGTGGTCTTTGCGCTGGCTTTGCTGGTGATCGGTCTGTTCATTGAACGCTTTTACTGTCGCTACCTCTGCCCGCTGGGCGGTGCGCTGGCGATCCCTGCCCGTGTCCGCATGTTCGACTGGCTGCGCCGCTACAAAGATTGCGGCACGCCTTGTCAGACCTGCGCCAACGAATGCCCCGTTCAGGCAATCCACCCAACCGGTGAGATCAACCCGAACGAGTGCGTCACCTGCCTGCATTGTCAGGTGCTCTACCAGTCCGAGACCAAGTGTCCCGTCGTCATCCGCCAGCTGAAACGGCGGGGCAAGACGGGGTCGGTTCAACCGAAAACCCCTCTCGGACAACCACCGGCGAACCATCCGAACGCCAAACCGCAAACCGTTTCCTAAAGGAGGAACGATCATGTCGGAACATGACAAGAAACTAACCGTCACACGCCGCGGGATGCTGGGTGCAACCGCAACCGGCGCCGTGCTGGCCGGGACCGGTCTGGGCTCGACCCTGATGACCGCGAAACAGGCCAGCGCTGCAGCCAATGCGAACTTGCAGCCCGGTGAGCTGGACGAGTATTACGGCTTCTGGTCCTCGGGTCAGACCGGCGAGCTGCGCATCCTGGGCTTCCCGTCCATGCGCGAACTGATGCGGGTTCCGGTATTCAACCGCTGCTCGGCCACAGGTTGGGGTCAGACCAACGAGTCGCTGAAGATCATGACCGACGGTCTGCTGCCGGAAACCAAGGAGTTCCTCGCCAAGCGTGGCATGAAAACCTATGACAACGGCGACCTTCACCACCCGCATATGTCGTTCACTGACGGCACCTATGACGGCCGCTATCTGTTCATGAACGACAAGGCCAACACCCGCGTCGCTCGTGTACGCTGCGACGTGATGAAGTGCGACAAGATCACCGAAATCCCGAACGCCAAGGCGATCCACGGTCTGCGTCCGCAAAAATTCCCGCGCACCGGTTATGTCTTTGCCAACGGTGAAGATGAAACTCCGCTGGTCAATGATGGCACAGTGCTGGATGATCCGTCGCAATACGTGAACATCTTCACCGCGCTGGATGGCGACACCATGGAAGTGGCATGGCAGGTGATTGTGTCGGGTAACCTCGACAACACCGACTGCGACTATCAGGGCAAATACGCCTATTCGACCTCGTACAACTCGGAAATGGGTATGAACCTGGCCGAGATGACTGAGAACGAACTGGACCACGTTGTTGTATTCAACCTCGCGGAAATCGAAAAAGGCATCGAGGCTGGCGACTATCAGGAGCTGAAAGGCGTCAAGGTTCTGGACGGTCGTAAGGGTCAGAACAAGAAGTATACCCGCTACATCCCGATCCCGAACTCGCCCCACGGCATCAACACCGCGCCTGATGGCAAGCACGTCTGCATCAACGGTAAGCTGTCGCCGACCGTGTCGATCATGGACGTTACCAAGCTGGACGCTCTGTTCGAAAGCGATGCCGACCCGCGGTCCTGCATCGTGGGTGAACCGCAGCTGGGCCTTGGCCCGCTTCACACCGCATATGATGGTCAGGGCAACGCGTTCACCACGCTGTTCCTGGACAGTCAGATCGTGAAGTGGAACATCGACAAGGCAATCGAAGCTTACGGTGGCGCTGATGTCGACCCGATCATCTCGAAGGTCGATGTGCACTATCAGCCGGGCCACAACTCGACTTCCATGGGTGAAACCAAGGATGCCGACGGCAAATGGCTGATTTCGATGAACAAGTTCTCGAAAGACCGGTTCCTGAACACGGGTCCGCTGAAGCCCGAGAACGAGCAGCTGATCGACATCTCAACCGACGAGATGAAAGTGGTTCACGACGGCCCGACATTTGCCGAGCCGCATGACTCGATCATCGTTCGCAGCGACATCGTTAACCCGGTCAACGTTTGGGATCGCAACGACATCACTTGGGAAGACGCCCGCAAACAGGCCGAAGCCGATGGCATCGATCTGGAAGAAGGCGCCGAAGAACCCATCCGTGATGGCAACAAGGTGCGGGTCTACATGACTTCGCAGGCACCGACCTTCAGCCTTGAGAAGTTCACCGTCAAACAGGGTGATGAAGTAACTGTCTACATCACCAACCTGGATGACGTGGACGACGTGACCCACGGCTTCTGCCTGGGCAACTACGGCATCGCGATGGAAGTTGCGCCGCTGGCGACAGCCTCGGTCACCTTCACTGCCGACCGTCCGGGCGTGCACTGGTTCTACTGCCAGTGGTTCTGCCACGCGCTGCACATGGAAATGCGCGGTCGGATGCTGGTCGAGCCGCAGGGGGCATAACCCATGCGTTGGCCCCTGCTCATACCGCTCCTGCTCGGCTCGCCCCTTTGGGCGGCGGACTGGGATGTGCCCAACCGGGCGGGGGCCATCAGCGAGATACTGGCGCAGGCGGCGGATGGGGACACCCTCCGCCTGAGCCCCGGTGTTTACACCGAAACCCTGGTTCTGGACCGGCCCGTCACCATCGACGGGTTGGGACAGGCCACTATTGACGGACAAGGCGCGGGCAGCGTCATCACCGTGACCGGACCCGGCGTGACCGTGCGCGGTCTGACGGTGATCGGCTCGGGCTCAAGCCATGACGGAATCGACAGCGGTATCCAATTGACCAAGACGGCCAAAGCGCCGGTGGTCGAAGATAACGTGCTGCTGGGAAATCTCTATGGCGTCGACATTCATGGTGCCAAGGACAGCATCGTACGTGGCAACCTGATCGAAGGCCGCCAAGACCAGCGGATGAATGACCGCGGCAATGGCGTCTACGTCTGGAATGCACCCGGCGCGGTGGTTGATGGCAATGATATCCGGTACGGTCGTGACGGGATCTTTGTGAACTCGTCCAAGAAAAACACCTTCACCAACAACCTGTTCCGCGATCTGCGTTTCGCGGTGCATTACATGTATGCCGACGACTCGGTCGTCAGCGACAATGTCTCGATTGGGAATGATCTGGGCTATGCGGTGATGTTCACGACCAATGTGACCGTGGCCAACAATGTCTCGATCGGTGACCGTGAACATGGCGTAATGCTGAACTATGCCAACAAAAGCGTCATCACCGGCAACGTGGTGAAAGGTGCCAAGGAAAAATGCACCTTCCTCTATAACTCCAACAAGAACGAATTCACCGACAACTGGTTCCAGGGTTGCGGCATCGGCATTCACTTTACCGCCGGCAGCGAACGCAACCGCATTGTTGGCAATGCCTTTGTCGGCAACCGGACACAGGTGAAATACGTCTCGACCAAATGGGTCGAGTGGTCCGAAGACGGACGCGGCAATTACTGGTCTGATTTTGCCGCTTATGATGTGGATGGCAACGGCATCGCCGATGCCCCTTATCGCCCCAATGACAGTATGGACCATGTGCTGTGGACCCAACCCGCAGCCAAACTTCTGCTCGGCTCTCCTGCCGTGCAACTGGTGCGCTGGTCGCAATCGGCATTCCCGGCTCTGCTGCCGGGTGGCGTGATCGACAGCAACCCATTGATGCAAGCCCCTGAACCCCCAGCAATGAAAAAGGTGCCTCATGACGGATAAGGCCCTGACGATCGAAAGCGTCTGCAAGGACCGTGGCAAGACCCGCGTTCTTGACGAAATCACCCTCTCTCTCGCCCCCGGTCAGCGTGTTGCGCTGCTGGGCCATAACGGCGCGGGCAAATCTACTCTGATCAAATCCATCCTCGGCCTGACGCCGATCAATGGCGGAGCAATTCAGATCGGCGACTCGCTCCCCGGCAGTGCACGTGCACGTCGGGATACGGCTTATCTGCCCGAGGCGGTCTCGTTCCATCCCGCATTGACCGGGCGCGAGCAATTGACCCTGTTCGCGCAGCTTTCCGGTGAGAAAGCCGATATTCCCGGACTTCTGGAACGCGTCGGCCTCAGCGACGCGCTGGACCGCCGCATCGGAGCCTATTCCAAAGGCATGCGGCAACGTCTGGGACTGGCACAGGTACTGCTGGGTCAGCCCAAAGTGGCGCTGCTGGATGAACCGACATCCGGTTTGGATCCGATCTCACGGCAGGACCTCTACGCCATCATCGACGAACTGGCCGCGCAGGGCACAGCCGTCCTGATCGCGTCCCACGCCCTGACCGAGGTCGAAGCCCGCACCGACCGCATCGCCATCATGCGCAAGGGGAAGATGGTCGCTGATGACACGTTGAGCAATTTGTCAGCTCTGGCTGGCCTGCCGATCCGCCTGCGGGTTCGCGCCAGCGACAACCCCGACGCACTCGCCGCTGAACTGGGCGGCAACCGGATCAACGGGGCTGCGGTTGAACTTCTCTGCGCACCCGATGACAAGATGGAGGCCCTGCGCCGCATCGCCGGACTGGGCGACGCAGTGGCGGATGTCGAAATGACGCCGCCCAAGCTGGAAGACCTCTATCGTCATTACGCCCAGGAGGATTTGCAATGACTCGCTTCCTCGCCATAACCCGCACTGAAATGCTAATTCTGCGCCGCAACCGTTGGCTGCTGATGGCGACGCTGATCATGGTGCTGTTTGCGCTGGCGCTGACTTTCGCAGGCAGCGCACCAACCGGCACATTGGGAGTTGACATGTTGACCGTCTCGGTCGCGTCGATGACCACGCTGTCAGTCTATCTTGCGCCGTTGTTGGCGCTGATGATCGCCTTTGATGCCATCGCCGGTGACGTGGATCGCGGCAGCCTGTCGCTGCTGCTGTCCTACCCTGCGGGGCGCGGTGAAATCCTGTTGGGCAAGTTCACCGCCCACCTGGCCGCATTGGCTTTTGCCATGACCGTCGGCTTTGGCACGGCAGGCGCGGTTGCGGCTTGGTTCGGTGGCGCTGGCCCGGAAAGCCTGATGGCGCTGGCCCGCCTCATCCTCACATCCATTCTGCTGGGCGCCGTTTTTCTGGCGCTGGGTTACCTGCTGTCTGCTCTGGCCAGGGGCGCCACGGCAGCGGCAGGCCTGTCGGCCGGGCTCTGGCTGGTTTTTGTCGTCCTCTATGATCTGGGCCTGTTGGGGGCCGTCGTCATGGATAAGGACGGTACCTTCACTCAATCCGTCTTTCCATGGGTGATGGTAGCCAACCCGGCCGACGCATTCCGTCTGTGGAACATTGCTGCGACCGAAGGTGTGGCTATGGCCTCTGGCATGACCGGAGCCGCGCAGGCCCTGCCCGTCTGGGCCGCGCCTGCCTCGCTGCTGATCTGGCCGGTGCTTGGTTTCATCCTCGCCCGCGCCGCATTCCGGAAGGTCGAGCCATGAAGCACCTTGCCGTGATTGCACTGGTCGCCCTGAGCGCCTGCAAAGAGGAGCAGATCGCCGCCCCCGATCCTGTCGATCTGACCCCGGATGCACTAAGCTTCTTCTGCCAAATGAACATCGCTGAACATGGCGGACCAAAAGGCCAGATCCATCTCGAAGGCTACCCTGCCCCTTTGTTCTTTGCACAGGTGCGTGACATGGTGGCTTATCTCAAAAGCCCCGAGCGGGATGCCCGGATTACCGCCGTCTATGTCAGTGACATGGGTGTCGCGCCAAATTGGCAGCATCCCGGTATTTCAAATTGGATACACGCCGACGGAGCGACTTTTGTGGTCGGCGCAAACGTCGCCGGCGGCATGGGCGCGCGTGAAGTCGTGCCATTTGCCGACCCTTCGGATGCCGAAGCGTTCATCGGCCAACACGGTGGCACATCGTTGCCCTTGACCGACATACCGGATGTCGAGGTTCTGGGCCCCGTCGATTTGGATATGAAATTGGAGACGCCAGCATGACCCATCTGTCCCGCCGTCGTTTTCTGACCATCTCGGCCGCTTGTGCTGCTCTTCCGGCAGGCGCAATGGCCGCACCTGTTGCACATTGGCGCAGTACTGCGTTGGGTGCCGCAGCCAGCCTGAGGCTGGAAGGACTAACCGATAAACAAGCCGGACCCGTGATTTCCGCTGTTGAGGCCGAAGTAACCAGGTTGGAGAACATATTTAGCCTCTATCGCCCCAACTCGGAGATCTGCCGGCTAAATCGGGACGGTATTCTTGCGGCACCAGCCCCAGAACTTCTGAACGTGCTTAGCCTGTGCTCGGCCCTTCACAACGCCACTGATGGCGTATTCGACCCCACCATTCAGCCTCTCTGGGCTGCGCTGGCGACCGGTGCGAGTACTGAAGACATCTTGTCGGCTCGCGAAACGATTGGATGGAACAAGGTTTCTGTCCAGACCGACGCAATTCGGCTACCCAAGCCGGGCCTTTCGGGCCTAACACTCAATGGCATCGCCCAAGGGGCCATAACAGACCGAATTGCCGCCCTACTTGCATCGCATGGCTTGCGCGACGTGTTGGTCAACATGGGAGAGATCGTCGCCAGTGGCCAGCGCGCCGACGGACGTGACTGGCGTGTAGGTGTGACCGGCCCGAACCGCGATGTCATAAAGCGCGTTGAACTTCGGGACAGAGCCATCGCCACATCGGATGCCAAAACTCTCATGCTGACTGATGCACAAGGGCATATCCTGAATCCAAACGGCGGTGAACTGCATCACCAGATTCTATCCGTATCGGCGCCCGATGCGGCCCTTGCGGACGGTCTGTCAACTGCCCTGTGTGCGATTCCAACGGAGCGCCACGACGTGGTTTTGAAACAGTTCCCGGGCTCCAGTCTAGAGATGTGTATCTGACTTCAAACGCCGGTTGGATTGCAACAATGAGCTTTCCGACTGGCGCAAAACGTACATGATCAAATCTCAGGTGAACCCTCACCTTTAAAGTTATCGGCAAATGCTGGTGAATGGCGGAGAGACAGGGATTCGAACCCTGGAGACGGTTTCCCGCCTACACACTTTCCAGGCGTGCGCCTTCGACCACTCGGCCACCTCTCCGTGCCGGCGTTGTTTGGACCATAGAAACTGGATTTGCAAGGGCCGATTGCAATGAAATGAAGCCTCTCAGGTGAAAAACAAATTTCCGGATTCAGCACTATACTCTTGCGCTGCTATACCGTCGCCGCAGGATCAATCCACTGGTTCAGAGCTCGTCCCCGTCACCCGTATCCAGATCCGTTTCGGTTAGTTCAACAGGTTGTGCTTTTCCGTCGGTTTCGCGCGGCTCTGGCGGCGTCTGAGCCGGTTTCTCAGCCGCTTCGCCCGAACTGCGTAGCACTTCGGCATTGCGCAGCCAGACATCGCGCTGAGCAAACGGAATCTCGATACCCTCTTTCACGAACCGCTGATTGATTTCGTGATTCATGTCCGATTTTACGCTCAGCACCCAATTCACATCGCGCAAGATGGCCCGGATTTCGAAATCCAGCGAGTCCGCTCCGAAGCCCTGAAATACAACGCTGGGCGCAGGATTGGCCAGAACCATGGGATGAGCATTCGCAATCTCACCCAAAATGGATTCGACCTTGCGCGTGTCGGTTCCGTACGCCACACCGACCGGCACGATCACACGCCCAATCGTGTTGCCACGCGTATAGTTCGTGACCACTCCGCTGATCAAATCTGAATTCGGCACAATCACATCGGTTCGGTCAAACGTCTCGATCCGCGTGGAACGGACCGAGATGTCGCGGACATACCCCATCATTCCGTTCACATCGATCCAATCGCCTTTGGAAATCGGACGCTCGACCAGCAAAATGATACCAGAAACGAAGTTGGAAACGATGGTTTGCAATCCGAAGCCGATACCGACGGAAAGCGCGCCCGCTACGATCGCCAGTGACGAAAGATCAAACCCGGCCACCATGATCGCTGCCAACGCAGCAAGGAATATGCCGACGTACCCGGTGCCCGCAACGATGGCATTCTGTCCACCGGGATCAATACTGGTCTTTGGCAAAAGGGAATTGCGCAGCCCCCCCTGAACCAGACGAGTCAGCGTGTAACCGATGACAAAGACAGCGACAAAGACCATGAAATTGCTGGGGGAAATCGTCACGCCGCCGATATCGAACCCCAGAAGCAGACGCGCCCAGGCTTCGAGCAGGTCCGTTTCCCGCGCGCCCCAGTAGATCGCAAGCAAAGGAAGCGAGAGAATTGCCAATGCGAACCCAACCAGAACAGAGAACAAAGAGTCCTTGGCCGCCTCGCCCTGCCCTGTGATCCATCCGTAAACAAGACTGAAGAACCGTTGCACAATGATGATCGCGGCTATCAGGACGAGAGTCTTGACCGCCGGAAACACAATCGCTTCGGCAGCATTGATATATCCAAACGCTGCCAAAATCGGTGTGGCAATCCCAAGCAGAAACAAAGCCCGGCGGAGGAATTCAACAAGCTGGCTGAACCCGGCTAGACGCGAAGGGGTTTCGGCGATCGCCGGATCGGTGTATTGCGGCGATTGCCGGATCTGGCGGACGCGCAGCAGCAGCAGCGCCGTCACTACAACAACCGGAAACCCGACAACTGCGCGCGTTGCATCCGAGATATTCTCGATCTGCTCGAACAGGATTGCCAATTCATGAAGGATCAGCATTCCCGCCAGTAGATCGATATAGACGCGAAGCTCGATAATTTTTTGGGCGGATACTCTGCTGAAACCCTGTGTGGCCCCCATCAGATAAATCTGTCGACCGATCCAGTCGAAATAGAAGATCGTCGCTGCCCAGAATGGGATATTCTGGAACAGAAGCGTCCCCCGCAGCCCCAAAACACCGGTCAACATGACTGCTTGGACGAATGCCCAAACTCCTAACCAGGGCAGGATAATCCGCAGAAGTGAAATGACAAACGTCCAGACTCCGCTGCCACTTCCCCCAAAACGCCGCAGGTAATCGCCGCCCTTTTCCGACCAGCTACGCCCGTAAAGCAGAAGCACACTTGCGACAGCCAGTAAGAACACGATTCCAAGGGCACGTTCACGCATCTGCTCACGCACGACGTCAGAGCGCAGGTTCTTTATGGTTTCGTTCCAAAGGCTGCGAACGGCCTCTGTCACATCTATCCAAGCTGGTCGCCAATACGCGGGATTTAATGGCGAAGGATCCCGCTGCAACAGCTCCTTCGTTTGGCGTTTCCGAATGATCTGATCAATCTCGCTTATCAAACCGTTTGCGCGGGTATAGGCCTCTTCCGAGATGATCCGCGGCACCCGCAAACCGTTGAGCTGGTTTTCAAGGTGCTCGCGCAGCTTGGAAATATCTTCGGGTTCGCTACCGCCGTCTTCGGGCTTGGGCCCCAGCGCCTTGATTTGATTTTCCAGCGTTTGGATACGCTCAGTATTGGCGCTGCGCGCCTTGTTAAAGTCTTCGCGGTAACCGTTTATTTCTGAACGTAAATTTTCAAGCGAAGCGTTCGAGGCTCGGTTGGTCTCGATCACCGCTTCGGCGCGGTCCGCTGTACTGATCCACCCTTTGTAATAGTCGCTTTGCCGATCCGTCAGCTGGGCAGAGGCCACTCCACCCAGCCCGAAAAGGCAACATGTCAGAAGGATCAGAAACAGGCGGACCTGTCGCAACATCACACGTCCTCGAACACGCCGGGGATACTGCGAGGCGCCTCTGTCATCCAGTCAGGCACAGGCAACTCTTTTTCCCGCAGAAATTCCGGATTGAACAGTTTGGACTGATAGCGGGTGCCATAATCGCACAGGATCGTCACGATTGTATGACCCGGGCCAAGATCCTTGGCCAGACGCACCGCACCGGCCATGTTGATCGCGGTCGAACCGCCCATAACCAAACCTTCTTCGCGGAGTAGATCAAAGATATAGGGCAACGCCTCGTTGTCGGTGACCTGATACGAGAAATCGGGGGTAAACCCTTCCAGGTTTTTCGTAACCCGAACCTGACCGATGCCTTCAGCGATCGAGCTGCCCTCCATCGCGATCTCGCCGGTGGTATAGTAGGAAAAGAGGCCAGCACCCATCGGATCAGCCAGCCCGATCTTGACGCCCTTGGGTTGTAGTGCGTCGGCCACACCGGCCAGTGTCCCGCCTGAGCCTACAGCGCAAACGAAACCATCGACTTTCCCGCCAGTTTGTTCCCAGATTTCAGGGCCGGTCGTTTCCACGTGCGACTGGCGGTTGGCGACATTGTCGAACTGGTTCGCCCAAATCGCTCCGTTGGGCTCTGTCTGAGCCAGCTCTTCGGCCAGTCGGCGCGAGTAGTGCACAAAGTTGTTGGGATTGCGGTAAGGCGCGGCCGGAACCTGCACCAGCTGAGCCCCAGCCAACCGCAGCATGTCTTTCTTTTCTTCCGACTGCGTTTCCGGGATCACAATGACCGTCTTGAACCCCATTGAGGCCCCGACCAGCGCCAGCCCAATGCCGGTATTGCCCGCTGTGCCTTCAACGATCGTGCCGCCCGGTTTCAGGTCTCCGCGCGCGACAGCATCACGGATGATATACAGCGCCGCGCGATCCTTGACGGACTGGCCCGGATTCATGAACTCGGCTTTCCCAAGTATCTCGCATCCGGTTTCCTCGCTGATGCGACGCAGACGGATCAGGGGTGTTTTGCCAACTGCGTCGGCCAGGTCTCGTGCAATGCGCATGGCGCCCTCTTGTCGTTTGGTATCGCAGAAGATTTACAGGTGCCCCGCCATAACCACAAGCGGCGATAGCTATGCCCTCAATCCGTCGCGGTGCCGCGCCAGCCAGTGCGCCGCCGCCAACAGTGGCAGGTCCTTGAAAACGTGACCATCCACCATTTCCATAAATTCGTCGTATGGAAGGATTTTGCTACGAATGTCTTCGCCTTCGGAAGCCAGTCCGCCGCCGCTGACTGTTTCCGTCAAGTCCGCAAGCCCCACATAAAGATTAACATATTCGGTCGAAGATCCGGTTGATGAATAAGCACCGCCGGCAAAGTGCAGCGCGTTCAGCACCAGACCCGCCTCCTCCAAAGACTCGCGATGCGCGGCTTGCTCTGGTGTTTCGCCGGGGTCGATCATGCCGGCAATTGTCTCCCAAATCCAGGGTTCAGGGTCATCCATCAAATAGGCCGGGGCACGGAACTGTTCCACCAGCAAAACAGTGTCGCGAACTGGGTCATAGGGCAGCACGATCACCGCGCTGCCCTGCATCAATGCACTGCGCTTAAGGGTCGGCCCCATGGTTCCGTCATAAAGTCGGTGCTGCAATTCGATCTCGTCAACGCCGAAGTAATCGATATATGCGCG
This sequence comes from Ruegeria sp. HKCCD6426, assembly GCF_057221115.1. Lineage (NCBI taxonomy): Bacteria > Pseudomonadati > Pseudomonadota > Alphaproteobacteria > Rhodobacterales > Roseobacteraceae > Ruegeria > Ruegeria sp. HKCCD6426. Next base: position 289,188 of record NZ_JBWVBF010000003.1, on the reverse strand, counting down.
CCGGTGTTTATGAACGATAACGTCTTTCGCTGTGTCCCGAGTGTCACCGGTTCGTCGAGCGCGCGCTGTTAGCTTCGCCCAGGCACGCATACGAATGGAGGGGAAGCAACGCGCAATTGTGGCGGCATCGACCTTGCCATAGTAGGCCATCACCTCTTCTGCGGCCAGCAAAGTAACCGCTCCCCACGCATCGACCCAATCGGTCAGAGACCATCGCGGACCTGGCCGCCACAAATCGGGTTCGGGAAAAAACACCTGAGCGTTTTGAGCTGTACCGTCAGACAGCGTGACCAATTGAGTTTGCAGATCGTAATCGAATCCGCCCTCGTAATAGGCCAGGCGATCCAGATCTTCTTGGGTCAAGCCTTGCGCCAGAACACCTTCTGCTGTGCCGCCCTTGGCAGCGACGATCATCGGAAAAATCTGATCCAACACCGCATGAACTGAATGGTCGGCCAACGTGGCCTGAGCAATGGAAAGATCGCCGGAAGCCCGACCTAGAACAAGTTCGAGCAAGGGAACATGTCGGAGTGTTCCGTAAAAAAACAGATCAGGCAAAGCTTTGAGCCCCGTTATTGAAAGGAGATTTTACCGCCAGCGGCGCGACGCTTCTTCAGACATCAACCCGGCTACGAGAGCACCGATTGCAAGTGTCCAAAGGATTTCCGGCACTAACAATTGTTGACCAAATCCCACACCAAGTTTGAAAATGGCCAGTACCGCTTCGAATGGACCATCGAAACGATTTCGCATGGCCAACCGGAACATTTCGTATGTGCCCTGAACAAACAAGCCCCAAAACACTAAAGACGCGATCCCTGTCAGCCCGTTGTTGATGGCGGCAGTCCACCCCCGGCCAGCGCGCTTGCCCATGATGACCCAGCCGCAGGCCAGCCCCAGACCCATGTTCACGAAGGTGAAATAGCCATAGTCTTTCCCCGGTTCACCATTGTCGATGATCATGCCAGACACAATGAACCCCACCACCATAAGACAGACAGCGGCGACAAGACGTGTGGCAGTAGGCATTCGAGAGGTTCCGTTCGTTAACTCGGTTTCGCTATAGTGATCTGTGTCACATCGCAATTACCGGTGTCAAAGGCTGCGCCGCAGGCGGTCAAATAATAATTCCACATGCGGCGAAAACGCTCGTCAAAGCCCAAATCCGCGATCTGATCCCATTTGTCGTTGAAAGTATCGTACCAGCGGCGCAGGGTCAGATCGTAGCTTTTGCCGAATTCCTTTGACCGGATAACGTCCAGACCCGCCTGACTTATATGTTCTTTCAGGACTGTCGGAGCCGGCAACATACCTCCCGGGAAAATATATTTCTGAATGAAATCAACGCCGTTCTTGTAAATATCCCACCGGTGGTCAGCGACGGTGATGATCTGCAACGTTGCCTGTGATCCTGGCTTCAGCCGGTCGCGCACAGTATCAAAGAAGACAGGCCAGTACTTTTGCCCAACAGCTTCGAACATCTCGATCGAGGCAATGCCGTCATATAGCCCCCGCTCGTCTCGATAATCCTGAAGCTTGAAATCAACTTGATCGGAAAGCCCTGCTTTTTCAATGCGTTCCCGCGCAAACTTCAACTGTTCTTGGCTAAGTGTCAGTCCGGTCACACGCAAACCTCGCTCTTTGGCGGCAAACTCAGCAAACCCGCCCCATCCGCAGCCGATTTCCAGTACGTGATCGCCGGGCTGCGCGCCCATTTCGTCGATCAGACTGGCGTATTTAGCGGTTTGCGCGTTTTCGAGGCTTTCCTGACCGCTTTTGAAAATGGCGCTGGAATAGGTCATCGTTTCGTCCAACCACAGACCATAAAACTCATTGCCCAGGTCATAGTGGTACGAGATGTTTTTTTTCGCTTGTGAACGGTTGTTGCGATGCAACCAGAAACGCAATCTTTCATAAGCCCGGACCAGGAATTTTCCGGTAAAGTCGTCATAGACCGTTTCCGTGCCCAGGTGCACCAGATCCATGAATGACCGCAAATCCGGAGTGCTCCATTCACCTTCTAGATAGGCATCGGAGAACCCAAGCTCACCTTCTCGTACAAGGCGGGCAAAGACTTCGGGATCGTGTATATCCACGCGCGCGACTGGGCCCGGATCGGGCGCTTTAGCCCGAAATACACGACCGTCCGGCAATGCAATATCCAGCTGCCCACAGTTGATCCGCGTGATCATCTTGAACACTTGTGCGAAATATCTTGGCAGGTTTTCCTGCCCGTCCGTGGTAGTCAGAACCATCCGCTCTCCCCTTTGTGGTCCTGTATTTAGGCTAAGACGGGATTTTCTTTCTGGCAAGTTTTCAGTTCCTTACTGGTTTTTCGCGGATTGATAGAGGGTCAGAGCCCGATTGCGACCTCCGGCCAAATCAACCACTGGCTGAGGGTAATTGTCAGTTGCGCTCATGCCCCAGGACCGAGGAACAGCGTCGAAATAGGCCAAGGCACTGTCCGGCGGGTTTTTCTGACCTTCGGCAATCCATGCCTGCAGGTAGGCCGAGTTCGGATCGAACCGTTTCCGCTGGGTTTCAGGGTTGAAAATCCGAAAAAACGGAGCGGCATCGGGCCCCGAGCCCGCCACCCATTGCCAACCCATCGCGTTTGCGGCCGGGTCCCAGTCGGTCAGGCATTCGGCGAACCAGTTCATCCCGATCCGCCAATGCGTCATCAGATGTTTTGTCAGAAAACTGGCCACGACCATGCGCGCCCGGTTGTGCATGCGCCCGGTCACGTACATCTGACGCAAACCTGCATCGACCAAAGGCACACCGGTACGCGCCTGCCGCCAAGCCTTTACTTCGGGCGTGTCGGGATCAGTTTGCCAGGGTAAACTATCCCAATCCTGCTTCCAGTTGTCGGTCAGGATGTGAGGCCAATTGTACATCAGGTGGTAGGCGAATTCGCGCCACGCCAGCTGTCGCAGATACACATCGGTCCCGGGCGCGCCCAGAACGCTGGCCCTTTGAACTCCATGCCAGATTGTCTTCGGACTGATCTCGCCCAGAGACAGGTATTCCGACAGGTTCGACGTTCCGTCTTCGTCCACCCTGTCTCTCCGCTCGGAATACGTTCCGATATGATCCAGAAACCGATCCAGTTTGTCCTGAGCCGCTTCCTCTCCGGGACTGACAAAAGGACGAACGATTGATCCGCCGCGTTGCATGCCTCGGAACAAATCCCATGTGTCCAATGTCTCCGACACGGGCCAACTAGACGGGGCCATCAATTTGGACGGAGATGGTAATGGAGGCAAAACCTCACGGGACTGGACCGCACGCCACATAGGTGTGAAAACCCGAAAAGGCTGCCCATCTTTTGTGGCAACCTGCCAGGGTTCAAACAACAGATGACCGGCAAAGGACCGGGCTTGAACACCCTGTTGAGTCAAGTTCGTTTTGACCCGCCTATCCCGCTCGATCGACAACGGATCATAGGCGCGGGACCAGTAAACGGCGCCAGCACCGGTTTCTGCAACCAGATCACGCAGCACCACGAGCGGGTCGCCTCGGCGCAGGATAAGGCGACTACCACGGCGCGCAAGAGATTTGGCAAAAGCTTCGAGCCCCAAACCCAGTCGCCATTTCGGCGCGCTGCCCAGACGCTGCGCGTGATCATCCAAAATGAAAACCGGAAGAACAGGTCGACCACAGCGAACGGCGACATCCAATGCCGGATGATCCGACAGACGCAGATCACGTCTGAACCATAGAATTATCGGAGTTTGATCGACCGCCATTTTTGCCCCACCTTTTCCTTTGACTTACGCGGCAGGGCGAAAACTGGATCACAAAACGCGGTCAAGCGCCTCTAACAATTGATCGATTTCCTGTTGGCTTGTGTAATGTGTAAAGCTTAGCCGCAATACTCCCTGGTCGGGATCAACGCCCATCGCAGTCAGTGGTCGAACCGCATAAAAATCACCACCGCCAGCCATGATCCCGAATTTCTCCAATTCGGCTGCCACTGGTTCGGCGGGGCCATTCAACGCCAGAGCAACTGTCGGCGCGCGCTTTGAAGCGTCCGAAGGGCCTATTAGGCGCAGTGTATTTCGGTCTTTGACAGCATCCAAAAGCGGTTGCAGCAAGGAAACTTCCTGCGCGCGCATCAGGTCGTGAACAAAAGCTCCACGCGCGGCGGCGCCATCTTTGGGGCCGCCATGGTGATCATTGAGCAGATCAATATAGTCCGCCATCCCCGCACTGGCCGCAATCTGTGCATGATCCGGACCAGCAGGCGTGAAGCGCTTGTACAGAACGTCCGCGTTGAAGTAGTGTGCCTGATTGGGCAGCAACTCTCCCAATGCGCGCCGGATTACCATGCAACCCTGATGCGGACCGTAGGTTTTATAAGCCGAGAACAGGTAGATATCGGGCCCTAAATCACCAACGTTGGGAAAGCCGTGCGGAGCGTAGGACACACCGTCGACACAGACAAATGCGCCGGCTGCATGGGCAATCGCGGTGATCTGCGTCACAGGATTGATTTCGGCCACTACGTTCGAGCAGTGCGGAAAGCACACCAGCCGAACCCGTTCATCCAGCAGGTTCTCAAGATCCAGCGGATTTAGGCTGCCTGTCTCAGGATCAACCTGCCATTCGCGAATCTCGATGCCGTCATCGGCCAGACGCCGCCACGGGCCGGAATTCGCCTCATGATCCTGATTTGTCACGACGATGGCATCACCCGGTTGCATCCATTGGCGGAAGGCCTGCGCCAATACAAAGGTATTCTGTGTGGTCGACGGACCAAAGCTCAGCTCATCGCTGTCCACACCAAGCAGCGCCGCCATCCGCGAGCGCGCCTCGTCCATTTCCTGCCCGCCCAGGCGGCTGGCCTCGTATGGGGCATAGGGTTGCACTTTTCGCTGGGTGTAAAACCGGGTCAACCTGTCGATAACCGGTTTGCAAGTATATGATCCACCAGCATTTTCGAAGAATGCCTGCCCTTGCAGACTAGATTCGGAAAAAGCCGGGAACTGGGCTCGCACAAAATCAATATCCAGAGAGCTCATTGCTCCGACCTCCATACTTTCCTTCGGTTTTTTTCGCCGGCAGTAAGCAGCGCCCTTCCCGCCCCGTCAAGCCGGGTCGAGCTTTGCAATTCGTTAGAAACAGGCCGGAACACGCAAACATTCGATGCGATGGCGGTGCAAAAAAAGGCCCCGGACGAAATCCGGGGCCTTTGCCATTTTATTGCTTTCTTGGATCGTCAGCTGCGACGCCGTTCATTGGCAAGCCCGATGAACAGTGAAACGCACATCAGAACAAGAACGATTGCAAACGGGAACCCAGTTGCGATGGCCGCTGCCTGAAGCGCGCCAAGGCCACCGCCAAGCAACAATACAACCGCGATTGCGCCTTCCAGAATGCACCAGAAAACCCGCTGTGCCGTTGGCGCGTCGGTCTTGCCGCCAGCCGTAATCGTATCGATTACCAGCGAGCCCGAATCCGAGCTGGTCACAAAGAACACAACAACCAGAATGATGCCGACGAAAGACAGCAACGAGGTCATTGGAAACTGTTCGAACATGGAGAACATCTTCAGCTCGAGCGCGGCATCCGACAGGGCTTGGCCCGAACCGGACATAACCTGATCCAGTGCGGCGCCACCAAAGACGCTCATCCACAGCGCCCCGACAACCGTCGGAATCAGGATGACACAGGTCACGAATTCACGCACCGTACGACCGCGCGAGATGCGGGCGATGAACATGCCAACGAAAGGCGACCAGGAAATCCACCAGGCCCAGTAGAAGGTGGTCCAGCCTTGCAGGAAGTTGGTGTCTTCGCGGCCAACCCAGTTCGACAGAGCCGGCAGTGCGATGACATACTCGATCATGCTGTCGAAGAACCCTGTCAGGATCGCCACCGTCGGGCCCACAATCAGAACAAGCAACAGCAATGCAGCCGCCAGGATCATGTTCGCTTCGGACAAACGCTTAACACCCTTGTCCAGACCCGCCACAACCGAGATCAACGCGAAGACGGTGATCAGGCCGATCAGCAGGACTTTCATTCCGTCTGATATCGGTACGCCGAACAGGTAGTTCAGACCAGCCAGCGCCTGCGTCGCGCCCAGCCCCAGTGATGTTGCCAGACCAAAGATCGTCGCAAACACCGCGAGAACGTCGATGATATGGCCCAACGGACCCCATGTGGCCTCACCAAAGAGCGGGTAGAACACAGACCGCATGGTCAGCGGAAGACCGCGGTTGAAGCTAAAGAATGCCAGCGCCAATGCCACTACAGCGTAAACAGCCCAAGGGTGCATGCCCCAGTGGAATATGGTGGCCGCCATTGCCAGTTTTTTGGATGCTTCGGGATCTTCCAGGCCAGCGCCCAGCGGGGCCCAGTCGGTACGCACGCCATCTTCGCCGACTGCAACGCCACCCAACGACGATCCATAGTGCGAGATCGGCTCGGCGACACCCCAGAACACCAGACCGATGCCCATGCCTGCAGCGAACAGCATCGAGAACCAGCCTGCATAGCTGTAATCCGGTTTGGCATTGTCGCCACCCAGACGGATCGAGCCATAGGGCGTCACGATCAGCAGCAGTGAGAACACCACAAAGATGTTGGCTGCAATCATGAACACCCAGTCAAAATTGCTGGTCAGCGCCGGACGAAGCCACCCAAAGAACTCGGTCGCCTGCTCGCGAAAGACGAGCGAGAAGAACACGAATGCAATGATGGTAAGCCCCGAAACGGCGAAGACCGGATTATGGACATCCAGACCCATGATCTGGACGTTGTCCTGACCGACTTCGTAGTCGGTATCCGTATTGTCGGACATAGTCTCATCCTTCCCTTATTCGGTACAATTCACATCCAGGATTGCGGAATGCAGAGGCTTGACTGACAAGACATCATGTTAACCGAAAACGACATTTCGCCCAAAAAGCGACGTTTGGAAAGGACCGCGGCAGCAAGTTCATCAAGAGGATTGCGCCGAATGCAAAACGGGCCGGGGAATTGACCCGGCCCGCTATTCCTGTGTGTATTCAGTTTAGCCCTGAACCTTGGTATATGTCCCCTCTCCCGCCAGGATGCCGCGGAACCCGCCCGGTTCGTCCAGACCAAAAACGATCAGCGGCAGGTTGTTGTCGCGGGCCAGTGCAATGGCCGACGCATCCATGACCCGTAGCCGCTTGGCCAGCACATCGTCATAGCTTACCGTGTCGTAGCGCACAGCATCAGCGTTTGTTTTCGGGTCCTTGTCGTAGATGCCGTCTACACCGTTCTTGCCCATGAAGATGGCCTCGCAAGCCATCTCGTTGGCGCGCAGGGTCGCTGCTGTATCGGTTGTGAAATAAGGGTTGCCTGTTCCGGCAGCGAAAATGCAAACCCGCTTTTTCTCGAGGTGGCGCACAGCGCGGCGGCGAATATAAGGTTCGCACACCTCATCCATGCGAATGGCCGAAATAACCCGGGTGAAGACCCCGACCTCTTCCAGAGCGGACTGCATCCCAAGCGCGTTCATGACGGTTGCGAGCATCCCCATGTAATCGGCTGTGGTTCTTTCCATCCCCTGCGCCGAGCCCGAAAGTCCGCGAAAGATGTTGCCGCCGCCGATTACCATGCAAATCTCGACACCCAGATCATGTACGGATTTGACCTCTTGCGCGATCCGTTGAACGGTCGGCGGGTGCAGCCCGAATCCCTGGTCGCCCATCAGCGCCTCGCCGGAGATCTTCAACATGACCCTGCTATATGTAGTCTTCGGGCTTTCGGTGGTCTCGGTAGTTTGGGAAAGGCTCATATTGCGCTCCGGGCTGGCACGGGGTTATTTTCCGGCGCAAAATGAAGCAAAAACCGCGCAGGTTCAATGCGGATGGTAAGGAATAAGGCAACCACACATGGCCGACACCTCAGCAACACGGCTTTTGGACCGCCTGCCCGAAATTCCGGACGACATACCTGTGCTCATCGCGGGCCCGACCGCATCGGGTAAATCTGAACTGGCCCTGCAAATCGCGGAACGTCATGGCGGTATCATCGTGAATGCCGATGCCAGTCAGGTCTACGATTGCTGGCGGGTCATTTCAGCGCGCCCATCCGCCGAGGATGAAACTCGAGCACCACACAAGCTGTACGGCCACGTCGCTTTTGACCAAACCTATTCTGCCGGCCATTGGCTCCGCGAGGTCACGCCTTTGCTGTCAGACGGCCCGCGCCCGATCATTGTGGGTGGAACGGGTCTTTATTTCACTGCGCTGACCGAAGGAATGGCCGATATTCCGGCCACCCCGCCCGAGGTCAGGTTTCAAGCTGATCAATTGTCCTTGCAGACGCTGATCGACGCATTAGACGCCGAGACTCTGAAGCGCCTGGACGCCAATAACCGGGCTCGTGTGCAACGAGCATGGGAAGTGCAGACAGCAACCGGTCGGCCCCTTGCCGCTTGGCAAGAGGACACTCCGCCCCCGACTTTAGCTTTGGCGAACACTGTGCCTGTCGTTTTCGATGTTGACAAAAGCTGGCTTGAAGACCGGATCAACCGTCGGTTTGACCAGATGCTTTCCCTTGGCGCATTGGACGAAGTGGCAGCAATGCGGGATAAGTATGACCCCGTTTTGCCCGCTTGTAAGGCCATTGGCGTTCCCGAATTGATGGCCCATCTGGCGGGCCAGATGACTCTGGACCAAGCACGAGAAAAGGCCACGATTTCGACCCGGCAATTCGCGAAACGACAGCGCACATGGTTTCGGGCGAGGATGAAACACTGGAATCGGATCGACACTGCATACTGATTCGAATGTCACAGTCGGTTGTAACCTTTAAAAACCCCATGAAAATATGAGCTTATAATTTGGATGCGTCCGGAGCGTTCCGATCTTCAAGGAAGTGTTTATCTGGCGTATTCAGTGCAAATTCGTGAATCCGTGCATGCCTGACTTTTCGCACGAATGTCGCTTTTGTACTCCGAATGACGATTTCGAACATTGACCTAGCCCCAAAACTGGTGCGGAATGATGCCATGGGGATGTACAGAATCCAAAAAAGAATGCCCAAAGCCCTATGCCCCGGCCCTGCCCGGGCCGCGTAGCGCAAAAAGTAATCAACGAAAATACAGTGTCACAGGGAGACATCCATGAGTAATCAGCAATCCACCGAAGATCAGGTGCACTGGGCGGCCGAGATGCACGCCCAGGAGTATCGCGACGGCAAGCTAAGCCGCCGCGAGTTCCTGACCCGCGCAACCAGCCTTGGTGTTACTGCAGCCGCGGCGTATGGCCTGATCGGCCTGCCAACTCCTGCTCTTGCAGCAGGAGACGCGCCCAAGAAAGAAGGCGGTGTCCTGCGCGTGCAGCAGGAAGTTCGCGCCTTGAAAGACCCGCGCACCTATGACTGGTCGCAAATCGCCAACGTGTCGCGTGGCACGCTGGAATATCTGGTCGAGTACAACTCGGACGGATCGTTCCGCGGCATGCTGCTGGACGGATGGGAAGTCAACGACGACGCCACTGTTTACACGCTGAAGGTTCGTCCAGGCGTCAAGTGGAACAACGGTGACGATTTCACTGCCGACGACGTGGCTCGCAACATTGCCCGTTGGTGCGACAAGAGCTCGGAGACCAACTCGATGGCAGGGCGTTTCGCCACGCTGATCGATGCAGATTCCGGACAAGCCGGTGATGGTGTAATCGAAGTCGTCGATGCGACGACGGTTAAACTGAACCTGCCGAAGCCCGATATCACGCTTATTCCAGGCATGGCCGACTATCCGGGTGCGATCGTTCACAGCTCGTTCAGCGAAACAGACCTGTTGAACAATGTGGGCACCGGCCCCTACCTGATTGACGAGCTCGAGGTCGGCGTAAAGGCCGTTCTCGTACGCAACGACAATCACACCTGGTGGGGTGATGAAGTCTTTGGCCGCCCGGCTCTGGATCGCATCGAGTACATCGATTACGGCACGGACCCGTCGGCGTGGCTGGCAGCTTTGGAATCCGACGAAGTCGACATGCTCTATGAATCGGTGGGTGAATTCATCGACGTCATGGACGGCCTCGGCTACGTGAAGTCCGAAGTGGTGACTGCGGCGACTATCGTTATCCGCACCAACCAGCTGGCCGAAATCGATGGCAAGCAGCCCTATGCGGACAAGCGCGTTCGCCAGGCGCTTCAGATGGCCGTCGACAATTCCATCTGTCTGGAACTGGGCTATGGCGGTCGCGGCGCACCTGCGGAAAACCACCATGTTGCTCCGTTGCATCCTGAATATGCCGAGCTGCCACCGCAGAAAGTCGACCCGGCAGCCGCGAAAGCACTGATGGACGAAGCCGGTTACGGCGATTTCGAACATGAGATCATCTCGATCGACGACGACTGGCGCCGCAACACCACCGATGCCGTAGCCGCGCAGCTGCGCGACGCGGGCATCAACGTGAAACGGACCGTTCTGCCGGGCAACACGTTCTGGAACGACTGGGCGAAGTATCCGTACAGCTCGACCAACTGGAACCCGCGTCCGCTGGGTGTTCAGATTTGGGCGCTGGCCTATCGCTCGGGTGAAGCCTGGAACGAGTTCGGTTACGCGAGCCCCGAGTTCGACGCCATCCTGGACGAGGCCCTGGCCATCGCTGACGCGGACCAGCGTCGCGAGGTCATGGCCCGTGGCGAAGCTCTGCTGCAGGAAGATGCGGTTACGATCCAGCCATACTGGCGTTCGCTGTACCGTCACATGAAAGAAGGTCTTGTCGGAACCGACATGCACGTGACTTTCGAACACCACCACTACAAGTGGGGCTGGGCGGCTTAATACCTGCTCAAACCACATAGGGGCGCCTGTATCGGGCGCCCCTTTCCAGCCGCAGACTTGCCGACGCGGGGTCGGACGTCCGAGGCCAGATAATGGTCCAATGATCTGCGGAACACCCGAACAACAGGGGCCATCATGGGACTATTCATCCTCCGACGGTTCGGCGTCATGCTGTTGACAGCATTATGTCTGACTTTCGTGGTCTTTTTTCTGACCAATCTCTACCCGAACCTCGAAAAGCTTGCCAAAACGCAGGGCAACCAGCGGATGTCCGACGAACAGGTCGAAACCTGGCTGGGCAATCGCGGCTACCTTCAACCCACCCTAATCAAATATGGCCAATGGCTGGGTGTGATGCCCGGCTTCCAGAAAACACTGGACGACGGCCAGGTTGTGGGAACCTGCACAAGACCCGGTTCGACGCCCGAGAACACACCCAAGTACTGCGGCGTTCTGCAGGGCGACTGGGGCTATTCATCAGTCTTTAAGGATGAGGTCGGCGGTATTGTCGGCAAACGCCTAGGCAACACCGGGTATCTGATGTTCTGGGTTCTGGTTCTGATGGTTCCCACGGCTCTGCTGGTGGGCGTGTTGGCCGGAATGCGCGAAGGATCAGCGCTGGACCGTTCGCTGTCCACGTTTTCGATCATAACGACGGCGACACCTGAATACGTGTCCGGTGTTATCTTTATCGCGATCTTCACGTCCTCGACCGTTGGCCTGAAATGGTTCAAGGGCACGGCGACACAAGCGATGGACAATCCGACCTTCGAGAACTTCTTTCTGCCAGTGCTGACCATTGCACTGTACGGGATGGGGTATATCGCCCGGATGACCCGAGCCTCGATGACCGAGGTCATGACGGCTCAATACATCCGGACCGCGCGTCTGAAAGGGGTTTCGTTCCCCAACATCGTCATGAAACACGCGCTTCGCAATGCGCTGATCGCGCCCTTCACCGTCATCATGCTGCAGTTCCCATGGCTGCTGAATGGTGTGGTCATCGTCGAGACCCTGTTCAACTACAAGGGCTTTGGCTGGGCGCTGGTGCAGGCGGCAGGCAACAATGACATCCAGCTGCTGCTGGCGATTTCGGTCGTGTCGGTCTTTGTGGTGCTGGTGACGCAGCTGATCTCGGATATCGGCTATGTCTACCTCAACCCGCGCATCCGCATTTCGTAAGGGAGATAGAACATGGAACCTCTTAGCTGGACCGGCTCTATCGCCTTTCTCAACCCCTTGCTGATGATTGCGTTGGCGGCGCTGCTGCTGTCCATCCTGATCTGGATCATCGGCAGCATTTTTCTGCCCGAAGAGCAGGTCATTATCAATTCCGATGGATCGATTGCGGCCAGCGGCGGTGTCCGCGGGTTGACCAACCTAGCCCTGCGCTTCAGTTTCATGGCCTGTGTTGGACTGGCGTTGGCCTATCTGATCCTGGGTATCGTGATGGGCACTGGCGCAGGCATTATTGGGGCGATTTCCCAGCAATTCCTGCCCGTCTGGTTGTCGCTGATCATAATGTTTGCCATGTCCATAGCCTTCAAGCGACGGCTGGGTCTGTACGGCAAATTGTATGACAGCCCGATTGGTATGATTGGGTTCGGGCTTGTCATGTTCTGGGTTTTTACCGGCGTTTTCGGAGCCCTTGATCTTATCGTGACCCATGATCCGCTGACCCAAATCTCGGGCATGAAGAACAAGTTGCCTGGAACACCGTTGCCAAGCCCGAAAGATGGCGAGTTTGCCTGGTATCTTCTGGGTGGTGACAATCTTGCCCGTGACGTCTTTAGCCGGATGGTGAAAGGCGCTTGGATCGTGGTGCAGATTGCCCCGCTTGCAACGCTGTTTGCCTTCATGGTCGGTATCACGCTGGGCTTGCCCGCGGGATATTATGGTGGTCGTTTGGACACCTTCCTGTCCTTCCTTGCCAACCTGATCCTGGCCTTCCCGGTTATTCTGCTGTTCTACCTGCTGGTGACACCAGAGATCGTGGCCACGGGTGTGCCGAACTACATGGCTGCTGTGCTATTCGTCTTTCCGATCCTCTTCATCGGTGTTCTGCTGAATTCACGCTACTACACGCGACCGAATTTCCGCACGCCGCTGCTGATTGGGGTATTGGGAGTGGCGATCTGGTTGTACCTGTCGCTGATCTCGAGCGGCGGGTATATTATCGACACCGATGACTACAGGATTTGGGGCCTGCCGACCTACCTGGATCTGTTCGATATCCCCGGTGGCATTCTCGTGGTCTTTGTCTCGGTGGTCTTCGTCAACTCACCCACGGTGTTCCGCATCGTGCGCGGTCTGGCGCTGGACATCAAAACACGCGACTACGTAGCTGCAGCGCAAACCCGCGGTGAGGGCCCATGGTACATCATGCTGTGGGAAATCCTGCCCAACGCTCGTGGCCCTCTGATCGTCGATTTCTGTTTGCGGATCGGTTACACCACCATCCTTCTGGGTACCTTGGGTTTCTTTGGCCTGGGTCTTCCTCCGGAAAGCCCGGATTGGGGTTCGACGATTAACGAAGGGCGCAAGCTTCTGTCGATCTACCTGCACCCTGCCCTTCCGCCTGCCTTTGCCTTGTTGTCTCTGGTTCTGGGTCTGAACCTGCTGGCCGACGGCCTGCGAGAGGAAAGTTTGAAGGACTGATGTGATCGAGGTCGGGGGGCCAGCCCCCCGACCCCCGAGATATATTTGGCCAGATGAAAAGAAATCCTTTTCTTTGCGCCGACAGGGAGAACAAGATGAGCAAAATGGCGGAATATGACGGCCCGATCCTTGAGATCGATAAGCTGTCGATCTCTTTTTTCACCCGCCTGCGGGAAATCCCCGCCGTGATGGATTTTTCCGTCAGCGTGCAACCCGGCGAAGCCGTTGGGCTTGTTGGCGAATCCGGATGCGGGAAGTCGACCGTTGCACTGGGTGTCATGCAGGACCTTGGCAAGAACGGTCGGGTTGTGGGCGGCACGATCAAGTTCAAGGGTCGAGATCTGGCCGAGATGAGCTCCGAGGAGCTGCGCGACATCCGCGGCAACGAAATCGCGATGATTTATCAGGAGCCGATGGCTTCGTTGAACCCGGCGATGAAGATCGGCAAGCAGCTGATGGAAGTGCCGATGATCCACGAAGGCGTCAGTCAGGACGAGGCCTATGCCCGTGCTCTGGAAGTGGTGACCGATGTGCGCCTGCCCGACCCTGAGCGGATGCTGAACAGCTTTCCGCACCAATTGTCAGGTGGTCAGCAGCAGCGGATCGTGATCGCGATGGCATTGATGTCTAAGCCGGCACTACTGATCCTTGACGAGCCGACAACCGCGCTGGACGTGACCGTCGAAGCCGCCGTGGTCGAACTGGTCAGAGACCTGGGCAAGAAATACGGCACGTCGATGCTGTTCATCTCCCACAATCTGGGTCTGGTTCTGGAAACCTGCGACCGGCTATGCGTGATGTATTCGGGCGAAGCGGTAGAACGCGGTTCGATCCACGACGTGTTCGACGAGATGCAGCACCCCTATACACAGGCGCTGTTCCGCTCGATCCCGCTTCCGGGCGCTGACAAGAACTCGCGCCCTCTGGTGGCCATTCCAGGGAACTTCCCTCTGCCCCACGAACGCCCGCCGGGGTGTAACTTTGGACCCCGCTGCGACTACTTCGAAGAGGGGCGCTGTGACTCGCAGGACATCCTAATGCAGGCCGTTCCAGGCAACGACCGGCACCACACGCGCTGCCTCAAGTTCCAGGAAATCGACTGGAACGCCCCGATTACGCTCGCGGACCAGAAGGAAAAAGGCGAGATTGGCCGGACGGTTCTGAAGATGGACAACCTCAAGAAATACTATGAGGTTGCGGCGAACGCTCTGTTTGGCGGCGGCGAGAAGAAAGTTGTCAAAGCTAACGAGACGCTGAGTTTCGAAGCCCATGAATCTGAAACGCTGGCTATTGTGGGTGAATCCGGGTGCGGCAAGTCCACCTTCGCCAAGGTTCTGATGGGGCTTGAAACGGCCACGGACGGCCAAATCCTTTTGGATAACCGCAATATCGAGGACGTGCCAATTGAAGAACGGGACGCCAAGACGGTCGGAGAAGTGCAGATGGTGTTCCAGAATCCGTTCGACACGCTGAACCCCTCTATGACCGTTGGCCGCCAGATCATCCGAGCGCTGGAAATCTTCGGCGTTGGCAATTCAGAAGCCGAGCGCAAAAAGCGGATGCTGGAACTACTGGATCTGGTGAAGCTGCCGCGCGCCTTTGCTGATCGGATGCCGCGCCAGCTGTCAGGTGGTCAAAAGCAGCGTGTGGGTATTGCACGCGCCTTTGCGGGCGACGCCCGCATCGTTGTGGCGGACGAGCCAGTGTCGGCGCTGGATGTTTCAGTTCAGGCTGCCGTGACCGACCTGTTGATGGAAATCCAGCGGGAACACAAAACCACTTTGCTGTTTATCAGCCATGATCTGTCCATCGTTCGTTATCTCAGCGATCGGGTTATGGTCATGTATCTGGGTCATGTGGTTGAACTGGGGACCACTGATCAGGTGTTCAGCCCGCCCTATCACCCATATACCGAGGCGTTGCTGAGCGCTGTACCCATCGCCGATACCTCGGTCGAGAAACAGCACATCGTTCTTGAGGGCGATATTCCATCGGCCATGAACCCGCCACCGGGATGCCCGTTCCAGACACGTTGCCGCTGGAAATCCGAAGTGCCAGACGGACGGTGCGAGTCGCATGTACCACCGGTTCAAACGCTTGTGGATGGGCATCAGGTCAAATGCCACCTCGCCGAAGACATTCTGGCCCGTATGGAGCCGGTCATAAAAATCGCGGCCGAGTAACCAAGGCCAAAACAACGAGAAAAGGCTGGCGATATGCCAGCCTTTTTCTCTTTTTCCGTCTCGGTTTTATCCGCCCCAGATTACTTTCACGTAATTCTGCGTTTCGGCATAAGGTGGGACACCGCCGTGTCGCTCTACCGCTTCGGGGCCCGCGTTATACGCGGCCAAAGCAAGACGCCACGATTTGAACTTGCGGTACTGCCAAGACAGATACCGCGCTCCGCCTTCAAGATTCTGGATTGGATCATGCGGGTTAACGCCCAGCACCCGCGCGGTCTGTGGCATCAATTGTGCCAAGCCCAATGCACCTTTGTGTGACTTGGCATGGGGGTTCCAACCGCTTTCCTGCTGAACGAGGCGCAGGAACAGCTCTTCGGGCACGTTGTGCTGGCGCGCGACTTTTCGCGCATGCTCCAGGTACTGCCCCTTATAATTCCCGGTGTATCGCTTTGAAAAAGTGCCGTGTTCGGTTTTCGGTTTCAGACGCTCGGAATCACGGTACTGGCTGGCGGCACGGCTATCCAACACCTTGGCTTGCTTCAGGAAAATTGCCTTGCGGCTCTTGGAAGACAGGGTTTCGGCCGCAACCGCTCCTGACGTCGCACCCAAAACCAACGCTGCAATACCACCAACCAGAAAACGCATTAAAGCCTGTCCCGCTCGCTCTTTAACTCGACGGATTATATGTATTACGCCCAGAAATGAAAGCTTGGTTAAGAGAGGACTAAAAATTTCCCGATTACCGTTGCTTCATCAACCGTGTTTTAACCACGACGCAGGCCGTATAGGGTCGGCAGCAGAACACAGCGTCAGATTCGGGCGCGCTCCAGTCAAAAAAGAACGAGGGAATACATGGCGGGTTCAGTCAATAAGGTCATTCTGGTCGGAAATCTGGGCCGAGACCCCGAGGTACGGACATTTCAGAACGGCGGTAAGGTCTGCAACCTGCGTATTGCGACCTCGGAAACCTGGAAAGACAGAAACACCGGCGAACGCCGCGAACGGACTGAATGGCACTCGGTCGCCATCTTCAACGAAGGTCTGGTTCGCGTAGCCGAGCAATATTTACGCAAGGGCTCGAAGATCTATGTAGAAGGTCAGCTGCAGACCCGCAAATGGCAGGATCAGTCGGGCCAGGATCGTTATTCGACCGAGGTAGTCCTGCAAGGGTTCGGTTCGACCCTGGTCATGCTGGATGCCCGCGGTGAAGGCGGCGGTGGTGGCTACGGCGGCGGCCAGTCGGGCGGTTACGGTGGCGGCCAGGCCGGAGGTGGGTATGGCGATCCCTACAGTGGCTCGTCCAGCGCTCCGGCACCTGCATCCGGCGGTATCGACGACGACGAGATCCCGTTCTAACCAATTCGGAGACACAATATGGCATGGTCCTTCTCGCTCGGCCGGTTGCTCGGTTCGGAACTGAGGGTCCATGTCACATTTTTCCTGCTGCTGGCATGGGTCGGGTACGCAGCTTATTCCAGCGGTGGTTGGCCCGCAGCCATCGACAACATCCTTTTCGTTTTGGCGCTTTTCGCCTGTGTAGTGGCGCACGAGTTCGGTCACGCACTGATGGCGCGGCGCTATGGCATCAAGACACCAGACATCACCCTGTTGCCGATCGGTGGACTGGCGCGGCTGGAGCGGATGCCGGAAAAGCCAATGCAAGAAGTCTGGGTCGCCCTCGCCGGCCCTGCCGTGAATGTGGTGATCTGGGTAGTTCTGGTTGTATTGGGGGCGGGAACGCAGATCGACTCTCTGGCTCAGATAGACTCGACCCGGGCTGATCTTCTCAGCCGTCTGGCGTTTGTCAATTTGCTGCTGGCTGTGTTCAACATGATTCCCGCTTTCCCCATGGACGGCGGTCGTGTTTTTCGCGCTTTGTTGTGCCTGAAGATGGATCGGGTCAAGGCCACGCGCATTGCAGCTTTTGCCGGACAATTTGTTGCGGTTGGACTCGGCTTTCTGGGTTTGACCACGGCCAACCCCATTCTCGTGCTGATTGGCATTTTCGTCTTTGTCGCAGCCAACGCCGAAAGCCAGGATGTCGCCATGCGCTCGGTCGCGCGGCGGGTGATGGCGCGGGATGCGATGATCACCGAATTTCGCGCCCTTTCGCCGGGCGACACGCTCAGCACTGCGGCGCAGGCCGTCATCCACACGACGCAGCACGAATTTCCTGTGATCGACGCCAATGGTGCGTTGCTGGGCTTCGTCACACGAAACCACTTGTTTGCTGCGCTGGCTGGCGAGCATCCCCGCTCTGACCCAGCCACATCCATTATGGAAACCGATATTCCTCAGGTCGCGTTGACCAGCGGGCTGAACAAAGTGCTGGACGGTTTGCACAAAGGTGCCCCGGCTATCGCCGTCTGCACCCAGTCCGGGCAGATGGTGGGCTATATCACCCGCGAGAATATCGGCGAGTTGATGGTTATCCAGGGGCGCTGATCACCGACCTTAACAGACGGCTAGGGCATCCTCGAGAACGGACAATACTGCGTCCCTCGGTACGTCGGATGTAACAAATGCCTGCCCGATTCCTCGTGCCAGAATAAACCGCAACTGACCGTCGATAACCTTTTTGTCCTGAGCCATCAGATCGACCAGAGCCTCGGCACCCGGCAGTTCGCCCGGAATATCAGCGAGATCAGTCTTCATTCCCATGGTTCGCAGATGCGCTCGCACCCGGCTGGGATCTTCCTGTGAACACAAGCCAATTCGCGAGGACAGTTCGAATGCCAAAGCACAGCCGATGGCAACTCCTTCGCCATGCAGCAACCGATCAGAATAGCCGGTCGCGGCTTCCAGCGCGTGGCAGAAGGTGTGGCCAAGGTTCAGCAGCGCGCGATCGCCCTGCTCGGTCTCATCACGCGCGACGATATCGGCCTTCATCTGCACTGAACGGGTCACCGCCTGCACGCGCGTTGCCATGTCACCGGAGGAAAGGGCCGGTCCGTTGACCTCAAGCCACTCAAAGAATTCCGCATCACCCAGCAGGCCGTATTTCACGACCTCACCATATCCGGCCAGAAAGTCCCGCGCGGTCAGTGTCCCTAGAACCGACGTGTCCGCCAGGACCAGCGAAGGTTGATGAAACGCGCCGATCAGGTTCTTGCCCTGCGGGGCGTTGATACCCGTTTTGCCCCCAACCGAGCTGTCCACCTGCGCCAGCAGCGACGTCGGAATTTGCACGAACCGAACCCCACGCCGCAAGACGGCAGCCGCAAAACCAGCCAGATCCCCGATCACTCCGCCGCCAAAGGCGACAACGACATCTCGTCTTTCAATCTTTTCCGCCAGCAACCATTCGACCGCGCGTTCAAAGTGAGGCCAGCTTTTCGTGGATTCGCCAGCTGGCAAGGCCAGCGCCGTCATCTCGATCCCTGCTGCACCCAGACCCTCTCGCAAAGTGTCCAGATGTAGCGAGGCAACCGTCTCATCCGTCAGAACGGCCACACGCGGCCGTGGCAACAACGGCGCGATACGCGCACCGGATTGGGCCAACAGGTCAGGGCCGATCTCGACATCATAGGATCGTTCGCCCAGCTCTACATGTACGGATTGATGCATCTACTTTTGTTCCAAAACATCCGGGCGGGTTGCCAGAGCAACCAGCACTCGGTCCACCATATCTTCGATTGCGGTTTCGCCGTCGGAATCGGCCACCAGATCGGCCTGCTCATAGATCGGAACACGCGCTTCAAACAGCGCGCGCAAAGTCGCATGAGGGTCAGCTGTGCGCAAAAGCGGGCGTGTATCCTTGTGGCGAACGCGATTCCACAACACGCCCAGATCAGCCCGCAACCAGACAGAAACGCCACGTTCCGAGATCATCCGGCGGTTTCCTTCCGCCAGAAAAGCACCGCCACCGGTCGACAGAATGCCCTTTTCCTCGTCCAGAAGACGGCTGATGACCTGACTTTCCTTGGCGCGAAAGAAGTCCTCACCATCGCGGGCGAAAATCTCGGGGATGGTCATATTAGCTGCTGATTCGATCTCGGCATCGCTGTCCAGAAACGGAACACCAAGCCGCGCGGCCAGCGCCCGACCCACCGCTGTTTTCCCGGCGCCCATCATACCAACCAAAACAACGGTTTTGTGCAGATCAAACCGCCGCGCTGTGTCCGCCTGAGAGGTGTTATGCTTAATTTCGCTCATTTCATCGTGAATGACGTGATCTTGGGAAAAATGCCAGTTATAACTTGGACAAAACCAAAAATTGAGGCAGCGTTGACCCATGGGCCGTCTGTTAAAGTTCCTGCTCTACATTATTTGCCTGAGTTTCATCGGGCTGGTGGGCTATGCCTATCTCGGGCCGTTCTTCGGAGTGGATTTCTCCGCCCCGCAAAGCGAAATCCGCGAACCGGTCATTTTGAATGCCGACTAGAGCCGCTCTGCTGGCGATATTCCTGGCCGGCACTGCACAGGCCCAGACGCAAGAGCCGCTGTCGGTAATCGACTGGCTGTCTGCCCCGCCTGAAAACCTGCCCGGCACTGTCCTGCTGGAACCTCCGGTGACCCAAAACGGGCTGCAACCGGACGTGCAGGTCACGCCGCTCGAGGCTCTTTCACCACCCCTTGGGCTGGTATCTTCGTCTGTCACCGGCCTGCCCGTCGATCTTTGGCAACGCAGCGATCCAACGCGGTTGGCCGAGTTGATCGCGCGTGTGCCGGTCAAGGCCAACCCCGCCATGCAGAGACTGCTGTTCACCCTGCTGCTGTCCGAAGCCCGCCCGCCGGCGGTGTCCGACACACCCGGCGAGTTGTTGATGGCGCGGTTGGATCGTCTGATGCAGCTAGGTGCGGCGGATCCGGTCCAATCTTTGGTACAACTTGCAGGTCCAACCGACTCGCAGGATCGGTTCGAACGCTGGTTTGATGCTACATTGCTGACCGGCGACGAGGACCGCAGCTGTACAGCGCTGATTGCGCAACCACACTTGTCGCGGGACTATGCCGCACAGATATTCTGCAAGGCGCGCCGCGGCGACTGGACCTCGGCTGCTCTGACGCTTGAGGCGGCGCATGCTTTGCAGGTCTTGCCGCAAGATGAGCTGGACGTGCTTGACCGATTCCTCAGCCCCGAGCTGTTCGAAGACGCGGCCTACCTGCCGCAACCCGAGGACCCTGATCCACTGACCTTCCGCCTGTTCGAAGCAATTGGCGAGCGGTTACCTACAGCATCCCTGCCCCGTGCCTTTGCCAACGCCGACTTGCGGGATGTAGCCGGATGGAAAGCTCAGGTCGAGGCTGCCGAGCGTCTGACCCGGATCGGTGCATTGACGCCAAATCAACTGCTGGGGCTCTATACCGAACGCAAACCCGCCGCGTCCGGCGCGGTCTGGGACCGCGTGGCCGCTATTCAGCGATTTGACACGGCGTTGCAACCCGACAACCCCGAAGGTGTCGCGAAAACTCTGCCCGAAGCCTGGAAGCAGATGCGCAGCATTGGGTTGGAAGTTCCCTTTGCCGAACTGTTTGCAGAAAGGCTTTCGAACGTTTCCCTTGAAGATACCGAAGCGGAAAACCTGCGCTGGCGCATCCTGTTGCTGTCCGAACGCTATGAGGATGCCGCTTTGGCTGAACCCAATGGGCCGGAAGAAAACCCGTTTCTGGCCGCACTGGCACAGGGAGACCCCGGTCGCGCACCCTCACCTTCACCATTGGCGGATGCAATCTCCGAAGGGTTCGCATGGTCAGCCCCAATTCCGTCCGACATTGATGTGCTGTTGCAAAACGAGCAACTGGGAGAGGCCATTCTTGAGGCGATGAATCTGTTTGCCCATGGGGCGCGCGGTAATCTTGTTGATCTGACCGCAGCCATCGCGGCATTTCGGCGGGTCGGGCTCGAAGACACAGCGCGCCGCGCGGCATTGCAACTGATGATTCTGAACGGGGCCTGACCATGACGGCGCCAGCCACGCAGAATCTGTGGATTTCCACCTTCCTCGAAGCGCAAGCGGCAGAACTTGGCGCGGCGACAAACACGCTGCTGGCTTATGGGCGGGATCTACGTGATTTCTCGGAATGGCTGAACCGCCACAAGTCCAGCTTTGCCGACGCAGATCGGGATCAGATCGAAGGCTATCTGATTGATTGCGACGCCGAAGGTTTGTCGCGCTCGACCCGCGCACGGCGGTTGTCGGCGATCAAACAGCTCTATCGCTTTGCGTTCGAAGAAGGCTGGCGCGAAACCAACCCGGCCATACAAATCAAAGGCCCCGGACGGCAAAAACGACTGCCCAAGACATTGGACGTGGAGGAAGTCGACCGATTGTTGGAGGCCGCGCGCCAAACCGGGCGCGGCACAGCGGACAAGGTGCGTAACACCTGCTTGATGGAATTACTCTATGCCACGGGAATGCGGGTGACCGAGCTGGTATCTCTGCCTGTCTCATCCGCGCGTGGCGATCCGCGTATGTTGTTGGTTCTGGGTAAAGGCGGCAAAGAACGAATGGTTCCCCTGTCACCGCCTGCCCGCGAAGCGTTGGCCGCATGGCTGATCATCCGGGATGAAGCCGAAGAAGATGCCGTGTCGAAAGGTGCGCAAAGGACCCGGTTCCTGTTCCCATCGCGCGGCAAATCGGGGCACCTAACGCGCCACCGGTTCTTTCTGCTGGTCAAGGAGTTCGCGGTTAACGGCGGTGTTTCACCGGAAAAGGTCACACCGCACACCCTGCGTCACGCCTTTGCAACGCACCTTCTGGCCAACGGCGCCGATCTCAGGTCAATCCAGACCCTGCTGGGTCACGCGGATGTCGCCACCACCGAAATATACACGCATGTTCTGGACGAACGCCTGTCGGAACTGGTGCTGGAACACCACCCTCTGGCAAAAGATGATCCGAGCAGTAAGGGCTAACCCCTTGATCGGACGGGGCCTCGCCCCCATAACGGATGCAGCAACAAGAACTTTCAAGGACCGATGGAACCCACCGAATCTCTGCTTGATGGCGCCTTCTGGATCACCTCAGGCTCTATCCTTCTCCTGCTCGTACTGTCGGGCTTTTTCTCTGGCTCGGAAACGGCCCTGACGGCCTCATCCCGCGGCAAGCTGAGGACACAGGCTGACAAAGGTTCGCGCGGGGCGCGAAAAGCGCTGGATATTACAGAAGACAACGAACGTCTGATCGGATCGGTTCTGCTGGGCAACAACCTGGTCAATATCCTGGCGGCTTCGCTGGCCACCGCCTTGTTTACCCGGCTTTTCGGAGAAAGCGGAGTAGCACTGGCGACGTTGGTAATGACCTTTCTGGTACTGATCTTTGCCGAGGTGTTGCCCAAGACCTATGCCATCACAAATGCCGAGAAAGCGGCTGCCGCGGTTGCACCGGTGATTGGCGCTGTCGTGACGGTCTTCTCGCCCATTGTGGCCGCCGTCCGCCTGTTGGTCCGCGGAGTCTTGCGCCTGTTCGGTGTTCGGATCGACCCGGACAGCAACATCTTGGCTGTACGCGAGGAGATCGCTGGTGCTTTGCAGCTGGGGCATTCCGAAGGCGTAGTCGAAAAAGAAGACCGCGACCGCATTCTGGGTGCGCTGGACTTAGGCGACCGCGCTGTGGAAGAGATCATGCTGCACCGTTCGAATATTGAGATGATCGACGCGAATGATGAGCCCGAGGCAATCCTGAAACAGTGTCTGGAAAGCCCCCATACTCGCCTGCCAGTTTTCCGGGACGAGCCCGAGAATATCGTGGGCGTTGTCCATGCCAAGGATTTGTTCCGCGCCATGTACACGCAGGTCGGCGGGACCGGTGGTGATACTGGTCGGCTGAAGGATTTCGATATCGCGAAGGTGGCGAATGCCCCCTATTTCGTTCCCGAGACGACGACTCTGGATGACCAGATGCGTGAATTTCTTCGGATGCATAGCCATTTTGCGCTGGTCGTGGACGAATACGGGTCTCTGCGGGGGCTGATCACACTGGAGGACATTCTGGAAGAGATCGTCGGCGAAATCGCGGATGAGTTCGACATCGACGAAGACGTTCCCGTCACCCGAACCGAGGACGGGCAATACCTGGTCGAAGGCGCGATGACCATTCGTGATCTCAACCGTGCCCTTGAATGGTCCCTGCCTGATGAAGAAGCCAACACGCTGGCCGGTCTGGTGATACACGAGGCGCAGATGATTCCGATCGTGGGTCAGGTTTTCTCGTTCCACGGTTTCCGGTTCGAGGTCACGGCACGCGAAGGCAACCGGGTCACTGAGTTGAAAATACGCCCACTGTGACGGCGGGTAAGTTTCTGTATCTTCGGCCAATTGGTCACTGATAGAGTTGGCAAATCGAATTTTTGACAACTTGGATCAGGAGCCCATTAAGATGCCCAGCCTGAAGCGCAAACTGCGTGACACAAACGACCGGCTCAGTTCGGTGGTCTGTACTATTCCGTCAGCCACCGTCACGCAGGCGGTCGCTGCTTGTGGTGTCGATTCAGTCATCATTGACCTTGAACATGGGGCGGTGGACTATGCCTCGGCCCATGCCATGATCGCGGCAACGGCAGGAACGGAATGCGCGCCTTTGGTCAGGGTTGCCAAAAACGATCCGGCGCATGTGAAACGCGTATTGGATTTAGGTGCAGAAGGAATTGTCTTTCCTCTCATTCGCACGGTGGCGGATGCGCGGGAGGCGGTGGCAAGCTTGCATTATCCACCAAGCGGGACGCGAGGTTTTGGGCCATTTCTGGCGCAATCACGCTGGGGAGAGTCCCTGCCATCCTATGCGCAATCGGTCGAGCCCGAACTGGTTTGCTGTCTGCTGATCGAAACCACCGAAGCACTCAAGAATATCGAGGATATCTGCGCCGTTCCCGGCCTTGACCTCTTGATCATCGCACAATTCGACCTCAGCACCGAACTCGGGTTGATGGGGCAATTTGATCATCCGGATTTTCTGTCTGCGGTCGACCGGATCGAAAAAGCAGCAATGAGCGCCGGTATCCCATTGGGCAATATCGCCCTGACGGAAGATCGTGCGAAGGACCTGTTTGTCAAAGGATACAGGCTTATCGGCGGGTTTGACGCTCTGTGGCTGCGAGAGAAAGCTTCACAAATCCATGGCTGGTGCAATGCGTGACAAACGACAGATGGTGTCGCTAACGGAACAGTAATATGCGCGACCCGGCGACAGGTTTTGCAAAACAGCAGGAGGCCAATGTGAAAACCACTACCCAAGTCGCAGTGATCGGCGGCGGCGTCGTCGGATGTTCCGTACTATACCACCTGACCAAACTAGGCTGGTCGGATGTGATGCTGCTGGAACGTTCGGAACTGACCAGCGGATCTACCTGGCACGCGGCGGGCGGATTTCATACTCTGAACGGCGACACAAACATGGCCGCGCTGCAGGGCTATACGATCCGGCTGTATAAAGAGCTGGAAGAGATCACTGGCATGTCCTGCGGTCTGCATCATGTGGGTGGTATCACGCTGGCTGATAATCAGGACCGGTTCGACATGCTGCTGGCCGAACGCGCCAAGCACCGCTTCATGGGGCTCGAGACCGAGATTGTCGGCCCGGACGAGATCAAGAAGATTGCTCCTATCACCAATACCGACGGGATTATCGGCGCTCTGTACGACCCTCTTGATGGCCACTTGGACCCTTCGGGTACAACTCACGCCTATGCCAAGGCCGCTCGAATGGGCGGGGCAACGATCGAAACCCATTGTATGGTGCGTGAAACCAATCAACGGCCCGACGGAACGTGGCACGTGGTGACGGACAAAGGCACCATACATGCCGAACACATCGTCAATGCAGGCGGCCTTTGGGCACGCGAGGTTGGCGCGATGGCCGGAGTTTATTTCCCGCTGCACCCGATGGAGCACCAGTATCTGGTGACGGATTCGATCCCGCAGATCGAGGCGATCATCGACGCGGGCGGCGAACACCCGCATGTGATGGACCCCGCCGGTGAAAGCTATTTGCGGCAGGAAGGGCGCGGTCTGTGTATCGGATTCTACGAACAGCCCTGCAAACCCTGGGCCGTAGACGGCACCCCATGGGAGTTCGGGCACGAGCTGCTACCGGACGATTTCGACAAGATCACCGACAGCATCGAGTTTGCGTATAAACGCTTCCCGGTATTGGCCGAGGCCGGAGTGAAATCGGTAATACACGGGCCGTTCACCTTTGCTCCGGACGGTAACCCCCTGGTCGGACCAGTGCCGGGTATGCGCAATTACTGGTCCGCTTGCGGTGTCATGGCCGGTTTCAGCCAGGGTGGCGGCGTTGGTTTGACACTGGCGCAATGGATGATCGAAGGCGAGCCGGAACGCGATGTCTTTGCCATGGATGTGGCCCGCTTCGGCGACTGGATCAGCCCTGGTTACACGCGGCCAAAGGTGATTGAGAACTATCAGAAACGCTTTAGCGTCGCCTACCCGAACGAAGAGCTGCCCGCAGCCCGACCCAATCGCACCACTCCGATGTATGATATTTTCAGCGACCTTGGCGCGGTATGGGGACAACAATACGGGCTGGAGGTGCCAAACTACTTCGCCCAGGGCGACGAGCCCAGCTACGAAACGCCTTCCTTCCGCCGCTCGGACGCGTTCGAGGCAACTGGCCGCGAGGTACGCGCCGTGCGCGAAAACGTGGGCATCAATGAGGTCCACAATTTCGGCAAGTATCGCATTACCGGCGCCGGTGCCCGCGCCTGGCTGGATCGGATCATGGCTGGGCGCATTCCGAAGCCTGGACGCCTGTCCCTGACCCCGATGCTGTCCCCCCGGGGCAAGTTGATCGGGGATTTCACCATTTCCTGCCTCGGCGAGCAGGAATTTCAGGTGACCGCGTCATATGGCAGTCAGGCGTTCCACATGCGCTGGTTCGAACAGAACACGCAGCAGGATGTAACCGTCGAAAATATTAGTGATCGTCTCAACGGGCTCCAGATCGCCGGACCCAAGGCCACTCAGGTTTTAGCCGCCTGCACACGCGACGAAATTTCGGACCTCAAATTTCTTGACGTACGCCGGATGACTGTCGGCATGACAGACTGCATCGTTCAGAGGGTCAGCTACACCGGCGATCTTGGTTATGAGATTTACTGCGATCCCATGGCGCAAAGGCAGCTATGGTGGACATTGTGGGAAGCCGGACAACCGTATGGCATGGTGCCGTTCGGGATGCGCGCTATGATGAGCTTGCGTCTCGACAAGTTCTTTGGCTCGTGGATGCGAGAGTTCTCGCCGGATTACACCGCAGCCGAAACTGGGCTGGACCGGTTTATCTCATTCACCAAGAGTGCAGATTTCATCGGCCGTTCGGCAGCCGAGGCGCAGCGCAAAGAAGGCACGGACCGCAAGTTGGTGGCCTTTGACGTCGACGCCACAGACGCCGACGTCAACGCCTACGAACCCATCTGGCTTGAAGGTCAGGTCGTGGGGTTTTGCACCTCGGGCGGGTATTCTCATTACGCGCAGAAATCTGTCGCTTTGGGCTTCCTGCCAACTGATCGCGTGATCGACGGATTGGAGGTCGAAATCGAGATTCTTGGGCAGATGCGACCGGCCCGTGTGATCTCGACACCTTTGTTCGACGCAGACGGGGCGCGCATGCGGGGATGACTCGCCCCTATTCTGACGGCATGGTGACGCTATGACCCAAATTCCCGTCATTCTGCTGGCCGCCGGTCAGTCCAGCCGCATGGGCGGCAAAGACAAACTGATGCAAATCGTCGACGGCATACCATTGCTACGCCGGTCGGCGTTGCGGGCTATGCCGGTTGGGCCGCTAATCGTCGCTCTGCCCCCAGCCCCGCATCCGCGTTATGACGCGCTAGTTGGTCTGGATCTGGAAATGGTTGCGATCCCCGATGCAGCAGAGGGCATGAACGCCAGTCTGCGAGGCGCGCTGACACGCCTTCCACCCGGCGCGTCAGCTGCAATGATTCTGCTGGCTGACTTGCCAGATCTGACAGCGGCCGATTTGGAAGCTGTCCGGCAATCCGTGGAGGACAATCCCCAGAACTTGATCTGGCGCGGAGCAACCAGCGACGGTGTGCACGGACATCCGGTTGTTTTCGACAAGTCGCTTTTTGAACGACTTTCGGATTTGACAGGCGATGGTGGCGCTCAAGCCGTTGTCAGAGCCTTCCGGAACAAATTGCACGTTCAACGCTTGCCTGGGCAGAATGCTCTGCTGGATCTGGATACACCCGAGGATTGGGCGCGTTGGAAAGCGACGCAGTCATCTTGATAAATGCTGATCCCAAAATGAACACGGCCCGGTCGAAAACGACCGGGCCGATTGCCCTAAATCAAGACTACCACTTTCACCATTCCCGAACGCGCGACCGGATCACTTTAAAAGCGTCCCGAGATCGCTGCCGAACCTAAACAAGACCCCCTCGTTAACAAGCAGCTCAGCGCCCACGGTACCTGAAATATGCCTCCGACACCCCCTAGTGTCTCGGGCCCCCCTCGATTGGGCAATTTCATCGTCACCCATAAGATGCGTTCAAACAACGTAAAATTAGAAGAATCAGTTAATTTTGTTGGAAGCAATCTTGTATTTACGCAACAACACGACTCGCCACGTTCTCCTTAAAGTTGTGGACAATCAGGAGCAGCCTCTACGGTTTTGACCAGCCTGTTGACGCGCAACTCGCAAAATCTCGTTTTTGCGTATACCTGTGTGGAGCCGCTGATACCGCATCTGATACTTTACTCTACCTATAAGGGAAATTGCCGCAGAACGCGTCCAACTCAGTTTCTTTGTTAACAAATTCGATTCAATTCAACTGTTTTAGTGATTTGCGGTCATTATCGGCAACAATCCACCGATTCGATTGACGCACATCAGCGTGATTCTGTTCATTCGAAACCTCGAAGGGCCTCGTTTCGGCGCTGAAAAACAGCAAAATTAATGTTTCTTAACCTGCAGCACAGAAACCCCAAAGACTGATGCGGCATCTCCTGTCTCCAAGCGCGGACTAAACCGCCAAACACACACAGGAGTCATAATGAGCATCCGCAAATCCTCACTGCTTTTCCCGCGCACGTCAAACTGGATCGGCGCCGGCGCCCTGGGCGCGGCCATGTTGGCCACCACTGCCATGCCCTCGATGGCAGACGAGGCATTGGCTGATCTGGTCGAAGCCGTGTCGCCTTCGGTCGTGACCATCATTGCTGAACAAACCGCCGCGCCCGCGCCCGCTCGGGGCCAGGAATTTGATTTTGAAGACCACCCGTTCGGTGAGTTCTTCAAAAGGTTCGGCGGTCCGGAAGGATTCAAAATGCCGCAGCGTGGGCCCAGCCAAGGATTGGGGTCCGGTTTCGTGCTGGAGGAAACAGGCTATATCGTCACCAATCACCACGTCGTCGACAACGCCAGCACTGTCACCGTTCGTCTGAGCGACGATCGCACCTTCGAGGCCGAAATTGTTGGTACTGACCCACTGACCGATATCGCCGTGCTCAAGATCGATGCCGGC
Organism: Ruegeria sp. HKCCD6426; assembly: GCF_057221115.1. Lineage (NCBI taxonomy): Bacteria > Pseudomonadati > Pseudomonadota > Alphaproteobacteria > Rhodobacterales > Roseobacteraceae > Ruegeria > Ruegeria sp. HKCCD6426. The sequence goes on along the minus strand of NZ_JBWVBF010000003.1, from coordinate 260,127 downwards.
GAAAACCTGCAAGCCGTCGAGATGGGCGACAGCGAAATTATTCGCGTCGGCGAAGATGTTGTGGCGATTGGCAACCCGTTCGGTCTCAGCTCGACGGTCACAACCGGGATCGTGTCCGCCAAAGGGCGCAACATCTCGGAAGGTCCCTATGCCGAATTCATCCAGACGGATGCTGCAATCAACAAAGGCAACTCGGGTGGTCCCCTGTTCAACATGGAAGGTGAAGTAATCGGCGTGAACTCGGCCATCTATTCGCCCAGCGGTGGATCGGTTGGTCTGGGCTTTGCCGTGACCTCGAACATCGTCGAACACATTGCTGCCGACCTGCGTGATGACGGCCAGGTCAGCCGTGGCTGGTTGGGTGTTGCAATCCAGACCGTCAGCCCGCAGCTGGCCGCTGCCTTGGGAATCGACGCGGCAAACGGCGCGCTGGTGTCAGACGTGGTTTCCGGCAGCCCAGCGGACGGTGTGCTGCAGCAGGGCGATGTAATCCTGTCGTTCAACGATGAGGCCGTCAATTCCAGCAGCGATCTGCCAATTCTGGTCGGTACGACCAAGGCTGGAACTGAAAGCGTTCTGACCGTTCTACGTGATGGTAAGCAGCAGCAGATCGAGCTGACCATCGGCCAGCATCAGTCCGCATCTGCAACTGCGGACACTGTTGTCGAAGACAAGTTCGCCGACAGCTCATTGGGTGTCACAGTTACACCGTTGACCGAGGCTGCTCGCGCCGAAATGGGCGTAGCCGAGACCGTGGACGGAGTTGTCGTGACCGAATTGCAGCCCGAAGGCCCCGCCGCCAAGGCCGGGTTGCGGCGTGGCGACGTCATTGTCCGGTTGGGCAATCAGGACACCGCAACTCCGGATGCTCTGCAGACCGCATTGGAAAGCGAAAAGACCGATCCGGCGTTGGTACTGATCAATCGTGGCGGCAACCAGATCTTCGTTGCGATCGAGCTCGTCTAACCCCCCAGCGCGTACCTTAGATGGGGAAAACGGGTGCGCGCCTCCTGGTTGGCATGGTTTGTCCACGTGCTGCCAGGACGGCCGGGTGCGGCATCGCACCCGGCATGTTTTTTTTAACGGCCATCTGTGTTTAAATCCCGATTGAAAGGAACCGTAAGCATGAGTAGACGCCTGCTGATCGTTGAGGACGACGCCGACACACGGGATTTCATCGCCAAAGGATTTGGCGAAGAAGGTTATGTGGTCGAGGTTGCTGCGGACGGCCGCGAAGGGCTGTACCATGCCACTGATGGCGGATTTGATGCCATCGTGCTGGACAGGATGCTGCCTGGGCTGGATGGGTTGTCGTTGATCAAATCGATGCGGGCCGCCGGACTGAAAACTCCGGTCTTGATGCTGACCGCGATGAGTGCAGTAGACGAACGCGTCAAAGGCCTGCGGGGTGGCGCTGACGATTATCTGGTCAAACCATTTTCTTTTCAGGAACTGCACGCCCGGATCGAAGCCTTACTGCGTCGCCCACAAGAAGCCGAAGAAACACCTACCCTCACCTGTCGCGACCTTGAAATGGATCTATTGACCCGCAGAGTTACGCGCGGTGATCGGGAAATCACTCTGACCCCGCGTGAGTTTCAGATACTGGAGTTTTTTCTGCGTCGAAAAAACCGCGTCGTATCGCGCACCATGTTGCTGGAGGGGGTTTGGGATTATCACTTTGACCCCAATACGAACGTAGTCGATGTTCACATTTCAAAACTGCGCAGACAGCTGGACGAGGACGGGGCCGACCCGTTGATCGAGACAGTTCGGGGGGCTGGATATATGGTATCGGATGGCTGAGCTGCGCCTGTCGCTCAAGAACGCGCGCACACGTCTGGTTCTGGCCAGTATGGTCCTCAGCGCCCTGCTGACGGCAACTGTTCTGGCAATGGTTTATGTCACGGCCAACCGAACCATTTCCGGCGAAACCAGATCGGTTGTGTCCGCCGAACTGACGGGTCTGGCCGACGAATACGAACGGCGTGGTCTGATCGGGCTGATGTCCGCGATCGAACGGCGATTGCCAAGTGCGCCCGAACGCGACGCCGTGTACCTGCTGGCAGATCGTGTCGGCAACAAACTGGCTGGTAACCTGACTAGCTGGCCCGAAGGCATTGCAGCAGGAAGTGGTTGGGTCGAGTTGAGCCTGCGCAAAGTGGACACCGATCAGTTCGTTCCGATCTCTGCCGCGTCGATCCGCCTGCCCGGAGGAGAGCGGCTGCTGGTCGGGCGCGACGCGCAAGCGCGGCAACAATTCGACCAGGTGCTATGGCGTTCGGTCGTGTTGGCGCTGACTGCAGCGCTTGCTCTCAGCCTGCTGACCGGATGGTTGCTGACAAGGCTGGTGTTTTCGCGCCTGAAAGATATTGCGGATACAGCCGAGGACATCGTTTCGGGCGACCTGTCCCACCGCATGCCGATCCGCGGCACGGGCGATGAGTTCGATCAGATGGCGGGCACGCTCAACAACATGCTGGACCGGATCGAAGAACTGATCAGCAATCTGCGCACCACATCCAATTCGATCGCGCATGACCTGCGCTCCCCTCTGTCGCGCCTGCGTCAGCGGATCGAAGCTCTGGCAGAACCCGGAAAATCCGATCAGGAGCGAGAGGTCGATACCGCTCGGGCCACTGTGGAAATCGACCATTTGCTGCGTGTTCTCAGTCAGCTTACTGAAATCTCACGGGCCGAGGCCGGCTTGGGTCGCGAACAATTCGAGCCCGTGAACCTGTTGCAACTGGTCGGGGACGTAGTCGAACTTTACGAACCGGTCGCAGCGGATCAGGGTATCCGGCTTGAAGTAACAGGCTCAGCGGACCCGATCCAGGGCCACCGGCCGCTGCTATCGCAAGCGCTTTCGAATCTTCTCGAAAACGCTATGCGCTATGCGCCAAAAGGTACGGCTATCACCATCAACATCAGCGAAAATGGCCCTCACACACTGCTCAGCGTGCGGGATCGTGGCCCGGGTGTACCCGAAGCCGATCTACCGCGCCTGCAACTGCCATTCATTACGCTTGATCCGGCCAGAACCGGTCGTAATGCAGGGCTGGGTCTGGCGCTTGTTGCCGCCATCTCGCGAATGCACGGCGGCGCGTTCCTGGCACGAAACCGCTCCCCGGGTCTGGAGACCGTAATTCAATTGGCCAGGAAGCCCTAAACCGGTTTACCTTTGATCGCCATATTCTTGTTTTTAAATCGCTTATCCTCAGTCACCTCGACGCCAAACCAGTCGGGGGGACTAAACTGCTTGGCCTCGGATTCGGACCCAAATTCGACCTCAACCAGCCGCAAAGGCGCCAAGTCTCCCCGAAAAATATCCAACTCAAAGACCCGCCCGTCTGCAAGGTTTCCGGTAAAGCGTTCTTTCTCGACACGGCGGCCAGAGGTTTCGGGCCAAAATGTTTCGAATTGTTCGGCTGATATCTCAGCCTCTCGTTCGACTCGCACCAGCGACCCGGCACCTTTGAGGGTCAGGTAATAGGTTTCGTTCTTTTGCCGTAGACGCAACTCTGTCGAATCCTCGGGCGCGGTCAGATACCCTTGGCGGACCAAGGCCTTTTGCACTTTGGTCAGATCGGGCAACTCGGCCACAAGGAATTTGCGTTCGATTTCCGTACTCATTTGGCCCGAGTCACTCTGTTGTCCAATTCGTCATACAGCGCCTGATAAGCCGCGCTGGCTGCGCTGCGCCTGGCATAGGTTTGCACTGGCGCGCGGTGTTGTCCCATGCGTTCAATATCAGCGGCAAAGGGTATGCAGCTACGCAGGAACCGCTTGCGGTACTGCTTGCGCATCGACTGCATTGTCTCGAGATGTAGCGTTTTTCGTTTCTGTACCATCGAAAAGAACGCCCGCAGCTTTTTCTTGGGCAGATTCTTTGCGGCGAAGAATCCGACCAATTGCTCAAATGATCGCTCCGAAAGCGTTGTGGGGATAACCGGCACGACGATAGTGTCAGCAGCCTTGAAGATGTTTTCCGACAGTATCGAGAAATTCGGCGGGCAGTCCAAAACGATCACGTCGTAGTCCCCTCCAACCGACATCAATGCCTTTTTCAAACGCGAGCGTTTGTTCCGCATGCGTGATAGGAACACGTCAAAATCACGGTGGGTCAGATTTGCAGGAAGAACGTCCAACCCTTCGAAATCACTGGCGCGTATGGCCTTGGTAAAGCGTTGAACATCCTCGAAAAACCGAGCCTCTGTCAATTTTCTTGACGGCCTCACGCGCAGATAAAACCCCGACGCCCCTTGCGGGTCCAGATCGCACAGCAGTACGCGCTTGCCCCCCTGCGCGTAAGCATAGGCAAGGTTCACAGCAGTTGCTGTTTTCCCTACGCCGCCTTTGTTGCTGTAGCAGGCCAAGATCTTCATTCCTTAGCCCTCCGACTCGTGAAACAGAGTTCGGAACAGGCGGCGGATTTTGGGGCTGTCGAAGTGTTCGAAATTCGAAAGGACACGATCGCGTTCTTCCAATTGCTTCTGGCTTAGCACCGCAACCAGACCGCCAACTGCCATGCCAAGCTGCGCATTTGCCTGACCCGAGCGCGAGGTCCGTTGGGCAACAAAATGCAGCAACGCCTCTTGCTGAACAGAACAGTCGTTGAACAAACCAAGGTTATTTTGAAGTTTCTTCAATGGCTTAATGATCTTTCTGAAGGCTTTAGCATCGAACAAGGGCGCGAAGAATTCCATGAGATACCGCAATTTCTTGCAGTGAATACGCAAAGTGTGCACCACCTTATCCGAAGTATCGGGAGTGATGCTGCGAGCGAGTTTGCAGACCTTGCGATAGCGTTTCCAGATCAGCGTTCGGGCATAAGCATAGGCGCCGGCCTCGGCGTTCTGGCCAACCGCAAGCTGTGTGTGGTCCTGAAACTGAGTGGCCAAGGCTTGCATGGAGGCCTTGTATTTCGCGCTGCGAAGACGACGTGATAGTCGGGATAGTTCCTGAACGCGCTCTGCTTGGATCTGAGCAAACAATTCAATTAACCCGGCATGAAGTTCTTTTGGTAAAACGCTGAAGTACCTATCTTTCTCAAAAAGATAGACATCCAAATCCCGTAAACGGCCCGTCGGTGTCATATGGTCAGCGAACACGTTTTTCAGTTGATCCGTCAGGTCATCTGAGTACACGCTTTGAAACAGGCTGAGTACCGAACGGATACGACGCAGAGACACTCGGTAGTCATGCAGGAATTCGGTATCGATATCGGCAATGATGCCCGCTTCGTTCTGACATGCGACTTCAAGGAATGTTCGGATGATGTCCGTGGCGGCCTGAATGGCGGGTTCAGATTTCCCAAGCGGAATATCCGGCTTGGCGAGATAGGGGCGCATACCCGGATACAATTGAGAAAACACAAACTCGGCTCGGGGTTGGCCGTTGTCGAGCTTGCCCAAAGCAGCGCAAGTCCTGGCAAACGCGCGATCATACCCGCGCAGACGTTGCAGATGAACGATAGCGATCTGACCATTCTCGGATTTCAGCGACATGACCGAGCCGCGAACCAGGGTTTTCTGAAGATCATCCAGGACAGCAATCGATTGCTCACCGATCCGTCCTTCTCCAACGACCATCAGCGCCCGCAAGGAAGGAAAATCTGAAAGTGTCCGGCGCAATGCTCCATCCGGGAGATCCTGAATAAAACGGCCCTGCCCGATGACATTTTCTGCGACGACAACGCCGTTATCGCCAATCAGCCGCACCCCGCCTGAAGTTTCGATCAGCAGTCGCCCGGAACGTCGCAGCGATTGATCATGGCAATCCAGAAACGTGAACGCCCGGTCCGCCGATATTGTCGCCAGTTCCACCCGGTACCCGTCCAACGCTTTTTCAAGCGAACCGGCCTGCAGTTCCTGCGGGACCACAAAAATTGCGCCCTGTTCACCCGTCACACCAGACCCTTCCATGCTGTCACCGGATACATTCCCACCCTGGAAACGCCATTTCCCCGAACACCGTTTCCGAGCACAGCCAAGCCTGCCAAAGACACCCGGGGCATTCACCAAGCACAAGCGATGTGTTGCATTAGCCTTTCTCGGAGTTCGTTCAGTCACCCTTATTAGGTATGAAATCGCAACGTGTATGCCGGATCAAGGAAAACTGCCCCGGTCTGGCGCAAACACCCGGCTAGGGCTGGTGACAGCTGCCCGAGGCCACGATAAGACCAAAGCATGACCGACCCCGTTTCTTCGATCCGCAACCTTGGTCCAGCTTTTGAGCAAGCCTGTGCTCGCGCTGGTATTCATTCAGCGCAGGAGTTGCGCGACCTGGGTGCTGATGCAGCGTATTCGCGGTTGTTGCAGGCCGGGACTCGGCCACATTTCATTGGCTACTATGTGCTTGTAATGGGTTTGCAGGGACGCCCATGGAACGACTGCAAGGGCGAAGAGAAAAAGGCGCTGCGGCGGAGGTTCGATGCAATCAAGGCCGAGGCATCGTCGGCACCGGAAACGCAGATGATCTCTGACCTGGACGCGATCGGGGTGCGCATTGCGCCACGCGACCTAAAACAGATCTGAGCACAAAAAAAGCCGCCCCCGAATTCGGGAGCGGCCAATTCAATTCCGTCTGACGGCGGTTTAACCGACCAGTTCGATGCCCGAGAAGAAGTAGGCGATCTCAACAGCAGCAGTTTCCGGAGCGTCTGAGCCGTGGACCGAATTTTCGCCAACCGATTCAGCGAACTCAGCACGGATGGTGCCGGGGGCCGCGTCTGCGGGGTTGGTTGCGCCCATGACTTCGCGGTTTTTGGCAATGGCGCCTTCGCCTTCCAGAACCTGAACAACAACCGGAGCCGACGACATGAATTCGCACAGTTCGTCATAGAACGGACGCTCGGCATGCACGTCATAGAACTTGCCAGCCTGAGCCTTGGTCATGTGGATGCGCTTTTGCGCCACGATGCGCAGGCCTGCATCTTCGAACTTGGCATTGATCTTGCCAGTCAGGTTGCGGCGGGTTGCATCGGGCTTGATGATCGAGAATGTGCGTTCCAGTGCCATATCGGCCTCTCCTTACTCTGAATGCGCGGGGTGCCGCGCCGAAATATATCGCGCGCCGCCTAACATGGTACGGGGCGTATGAAAAGCACTATGATGCAAAGCGGTTCAGATCGTTTCAGGCAACGGGTCCTGACGGTCTACCCAGCGGACATACAATACCGCCAACAGGCCGATGAAGCTGCTGATGCACATCATGCCCAGCACCAAAAACGGCCCGTTTTCCGGGTTTACAAACGCACCGGTCAGCGACGTGATAACCGCCCCCAACGCCACAATCATCGCCCCCGACAGCCCGGCTGCACTGCCTGCAAGTTTTGGCCGCACTGACATCAGGCCGGCCGAGGCATTCGCGTTGGTCAGTCCATTGCCGAACCCCACAAATACCGCCGAACCGAAGAAAACCCAGACCGAGCCCATCTCACCGAGAAACAGAATCAAACCGAAAAGCGGCCCCAAGGATGCGACGATGCGGCCTGCCAAGATCATAGTGGTCAACGGCGTAAACGCAGCGATGCGCCCTGTGATAAAGTTACCCACCATGAACCCACCGGTTATGATGCCTATACCAAGACCCAGCATCGCCGGGCTGAGGTCGAACCATGCTGCCGCCACCAGCGGCGCACCCGTGATGAAGCTGAAAAACCCGCCGATTGAGAACGCCGCGCACAAGGCATAGCCCCAGAAGCGGCGCGCCCTAAAAAGATGCGGGTATTCTCGCAGCTGAGCACCGAAAGTTGAGGAGCGATCGGTATTCGTTTCACCCATATCCACCCAAAGCAGCGCCAGCATGCCGGCGCCAAATGCGGAATACAAAATAAACCCGGCGCGCCAGCCGAACAGCATATCAAGGGCGCCACCCAACATCGGCCCCAACATGGGCGCCAGAGCCATCGCCATCGCGACGTAACCCAGCTTACTGGCCGCCTCGTTTGGGGGATGCATATCCCGGATCGATGCGCTTGAAAGAACTGGTCCGGCGACCACAGCCGCTTGCAGCAGGCGAAACCCAAGGAAGGTCCAGATCGAGTCGGCCAATACACAGCCCAGCGACGCAAAGGAGAAGATTGCCATACAGATCAGCAGGATGGGTCTGCGACCGTATCGATCAGACAGAGGCCCCATGATCAGTTGCAGTACCGCCGAAACCGCCAGGTATCCGGCAACCGACAGGTTCACCAGCCCGTAATCGACCTGAAAATCCTCTCCCATCCGAGCAAGCGATGGCAGGAACATATTCAGTGACAACACTGACAACGCGGTCGCAAAAATCAGCGTGATCAGAGACGGAGGTGTTTGAGCCGCGCGCATGAAGAAAACCGGTGTGAAATGCCAACCGAACCCGTGCTATCACATGGTCCGCGCCATGCCCATGCCGAACCTTTGCCACTGTGCATTGCGGGGTCCGGACATGGATTGAGCGCATAGCCCCTTGGACGAGTGCGAAGGAATGACGCAGCCGGAAAACAGCGCTTTCAATTCCTGATTATTTAAGTCAGTTACTCCTTGCGCGAACAGAGTCGACAAACAACACAAGGTCACTCTAATGATACCAAAGCTTGCTTTTACCACCTGTTTTCTTGCTTCAACGGCCATAGCTGATGAGACGACAGTGACAATGGACTATGAGCTGTTCGAAACATCAATTGCGCACACCGATCTGGAAACTTGCCCGGCAAACTTGCCCCAATCAGGCGCTTTTTGTCGTGCCACTTTGCACCACGACGAATTTCACGTCTTTGCTTTCAGTGAGGAAGGCGACCAGGTTTTGGTTGGATTTGCCTCCTACCCGTTCGAAGACGTGGCTGTTGAATTGAACTGATACGCAGTCAGCAAAGTAACCCCATTGACAAGCGTCAGGCCGTGCCGCAGTGCTCGGCCTATGCTACGGATTGAAGACATCACTTACGCCGTCGAAGGCCGCCCCCTGTTTGATGGGGCCAGCGCGACAATCCCGGATGGTCACAAGGTCGGGCTTGTGGGCCGCAACGGCACCGGGAAGACCACACTGTTCCGCCTGATCCGGGGAGAGTTGGCACTGGAGTCGGGGAACATTTCTCTTCCCAAACGGGCGCGGATCGGGGGCGTGGCGCAAGAGGTGCCCTCGTCCGACGTTTCGCTGATCAACACGGTCCTGGCCGCGGATACAGAACGCAGTGCGCTGATGGCCGAAGCCGACAGTGCAACGGACCCTGGTCGTATTGCTGATATCCAGACCCGCCTGGCGGATATCGACGCGTGGTCGGCCGAGGCGCGCGCGGCATCGATCCTAAAGGGTCTTGGGTTCGATGACGAAGATCAATTGAGACCGTGCTCGGATTTCTCGGGCGGCTGGCGGATGCGCGTAGCATTGGCGGCGGTGCTGTTTTCGCAGCCTGATCTGCTGCTGTTGGACGAACCGACCAACTATCTGGATCTCGAAGGCGCGCTGTGGCTAGAGAGCTATCTGGCGAAATATCCGCATACGGTGATTATCATCAGCCACGACCGCGGCCTCTTGAACCGTGCCGTAGGATCGATTCTGCACCTGGAAGACCGCAAGCTGACCTATTATGCGGTTCCTTACGACAAATTCGCCGAACGCCGAGCCGAGCGCTTGGCGCAGGCCGAATCCGAGAATGCCAGGGCTAAAGCGCGCATCGCGCATCTGCAAAGCTTCGTGGACAGGTTCCGCTACAAGGCCTCCAAGGCCGTTCAGGCCCAGTCGCGTTTGAAAATGATCGAACGCATCCAGCTGGTTTCGACCCCGCAAGAGGCCGCCCTGCGCGCGTTCACGTTCCCGGAACCCGAAGAGCTGTCACCACCGATCATTCAACTTGAGGGCGGCGTAACGGGTTATGGCGAGACCGAGGTGCTGCGTCGGTTGAACCTGCGTATCGATCAGGATGACCGCATCGCCCTGCTCGGCAAAAATGGTCAAGGTAAATCGACCTTATCGAAACTACTATCCGACCGCCTGCCCCTGATGGCGGGAAAGATGGCCCGCAGTTCGAAGCTGCGCATCGGTTATTTCGCGCAGCATCAGGTGGATGAGCTGCACGTAGACGAAACGCCTCTGGATCACTTGCGTCGGCTGCGCCCGGATGAGGCGCCGGGTAAATGGCGCTCGCGACTGGCCGGGTTCGGTCTTGGCGCGGATCAGGCGGAAACCGTAGTTGGCCGCCTATCGGGTGGCCAAAAGGCGCGCCTGTCGCTGCTGATCGCCACAATCGACGCGCCGCACATGTTGATCCTCGACGAACCGACAAACCACCTCGACATCGAAAGCCGCGAAGCGTTGGTCGAGGCGCTGATCGCCTATTCCGGCGCAGTCATTCTGGTCAGCCACGATATGCACCTGTTGGGGTTGGTGGCAGATCGGCTTTGGCTGGTTTCGGATGGAACCGTCAAACCGTTTGACGGCGATCTGGAGGTTTATCGCGACCAGCTGCTGGCGCGCGACAAACCCGTGAAAGAAAAGCCTCAGACGGCAAAACCGAAGCGCCCTTCACGCGATGCAATGCTCGCGTTGCGCGCCGATTTGCGCAAATGTGAGGATCGGATCGAGAAACTGACGGACATGCACGAGAAACTCTCGGCCAAGCTGGCAGACCCGGCGCTGTACGAGGATGACCGGGTCAACGATCTGGAAGGCTGGAATCGTAAATTTGCCGAGGTAACCGAGGCGATGCAAAAAGCCGAGGCGCTGTGGGTTGCCGCCGCCGAACGGCTTGAGAAAGCCGAGGCCGCAGCATGACTTCTCCGGTGAAAGAAACCAAAGCGATGATTGCTGGCATGCGACCCCATGCGGTGGCCGGGGAATTCGCATTCGTCATTTGGCCAGAAGACACGGCCTGGCCAAAAGGGACTCGCGCCAGCTGTATCGAAGACGAAGGCCTCTCTCTGATCGTTCCCGTCAACGCCGCCACCCATGGCGCCCTACCTATGCGCTGCATCACGCTGCAGGTCCACTCATCGCTTGAAGGCGTTGGCCTTACGGCGGCAGTAGCAGCAGCACTTGCGCAATCCGGGATACCAGCAAACATGGTCGCAGGTTACCATCACGATCATGTCTACGTTCCGGCAACACAGTTGGACGATGCAATGGCAGTTCTTGAACGTTTGCAACAGGATGCAAGAGATTGATTGAGGCGGCTTTTTTCGTGACGGCATTCACCACACTATTCGTGGTGATCGACCCCTTTGGCACGACGCCAATTTTTGTAGCCATGACGCAGGGCATGGGCGCGCGCGCGCGTCGTATTACTGCCATTCGCACCTGCCTGACGGCCTCTGGTATCCTGATCGCGTTTGCCGCCTTTGGCGAAGCGGTTCTGGGTTTCGTCGGCATCTCGATGGAGGCATTCCGGGTCGCAGGTGGCGCGCTGCTGTTTTTAACCGCGCTCGATATGTTGTTTGATCGGCGTACCAAGCGGCGCGAGGATCGCGCAGAAGAAGAAGAACACCCCGATCCGTCTGTCTTCCCGCTGGCAATCCCGCTGGTGGCCGGACCGGGCTCGATTGCAACAATCATCCTGCTGGCGGGACAGAACCCCGGCATACAGGGGATCGCGGCAGCCTGTGCAGTCATGTTGGCCGTAATGGCTGTGGTCCTGACGTTCTTCCTGTCTGGCGGACTGATCGCGCGCATTCTGGGCAAAACCGGGTTGAATGTTCTGACGCGGCTGCTCGGGATGCTTCTGGCCGCCTTGTCGGTTCAGTTCATTCTGGACGGGCTCAAGGCCTTTGGATTTGCTTCATGAATTCCCATATTGGGATTGGTAGAGCATTTTTTGGGTAACGGCATGGATGGTTATGAAATCGGACGTTTGACCTATCTGGTCCTGCTGGGTGCTGCGCTGCTGATGTGGTTCATCACGCAGAACCGTCAATCGCTGGGCAAGACCATGCAGATGGCCGCCGCCTGGGTGTTCATCTTTATCGGTGTCATCGCAGTGATCGGGCTTTGGGGCGACATCCGCTCGACCGTCAGCACCACGCCCCAGATGACTGTGACCGATCATCGGATCGAAGTGCCGCGATCCTTTGACGGGCATTATTACTTGCCGTTGCTGGTGAATGGCGAGCCTGTCACCTTTATGGTCGACACTGGTGCCAGCCAGATCGTCCTCAGCCCGCGGGATGCCAAACGGGTCGGGATTGATACGGATCAGCTGAACTATCTGGGCCGGGCCGTGACCGCTAATGGAGTGGTGCGTACTGCTCCGGTCCGCCTGGAGAGCCTGGCGCTGGGGCCGATAACGGACCGCAATGTCCCGGCCTCGATCAACGAAGGAGATCTGGATCAATCGCTGCTGGGTATGGAGTATCTGCATCGGTTTCCCAGCATTCAGTTCGCGGATGGCCGCCTGATCCTGTCGCGTTAGATCACGCAACCGCGGCGCTTTTCGATTGAGAACAAAAGTGGAACATGCTAGCATCTCGGCATGTCTACCCATCTTCTTGGCCGCAAACCCGCGCGTGAGGCGCCGGGGCTGAAACTGCACCCGCAGATCACGCTGCAACTGGGGCGCGTGCACGAGGCCTGCGGCCCTGCCCGGCGCAGCTTTGCCATGTGGCTGGCCGGTCAGGCGCAGGGGCCGGTGCTGTGGATTTCCCCCGCGTGGGAGCCCGGACAACTGAACCCGGACGGGATGATGCCCTTTGCCGATCCGGCCCGATTTCTGTTTGTTCGCCCCACCCGCGCCGAAGATCTGCTGTGGTGTATCGAGGAAGCGCTGCGCAGCGGAACCATCCCGCTGGTCATCGGCGATCTGCCCGGCGCGCCGGGGCTAACACCGATACGACGGATGCATTTGGCCGCCGAACAGGGTGGCACGATGGGGCGGGCTCCGCTGGGGCTACTTCTGACCCCTGGCGACGGCGGCGCGCAGGGGATTGAGACGCGCTGGCACATGGCCGCAGCCCATCAGGGCGAGGCTCGGCGCTGGACCTTGACTCGCCGCCGTGCCCGCGCCCTGCCCCCGGTCAGCTGGCAGGCCACCCAGACCGCAGCCCGCGCCGGTCTGCACCTGCAACAGATCGAAACAGAAGACACGCTTGCTTAACGGATCGGCACATCACGCAACTTGTGACTGGTCAAAGCCAGCGGCGCGCCCTAGCGTTCCGGCATGACGCATCCCATCCATGACAGCCGATACTCCTGGCTACGCCTCCTGGTCACATTGGCCATCGCGACAGTTGTCAATGTAGGCATGTGGGCCGTGATCGTCGTCATGCCAGCCATCGAAACCCAGTTCGGCGCCGGACGCGCTGAAGCCTCAATGCCCTACACACTTACCATGATCGGGTTTGCGCTTGGCAATATGTGGCTGGGTAGGTTGGTCGACCGAATGGGCGTAACGCAAGCGTTGATCGGGGCGGCTGTGCTTAGCGCTGTCAGCTATCTGATGGCGACGCTTGCACCCAACATGGTTCTGCTTTCGGTGGCACATCTAATCTTGGGGCTGGGCACTTCCGTCGGCTTCGGCCCGTTAATCGCCGATATATCGCACTGGTTCATGCGCAAGCGGGGGATCGCGGTGGCATTGGTGGCTAGCGGCAATTACCTGTCCGGCGCAATCTGGCCCACCCTGCTGGCCGGCATATTGCAACGCGAAGGATGGCAACAGGTTTACCTGAGCCTTGCCCTCATCACTTTGGTTTCGGTCATCCCCCTCTCACTGCTGCTGCGTCGTACTGTTCCGGTCGAAGCCCACAACACTGCCGCAGCTGCAGCAGAAGTCAGATCGCAAAGCGTAGGCCTGTCGCCGCGAGCTCTGCAATATATACTGGGGCTGGCTGGAATTGGGTGCTGCGTAGCGATGGCGATGCCACAAGTCCACATCGTTTCCTATTGTGTTGGACTGGGTTACGGGCCTGCTGTAGGGGCCGAAATGCTTTCGCTCATGCTGATGGGCGGCGTGGTCAGCCGCATCATCTCGGGCCTGGTAGCGGATCGGCTGGGCGGGCTTTACACATTGCTGATCGGATCCATCCTGCAATGCGTCGCGCTTTTTATGTTCCTGCCCTACGATGGGATGGTGTCACTTTACGTCATCAGCATGCTCTTTGGTCTGGCTCAAGGTGGCATTGTCCCCAGCTACGCTCTGGTGGTTCGTGAATACATGCCCCCGCAAGAGGCCGGCGCACGTGTTGGGTTTGTTATGATGATGACCATCATGGGCATGGCTCTGGGTGGGTGGATGTCGGGATGGATTTACGATGTTACCGGAAATTACCAACTGGCCTTCGTGAATGGCATTCTGTGGAACGGGTTGAACATTGCCATCCTGCTGATCTTGCTTAACCGGTCACGTCCACGCGAATCCCAGGCGTTGGCATGAACCACCTTGCGCGACGCACGCTGATCGCAGGGCTGGCCGCCCTGCCACTGGCGCGCGCCGCACAGGCTGCCCTGTTCCCCTATGTCCTGGCGCCACGGGAAACCACGGTAGGCTTTTCCTTTGAATTGTCTGGAGTAACTCAGTCAGGAACGATACCTATCCGGTCCGCCAACATCCAGGTCGACACAACACGCTTGCAGAACAGCCGAGTTGACGTCGTGATGGACGTGGCCAAGGCGCGGACCAAACTTCACTTCGCTCGTGGTCCGATGCTGGGCCAAAGCGTACTGGACGCCGCCCGTTTCCCGACGATCCGATTCTCTTCGACAAAAATACGACTGGGTCCCCAAGGCCGCATTTCCGAAGGCGCATCCATTACCGGAGATCTCACACTGCGCGGCGTCACACGCCCAATAACGCTGAGCGCAAACCTCTACCGCCCACCAGGCAGCGCCGCGGATGAGTTGGATGTTCTGTTCATTCACCTGACCGGAAGACTGAATCGTCACGACTTTGGTGCATCAGGCTACCCTGACTTGGTGCAGGAAGAGGTGGGCCTGAACATCGAAGCTGAGATCGAACGCATGACCTGATCACAGAAAAGCAAAAAAACGACGCGCGGAGGTCGAATAGGCGCGCGCATTATTCCGCGATACGTTAACCCTGAGACCATCATGCGCACGATCATTTCCTTTGCCGCCCTCTTTTTTTCAGTCATTCTACTTCAGCTCTCGACGGGGGGCGTTGGTCCTCTGGATGCGATCTCTGGTATCACCCTGGATTTCTCGACCGAGCAGATCGGTTTGTTGGGGTCGTCGCATTTTATCGGGTTCTTCATCGGTTGCTGGTGGGCGCCGCGCCTGATGGGCAATGTCGGCCACTCTCGCGCCTTTGCTGTTTGCACAGCATTGGGGGCGATGGGGCTGATCGGACATACCCTGACCGACAACCCTTACATTTGGGCGGCACTGCGCATCGCATCAGGCACCTGCGTCGCGGGCAGCTATACGGTTATCGAAGCGTGGTTAAACGCCAAAGTCACGAATGAGACGCGCGGGCGTGCCATGGGCACCTACCGCATTGTCGATATGGGCGCGTCACTTGGTGCTCAGCTGATTATAGCAGTGCTACCCCCTGCGTCTTACGTCTCGTACAATTTGCTGGCCATTTTGTGCTGTGCATCGCTGCTCCCGCTGACACTGACACGTGCTAGCCAGCCTGAAACACCTAAGGCCCCGCGTCTGCGTCCAAAGCTTGCTTGGAACAGTTCTCCCTTGGCCGTTGCGGGCGTTATTGTGGCCGCTCTGAGTTCCGCATCCTTCCGAATGGTCGGACCAGTATACGGGCAAGAGGTCGGTCTGGGTGTGGATCAAATCGCCTTCTTCCTGGCGTCATTTGTTCTGGGCGGTGCGCTGGCCCAATACCCGATGGGATGGCTTGCCGACAAATACGACCGGCGCTGGGTTCTGATCTGGCTATCGATCGCAGCGGTTCTGAGCTGTGGAATAACGATGATCGCCAGCGGCACCGGAACCTTCGGCGTCATGCTGGCGGCAGGGCTGTTCGGATTCACAACGTTTCCGATCTTTTCGGTTTCTTCTGCGCACGCGAACGACTTTGCCACGACGGAACAAAGGGTCGAGTTATCCGCTGCATTGATGTTCTGGTACGCATTGGGAGCGATCGCGTCGCCCTATGTATCGTCGACGCTAATCCAGCAGTTCGGTCCCGGAGCGTTGTTCGCCTTCGTGGCGCTGGGCCATGTATTCCTGATCGTCTTTGGCCTGGCCCGAATGCGGTCCCGCCCTACCCCGGAAGAACGGACCAACTACGTCTACGCCCCTCGAACTTCTTTTACTATTGGCCGATTGCTGAAACGGTCACGCGAAAGGCGATAGACACACCGCGTTTTTGGTCCCGGACTTAGGGTCAAAAATGTTCAGTCGGCATCAGTAACTGCTGAAGGCGAAGCCGGGATCATTTCGTCCAGAATTGAACCCGCTTCGTAGCCCAAAAGGTCGACCTCCATCCGCGCCGGGTCTCCGAAAGCCCACGCCCCGACATTTCTCTGCATTCTCACGTAGCCCGCGTACTTTGTCAGCGCATCATTCCCGTGCGCGTTTTCTGCGAACAACACCTGACCGGCGGCCACCTTTTCGGGCATCACGCGCTGCAAATACAGCAGAACTACGTTTACGTCTTCAACGCTGGAGCCGCCGTGATGCACGACGTACATTTTCGCCCATTCCCGCTCATCCATAGCGGCACGCGCTTGGGACACCGCGGAATGGAGCGCGGTCAATTCTGCGCGAGCGGCCGAACGCATGTTTGCTGCCCATACCGGTCGCATATCGTTGATTACCTGAGAGACTGCTTCGCGCGTAAGCTCATCTTTGCTCAGCGCGTTCTTGGCGAAGTCGTGGGCCATTTCAAGCATTTCCCGTTGGCTCGCCAGTTCGTCTTTCGGTAAGTCGAGCCCATCGATTGAAGCAAGCAGGCTTTCTATTTCTGTGGCTACAACCGAAAAATCCTGCTTCCAGCGCTCTTTCTGCGCATCATCTTCCGGCCAAGGTGTGACGGCGCCAATAATTGCCAATAGGACATGCGACGTTGACTTAAAAATCTCATACCGTGGCGCGTTCCTTGAATATGTCGCCTCTCCTTCATCCGATATCACTGTGACATCACGAGCAATTACCATGATCGGTCGTGTTTCAGCGGTCAGCGCATCCTGACCGCGATGAAAGATTGAAAGCATCGCGTGGTTGAATGTTTCCACCGCCTTTTCCGCATCATTTTGATCAGCGGACGCGTCTACCGAAGACAAGAAGATGGTTGCACACAAGACAACGGCGGCCTTCAAGCCGCGCCATATCGATGAATACTGCATTTTATATCCCCCACGACAGGTTCGCCGAACCATCATACACCGTGGAAGCCTGTTGCGCGAACACCGCTTCGTCACTCAATTCCATCGAAAGCACGCGCGGTAGGAAGAGTAAGGCGCATTCACTCCGACACAGTCATCTGAAGGACGGTCACCGATCTCGGTGTCAGGTAACTCCATCCCTTGATGGCACGGAAATTCGGATGTGAGTGAAACCGGGCTTTTGCTGGCCGGTCACTTCATGTAGACGGGCGCGCAGACAGTTACGCGGATACGGAACATGGCTCGAATTCTCATTACCTCGGCAATCCCATACATCAATGGGATCAAGCACCTCGGCAACCTGATCGGCTCGCAATTGCCTGCCGATCTTTACGCACGCTATCAGCGTGGCCGGGGGAACGAGGTCATGTTCCTGTGCGCCACGGATGAACACGGCACCCCTGCCGAGCTGGCTGCCGCCAAAGCGGGCAAGCCGGTGGCTGAGTATTGCGCCGAGATGTACGGCATTCAGGCAGACATCGCCAATCGCTTCGGGTTGAGCTTTGATCACTTCGGCCGCTCGTCCAGCGAACAGAATAAAAAACTGACCCAGCATTTCGCAGGCAAACTGGATGACGCCGGGCTGATCCGCGAAGTCACCGAAAAGCTGGTCTATTCCAACGCCGACAAGCGCTTCTTGCCTGACCGTTACATCGAAGGCACCTGCCCCAATTGCGGCTATGAGCGCGCCCGCGGAGACCAGTGCGAGAATTGCACCAAACAGCTGGATCCCACCGACCTGATCGAGCCGCGCTCAGCGATTTCCGGGTCCACCGATTTGGAAGTGCGCGAAACCAAGCACCTGTACCTGCGTCAGTCTGCGATGAAGGATCAACTGGATGCGTGGATCGACAGCAAAAGCGACTGGCCTATCCTGACGACATCAATCGCCAAGAAATGGCTACATGACGGTGACGGTCTGCAAGACCGCGGGATCACACGCGATCTGGACTGGGGCGTGCCGGTCAAGAAAGGTGATCAGGATTGGCCAGGGATGGAGGGCAAAGTATTCTACGTCTGGTTTGATGCGCCTATCGAGTACATTGCCTGCGCCAAGGAGTGGGCGGATTCCAGCGGCAAAACCGATGCTGAATGGGAACGCTGGTGGCGCACGGACAAAGGTGCGGATGACGTGCGCTATGTCCAGTTCATGGGCAAGGACAACGTTCCCTTCCATACTCTATCGTTCCCCGCGACCATTCTGGGCTCGGGCGAGCCGTGGAAGATGGTCGATCACCTCAAATCGTTCAATTACCTGAACTATGATGGCGGCCAGTTTTCTACCTCGCAAGGTCGTGGCGTGTTCATGGATCAGGCGCTGGAGATTCTGCCCGCCGACTACTGGCGCTGGTGGTTGCTGAGCCATGCGCCCGAAAGCAGCGACAGTGAATTCACATGGGAAAACTTTCAGCAGTCGGTGAACAAAGATTTGGCCGACGTTCTGGGCAACTTCGTCAGCCGTATCACCAAGTTCTGCCGCTCGAAATTCGGCGAGGCCGTTCCTGAGGGCGGCGAATTCGGCGAGCGGGAACAAGAACTGATCGCTGACCTGACCCGCCGCGTGCGCGCGTACGAGGGTCATATGGAAGCAATGGAGGTTCGCAAATCCGCGCAGGAATTGAGGGCGATCTGGGTTGCAGGTAACGAATACCTGCAAGCGGCCGCTCCTTGGTCGACCTTCAAGGAAAACCCGGAACAGGCCGCAGCACAGGTGCGGTTGGGACTGAACCTAATCCGTCTTTATGCTGTTCTCAGTGCGCCTTTCATCCCCGAAACCTCGGCCCGGATGCTCAGCGCCATGAACACGCTGGACACCAGTTGGCCCGAGAACGTGGACGCAGCGTTGAATGCCCTGCCCGCCGGACACACGTTCAGCGTGCCGGACGTAATGTTTGCCAAGATCGCGGACGAGCAGCGCGAAGACTGGCAGACCAGGTTTGCCGGAACGCGCGACTAAACGCCTACCAGGCAAATTGATTAATCGGGGGCGGCCTACGTCCTCGATTTTGCGGGTTTCAGCGGCATTCGAACCCTGTTTCTCGCGTTTGGCCGCCTAAGTCGGTTGCTTGGCACAAGAAAATCCCGAACTGCTGATACGCCACGCCTTTCAACGTGCTTGAGGAATCCCACCAAACCGTCCATCCTGCCGTAGAATTACTTCGACTCGTCGAGGCTCAAACTGCGCCTTGGCCCATTATCCTTAGTTTGAACGAGGCGGTCGCAATGTCCCCAGCAATCTTTTCTTCGAAATTTCAAAATTGCGGGCGGTTCAGGGCGATCGGCCTGCCTCTTGCAATGCTGGCGGTTTTGGGATCGGCACAGATTTCCGCCGCTCAGGATCAAAGCGACGCGCCGCCGCCTAAGGTATCGATTGCCGCAGCCTACACACAGGAAATCACGGACGAAGCCGTGTTCATCGGCCGGGCAGAGGCGATCAACAAGGTCGACATCATCGCCCGCGTAAGCGGTTTTTTGGACAGCAAGGAAGTGGACGACGGATCGTTGGTGGCCGACGGCGACTTGCTATTCACCATTGAACCCGACCTCTATGAAGCCACGCTGGAGGCGCGCAAAGCCGATCTGGACCGGGCCGAGGCCAATCTGGAACTGGCCAAGGTCGATCTGGCTCGAAAAGAAGAATTGTACAAACGCGATGCCACGCCGGAATCCGAGCGCGACATTGCCCGCGCGAACGAACTGGTGGCCGAGGCCGAGGTCAAAGCCGCCAATGCCGCAATCCAGCAGGCAGAACTGGATCTGAGCTATACCAAAATTCACGCGCCCTTTGACGGGCGTATCGGCAGGATCACAACCAGCGTCGGTGACGTCGTCGGCCCAAACAACCCACCCCTCGTCAACGTGGTGAGCGAGGCACCGATCTACGTGAACTTCTCGCTTAACGAAAAAATGTTTACTTCGATCCTGGAGACTTTCGGAGAAAACGCGGCATCGCTGGCCGAAAGCCAGAAAAGTCCGAATGTCCATGTGATTTTGCCTAACGGAACGGAACTGGATGAAACCGGCGAAATCGTCTTTGTCGACAACAGGATCGATCCGCTGACCGGTGCCATCACCGTACGCGCGCAGTTCGACAACACCAACCGCCTGATCATCGACGGTGCATTTGTGAATGTGCAGATCGAGGCGCTGGAGCCCACCCTGCAGGTATTGGTCCCGCAGGCGGCGCTGCAACGCGACCAGCGCGGCGAATTCGTTCTGGTCGTCAACGACAAGCAGATGGTCGAACAGCGTTATATCACGACCGGAGACGCAGTAGAAACTGCCATCATTGTTCTTGACGGTCTGCGTGAAGGTGAAAGCGTGATTGTTGAGGGCTTGCAAAGGGTTCGTCCGGGTGTAGCCGTCGATGCGGTCGTCGCCTCAGAACAGCCGGGAGAATAACCGATGTTCTCAGCCCTGTTCATCAGCCGGCCTAAGCTGGCCCTTGTCATCTCGCTTGTCCTGACCATTCTGGGCGGTATCGGCTACATGGTCCTGCCCGTAGCCCAGTTCCCGGACATCACGCCGCCTGTCGTCAGTGTGTCTACGACCTACACGGGCGCCAATGCCGAAACCGTCGAAAACACCGTCGCCGCCCCGATCGAGGCGCAAGTAAACGGTGTGGATGACATGATCTACATGACATCAACTTCGTCTGATAACGGCTCATATTCGTTGAACATCACGTTCGAGGTCGGCACGGATCCGGATATCGCCTCAGTGAATGTGCAGAACCGCGTGGCGCAGGCGATGTCCTCGCTGCCGACCGAGGTGACATCATCAGGCGTGGTGACCGAGAAAGCGTCGACCAACATGCTGTTGCTGGTCACGCTGACGTCTCCCAATGGCACCTATGACAGTGTGTTTTTGTCGAACTATGCGTCGATCAATCTGAAAGATGCGCTTGCGCGGGTTCAGGGCGTCGGCAAGGCGGACGTTCTGACCAATCTGGAATACGCCATGCGGATCTGGATGGATCCGGACAAGATGGCCGCGCTCTCCATCACGCCCGGCGACGTGATCAACGCCATTCGGGAACAAAATATCGAAGTTTCGGCGGGCTCAATCGGCTCACCTCCGGTCCCTGAGGGGCAGACTTTTCAGTATACGATCAAGACCAAAGGGCGCCTGACCTCGGCCGCCGAATTCGGCGATATCGTCATCCGCACCGGGGAAGCCGGCGCAATCGTGCGTGTAAAGGACATTGCACGCATTGAACTGGGAGCTCAGTTCTATTCGGCCTCGGGGTATTACCAGGCGGTCCCTGCGACGGTGATTGGCATTTATCAGGCTCCGGGCGCCAACGCTCTGGCTGTTTCGGAACGGGTGGAGGCAGAGCTGGAACGCCTGTCGCGGTCCTTCCCGACAGATGTGGAATATGCTGTCCCCTTCAACACCACGGATTTCGTTGAGCAGTCGCTAAACGACGTGGTCACAACCCTGATCCTGACCTTTACCCTTGTGATCTCGGTCGTGTTCCTGTTCCTGGGCAGTTGGCGCGCAACGATCATTCCCGCGGTGGCGATTCCGGTCTCGTTGATCGGGACATTCGCCTTTTTGTTGGCCTTTGGGATGTCGCTGAACACAATCTCGTTGTTCGCACTCGTGCTTGCCATCGGGATCGTGGTGGATGACGCCATCGTTGTGGTCGAAAACGTCGAGCGGATTATCGCAGACGAAGGACTTCCTCCGGCCGAGGCTACCCGCAAGGCTATGGGGCAGATCACCGGGCCTGTTATTGCGACAACTCTCGTGTTGTTGGCTGTATTCGTGCCGGTGACGTTCATGCCCGGCATCTCGGGGCGGCTATATTCGCAGTTCGCCGTCACGATCTCGACCGCGGTTGTGATTTCCTCCATTAACGCGCTGACACTGTCTCCGGCCCTATGTGGGCTGGTGCTGAAGGCAAGGTCCGGCCCCCCCAAAGGGGTGCTGGCTACTTTTGAGCGCTTCATCGGTACCGTACGCAGCGGCTATGTCGCGATCGTACGGAAACTTCTCATCCTGCCAGTCGCAGCATTGGGCGTGATTGTCGTGCTCGCAATGGGTACCGGAACCATCATGTCCAACACATCCAGTGGCTTTATCCCTCTGGAGGACAACGGCTATCTGTTCGTTGACATCCAGCTGCCGGATGCCGCCACGCTGGAACGCACCGAAACCATCAGCTCACGGGTCGACGATCAAATTCGCGAAATCCCAGGCGTCGCCAACACGGTTCTCGTGAACGGCTTTTCGCTGCTGAACGGCACCACAACAAACGGTGCGGCAATTTTCGTCAACCTTACCAACTGGGACGAACGTCAGGATGATGATCTGAGCGCAGATGCCATCCTCGCCAAGGTATTGGCCATCGCCTACGGCGAATCCGCAGCCTCGATCGTCGCCTTCAACCCGCCCCCGATTCAGGGCCTCGGCATGTCCGCCGGCGTCGAAATGGAGGTACAACAGACCGGAGGCGGCACACCGCAGGATTTGGCATCAGCCGTTGGATCTTTTGTCTATGCCGCCAATCAACGGCCCGAAATCGCGCAGGCCTACACCACCTTCCGCGCCAATGTTCCACAGCTGTTTGTTGATCTGGACCGTGAGAAAGCCAAGACACTGCAAGTGTCGGTGGCAGAGGTTTTCCAGACAATGCAGGCCCAACTGGGCTCGTACTATGTAAACGACTTCAACCTGTTCGGTCGCGTCTACCGCGTAATGATCCAGGCTGACGGCACATATCGTGACAATGTCGAGGATATCTCGAACCTCTATGTTCGGTCTGAAAAGGGCGAGATGGTGCCACTGGGTACACTGATCGACGTGGAGAACGTGCTGGGCCCGGTCCTGCTCAAGCGTCACAATCTGTTCCGGTCGGCGACTGTTACGGCTGTTCCCGCTCCGGGCTTGTCGACGGGTGATGCGATCAACGTGATGACCGAGGAATCGGCAAACGCCCTACCCCCTGGCTATGCGTTCGAATGGACCGGTACTGCGCAGCAGCAGCTGGCTTCCGGCGGTTTGGTGATCGTCATCTTGGGGCTTGCGATCCTGTTTGGATATCTGTTCCTGGTGGGTCAATACGAGAGCTGGACGATGCCCGTTTCCATTCTGTTGTCGGTCGTCGTGGCCTTGTTTGGCGCGGTTGCGGCGGTGGCAATCGTGGGCAGCGACATCAACCTTTACACGCAGATCGGGATGATCATGCTTGTCGGTCTTGCCTCAAAGAACGGCATTCTAATCGTCGAATTTGCGATGGAGCAGCGTGCCAAAGGGCTGTCGATTAAAGAGGCGGCGGCTGAAGCCGCGCATCAGCGTTTCCGCGCGGTGATGATGACCGCACTGTCGTTCCTTCTGGGCGTTGTGCCACTGCTGGCGGCTAGCGGAGCCGGTGCGGCCAGCCAAAGGGCAATCGGCGTGGCTGTATTCGGCGGGATGCTGGCTGCTACGCTGATTGGTGTAATCGTGGTCCCGGTCTTGTATGCCTTGATGCAAAGCCTGCGAGAATGGGTAAAGGGTACCAAGAACGATCCGGACCCGACCGAAGAGGCCGCCTAAACCCGAAAAAAACAAGAAAAAGCCCCGCCGATAACGCGGGGCTTTTTCTTTCGGATACTAGTCCTTGGCTTTACAACACAGCGCGGATCTAAGCTGAACGCGCACGGCGGCGGGAGGTAACTGCTCGGATCAACGCCTTTGCCTCGGCCGGAGGTTCCTGTTCGACCCGGCGATAGTCCGTTCCGTCCCGTTGCCGGGTCAACAACCCGCTGGATATCATGGTCCGGCGCAACGTGGCCGGGTCCTCAAAATTATGTTCTTGGGACAGATACGCGTTGATGTCCTTTTCCCTAAAAGACGCCCCAGCAGGCAATCCTGACCACAGCACCCAGAGCGACAGGTTTTGCACGGACCGCTTTGACGGCCACTCACGCAAACGGCCCAGTTCGTCAAACCGGTGAAGGGCGCGTTCAACCGTACGCATATCTGTTGCGGCCTGATCTTCTCGCGCGTTCAGCCGTCTTCGCGCCGCATTGGCGGATCGCATATGTTGAACGTTTTGAAACCCCGCGGCGCGGGCCACCATGTTCATCAAGGTCAGGTGCGACGGGCTTGTATCTCCCAGTTGACGGGACAAAGCACGCACGAAGGCTGTCAAATCATCGGTGTGAAGGGGAACAGAGACTTTGGTCATCATGCATCCATGTCGGGCGTTTTGCTCGATCGTTGGTCGCTGGCTTAACGAAACTACGCCCTGATGTATGCGATGTCGTTTATGTCTTCTGGCAGGTTTAGCACTCCGGAAAAGAGCAGCGACGCCTCGGTGTCTGCCGACCGTGTCAGATGGCTAACACGGTATGCCCCGTTGGCCAAGCGTCAAACGCCCAATCGTTGAAAACGTGCAATTTATCCGAAGCCGTCAAGCGACCTTTTCAGGTTGCAGACGATCCACCATCCACGTGTCTATCCGCGCAACCTGATCCGCATTCAGGCGAAGACCCAGTTTGTTGCGACGCCAGATCACATCCTCGGCCTTACGGGCGTATTCCTTGTCCATCAACCACGCCAGTTCCAGTTCCGTGAGCGTGGCACCAAAATCTTCGCCCAAGTCAATGGCGTCCCGCGCGTCACCCAGAATGGCTCGCGCCTCGGTTCCGTAGGCGCGGATCAGGCGACGCGCCCATTTTGCGTTCAGAAACGTGTAATCCGTCAGCAATCCGTCGATCTGGTTCTGCACATCCTCAACAGGGAAATCCC
The DNA here is from genome assembly GCF_057221115.1 of Ruegeria sp. HKCCD6426. NCBI lineage: Bacteria > Pseudomonadati > Pseudomonadota > Alphaproteobacteria > Rhodobacterales > Roseobacteraceae > Ruegeria > Ruegeria sp. HKCCD6426. The sequence continues at coordinate 235,117 of NZ_JBWVBF010000003.1, read as the reverse complement.
CTCCGGGCAATGCGACACCAGCAGTCCAAGGCCCGGGCAAGTCCGGGAAAAACGTCGCCACCTTGTCCAACGCACTTTCGGCAAGGCGGCGATAGGTCGTGATCTTTCCGCCAAAGACGTTCAGAACCGGAGCTCCACCTTCCTCATCTACTTTCAGCGTATAATCCCGTGTAGCAGCCGTGGCGCTGCTGGCCCCATCATCATACAAAGGCCGGACGCCGGAATAGGTCCAAACGATCTCATCGCGCGTCACGGCACGCTCAAAGTACTTTGATGCGAAGGCGCAAAGGTAATCCTGCTCGGCTTCGGTACATTCAGGCTTTTGGTCTGGGTCGGAATGATCCTGATCCGTTGTTCCGATCAGTGTGAAATCCTGCTCATACGGGATCGCAAAAATGATCCGGCCGTCTTCACCCTGGAAAAAGTAGCATTTGTCGTGATCATAGAGTTTCGGAGTCACAATATGACTGCCCCTCACAAGGCGCACGCCCTCTCGCGAATTTGACCGGATCTTGGTTTGAATGATGTCTCCAACCCAGGGGCCACCTGCATTGATCAACATTTTCGCGCCGACAACACGTGTCTCGCCACTAGCCCGGTCTCGAATGGTGACGTTCCACAGATCGCCACTGCGCTCGGCCGAGAGAACTTCGGTCTGCACCAGAATTTGCGCACCGCGCGCTTCAGCATCTCGAGCATTCAAGACGACCAGCCGGGAGTCTTCTACCCAACAGTCGGAGTATTCATATGCCGTCTCGAATTTGCTGTGCAATGGATCGCCTTCCGGAGCGCTATGCAGGTTCAGCGACGTTGTGCCCGGTAGGATTTTCCGCCCACCCAGATTGTCATACAGGAAAAGCCCCAAACGGATCAGCCAAGCTGGCCTGCGTCCGCGCATCCAGGGCATCACCGTGCTCAACACGCGCGAGGTGGGCGTTTCCGCGTCAAACCTCATGTCGGCGTGATAGGGCAGCACGAACCGCATAGGCCAACTGATATGCGGCATGGCCCGCAGCAGAGTCTCGCGTTCGATCAGGGCTTCGCGTACCAGCCGGAACTCAAAATACTCCAGATACCGCAGCCCGCCGTGAAACAGTTTAGTCGAGGCGGAAGATGTGGCCGACGCCAGGTCATTCATCTCGGCCAGAGTTACTGACAACCCCCGACCCGCGGCATCCCGCGCGATACCACATCCATTGATACCGCCACCAATGACAAAGAGGTCTTTGATCTGATCTTCCTGAGGCTGCATGTCAGATGATTCCCTGATGACGATAGTCATCGGCATTAATCGGAACATCATTCGGAAGGTCAACGTATTTATTCGCTTTTCTTCGTTTAACGGCGCAATTCAAGGCATTATTCGAGATTTCCTCATGTTTCGCTTGCCATATACTTAAAAAGGAACAAAAACGAAGAAAGCTATCATCTTTGGGAACCTGCCATGTCCTTGTCATTTCGTCAGACTGACATTCTTGAAATCGCCAGCGCCGAAGGTCGAGTAGCCGTCGACGATCTGGCTGCCCGGTTCGGCGTGACCGTCCAAACCATCCGCCGTGACCTTTCCGAGCTGTCAGAGGTGGGTAAGCTGGATCGGGTCCACGGAGGCGCCGTTCTGCGTTCGGGCGTGTCCAATATCGGCTATGAAGACCGCCGCGCCCTTAACGAAGAGGCCAAAACCCGCATCGCTGAGCGCTGCGTTGCAGATATTCCTGACGGTAGCTCGATCTTTCTGAACATCGGCACCTCGACCGAGGCCGTCGCGCGGCACCTGCTGAGCCACAGGAACCTGATGGTTGTGACCAACAACATGAACGTCGCGAATATTCTGGTGGACAACCCCGAATGTCAGATCGTCGTCGCCGGCGGAGTTCTGCGGCGGTCGGACGGCGGCCTTGTGGGGGACCTGACCGCATCCACCATCCGGCAGTTCAAATTCGACCACGCGATCATTGGCTGTTCCGCGCTGGATGCGGACGGGGATTTGCTGGATTTCGACCTGCAAGAAGTGCAAGTCAGTCAGGCAATCATTGCACAGTCCCGACATACATGCCTGGTTGCCGATCAGTCAAAATTCCAGCGAACGGCACCCGGTCGTATCGCCTCGATGTCGGACATCGATACAGTCTATACCGACGCTCCCCTGCCCGGCGATCTACCTCGACTCTGTCGCGACTGGCAGACGTCGGTCGTTCTATGCGATTAGGCGTCTTTCGCATATAACACGAATTCTGGCAGCCGCTTCTTGCCAGATACCAATGGTCCTGACACTATCCCTAGCATTGAAACTTGTGCACGGGAGGGGAGAACCGGGCCATGATTGCGCTTTTATTTGCATTACTTACGGTCACAATGGGACTGAATTACTTCAATCTGACGAAGGTAGCCAACGTGCTGTTTTTTGTCACGCTGGCGTTGAGTGTGTATTGGCTGAAGTTCCACGCCACCAGCCAGCTGACCATTCAATTGTGAGGGGCGCGAGATGACACCTGAAATGTCCAGAACCCTCAACGCTCTTGGAATGCTGGCCGTCTGCATTGTTCTGACGTTGGCATATTTCTACCAACTGAAACTCTACGAGCTTCCCTGCCCTCTATGCCTTCTGCAACGGGTCGGTTTCGTTGCGGTCGGTGTTGGTCTCGGCCTAAACCTTCTCTATGGCGCACGTCCGCAGCATTATGCCATCGTGCTTATTGCAGCGCTTTTCGGCGGCAGCGTCGCGGTTCGGCAAATCCTGCTGCATATCGTGCCGGGTACTGGTCATTATGGCTCTCCGGTTTTGGGGCTGCACTATTATACCTGGGCTGCAATTTGCTTTTTCCTGATCTTGTTGGGCACGGCCTTCATGCTGCTGTTTGATCGCCAATACGTGGATCGCTCGCGGGCCGAACCGCGGTTCGGAGGCAACAAACTCGCCAAGATCGCTTTCTTTGTCATGCTGGGGCTGGCGGTAATGAATGCCGGAACGACACTGTTGGAATGCGGTCCGGGCATTTGCGCAGATCCTCCAACCAGCTACAAATTGATTGACGAAATGGACAACAACAACTGAGGATAGAACAACCTTCCCATAAGGAGGCGTGAGCATGGGACTTCTGGGGCAACCACTGGAATATTACGACTACCTTACGTTTGTGGCACTCATCCTGCTGCTGGCCGCCATTATGGGACTGTTTCTTTTCCTCATGGGCTTGCCTGGACGCATTGCGATCAAGCGCAACCACCCGCATGCCGAGGCCGTCAAGATCATGGGCTGGATGGGTTTTCTGGCCGTTGTACCCTGGGTTCACGCGTTCATGTGGGCATTCCACGACGGTGTGACGGTAGACATCCGGCGTGGCCCGGACGAGGAGCGTGATGCGATCCGCGATGAGATCAAACGACTGGGCGGCAAGATCAAACCCGAATATCAGGACCGGCTCGATACAGACGAGACACAGCAAAGCTAAGGCCAAGGGAAACTAATTACTATGTTCGTTGCCCTAGGCATCACGCTTTTCTACATCATTTTCGTCTGGTTCATCTTCTTCAAGATGGAGTGGCTGAAATTCAATATCGCCTGGGGGATCGTTTCCTTCTGGGTCGGTGCCCATCTGCTGCTGATTTTTCTTGTTGCCCTGCGGTTCTTTCAACCATTCTCGGTCGACAGCCACGTGGTCCGGTCGACCATCCAGCTCGTTCCCAAACTGACTCAACCGACGATTCTGACCGAAGTTCTGGTCGAGCCGAACGCTCCGGTCAGCAAAGGCGATCCGCTTTACCGTTTTGACGATACGGTCTTTTCGCTAGCGGTGGACAATGCCAAGGCACAGCTGGTGGCTGCCGAACAAAACGCCAAGATACTCGAACAGGATGTGATCGCTTCGACCGAAGCAGTCGAGCGCGCCAACGCGCAATTGGCCTATGCCCTGACGCAGCAGGCAAGGTATGAAAACCTCGTCCCGGCCGGTGGAGCACGGCAGGACGAGTTGGATCGCTGGGACGAACAGGTCACCGAAGATCAGGCGCAGGTCAAACAGGCCGAAGCCAACCTTGAGAAGTCGAAACTGGCTCAGGCTTCACAGATCGACGGTGTGAACACCGGTATTCTGCAAGCGCAGGCGCAACTGGCCGAAGCTGAGTATTTCCTTGAAAACACAACGATCTATGCGCCCGAAAATGGCATGATCGTTTCTCAACAGGCGCGCCCCGGTCTGGTGGTCGGTGATATTCGCCTGGGCGCCATTGCCAGTTTCGTGACAGAGGAAAACCCATACATCCTTGCCACCTATCGACAGCAAAACCTGAAATTCGTTGAACCCGGCCAACCGGTTGAGGTCGCGCTGGACCTCTACCCCGGTGAAATCCTGACCGGCAAGGTCGAGGCGATCTGGTGGGCCACCAGGCAGGGGCAGTACCTGCCTTCTGGCCGCCTACCCGGCTTCGAGTTGCCCAAGCTTCCCGGTCGGATCGCAGTGCAAATCTCGGTCGATGTGCCCGAGGGGCATACTTTCCCGGCCGGCGGACATGCCGCCGTGGCTATTTACACGGGCATGGGCAAAAGTTTCGAGTTCCTGAGGCGTATTAACATTCGCCTTTATTCCTTCGCCAACTTCATCCGACCGCTGGATATTTGAGGATGCGCGCCATGACACTCCGCCGGTTGTTGGGCTCGGCCCTCTGCGCAGCCACACTCGCCGCCTGCGCCCCGGTTGGTCCGGATTTCGTACGCCCGAATTCTCCGGTCGTGAAACAATGGATCGAGGTAAACAGCCCCAGCGCAGGTCAAAGCGGGCTGACTTCCCGCAGTGCACCGGTGGTGCGCTGGTGGGAGACGTTCAACGACCCCACGCTAAACAAGCTGATCGCCGAAGCTTATGCTCAGAACCTGTCACTACAGGTCGCAGGCGCGCGTGTCCTGCAGGCCCGTGCTCAATTAGGGATAGCCTTCGGAGAGCTTTACCCCCAGTCACAGGCGATCGGAGGCTCGTTTGAGCGGCGTCGGATCAGCGACAATCTGGGGCCGGTTTCAGATATACGGCGCATTATCCCGCTGGATACTGAGTTTTCCACCTCACAGGTTGGGTTTGACGCGCAATGGGAGCTGGACGTCTGGGGCGCGCAACGGCGCGGGGTTCAGGCGGCGCGCTCTAATCTGGCGCTGCAAGTGGCTAATTACGACGATGCACTGGTTACACTGACCGGTGATGTGGCTGCGCTCTATATCAATATCCGGTCGCTGCAAGAAGCACTGGGAATTGCCCGCGAAAACATCAAACTGCAGCAAGAATCGGCGGATCTGACCCAATTGCGCTTCAACAACGGCGTCACGACCGAGCTGGACGTGCAGGAGTCCCTCGCCTTGCTGAACAACACCAAGGCTTTGGTCCCCGAATTGGAAAGCGACCTGCAACAGGCCAAGAACGCCTTGGCCGTGTTGCTGGGCAAGACGCCTTCACGCATGACCAGCCTACTGGGCAATTCGGGACGAATCCCCTCGGCGCGGTCCAACGTGGCTGTCGGGGTGCCCGCCGAACTGTTGCGCCGCCGTCCCGACGTGCGCGCTGCCGAACTGGCAGCGGCGACGCAATCGGCGCAGGTGGGCATTGCGATTGCAGATCTCTATCCTCAGTTCGTCCTGTCCGGGGCAATCGGATTGCAGGCTTCAGGTGGGCAGGATCTGTTCAGCTCCGGCAGCAACACGGGGCTGGCCAGCGCCGGGGTTGTTTGGAACGTGCTGAACTATGGCCGGATTCAGAACAACGTACGGGCGCAGGATGCCGCTTACCAGGCATTAATCGCGAATTATCAGAACACCGTTCTGACAGCCTATTCCGAAGTCGAAAGCGCCATGGTTGCCTATAGCGAGGCGCGCAAGCAGGTGGCATTTTATCAGAAAAGCGTTGATGCCTCACGCAAGGCGGCCGAGATCGCTGTAGATCAGTACCGCGACGGCATCGCCAGCTATTCCCGCATCCTGAACACGCAAACGGCGCTGCTGCGGTCTCAGGCCAATCTGATCGAGGCGCGTCAGCAAGTGTCCAGCAATCTGGTTGCGGTCTACAAAGGCTTGGGCGGCGGCTGGCAAATCCGACAAAACCGGGAATTCCTGCCCGAAACCGTGCTTGCCGAAATGGCGTATCGCACGGATTGGGGCGATTTGTTGGAAAAGACACCAACCCGCGCCAGCCTGAACTGACCCCTATTTCGTCAGGCCGCGCAATCCGCCTGAAATCAAGATGTTCACTTCATACAAAATCCGGGGTGCAGCCAGCCCCCCTGGGCTGGCCAGATAATTCGGGCTCCATTCCGGGTCGAACTTCTGTTTGAACGCACGCAGTCCTTCGAAGTGATAAAACTGCTCGCCATGCTCGTAAACGAACCCGCCAATGCGGTTCCAAAGCGAGGCCAACTGCCGGTTTTCGATCCCTGAAAACGGCGCGGCGCCCAGCGAAAACCAGTGGAACCCCTGCTCGGACCCCCAGACCATCATCTCGGCGAACAAAGCGTCCATGACAAAGCTTGGACTGTCGGGTTCGTATCGCATCAGATCCAGCGAGAGCTCGGATTTGTTCCCCCCCTGAAAGAGGTTGGCGAATGCCATGATCTTACCGGTTTCGCCATCGCGCAGCACTGCGTGGTCGAAATAGGACAGGTATTGGTCATCAAACCCACCCAGGGCGAACCCTTTCTCCTCACCCGCCTTCTGCGCCAGCCAGTCGTCAGAAATCTTTCGCAATTCGGGTAAAACCGGAGCCAAATTCTCTTTTGGGATAATCTCGAATGCATACCCTTCGCGCTTGGCCCGGTTCTTGGCCTGACGAAACCGTTTACGGGATTTGCCATCCAGCGAGAAATCCTTTAGCGGCACCCGCGCGACCTCACCGATTTTCAGGATCGACAGACCGAGGTCCAAAAATGTCGGCAGGTATTCAGTGGAGACACTGTAAAAAGCACAAAGCTTGCCTTCGCGGTCCGCCATTTCGCGCAGCTGCCAGATCAATTGTTGGCCTGCTTTTTCATCGCCCACCGGCTCACCTTTAGAGATCAGCGCGTTGCCGGTATCTGCATAAGCGATGAAGGCGGTCTCATCCGGGGAAATCAGGAATTGTTTGTCACCGGTCAGCGAAATCTGCGACTCGGTGTCTTCGCACTCCATCACCAAGCGCTGGACGACCTCGGGGATTTCAGTTCGTACAGGGGTCGGAATCTCACGTCCGAACAGAGAGTTCACTGCCACAACGCCGACAATCACCGCCACCACCAGGCTGGAACGCAGGAACCGCGAAGCGTCGCCGTTCCAGGCAAAATCCCACCACAAGGCATTCTGATATTCAACGTGGGAATAGGCAAACAGGCCCACCCAGAAAATCACCGCCAGCAAGACAACGACGCTGACCAGCCAAGGGATGTTCAATCGAAATATCGAAGCGCCGCTGACCCGGTAAAACGCGCCACGGAACATCGCCAGTAGCCCGATCGTGGCGAGCATCGACAGGGCTTCATGCGTGTCCAACCCCTTGGCAAGCGACGCAAAGAAACCCGCTACCATCAGAAACATGGCCACGACCCACGCCCGATAGAGTTTTCGAAACAACCCGCGCGACACAAGCAGCAACAAGACCCCAACGGCGCTGCCCGCAAGATGCGAAGCTTCGACAAAAGAGAGCGGCAAGACCTCTCGCAGGACGCCCAGGTTTTGTGACCCGGCTGGCAACGCGCCCGAGACCAGCAGGGTTACCCCGGCGACTGCCGCAACGCCGGCGGCCACCATCGGTACCATGGGCCGGATGACTCGGTAAACCCACGTTGCAGCGCCGCCAATCCGGTTCCTCTGCGTCAAGGCCGAGGCAATCGCAATCGACAGAGTGGCGATACCAAACGGCAGGAAAGTGTATACAACGCGATAAAGCAGCAGCGCGGCGATTACGTCGGACCGCCCCGATGCGCCCAGACCGGCAATCAACGTGGCCTCGAAAACGCCGATGCCTCCGGGAGCGTGGCTGAGGATGCCAACCGCGATGGCCGCTACGTAGATAGTAAAGAAGTAGGGGAAACCCACCCCAAGATCATCTGGCATCAAGACATACAGCGTCATGGACGCGCCAAACAGATCCCCCAATGCCGCGAGTGTCAGCAGACTGGCCAGCTTGCCGCCGGGCAGATTAAACCCGAACCCTGCAACGGACAGCCGCCTCCCGCCGCTTGACAGCCAGATGAACAGAACGGCCAACCCGGCCAGCAGACACAGGCCGATCGCGGTTTCGGTTGTCTCGCTGATCGGCAGCACTTTGGCCACACCATCCGGGTGGAAGGTCAGCAGGATGCCCAATATCAGGACCAACCCCATCCAGAACGCGACCCAGGACGTGGCGATGACACCCGCCACGCGCCCCAGATCCAGCCCGAGCGAGGCGTAGATCCGGTATCTGATCGCGGTACCGGTTATGTAGGAAAAGCCAAGACAGTTCGACACGGCATACCCGCTTGCCCCGGCCATGCCAGCCACCGGCAATGGCACCTTGCCGCCTGCAATGCTTTGCACTGCGAACACGTCATATAGTGACAGCGATACAAAGCTGATCGCCGTCCAGCACACCGCAAAGAACATGATTTTCCAAGATGTGCCGGCAATATCCGTCTTAACGTCCGCCCATTTCACATGAGACGACAGGTCATGCAAAACCGTCAACGCAATCAGGGTAACCAATATCGGGATGACAATACGCACCCAGGGCTTTTCCAAAAGCTCGGTAACCTTCTCGGCCCAGCGTATGGCGCGTGGGTCTTCGCCGGTTTCCTGTGTGCTCATGGTGAACGCCTCTGCTCCTGCGCGGTTATGCACCTGTGCCCCAACTGCATGACAACAGGGGCGTATTTTGGCCATGGGTGAACCTTGGCACAGTTTGCGCCTCGGTCAAAGCGCGACGAAACGCAATCAATACCGTCCCTTGCGGGTCGACAGCAACAAATTGGTCTCAGACCGCGTGACACCTTCCATGCGCCTGATCTGAAACAGAACTTCATCCAGCTCGGCCAGGGTCTCGGTGCCGATCTCGGCGATCAGGTCCCAACTGCCATTTGTCGAATGAACCGCCCGCACCTGACGCATTGCGGCAATCCGGGCCATGGTCCTTTCGGTTCCCCGGCCTTCAATTTCCAGCATCATCAGTCCGCGCACCGGGCTTTCAGCGACACCCTGCCGGGTCAGAACGGTAAAGCCTACAATCTCACCGGATTGCTTGAGGCGTTGCAGGCGGCTGCGTACCGTCGTGCGAGTCACCCCTAACACCTCGGCCAGTTCAGACAGGGATGCGCGGGCGTCCCTGTGAAGGGCATTCAGCAATCTGTTATCCAAATCGTCCAAATCTACTTTCCATTTCGTATTTCTACCTTTCATTTTGAACATTTTGCCCTCTTCTCGCAACCCAGCTTGTGTCGGTAGATAGACATATGGACAAAATGAACCTTATTCTTGCCGGTGTGCCAATGGACGCCGGAAAACAACGGCAGGGGTGCCGAATGGGCCCGGACGCCTATCGCGTAGCGGGTCTTGCACAAGCCCTTGCAGACCTTGGGCACAACGTTTCGGATATCGGAGACATCCACCCTGATCTGGTGGATATCCCCGAACACCCGCACTTGTTTTCCCTTCCCGAATGCGTGGGATGGACCAGCGCGCTCAGCCGTACAGCGCAGGAATCTTCGCAGACCGGACTACCGATATTCATGGGCGGCGATCACGCTTTGTCGATGGGAACCGTCGCAGGAATGGCGGCGCATGCAGATCGCGTCGGACGACCGCTTTTCGTTCTTTGGTTGGATGCCCACAGCGATTTTCACACTCCAAACAGCACAGGCAGCGGTAATCTACACGGCACGCCAGTGGCCTATTTCACGGGCCAGCCCGGATTCGATGCATTTCCCGCGTTGACTGCACCTGTTTCCACCGACCGTGTCGGCATGATCGGATTACGCTCGGTCGACCCGGCAGAGCGTGCAGCCTTGGAAAAAGACCATGCCATGCTGGTCGACATGCGCAGCATTGACGAGCACGGGATCAAGGCACCGCTGATGGCGTTTCTCGACAAAGTGCGCGCTGCGAATGGGATTTTGCACGTTTCGCTGGACGTCGACTTTCTGGACCCGTCCATCGCGCCCGCTGTCGGCACCACCGTTCCCGGCGGCGCGACCGAGCGCGAGGCGCATCTGGTCATGGAGCTTCTGCATGAAAGTGGCCTTGTGTGTTCGCTGGATCTGGTCGAATTGAATCCATTCCTTGATGAACGCGGCCGTACCGCAAAACTGATGGTCGATCTGGCGGCTTCACTGCTGGGCCGCCGCATCTTCGACCGCGTAACACGGAGCTTCTGATGCTGTCTCTGCAGGCACCTTCCGCCGTCGTCATGATCCGCCCCCACGCCTTTGCGTCCAATCCGGAGACTCGCGACGACAACGCCTTTCAAACGCTGGCAAATCGTTCCTCCGAGGCCACCTCGTCCGCAGCCCGCGACGAACATGACCGTGCGGTCGAGCAACTGCGCGAAGCTGGCGTAACCGTCCATGTGTTTGACGATCACGGTGAACACGATACCCCTGACAGCGTGTTCCCGAACAATTGGTTCTCTACGCATCCGGGTGGGCATGTGGCGATCTATCCGATGTTTGTCCCGTCTCGTCGGCGCGAACGCCGAATGGATGTGATTGAGATGCTGAAACAAGACTACCGCGTGCAGGACGTGATCGACTATTCGGGCCTTGAACCGGACGATCTTGCCTTGGAAGGCACCGGAGCCATGGTTTTGGATCACGTGGGCCGTATCGCATACACGGTCAAATCCAATCGTGCCGATCCAGTGTTGCTTGAGCGGTTTTGCACGCACTTCAACTATGAGCCTATCGCGTTTGAAGCACGGGACGCGCAAGGTCGGGACGTCTACCACACCAACGTTTTGATGGGCATTGGCACACATTACGCCCTGATTTGCCTGGACATGATCACCGATCGGGAACGCAGGGCGACGGTGCAGGCCCGGCTGGAAGAATCCGGGCGTACCGTTATTGATCTCAGCCACGAACAGATCGCCGAATTTGCTGGCAATGCCATCGAACTGGCCGGTCGCGATGGTCTGGTGCTGGCCCTGTCCAGCCGCGCGCTGGCCGCGCTTAGGCCCGATCAGCTTGCCGTGATCGAAGCAAGCGCGTCACCCTTGCCGCTTTCCGTTCCAACAATCGAAACCGCCGGTGGGTCGGTGCGCTGCATGATCGCAGGCATCCACCTGTCACGCCGCTAGGAGAATTCCCATGCAACCTTCTGACAAGGCGCTTGTTCCATTCGTTTCCGTCGACAACATGATGCGGTTGGTTCACCACATCGGCGTCGAGGCGATGATCACCCAGATCGCCGCCCAGATCGAGGCTGACTTCAAACGTTGGGAAAGCTTCGACAAGACCCCTCGCATCCCGGCTCATTCACCTCATGGGGTGATTGAGTTGATGCCGACTTCGGATGGCGAGGCCTACGGGTTCAAATATGTCAACGGTCACCCAAAGAATACGTCCGAAGGATTGCAAACGGTGACAGCCTTTGGCCTGCTGGCAGATGTCTATACGGGCTACCCCACTCTGCTGACTGAGATGACTATGCTAACGGCTTTGCGTACCGCGGCCACATCGGCGATGGTTGGCAAGTACCTGGCACCGAAATCTGCCACAACTATGGCGATGATCGGTAACGGAGCGCAATCCGAATTCCAGTGTCTTGCGTTCAAGGCGATGTGCGGAATCGATACAGTCCGTCTTTATGATACGGACCACAATGCGACCGCCAAATGCGCGGCGAACCTTGCGGGAAAAGGCTTGACGGTTGTCTCCTGCAAAACCCCCGAAGACGCTATCGAGGGCGCTCAGATCATCACGACCTGCACGGCGGACAAGAAATACGCAACGATCCTGACAGATAACATGGTTGGACCCGGCGTACACATCAACGCGATCGGGGGCGACTGCCCTGGCAAAACCGAGTTGCACCGGGACATCCTTCTACGATCAGACATCTTCGTGGAGTATCCGGAGCAGACAAGGATCGAGGGTGAAATTCAGGCTTTGGAAGCTGATCACCCCGTCACTGAGATGTGGCAAGTCATGACCGGGCAAGCCAAAGGCCGCACCGATGATCGCCAGATTACTCTTTTCGATAGCGTCGGATTTGCTATCGAGGATTTCTCGGCGCTTCGATACATCAAGACTGCCATTGAAGGCACTGATTTCTATGAAACTCTAGACATGCTGGCAGACCCTAACGATCCACGAGACCTTTTTGGGATGTTGATGCGGGCAAGCTAAGAACCCGCTCTGACGACTGACTGACCCCAGCTTTTCGCTGGGGTCTTTTTTATCCGGCCAGTGACGGCAGGTAGAGGACGATGCCCGGGAATGCCACGAGCAGAGCTATAGTCAGAGCATCCGCTACGAAAAACGGGGTAACACCCTTGAAGACGTCCTGAACACTCAAATCAGGGCGCACACCCGCCACGACAAAACAGTTCAGGCCGATAGGGGGCGTGATCAGGCAGAACTCAGCCATTTTCACAACTAAAATGCCAAACCAGATCGCACACATCGGGCCCGACATACCAAAGGCGCTGTCGGCGGCCGATACTGCCTCGCCGCCATTCAGGGCCATGACTGCAGGATAGACGACCGGCAAGGTCAGCAGCAGCATTCCGATTGCGTCCATGAACATGCCCAGCACCGCGTAGGCAAGCAGGATACAGATCAGGATCAGCATGGGCGACATCTGCAGTGACGTGATCCAGTCGGAGAACGCGCCAGGCAAGTCGGCGAACCCAAGAAAGCGCACGTAGATCAGAACACCCCAGATGATCGCAAAGATCATGGCGGTTAGCTTGGCGGTTTCCAGCAGTGCCGATTTGAACTGGGGCCAACGCATGCCATGGAACAGGGCAAAACAGAAGACGATAAAGGCGCCGATGGCGCCACCTTCGGTTGGAGTGCCCCATGCCTTTTCACCGAACGGGTTATAGACAAAGCAGATGATGATCAGGATGACAGCTACGATCGGCAATGCGCCCGGCAAAGCGGCAAAGCGTTCTTTCCATGTAAACCCAGTCACGGGAGGGCCAACGGATTTGAAAATCACGGCAATTCCGACGATCAACAATCCGTAAATCACCGCCGAAAAAGCCCCTGGGATGAAGCCTGCAAGCAGCAGCTTTCCTACGTCCTGTTCGACAATAATGGCATAGATTACAAGAATTGCAGAGGGCGGGATCAACGAAGCCAACGTCCCTCCTGCGGCGACCACGCCAGCGGCAAAGCGTTTGTTATATCCCACGGCCAGCATCTCTGGGATAGCTATCCGAGCGAACACTGCCGACGTTGCGACCGAAGCACCCGACACCGCAGCAAACCCGGCGGTGGCGAAAATGGTCGACACTGCCAGCCCACCCGGCACCCATGCCACCCAGCGTTTGGCGGCTTCGAACAAGGCCCGGGTCAGCCCCGCATAATAGGCCAGATAACCGATCAGGATAAAGGTTGGAATCAGGCTAAGCGTATGGGAAGCGACCTTGGAATGAGGCACCTGCCCTGCTGTTTTGACGGCGACCGTGACCGCCTTTCCGAACCGCCCCGGATCATAGCCGAACTTGGCCCAGAATATCCAAATCAGTCCGACAAGCCCGGCAAGTCCGGCAGCAAACGCCACGCGCATCCCGACCACGACCAGAGCCAACATGCCGCCCGTGACCCAAAGTCCGATTTCTATCGTGTCCATGAGTTATGAGCGCCCTTCGAACTGTTCAGCCTCTGCCGCTGCTTGCGCCGCAGCGTCCTGTATCAGCGGGACGGCAACCGGTGTTTCCAGCCCCAAAACGAAAGCGCGGCCATAACCCCATGCTTGCAGAACTAAACGTGCGGACAAAACGGAGAAGGCTATGGGGGCAAGCAGCTTGGCAGGCCAGATCGGAATACCAATGTCGATCGAGCTGTCTCTGCTCCAAAGAGGTGCACCAAAGTCAAAGGACCGGTCGAAATGAGCCCAACTGCCCCACACCAGCGCCAGCATCAAAGCGAGGATCAGCAGGATCGAAATCAATTCGAAAAACCATAGTGCCCGCCCGGTCAGGCGTGAGATCACGATGTCCATGCGAATGTGTCCGCCATCGCGTTGAACGAAAGAAATGCCCAAAAAGGCAATCAGGGGCATGGCCTGCTCGATCCAGTCCACATAACCCGGCAATGGCGCGTTCAAGGCATTACGTCCGCTAACAGACACGACCGCCAGAACCATCAGCCCGAACACCGCAAACCCGCTGATCAATGCCAAAAGCAGCTCAAATCTCAATAGTCGCTGATCCAGACGGCTGAGAAGACTGCCGTCTTCCAGCACCGTGGCCTGTCCTGCCATCCCCGTGACCCTCTACCTAAAAAGAAAAACCCGGGTGCCAGGTGGCACCCGGTCTGGAAGTCTAGTTGCCGCCGCGCTGTTGTTTCAGCGTAGCTTGAACCAGATCGTAGAGATCCTGAGCTGGCAAGCCCTGAGCGGACATATCTTCAATCCACTTCTCGCGGATCGGGTCCGCCGCCTTGGCGCGGAACTCTTCGATCACGGCGTCGTCGATCATCACTTTTTGGACGCCCTTCTCGTCCAAGACACTGTCCCATTGCTCTAACAGACCACCATAGTTGGCCAGGTAATGGTCAATGGCTTCATCAATCGAGCTGTTCAAAGCTTCAAGGTGCTCGGCAGGTAGGGATTCATAGGCTTCGATATTCACAACAACCGGGCAATTAACCGTCCCCGGGTTCAGGTTCGCTGTCCACCAATCAGCCTCATTGATCGTACCAAAGGACAGATGCGCGTGCTGGGCAAAGGCCACGGTATCGACAACGCCAGACTCCATAGCATTGTAGGCTTCGGTTGCAGGCACGGATGTCGGCACACCGCCTACGGCTTCGAACGCCTGACCCAAACCACCTGTGGCGCGCACGCGCATTCCTTCGAAATCTGCTAGTTCGTCACGTGCATCACCGGTACCGACCAGATTGTACTGTGGCATAGGCGAAGTCATAATGATCCGGGCGTTCCACTGCGCCATCTCGTCTTTTACCGCCGGGTGATCATAGACAGCGTGGCTGACCGCCACCTCTTCGTCCAGCGTATTCACGCCGAGAAACGGCAATTCCAGGACGGTGATCGCCCGGTTTTTGTCGCGATGATAACCCGCGCAAAACTGTGCCATTTCAAAGGCGCCGATTTCGATTCCGTCCAGGTTTTCACGCGGTTTGGACAAACCGCCGTAGCTGACATTGATGGTGAAGTCACCGTTAGTCTTTTCGCTGACCAGCTCAGCCAGCTTTTCCACATGTTCGGTAAAGGCCCGGCGCTTACCCCAAACCGAAGCATTCCATTCGGTTGCAGCCGCTTGGGTAACAAACGACATGCTCAGGGCGGCGACAGCTGCACCGCTCAACATCTTGTTCATAATGATTTCTCCCTTTGGTGCGCCCCCTCCCGAGGCGCTTGGAGGTAAAGCTAGCGCCAACCTTAGGATGTGCCAACCCCTGCATCGGAAACGTGCCAGTTTAGACAATTCAGCTAGACAAAGAGCGCTAGCCCTGACCGGCACGCACAAAATAGGTAGCCTGACGTGATAGATTTTTTTACAGGTTAGCAATTGTTTTTGTGTTATTTTTTAACGCACATCAGTATTTATTTACAAAATTCCCTGGCCTTCAAAAATTTGTTTACAAACAAATCCAAGGATTACGGCAATTTATTTATTTCTTTTCAGAACTCCGTATTATCCAAAGTTGGGGAGGAACAGGGTCGACTTTGCCTAATCGGCGAGCAAAACGGTCCAATATCATCCAGTCCAGAGGGAGGAGCCTCAAAAATGACTACCGCTGCCCAGGCAGATGCCAATACCTATCCGCCATCCGCAGAAACCGTCGCGCGCGCCCATGTCGATGCTGACAAGTACGCCGACATGTATGCGGCCTCGGTGAGTGATCCTGATGCATTTTGGGGCGAACACGGCAAACGGGTTGACTGGATCAAGCCATACACGCAGGTCAAGGACGTCAATTACGACTTCGGGTCGGTTAAGATCAACTGGTATGCCGATGGCACGTTGAACGTTTCGGCCAACTGCCTGGATCGACACCTGAAAACACGGGGCGATCAAACCGCGATCATCTGGGAACCGGATGATCCAAACGATGCCGCCGAGCACATTACCTATGCCGAACTGCACCGCCGCACCTGCCGGATGGCCAACATTTTGGAATCGATGGGCGTGCGTAAGGGTGACCGTGTCGTCATCTATCTGCCGATGATCCCCGAAGCTGCATATGCCATGCTGGCCTGCGCCCGGATCGGCGCGATCCACTCGATCGTTTTCGCAGGCTTCTCGCCTGACGCTCTGGCCGCGCGGATCAATGGCTGCGACGCAAAAGTTGTAATCACCGCCGATGAGGCTCCGCGCGGTGGGCGCAAAACGCCGCTTAAATCAAATGCCGACGCGGCACTGCTGCACTGCAAGGACACAGTGAAGTGTTTGGTCGTCAAGCGTACCGGTGGTCAGACCACATGGATCGATGGCCGCGACTATGACTACAACGAAATGGCGCTCGAGGCGGATGACTACTGTGCACCCGCCGAGATGAGTGCAGAAGATCCTCTGTTCATTCTGTATACCTCAGGTTCGACCGGCCAACCCAAAGGCGTTGTACACACGACGGGCGGGTATCTGGTCTATGCCGCTCTGACGCATGAGATCACCTTCGACTATCACGAAGGTGATGTCTACTGGTGCACGGCGGATGTAGGCTGGGTCACCGGCCACAGTTACATCGTATACGGTCCGCTGGCCAACGGCGCGACAACGCTGATGTTCGAAGGTGTGCCGACCTACCCCGATGCCAGCCGATTCTGGCAGGTTTGCGAAAAGCACAAGGTCAACCAGTTCTACACCGCCCCGACCGCGCTGCGCGCCCTGATGGGGCAAGGCAACGAATGGGTCGAGAAATGCGATCTGAGCGATCTGCGCACATTGGGCACGGTCGGCGAGCCGATCAATCCTGAGGCATGGAATTGGTACAACGAAGTTGTCGGTGGCGGCCGCTGCCCCATCGTCGACACCTGGTGGCAGACCGAAACCGGCGGCCATCTGATGACGCCGCTTCCGGGTGCACACGCGATGAAGCCTGGCTCGGCCATGAAACCTTTCTTCGGCATTCAGCCGGTGGTTCTAGACCCGCAATCGGGTGTCGAGATCCAGGGCAACGGAGTCGAAGGTGTGCTCTGCATCAAGGACAGCTGGCCCGGCCAGATGCGTACCGTCTGGGGCGATCATGAGCGGTTCCAGAAGACGTATTTCGCCGACTACAAGGGCTATTACTTCACTGGCGACGGCTGCCGCCGCGACGATGATGGCGATTACTGGATCACCGGGCGCGTAGATGACGTGATCAACGTCTCGGGTCACCGCATGGGCACAGCCGAGGTTGAAAGCGCGCTGGTAGCACATGCCGCCGTTGCCGAGGCCGCTGTTGTTGGCTATCCGCACGAAATCAAAGGGCAAGGCATCTATTGCTACGTCACCCTGATGAACGACCGCGAACCCAGCGATGAGTTGATCAAAGAGCTGCGCACATGGGTCCGGACCGAGATCGGACCTATAGCCAGCCCCGATGTGATCCAGTGGGCGCCGGGCCTGCCGAAGACCCGTTCGGGCAAGATCATGCGCCGTATCCTGCGCAAGATTGCCGAGAACGATTTTGGCTCGCTGGGTGATACTTCGACACTCGCCGATCCGTCGGTGGTCGAAGACCTGATCGAAAACCGTGCAGGCAAGTGAGGATGTGATGGACGCTGCCACAATCACCACACCCACTGTTCTGATCCTTCTCGGCCCTCCGGGTGCCGGGAAGGGTACACAGGCCCGTATGCTCGAAGACAAGTTCGGTCTGGTTCAACTCAGCACTGGCGATCTGCTGCGCGAAGCCGTCGCAGCGGGAACTGAAGCCGGAAAAGCGGCGCAAGCCGTCATGGAAGCCGGCGATCTGGTCAGTGACGGGATCGTCATCGCCATCCTGCGTGACCGCATGGCCCAACCGGACTGCGCCAAGGGCGTCATTCTGGACGGTTTTCCGCGCACCACAGTTCAGGCCGAAGCCCTGGATGGCTTGCTGGCCTCGGCAAACCAAAAGATCAACGCGGCCATCAGCCTCGAGGTTGAAGACGCTGAAATGGTGACCCGTATCTCGGGTCGTTACACCTGTGCAGGTTGCGGCGAAGGGTTCCATGACACGTTCAAACAACCTGCCGAAGAGGGCAAATGCGACAATTGCGGCCATACCGAATTCAAGCGCCGCGCCGATGATAATGCCGAAACGGTGGCCTCTCGTCTTGAGGCTTATCACGCACAAACCGCGCCGCTGATCGACTACTACCAGAACCATGGTGTGCTGAAACGCACCGACGCCATGGGCAAGATCGAAAACATTGCACGCGATCTGGAAGAGATCGTCGGCGACGCGATGAGTTAAGGGGAGGAGATAAGCCCAACACTCCGGGCTTTGATCCTACAACAGAATACTTCATAGGCCCCGCCTTGGCGGACCAGTGGAGTTTTGCCCGACGCCAACCAGGCGTTTGGCACAATCGAGAAGCGACCCGACGCACTGGAGGAGTATTGCTCCGGGTCGCCAACGAGGAAGCGAAGGAGGAACCCGCAATGGCGGATAATTCGACAAACTCCGCGCAGGCTGCCGACGCCGATAAGGGTTATTGGCAAGCCAACCTGCGCCTCATCTACATCAGCCTCGCGATATGGGCGCTGGTGTCGTTTGGATTCGGCATTCTGCTGCGTCCATTGCTGTCCGGTATCGCCGTTGGCGGCACCGATCTGGGCTTTTGGTTCGCTCAGCAAGGATCGATTCTGGTCTTTCTGGTGCTGATCTTCAACTACGCCTGGCGCATGAACAAGCTGGACGCCGAATACGGTGTTGAGGAGGACTAAGCAGCATGGACCAGTTTACCATTAACCTGCTGTTTGTTGGCGCGTCCTTTGCGCTTTACATCGGCATCGCGATCTGGGCCCGCGCGGGTTCCACATCTGAATTCTACGCCGCGGGTCGCGGCATCCACCCGGTCACCAACGGTATGGCGACAGCGGCTGACTGGATG
Source organism: Ruegeria sp. HKCCD6426 (assembly GCF_057221115.1). NCBI lineage: Bacteria > Pseudomonadati > Pseudomonadota > Alphaproteobacteria > Rhodobacterales > Roseobacteraceae > Ruegeria > Ruegeria sp. HKCCD6426. The sequence continues at coordinate 215,922 of NZ_JBWVBF010000003.1, read as the reverse complement.
TCGGCAGCTTCGTTCATCTCGATGGCGGGCCTGATCGCCTTTACCGGCTACGACAACAGCTCGTTCCTGATGGGCTGGACTGGCGGCTACGTGCTGCTGGCACTTTTGCTTGCGCCTTACCTGCGGAAGTTCGGCAAATACACCGTGTCTGAATTCATCGGTGATCGCTTCTACAGCCAGACCGCACGTATCGTTGCGGTGATCTGTCTGATCGTGGCGTCGGTGACCTACGTTATTGGTCAGATGACCGGCGTTGGCGTGGCCTTTGGCCGCTTCCTCGAGGTATCGAACACCACCGGTCTGCTGATCGGCGCGGGCGTTGTGTTTGCTTATGCGGTGTTTGGTGGGATGAAGGGCGTGACCTACACTCAGGTCGCTCAGTACTGCGTGCTGATCACCGCCTACACCATCCCGGCGATCTTTATCTCGCTGCAGCTGACCGGAAATCCGGTTCCGGCGCTGGGTCTGTTCGGTGATGCCGCAGGTGGTGAGCCGCTGCTGACCAAACTGGACGCCATCGTGGCCGAGCTTGGCTTTGCCGAGTACACAGCACACCATTCGAACACGCTGAACATGGTGCTGTTCACGCTGTCGCTGATGATCGGTACCGCCGGTCTGCCGCACGTGATCATGCGCTTCTTCACCGTGCCGAAAGTGTCTGACGCACGCTGGTCCGCTGGTTGGGCGCTGGTGTTCATCGCGCTGCTGTACCTGACCGCCCCTGCGGTTGGCGCCATGGCTCGTCTGAACATCACCGACATGATGTGGCCCAACGGTGGCATCGAAGGTGGCGCCGTATCGGTCGAAGAGATCGACAACGATCCGCGCTATGACTGGATGGCCACGTGGCAGAAAACCGGTCTGCTGGATTGGGAAGACAAGAACGGCGACGGCAAAATCCAGTACTACAACGACAAGTCCGAAGCCATGCAGGCAATTGCGGAAGAAAAAGGCTGGGTCGGTAACGAGCTGACCAAGTTCAACCGTGACATCCTGGTTCTGGCCAACCCCGAGATCGCAAACCTGCCAGGTTGGGTAATCGGTCTGGTTGCGGCCGGTGGTCTTGCGGCCGCTCTGTCGACCGCTGCGGGCCTGTTGCTGGCGATCTCGTCGGCTGTGTCCCACGACCTCGTCAAAGGTGCGATCAACCCGTCGATCTCTGAAAAGGGTGAACTGCTGGCGGCGCGGATCGCAATGGCCGTGGCCATCGTTGTTGCAACCTACCTGGGTCTGAACCCACCGGGCTTTGCGGCGCAGACGGTTGCTCTGGCGTTTGGTCTGGCGGCTGCCTCGATCTTCCCGGCGCTGATGATGGGGATCTTCTCGACCCGCATCAACAACACCGGCGCGGTTGCTGGTATGCTGGCGGGTCTGACCGTGACCCTGGTCTACATCTTCCTGCATAAGGGCTGGCTGTTCATTCCGGGCACCAACTCGTTCACCGATGCTGATCCGCTTCTGGGTCCGATCAAGTCGACCTCGTTCGGCGCCATCGGTGCGATGATCAACTTTGCGGTTGCCTACGTAGTTGCAGGCATGACCAAAGAGACACCGCAGGAGATCAAAGATCTGGTCGAAAGCGTACGCATTCCCCGTGGTGCGGGCGCAGCTCAGGATCACTGAGTTAGATGCGGTCGGCGGCTAACGTCTCTGACCGTATCCTTCGATCCACTGTACCCGCCCGGCATTCCACCGGGCGGGGCTTTTATTTCAGAGTTCCAGAGACACACAATGCCCCTGTCCCATGATGAGATCACGCGGTTTCTGAAATCCGTACACCCGTATGACGCCCTTTCCGCAGACGCGCTGGAGGACCTTGCCAGTCAGATCAAGGTCTGGGAAATCGAGGCGGATTCAGCGGTTTACGAATTGGGACATCCCCTGCCCGGCGTATTCGTCATCTATGAAGGTCAGGTTGAAATTACAGATGAGAACGGCGCAGTCGTTTCGCATTTGGGGTTACGCAACTCCTTTGGCGAACGTGGTTTGCTGAAAGATGGCAAGGCCGCAACCAAAGCGAGGGCGCATACGCCTTCCATTCTGATCGTGCTACCGCCCGACCTGGTGCACACTTTGATCTCCGAACACGATGTGGTCGCGAAATTCTTCAATCGCTCGCGCGGCCAGCGCGCTGGTCCGCAGAGCCTGGCCACCAGCGCCGTTGACGTGCTGATGGCGCGCGACCCGGCCACCTGCCCTCCGAACACGTCGGTTCAACAGGCAGCGCAGATGATGCGCGACAGACATATTTCTTCGCTTTGCGTGACTGAGGATGAAGCGCTGCTGGGCATTGCCACTTTGCGGGACATTTCCGGTAAGTTCGTAGCGGAGGCACTGCCGCAGAATACTCCGATTTCGGCCATCATGACGGCTAACCCAATTACCTTGTCGCCCAATGACATAGGTTCCGATGTTCTGCACGTGATGATGGAGCGCGGGATCGGTCATATTCCGATCTCTGAAGCCGGTCGGCTGGTTGGAATTGTAACGCAAACAGACCTGACCCACTATCAGGCGGTCAGTTCGGGCGAGCTCGTGCGCCGGATTGCGCGCGCGAACACGGCACAGGACATGGCGAGTGTCACGGCCGAAATCCCACAACTCCTGGTACAGTTGGTTGCCGGCGGCAACCGCCACGAAATCGTAACCCGCTTGATTACGGACATTGCAGACACGGCAACACGCCGTTTACTTGCACTGGCGGAAGACAAGCTCGGCGCCCCTCCTGTGCCCTATCTGTGGCTGGCGTGCGGTTCACAGGGGCGGCAGGAACAGACAGGTGTGTCGGATCAGGACAATTGCCTGATGCTGGATGACAGCGTAACCGATGCGGACATGGACTATTTCGCGAAGCTTGCGAAGTTTGTTTCAGACGGGCTGGACATCTGCGGGTACTTCTTTTGCCCTGGCGACATGATGGCGACCAATCCGCGCTGGTGTCAGCCTGTACGGGTCTGGCGCGACTATTTCCAGGGGTGGATCGCAAAGCCCAACCCCGAGGCACAGATGCTGGCCTCGGTTATGTTTGACCTGCGCCCCATCGGCGGCGCGTTCGAACTATTCACAGACTTGCAGACCGATACGTTGGCCGCCGCCAATGCAAACTCGATCTTTGTGGCGCACATGATCTCAAACTCTCTTAAACACACGCCGCCGTTGGGGTTGTTGCGCGGGTTTGCCACCATCCGCTCGGGCGAGCATCGCAACACGCTAGATCTGAAACACAACGGCGTGGTGCCGGTGGTTGATTTGGCTCGTGTCTACAGCTTGCAGGGCAAACTGACCGAGGCGAACACTCGTGCGCGCCTGAAAGCTGCCGAAGCGGCAGGCGTGCTCAGCCATTCTGGGGCACACGATCTGCTGGACGCGTATGACCTGATCGCGGAAACGCGCTTGGACCACCAGGTTCGGCTGGTCAAATCCGGCGAAAAGCCTGACAACTACCTGCCACCGTCCGAATTGTCGGACTTTGAGCGAAGTCATCTGCGCGATGCCTTCGTCGTGGTAAAAACGATGCAATCCGCGGTCGGCCACGGCAAGGGAATGCTGGGTTAACATGCGGATGAAGAACGGAGAGACGACATGTTTCTGGAATTGATCGGCACAGTCTTTGCAGGCTTTGCCTTTGCGGGCATCGTCATGGTGGCAAACAAGCTGACCGGAGGGCGGTTGCCCAAATGGGCTGCCCCTGTGGCGGCAGGTGTGGGCATGATCGCCATGACCATTTCCAGCGAATACTCGTGGTACGATCGAACACGCGGTCAGTTGCCGGAAGAGTTGACCATTGTGCAAGAGGTCGAGAGCCGCGCCCTCTATCGCCCCTGGACCTATGCGGTGCCCTTCGTGGACCGGTTTGCCGCCATCGACACCGTGTCGGTGCGCACCAACGAAAGTGTTCCGGAACAGCGCCTGGTCGATCTGTATTTCTTTGGCCGCTGGGCTCCGGTTTCCAAAATGCCGATTGCTGTAAACTGTGTCGAAAACAGCCGGGCCACACTGGCCGATGGAGCAGAATTTGCCGATGACGGGCGTCTTCTGAACGCCGACTGGTTTGTGGCGGGCTCTGGCGACCCGGTCATCGAGGCGACCTGCGGGGTCTGAAAATGTTTAACCACCTGAGCCTACGCCTGCGGATTTTCCTGTTCTTCTGCCTGTTGGCGGTCGGAGGATTGCTCGTCAGTTCGACCGCGTTGTGGATCAGCTATCAAAGGGTCGGCAACCCAGACCTGTTGGACGCCTACATATTTGCAGGGCTTCTGATCGCCTTTGGGTTTCTGGGCTTGATCGTCGGCGTCTGGCTTCTGTTCGATGACAACGTGGCGAAACCGATCGAGCGCCTGTCGGCGCAGCTGCGTGCCCGGGCACACGCCGGTGTCAGCACAGAGCTGGATCTGCAAGCAGCGCGGTATCTGGGAGACCTGGCCCCGGCCGCTGCAGGGTTGGCGGAACAACTGGCCGACACTGCGATGAACACAGCCGAAGCCGTTGCTGCCGAGACCGCCCACCTGGCCACCGAAAAGCAGCGGTTGACCGCGCTGCTGACCGAAATTCCCGTCGCCATGTTATTGGCCGGACCAAAGCATCAGATTGTTCTTTACGACGCGCAAGCAGCTGAGGTTTTGGCGCAAATCGCGCATCCCAGACTAAATGCATCGCTGTTTGACTATCTCGAAAGCACCGGGTTGACGGATGCTTATGCCAAGATGAACAAAACCGGCATGGATGTCTATTGCACACTGACCAGCGTTGACGGGCGACAAACTTACACTGCCCGGATGAAACCGCTTGGTGATGCGCCGGGGTATATGTTGATTTTCGAAGACAGCATTGCTCGCATCCCGCCCGACGATGCCCGTCCGCTGGTATACGATTTCGATCTTTTGGACACGCCGGGCGATGATGTCTTTGAAGACCGCACGCTGTCTGACCTGATCTTCGTCGTATTTGACACGGAAACAACCGGGCTTTTGCCCCATAAGGATGAGATCGTGCAGATCGGCGCAGTTCGCGTCGTGAAAGGAAAAATCGTTGAAGGCGAGCAGCTGAATACTTTGGTCGATCCTGGCATTCCGATCCCTGTTGCCTCGACCAAAGTACACAAAGTCAACGACGCAATGGTACAGGGTGCACCAGATATCGCCAGTGCCGGGCGCAGTTTTCACCAGTTTGCACGTGACGCCGTGATCGTGGCCCACAACGCGCCGTTCGACATGGCCTTTTTGCGCCGCCACGCGGACAAGATGGAAGTGGAATGGACACACCCTATTCTGGACACAGTTCTGCTTTCGGCAGTTCTGTTCGGAGCCAGCGAAACGCATACCCTGGATGCGGTATGCGACCGACTTGGCATTTCCATCCCCGAGACACTGCGGCATACAGCTCTGGGCGATGCGGTGGCAACTGCCGAGGTTCTGGTCCGGATGCTGCCGATGCTTTCGGCCCGCGGCATGGTTACCTTTGGCGATGTTATCGCGGAAACCCGTAAACACGGGCGGTTGCTGGAAGATCTGAACTGACCAAAAAGATGTGAACTTGACCTAGCTTTTCGTGGACAATCCCGGCACGGCGTGGCACCTGAGACGAGCCCAGTGAACGAGCGTGCAATGACCGAAAAGACCTTTATGCCCAACCCGGACCAAAGCATGGCCTTTCGCGAGGCATTGGGGTGTTTTGGCACTGGGGTCACGGTCGTTACGGCCCATACGGAGAACGGTCCGCACGCCATCACCGTCAACTCGTTTTCGTCCGTATCTCTGGACCCGCCATTGGTGCTTTGGTGCCTGGCTCGGGACTCGAACCGGTTTGATACTTTCAGCACCTGCCAATCTTATTCGATCCATGTAATGGCGCAGGACCAGCAGGATCAGGCGGTGAAATTCGCCCGTAACGGACTGGATTTCTCGCACGCGGACTGGCAGCTCGATGAGGCCGGACGACCGCAACTGGCAGGTTGTCTGGCCCGTTTCGACTGCAGCCTTCACGACTGTCACGAGGCCGGCGATCACTTGATCCTGGTCGGTCATGTGGACAAGGTCATGTACCGCAAAGGTCAGGGGCTGATTTTTAAACGTGGTCAGTTCGGCGGGTTCGCCGATCTGTTCTGAGGGCTATTCGTCCAAAGAGCCGTGCACGGCCAAGGCTTCCAGCTGTGCATCCTGCGGAGTGATCACACGAAACGCCTCGTGCACCCCTGCCCCGGTCAATTCGCGCGCAACGGTCAGCAGCGTGTTTGGCGCGTGCTCCTTGCACAGTTCGGACATATGGTCCAACTCGGCCCGCGCCACGCCCAACGCGGCCTCGACCGATGGTGCACCATAGATTCGCACAAAATGTTCAGCCAGATTCTGAGTGATCTGTTCTTGCTCAGCGGATTCGATCTGCGTCACCGCCACAAAGGTTACACGACCAAAGGTTTCCAATCCCAGCCACCCATTGGCAAAGGCCTGCCGCGCCTTGCCTTCAAGATCACCCTCACCCCAGTTGGAAAACTCGAACCCACCCGAGATGCACCATTCGCCGGTGCGAGCCGGGACATGAAAGACGTTCATATCGCTTTCGTCGAAGTGAATGGCTCGTGCGAGCTTCATCTTGTGTCCTCCAGCAAATCCGTTAGGGGGCGCAGATGGGTGTCCGCACCGTCACGGATCAACATTCCAAACCGTTCGTCTGTTCCCAGAAACACACCCCGCCCGTCAATCGGCTCGCCAACGCCGCGCAGCAGACCCATCCACTCGGAATGCAGAGGCGCATTGCCATCCTCCTGCCAGCGGTTGAGCCAAGTCAGCATGTGGCGTGACCAGCTTTCGATCAGCTGCGTGGAAGACACCTCAGCGCATCCCTCATCATACAAAGCTGTCACATCCGGTGTCTTACCCGGTGCATCGCCTGTTTGCAGCAGCGCCAGTTCCCAGCCGATCACCAGCCAATCGGGTGCTTCACCCGGTTCACAGTCAGAGGAGGCAGCGCGAAACTGGCCGCAGCGCGCTCCGTTCACACAAATCAACCCGTCCCATCCCAGATGCACAGCCACTTCAGGCGGGGCGAGTGCGCCCAACGCATTCTGAAAGCCCAAAGCACACAGCGGCAACATCGCCATGGCGTCAGCCAAGGCGACCTCAGGGGCAAAGACAATTGCAACCCTCAGACGGTCGGCCTGAATGTTGTAGACGACAGCGCCGGACTCACAGCCCAGCGCGGCCATTGCCTGGGCCCGTTCAAACGGATCCTCCACACCCTGCACCGGATGGCCCGTCAGCAGAGGGGGAAAGACCGGTTCACTCATGCGTTGCCCTTGGCAATCATGTCACGGGCGATCTTGCGGAAAGCATCGGCCTGCGGAGTGTCGGGTTTGCTGACGACGATGGGGGCGCCGCCATCCGCCGCCACCCGGATATCCAGATGCAACGGGATTTCCCCCAGCAGTGGAACGCCCAGCGCCTCGGCTTCGGACTTTACACCGCCATGACCGAACACGTGTTCCTCATGCCCGCAGTTTGAACAGATATGGGTGGACATGTTCTCGATCATCCCGACGATCGGCGTCTTGAGCTGATTGAACATATCGATCCCCTTGCGGGCATCGATCAGCGCCACGTCCTGAGGGGTCGAAACGACAATAGCACCGTCTACTTTGAACTTCTGGCTCAGCGTCAGTTGCACATCACCGGTGCCGGGCGGCAAGTCGACGATCAGCACGTCCAACGCGCCCCATTGCACCTGACTCATCATCTGCTGCAGCGCACCCATCAACATCGGACCGCGCCAGACAACAGCCTGCCCTTCATTGGTCATCAGCCCCATCGACATCATCGTCACGCCGTGATTGCGCAACGGCAGAATAGTCTTTCCATCTGGGCTGGCCGGACGGCCCGAGACACCCAACATCCGTGGCTGCGACGGTCCGTAAACATCCGCATCCAGCAGGCCCACGCGCCGCCCTTCAGCCGCCAGCGCACAGGCGAGGTTGGCGGAGACCGTGGACTTGCCCACCCCACCTTTGCCCGAGGCAACAGCAATAATCCTGTCCACACCGGGCACAGCCTGGGGTCCGGTTTGTGACGGCTTGGGTTTCGGCTTCAGATCAGGCGGAGCCTTGTCGGAATGCGCGGTCAACATAGCCGAGACATTGGCCACACCGTCCACCATCTGCGCCGCCTGCTCGGCAGTGGCACGCACCGGCTCCATACGCTCGGCCTGTTTAGGATCGATCTCCAGCACAAAGCGCACAGTGTCGCCTTCGACGTTCAGCGCGCGCACAATCCCCGCGCTGACAATGTCCTGACCGGAAACCGGGTCGGTGATCTTTTTCAGGTTCGCCAGAACCGCATCACGGATGCTCATGCGTCATTCCCCTTGATCTGCACCGTGGTGCGCGCTTTGCGTATCGACAAAAAGCAGTCGCCGCTCATTGCATGTATCTCCGTCTCATTCTGCTTATTTGACGCATTTGCCCGTGGGCCGTTAGGCTGGGCCATGCGCTTTGTTCTCTTGTGCCTGAGCCTGACGCTCTCTGCCAGCCCTTCCTTGTCGCAGGAGGCGCTTGGCCTTGCGGCCCCGGATGAGGTTTCGGCCTCTGGCCTATTGCAACATATCCTTCCGCGCTTCTCTCTCAAGACCGGGATACGCGTTGTCGCGGAAGAAAATGGTGAAATGTCATTGTCCCCTGCGCCACCCGGCGATCCGGTCTTTGCCCGTGACGGAGTCACCTACCATTTGCGCACCAACGACAATGCCCGCCAGATCCGTTTCCGGGACTGGTTGTTGTCCGATATCGGTAAGCGCACAGTCGAAAGCTTTGCCCCTTCGCAGGGTGCGCCGTTCAGCGCCAGATTTGAGGTCGCTTCTGTCGAGGATGAACAAACCGTTGAAGGCGATGTCAGTCTGGGACAGGAATTGTCGATGACCCATTGCGGCAGATGTCATGTCATCGGCCCACAGAACAGGATGAACGGTTTGGGTTCGACACCGTCTTTTTCCGTCCTGCGCGCGCTGCCGGACTGGTCCGAGCGATTTCAGGCGTTCTTTGCTTTGAACCCCCATCCCGCTTTCACACAGATCCAGGACGTCACCCCTCCATTCTCCAAGGAACGCCCATCTCCGATTCATCCGGTCGAGATGACCATGGGCGATCTCGAGGCAATTGTGGCCTTTGTCGCTGCCCTCAGCGCCGCCGATCTGGGCGCCCCACTTCAATTTCAGTGATCCTTGCGCTTTGAGAAGTAATCCTCGGTGGTCACAACAGGCGGCCTGGGTTTCGACGTGAATGGATTGTCCTGACTGTGGAACTGCGCATTAACCCGGCAATTATCGCACATCTGGATCATCCGGGCCTGTTCCGAAGTGGCAAACATCGGATGCGTGCCCGAGAGTTTTTCCATAACCCGTTCGACGGTTGATTTCACACCGAACAAAGCGCCACATTCGATACAGGCAAACGGTTCTTCCTCGTTCAGAACCCGCTGAGACAGAGCGGCATCACTGAGATCCAGTTGCGGCACCAGTGTAATGGCCTTTTCCGGACAGATCGTACGGCAGAGCCCGCATTGCAGGCAGGCGTCCTGTTGAAAATTCAACTGAGGCTTGTCCGGGTTGTCGGCCAATGCGCCCGAAGGGCACAGGGACACACAACTGAGACACAGGGTGCAGGTATCCGTATTCACGGCAATCGCGCCATAAGGAGCACCTTCGGGCAAAGGCAATGGCACCTCCGTCCCGGGGTTAAGAGCCTGTGCGGATAGCCTCGCGATCTGTCTCCGGTTACCCAGCGGCAGGACCGGATCGGTCAAGGACGTGAGAACCTCTTGCCCGTACAGGATATCCGAAAGGGCGTCAGGGTCCGCAACATCGATCAAGCCCAACACCGCCTGTCCGGCAATAGCTTGCGCCAGCGGCAGTTCCCGATCCAGCGCATCGCGTTCGGTTTTGGGGGACAGCAGAACATCCACACGCGCAAATCCATGCGCCAGACCTGCCAGCATTTCCGCATGTCCGACCCCGGACACGCCATTAAGTTCCAGCGGAATGACATCTGCAGGCAGACCCCGGCCAAATCGGGCGGCAAGTCGGATCATCTGCGCCCCGTGGCCGTCGTGCACCAAAAGCCGCGGCGCCGTGCCGCCAGCACGGCGATAGGTACGGGCCAGAATATGCATCCGTGCCAGCAGCGCCGACACCGGCGGGTCTTCATAGGTAATCGCGGTCGAGGGGCAAAGGGCCGCACATTCACCACATCCCGCGCAGATCATTGGGTCGACAGCAACATGCTCACCCGCAGGTGTGATCGCTCCTGTGGGACAGACGTTCAGACAATTTGAGCATCCCACCTGCTCGGCCCGAGAATGGGCACAGAGCGCTTCGTCCAGCCGCACATAAAGCGGTTTTTCAAAGGTGCCGACATGTTGCGCAATTTCAAGAGCCAGCTTGGCCACGGCAACCGCATCACGAGGATCCGCCCGCAGGTAGCCTTCGCGTTTCTCTGGTGCTGCGACCAGAGGCGTGTCCCCTGTCAGATCGACGACGATGTCACAACGCGAAGTGGCCCCATCCCGCGGAGCGCTCCACCCAAAAGCACCGCGCCCGCCGGGCTCCAACTGCTGAACCTGATCTAGACGCAGGGTGAAGCCGCCCAGAGCACCGGTCAGACCACTTAGTCGACCACGAACCACATCAAATGCGCGGCTAAGCGGTTCCGCTGCATCCGTAACCAGAACCGTGACAGCCAGATTCTCGGAAAGAAGTTCAGCCAAGTCAAAGGCAACGTCACCGGGGCCGATGACGCAACATGTCCCCTCGCTGATGACATCAACACTGGGGGTTTCGGGCTGAGGCAGTAGCGCCTCGGCAGCAAGGGCCGCCATCTTTGGCGTTGCCTCATGGCCCTGATCGGACCATCCCGCCCGATCCCGAAGATCGACAAATCCGGGCTGGTCAACACCCAGCTCTTCCGCCAGTTCGCTAAAAACCTGGGTCTCTTGCCCGCAGGCGATCACTATTGGCTCACCCGGCTGCAACAGTTTCGCCGCCGCCTCCAACTCGCGTGTGCACAGTGCAGTATGAACTTTGGAGCAAGCCGTTTCACAGGCCGTGGAAATCTCATCGGGGTTCAGCGATTGCGACCCCGCGCAGTCGCATAGCAAAATCTTGGTCGCCATTTTTCTCCCCACACACGTTCCCATTGCAAGCAGCTTAGACCTAAACCTGATGGTGACAATGCGGCGGGATCAAAGAAACCAATATTTGTGCACTAATTTTCATCACGGTCCAATCTGCTCGCCGGTTCAGCGCTCAAAAACGAATAAATAATCTGTGATAGCGACCTTTGCGCTCGATGCAGACTTGGCACGCAGTCGTTTTGTGTACCATAGTACATCTAAGAGAAGGCAGGGGAGAGCCTTTTCGGGGAGGAAGCGTGGCCAAGGCCGCAAGTCAAATCGAAATGCCGGTTGGTGTTGTTGTGCGCAAAACGCCCGGGGTTACTCGCTGGGCGAAGTGGAGTTGGCGTGCCGTCGCTGCGTTACCCGGCGCGGGTCCCGCGAACTGGCAGGAACTGCGCCGCGAGGGTGAGGCCGTGGAATACCATGCGGCCACCCTGCCCCTTACTCTTTGGGCAGACGAAACCGAAAGCTATATGGTGAACCTGTCGGACGGACAGCCGTCACTCTATCTGGTCCTGCGGGACGAGTTGGATGGGGATAGCCCGCTGAACGCCGTTCTGGTCACGGCCTCTCCCTTTGAAGGTCAGGATTACGCCGATACCGGTGAAGAGATCGTCGAGAAAATCCCGATGAGTGATGGGCTGATCGCATGGGTGCGGGATTTCACCTTGCAGCATCATCGCGACGAGGTCTTTGTAAAGCGTCGCCGTGACAAAAAACGGATCGATCTGGTCGAAGACGGCCGGGGCGACGCCCGCATTCGTCAAGCCTCGGACGTCTACCGAGCGCCGCGGAGGGTTGTACAATGACCGAAGCCCGCGATTTCTGGTCTCGTCGCAAGGCCGCTGTGCGGGCTGAAACTGAGGCTGAAAGCGAGGCCGTCGAAGCCCAGACATTGGCCGCTCACCAAGCTGAACTTGAAGAAAAGAGCGACATTGAGATTCTCGCTGAATTGAACCTGCCGGACCCGGACCACCTGCAAACGGGCGACGATGTTTCGGCGTTCATGGCAAAAGCCGTTCCCGACCGTCTTCGCCGCCGCGCTTTGCGCCGGCTGTGGCGACTGAACCCGGTTCTGGCCAATGTGGATGGTCTGGTTGATTACGGTGAGGATTATACGGACGCGGCCTGCGTGCTCGAGAACATCCAGACTGCCTATCAGGTGGGCAAAGGCATGTTGGCCCATGTCGAGACATTGGCGGCAGAAGCAGTTGAAGACGAACCCGAGGCTGAGGTCGAAGTCCCGGAACCCGAGCCAAATCCTGAGCCAATGGGGGAGCCGGTCGAGGAACCGGTTCTATATGCCGAAACCGAAGAGGCTGAAGAAGTCGATTATCCCTATGCCCCGCGCCGCATGAAATTTGAATTTGAAGGATAACCCAATGACCGCAAACAACGCGCAACATCTGGATGTTTCGGCCGAAGATCGCCTGCGCGCGGATTTCTATAACTTTCTCGGGCTTCTGTTGGCAGTCCCTCCGGATCAGATGCTTCTGGAACAGGTTTCAAGTCTAACCGGAGACGACAGCGAACTGGGTCAGGCGATCCAGGCGATGTCTCGCGTCGCCAAGGTAACCAAGCCGGCGGCGGCCGAGCGGGAATTCAATGCATTGTTCATTGGGTTGGGTCGCGGCGAATTGCTGCCTTACGCCAGTTTTTATCTGACAGGGTTCCTGAACGAAAAGCCTTTGGCGCAGTTGCGCAATGACATGGCCGTCCGCGGGATTACGCGGGCGCAGAACGTGTTCGAACCCGAAGACAACATCGCCTCGCTGATGGAGATGATGGCGGGGATGATCATCGGTCGCTTTGGCGCGCCTGCCTCATTGGACGAACAAAAGACATTCTGGAACAAACATATCGGCCCCTGGGCCGCGCATTTCTATTCGGATTTGGAAGCCGCTGAAAACTCGGTCCTCTATGCGTCGGTCGGTACGGCCGGTCGTGTGTTCATGGAGATTGAGCGAGAGGCATTCCGAATGACGGCGGCTTGATCCGCCACTCGCCAGCGCCAGTAAAGGCGCTAGATCGCAAATGGGAGAGGAGGACCCCATGAGCAAGACCAAGGAAGAAGGCGCCACGCGCCGCGACTTCCTCAAACTGGCCGGAACCGCAGCACCAGCTGCCGTTGCCGCTGCCAGCCTGACCGGGAAAGCCGAGGCAGCCGAGCTGCCGACGGACGAAACCCGCATTCAGGACACTGCGCATACCCGCGCCTATCTGGACAGCGCCCGGTTCTGAACCGGACGTCGTCGCCTCCGACTGACGGTTGCGATTGGCCCTGATGTCGGCATCAGCAGTACCAAGCCAGCCATGGGTTACATGGCCAGCAAGGGAGGAAAGAAATGCTTAGGAAAAAGACCAACGGGGTTGCGAGACGCCCCCAGCGGACAAGTATCCTGTCCCAGGTCGGCGAAAAAACCGTCGATCGCCGCGCGTTCCTGCGTGGATCGGGCCTGACGATCGGCGGCCTCGCCGCGATCAGCGCCACGGGTGGAACCGTGACGCCCGCCAGCGCCCAGACAGCGGCCAATCAGGCCGTCGAAAATATCAAATCTATATGCACTCATTGTTCGGTTGGCTGCACAGTGATTGCCGAAGTACAGAACGGCGTCTGGATCGGGCAAGAACCCGGTTGGGACAGCCCGTTCAATCTGGGTGCACACTGCGCCAAAGGGGCTGCTGTTCGCGAACATGCCCATGGCGAGCGCCGCCTCAAGTATCCGATGAAAAAGGAAGGTGGCGAGTGGAAGCGCATCAGCTGGGAACAGGCGATCGACGAGATCGGCGACGGCATGATGAGCATCCGTGAGGAATCCGGTCCAGACAGCGTCTATTGGTTGGGCTCGGCCAAGCACAACAACGAACAGGCCTATCTGTTCCGTAAATTCGCTGCCTACTGGGGCACGAACAACGTGGATCATCAGGCCCGTATCTGCCACTCGACCACGGTTGCGGGCGTTGCGAACACATGGGGCTACGGCGCCATGACCAATTCGTACAACGACATCCACAATTCCCGGGCCATCTTCATCATCGGCGGCAACCCGGCCGAGGCGCACCCCGTGTCGCTGTTGCACGTCCTGCGCGCGAAAGAGCAGAACAATGCCCCGCTGATCGTCTGCGACCCGCGCTTCACGCGCACAGCGGCGCATGCGGATGAATATGTCCGCTTCCGCCCCGGAACAGACGTCGCTCTGATCTGGGGTATCCTGTGGCACATCTTCGACAACGGTTGGGAGGACAAAGAATTCATCCGCACCCGTGTTTGGGGCATGGACCAGATCCGGGATGAAGTTCGGAAATGGAACCCGGATGAAGTCGAACGCGTCACCGGCACGCCCGGATCGCAACTGCGCCGCGTTGCGCGCACCATGGCCAACAACCGTCCCGGCACGGTGATCTGGTGTATGGGCGGAACGCAGCACACAAACGGCAACAACAACACCCGCGCCTACTGCGTGCTGCAGCTTGCACTGGGCAACATGGGCACCTCGGGTGGCGGCACCAACATCTTCCGCGGCCACGACAATGTACAAGGCGCGACGGACCTTGGTGTTCTGTCCCACACCCTGCCCGGCTACTATGGTTTGTCGAAAGGTGCCTGGGGTCACTGGGCGCGTGTCTGGGGTGAAGAACCCGAATGGCTTGCCGGTCAGTTCGCCACGATCAAGGACAAGGAAGGCAAGGACAAGCCGCTGCAGAATGAACGTGGCATCCCTGTATCCCGCTGGATCGACGGTGTTCTGGAAGACCCCGAGAACATGGATCAGGACAACAATGTCCGCGCCATGGTTCTGTGGGGCCACGCGCCGAACTCGCAAACGCGGGGTCCGGAGATGAAGACGGCGATGGAGAAGCTGGACATGCTGGTCGTGATCGACCCATACCCCACCGTTTCCGCCGTTCTGCATGACCGAACCGATGGCGTTTACTTGTTGCCAGCCTGTACGCAGTTCGAAACCCGTGGTTCTGTCACGGCGTCGAACCGGTCGTTGCAGTGGCGTGACAAAGTGGTTGATCCGCTGTTCGAAAGCCTGCCGGATGAGGTCATCATGGCCAAGTTCGCCAACAAATTCGGCTGGGCGGATCGGTTCTTCCGCAATATCGAGATGGAAGACCCGGAAACCCCGAATGTTGAAAGCATAACGCGTGAGTTCAACTCGGGCCTCTGGACGATCGGCTACACTGGTCAGTCTCCGGAACGTTTGAAAAGCCACATGGCCAACCAGCACATGTTCGACAGAACGACGCTGCAAGCTATTGGCGGTCCGAACGATGGTGAGTACTACGGTCTGCCTTGGCCCTGCTGGGGTACGGCGGAAATGGGTCATCCGGGGACACCGAATCTCTATGACATGTCCAAGCCTGTTGCCGAAGGCGGCCTGACCTTCCGCGCCCGTTTTGGCGTGGAACGGGACGGGCAGAACCTGCTGGCCGAAGGTGTCTATAGCGTCGGCTCGGAAATTCAGGACGGCTATCCTGAGTTTACCATGCAAATGCTGATGGATCTCGGCTGGGATGGCGACCTGACCGCCGAAGAGCGTGCGGCAATCGACGCTGTGGCTGCTGAAAAGACCAACTGGAAAACCGACCTGTCAGGCGGCATCCAGAGGGTTGCTATTGCCCATGGCTGCGCGCCGTTTGGCAATGCTAAGGCGCGGACGGTTGTCTGGACTTTCCCGGACCCGATCCCGATCCATCGCGAACCGCTCTATACACCGCGGCGCGATTTGGTCGAGGATTATCCGACTTATGAGGACCGTCAAGCCTATCGTCTGCCCACCCTTTATGCTTCGATCCAAAAGAATGACTTTTCAAAGGATTACCCAATAATCCTCACGTCAGGTCGTCTGGTCGAGTACGAGGGCGGCGGCGAAGAAACACGGTCTAACCCGTGGCTTGCCGAGCTTCAGCAGGACATGTTCGTCGAGATCAACCCGCGTGATGCCAACAATCTTGGTATTCGTGACGGGTCACAGGTTTGGGTCGAAGGTCCCGAGGGCGGAAAGGTCAAGGTAATGGCGATGCTGACCAACAGGGTCGGTGCCGGAGTGGCCTTTATGCCATTCCACTTTGGCGGCCATTTCCAGGGCGAGGATCTGCGGCACAAATACCCTGCCGGAGCTGATCCTTATGTGTTGGGTGAAAGTTCGAACACGGCCCAGACCTATGGCTATGATTCAGTGACCCAGATGCAGGAGACCAAGTGTACTCTCTGCAAAATCTCGGCAGCGTAAGGAGGACGATTAATGGCTAGAGCAAAGTTTCTCTGCGACGCTGAACGCTGCATCGAGTGCAACGCCTGCGTCACCGCGTGCAAGAACGAGCACGAGGTCCCGTGGGGCATCAACCGCCGCAGGGTGGTGACGATCAATGACGGCAACCCGGGCGAACGCTCGATTTCGGTGGCCTGCATGCATTGTTCGGATGCGCCTTGCATGGCGGTGTGCCCGGTCGATTGCTTCTATCAGAATGAAGAAGGGATCGTCCTGCACTCCAAGGACCTGTGCATTGGTTGTGGCTATTGCTTCTATGCGTGCCCGTTCGGCGCGCCGCAGTATCCGCAGGCTGGCAACTTCGGATCGCGCGGCAAGATGGACAAATGTACTTTCTGCGCCGGCGGCCCCGAAGAGAACCACTCGAACGCAGAGTTCTCCAAATATGGTCGCAACCGGATCGCCGAGGGCAAACTGCCCATCTGCGCCGAAATGTGTTCGACCAAAGCCCTGCTTGCCGGTAACGGCGACGTGGTGTCCGCCATTTACCGGGAACGCGTCGTGGCGCGTGGATTTGGTTCCGGCGCCTGGGGTTGGGGTACGGCCTACGACCAGAAAGACGGTTAACACCGTCTGAAATAAGACAGCCCCGTGATCTTCCCCGGGGCTGTCTCTGTTCGGTCAGACATTTGCTGCCGAACTAAACTGGCATGACCTACCCGCGCGGAGCATTTCATGACTGAAGATATTTATTGGACGCTAAAACTTGAGCTGCACGCTGATCAGGACGCGGCCTTTAATACGCTCATGGCAGAAATGGTCGCCGCGACGTTGGATGAAAGCGGTGCTAAATCTTATGAATGGCATCGCAGTGGGTCTGCCGTACACATCTTTGAACGTTATGCCAGCTCCGGTGACGCCATGATCCATATGCAGAACTTTGGGGCGAATTTTGCCGAGCGGTTCCTCTCCATTTTGACGCCTACTCAACTGGACGTCTACGGCCCGGTGAGTGACGATCTACGCGCAACCCTCACTCCGGTTGGCGCTGTCTTTCACGAACAAGTTGGTGGTTTTGACCGTTAATCCCGGATGACACAGGAGTTATAACAGATGCGCCTGATCCAATTGCTGCTGATACCACTTTTCCTCGCCAGTTTTGCTTGGGCTCAGGAAAACACCGAGGTTGTTTCGGAACCTGACCGCAGCGCCACGGGCGGCGCGACAACTCTGGAAGACATATTGGCCCGGCAACGCGGCGAAAAAGTCGACAACAGTTATCGATCCGGGAATACGGGTCAAAGCAACGCAGAGGGTCTTTTGGGGCAGCTTGGAACGCGTGGCGTCGCCTCGGACAGCGACGTGTATCGCGCCCTGCGTTACGGCTCGGCAGATGTCACTGTCTCGTCCAAAGGGCCTGCGGCGGGTGTCTTGATTCAGGACGGTGGCATTTGGTGGTTAAACTTCCGTACCGGCCCACTACGCGTATATGGCACCTATATTTTGGGTGGAATGCTTGTTGTTCTGCTGCTCTTCTTCCTGATCCGAGGGAAAATCCGGATCGACGGGGAAAAGACAGGACGAACCGTCACCCGTTTTTCCGGCTTCGAACGGTTTGGTCACTGGCTGTTTGCCGGATCTTTCCTGATCCTGGGTCTCACCGGTCTGCTAACTCTTTATGGTCGCGACTTCCTGATCCCGATTTTCGGCAAAGAAGGATTCGCCGCCATCGCACAGGGCTGCAAATGGATGCACAATAACCTTGCCTGGTCATTCATGCTGGGGCTTGTGATCGTCACCGTGACCTGGATCGCCCACAACATTCCCAACCGCACTGACCTCAGATGGCTGGCGGCAGGAGGCGGTTTGTTCACAAAGGACAGTCACCCTCCGGCCAAGAAATTCAACGCAGGTCAAAAAATCATCTTCTGGGCATGCATCGTGCTGGGTGTTTCGATCAGCCTGTCTGGCTTGTCGCTGCTTTTCCCGTTCGAGATGCCTCTGTTCGCAAAAACTTTTGAGATTGCCAATGCAACCGGCCTGCCGCAAATGATGGGATTGGACCTTCCGGTGCAGATGTCACCGCAGGAAGAGATGCAATATGCTCAAGTTTGGCATGTCATGATCGCCTATGTCTTCATCGCGATCATTCTGGCCCATATCTATCTCGGCTCGATCGGAATGGAAGGTGCATTCGACGCTATGGGCACCGGCGAGGTGGAAGAGCAATGGGCCCGTGAGCACCATTCGCTTTGGTTGGAAGAGGTGCAGGAAAACGAAGCCAGCAAGGGTGCGGCTTCGCCCGCTGAATAGATGCGCAATCTGCTGTGTGTCCTGGCGTTGCTGCCTCTTCCGGCGTATGCCGAATTCTATACGCTGAAGGGTCATGGGGGCCCCATCATGGGGATCGCCACGTCTTCAGATGGGCGAATTGCAACGGCCAGTTTCGACAATTCGGTCGGCCTGTGGTCAGGACGCCAACCCAAATGGCTTGAAGGGCATGAGGCTGCCGTCAACACGGTCGTTTTCAACGGAACCGCGATTTACTCGGCCGGTGACGATTTCACCTTAAGGCGCTGGCCCGGCGGACAGGTCGTTGGACAGCACGCGGGCAAAATCGTCGAAATCGCTGCGTCCAAGTCTCATGTCGCTACAGCCAGCTGGGACGGGACCATCGGAATTTGGCCCGTCGACGGGTCCGAGACGAAAACACTTGGCCCAACCGGCAGTGGCGTGAATGCAGTTGTCTTCTCTCAGGATGGGTCGCAGCTTTATTCGGCTGGCATGGACGGGACATTGCGTCTTTGGGACACAGTTGCGGGCCAAGAGCGAGAACGATTGGTCGAACATGGTTTTGGCATCAACGAACTGATCCTAAACACGCAGGACAACTGGATCGCCTATGGTGCGGTCGACGGCGTTACCCGTATTCGCGATCTGACTACCGGTGAAGAACGCGACTTTACCCTCGGGCGCCGTCCCATCCTTGCTTTGGCTCTTAGCCCGGACCGACGGATGTTGGCTGTCGGCGACGGACAGGGCTTTATCATGGTGATCGACACGGCAGACTGGCGCATTGCACAGGATTTTCGTGCAACGCTGCGAGGGCCTGTCTGGGCGCTGGCGTTTTCCAATGATGGTCAAAACATTCATGCCGGAGGGCTGGATGAGGCGATGTACAGCTGGCCCGTTGCTTCGCTGGGGGATCATACGAAGATGGCATCAACCCAACCGGATTTCCTGAAGCAGCCTGAAGAGATGGGGAACGGTGAACGGCAATTCGCGCGGAAGTGCTCGATCTGCCATAGCCTGACACCCGAAGGACAGAGGCGCGCTGGTCCTACCCTGCACGGTGTCTTCGGGCGGCAAGCGGGGTCTGTGCCGGGATATTTATACTCGGACATCCTGCAAGACTCTGATATCATTTGGGATGAAGACACGATAAACGCTCTGTTCGATGAAGGACCGGATCACTACATTCCGGGGTCCAAGATGCCGATGCAACGGATAACGGGACCACAGGACCGAACCGATCTGATCACCTTTCTGCGCCGCGCCACGGCGCCCGAGAACTGAGCCGGAGGAAACTATGAAAGCCTTTCTTGCCGCCGTCGCAGCGATGGTCGTCATAACCTTCGCAGCCCCCTTTGTGCTGAACCAGATCGGGTTCAGTGCAGCAGACGCGGGCACGAGTTCGGCTGTGCGTCTCGACTGAATGCCCCAGTACCTGACCACCCGCGAGCTGGCCGATCTGCTGCGCATCGGCGAGCGGAAAGCTTATGACCTCGCCTCCTCGGGTGAAATCCCCTGCGTTCGGGCCATGGGTAAACTGCTTTTTCCCAAAGCCGAAATCGTTGCCTGGCTCAACGCGTCCCGATCCGGCCCGCAGGTCGCCGAGCCACCATTGCCGCCGATTGTTGCAGGCAGCCACGATCCGTTACTGGACTGGGCATTGCGCGAAAGCGGATCGGGGCTGGCAACCTATTATGACGGCTCGTTTGACGGGCTTGAACGGCTGAAGGTTCGCGATGCTCAGGCGGCTGTGCTGCACATCCACGAAGACAACGGTTTCAATGCGCAATCCTTGCGAGAAACACTTGGTGAGGCGCCCGTTGTTTTGGTTGAAGTCGCGCAACGTCAACGAGGCCTGTTGCTGGCCCCCAACACTGTTGGCATTTCAGGGTTTCAGGACCTCAAGGGGCGCCGTGTCATCTTGCGACAGGACAGTGCCGCCAGCCAGCACCTTTTCGACGCTCAACTTGCCGCGAACGGGTTGGACCGCGCTGATCTGGCCGCCCTTCCCGATTGCGCCCGCACGGAAGAAGAGCTCGCCACCGCCCTGCGCGACAGCAAGGCCGAAGCCGGTTTCGGTCTTGGCGCCCTCGCCCGGTTTCACGGTCTGAGCTTTGTCCCCACACACACCGAAAGGCTGGACCTGGCCATCTGGCGCCGCGCGTATTTTGATCCGCCGATGCAAAAGCTCCTGAAGTTTTTGCAAAGCGACCGTTTCTCAACCCGCGCGGCAGAACTTGGTGGGTACGACATCACCAAGATGGGCAAAATCCATCACAGCGGTGCAAGCGGCTGATAGGCTTCATCCCCGCCCAAACATCCCGGCCGCAGGCGCGGGCGGCGGGCCCAATCACCGTGCATTCGGGAAAAAAAGCTGCGCCCCGTCAAGGCTGTAAGACGCAATTGCGTCTTGACCGTCTGGCCCGGTCAACCAGTCGATGAACCGCTGCCCCGCTGCGGCACGGACACCAGGGTTTTTTTTGGGGTTAACAAGGATCACTCCGTATTGATTGAACAGGCGCGGGTCACCCTCGACCAAAACACCCAAGTCCCCTCTGTTTCCAAATGACAGCCATGTTGCTCGATCGGTCAGCACGTAGGCGTCCATTCCGCTCGCCACGTTAAGTGTTGCGCCCATGCCAGACCCAGTCTCGCGGTACCACGCACCGGACGCACCGGTCGGATCAACACCGGCACTGGCCCAGTGTTGCATCTCGGCTTTATGGGTCCCGCTGTCATCCCCGCGCGAGGCAAAAGGAGCCTCAGATTGCGCAATAGCTGTCAGTGCAGCGACGATGTTGTTGCCACCTTTGATTTTGGCCGGGTCAGACATAGGGCCGACAAGGACAAAATCGTTGTACATCACGTCAAAACGCTCAACCCCCCATCCATCGGCCACGAACTGCTCTTCGGCCGGTTTGGCATGGACTAACAGGACATCCCCGTCCCCGTTGATCGCATTTCGGATCGCCTGCCCTGTGCCCACAGCGACCACGCGGACATCTATTCCGGTCTCGGCCTCGAACCCGGGCAAGATGTAGTCCAGCAGACCGGAATTCTGGGTCGAGGTGGTCGATTGCACCACGAGAAACGGCTCTTCGGCCGCAGCCTGCGCGGGAGCCAAGCCAAGCGCGATCAAAACAGCGCTGAAAATTGCGCGGAACATCGATTTCTCCGTTTTCTTTTAAACTACGTGACCAGCCCGCCGGCCAGATATCGGCGTGCAGCGGGGCTTGTCGGTTTCTCCAGCACCTGAAGGGCCGCACCGTGTTCAACCACTTGGCCGCCCTGCATCATCACCACATCGGCCGCCAGACGGCGGGCTTGCCCGATATCATGCGTCACCATCACAACGCGTACGCCTCGTTCAGACGCACGCAGTATCATGTCCTCGATCTTTTGCGTCGCACTCGGGTCCAGTGCGCTTGTTGGTTCGTCCAGAAACAAAGTCTCTGGCCCGGTTGCCAAAGCACGTAGAATGGCAAGCCGCTGGGCCTCACCCCCAGACAAGGAACGCGCTGCTTGCCGTGCCTTGTCGTCCAATCCGCCTTCGGACAACAACTGGGTGATCTGCAATTTGCGGACCGCGCGAGGCTGTCCCTGACGTTTCAGAACAAAATCCAGATTTGCGGCAACGGACCGACGCAACAACACCGGGCTTTGGAACACCATGGCCTGCTGTGCCTTGTGTTCTGCGTTCAATTGAGCGCCGCTCTGGAGAATTCTCCCCCGGTCTGGCGAGATCAGGCCATGCAGGCACCGCAGCAAAAGGCTTTTGCCCGATCCGTTCGGACCCAGTATCAACGTGGGTCCGGGTCCATCCAGCATCAGCTTTTGCACGTCCAGCAGAGTTTTACCCTTACGCGCAATTCGCAGTCCTTGCACCTCAAGCCTGTCTGACACCCCTGTTACCAGATCACGCATGGCGCAGCCCTTCTTGTTCGGCGCGTAGGCTCAGACTGCTGACCATTGCGTTCACGGCAATGGCGATACCGATCAGGATGGCTCCCAGCGCAAGTGCCAAAGCCAGATTGCCCTTCGACGTTTCCAGCGCAATGGTCGTGGTCATGACACGTGTGACGTGATTGATATTGCCGCCGACGATGATCACCGCGCCGACCTCGGCAATGGCGCGCCCGAAGCCAGCCAGCAAAGCCGTCACCAGCGCCAACCGTGCGTCCCACAGCAGCACCGGCACGGAGGCCAGACGGGACACGCCCAATGACCGCAACTGCTCTGCATACTCTTCGGCAAGCAGCTCAACCACCTGCCGCGTCAGGGCGGCGATGATCGGAGTTACCAGCACGACCTGTGCGATGATCATCGCTGTGGGCGTATAAAGCAGCTCCAGCACACCCAGCGGACCAGAGCGGGACAGCATCAAATAAACCAATAAGCCAACAACCACCGGGGGGAAGCCCATCAATGCATTCATCAAAACGATCAAAATCCGGCGCCCCGGAAACCGGGCGACCGCCAGAGCTGCACCAACAGGCATCCCAATCGCAGCCGAAATCAGGACTGCAAAGATAGAAACTTCCAGTGATAGCAGCACAATTGCCCACAGGTCTGAATCGCCACTCAGGATCAGAGCCAATGCCGAACTGAATTCTGATGCAAATCCCTGCATTCTCCACCATCATTTATGCATTTCGCGTGAAATGCCATAATTTACAGGAGAATACTAAACCGATTTCAATCCAAGTACAGGATCATTTCCGACATCTACAACGAGAAACGCGGCCCGCATCCGGGCCGCGTTTTGTTAATCACACAGAAGTACCGCAATCAGTTCAGCGCAGCATCCGTGATCTGGTGAGTCCAGGCACCGTCTGGTTGCTTGGTGATGACCGGGTCCGAACCTCCAGCCAGCAACGTGCCAACTGTGCGTTCAAAGTCCGCGGGGTCCAACGCGCCGTTCGAACCTGCCGTCAGCTTGGCGATCTCACCCATCATGCGCTTTTGATGCTCTTCAGTCTGGGCACCTGTTGCATCATTCTCCAAAACGATATCGGCGGCCTCATCCGGATGTTCTTCCGCGTATTTCCAACCTTTCATCGAAGCACGAACAAAACGCTCCATCTTGTCGACAAAAGCAGCGTCGCCCAGGTTTTCTTCCAGCACATAAAGACCGTCTTCCAGCGTCGCGACGCCCTGATCCTCATATTTGAAGGTTACCAGTTCATCCGGGCTGACACCTGCATCGATGACCTGCCAATACTCGTTGTAGGTCATGGTGCTGATGCAATCGGCCTGACGTTGCAGCAATGGATCGACGTTAAAGCCTTGCTTCAGAACTTCGACGCCGTTTTCACCTTTGCCACCGGTGTCGATGCCAAGCTGGCTCATCCAGCTCATGAACGGGAACTCATTACCGAAGAACCAGACCCCCAATGTGCGGTTCTTTAGATCTTCGGGCGAGGAAATCCCGGCATCCTTCCAGCAGGTCAACATCATGCCCGAGCTTTTGAACGGCTGCGCGATGTTGACCAGCGGCAAGCCTTTCTCGCGCGCGGCCAGTGCGGCCGGCATCCATTCCACAGTCACGTCGGCACCACCACCAGCAATGACCTGCGTCGGCGCGATGTCAGGACCACCGGGTAGAATGGTAACGTCCAGCCCCTCTTCCTCATAGAACCCTTTGTCCTTGGCCACGTAGTAACCCGCAAACTGTGCCTGAGTGACCCACTTCAATTGCAGTGTCACCTCATCCGCTGCCAGCGCCGCGCTGGCTGCCAGGCTAAAGGCGACAACCGCCCCGCTGAGTAGCTTGTTCATCTTCATTTCTCCTAGTTGCTTGTTGTGCCCCGTTACCGGGGTCTGTTGAATTCCTTTTTTCTATCCACGCTGCGACGGATGCCAGAAGGTCACCGCCTTTTCGATCATCGCGACTAAGCCGTAGAACGCCGTCCCTGCCAGCGCCGCCACAACAATTTCTGCCCAGACCATATCGAGCGACAATTGCCCGACGCTGGTCGAGATCCGAAAGCCCATACCCAATGTCGGCGAGCCAAAGAACTCGGCCACGATAGCGCCGATCAGCGCCAGAGTGGTAGAAATCTTTAACCCGTTGAAAATGAATGGCATCGCAGCGGGTAGACGCAGTTTGAGAAAGCTCTGCCAATAGGTCGCCGCGTAGGTCTCCATCAGGTCACGCTGCATCGCTGTCGCCTCGCGCAATCCGGCCACGGTATTCACCAGCATGGGGAAAAATACCATCACCACAACCACGGCCGCCTTGGAATGCCAGTCAAACCCGAACCACATCACCAGAATGGGTGCTGTTCCGACAATTGGCAGCGCCGCCACAAAGTTTCCTACAGGCAAAAGGCCAAGCCGTAGAAAATCCCAGCGGTCCACTGCAATGGCCATCAGGAAAGCTGCGCCGCAGCCGATTAGATATCCGCTCAACGCGCCTTTGATGATGGTCTGCACGAAATCGGCCCAAAGAACCGGCAGACTGTCGGCAAAGCGCGCCGCAATGAGCGATGGTGCAGGTAAGATAACCAAAGGGACTTCGAGCCCGCGTACTACCAACTCCCATATTCCTATAACGGTCAGACCAAAGATAAGCGGCGCCAGAAACCGCACCAACCGTGTGTCAGCTTGCGGTCCACTGGCCAATCGACTGTTCAGCCACCAGCCAAGCAGCCACAACCCAAATGCAAACGAAACCATAATCATTGCGCCATCCCCATCCGTGTCAGGACAGAACGCTCAATGAGCCCAAGTAGTCCGACAAGGCATGCCGCAAGAATTGCGGCAGCAAACAAGGCCGACCATATCTGCACCGTCTGACCATAATAGCTGCCCGCCAACAATCGCGCGCCCAGCCCGGCGACCGCCCCGGTCGGCAGCTCTCCGACAATAGCGCCGACCAAAGACGCCGCGATACCGATTTTCAGAGACGTAAACAGATACGGCATCGACGCTGGCAGCCGCAGTTTCCAGAACCCTTGTGAGCGGCTGGCATTATAGGTGCGCAGTAAGTCTAATTGCATCGCATCCGGGCTACGCAACCCTTTGACCATGCCGACAACGACCGGGAAGAAACTCAGGTATGCCGAGATGATTGCCTTCGGAATGATCCCCTGAATGCCCACCGAGTACAAAACCACGATGATCATCGGTGCAAGAGCAATGATCGGTATGGTTTGACTGACGATGGCCCACGGCATGACGGACAGGTCCATGACCCGGCTATGCACGATTCCGACCGCCAACAGAACTCCCAGCCCTGTTCCGATGACAAATCCCAGCATTGTTGCGCTAAGGGTGACCCAGCCATGATAAATCAGTGACCGTTTTGAAGTTATCTTCTTTTTGGCGATCGTTTCCCACATCTCGATGCCAACCTGGTGCGGGGCAGGCAATCGGGGCCGGTCCTGTTCCCACGTGGACGAAATGGCGAAACCGTTGTTCCACGCAAGGCCGAATTCGTTCATGTCCCGTCGATCCTTGGCGGATGGCGGTTGAACCTCAGCACCTGCGCGCTCCAATTCAGTCAGCACACCTTTGATATTCATTGGGATGCAAGACCCGTACCAGAGCACGACAATTGCGGCGATTACTGTCAAAACGGCGATTATCTGCTTCATAACGACCTCGCCTTTTTAGAGTTAAGACGTCGCATCAGACTTCATCTCCGTGCCCGGCCCGTAGCCCTTCGCGGACTCGGTGTGCTACTTCGATGAACTCCGGCGAGTCCCGAATATCCAATGGCCGTTCCTTGGGCAGTGGACTGTCGATCACATCCGTAATCCTTCCCGGACGCGGGCTCATGACCACAATCTTGGTGCTGAGATACACGGCCTCGGGGATCGAGTGCGTCACAAACCCGATGGTCTTTTCCGTGCGGGCCCAAAGCGCCAGTAACTGCTCGTTCAGATGATCGCGCACGATCTCATCCAAAGCACCGAAGGGTTCATCCATCAGCAGAATATCGGCATCAAAAGCCAATGCACGCGCGATGCTGGCGCGCTGCTGCATCCCACCAGACAACTGCCAAGGGAACTTCCCTCCAAATCCTTCAAGATCAACGAGCTCTAGAACGTTCTTGACACGCTCGTCCTGCTCTGCCGCCGAGTATCCCATGATCTCAAGCGGTAGTTTGATGTTCTTGGCAATGGTGCGCCATGGATACAGTCCTGCTGCCTGAAACACATACCCGTAGGCCCGATTTCGCCGCGCTTCGTCCGGGGTCATGCCGTTGACGGTCAGCGTTCCTCCGGTCGGTGCCTCAAGGGCCGCGATACAGCGCAGGAACGTGGTCTTGCCGCATCCCGATGGCCCGATGAAGCTAACAAACTCGCCCTTATCGATGGTCAGGTTCACGTCCTTGAGCGCATGAATCGGCCCGTCATTGGTCTGGAAAGTCAGGTCCAGCTGCCTTGCCTCAATAACGGGCTGCGTTGTGCTTTCAGTATTCATTCCATTGCCTTGAAAAGAGTGGTGTTCGGGCCGCCGGTCGAGCGGCCCCTGCAGATCAAACGCCCGTTGCCGGGATGCCTGACCGTTCCACCGGCCGCGGAGCGGTCAGCTCTTTCCAGGTGCTCAGGGCTTTGTTGACATGGCTGTTAGGTTCGCGCGCGACAAAATCTCCGTGGCCCTCCTGCGTGCGGATCTCACCATCATGCACGGCAACCTGCCCGCGGGTCAGGGTAAAGCGCGGCAAGCCTTTGACATTCTTGCCTTCGAACACGTTGTAATCGATCGAAGATTGCTGCGTGTCAGCGCTGATCGTTTTGGATTTCTCAGGGTCCCAAACAACCAGGTCGGCATCCGCCCCCACAAGGACAGCTCCCTTTTTCGGATAGCAGTTCAATATCTTAGCGATATTTGTTGAAGTAACAGCAACGAATTCGTTCGGCGTCAGGCGACCCGTTCCCACACCGTGCGTCCATAGCATTGGCATCCGGTCTTCAAGCCCGCCTGTCCCATTCGGAATTTTGGTAAAGTCACCCACGCCACTCCGTTTCTGATCGGTCGTAAAGGCGCAGTGATCGGTGGCCACAACGCTCAGAGAACCGGATTGCAGACCGGCCCACAGGCTGTCCTGGTGCTGCTTGTTGCGGAATGGCGGACTCATGACCCGGCGGGCGGCGTGGTCCCAATCATGATGGAAGTACTCGCTTTCATCCAGCGTCAGATGCTGGATCAGCGGTTCGCCCCACACCCGCTTGCCCAGCATTTTGGCCCGGCGGATGGCCTCGTGGGCCTCTTCGCAGGATGTGTGCACTACATACAACGGCACGCCGGCCATATCGGCAATCATGATGGCGCGGTTGGTGGCCTCACCTTCAACCTGTGGCGGGCGAGAATAGGCATGCGCCTCGGGTCCGGTGTTTCCTTCAGCCAACAGCTTGGCGCTGAGTTCGGCAACAACATCGCCATTTTCGGCATGCACCAAGGCGATCCCGCCCAGCTCGGCAAGGCGCTGAAAAGACGCATAGAGTTCGTCATCGTTCACCATCAGCGCGCCCTTATAAGCCATGAAGTGCTTGAAGGTATTGATGCCACGCTGTTCGATCACCGTCTTGATGTCGTCAAAGACCTGTTCGCCCCACCATGTAACAGCCATATGGAAGGAATAATCGCAATTCGCACGGGTCGATTTGTTGTCCCAGCGCTTGAGCGCGTCCAGCAGGCTTTCGCCGGGATTGGGCAGAGCGAAATCGACCACCATCGTGGTACCGCCAGCCAGCGCCGCCCGCGTGCCGCTTTCGAAATCATCGCTGGAATAGGTCCCCATGAACGGCATTTCCAGGTGTGTATGGGGGTCAATGCCACCCGGCATGACGTAACACCCGGTAGCATCAAGCTCTTTATCGCCTTTCAGGTTTGGCCCGATTTCAATAATTTTGCCGCCTTCGACCTTCACGTCCGATTTGTAAGTCAGATCGGCGGTAACAACGGTTCCGTTTTTGATGACAGTTGACATGCTATTCTCCCTGCGGGCGCTTTGCGCCTCTGTCTTGTTCAATTTCTGACGGGGCAACGCTGTACTCGCGGCGCCTCTATTCTACGATTTCTGCTGTCTCAACGACGGCGTGAAACAGAACGTCGGCTCCGGCTGCGGCCCAATCTTTGCTGATTTCCTCGGCTTCATTGTGGCTCAGACCATCGACGCAGGGACACATGACCATCGCCGTGGGTGCCACGCGGTTGATCCAGCAAGCGTCATGACCGGCGCCTGAGATGATATTGGTGTGCGAATAACCCAACCGCTCGGCAGCATCCCGCACCGCTGCCACGCAGCCTTCGTCGAACTTCACCGGATCAAAGCCGCCGACTTTCTCGAATTCGATCTCCAACCCCATTTCTTGAACGATATCCTCGGCGGCGACACGCAGGCGGTTTTCCATGTCCGTGATCACGTTCAAATCTGGTGACCGGAAATCGACAGTAAACACGGCCTTCCCCGGTATCACGTTGCGCGAGTTCGGATAGACGTCGATATGTCCGGCCGCTCCGACCGCGTGGGGCGCATGGGACCAGGCGATCTCGTCGACCTTTTCCAGCACGCGCGCCATCGCCAAGCCAGCGTTCTTGCGCATGGGCATCGGGGTTGAACCCGTGTGGGCGTCCTTTCCGGTAATTGTGACCTGCGTCCAGCTCAGGCCCTGACCATGCGTGACGACGCCGATGTCCTTTCCTTCGGCCTCAAGAATTGGCCCCTGTTCGATGTGCAACTCAAAGAAAGCGTGCATCTTGCGCGCGCCGACCTCCTCGTCACCGCGCCAACCGATGCGATTCAGTTCGTCCCCGAATTTCTTGCCCCCGGCATCCTCGCGATCATATGCCCAGTCTTGAGTATGGATACCGGCAAAAACGCCCGAGGACAGCATAGCCGGGGCATAGCGCGTGCCTTCTTCGTTGGTCCAGTTTGTTGCTACGA
This sequence comes from Ruegeria sp. HKCCD6426, assembly GCF_057221115.1. Lineage (NCBI taxonomy): Bacteria > Pseudomonadati > Pseudomonadota > Alphaproteobacteria > Rhodobacterales > Roseobacteraceae > Ruegeria > Ruegeria sp. HKCCD6426. The sequence continues at coordinate 186,361 of NZ_JBWVBF010000003.1, read as the reverse complement.
TCGGGTGCCTCGTCTTGATGCCGAGGTCGTTGAGGGTGCGGATGATCTCCAAACCACCCAGCACACCCAATACACCATCGTACTTCCCGCCCGTGGGCTGTGTGTCGAGATGCGATCCAACATAGACCGGAAGTGCCTCTGGGTCGGTCCCTTCGCGCCGTGCGAACATGTTGCCCATCTGATCGAGGCCCATAGTACAACCTGCGTCCTCGCACCATTTCTGGAACAACGCACGCCCTTCTCCATCTTCATCCGTCAGCGTCTGCCGGTTATTCCCGCCTGCGACGCCGGGGCCAATCTTTGCCATCTCCATCAGGCTGTCCCAAAGCCTGTCGCCATTTATCCTGAGATTCTGAGCTGGAGCTGCCATAGTCTTATCCCTGTTGCTTGCGATTTGGCTCGCTTTTGGTGTCTTGATTTGACCATCTGGTCAAACTCACGCTATCACGGGTTCGACATCAGTCAAGAAATTGCATGGCACCGCCGCAAATTTCGGCATATTTGGTGCTCGCTTGGCGGAAAAAGAGACGACAGGGAAACATGCCCAAAGACCGTGCACCGACGAGAATTCAGAAAAAGAACCGCGCAGCGATTCTCGAAGCTGCTTTGAATGTGTTTTCAGCGCATGGTTTTCGTGGGGCGACTGTAGATCAGATCGCGGCAGAAGCAGGGCTGAGCAAACCGAATCTGCTGTATTATTTTCCGTCGAAAGAGGCGATCCACACCGCGCTGCTCTCTGGGTTGTTGGAGACGTGGCTGGCCCCGTTGCATGATCTGGACGAGAGCGGCGATCCCCTAGAGGAAATCCTGTCCTACATCCATCGCAAGCTTCAGATGAGCCGGGAGTTGCCGCGCGAAAGCCGTCTGTTCGCAAATGAACTGGTTCAAGGCGCACCGCGCATTCACGACGCATTGTCAAATGATCTGAAATCGTTGGTCGATGAGAAAACCAAGGTTCTCACGCACTGGATGGATCAGGGACAGATCGCGTGGGTTCATCCCTATCACCTGATCTTCTCAATCTGGGCACTGACGCAGCATTATGCGGATTTTGATGTCCAGGTTCGGGCGATCCTTGGTGACGAAGATCCATTCGAAGGCGCCGAACCATTTATAGACACGGTGTATCGAAAACTTCTGACGCCATGAAAAAGGGCTGCAGTGCAGCCCTCGTTCACTTCGTGTCATAAGCCATTGCGGAATATGACTATTCCGCCGCCCTGGCCATCGGGTTGTTCGGATGGGTGGTCCAGTTGGCGTAGTCCGGCTGCACCACCTCACCCGTGCGCGGATCAACCTCGCCCGCGGCCATCGGCTCCATCGAAATACACCCTTCGACCGGGCAGACATCGACGCAGAGGTTGCAGGCCACGCATTCTTCGTCTTTCACCTCGAACACGCGATCCGGCGAAACAGAAATCGCCTGGTGGCTCGTGTCTTCACATGCAGCGTAGCACCGGCCGCATTTGATGCATTGATCCTGATCGATTTTGGCCTTGGCCACGTAGTTCAGGTTCAAGTACTGCCAATCCGTCACATTTGGTACGGCACGCCCGACTATCTCGGACACGTTGGAATAGCCCTTTTCATCCATCCACTCGGACAGACCCGCCGTCAGTTCGTCGATTATCTTGAACCCATAAGTCATTGCCGCAGTGCAGACCTGCACGTTACCACAACCCAAGGAGATGAACTCAGCTGCATCGCGCCAGGTGGTCACACCGCCAATACCAGAGATGGGCAAACCGTGTGTTTCCTCGGCCCGCGCGATTTCGGACACCATCGACAGGGCAATCGGCTTGACGGCCGGACCACAATAGCCTCCGTGGCTGCCCTTACCATCAATTGAAGGTTCGGGGCTGAACGTGTCCAGATCGACACTGGTGATCGAGTTAATCGTATTGATCAGCGACACCGCGTCTGCACCGCCGTTCTTGGCGGCTGCTGCCGGTTTGCGGACATCTGTGATGTTTGGCGTCAATTTCACGATGACCGGGCGGTCGTAGTATTTCTTGCACCAGCGCGTGACCATCTCGATATATTCCGGAACTTGCCCAACGGCCGCGCCCATACCGCGCTCGCTCATCCCATGCGGGCAGCCGAAATTCAACTCGATCCCGTCCGCTCCGGTTTCCGCCACGCGTGGCAGGATGGCTTTCCACGCCTCTTCTTCACACGGCACCATGATCGAGGCGATCAGCGCACGATCTGGGTAATCCGCCTTGACCCGTGCCATTTCCTCAAGGTTCACCTCAAGCGGACGGTCCGTGATCAATTCGATATTGTTCAGCCCCAACAGACGACGATCCGCACCATAAATCGCACCATAGCGTGGTCCGTTAACGTTCACGACCGGCGGCCCTTCGGCCCCCAGCGTTTTCCATACGACGCCACCCCATCCGGCCTCGAATGCGCGGCGTACGTTGTATTCCTTGTCCGTCGGCGGCGCGGAGGCCAGCCAATAGGGGTTTGGGCTTGAGATGCCCAGAAAGTTTGTCGTCAGATCGGCCATGGCTTCTCCCTTCCCGGCTCAGCCGGTTTTCTTGAATATCATTTCAGTCGGGCGGATCCGCCCGGCCTTTAGGTTTGTGACGTAGTTTTGGAACTTCTCGGGCGCCGTCTCGCCCATCATCAGGTGGATGCCCAACGGGGCCGGACCGCTTTCGGCGATGCGCGCGAAGGCGTCCTCAAAAAACTCAACGGCAAATTCCGAGCGGTCGGCCTCTGCCACAAGTTGCAGACCCGCGGCTGTAGCTGCATCCCGGTAAACATCTGGCGTATCTACAAAAGATGTTCCGGCCACGGTCGACCACGGCAGAGGGAATTCCAGCGGCTCGGCCACCGCGCCACCCATTACATCGAACAGAGCAAATGTCCCGCCCGTAGCAAGCGTCCGGGAGACTTCGGCAAACAGCCCTGCCTTGTCTTCGATGTTCATGCCGACATGCAGCATGATCGCAAGGTCAAAGCCCGCGTCAGGCACTGGCATGTCCAAGGCACTGCCGACGAGAAAGTTAACTTTATCCGAATGCCCGACAAGATCGCTTAGCTCGGTCGCAGTTTCGATGAATTCCGGCGTCAGATCGACCCCGGTCACCGTCGAGTCATAACGATCCACGATATAGCGCGACGTCCCACCGATACCGCATCCGACATCCAGTACACGAGTTGCGTGGGTCGGCGATAACTGCGCAAACAGGTTATCAGTCGCCTGAACGCCACCAGTATGGAACTCGTCCCCTGCCTTGAGGTCCGCGACCGTCGCAGCATCGGGATCGACGCCACTTGCCTCCAACGCCGCGCGAACGCGCTCGGTCAGGGCACCGGTTGTGTAGTGTTGAGCAACAGCTTGTTCGATCTGGGACATGAGAATACCTCAGCTGCGAATTGGATGGGGTGAATGCCCCATCCTATCACGAAACGAGCGTTGCGTGGATGTCCATCGCCGCATCCCGGCCCTCGGCCACAGCCGTCACGGTGAGGTCTTCCCCGCCTGCAGCACAGTCACCTCCGGCCCAGACACCCGCCATCGATGTTCTACCAGCCTCATCGACTGCGATCTTGTTGCCTTCCAGCGCCAACCCTTCCGGCGCCCCTTCCAGTGTCTGACCGATGGCCTTGAGAACCTGGTCCGCCGGTACACGGATCGTTTCGCCGGTTCCGGTCAACTTGCCATCTTGGCTGGCGGTATATTCCAATTCAATCTCTGCCGATGCTCCGTTTCCGTGAACCGCGACGGGCTGCACGTTGCACATGATGCGAACACCATGTGAGGCGGCCAAATCTTGTTCATACCGGCTGGCACCCATAGCGTCGCGGTCGCGGCGATAGGCAATGGTCACATGTTCAGCGCCCAGCAGCTTGGATTTTACAGCCGCATCCACTGCGGTCATGCCGCCACCAATCACGACCACGTTTCGTCCTACGGGCAATTCAGACAGATCGCTGGCCTGCCGCACATCCGAGATGAAATTGACCGCGTGTCGTACCCCTTCTTTTTCCGCGCCCTGCGCCCTTAGCGCGTTGACCCCGGCCAGCCCGATAGACAGGAATACGGCGTCATAATTTTCAAGCAGACCGTCCAGTGAGATGCTCTCGCCAAGCACGGAGCCAGTCTCGATCACAATGCCGCCGATTTTCAAAAGCCAGTCCACCTCGGCCTGTGCGAAATCGTTGGTCGATTTGTAGGCCGCAATTCCGTATTCGTTGAGGCCGCCCGCCTTAGGCTTGGTTTCATGAATCACCACGTCGTGCCCCAGCATTGCCAAACGGTGCGCACAGGCCAGACCAGCCGGCCCCGCCCCGATCACGGCAACTGTCTTGCCGGTGGACGCCGCGCGTTCGAACGGATGATCGCCAGACGCCATGACAGTGTCAGTCGAGTAGCGCTGCAATCGCCCGATCTCAACCGGCTTGCCCTCGGCAGCCTCCCTCACGCAAGCCTCTTCGCAAAGGGTTTCCGTCGGGCAGACGCGGGCACACATACCGCCCAGAATATTCTGCTCCAAGATCGTGCGACCCGCTGCCTGAGGTTGCCCGGCCTGAATCTGACGAATGAACAATGGAATATCGATGTCCGTCGGACAGGCCGTCACGCATGGCGCGTCGTAGCAGAAATAACAGCGGTCTGCGGCCACGGCGGCCTCATGCGGCGCCAAAGGCGGATGCAGATCGGTGAAATTCGAGGTCAGCTCATCGCTGGAAAGCCGCCCGGAGACGATCCCGGGTGCCATCTGGCCCTGTGCCATCACTCTACTCCCTGTAGATATGTTTGTTATGGCCCCCAGCTTGCCACATTCTGATTTTTTATCAATTGGTAAAATTTGCCAAATGGTCAAAAAATGAAAAATCCAGGCAAATCAGCCCGGATTTCCATAGAAACGCACTGTAAAAGTGCAATTCCTGGATCAGAGCATCCCTTTAAGATGCCCGGATTTGATCCAGACGCGGGCACCGCCTGCCCCAGCGGTCGCTTCGGACTGCGTTCCCGGAGGCAGGCGCAACCAATCCCAGATCGCAAATTCTTCGCCTTTTTCGACAAAGCCGCCTTCGATCACAAAGACCTCCATTCCTTCGGCTGCGTCCAGTTCGACGGTTTCACCAGCGGCCCATTCCTGAACTTGAACGCGCTCATGCGCGTCTTGAAACAGGTTCACATTGCTTTCACCGTCGATTGAACGGCGCACTTCGGTCCGGTCAGCGGGATCAAACTGATGCAGTTTTACTAGAATCGTCGCGCCCTTGCTGGCCGAAGGAGTGTGCGACGAAGTCGGCGGGTTACGCACATAGCTGCCGACCGGGAAATCGCCGGTTTCGTCCTGAAAGACGCCGTCGAGAACCAGGTATTCCTCTCCGCCGTCGTGCGTGTGGGCGTCAAAGGCACTGCCGGGGGCAAAGCGTACAATAGTGGTAGCCCGGGCAACCTCGGCTCCGATCCTGTCCAGCATCTTGCGCTCAACCCCGGCCGCAGGGGATGCGACCCATTCGGTGTCATTGAAGTGAACGGCCACCCGTTTGGTAAAATCTGCATTGACCCGCATAAGTGCTCTCCTGACCTTGCACACCTGTTTACATGGTTTGTCGTTCAGAATTTTCAAACTTCAGCCCGGATCGGGTTTTGACGACCCATGCCCATTACTGTAATCCCGGATCAGCAGTGCCCCGACCCACATACTCAAAAAGAAAGCACGTGCATGCAGGCGAAGCCCCCGAAGTTCAACGTTGCCGTCATCGGGCAGAACAATCGTCTGCAATTCGAGGCCGTGCTGTTTGCCGCTTCGCTGCGCCACTCCTCACCACAGTTTTCAGGGCGCCTGATGGTCGCGGTTCCGCAGGCTGGCCCTCTTTGGCGACAAGACCCCAGCATTCGGAACGAAGACGTCCTGAAAGCTCTGGATCATCTGGACGTCGAAATCGTCCCGTTCGAGTCTAAGGTCTTTGGCGACAGCTATCCGCAAGGCAACAAGATCGAAGCCTTATTAGCCCTGCCCGAGGATGAGCCGTTCGTTCTCTTCGACAGTGACACGCTGATCACCGGGGAACTGATGGATGTGCCGTTTGATTTCGAACGTCCCGGCGCATCACTGAAGGTTGAGGGGACATGGCCTAAGCCCACCCTTTACGGGCCAGGCTATGAAGGGATCTGGCGCGCAATGTATGACCGGTTCGGGCTGGATTTCGAAAGTTCGAAAGACACGTCGCAGCCGCAGGATTACTGGCGGCGCTACTTGTATTTCAACGCGGGCTATTTCTTTTACAAATGCCCGCGTCTGTTCGGCGAACGTTTTCTGGATTTCGCCCGCATCGTCCGGGACGAGGCAATCCCCGAATTGACAGGGCAAAATCTGGACCCTTGGCTGGATCAAGCTGTGCTGCCTCTGGTCATTCACTCCTTTGGCGGCGGGCGCAACGTGTTGCCCGACGGGTTATTGGACGGATCGGTCAGCTGCCATTATCGCCTGTTCCCTCTGCTCTATGCGCGTGAAAGTGATCATGTGATCGAGGTGCTGGAAGCCGTTTCTACGCCGAACAAGATCAAGAAGGTCCTGAAAACCTATGACCCGATTAAAAAGCTGGTCATTCAGGGTAAGGGCGCCAAGATCCGCGCAATGTTCGACCAGACCAACCTGCCTCAGCGCGAACAGGTTATCCGCAAGACCATCAAGTCCAAGGGCCTGTGGCAGCGGTAATCACAACATTGTGCGCAAGCGATCAATGGCCTAGAGATTCAGCAACTCACATTCCAACAGGAGATTTCCAAGATGTCAGACGGCCCTACTTACGGTTTTGATACGCTGCAAATTCACGCCGGAGCCCGCCCTGATCCGGCAACCGGGGCTCGCCAGACGCCAATCTACCAGACTACGGCTTATGTGTTCCGCGATGCCGACCACGCAGCAGCTCTGTTCAACCTGCAAGAAGTCGGGTTCATCTATTCCCGTTTGACCAACCCAACCGTGGCAGTGCTGCAAGAGCGCGTGGCGACGCTGGAAGGCGGCGTTGGTGCGGTTTGCTGTTCGTCCGGCCACGCAGCCCAGATCATGGCGCTATTCCCGCTGATGGGTCCGGGCTGTAACGTGGTGGCCTCGACGCGCCTTTATGGCGGCACGGTCACGCAGTTCAGCCAGACCATCAAACGGTTCGGCTGGTCTGCGAAATTCGTGGACACCGATGATCTGGACGCGGTGAAGGATGCCATCGACGAAAATACCCGCGCAGTGTTCTGCGAATCCATCGCCAACCCCGGTGGTTACGTAACCGATATCCGCGCTCTGGCAGACGTGTCGGATGAGGCAGGCATTCCGCTTATTGTCGACAACACTTCGGCCACGCCCTACCTCTGCCGCCCGATCGAGCACGGCGCGACTCTGGTCGTGCATTCGACTACCAAATACCTGACCGGCAATGGTACAGTTACCGGCGGCTGTATCGTGGATTCCGGCAAATTCGACTGGTCGGCAAATGACAAGTTCCCGTCACTCAGCGAACCGGAACCGGCCTATCACGGGTTGAAATTCCACGAGACCTTTGGCCCGCTGGCCTTCACTTTCCACGGCATTGCAATTGGTCTGCGCGATCTGGGCATGACGATGAACCCACAGGCCGCGCATTACACACTGCTGGGGATCGAAACGCTTAGCCTGCGTATGGAACGCCACGTGGAGAACGCTCAGAAAATCGCCGCATGGCTCGAAGCTGATGACCGCGTCGAATACGTCACCTATGCGGGCCTGCCTTCGTCGCCCTATCGTGACCGGGTGAAAAAGCACTATCCAAAGGGAGCAGGCGCGCTGTTCACCTTTGCCGTAAAGGGTGGCTATGACGCCTGTATCAAGCTGGTCAATGCGCTGGAGATTTTCAGCCATGTCGCGAATCTGGGTGACGCCCGCTCGCTGATCATCCACTCGGCCTCGACGACGCACCGACAGCTGACTCCGGAACAGCAAGAGGCCGCGGGCGCAGGCCCCAACGTGGTGCGCTTGTCCATCGGGATCGAGGACGCGGACGATCTGATCGCCGATCTGGATCAGGCCCTGTCCAAGGCCAGTGCCTGAAGCATGGTTTCCGGGCACGATACCAACGATCTTGGACAACCCATCGGCTTGCCGGTGCCGGACGTCTTTCCACGTCCGACACCGCCCTATACGTCGATGCAGGGACGTTTCTGTTCAGTCGTGCCACTGGATGTGAACCGGCATGCGCCCGGCTTGTACCGGGCGTTTGCCAAAGATGCGGATGGGCGCAACTGGACCTACCTGCCCTATGGCCCGTTTGACAGAGAAAGCGATTTCGTCGAGTGGGTGCACGGCAATTGCATGGACGCCGACCCTATGTTCCATACGGTTCTGGATGCCGATGAAACACCGGTGGGGATGGCCTCATACCTTCGGGTTACACCGTCGGCAGGGGCGATTGAAGTCGGCCACATCCATTTTTCGCCCCTATTGCAGCGCAAACCACAATCAACCGAAACCATGTATTTGATGATGCGCCGCGTCTTCGACGAATTGGGCTATCGCCGGTACGAATGGAAATGCGACGCACTGAACGCGCCCTCGCGCCGCGCTGCCGAACGGTTGGGCTTTACCTTCGAAGGTGTCTTCCGGCAAGCCACCCACTACAAGGGGCGCAACCGGGACACGGCCTGGTATTCGATCATCGATCGGGAATGGCCGCGCATTCGCACAGCATTCGAAGAGTGGCTTGCGCCAGAGAATTTTGATAGTGCAGGCCAACAGATTCAATCGCTGAAGGCCCGCGCCGGGTCTTAAGGGTCACTCGGATATTTCGAACACCATCGAGATATTGACTGATACGGAAATTTCGCCGCCTGCCACGGGAACGCTTCCGGCGTCGGCCATCGCCATCTCGCGCATCTGGATACCGGGGCGAGGACCACCTCCCTGATCATTGATCGAAACGACCTGTCCCAGAGTGACCCCGGCAGCCTGGGCCAGTTGCTCGGCTTTGGCACGGGCATCCGCAACAGCATCTGCGCGGGCCTTGGCTTCAAGCGGTTTGGAGTCCTGCACCGAGAAACTCAGGCCGCCGAAATCATTGGCACCGTCGCGGATGACAGCATCCATGATCTGCCCCAGATTGTCCAAGTCACGTACGCGGACGAATACCCTGTTCGAGGCCACAAAACCTGTTATCTCGGGCGCCGCGCCATCCGAACTGTGTCGACCGGACCAGACGGGGGACAGCGACAGATCACGAGTCTGAACGTCGCGTGCCTCAAGCCCCATCTCGTTCAGACGGCTCAGAATCTGCGTGACCGCATCTGACGTCGCCTGCATCGCGTTTGACGCCTGTTTGTCCTGGTTCGTCACCCCAAGCGTGATAGTCGCCATGTCAGGGGCTGACAGGGCTGACCCCGATCCGCTAACAGTGATGCGACGTTCTTCCGCATGGGCGGGCAACGCCGCGATCGCTGCGGTCATCGCAGCCAGAAAAGCAAGTGTCTTCAAGGTGCTCTCTCCTTTTTTCTGACTCAATACATGGGGCGGCATGGCTTTGCCAGACAAGGGGGCAGCTTGCCTTTTCCTTTCCCTCGGCGGGTTCCTGCTCTAATCTCACCGGGCGGATGCCAAGGTGTTTGCATTGAAACTGACAAATGTGGTTCCACCGGATTATGAAACCTGCCTTTGCGCTGTCTTTTTCCGAAAACGGGATTTCCTTGCACCACCGGTCCGATGGCGACTGGTATAGCATCGGATCTACGCCGCTGGATGCTCCCGATCTGAATGATCGGATTCGAGCCCTGCGCGATCAGGGATTCGCAATTGAAAACGATTTGAACTGCAAGTTGATCATCCCACAAGATCAAGTGCGGGTATTGACGGTCGACTCGGAGGGGCTGAGTCCTGAAGTGCTGGACCAAAAGGTTCGCGACGCTTTGGAAGCTGCCACGCCCTATACCCTGGCCGAGCTTTCCCACGTCACGATCACAGAAGGACCGGTCACAAAGGTTTTAGCCGTCGCCCTGCAGACACTGGACGAGGCGCGCGAATTTGCGGCAGATCACGGGTTTATCCCCGGGGCATTCACTATCAGCACGACCGGTGGGGACGCCTTGACCGGCCCGTCCATTGACCTAAACCCCCTGCCGGCGGAGAGCGAAACTTCACCCCCGGCGAAGGCGAAAACCCAGGTCGATGCCGCGCCAGATGCAGCTGAACCCGAAGCGCCCTCGGTTCCTATCCACCCGATTGCCGGTTCAGCGGAACCCGAAGCCTTTCGGCCTCAGGTCACGGTTGCTAAATCCAAAGGCGCAGGGTTCGGCGCGACCACCTTCGACCTGAAGCGAATTGCAATTCCTGTCATAGCGGCGTCGGTGGTTCTTGGTATGGTCGCTGGAGCTTGGTCGTTGATGCGATCGACTCCAGAAAGCGAACAGCCGACCGAACAGGCCGCGGAAGTACCTGTGGTCGAAGAGCCGTCCCAGCCACAGGTCACGAGTCTCCCTGAACCCGCGACCGACCCAGCCCCCTCGACGGATGAGGAAGCGACCCTTTCCCCCGCAGACTCAGCGATCCTTGAAGCACTGGAAGTTGAACCGGAACAGGTCGAAGAAATCGCAACCGAAGCCGACCCTGAACCGTCATCAGAGGAAGACAAGGCTCTAAATCCCACTGACGCAGCGATCCTTGAGGCGCTGACCGTCGAACCGGAGCTGATGGAAGACGTCGCACCCGAGGCTGGTTCCGAGATCGTTTTTCGCGATTTCACAGGGACCGCGCCGAAACCTCCAAACGCATTGCAACCGCCTGTTCTTTTGGACGAGGATGAGATCTACCTCGCGTCAATCGACCGATCAGACCTGTCTCAGGATTCGGTCGCCCTGCCCCCGCTGGACAATCCGGACAGTGACGCCCCTTTCGAAACGGTGTCCTTGCCTGGTCAGACGGGCCAGCCACTCAATCTGGATGATCGCGGGCTTGTGACGCCCAGCCCCGAAGGTACACTAAACCCAGACGGAATTCTGGTTTTTGAGGGTACACCACCCAAAGCGCCGCCTGAACCTCCGGTACGGTCCGAGAGTGAACCCGAGATCGAGGATACCGATACCAGACTCGCAGGCTTCCGCCCCCGACCTCGCCCTGAAAACCTGGTGGATCTGTTCGAGCGGAGCCAGCTTGGCGGGCGGTCTCTTGAGGAATTGGCGACGGTTCGTCCGAAATTGCGCCCGAAATTCATTGAAGAACAGCCAGTGGTTGACTTCACTCCAACGGCACTTGCCGTTGTACGTGTGCCACGCCCCAAGACCAGACCGGCAAGCCTTGCCGCCCGGGCCACTCAAAATCCCAGTTCGGGCAGCGCGCCCCTCGGATCAACGGCCAACGTCGTTTCGAATGGTGATGAAGCGGGATCATTCCAACCGAAATCGGTTGCGCCAAAAATTCCGTCAACGGCGTCAGTCGCCCGTCAGGCCACGATCGACAACGCCATCAACCTGCGAAAACTCAACCTGATCGGCGTGTACGGCACACCCGCCAATCGACGCGCGCTGGTGCGCCTGCCCAGCGGCCGGTACAAAAAACTTAAGGTCGGGGACAGGATTGACGGTGGTAACGTGATCGCCATCGGAGACAGCGAACTGCGTTATCAAAAGCGCGGAAAAAACGTTACGCTGAAATTGCCGCGTGGCTGACAATCAGAACTACGCCGAGCAGATCATCGCAGGTTACGAACGGGCAGCGCCTGAACTCGTCACGGCCTATGAGCAGGTGAAGCCGGAGTTGGTTTTGTCGCCAGTGGCACCTCATCTTCCCAAGACAGGCGGTACAGTGCTGGACGTCGGGGCCGGCCCCGGTACCAACGCGGCTTGGTTGTCTGATCGCGGGTGCGAGGTCACAGCGGTGGAACCAGTGGCGGCCTTTCGTGAGGCGGATCGGCAAAGATACGCGCATTGCAAAATCAAATGGTTTGATGATCGGCTGCCCGGCTTGCCGGCAGCATTTTCAATAGGTGCACAATACGATGTCATCCTGGCGACAGGGGTCTTTCATCACCTTCCGCCTGACGATCAGAAAGCCGCTCTAGGAACGCTGTCCAAAGCGCTTAAAATCAATGGAAAACTGATACTTTCACTACGCCATGGGCCGTGCCAATCGACGCGTCCGGGGTTTGCCATTTCCGTGATCGATTTACTTGAAGCAGCGCGACAACTTGACCTTCGCGTCGCGCAATTGTCGCGTAGGAACTCGGTGCAAAGAGAAAACCGGCGCGCCAGGGTCCATTGGACCTGGGTCGTACTGCGCGCGCCGGGCTCCGCATTTGAAGCCAAAAGTTAGGCTGCCGAGATTTCGCCCGACTCGATTTGCTCGCGCTCGATGGATTCGAACAGAGCTTTGAAGTTGCCCTCGCCAAAACCGTCATCGCCCTTGCGCTGAATGAACTCAAAGAAGATCGGGCCGATCACCGTTTTCGAGAAGATCTGCAGAAGGATCTTTGTCTCGCCGCCGTCCAGGACACCTTCACCGTCAATCAGAATGCCATGTTTCATCATTCGATCCTTCGGTTCGTCATGTCCGGACACACGTTCGTAAGACAGGTCGTAATAAGCCTCGTTTGGTCCGGGCATGAATTTCAGACCATTCTCGGCAATCGCATCGGTCGAGGCATAGATGTCGTCGCTGCCGACAGCGATGTGCTGGATACCTTCACCGTTGTATTTCTTCAGGTAAGACACGATTTGACCAGTTTCTCCGCGGTCTTCGTTGATTGGAATGCGGATGCGACCACAGGGCGAGGTTAACGCGCGGCTGAAGAGACCGGTGAACTTGCCCTGAATGTCGAAGAAGCGGATTTCCTTGAAGTTGAACAAGTCACCGTAGAACTTGAACCACTTGTCCATGTTGCCCTTGAAAACATTGTGGGTCAGGTGATCGAGGTAATAGAACCCCTCACCACCCGGCTTGGACTGCTTGAGCCACTCGAACTCCTGATTGTAGGGCGACGTATCGTGATACTGGTCGATGAAGTAGATCAGGGAACCGCCGATACCCTTGATCGCCGGTACATCCATGGTTTTGTCGGCGGCATCGTAAGGCTCGGCCCCTTTCGAGACGGCATGCTCATATGCCTTCTTCGCATCCGCAACGCGCCAGCCCATCGAAGGCGCACAGGGGCCATGTTCGGCCACAAACTTCGCGGCAAAGCTGTCAGGGTCAGCGTTCAGAATATAGGTAACGTCGCCCTGCTGCCACAGCTCGACCGAGGGTGTGTCGCGATGATAACCGACATACTCGAACCCCATACGTGCGAACAGGTCGCGCAGTTCCTGCGGTTCGGGATGGGCGAATTCCACAAATTCGAACCCGTCGGTTCCGGCTGGATTTTCTTCGCTGATTACGGATTTCGGGGCGTTGTGCGGGAATGGACCCATGGCGCGTCTCCTCAGAAAACAGGAATTTCTTTGCTGATTCAAAAATACGCATTAATCGGCGCTGTTTCTGCGCGTTGTTTTTGTGTAAACTTGATTCAAACGCGCAAAACTCGCGCGGTATTGGCAGAATTCGGAGATTCCCCGCATATGCTGGATTCGACAGACACACGCCTGCTGTCAGCTTTGCAAAAGGACGCACATCTGACGGCGCATCAACTGGGCGAGATGTTGAACTTGTCGGCCAGCCAGGCTGGTCGCCGGCGTCAAAGGCTGGAGGCCGAAGGATACATTACCGGCTACACCGCCCGGCTGGACCCGCTAAAGCTGGGTCTGCATGTGCAGGGTTTCATTCAGGTTCATCTGGGCACGCACGGGCCCGAGCAATCCGCCAGTTTCGCCCGTATGGTCAACGCCCGCCCCGAGATCAGCAGCGCCTGGACGATGACGGGTGAGGCAGACTATCTGCTGCATGTCTATTGCGACAACCTATCCGCGCTCAACAGCTTGCTTCACGAGGTGATCCTACCGCATCCTGCAGTTGCAAGAATTCAAAGCCAGATCGTAATGGATCAACTGAAACGCGACGCGCCACTGCCGACATAGGTACACAGGAAGGACAAAAATGAACGAATTCCTATACCAGGCTTCGATCTACCTGGCTGCGGCGGTGATTGCCGTGCCCTTGTCGGCGCGTTTGGGATTGGGTTCAGTGCTGGGCTACCTAGCGGCCGGAATCGCGATCGGCCCAATCCTTGGACTGGTTGGGGCCGAGACGGAAAGCCTCCAGCATGTCGCGGAATTCGGCGTCGTCATGATGCTATTCCTGATCGGCCTTGAGTTGGAGCCCCGCGCCCTATGGGATATGCGCGACAAACTGCTGGGACTGGGCGGTCTGCAGGTTGGATTGTCCACCGCGGCCATCGCAGCCGTGGCATTTTACGCGAACCACCCTTGGTCGGTCGCTCTTGCCGTGGGACTGACACTCTCGTTGTCGTCGACAGCGATCGTGCTTCAGACTTTGTCGGAAAAAGGCTTAATGCAGACAAATGGCGGCCGGGCAACATTTTCGGTACTGCTGACTCAGGACATTGCCGTGATCCCGATACTGGCGTTCCTGCCCTTGCTGGCATTGCCAGAAGTCGTTCACTTTCAGAGCGATGGCTCGATTGACCGCGGCACCGATTTGCCGCACGACGCCGACTATCACCAAACGCTGTCGCTGGTCGAAGGGTTGCCCGGCTGGGCTGTCACTCTGGTTACAATCGGCGCCGTCGCTTTCGTGGTGCTGGCGGGGGTATACCTGACCCGCCCCCTATTCCGTTTCATCCACGCCGCCCACCTACGCGAGATGTATACGGCGCTGGCATTGATGATCGTTGTCGGGATTTCCTTCCTTATGACTCTGGTTGGCTTGTCCCCTGCCCTTGGCGCATTTCTGGCCGGGGTTGTTTTGGCAAGTTCGGAATTCAGGCATGAGATGGAAAGCGATCTGGAGCCGTTTAAGGGCCTTTTGCTCGGCCTGTTCTTCATTACGGTCGGCGCTGGCATAGATATCGGCTATTTCTTCGCTGATCCGTTGGATCTGATTGGCTTGGCTTTGCTGGTCATTCTGGCAAAGGGCGTCATCCTCTTCATTGTCGGACGAGCGTTCAAGCTGCGTGGGCGCGATCACTGGCTATTCACTCTTGGCTTGGCGCAGGCGGGTGAATTTGGCTTTGTCCTGTTGGCCTTTTCCACGCAGCAGAACGTAATCCCCCCGGACCTGTCGCAAAAACTGTTGATGATCATCGCGCTGACAATGCTGATTACTCCGCTGCTGTTCATCTTCTTTGATCTGCTCAGCCGCCGCATTGGCGATAGCAGTCCAAAAGTCGAGCCGGATGAAATCGACGAGAAAGGCCCCGTCATCATCGCAGGCATTGGCAGGTTCGGACAGATCGTGAACCGGCTGGTGCAAGCCAGTGGCTTCAAAACCATCGTTCTGGACCACGATATCGAGACAATTCAGCTGATGCGCCGGTTCGGCGTCAAAGGTTTTCTGGGTGATCCCACCCGCCCCGAGCTTTTGCGGGCTGCCGGGATAGAAAAGGCCGCCGTTCTGGTCGCCGCAATGGATGACCACAAACAAGTGACCCGTCTCGTTGGCTATGCGCGACGTCAACGGCCGGATTTGCACATCATCGCTCGCGCCAAAGACCGCAACCATGTTTACGAGCTGTATCAGGCAGGGGCCGACGACATCGTGCGGGAAATGTTCGACGGCTCGCTTCGGGCCGGCCGCTATGTGCTGGAGAACATTGGGCTGAGCGAATACGAGGCTGCGCAGGCTGAGCAGACATTCTATCATCACGACCGAATGTCGGTACGTGAACTGGCTGAACTGTGGATTCCGGGAATGCCAACCGCAGAAAACAAGAAGTACATCGAACGGGCCCAGAAGCTGGAGAAGGATCTGGAAACCGCTCTTCTGGAAATGGCGGAAGAACACGCCAAGAAATCAGCCTGACCGGCGGCTCAGCCCCGGTCAGGCCCATTGATCAGCCGTCCGAGACACCAGCTTCGGCAAATGTCGCCATACCGGAATGGCAGGCCACTGCGCTTTTCAGAATATTGATCGCCAAAGCCCCGCCGGACCCTTCACCTAATCGCAGGCCGAGGCTCAGCAAGGGTTCTTTTCCCAACTTTGCCAGCACAGCGCCGTGAGCACCCTCCGCGCTTTGATGGCCAGCAATCGTGTGATCCAATGCGGTCGCTGAGACACGCGCCAGACAGGCAGCTGCCGCCGAACAGATAAAGCCATCCAGAATGACCGGAATACGCAAAACACGCGCTGCCGCTATTGCGCCCGCCATTGCCGCAATCTCGCGCCCGCCCAGGCAGCGCAGGATATCCAGACCGTCGTCCGTTTGCCCGTGCCGGGCTACACCCTCGGCCACTACGCGGGTCTTGTTGGCCAGACCAGCATCATCAACCCCCGTTCCCCGTCCGGTCCAATCGACCGCGTCACCGCCGAACAGAGCGCAAGCAATTGCGGCCGCTGGGGTTGTATTGCCAATTCCCATCTCACCAACCACCAACAGATCGGCCTGCGGATCAACGGCCTGCCAACCAGTGCGCAGAGCCGCAACCAGTTCGCCCTCGCTCATCGCCGGAGCTTGGGTGAAATCCGCGGTAGGTTGATCCAGATCCAGCGCGTGTACATCCATTTTTGCGCCCGCGGCTTTGGCGAGTTGGTTAATCGCCGCCCCGCCGTGCTGAAAGTTCATCACCATCTGCACGGTGACCTCAGGTGGAAATGCCGAAACACCCTGAGCGGTCACCCCGTGATTACCAGCGAACACAATAACTTGCGGCGCGGCGATTTTCGGCTGCGCATCCCCGCGCCAGCCCGCGTACCAGATCGCCAAATCCTCGAGACGCCCCAAAGCGCCCGGGGGTTTGGTCAACTGGCCATTTCGCTCTTCCGCTGCCTGTCGTGCAGCCTGATTGGTGTCAGGCGCGCCGGTTAAGGCATTTCGGAAACTGTTCAGATCTTTAATTTCGGGCAGCATTCAAAGCCTCGTTGCATCAGAGTGGTCCTGCGTGTTTAACCAATGTTGGGAAAGCAACAAGACCCGGAAAGGCCTGGGAGTGCATAAAAACGACACGGCCCCATTTTCACGGTGGGATATACCCTTGGCACTGGTCTTACTGACCCGCTTACCGATTCCTCGGCTGCCCGAAAGCGTATTTGCAAGACAAGCCCGGGCGGCGTGGGCCTTTCCCGTCGCGGGACTAGTCGTCGGCGTGCTGGCTTGTGGCGCGGGCTGGGTCGGCATGACAGCGGGCTTGCCAGAATTGGCCGTTGCCACACTGGTCGTCGCCGTACTGATCGCAACCACGGGCGCCATGCATGAGGATGGTCTGGCCGACACCGTTGACGGGCTTTGGGGTGGCTTCACCGCCGAACGTCGGTTGGAGATCATGAAGGACAGCCATATTGGAACCTATGGTGTTCTGGCCTTGACCCTTGCGCAACTATTGCGGATTACAGCTGTCTCCGCTCTGCTAAGCAACGGGATATTCGCTGGCATTCTCGCCGCCTGCCTCTTTTCGCGATCTTTTATGCCTGCCGTCATGTGCGCTTTGCCGAATGCCCGCCAATCAGGGTTGAGCCATTCGGTCGGTGCTCCGCAGGTTGGTGCCGTTTTCACCAGTTTCGCGCTGGCCCTCGTTCTGAGCATCTTGCTCCTGGGCGGGCTTACATGGTTTCCGGCCCTTTGCGCTGCCGCTGCGGCAATATCCGTCGCCTTGCTCGCCAAGGTCAAAATCAGAGGCCAGACGGGCGATATTCTCGGGGCAACGCAATCCTTGTCCGAAATCGCCTTTCTTCTGGCGCTGACCACAATGGTCTAAACCACACCACCGGTTTCGATCCGCAAGGTCCCGCCGCAATGCTTACAATGCACCGCGTCCGGGTCGTGACGGTAAAGTCCGCAGCTCGGGCATTTGTGACGTACCTTTTGCGGCATAAAAATTGCCTGCGCCAAACGGACAAACAACGCAACGCCAACCACCATTATAAACACAGAAAACATCTTGCCAGCTGGGGTCGCCAATGTGACGTCGCCAAACCCGGTCGTTGTCAGCGTTGCCATCGTGAAATACAGCGCGTCTATGTAAGGCGTTTGGCTGTTATCTGGAATGAAGAACACAAGAACCGCCGTCGAAGTGGCGAAGACAAAGACCATCAGGTTGATGGCGGCGATCACCGCATCCTCGTGTGTTCGGAAAAAGCTGCTGTCCCGGCGCAGATCCCGCAACAGATGGTACGAGTGGATCAGACGTAGGGCTCGCAATATCCTCAGAAAAGCCAGATTTCCGGTCAGGAACGGATCGAGAATAAGAGAGATGATCACGACGATATCAGCAAGCGTGTATACCTTTCTAAGTAGTTTCCAGCGATCCTTGGCAATCCAAAGGCGCGCTAGAAAATCCAGCAGAATGATAAAACCGACGCCCCAACTGGCGGCCGTTAGTCCCGGCCCGTGCGGAATGGCTGCAGTGGACACGAAAAAAATTATCGAAACTGCGTCAAACAGGATCAGAATGTATCGAAACCAGACTGAAACAGGGCTCTTGCCGATATAGAGCGCTTTGACCGCTGTTTTCATTTGGACACCGTACACCATTACTCTGACAGGAAAATTAACCGCAAAGAGGCGTCAGACCAAGCAATCGTGCGCAAAAAAGCCGCCCCTGATCGGGGCGGCGCATATCTGTATTCTCGGAAATCAGGCAGCGCGCGAGGTCAAAACCTCATCCACTTGCTTGGCCGCCGATATCTCATCAGCACCCGAGACCGCGGCGACTTCGCGAGTCAGACGTTCCAGCGCGGCCTCATACAGCTGACGTTCGGAATAGCTCTGCTCGCGTTGATCGTCTGTGCGGTGCAGGTCGCGAACCACTTCGGCAATGGAAATCAAGTCGCCTGAATTGATCTTCTGTTCATATTCCTGCGCCCGACGCGACCACATGGCCCGCTTGACCTTGGCCTTGCCTTTGAGCGTTTTCATTGCCTGGCTAATCACGTCTGGCGAGCTAAGAGACCGCAGACCGGATTCGGTTGCCTTGTTGGTCGGCACCCGCAACGTCATTTTGTCTTTCTCAAAAGAGATGACGAACAATTCAAGCGAAAATCCCGCGACTTCCTGCTCTTCGATCGAGATGATCTGACCCACGCCATGCGCAGGGTAGACAACATAATCGTTCGGGCGGAACTCAAGCTTTTTCGACTTCGACATTCACATTCATCCTTGGTTGCAGACTGTGATCCAGACAAAAAACAGCCGAAGGCGGTGCCGTCCAAGGCGCCGTCACTTGGCTTTCTGTCACAAATTTAAAACTCCAAAGTGAGCATACTTACGGAGCACATCCCAGTCTCAGTCATCATTCAGGTAGTAAGTATATCACAAAATTGCGACACCCAAAAGGTCATCAGACCAGCGGGCGCTTGAAACGCAGCATTATCAAATGCTTGCGCATCTCAGCTTGCCTGCCAACCTGCCATTTTGACGGCGAATCGCTCAGCCGCCCTCGCCGGGGGCTTCGGAGAAATACTTCTCCATCTTACCTTCTTCTCCGTCGCGCTCCTCTGCGTCGGGCAAAGGTTCTTTTTTGGTGACGATCACCGGCCATTGCTCAGAGTATTTCCGATTGAATTCGACCCATTCCTCCATCCCCGGCTCGGTATCGGGGCGGATTGCATCTGCGGGGCATTCAGGCTCGCAAACGCCGCAGTCGATGCACTCGTCGGGATGGATGACCAGTGTGTTCTCGCCCTCGTAGAAACAGTCCACCGGGCAAACCTCGACACAGTCGGTATATTTGCAGGCGATGCAGTTTTCGGTGACAACATAGGTCATGGGTCAATTCCTGTTTACGGCTTGGGCGACTAGCTAATTCAGTCTGCCTGTGTCTTCAAGAGAAGATCACTCCTTTGGGGTGCGAGAAAGATCAAGCGCACGCCGTTCTTTCTTGGTCGGGCGACCTTTTCCTTCGAAACCCGGATTTCGAGGCGGCGCGTCCTGCTTTTCCGTCATGTCAGTGTAGAGCGTTTGCGCCTCGGGCGCCGGCCCTCGCCGTTCGCCCAAGGCTTCGATGCGCACGACGCGTACGACGCGCCCCTGAGAGAACGTCAGAACATCGCCAGGGCCGACCGCCATCGCCGGTTTCTGGATTCTGTTTCCGTTGACGCGCACATGACCGCCGCTGACCTGCTTGGCGGCCAGGCTACGGGTCTTGAAGAACCGCGCCTGCCACAGCCATTTGTCGATCCGCAGCTTGGCCTGAGCCTCAGCCATCGTGGATTAGTTACCGTCCTTCAAACCCATCAGCGCTGCTGCAAACGGATTGTCTGGATCGATCGCCTTTTCCTTCTTCGGAGGCCGTGACGAGAAGGACTTGGCACCCTGTGGCTTGCCCCCCTTCTTGCCCTGCGGCTTGCCGCGCCCATCCTGAGGTTTGCCGCGCGGCTTACCTTTGCCTTGCCCCTGCCGCTGTTCGCGGCGCGGTCCACGGTTGGCAGGGCGCTGACGACCCCAGGTAAAGGTGTAGAACACTTCGACTTCGGGCTCGTCCGAAGCTGTTTCGGACGCCGGTGCCTCGGCTGCCGCCTCGGTGCTTTCGGTGGCCTCGGCTGGCTCCTCGGCGGGTGTCGCGGCTTTTTCGGGCGCGACTTCCGGTACCGCGGTTTCTTCGGCGTCAGGGTGTTCCGTCGCCTCTGCTACCGCTTGTTCAGGCGCCTCGACCGTTTCAACCGCGACCGGTTTGACTTTCTCACGCTCGCTTCTCTCGGCCTTGTAACCTAATCCTTGCATGAGGTCAGCAAACTGCTCGAGGGTCATACCAGTGATGGACAGCATATCTGGCTTGGCTTCAAACCCGCCACGGCTGTCTTCGGCACGCAGCATGTCAGCCAAACGTTCGAGCATGTCGATACGGATCGAACGCTCACCGGCATCGCGGTATCCACACATGGTATCGTAGCCTTCGGGTGCACCCTTGGCGACGGGGACAGTAACCAGGCCCGGAGGCGGCGCGTCCGGGAACTCCTGCAAGCCACCAGCCAGCGCCCAAAGCACCAGACGCAGGCGCGTCGGCGCAGGTTTCAGCAACAGCGGCATGAAGATGGTGAACTGACCGAACCGGATGCCGTGCTTGCGCAGCGCACCGCGTGCGTCCTGATCCAGATCCTTGACCTCTTGCGCGACACCGGCACGAGGCAATACGCCCAGCGCCTCGACCATGCGGAAGGCAAAACCCTTGGCCAGTCCTGACAGTTCCTCATCCCGTGACAGGTTCAGCAGCGGCTCAAACAGCGCGGCAACCTTTCGGTCAATGAAGTGTTGCAGGCGACGCTGAACCTTCTGTTCCACGTCCGGGCCGGCAGCTTCATCCACAAACACCTCTACCATCGGCTTGAGAGGCTCTGCCCCGGCAACCAGTTTGCCGACGGCATATTCGCCCCACATCAGGCCGCCCTGATCGGTAAAATCAATTTCGGTATCGGGCGCATTGTAGAAGCGATCGGCACGCAGATGGAATTGCGGCGCGAGTGCTTGCAAGGACGCCGATTTCAGAGCTTTCGCTTCGGTTCCCTGCGCGCTTTTGTCCGGGGTAAACCGGAACCCTTCCAGACGACCGACGAATTCTCCTTCGACGGTCACTTCACCCTTGTCATTTACTTCGGCCAAAAGGGCCTCCTTCTGTTTGAGCCGGCGCAGCAATACGGATGTGCGCCGGTCCACAAATCTCTGAGTCAAACGTTCGTGAAGAGCGTCCGACAACCTGTCTTCTACAGCGCGCGTTTCGGCGCGCCAATGCGATTCGTCACGCACCCAGCCGTTTCGTTGCGCAACATATGTCCAAGTGCGAATATATGCCAACCTTTTGGACAATGCGTCAATATCGCCATCAGTTCGGTCGATGCGCCGAATCTGACGTGCCAGGAAGTCATCGGGGATCGCGCTGCGCTCATGCAGATGTTCATAGATCACTTCAAGCAAACTGGCGTGTTCGGCATGGCTGATGCCGCGAAAATCGGGGATACGGCACACATCCCATAGCAAACGTATAGATTGCCCGTCGCTTGCACGTGCCGCAATCTCAGCCACTTGCGAAAGCGATTTCAGTACATTCAGATCGTCGGCAGGCCGCGCTTTCATCAAATGTTCGTCGTTTGGGCCGACCTCGAGGGAATCGATCAGCGCATCGATTGACCCGAACCGCAAAGCAGCATTCCGCCAGTTCAGCTTCTTAATCGGCGTAAACCGGCTATCCATGATGGCCTGAGCGACACCCTCGTCCAGTGGCGGTGCTTCTCCGGTGACACCAAAGGTACCATCGGACATGCCACGCCCGGCCCGGCCTGCAATCTGCGCCAGCTCATTTGGCGCCAGAGGACGCATCCGCCGTCCGTCGAATTTACTCAGAGACGAGAACGCCACATGGTTCACGTCGAGATTAAGCCCCATGCCGATAGCGTCCGTGGCGACCAGGTAATCGACTTCACCATTCTGGTATAAGTCTACCTGTGCATTTCGCGTGCGCGGGCTGAGCGCCCCCATAACCACAGCGGCCCCACCTTTTTGACGGCGCAGCAATTCGGCTATCGCATAGACGTTCTCAACCGAAAAGCCGACGATTGCGCTGCGTGCAGGCATACGGCTGATCTTCTTTGACCCGGAATAAACCAGTTGCGACATCCGCTCCCGTCGAACGAATTGTGCTTCGGGTACCAGCGCCGCTATAGGACCTCGCATGGTGTCGGCACCCAGAAACAGTGTCTCGTGGGTACCGCGAGCGCGCAGCAGTCGATCCGTGAACACATGGCCGCGCTCGGGGTCGGCGCACAGCTGGATTTCATCGATTGCCACGAAATCCGTACCCATTGCCTCGGGCATCGCCTCGACTGTGCAAACCCAATACTGGGCACGCGGCGGTACGATCCGTTCTTCACCCGTGACCAGCGCCACGACGGATGGACCGCGGATCGCAACAATCTTATCGTAAATCTCACGCGCCAGCAGCCGCAGCGGCAGGCCGATCACACCAGTTCGGTAACCCAACATGCGTTCAATCGCATAATGGGTTTTACCTGTGTTTGTCGGACCGAGAACGGCCACGATTCGGGATGACCCGTTCACCTTTGCCCCCTGCCCCGGACCTTAAAGTGCCTTGCCTTCAATCTGAGGCTTCAGCCGATTCAGGGCATTGGTTACTTCTTCGTGATGGGGATGTATAGCCAACGCACGGGAATAGGCCTCAAAGGCCTGCTGAGGTCTGCCCACGATCTCAAAAATAAGGCCTAACCCGTAGATAGCCTCGTAATTATTCGGGTTCAGTGTCAGGGCATGTTCCAGATCCGCCGCCGCCATGCCAAACCGATCAATGCCAAAAAAAGCGGACGCCCTGACATGCCAGCCTTCGGCAAAATCGGGCGCATGGTCTGTCAGCGCGGTCAAGTGTTCGATAGCTGCGCTGATGTCACCATCATCCAGGGCTTCCCGTCCACGTTCGAGCAAAAGGTCCGCCGATGCCGAACCTGACTGCGACCACAATGCCTGCAACTGGCGATCAATGCCGACAGCTTGTTCCGGCGTAGCCTGCGCCAGCTGCTGCAAAAGCGCAGCCTCATCCCGAGAGTCACCTTGTTGCGCAATGCAACTGGTGGAAATCGTGACTAGGAGAGTCGTTGCCGCCACGATACGTTTGAGTTTGGTGCTTGCAATGCTCATAACAACGTTCAGTGTAGCGTTGCGACCGGGGATGTCCATTCACGGCGCACAAACAAAACGAGGAAGACCATGAGCGAAATTCTTGAAAAAGCGGCGGCCGCGCTGAACGAAAAACTGGCGGGCGGCGCTTTTGACGCTTCGGCCAAGTTTTCTATCGCCGATCTGGGGGCTATCGTTCTGGATGCAGACGGCGCGCGGGTCAGCGACGAGGATGCGGATGTCACCCTAAGCGCGGATGCCGACACATTCGAACAGATCCTCAGCGGCGAGATGAACCCCACAGGCGCGTTCATGTCCGGCAAGCTGAGCGTGGATGGAGATATGGGAATTGCCATGAAACTTGCCTCGGTGCTGGCCTGATGGAGTTATCGCCGGCCCCTTTCTTTGAAGATGTGGCCGGCGGACCCGACGGTGGTACGGCGCATTGGCTGAAAACCTCGGATGGCATTCGTATCCGTGTAGGGCACTGGCTCCCGAATCGCGACGCGCTTGGAACGGTTATGCTGTTTCCAGGCCGGACGGAATACATAGAAAAATATGGCGATAGCGCAGCCGAATTTGTGAATCGCGGCTTTGCAGTGCTCGCTGTGGACTGGCGCGGTCAGGGTCTGGCCGACCGGTTGCTGGACGACCCGCGCGTGGGACATGTCGAGAAGTTCACGGACTATCAGCATGATGTTCGTGCGACCTTGGATTTGGCCGCAAGGCTGGATTTACCGAAACCGTGGTATGTCCTTGGGCATTCGATGGGTGGCGCAATCGGGCTGAGGGCAGCCGTGGAAACCAACAGTTTTGCGGCTTGTGCCTTTACGGGTCCGATGTGGGGCATCTTTTTCACACCACTCATGAAACCCCTTAGTCGCCTGACCGCATATTGGGGACCAAGGTTCGGGCTGGGAGAAAAGAAGCCACCCACGACGTCATTTGCAAGCTATGTCGCCTCACAACCTTTCGAAGGCAATATGCTGACGCGCGACCCCTCGATGTACAAGATGATGCAGGATCAACTGACTGCGCATCCAGAACTTGCTCTGGGCGCACCGTCGACCATCTGGCTACGTGAAGCGCTGGATGAATGCGCCTGGCTTATGGATCAGCCGGCGCCCGATATACCTTGCCTCACCTTCCTAGGCGGTCACGAGCAAATCGTGGATCGAAAAGCGATCCGTGCGCGGATGGCAAACTGGCCGCGCGGCACTCTGGTGGAAATCCCGGATGGCGAGCATGAGGTGTTGATGGAAGCACTCAATGTACGCGGCCCTGTCTTCGATCAGCTTGCCGCACATTTCCTCGCAGCCCGTTCGGATCGGCCGTGCGAGCCGGTGTTTTCAGGCGAATGATCCGCGGGGTCACGGACGCATCAGTCGGCTTGTGATCCTAGCGCCGCACACCTAAATGTTGGCAAACAATTCAATTCGAGGTGTTCCATGCGCGACCTACCCTTTCCCGTCCGTGACGCAAACGCAATCGGCGGCGCCGAAAACTTGGGCGACTTGCCAGAGTGGGACCTGACCGACCTCTATTCCTCCGAAGATGCGCAGGAACTGACCCAGGATCTGGATTGGCTGGAAAAGGAATGCGCCTCGTTCGCAGCAGATTACGAAGGCAAACTGGCCGAACTGGACGCCGAAAGCTTGCTGACGTGTGTGCACCGCAATGAAAAGATCAATACCATTGCAGGCCGCATCATGTCTTTTGCCGGGCTGCGCTATTACCAGCTTACCACCGATGCTGATCGCGCGAAATTTCTGTCGGACATGCAGGAAAAAATCACTGTCTTCACTACGCCACTGGTCTTCTTCACACTCGAGATCAACCGCATTGAAGACGACGTTCTACGAGCGCATTTTGACGCCAATCCTGCGCTGGCCCGGTACGAGCCAGTCTTCCGCCGCATCCGCGCTATGAAACCCTACCAGCTGTCTGACGAGCTGGAGAAATTTCTGCACGATCTGGGCGTGGTTGGCGATGCGTGGGAACGTCTATTTGACGAAACCATCGCCGGGCTGACATTCACCGTGGATGGTGAGGAACTGAACATCGAAGGCACTCTGAACCTGCTGACCGAGCAGGACCGCGCAAAGCGCGAGGCGGCCGCCCGGGAACTCGCGTCAGTATTTCAGGACAACATCAAAACCTTTGCCCGCGTGCACAACACGCAAGCAAAGGAAAAGGAAATCGTCGACCGCTGGCGCAACATGCCAACTGCGCAAACGGGGCGCCACTTGTCGAACGATGTAGAACCCGAAGTGGTCGAAGCCCTGCGCGAGGCGGTTGTCGCTGCTTATCCCAAGCTCAGCCATCGGTATTACGAATTGAAACGTAAGTGGCTGGGTCTGGATGTCATGCAGGTCTGGGATCGCAACGCGCCCCTTCCGATGGAAGACACTCGCATCGTCAACTGGGCCGAGGCCCAGAAAACGGTGATGGACGCCTACAACGCCTTCGATCCACGCATGGGCGAAATCGCGACGCCCTTCTTTTCCAAAGGCTGGATCGATGCTGCCGTGAAACCCGGCAAAGCCCCCGGCGCGTTTGCCCACCCCACGGTGACCGAGGTTCACCCCTATGTAATGCTCAACTATCTGGGCAAGCCGCGCGACGTGATGACACTGGCGCATGAGCTGGGCCACGGCGTGCATCAGGTGTTGGCCGCCGATCAGGGTGAGATGCTGTCATCGACGCCCCTGACACTGGCCGAGACCGCATCCGTGTTCGGCGAAATGCTGACCTTCCGTAAAATGTTGGACCAGGCCGAGACACCGGAACAGCGCAAAATTCTGCTGGCCGGCAAGGTCGAGGACATGATCAACACGGTCGTGCGTCAGATCGCTTTTTATGACTTCGAGTGCAAACTGCACGCAGCCCGGCGTGAGGGTGAGCTGACCCCCGATGACATCAACGCCTTGTGGATGAGCGTTCAGGCCGAAAGCCTTGGCTCGGCATTCGAATATATGGACGGGTATGAGACTTTCTGGGCCTATATCCCCCACTTCGTGCACTCGCCGTTCTACGTCTACGCCTACGCATTCGGTGATGGATTGGTGAACGCCCTCTATTCCGTTTACGAGAGTGGTGCCGAAGGTTTCGAGGACAAGTACTTTGAAATGCTGCGCGCCGGAGGGTCGAAACACCATTCCGAACTGCTGGCTCCGTTTGGCCTGGACGCCAGCGATCCGAAATTTTGGGATAAGGGCCTGTCGATGATTTCCGGCTTTATTGACGAGCTGGAAGCGATGGAAGGCTGACACGATAACGGGCGGGTCTTTGCGGCCTGCCCCTTCAGTCTTCGGTCTTTTTCATGGAAGTCAGGAAAATGGCCGCCACGATCAACACGGCCCCCAGTATCGCCATCGGCGTAATGGCTGCGCCCAGAAACACCGCCGAATTGACAAAAGTAAACACGACCGACGAGGCGAACAATAATGTTGCCGTGAGTGTCGAAACCCGCGCCGCCGCCTCATACCAGAGGTAATACGCCAATGCGGTCGGAAAAATTCCAAGCAGGATCAGGAACACCACATCGTTGGCGCTGGGAATCTGCAGCGAAAACAATGCCAACGGCACCAAAAGAACGCCCGAACACAGAAAGATTCCGAACAGGAAATTCAGTCGTTCTGCGGTCGACTGCGAGGATCGCATTGCGCGGCTGCTGGCAATCAGAAACACGGCCCAGCTGAACCCCGCGCCGATTTCCATCAGATCACCCAGCAAGGGTTCTCCGCCGCCCTGAAAATCCTGATAGACCGTTAAAAACACACCTAATATCGCCAACGCCGTCGCGACAAATTCTGTACGCCCAATGGGCGTGTCGGCAAAGAAATACAGAAACACCAACACAAAGAACGGGGCGGTGTTTTCCAGCACCATCGCATTGGCCGCACCCGTATGCTCAAGGCCGATGTGAAACAGGATGTAGTTCACGACCGTGGCAAAAACGGCCAGGCGAAAATTCCAGTCATCGAAACGGATCGAGGCCCGCGCGCCCATAACGCGCAACATCGCGTAGATTGCCAGCGCCGCAATGAACAACCGGGTTACGGCAATCTGCAACCCACCCAGATCACTTGTCAGGTACCGGACGATAACGCTGTGCGTACCCCACAGAAAAGCCGCCAGAAACCCGAGCAGCAGACCGTTTAGCAACCACGATTGAGCTTTGGTTGAACCGTCTTGCACTGCGCCCTCCTGACACGGCCTATTTCAGCTGACTGTCCTTTGATCCGCGGCGATTGACACCGCCCCGCGCCTTGAACGCACCGTCCCGGTCTTGCTGACAATCAAGGCACAGCTTGACGCCCGGCAAGGCCAGTCGACGTTTCTCGGGGATGGGTTCCTCGCATTCAGCGCAATGGGTCAGGCTTTCGCCCACAGGGCGTTTCTGCGCCTGCATCCGCGCAAGCTCATCCGAAATGGATGCCTCAATCTGTTCGCTCACCGCGCCGTCGCGTGCCCAGCCACCGGCCATAAGTCCCCTCCTGATTGGGTGAGGAACAGGTTAGACGCGCCAGGGTCGTATTGGCAAGTAATCGAATTACAGTGAAACGGCTCCGTCGAAGACCTTGTCAATCACCACTTGAGTACCGCGTGAAAATTCCAGCGGGCAGATGTAATCGTCTCCGTTTCGAACCGTTTGGCAAAATGCTTCGACCTGCAGTTTATAGTGATCGTCGCCCGGGAACCGCGTGACCTGCACCTCGAGCCCGGGGCGATGCAATTCCACGCGCGCCTCCCCGAATACGCGCGCGTTGAAGGGGGCAGTCAGACGAATAACGCCCTTTTCACCGTGGAACACCATCTCTTGGTGCGGGTGCATGCGGATCGAGACATAAGCGGAGTAGGTAAAATCCGGGAATTGAGCACGGATTTCGGTAAAGCTGTCGATGCCGTTTTCCCAGCGGATCGCGGATTGCACGGCTACTGGTTCTTGCCCAGAGGCAAATCGCGCGCCTCCGATCACGTAAACACCGATGTCCCGCAACCCGCCCCCTCCGGTTTCGGCACGGTTTCGGATGTTCTGCACCTCGGTACGGTTGTCGAAGCTGAAGGCACCGGTGACATGCGCCAGCCGTCCGATTGCGCCGTCGGAAATCAGTTTACGCGCCAACTGCCATTGAGGGTGATGCACGATCATGTATGCCTCGGCCGCCAGCAATCCGGTCTGATCCCGTTTGGCGATCAGCTGATCAAACTCCTCGGCCCGCATTGTCATAGGCTTTTCGCAAAGCACATGCTTGCCCGCCTCTAGCGCCTTCAGGCTCCATTCGACGTGCAGGTGATTGGGCAATGGGATGTAGACAGCCTCGATCGCAGGGTCCGACAAAAGGGCATCATAGCTGTCATGGACAATCATTTCGGGACAGAAGCTGAGGAAAGGCTCTGCCTTGGCCGGATCAGAGGTGGCCAACCCGGCAAACCGCGCGCCATTTGCTGCATGAATCGCAGGTGTCATGAATTGGCGCGCGAATTTCGAGGCACCAAGAACACCCCAATGAACCGGTTTCTGCATAATCCCCCCTCCCGAAATCTGAGCTGCCGCTAGCGTTAGCGCAAACGTGACCCCGTTCTTCTAACAACGCAGGACCATTCTGTCATGACTTAAGTCGCCCCGTGTCTGCACGAAAAAGCCGGCCCAATCGAGATTGGCCCGGCTTTCTTCAGAATTCTTGTAGTGGCTCAGACTTTGCCCAGCATGCCTTTGTCACGGGCAAGCTCTCGCATCTTTTTCTGCAGTTTCTCGAATGCCCGAACCTCGATCTGACGAATGCGTTCACGGCTGACATTATACTGCGTGCTCAGCTCTTCCAATGTGACCGGTTGATCCATCAGACGGCGCTGGGTCAGGATGTCCTTCTCGCGATCATTCAACACATCCAGAGCAGCCGCCAACAATTCCCGGCGGGCTTCCAGCTCATCCCGTGCTTCGTAATCACCGGCCTGATCCGCATCTTCATCTTCGAGCCAGTCCTGCCATTGCATGGTTCCTTCGCCTTCGGACCCGACGGTCGCATTCAGCGAAGCATCTCCGCCAGACATCCGACGGTTCATGCTGATCACTTCATCTTCCGTTACGCCTAAATCTTCTGCGATCTTCTTGACGTTTTCCGGACGCATGTCACCTTCTTCCAGCGCACCGATGCGTGCCTTGGCCTTGCGCAGGTTAAAGAACAACTTTTTCTGAGCCGAGGTCGTGCCAAGCTTGACCATCGACCACGACCGCAGGACGTATTCCTGGATCGAAGCGCGAATCCACCACATCGCATAGGTCGCCAGGCGGAAACCTTTTTCGGGGTCGAATTTCTTAACCGCCTGCATCAGGCCCACGTTGGCTTCGGAAATCACTTCAGCCTGCGGCAGACCATAGCCGCGATAGCCCATAGCAATCTTAGCCGCCAGACGCAGATGGGATGTAACCATCTTATGCGCAGCCTCGGTGTCCTGTTCTTCGACCCAGCGTTTGGCCAGCATATATTCTTCTTCCGGCTCCAGCAGGGGAAACTTGCGAATCTCCTGCATATAGCGGTTCAGCCCACCTTCAGGCGTGGGCGCTGGAAGATTTGTGTAATTTGCCATTTATTTCTGCCCCTTGGACAAATGTTTAAGTCCTTAACATGGGATATGGGTACCAGACCCGATACATTCAAGAGGATCTGTTAACAGTCTGGAATTAAGCATTGATTAAGAAAAGCTAAAACTGCCTTCTTCACAGGCCTTTGCACATTATGTCAACGGCGCACGCAACTGGTTCAGTAGGGTTTCCATGTCATCCGGAAGCGGGGCCTCAAACCGTAACATGTTGCCGGTAACTGGGTGCTCAAACCCTAACACCGCCGCATGCAAGGCTTGCCGTGGAAATTCCCTGACAGCTTCGGCGGTCTCGGGGCTGAATGCGCGCGCGGCCAGTTTGCGTTTGCCACCATAGACGGGATCACCGACCAGCCCATGCCCGGCATGGGCCATGTGCACACGAATCTGATGTGTCCGGCCCGTTTCCAGCCAACATTCTATCAACGCCAACGTGCCGGGCGTTCCGTAAGTGTCGACGACCCGAGCACGCGTCACGGCGTGGCGCCCACCGTGGAACAGAACGGCTTGTTTCTGCCGGTCAGTCTTGTGCCGCGCCAGTTGTGTTGTCAGGCGCATGATGTTGCCGGGTTCGAAACTGACGCCCTTGATCCCGCGCAGGCGCGGATCATTTGCATCCGGAATGCCGTAACAAATCGCGCGATAGTATCGTTCGACAGTGTGCGCTTCAAACTGCGCTGCCAACCCCTGATGGGCCGCGTCAGACTTGGCTACGACAAGCAAGCCGCTGGTGTCCTTGTCGATGCGATGCACGATGCCGGGCCGTTTCACCCCACCCACGCCTGACAGACCATCGCCGCAATGATGTAACAGCGCATTTACCAGAGTCCCACTTGGGGATCCGGGCGCCGGGTGCACAACCATGCCTGCCGGTTTGTTCACCACAATCAGGTCCGCGTCTTCGTAGACAACTTGCAGCGGAATATCTTCAGGTCCGATATGGCTGTCTTCGGCCTCGGTCACGGAAATCTCAATATGCGCGCCTTCGGCTACTTTCGCCTTCGGGTCCGCCGCCACGATACCGTTCACGCGGACGGCACCTTCGCCAATCAGGCGGGCCAGCCGCGTTCGCGACAGGGCCTCGCCATCTGGCACATCCCGTGAAAGCGCCTTATCAAGACGAGGCGGCGGTGCAGCCGCAATATGAAACTCAATCAGGCGAGTGCCCATGACAGACCCTTCCGAACCTCTGGAGCCGCAGGAGACGCCACAGCTTCGCTTGTTGCGTCGCATGGTCATGCTTCTGACCGCGGTGATGATTGGCGGGGTTCTAGTGACATTCGCATTGATTGTCATCCGCTTATCGGACCGCATACCCACCCTACCTGAGCAGATCGAGTTGCCCGACGGTGCCAAAGCTCAAGCGGTGACCATCGGAAACAACTGGTACGCCGTTGTGACTGATGACAACCGGATATTGATCTTCGACAAAACCACAGGCCGATTGCGGCAAGAGATCCAGGTTGAGTGATCCGGCCTACAATGTCGCGTATTCGGCTTGATCCGTGTCAATCCCGGGCCGATAGGCGCCAACTTCACCATCCAGCCCCACATCGGGAAGAATCGTTTAGATCGGAGCTGCGGCCGGGTCGATACCGTGTTTCTCAACTAGCTGCCCGATCAGACTGTCCTCAGGAGGAATACTGTCAAAACGGTTCCGCAAGAAAGGGCGCATCCGACGTCCATAAAAGTGGATAGAAACTGTGTCAGGTTGAATGAACTGTTGAAAGTTACCACCTGCGCGCGCCATGACCCTGCGATTTTCGTAGGGAATGGGATATAGAATATGTGACTGCATTGCGTTCTTGTCCTCACCATGACGCTTTAAGAGCCAGGTCAAGGCAGAAGGTCCCCACACACCCCAGGGCATTTCACCGACATGTTTCGCGTTGCCGCTTTCCTTCGCCTCAATCAGAGCTTTCTTATGGCGTGGAGCGACCCAGGGAGGGATCGCATAAGGGTCTTCCGTGTACCGAATGAGGTCTTGCAAGGTTGGGCTGTCTGGCGGCAGCTTCATTATACCGTTCGCGACTTCAGAAGCCGTAATCCAGCCATAGTAGTGACCATCCGTGGGTACAAAAGGCCTTATACAATATGCGTCCGTATCTGCCCAAATCAGATCGGGTTCTTGTGCAAGCATACGATATCGGAACTTGTCTGCATGGGGAGCAGGGCTTCCGGTTCGGCCGTGTATGACAAAGTCTTCATCCGGCAGAACCTCGCGCGCATCTCGAACTTCGACACCGTCCGGGATGTTGGAGACATTATTGTAAACGTAGAGCCTGACACCTTGGCCTGCGTGCAAAAAGGAAACGATGCACAATTGTTCGAGAAAACTCAGCGGGCCTTCCACCCAAAGCATGCCTATTTTGTAGTTGTCTGGCATCTGGCTCAATTCCTCGTTCGCGTTTTGTCTATGGGTGTTTCTTGGGCATAGCGCCTATTCGATACCGGCGCGCCAATATGCGTGGCGCGATCTAAGATTACGCTGCCATTTCTCACGCCGCTGGGTCCGTGGCGCTGGCCATTTGTTCCATCAGGTCCTGAATATCGGGCTCACTCAACAGCTCTGTGATCTGTTGTTGATGCGAATTGCAAGCCGCGTGATGCAGGCGCGCCGTCTCGGAATCAGAAAGCAGCGCATCAAAAAGTTCTCGTTTGCGCCTGGCCACGGCATCAATGGAACGATCGGTCACGGCATTCTGGTTCATGATGTTCCAATATTCCAGGCCCAGATCACCCCCGGTATGGTGCGCGCGGCCGCGCACCTTTTTGACCAAGTAGCTTTCGCAGGACTTCAGCGCATAATGGTTCAACTGTACAAACTCGTAGCCGACGGAATCCCGAGCTGACCGCCAGCTGCCAGTGAAGTACCGATCCGGCATGGGTTGCCCCGCCCCGTTGTACCAGTGACATTCCGACATGGTTTCCACGGTCGAAAATTTGGGGCGATGCACGCCCAAAGTGTCCCACAAACCGCGTTGAAACATCGTCTTGATACCCCAGGCCTGATGCGGTTTTCGGGTATTCTCCCGCGCAGCCCGTGTGAACTGGTCGGTCAGAAACCGGTCTTCGTATTTGACGACGCCCGAATTGCCGAACAGGCGCCAGGTCATCGAAATCGTTCGCGCGTCGGGAATGGCATCTGTCAGGGCTTTCAACGTATTGTCCCCCGTCTTTACGTTGATAAGCTCGTCAGCATCGATGACGATGACCCAGTCCTGCGGACGCGCCACTTCCATCGCAAGAAATGTCTTGTAGGCTCGTTTCTGAGGGCTGGTCCGACGGTGGGAATTGTTATCCACATGGGTCACGATCCCACGTTCATGCAACCTTTGAAGCAGAGCATCGGTGCCGTCCGTGCAGTCATTTGTCATGACCACCATCTGATCAATACCGATTGCCTGATTGTGCGCCACCCACTCAAGCACAAAGGGTCCTTCGTTTTTCATCGGCGTTACGCTGACAAATCGCGGATCCTGTTCTGCCATTTCAGATTGCCTCATTCCCTGCTGCGCCTGCGCGCCTTGCCTGATTTTTGTTTAAGATTAAACACACTGACCGGACAAACCAACGACTATCACCGCTTCAGGATCGTTCTTAATCCGGTAATAAACGTCAATTCCCAGCCCTTTTCAGTTGATTGGCAAAGCGTTTGAACGTCGGGCACAGTTCACTGGCTTTTCGAAGGTAAGGACGCGCTTTTCCCTTTTTGCCGCGCCGCAAAAGTATCTGCCCGGCCAGACCCTGAATTGCAGCCGTTCCCTCGTCCATATCCGCAGCCTGCAAAATCTGATTCTCCCCCTGCTCAGACGCACCGAGCCTTTCCAGCAGACGCCCCATAGCAAATACGAGAAAAGGGTTTTCCGGGTCACAGGCCAGCGCCTCGGCCATGGTGCGGCGCGCACGCCCCGCATCTCCCTCGGTTTCGTACAACTCGGCCAGCCGTTTGTAATACAGCGCATTTTCCGGGCGTTCAGCCACAACTTGCCGAGCGCTGTCTATGGCCTTTGCCGGAGACAGTTGACCCATCCGCATCTGCAGAACCGATGCGAAGCTTCTAAATTGAGGGTCTTCAGAAGCAATATCCGAGACGTTGTCCAGACCGGCCTGCAAAGTAGCCAGGCGCGGACCATCGCCCAACAAACGTCTTGCCCGTTGATCCAGCGCCAGTTCTGACCAATCCATCAGGATCATGTCAAAATTGCAGGGCTGTCGAGCGAGCACTTTCTGCTGCACCAGATACAAATTGTTGAACGGTGGAAATCGGCGTTGGCGCAGGCTGCGCTGCAACGCCCAGTCCACAGGAGGAAACAAACGGAAAGCCAGCTGATCACGATACAGCATTCGCGAACCCAGCACGACAACATCGGGCCGCAGGGGTTTGGCCCAGAACGCTTTTCCGAACTGAAGGCTCGCCCCCCAACGCTTTTTCTGAGCCCCCAGAATGGCCCCGCGCAATGCACTTAGAACCGCGTGGTCTTCGGGCCAGAGGTGTTGGTTCTCAAGACCCTGACGCGCCAGAGCCTCACTTTCCTGCCACTGGCCCAGATAAAAACAGTTCAATGCCTGAAGCAGTGGTAGAAACGCATTGTCTGCACCTGCGTCAAGAATGGGTTGAGCAAGTTCGTAGGCCTCTTGGCACAAGTCCTGCGCAATGAGGTATTGCACCGCCTTGGAATAGACATGCGCAGCTTCAGAGGTATTCAGAAATGCGCCCGGCCCTTTTGCTGCGCGCGCAATCACGCGGGCATTGGCAATCTGCAGTTCGTCTTCGGACAGGACGTCGCGGAAAACCTTTCTCTGTTGGCCGGAGACCCGCGCGGCAGCCATCGAAAAGGCCGAGATAAACGGCGCGATCACCTGATCGGCCCGAGACATCGTGTAGAGTTCCAGAAAATCGCGCTGCGCTCGTGTAAGACTGGAGAGGTCAGCGATATCCGCCATTTGCATCAGTTCTGGAAAGCGTTGCTGAAATCGAGCGATCAGCTCCGGCTGATCCGAAAACATGATTGCAGCCTGCCCCTTGGTCTTTTCCAGATGTGCTTCGTAAAGTTCCTCTGGTTCAATCTTGGCTGGCCATGTCGTGTGCTTCCAGGGCAACCCGTTCAGAATGTCACCGCGCCGGATGTGATAGGCCGATACGCCCTGTCCTGAGAGTTTGTCATCGGCCCGCTCCATGATAGCGCGTATCTGATCAGTGAATCCGATCCGATGAATGAATTGCCGATAACGTGGGCGGATGGCTTCGATATCTTCCCAGGGAAAGGCCAGAACCTCGAACCCTTCCTCGACCAATACCGAGCGGCCCGATGCCAAGTGCGCCTTAAGCCGTTCAGGGGACGGGTCACTTTGAAAAGCCCAAACTGGCAAGGCGTTTTTGCTGAGTGAATCGAACTCTTTCTGGTCAAGAAAGTGCCCGTCCATCCAGTCTTTCGAAAACAACTCCTGCGGGTGGTCAAGTTCCGGTGCATCCGCCCCCTGTGGGAACCAGTTCACCCGATAGTCCGCACTGAAGTCCTCGGCTAGCCGAATGCAGGTCAGCATCATAAGAAGCCGCGCGCCCATTCTGTCCTTGCGCTGGCCAATAAAAAAGCCCGTTTCCGACGTCATTGCGACTTCCGGGCGGTTTCTGCCGCCAATTGACGGCGCAGTGACTGGAACCTCTTGCGTGCTTTGCTGACCAGCTTTGGATGGCGTTCGCTGCCGTACGCTTCAACACCGCGCATATACATCGGCAGCGTGCGCCGGGCCCGCATCATCCGGTAGTATTCCGGCGGCTCCAAGGTGCCGTCCATTGCCCCAAGCATGACAGGCTTCAACAGGTTGAGCTTCCGCAACATAGGCGCCGCGAAATGGTTCGAAGACCAGGTTTTTAACAGAGTCGTGTTTGATCCCTGCAAGCGGGCCGCGTGTCGCCGGTCCAGATCAAAAAACGGGTCATAGAAAACATAAGCCCTGCGTGCGGAACCTAGCGTTTCGGCCCCATCACTCAGTGGTAAATCCCAATCCTGTACACGACCAAACCGATATCGGGTTTCCCAGGGAACCAACCGCTCATCCAGGGTGGTTTGCGGATTGAAGGCGATCACAATCGATCCCGGTGCGATCGCAGAAAACACAAGCGCACCAAACCCACCCATCGACGCGCCGGCAAACACGACCTGATCGAACTGTTCAAAAAAGCCCTCGGTCGCCTTGGCCTGAAGATAGGCGATGATCTCTGGGTCGCGATACCAAGCCTTGGTTCGCGCAATAACGCCAAGATGCGACCAACCTATATCGCGAAAGAACTTCCACCCCCAAGGTTCCCGGGCAAATGACAGATCGTTAACGTTGGCAATATTGTCAAAGCTGACCACCAGCCGGGACGTGTCGCGTTGATGATAAAGGATCGCGTGCCGGTCCAACTTTTGCAGGAAACCGGATCCGCTGCCGCCCGGGTACAATTCGACAAACCAGGGCGGCGCCGGATCGGTCAGGATACGCTCATATCCCGTCCTTCGATCGGGATGCTCGGGCTGGAGCTGATCTTTGGAAAGGTCATCTACCATGGGTTTCAAACAAGATTATCCGCCAACCAGGAGCGGAATTCGACCCAGTCCGGCCGCATTTTGATTTCCGAGGCTTTGCTGCGGTGCCAGTCACAGGCTTGTGCGTGCAGCCGCCCCAGATCGGGATCAGCCTTCAACTCGGCCAAAAGTGGGATGGCCCGCTCGGCCACAGGCTGAATCGAGCGGTCTTCTTCCTTGTTGGCGTTCATATCCCGCCAATAGGATTGGCCCTGATCCACCTTGATGTGATTGGTCCGCCCGCGGTCGCGCTTGATCAGGAACCCGTCCAATGATCGTACCGAATAATGATGCAGCCGGCCAAATGAATGGTCGAACCCGCGCCATGCGCGCCAACCAATGTCGGCGGCGGGAAACAAGTTCCCACCGGCATCCGACCAGGCAACTTCGTGTTCCTTGCCCTCTTCCATGCCCTTAGGGCGGTGCGGGCCATAACGCGTGAACTTGCCGTTGTTTCGGAAGAGGGTTTTCAGCCCATAAGCCCGCCCGGAATGGTGTGGAAACTCCAGATCCGACATCGAGAAAAGCTGTGTTACGGGTTTGTCTTCCAAGCTTATATTCCCGGAACTTCCAAAAAGCTTCCAGGCAAAGGAAATCGCGTCCACAGGTTGTGCTGCTTTTTCCTCAACCGCTTCGATTAAAGCGGCGAAACTGTTGTCACCGCAACGGATATTCCAGAATTCATCCACATCCAGACACATCAGCCAGCCCGCTTGTTGCACTTTTGGGTGCCGCCGTGCACGCCGCAGCATTTGGTGTTGCGGGTTGCCGCCCTCAGCCACCTTGTTGTCGACATGAGATGCCCATCCCATTTCCTCAAGCCTGCGCGCGATGTCGTCTGTGCCGTCTTCACAATCATTCGAAAAAATTACAAAATGATCGACCCCCAACATGCGATGATAGGCCACCCATTCCAACATGTACGGGCCTTCATTCTTCATCGTTGTGAATACGGTAATGGTCTGAGACATCTATGGCATTCCGGAAACTTACTCAGTTTCCTTCTTACACAACCCGAATAGTCGCGGCGAGCGGGGAAATGCGCCCAGCGCGTAACCCGTCCGGGACTGATGCAAGGCTACATCCGAACAAACGGTCAGAAAGAAATGGCAGGAGTTGCCCCTGACAGGTCCGGCGCGATCCTGATCGCGTCAGACAATCTGTGCAGCTGGCCCTTTTTGCTGTCCTGAATGAACTCGGCCGGAACGCTGGTGGCAGCACCAAGGGCCTGCGGAAGCGAAACGCCGACCTCGGCCACGAGAATTCTAACTGCTGTTGTCAGGTCGAGATCCGCCCCTGCCAAGGTCCCGTCCTGCAACGTCAACCTACCGTTTTCGCGCCGGATCAGGCGACCTTCGAGCCGGAACTCGCTTTGGGTCGTTCCAGCCACTGCCATGGCGTCACTCACCAGAAATATCCTGCCCGGGCCACGTTTAGCCACCCAAGCTGAACGCATCGTTTCAGGGTGAACATGGACGGCATCCGCGATCATCCCCGCAGACATCTGACCGCTGGACAATGCTGCCCCGACCAATCCCGGCTCGCGGCTGCCCAGTTGGCTCATGGCGTTGAACAGATGGGTGGCACAGCGCGCGCCGGCCCGAGCATAGGCCATGCAGGTGTCAAAGGGCGCATCCGTGTGGCCCAGTGACACGATCACACCGGCCTTCGCCATTGCTTCCACCTGATCGACGGTGGCGTTTTCAGGGGCCAGCGTCACCATGAGCGCTGGCAATACCTGTGCCGCCATCAAAATCCGGGCAAGATCGGCCTCTTCCATGGGCCGTATCAACGCTGCATCATGGGCCCCCTTGCGACGTTCCGACAGGTGCGGGCCTTCCAGATGCAAACCAGCGATGCCTTGCACCTCCGTGTTGACGGCTTCGATTGCAGCGTCAATCGCCGCAAGGGTCTTTTCAGCCGTATCCGTGATCAGCGTCGGCAGGATCGAGGTCGCACCCAGCGAGCGATGGGCCGATGAGATACGCGCCAGTGTTGCGACCGAAGGGTCGTCATTGAACATGACGCCGCCGCCACCGTTTACCTGCAGATCGACATATCCGGGGCTTAGGATATCGCCTGTCAGGTCTTCAACATTTTCGCCCAATGCAATCTCTGCCTCGGGGATCAGCGCCTGCAGCACTCCGTCTGCAAACCGTGCTGCGTGGCCGGTACGTACGGATTTGCCGTCGAATATCGGCCCGCCCGCAAAGGTTATCGGCTGGGCGCTCATACTGTTTCTGTCACTTTCTTCAGATGGCGCGGTGTGTCCGGATTTATCCCGCGCCGCGTGGCAACGGTTTCAACCATACCATAAAAGGACGCAATGGACGTGACCGGATCGGTCATCCAATGCGATGTGCGTACATGCGGCAAAGGTGTCGCCTGTGCCACCCTATCAGTGGTCGCAAATACTTGCGCCCCTTTGGCCGCCAGCGCATCGGCGACCTCGGCAATATTGGCTTCGGCGGCATCGCCTGAAGAGAAAGCAAGCACCGGAAAACCCTGATCGACAATTGAGACCGGGCCATGCAGAACTTCGGCCGAGGAATAGCTCTCGGCGTGGATCTGGCAGGTTTCCTTGAATTTGAGAGCCGCCTCATTGGAAATCGCCCAAGAGGTTCCGCGCCCCAATGTAAACAGAGACTGACCATCGACAGCTTCGACCACCGCGCTCCAATTACAAGTGATGGCCCCTTCAAGGGCTGTGGGCAGACTGCGGATCGAGGCCAACAGAGCCTCATCGCGTTTGATTTCTGCCAGCAACCAAAGACCTGTCACTAGTGAAGTCACAAAGGTCTTGGTCGCTGCTACGCTTAGTTCCGGCCCCGCATGGATCGACAAAGCAGAGGACGCAGCTTCGGCCAAAGCGGAACTGGTGTTGTTTGTGATGGCAACGGAATACGCGCCCCCATCTGTCAGCGACTTCGTAAGTTGAACGATGTCTGGACTCTGCCCGGATTGCGAAACCGCGATGCACAAGGCGCCTTCACAGCGCATGTCGACGCCATAGATGGATTTCACCGAAGGTCCGACCGACGCCATCGGCAAGCCCAACAGCAACTCGGACACGTATTTCAGATAGCTGCAGGCGTGATCTGACGAACCACGCGCGACCGAAATCAGAAAACGTGGATCGCGCGTCCGGATTTCCTCGGCAGTTTTTGCAATGGCACCCGCGTCGTAGGTAAGTAATCGGTCCACAGCACAGGGAATTTCATTTATTTCCTTGCGCATCTGAGTGGTTTCGCTGGGCATGGTCCGGGCCTTTCAGTTTGACAGGCGCAGTTCGGCTACGAAATCGTAGGCTTCGCCGTGATAGATTGATCGGGTCAGTTCCGCGACCCGTCCGCTTTCGAGATAGGAGGTGCGCTGGATTCGCAGCCCCGCGGTACCTTCTGCGCAGTCCAGAAGCTCAGCTTCCGTCGCTTCAAGGTTAATAGCTGAAATCTTCTGTATTGCTCGAACCGGGCGATGGCCCAATTGCTCCAGCACTGCGTAAAGCGACCCCGAAACCTCGGTCGGATTGGGCAATATGTCGAGAGGCAGGGCTGCGCGTTCCAGCGCCATTGGGCGACCACCCGCCTCGCGCAGCCGGTGAATGCGGGCGACCTGCTCACCAGCCGACAAGCCAAGAGCCATCATTTCTTCGGGCGACGGCAGGAAAATCCCGCGCTCCAGCCATGTGGATGTGGTCTTGAGCCCGCGCCTTTCCATGTCTTCGGTAAAGGATGTCAGGTGTGACAGCGATTGCTCGACGCGCGACACGGGTTCGCGCACAAAAGAACCGGACCCCTGACGTTGTTCGATCGCGCCTTTGCGAACCAGCTCTTGAATGGCCTTTCGCACGGTAACGCGGGACAGGTCAGTCAGTTCGGCAATTTCGCGTTCGGGCGGCAGTGAGCTGTTGGGGGGCAGAATACCGTCCTCGATCCCCTGCTCGAGCCGCTGGCGCAGTTGCACATAGCGGGGACCGGCGGTCCGGCCCAGCCAGCCTTCAGGGCGCAGAAAATCAGCAACGCTCATTATCAATCTCCTCTTGAAATGCGCGCGCCAGCGCCAGCGCACCAGCCATTGGATCACCAAGCGGTTCAGCAAGGTCGGATTGCATGTCTACCGGCAGATATGGCGCGTATTGAGGGCCAATACCCCCTGTCAGACACACCGGCATACCAGGCACCCACCCCATTTTGGATATCCGATCTGAAAGGTATTCGGCGGCCTCTTGCATGATCATCACCGCTATTGGATCTCCCTTGGCGGCGAATTCCGTGACGGTCGGCGCCAATGCGCCAAACTCCGTTGGGGACATGTCGGCGGCCGCCCGGACAACACCTGCAGCTCCATCGAACCGCTTTAACAGCCTGTCTGCCATTTTGGACTGCTCAGTCAGCCCGTCCGTACACTCTAACGTATTGGACAATGCCTGCCGCCCAACCCATTGGGCCGACGCCTGATCCCCCAGAACCGGCCCCCACCCACCGGCGAAGTGCATTTCGCCAGCACGTTGGGCCGCAATGAACGAACCGGTCCCGCAATGAGCAACAAAACCGCTTTCAGGCCCCAAGGCCCCGCGCAAGGCCGACGCCCTGTCATCGGCAATACGAACCCTTTGAAACGGCAACGCCGCAGCCAGTTGATCGGCCAGTGCATCGCCGGTTATTCCAGCCAACCCCAGATACGCCGGCGCTTGGGCAAGTATGGCGACGGTAGTCCCGACATGCTCGGCCAACATACCCAGCCCGCGCTTCAATTCCGCACGTGCGGCGTCAAAATCAGTAGAAACGTTTGCCGCGCCCACCTCGATCTGCCGGATCACAGCGCCATCGAACAGAGCGATGCGGCACCGCGTGCCGCCGCCATCGACGGCGAGGTACATGGTATCTGAGGCATTAGTCATACAAGTACCTTTATAATACCTTTTATCAATTTAGAAGACCTAAATATGACCAAATGCAAAATATAGGGCGAAATAGGTGAAAATTTTGTGACGTAAACAAAATGGTAGACTAATGGTATCTAAAAGGTATGATGCCAGAAGCCTAGGGAGGGAGAATCACGTGATCACGCCAGTGACGGAACAGTTGCATCAGGATGCCATCGGACTGGACGCCCGGCCTCTGCTTGATGTCGCCGCACTGCTGGGGCAATCACAGGCCGAGGCATCCAAAGCCCCGCTGGGCGCGATCGATCAGATTTGCGCAGGCGCGCAGGCCATGGCCAGCACAATTCGATCCGGCGGTGTTTTGCATTACCTTGCAGCGGGATCTTCGGGCCTTATGGCAGCGTCGGACGCGCTGGAGTTGGGCGGAACATTCTCTATTCAGGCGAACCAAATTCGCATTCACATGGCTGGCGGCCTGCCCACAGGGTCAGAGATGCCCGGCGATGCCGAAGATACCTCGGACACACTGGAAATGGAACTGGCCGACCTTTCCCGTAAGGACACAATGATTGCCGTCTCGGCCAGCGGGACAACACCTTATACGATAGCTGCCGCCAAGATCGCTCGGAACATGGGGGCGACCGTGATCGGGATTGCCAACAATTCAGAATCGCAGTTGCTGCAACTGGCAGATCACGCGGTCCTGTTGTCGACACCGCCCGAACTCATTTCCGGCTCTACCCGCATGGGTGCGGGGACTGCGCAAAAAATTGCGCTGAACATACTCTCGACACTGATGGCAGTGGAACTGGGTCATATTCAGGACGGCATGATGATCAACCTGCGCGCCGACAACGACAAATTGCGAGCCCGCGCAACCGGGATCGTGTGTCGACTGACGGATTCCACGCCCGAATGCGCGGAAACGGCGCTGGCCGAGGCCGACGGCAACCTCAAATGCGCCGCCCTGCTGGCTGCGGGCGCCGGGTCGCTTGAAACTGCACAAACACTGCTGCGAGAGTCCAACGACCACCTTCGCCCCGCATTGGAACGACTGAAAAAAAACATTGAAACTATCAACATGGGAGAAACCAAATGACACGCAAAGTTCTAAGTCTGGCCTTGCTGAGCACCGCGCTCGTTGCCAGTGGCGCCTATGCCCAAGACGCCACCCTGACCATCGAAAGCTGGCGCAATGATGATCTGGCTCTGTGGCAGGACAAGATCATTCCGGCCTTCGAAGCCGAGCATCCCGGCATTAAGGTGGTCTTTTCCCCCTCGGCCCCGGCCGAGTACAACGCCGTACTGAACTCCAAGCTCGAGGCCGGATCGGCGGGCGATTTGATCACCTGCCGTCCCTTCGACGCCTCGCTTGCACTGTATGAAGCGGGCCACCTGACCGACCTGTCCGATCTGGGCGCCATGAACAATTTCTCGGACGTCGCCAAATCCGCGTGGCAAACCGATGATGCCTCGGCCAGTTTCTGCGTGCCTATGGCATCGGTGATCCACGGATTCATCTACAACAAGGACGCGTTCAACGAGCTGGGTATCGAAGTCCCGACCACTGAGGCCGAGTTCTTTGCCGCACTGGAAAAGATCAAGGAAGACGGCACCTATATCCCGATGGCCATGGGCACC
Source organism: Ruegeria sp. HKCCD6426 (assembly GCF_057221115.1). Classification (NCBI taxonomy): domain Bacteria; kingdom Pseudomonadati; phylum Pseudomonadota; class Alphaproteobacteria; order Rhodobacterales; family Roseobacteraceae; genus Ruegeria; species Ruegeria sp. HKCCD6426. The sequence continues at coordinate 143,011 of NZ_JBWVBF010000003.1, read as the reverse complement.
AACGACCAGTGGGAAGCCGCCACCATGGGATATAACAACATCGGCCCGAACTACTGGAAGGGCGAGGAAGGCCGTCTGGCGCTGATCAAGGGCGAACAGAAACTGACCGATCCCCAGTGGGTTGCGCCTTATGCAACGCTAGCTAAATGGGGCCCCTATCTGGGCGACGGGTACGAGGCACAAACCTATCCCGACAGCCAGAACCTGTTCACGCTGGGTCGCGCCGCAGTTTATCCGGCGGGCAGCTGGGAAATATCAGGATTCAACACGCAGGCCGATTTTGAAATGGGCGCTTTCAAGCCGCCGGTTCAGAATGCTGGCGATACCTGCTACATTTCGGACCACACCGATATTGGCATTGGCATGAATGCCGCCAGCGAAAACCAGGAAGCCGCACGTACTTTCCTGGCATGGGTCGCAAGCCCGGAATTCGCCAGCATCTTTGGTAACGCCCTGCCCGGCTTCTTCCCGCTCTCCAGCACTCCGGTCGAATTGGAAGATCCGCTGGCCAAGGAAATAGTCGGTTGGCGTGATGAATGTGAAAGCACGATCCGGTCGACCTACCAAATCCTTTCACGCGGCACGCCGAACCTGGAAAACGAGACCTGGGGCGCATCCGTTGCCGCAATCAAGGGCGTCGAAACACCCGAAGCACTGGGTCAGCAGCTTCAGGACGGTCTGGCCAGCTGGTACGCGCCGCATCAGTAAGATCTGACTGTACAATTCCCGGACGCGCGCCCGCGTCGCGTCCGGCACCTTTCCCCGGAGTTTCCCATGCAGACCCGCCGCATCAGATGGCATATCGCCGTATTCCTGGCACCCGCTGTGCTGGTCTACACGGCGGTGATGATCTTCCCCCTTTTTAACACCCTGCGCCTTGCACTGTTCACCGAGGTTGATCAGACCCGCATCTATGTCGGGTTGCAGAATTTCCGCACGCTGTTCTTCGACCCGATCTGGTCCGAGCAATTCTGGAATGCTCTGGGCAACAACTTCTGGTTCTTTCTCGTTCACATGCTGGTTCAGAACCCCATCGGCGTCGCTCTGGCCGCGATCCTGTCGCACCCTCGCCTGCGGTTTGCTGCACTTTATAGGTCTGCAATATTTATCCCGACGATCCTTAGCTTTGTGATTGTGGGCTTTGCCTGGAAACTGATCCTTTCACCTCTTTGGGGCATCGCGCCTTCGATGCTGGACGCGGTCGGTTTGAAATCTCTGTTTGCGCCGTGGCTGGGAAAAGAAGAATACGCGCTGACCACGCTGGCGCTGGTCTCAGTCTGGCAATTCGTCGGCATCCCGATGATGCTGATCTATGCCGCCCTTTTATCGATCCCCGAAGAAATCCTTGAGGCCGGAGAAATCGACGGAATCACCGGAACTTCGGCCTTCTGGAAGATCAAACTGCCTCTGATCCTGCCTTCGATCGGCATCATCTCGATCCTGACTTTCGTAGGTAACTTCAACGCGTTCGACCTGATCTATGTGTCGCAAGGTGCGCTGGCGGGGCCAGATTTCTCGACCGATATTCTAGGCACATTCATGTACCGCACCTTCTTTGGCTTCCAGTTGCAACTGGGCGACCCACATATGGGCTCGGCCATCGCCGGGGCCATGTTCGCCATCATCCTCGTGGGTGTCTGTATCTACCTGTTCGGCATCCAGACCCGGATGCGCCGGTATCAGTTGTGAGGATCGGCAAATGAACCAAGCTCGTACAAACCCGCTAAACACCGCTGCGATGCACGGGGCGCTGATCATCTACACGCTGATCGCTTTGTTCCCGGTCTTCGTCATCATCATCAACAGTTTCAAGACCCGTCGCGCCATCTTTCGCGAACCGCTCGCCCTGCCCGATGCCGAGAGCTTTTCTCTGATCGGATACCAAACCGTGATGAAGCAGGGGGATTTCTTCCTCTATTTCCAGAATTCGCTGATCGTCACCGTCGTATCGCTGACCTTCATCCTGCTGTTCGGCGCAATGGCCGCCTTTGCCCTCAGCGAATACCGGTTCAAGGGCAACACCTTGATGGGGCTGTACCTGGCGCTTGGCATCATGATCCCGATCCGCATCGGCACCGTCGCCATTCTTGAGCTGATGGTGGCGACTGGTTTGGTCAACACGCTGTGGGCTCTGATCCTCGTTTACACGGCACAAGGTCTGCCGTTGGCGGTATTCATCCTGTCGGAGTTCATGCGTCAGGTCTCCGACGACCTGAAAAATGCCGGACGTGTGGACGGCTTGTCTGAATACACGATCTTCTTTCGTCTGGTTCTGCCGTTGGTTCGCCCTGCCATGGCGACAGTGGCTGTGTTCAACATGATCCCGATGTGGAACGACCTGTGGTTCCCGCTGATACTGGCCCCGTCTGAGGAAACCAAGACACTTACGCTGGGCAGCCAGGTTTTCATCGGTCAGTTCGTTACCGACTGGAACGCGGTTCTGTCGGCGCTCAGCATGGCGATCCTTCCGGTGCTGGTTCTTTATGTCATCTTCTCGCGTCAACTGATCCGAGGCATCACATCAGGAGCCGTCAAGTGACCCGAGTCATCATTGCAGGCCTCGGCAACATGGGGTTAAGCCACGCGCTGGCTTTACACAGCAATCCGGATGCAGAGATCGTCGGGCTGATCAATCGGTCTGTCATCGATTTGCCGCCCGAACTACAAGCTTACTCATACTTCAAGACCTTTGAGGAAGGCCTTGAAACTAAACCCGATCTGGTGGTTGTCGCAACCTATTCCGACAGCCATGCAGACTATGCATGCGCGGCGATGGAGGCCGGCGCTCATGTCTTCGTGGAAAAGCCACTGGCGACCACCGTCGCAGACGCCCAGCGCGTCGTGGCAAAAGCCAATGAGACCAGCCGGAAATTGGTTATCGGGTACATTCTGCGCCACCACCCCTCATGGATGCGTCTGATAGCCGAGGCACGCGATCTGGGTGGCCCGTATGTCTTTCGTCTGAACCTGAACCAGCAAAGCAGCGGCACCGAGTGGGAGACTCACAAAGCGCTGATGCAGACCACCTCACCCATCGTCGATTGCGGCGTCCACTATGTCGACGTGATGTGCCAGATCACCGATTCCGATCCGGTGCGCGTCCACGGCATGGGCCTGCGCCTAAGCGACGAGATTGCCTCGGACATGTATAATTACGGCCAGTTTCAGGTTGTTTTCGAGGACGGATCAGTCGGCTGGTATGAGGCTGGCTGGGGCCCGATGATGTCCGAAACAGCGTTCTTCGTGAAAGATATCGTATCACCCAACGGGTCGGTTTCTATCACTGACGGCAACAAAGGCGCATCGGCGGATATCGATGGCCACACCAAGGTCGGCGGCATCCTTGTCCACCGCTCTGATGGCGATCGGCTGATCGACATGCCCGACGAGCCCGGCCATCAAGACCTCTGCGATGCCGAGCAGGCCTATATGCTGCGCGCCATTGCCGAAGATATCGACCTGACCCGTCACATGAATGACGCCGTCCAATCCCTTGCCATATGTCTGGCCGCTGATGAGAGTATCCGTACCGGCCAGCCCATTTCGCTGAAAGAGACGACCTTATGACTGCCCTGACCCTTCATAACGTGAGTAAATCCTTTGGCACCGTTGAGGTTCTCAAAGACATTAACATCGAAGTGGATGAAGGAGAGTTCGTGGTCTTTGTAGGCCCTTCGGGCTGCGGCAAGTCCACCCTGCTACGCGTCATTGCCGGGCTCGAGGATGTCACCTCGGGTGAGGTGCGTATTGGCGGCGAGCTAATGAACCTCACCCCGCCCTCCAAGCGCGGGATTGCGATGGTGTTCCAAAGCTACGCGCTCTATCCCCATTTGAACGTGCGCAAGAATATGTCACTTGCGCTCAAGCAGGAAGGTCAGAGCAAACAGGTGATCGAAGAACGGGTCACCAAGGCCAGCAAGATGCTGAACCTTGAACCCTACATCGACCGCTACCCGTCCGAGCTGTCCGGCGGCCAGCGTCAGCGCGTCGCAATCGGTCGCGCCATCGTGCGCGAACCCAAGCTGTTTCTCTTTGACGAACCGCTGTCCAATCTCGACGCGGCATTGCGCATGAACACCCGGCTCGAGATCGCCAATTTGCACCAGCAACTCGATGCCTCGATGATTTACGTAACGCATGACCAGACCGAAGCAATGACACTGGCAGACAAGATCGTCGTTTTGCGCGACGGCCACGTCGAGCAAGTCGGCAGCCCGATGGAACTTTACAACAACCCCGCCAATCAGTTCGTCGCCGGATTCCTTGGCGCGCCATCAATGAATTTCTTCCCTGCCAGCCTACTGGGCGATGGAGCGGACACAACAATGGGAATCCGCCCCGAGGATCTGTTTTTGTCAGATGAAGGTCCCATCACCGCGAATGTCACTCATGTCGAACACCTGGGCGGGGACACCAATGTTGTCGCGGTGATGCAAGACCATCAAATTACGGCGCGCCTGTTCGGTCAGCATCAGGTGAATACAGGCCAACCCATTCGCTTTGGATATACCCCGGACCGCACGTATCGCTTCGACCCAAAAGGCGAGCGCCTCAGCTGAGAAAAGAGGGATTCCAACAATTTCAGGATATTGGTGCGGTCGAGAAGCATCTAGAGCAATCGAACTAGCGCCATTGACACTTTATTTTTATGGGCGAAAGACCCTAGGGCAGCCATCAGGTTTCCCCAAATGTGTGCTGTTTTTACGTTTATTGTGTGTTGCCTGCGGTTGTCAACTCAGGTCCAGAAAAACAGAGCAATTGCGCCTTGGTCAAAGTGAGGCGGAGCGAGGGCTACATCAGAAACAGCAAAACGGTGGATAACATTACCAAGGTAACGACTGAACTTGCCGCTACTGGAACGTAGGGGTTTCCTTGGATAACCTTAGATGCTTACGCGGTTAGTTTAACCGTCTGTGCATTCCGTTTGGCAAGTGTCTCGTCAAACTGTTTGGCATCCGTTTCGACTTCCTTCTTAGGATTAGCCCGTGGCTTTAACCCTACACTATTCACGCTTGAACTCACAATTCGCCCAAGGCTAAAAAACCCATATTGCTCACAGGTAATGGACCGTAGATCGTTGAAAGATAATAAAAGTAGTGAGACCCCACACGAAGCTAATTGGTCCGACGACTATCTGGAACGTCAAGAAGACGCGCGGTTGTTGCAGGCATTTATTGAGGGGCAACTAAACCTGCGAGAAAACGCAGGCAAACCTCGCACCTATGTCCTGAACCTCGACTCTGGTTGGGGCAGCGGAAAGACATTTTTTCTCGAACGATTTGCTAGGGATTTGGCGGAAAAGCACCATGTTGTGGTTCGGATAAACGCTTGGGATGACGATCAATCTAAGGATTCTTTCTTGTCGGTCGTTTCGGTGGTTCAACGTGGGTTACGAGAAGCCTTGGTGGCTGACGGCAGGCAAGGAGAAGTCTTAGCGAAGACTAAGCCACTTCTTCGAACTGCTGGACGCATTGCGGGCACGGCAGCGGTTGGTGCCGTCACACATTGGGCCAAAAAGGCCGTTGGGAATGAAGCCGTTAGTGTTGTTTCTGACTTATTCACACCTTCTGAGGATGAACCCAGTGAGGATAGTCAATCTGGTGCTGAGAGTGACTTAAACTCAGCAGTTTCCAAAGGCCTTGAAGACGCTATCGATGTCACTGGCAAAGCTATGTTGGAGAGTTTTGAGTCAAACAAGACTGCCCGTGCGAATTTCAGGAACCAACTCGCGGCACTTGCACAGAGTGTATTAGACGACCAGCAACGCCCAAGCCCAATCTACATCCTCATTGACGAGTTAGACAGGTGTCGCCCAAGCTATGCCGTTGATCTCCTAGAAAACGTAAAGCACTTGTTTTCTGTAGAGAACATCGTGTTTGTTCTTGGCACGGACACTGACCAGCTTTCACATGCCATCAAAGGCCTCTACGGCGGGGATTTTGATGGGAAACGGTATCTAAGGCGCTTTATTGACAGAACCTACAGATTTCAAAGCGCCGACCGTAGACCCTTCATAAAGCAGCTTTACCATAGCCTCGGCTTAACAGACGAGATGTTTACCGTCCCCGACACCAACCCAACTTCCGAAGCTTCAGTAGTTGAGTTTCTCGACCTTGTATTCTCTGCCCAAGGGATCGAACTTAGGGACATAGAACAAATGATGGACATGATCGCTACATTCGCGTCAGTTTGGGAGTGGTCGCCACTGCCTATTGACCTTGTGACTCTTGTCCCGCTCGTAGTTAACAGTCATTTGAATGTGGCGGAAGGCGACTCTGAGCACCCAACGGCACAATCCGTGGCCGAAACGCACTTTAGTTTTCAAAAATTGTATCACGTCGCTTCTGGCGAATCCCCGGTTGAAGAAATGCAACTCTCGAAAATGGCACTCAAGGTTTTACGCTATCCAGATCACAGAAGCAGCGGGCTTGATGAGCAAAATGAATTTGATGATTGGCTTAGCAAGAAAAGTTACCGAGAACGCACCCATTTCAACCATGACCCAAGGATGGAACAAAGAGTCGCCCAGCGTGGCCTGCCTTCGTTGTATCCGTGGTTGCTAGCAAAAGTCGCGAGGCTTCAAAACTAAGAGCTAGTGATAGTGTGGTGGCCATAGGAAACGCCCATAGGTAACGGTGGTAGGTCACAACCACATTGCAGCCCCGAAACACTCAACCTAATGTGAAGCGATAGCATCTAACTACTACCAAAAGCATTTCAATGTCTTACCAGTATATTCTCTACGTCGATGAAGCAGGCGACGATAAAGCACATGACCTGAGACCACATAACCCAGACGGCAACTCAGAGTGGCTCTGCTTGGGTGGGTACGTTGTGCGCAAAAGCGTAGAGGCTGAGCTAGAGGAAAGAAGGAACGCGCTTCTCAGAGAGATCGGAGGGCAAGACGGGGGCGTCCTCCACTACCGGAACTACAAGCCACGCAACCGCATGAAAGTCTGCAAGAAATTGGCGACGTATCGTGCAAGAGCTTTTGTCGTATGTTCTTTCAAGGAGACCATGATTGGACACTCCAATCCCCGCGCAGCTACAGCGGGAGGTGATGAGCGCCAAATCCTTTATAACTTTGTGACCCGATTACTTCTCGAAAGAGTGACCGAGTTTGTTCACAACGATGCGTTGAAGCAGGGTCATAAAGACCCTGTGTTGAAGATCATAATGGCTAGCCGCAAGGGGCATCATTTTGGTCACTTCAAAGAGTATGTTCAGACGCTGCTGCAACAAGCCAAGGAAGGCACGACCTACTTGGATACCCGCGAGATCAAGCATGAAGTACTACGGTACGACCAAATTGAGCGTGCCCCGGCTTCCACGCTTCCCGGCCTCCAACTTGCCGACACGGTAGTTAGCGCGACTTTTCAATCAATCGAACGGTCGTCCCCACATTATTCAGACCACCCTGCCCTCCACTTGGAAGACATCGTCGCAAAAAAGAAGCACAGCCCGTGGTTTCCAAGCAAGGCGTCCAATGTGGGAATGACGTTGTATAAGGCCGCTCAGTTGGTAGATACGCTTTCAGAAGAGCAGTGGAGTTTTTTTGAGACATTCGGCTACAACCGCGCTTACTTGAAAAAGCTCAGGGAGAAAAAGAAGGCAAAGTAAAGCTGATCGGCCATATCCAACTCAGATAAGAAATCTCAGCGCGCTGTGAGTTCCAACCACCACCGGTTCCGTCGGCTCGGCACTATGATCTGCAAACTTGGTTGCTGATTGATGCCGCAAGTATTTTGACAAAAAAATTTGAGAGCCGGAGATAGATATAGATGCCGCGCATATCCCCCGGTGGGGCCGCCTCGGGGCAACTCTCGCCACATGCGGGGAATATCCATTAGAGCAATAAAAACAAAGGGGTGACGTGTAGTTCCGGGTAAATCATCTACACGTTGCATCACATTGATGCAGCACTACCAAGAATAGGAATAGTAGAATGATCGTCTTTGACTTTTGCGTCGGCCCTTTAAACTTGCTCGTCGAGCGTTTTCCGCACTCAGCGACCCTTAAGGTAATCCATGAGGGACCGGGCGAGACTTTCGTTGACGTTGGCCGCTACCGCCTGACGTTCACGAACCACCGGAAGGCACTACGGTAGCCTGAATACGCACGTCTCATTTGACCGGAGTGTAACAAGACAGGTGCCAACCCCTCAGATGCCGTCTCATTTAAGTAGGATTGACATTTATAACACACTTTCTTATTTAACTTTATAGGGTAAACGATACACATTCGGAGACAGGCACATGCTCATCGGATACGCTCGGACGTCGACAGCAGACCAGATCGCAGGCTTTGAGGCACAGCAACGTGAGTTGAAAGACCATGGATGTGAGAAGGTGTTTGCTGAGCAGGTGAGCAGTGTGAAGCAGAGAGATCAGCTTGAGGCAGCCATGGACTTTGCCCGCGAAGGGGACACTGTGGTTGTCACTAAGCTGGACCGTTTGGCGCGCTCCGTCCCTGATCTCATCGAAATTCGCAAGCGGCTATCAGACAAGGGCGTCAAACTGCACATCATGAACATGCCCATGATGAATGACAGTGCCACCGCGCAGATGCTTGAAACAGTCCTTGGGGCTGTTGCTCAGTTTGAGCGTGAGGTGATGCTTGAGCGGCAGCGTGAAGGGATTGCGAAGGCGAAAGCAGAGGGGAAGTTCAAAGGACGCCCTGCGATGGATGAGGACAAGGCAGCCGCCATTCGTGAAGCGTTCCAGAACGGTGAAAAGCCGACCCAGATTGCAAAGGACTTCGGGGTCAGCAGAGCGACTGTCTATAGGCTTGCGAAAGAGGCGGCCTAAGGGCGAAATCCAATTCCCCCCCATACAAGCAGAAAATAGATATTCAGCTAGCGATAGTGGTCGCTCAAACCGGTAAAAGCCAATTCACCCACAGTATAGCCGTACAGAACATTGCATGAACATTTACCCCCACTATAGCCGTACTCAGAATTTCGAAATCCGGGTGGATGGCGGTTCGTCCCATCCGGTGGATGAGGTGGAGACCAGCATGGCGGTCCACATGACCGTCGAGGTTTTCCATCTGGGGCGGCGTTTTGTGTGCTGAACGTCTCGCCCTTAGCATCCCCATGAGTTGCCATGCCAATTCTGTTCGGCTCGTCTGTACAGTGGGGCGTAACTGTTAAAAACGGACTTTGCACACAAAGCAGTACGCAGACGAGCAAGCAGGTGGTCCCGGTAAAAGGTCCCTCCGCATATGTAATAGTAACCCCATAGGCTACCCTTAAGGTACGTCGACTTTCGTCTCCTTCATCAAAATCCAACCCTGTGAAGGCCCCCTGAAGGTAAAGCAGTTTCACTGCCAACACGTTCAGGTGCCCCCTACGGCTCGCTCCGCTCGTTGAAAGACCGAGTGAGGATGATCATCATTCATCACACCATAATCCCATCATAAGGAACTCCCCAATTGAACACTGACACATCCCTTCAGGGGAACCTAAAGTCGTGCGCGCGTTGCACCCAGACGTTTGAACCCAGAAGGTCCAACCAGAAGTACTGCTCTGTCAAATGTAAGAAGGCCGGCAGTAAGAACGCTGCAAGGGGAAACCGCGCAACAGAGAACAAAGAGCGGTCCAAGCTGCATTGCGCCCGTGCACGAGATTTGGAGCGAATGGTCTACTCAGTCGCTCCGTCAGAGCGTCTTGGCGTCATGCAAAGCGTACTGTCCTTCATCCCAGTGGACGCTGGTCTCAGGAATATTCTGTGTGACCTTAGGTTGCTGCGAGAGCCACCCAGAATGTCTGGGCGTAAGAATATCGCTCAGGCAGCCAGCAGGTACACCCGTAAGTTCTATGGTCTCTCGATCCAGACATACGTTCGCAAGGTGCATGCCGGGGATGACATTGAAGGCATTGCAATAACGTAGCGGAGACATCGTCACCTCGAACAGCAATCAGGGCGTCCTTAACGGGCGTCCTTTTTCATCTTTGGAGAAACATCATGAAACTGAATGAACAGAACCGCGTGGCCGACAAACGGCTGCGTCGTATCGGCTATGACAAACGGCGGGCATTCACGAAACGCCTGAGGTCAACAGCACGTGCCCGCTTGGGTCACGACAAGTATGATGATCAGCTTGCCCCTTGGGCCGACCGACCGAGCCAATGGGCCAACATGAGAGTGCGCCCTGAAGTGGTGGTTACAGTCAACACCGTGCGTGAACGCATGGTCAAACAGTTGGAGCGTGAGGTCTCACAGAGCGAAGCGCTTTCATTCTTGGTTGAGCTTGGCGTGGTCGCCATGACAGACCGCAAACAAACCACAGCCCCCTAACGAACGAAGAAGAACCCCAAATGACAAACACTGAAATCACTATTCACACTGATGGCTCATGCCTCGGAAACCCCGGTCGAGGCGGCTGGGCTGCAGTCGTCCGAAGATACGAAGACGGCAAAGAAACCAAGAAGCGGTCCGTCTTTGGCAATGTCGCGCACACCACAAACAACAGGATGGAAATGGCAGCCGCCATTCAGGGTATGCGCCAAATCAGGCGTGACGAGAAAGCCCAGATCACGGTCTATTCCGACAGCTGGCTGCTCATCCAAGGGATGACCGAATGGGTGCCCAAATGGCAATCTAACGGCTGGCGTAAAGCAAGCGGCAAGCCCGTCGAGAACCGCGACCTTTGGGAAGAACTTCTGGTCGTATCAGACAGATTGAACGTGCAATGGGAGTGGGTGCGGGGCCACGCTGGGGACGCAAGGAATGAAGAAGTCGACGGGTTGGCTGTAGCGGCAGCTATTGGTCCTACGAGCCGCCGCCCGCAAGACCGAGGCTATGCGGCTTAAGAGTGCTCTTGTGCGTCATGCTAGAAATTGGAACTGGCTGTCGCGGGGTCGCGCTTTGCGATCTTTTGGTAGCTAATGTCTGGTCATAAAGCTCCAGCCGCTGCGGTAAGGAGCACTCATTGATGCAAGAATGCCACAAAGACTCACAACTGCGCCGAATTAAACAAAAATCTTCAGTTGGCAACTTGAAGTGTTCCTAGTCCGTTCCCAAGTCGATGTCATCGTCGTCTTTAGGGCGGCGCAGTCGATCGTTTAAACTGTCAAGTCCTGTGGCCAGGTACATGCAGATTTCGAGTACCATTTGTTGGGCTCCTGTATTTATACCGGCGACGCGGCTTCGGTTTCCGGTAATCCCGGTTGTTATGTAAATGACAATATAAGCGAACACGTCGAAAAGATGGGCACCACGCAGAACAGTCGGGGCCGGAACGAATAAGGGCAAGTGTCCTGCCTAATGTTTCGGCCCCTCTCGCGTAGGAAAATGGAACCAAGCTTTTCACCCAAAGACCTTAAACACTACCCTCATTTTGACCGCAGACTTTCCATCAAAGAGGCCGAAGAAATCGTTTCTGACCCCGCGCGGGTCGCCGCAAATAAATTCTATCCCTTCTTTCTGTATGAAGAGACTTGGCAGCCATTTAGGACAGCTGAAAAAGAACGACCAGAGCCGAAGTCACGGCCCATCCGATATGCTGCTCGTCGGGACGCCTATATCCTTACACATTACAGAAGAATCCTCGCCGAGAGATATGAAGAACGCCTTTCCAAATTGGGTATTGAACACTGCCCAATTGCATACCGGAAGATTCCCAAGGGTGGCGGCGGAGGCAAGTGCAACATTGACTTTGCGAAGGATGCCTTTGACGAGATTGAGAAACAGGGCGACTGCGTCGCCATCGCACTCGACATCAAAGGCTACTTCGAGAACTTGGATCACGAACGTATCAAAGCGGTCTGGTGTGACCTTCTAGCCGTTGACAGACTACCCCCCGATCACTTCACCGTCTTTAAGAATGTCACCCGGTATCACGTTGTAGACCAAAAGGATGTTTACCGCCGTCTTGGATACATTGAAACGGTCAGCGTTAATGGCTATCCCCGCGAGCGCTACACAGTTCCTTTCAAGAAGATGCCAACCCAGCTCTGTTCCCCTGCTGATTTCCGCGCCAAGATTTGCGGCGGCGACCCCACACTTCCAAGTTTGGTACGACCCAACGCAGACGACGAAGGGAACCTCCTCAACCATGGAGTTCCGCAAGGCGCACCGATTTCCGATCTGATTGCAAACTTCTATCTTCTCGGTTTCGATGTAGCGATGAACCAGTATGCGGAGTCCCGGGGCGGTCGTTATATGAGGTATTCAGACGACATTCTTTTGATTGTTCCGGGCGGTGAAACCGAGGCGAATGAGGCAGAGAGCTTTGCCGTTGGAGAGATAAGCAAATTCGGGAAGAAACTGAAGATCAAAGAAGCCAAGACTTGCATTGTTCGCTTCCAGCGCGATGACGACGCCCTAGCCTTTCAGCATGTACGCGGACCTCAGGGGAAAAACGGCTTTGAGTATCTCGGCTTCCGCTTCGATGGCCGGAAGGTCTATGTCCGTGACAGCACCATATCCCGGCTGTACCGCAAGGTGGCTCTATCCGCAAAGGGCGTGGCGCGTGGCTTTGCAAAAGCTCATCCCAAAATGAACGCCTCGGAGATATTGGCTACCTTCAACTACTCCGACTTCAGCCAGAGATTCAGTCGTGTTCATCCGGAAGAACTTTCGCCAGACGACTATGGCACATGGACGTTCTATAGCTACCTAAAGCGCGCATCTGAAACATTCGGAGCGCGAGGAGCACCGATCTTGCCGCAGGCGCGTAACTTCAAAGCGATTATGAAACAACGTATTGCCGAGGCGATGGTCAGGGCAGTGGTCCAAAGGGATAGGGCCGCAGCAGCGACCGAAGCGGAACCTGAATAGGTACTTTTTGGTTACTACCAGAACAAAGCGTTACGCCGAAAGGGCGTTTGGAAATTAGCGAAGACATGCAAAAACGTATCCAAACTCAGACGTGCAAGAACGTCGATCAGGTGGAAGGTCTGATGCGCCGCAAGGTCTAAAGCCCAGCCTTCACACCCCACCTAGCGAACTCACTCAGCCGCGCCTCACGCCCACCATAAGTATTCTCAGCGACCGACTGAGCGGAGTGCCCGAGATACCCGTGACGTACCTCTACAGGTGCCCCTGCATCCCTCAGCTTATCGCTTGCCCTGTGGCGTAGCCCGTGGACCTTCATGCGCTTGTCGTCAGTGTTCTTTCTGACCGCTTTCATCAGTGCCGCAGAGGCAGCCGTAGGGCCTCCGTCACGGCCATAAGAAGGGAACAGAGGCTCGCTACCCTTACGCCCCTCTACGCGCGCCCTGAGGGATTCCCTGAGGCTGTCTGAGGCTATCGGAACATACCTGTCACTGTTGCTGTTCTTGATGCCGTTGATTTCGTTGGGCGTGATCAAGATAGACGGTGTTTCTCCGGTCAGGTCTACATCGCTAATACGCAGACCACAGGCTTCGCCCAGCCGCATCCCTGTAGCTTTCAGCACCCGCCACATATCAGGAAGGTCTTTACTTCGACCGCCCTCTAAGGTCTTCTGCACGGCGTCAACAACACTGTCTGGTAGCGGGACGTTCTTATCCAGTGAGCTAACCTGCTCCTTTGGCCACGGCAGGCGCTCGAAGTGGTTTCGCTCAGACGGTATCTCCAATTCCCTGACAGCATGGTTGTAGGCTGCGGCTACTATGATCACCTCACGCTGACACGACTTGAGGGCCAGAGGTTGTCCGTTGGCTTTCTTGAGACCTAGCAGGTGATCCATAAAGCTACGTGCCGTCTGGCGGTCGATACTCTCAATGCTCACATCTTCAAGAGGTTTGCCTAGGACATCACTCAGCCGATTGAATGTGCGATCAATTCTGACCATCGCCTTTCTATCATCGGCCAGCCCCTTATCCTTGGCGTAGGTGTCCCTCATGTCGGCTAGAGACGGCTTCGGAGCTTCCCGATCAGGGTTCAAGACGGCTGCTACTACCTCGGGGTCCTCGCCACGGGCTGCCAGACTGTGCCCCACTACTCCACGCGTCCAGCTATCGTCAGGGTCCAAGCCCTGCACACCTTCCATGTATTGTTCCGCAAGGCGCTGGGCGTCGATGAACTTTTGAGTGGCCGACCGAGTGTCTAACTCAGGGTGCCGCCTGTACGTATCCTCAACAATCGCGTCAAAATTTCTCAGGTGGAATTGGTACTCGCGCTGAAATGCAGCCCCTTCCCGCGCCTTTATGTGCTTCTGATAGGCGTCTTCACCAAGTATTTCGCGCACGCGCTTGGGCCACCTTCTGCGGAAACGCCATTGAGTATCGCTGATAGGGTCGACGTATTTTATCTTCATTCTAAGGGCCATTGTGTGCTGTCCGTGTGTGCTGTTTGCGTTATGCGACACACTCGGAAAATGCTGAATGCCCTTGTTTATAAGGCCAAAAACCAACTGATCAAGCTGGTTCTGGTGCGGTCGAGAAGACTCGAACTTCCACGGGTGTTACCCCACAGCGACCTCAACGCTGCGCGTCTACCAATTCCGCCACGACCGCACTGCCAATGACTTGGTAGACGCGCATATAGACGGACAAACGCAGGATGTGAAGAGGCAAAAACAAGGGCGGATTGATTTCACTCCGGCGGCTCATATCTTTAACCCTGATGAAACCCTCAGGCCAGTGTCAGGAGCCTCCTATGACAACCGCAGATCCCCGTCCCGTTGTTCAGATCGACGTTGTCTCGGATGTTGTCTGCCCCTGGTGCGTTGTCGGATTTCGTCAACTTGATCTGGCCCTGCAACAGGAAAACGTGCTTGCGCGGCTACGGTGGCATCCGTTCGAACTGAACCCGAACATGGGGCCTGAAGGCCAGAACCTGCGCGAACATATTGTCGAGAAATACGGCTCGACCCCGGAGCAGAGCCAGCAGGCACGCGATCGCCTGACTGCCTTGGGGGCTGAACTTGGCTTTGCGTTCAATTTCAACGACGAAAGTCGAATCCACAACACTTTCGCGGCGCATCAGCTCTTGGATTGGGCTGAAAGTCAGGGGCGGCAGCATCCGCTCAAACTGGCGCTGTTTGATGTCTACTTCACCCGGCAGCGTGACGTTTCGGATATTGAGGTCCTCATGGATGCGGTCATGGCCGCCGAGCTGGATCCTGAGGCCGCTCGTACGGCATTGGATTCAGGCGCCCATGTGGGATCGGTGAGAAAAAAACAGCAGTTCTGGACCAGCCGGGGTGTTTCCGGCGTTCCTTCGGTGGTATTTGGCAGCAAATACCTGCTGACCGGCGCGCAGGGCACAGACACCTATGCGCAGGTTCTGCAACGCTGCCTGACCGAGGCTGCCTGAGGTCTTCCCCCCGCCCCGCAGACGGTCTAAGGACATCACATGGAATGGAAGACGACCGACGGGCTAACCGATTACAACGAAGCCATCGCTTTTATGGAGGCCCGCGTGGCCGCCATTGCTGCGGGCGACGCGGATGAGTGTATCTGGCTACTGGAACACCCGCCGCTGTATACGGCTGGAACTTCGGCCAAGCGAGAGGACCTGACCGACCCTGATCGTTTTCCCGTTTATGAAAGCAAACGTGGTGGGCAATACACCTATCACGGACCAGGGCAGCGCGTAGTTTACGTGATGCTGGATGTGGGCAGACGGGGGCATGATGTTCGTCGCTTTGTCAAACAACTGGAAAATTGGGTGATCGCGGCACTGGCAGAATTCAACGTTACCGGTGAAATCCGCGACGGCCGTGTTGGCGTCTGGGTCCAGCGCAACGACAAGCCGCTGACGGTGACGGGGCAGACCGCCGAAGACAAGATCGCCGCAATTGGTATCCGGCTGCGAAAATGGATCAGCTTTCACGGGATTTCGATCAATGTCGAACCGGAACTGGATCACTTCACCGGAATCGTCCCTTGCGGCATTCAGGAACACGGCGTTACCTCGCTGGTCGATCTGGGACTGCCGGTCACCATGGCTGATGTCGATGTAGCCCTGCAAAAGACGTTCCTAGACATTTTTAGCCAGACAGGCCCGGTGCCCAGCCTTGCAGAAACGTCAGCGCGAATCGCTGACTAACACCACTGGAAACGACAATCTTCTCAAAGTCGACGATCTGTTTCTGAATTCCGGCTAAGCTTCCCCAGCGTTAACCTAAATTCGCTTAAAATTCAGGGTTTCTTCACTTCCCCCCAATACAAAGGGCTGCGGACCACGTAGTATGTAATGACCGTTCAAGAGTGAGTGGTGTGTTAACCGGTAATCGCGGGCCATGCCCGGGAAATCCGTTCAGTGTTTGGTTACGAGTCTGCCGTTCCGACCCCATATCGGAACGGCAATTCGTATCAAAAGCCTGAAATTACCTTATTTTATTGACGATAACGCGGCATTCAATCCGATACACACGGCTTGCATGTTGGCTTTTTTTGCTTGTTTTTGCCTGTTTTATGCTATTGGAACAAAAAATGTTGTCCTGAAAAAGCGAAAAGTTGTCCCGCATGGCCCAAATCATCGAGCGCGTCAGAACAGACGGTTCCACCGCTTATCTCGCACAGATCGCTATCAAGAGAAAAGGGAAATGGGTCCACCGCGAATCTCGGACGTTCGATAAAAGGCGAACCGCCGAGGCGTGGCACAAGAAGCGCATGAAAGAAATCAAGGCGCTTGGGGATGATCTATCTACTCTGAAACGCAAGGATAAAACGCTGAAATCTGCGATAGATATATACCTTGCCGACTCTGGTGAACAGAACGGCAAGACAAAGAAGCAGGTGCTGGAAACAATCAGGGATGAATACGACATCGCCGACATGGAAGCCGACGAGATCCACAGCGCCGATATCGTCGAATTCCTGAAACTGGTCAGCGGTCGCGACGGCGGCATAGCGCCCTCAACCGTTCTCAGCTACGGTCGCCACCTTGCTGCAGTCTTTCGCATCGCAAACTCATCATGGGGCATACCGCTGGATCGATCAGCAATGAGCGACGCGCTAGACGCAACCAAGCGCCTTGGAATCACACGCAAGTCCAGATCCCGAAACCGCCGCCCCTCGCTGGACGAACTGGATGCGCTGTTGACCCTATTTGAACAGAAATACAAGGCCCGCCCCGCTTACATGCCCATGCACCACATCATGGCGTTCGCGCTGTTCTCGACGCGCAGGCAGGAAGAAATCACCCGAATAGGACAAGATGGGTTCGATGTTGAAAATCGCCGCCTTTTCATTACCGATATGAAGCATCCCGGCGACAAAATCGGCAACGATGTGTGGTGCGATATGCCGGAACCAGCCATGAAGATCGCGCAGGCCCGGCCCAATGACCAAAATACCGATATGGTTTTTCCCTATGATCCAAAAGCCATCAGTCAATCCTTTACGCGGGCGTGCAATTTGCTCGGCATCGAAGACCTGCGGTTTCATGATCTGCGACACGAAGGAATCTCCAGGCTGTTTGAAATGGGCCTATCGATCCCACAAGTCGCGGCAGTTTCTGGCCATCGCTCATGGTCATCATTGCAGCGATACACCCACATCAAACAGACGGGCGACAAATACGAAGGCTGGAAGTGGATCGATCGACTGACCTAAAGCCCTACCCGTCCCAGTCGTCACTTCGGGGCGTTATGCCGGTATAGATCCCGGTATTCCCGCTCACGTGCCCTTCTGCCAGAGACTTAACCTTCCAGCCAATGCGCAGATACAGACGGAACCAATGGAATCCGAAGCTAACCTGATATTCAAAAAAACGACGCCCGCCAGCCTGGACCTCAACATAGTGGTGCGATGGGCCGACCTTACGCGGAATAACCCGCCCGAATGACTTTGTGACGTGGCAGCTGACCTTTTCGTAATAGAAGGGGACACCCAAGCTACTCCGCAGCCGGTACGCCTTGTTTCGCCAGAGCCAGCGCCGTAGAGGGTGACCGGCCGTTCCATGCTAGATGGTGTAGCGGCCATATGCCCCCCCCTTTAAACTTACGTGCGCAAAAATCTGACTACCCACGCCAGTCCCGTGCCGATGGGGTTTGAACTTTTGATCCCCCCCTTGCGGCCCGACGCTCTATCCGCTGCTTCTTGATGTCGTGACAGGATTTGCAGAGCGACTGCAGCTTACCCGCCTCGGATTGCAGGTAGGTCCGCACAAATCGGCTTTGGCTGGCAGGCGGTATCTGCAGCAATCGCGCCCAATTCATAATAGAGGCTTAGGCAGGCCATGTGTTTTTTAGCGGGCCGCGCGCATAGGTTTCGACAACCTCGGCCAAGGCCAACAGCCTTTCTTCCACCATGTAGGCTAGCCGCGCCTCCAGACTGGACAGGAACTTATCATGATCCTCAGCCTTCACGCCGCGCTTGCGCACCAAGCCCTTACCAATCAACGGATTGATCAGACACCGCCTGACACGCGCTTTACCGTCTCTCGGTTCCTGCCCTTCCATTGCCCCACCCTTTTCTAAGCAAATCCTGACTTATCCACAGGCCAACCCGTTGCGTTCGTTACACGCGCAGTATTTTTCATTTCTTTATCGTTTCTTTTCTTTTCGACACGGACATTAAGGTGACACTAATTTTTTATGTTTACTTTCAAAGCACTATCAGACCATTGTGTGTATTAGTGTCCGGTTAGTGTCTGCTAGTGTCCGTCTAAAGTTAGATTAACGTTGGACTTACATTCGCCGTGATGGCCGCTATCTGAACCGAAAGAACCTGCCTATGATCCGGTGGCAATCGCTTCGCAGCTACGGTTGTTGGAGCAGATGGATACCCAATGGGGTCTTGGTTTGAGCGCGAAGGCATCAACCCGATCCGCATCACGTATGGTGAACTGTCCGCTGCACCGTATGCGACGCTCAAGTTGCTTTTGAAGGAACTCGGTATGAACTATGAGCATACAGTTGAAATCACGCCACCCACGGCAAAGTTGGCGGATGCGACAAATCAGGATTGGGCAGAAAGGGTTCGATCAGAAGGACGGCTTTAAAACACTGAGGTCAACGACAGCTATGTCCGCAGAGCAGACATCCGTCCCTCCTTATTGTTTAACTTCAATCGTCCGCTATGAGCCCAATTTGTCATTTAGCTTGACCGAATTTTATCGGAGGGCGAGAAGGCCATAGGTTGCAATTAAAGGTGCTTTCATGACTTTGCCCGCAGTGATTTTTGATATGGATGGCCTTCTATTGGATACCGAGAGAGTTTGCCTTGAGTTTTGTTGATACTAGGCGCGCTTTTGGCCTCTCTGAGAGTCCAGATACCTTCCTGAGGTGTGTAGGTTTGCGGGGGCAAGAACCAGACCGAATAATCAGTGATAGCCTGAACGGCAAGGTCGGATTTGACCAGTTCAACGAAGAATGGGACCAGCGAATTGACGCGTCGCTTGAGCAAGAAATCCCGGTCAAATATGGTGCTCTTACACTTGTCCAAACCCTTTCCCTGAAAGGGCATTCGTTGGCAGTGGCAACTTCCACCAGTACGGATAGGGCCTGTTTGCAACTGGAGCAATGCGGGCTATTCAAGCATTTCAATTGTGTGATTGGCGGTGACATGGTTTCCAAGCACAAGCCGGACCCAGAGGTCTATCATAAGGCTGCAAAGCAACTTGGATATCGGGCCTTAGATTGCGTAGCATTTGAAGATAGCGAAATGGGTACACGTGCAGCGGTAGCGTCTGGTGCCACAACGGTCCAAGTTCCCGATTTGCTACCTCCCTCAGAAGCTCTGAAAGAGCTAGGGCATCACATCGCTCCTGATCTATTAAAAGGTGCAATTGCCGTTGGGCTGATTTCAGTTCGAGACGTAGCCTAAACGGCAGCTTTGTCCACAAAGCAGGCTTTGGGGCCGTTAGAACCGGGTCAATGTCCACTGACATATGTCAGATGACCGCTCTGAGCCCAGACCTGCCACCTAAAGTCAAAGGCATGCTGCACTTGCGTTCGGCAAGTCGCAGCCCTTTGCTGACATGCGAAGGGAGGGCGATGCTACGGGTGTTACATATGCGAGATCCGCCAACCATGTCACCGATGGCGCCGTTTATTTAGGCACGAGCACTTTTTCTGATGCCGTATGTTTTTCCCGTTTCGTATGAGAGGGCTTTCATCCCGCTGTAAGCAGTGGCCCCCAGGGGAGTCCAGACAGCATTCAGGACACGCTGGCCCTATTCGTGTAGAATACAGGCAAGCTAGGCTCTCATTCAATTTCGTTTCAGGCACAATATTGGAGAAAAGGAATGCAACATTTGCACCGCAAAACCCGCGCCACTCTTGTAGCCTTTCTCGGTACGGCGTGTTTGGTCGCACCCGCACCCTCAGTTGCGGTGGGACCGGGTTTTCAAACAAGCTGCACTCAAGAAGCCAATCAGGCTTTCAACGACGGGCTGAGCCTCTTACATAACATGATGTATGTTCAAGCAGAGGCGGCCTTCAATCAGGCGGCTGAAGCCGATCCCTCCTGCATCATGGCACAATGGGGCATCGCCATGGCGAACTTCCATCCGCTGTGGCCCGGCACACCGAGCGAGGCTGAAACGGAAAGGGGGACGGCAGCAGCCGAAAAGCTTGCCTCCATGACAACCGACAACGCGCTTGAGGAAGCACTTGTCGCGGCTGCCGCAGCATTCTATGCACCCGGCCAAGACGGTTATCGCGCTCAGATCAGCGCCTGGGCCGACGCGCAGATTGCGGCGGCCGAAGGAAACCCCGAGAATATTGATGCCGCCGCGTTTGCTGCGCTGGCGCGTCTGGCAACAGCGCCGCGCGGGCCAGCCCGGATCGAGGTCAATGCCCAAGTGGGAGACACTCTGGATGCACTGCATCAGTTACAGCCAGAACATCCCGGTATCATTCACTACGCAATCCATGCCTACGACAATCCCCCTCTCAAAGAGCGTGGACGGCCTTACGCCGAGATATATGACAAAACGGCCCCGAACGCGCCGCATGCGTTACACATGCCGGCGCATATCTTTACGCGCACGGGTGACTGGGAAAAGTCGATTGATCTCAACCGCCGCTCGGCCAGGGCGGCGTTCGAACAGTCCGGTGATACCATCCAGATCCATTATGCCCATGCCATAGACTACATGGTCTACGGTCATTTGCAGCTTGGCGAGTATGACGAGGCGGCCCGGCTTGTTGATGAGATCAATGCGATAGACAATCATCAGGTCAGTTTTGTCACCGCCTATGCGTTGGCAGCCGCGCCGGTAAGGCTATTGCTTGAACGAGACATGTGGGCAGAGGCCGCAGCGTTGTCACCCGACTTGCACCCCACAATTCCCTGGGAGGAATTTCCACAAACCTTTGTCATGCTCTGGTTTGCAAAAGGGCTGGGGGCCGCGCGAAGTGGCGACGTTGCCGCCGCTCAGACTGCTGTTGCCGAGCTCAAGGCCCTTCATGACGCGATGAAGGAGCGTGGGCAGGATTATTGGGCAAAGTTGACTGAAGGACAGATTCTAACCGTTGAAGCTTGGATTGCACTGGCGGAAGGCGATGAGGAACTCGCCCTTACCCAACAAAGTGCGGCCGCCGATCTTGAAGACGAGATTGGTAAAAGCCCGGTGACGCCCGGTCACGTGTTACCGGCTCGCGAACTCCTGGGTGACATGCTCGCGCAAATGGATCGAAAAGATGAGGCGGCTGACGCGTATCGCGCTACTTTGCTTCTTTCTCCGAACCGTGCACGAAGCGCAGCCGCACTCGAATAGCTACCGTTAGTACCAACCGACGTCACGACCGCAGCGAACGGCAACTAGGTGGCCTTCCAACCTGCCCCGGCGAACTAAGTTGAATGTCGGCTATGTCCCGCCCACCTGCCATCTGACACTGGAATTTGTACGTCCGGAATGTGCGGTTTTCGACCTGCCGCACATGCGAAAGAACGAAGCTCGCTAAACGGCAGGAATGCGCTCTTGTCACCAGTTCGGGCACGTCGCAAAGAAAGTCGGCAGTGAGCCCATTTTGTCCAATGCCGCGGCGCATACATGTCCGGTACTGAGTATCTACGACCTAGTCACGCGACAAGTCCCAGCTCTTTGTCGGTGGCTGTCGCCGCATACTTTTCCTTGGGGGGCATGGGTCTTGTTTGCCAAGGCGGTTCGAAGGCGAAGCTTGAAACGCTGCGGCCGTCAGGCAAGGCACCGTTTCCGGCCCCGAGCGCGTAGTCGTAGTAGAGTTTGACGATCTCTTCTTCGGTCACCTGCGCTGTTTCGGGATGCGCCATGCATGCATCACGCCACGCATGCACTCGGTCATAATCTTTGCCCTCGGGCAGTTTGAACCCTTCATAGTAGTCAAGGAACCAAAAGCGCTGGAATATAGGGGTAAAAACAGCCTCTGTCGAACCGAAGTCCTCAAACAAAAATGGGCCGGTCGGGTTGTGATAACCTAGGAAATTATCAAGGTCTCGATAAAGCGCCAGGAGTTTAATCAAATGCTCATCTCGGCGGGCCTGATCCTGATTCATGACAAAGAGATAGCCTGCCATTGTGAAGGGTCCTTCGCGGGCAATCAGCATCGACTCAATGGCGTGCTCGGCAGGATCACTGCGGCGCAATGGTGCCCCAGGTAGAGCCTCGTCAAGATAGCGCAGTATCACGAGGCTTTCTTTCAATATACGACCGTCGCTGGTTTCCAGCACGGGCAAGGCTGTCGTCCCTCGGGTCTTGGCTAGCAATTCCGGATCGCGTGGCTTGGTGATATCCACCAAACGAAATTCTACGGCATCCGTTAGTCCCCGCAACGCCAGTAGGATTTCCAGTCGCTGCGAGAAGGGACAGACGGGGATGTGATAGACGATGTGTTTCTTAGTCATGTGTTCAATCCAACGGCGGGCCGGTGAAGGCCATGTTGTGCCGCTTGGCGCTCTCTTCAATGGCGGGCATGTCCTCTGGGATACGGCACTGACCGGCTGCCATTTCGGAAAAGAAACCTTCGAATCCGCCGGGCGTCAGGATCACGAGATGGCGGCAAGGTTCGTCGTCTGTCACCTTGAATGTATGTTCCTTGCCACGAGGGATAAATACGCTTTCGCCGGCCCCTGCGGTGAACTCCTCGCCTTCCAACCAAAACCTGCATGAGCCGGTGAGGATCACGAATGTTTCGTCTTCGTTTTGATGCACATGGCGTGGAGGGCCGCTACCCGCAGGGGACCAGCTGTCCACGATGGACATAGCGCCGCCCGTTTGTTCTGGGCTGAGGATGGTTTTGTATTTTACGCCGAGCCATTCGATGGCTCCGTCGATTTGGGCTAGGTCTTTCATCGTTTCTCTCCATTAGCGTTGGATTGAAACGAAAGCGCTTCCGTTGACAGGAGCCTATCCGAAGGCCAACCTATCGGGCAAACCGCAATATATAATATAGGATATCGGCCAGGTGAATTTCGCGACACTCGACCTCAATCTTTTGCGCGTGTTGGACGCTCTCTTTCGCGAAGGCTCAACCGTCAAGGCGGCCGGCAAGCTAGCGATGTCGCAATCCGCGGTCTCTGGTGCGTTGTCGCGTCTTCGCCATACCTTGGACGACCCCCTTTTTGTCCGGCAGGGAAACCGTTTGGTTGCTACAGACTATGCAGCCAGGATTGCATCCGGTTTGCGCGAAGAACTCGAACGTCTTGAAGCTTTGCTAGCTCCACCGGCTACCTTTGATCCGCAAACCGCTGAAGGCACTTTCCGGATCGCAGCAAGCGATTTTTTCGCGGAACTTCTGATGCCACCTTTGGGTGATCTCCTGCAAAAGTCAGCGCCCAATCTACGAGCGCAACTGGTTGATCTGGTTCCGAATGACTATGTGGCCAGTCATGAACTACGCAACGCTGACATTGCGCTGATCCCGGACTTGGTACTACCGGACTGGGTCAATCGAAAGCCGCTCTTCCATTCGCCGTTCCACGTTATCGCACGCAAGGGAAATCCAAAGATTGAGGGGCTTCAGGAAGGGACGCAGATGCACATGGATACGTTCTGTGCACTCCACCACGTGTTGTTTTCCCCCGAAGGGAATCTGGCCGCGATGGGCGACGCTGCCCTTAGTCGCGTCGGAAGACAGCGACAGGTTGCTATGACCGTGCCCGTCTTTAGTGGCGTCTGTCGCGCGGTGAGCGAAAGCGACCTCATTGCGCTTGTGCCCGCGCAGCTTGCAAAGAAAGTCGCCAAGACATTCGGACTGCACGTGTTCGAACCTCCGATGCATATTGAACCGGCACTGATCATCGGCATCTGGCATAAGCGTTCCGACAACGCCCCGATGGCGGCCTGGATGCGTAGCCAAGTCTTCGAATTAATGAAGGGGTTGGACTTAGACAGTTAATCAAACTGTTCTACGCAACGCCCGTCGAACAGATACAAATTGATGATTCGAAAAACAGAATCGAAATAGATTCAACCAGCTTTTACAGACATTCGCGTGGGCGAAACGAACGAATGCATTGTCCGCTCACCTGTCTTTACCACCTGACGATGGACGTCCGGAAATTCGACACTGAAATCTGGCTGCAAACCGCGCGTGCCGGTGCTGAACTTGTCCAAAGCGCGTGTAACTTTTGCTACTATCAAGATTTCGCGAGCCTTGAGGCGGCGCACCGCGGAATTGTGGATACGCTTTCTGACTACGAAAGCCGCATACAAGAAAAAACGATGTGGCGGGTTGATCTACCGTTTCACGAACTTTTGGTCAGTGTCGAGGAGCGGTATTTCAATCACGACGCGCTTAAAACAATTCGGCAGGACGGAAGACCAAGATTCTGGGGTGACGCCTATAAAAGGTATAACAAGTTCAGCGCCTTCAAAGAGGCCAGCAAGGTCTACCTTTTGACGTCCACAAAACGCGAATGGCTTTGTTGCAAGCATGAAGATACGGCTTGGCTGGTTGATCCAACATCTGGTGAGAAAGTGGTCTCTGCACAAGTAACCGCCGAGAAAAGCGGTTGAGAGAATAGAGGCATTCAAAGCGCGTTTACACGGAGACGAATTACCCTAAGCCGACGTTGGCGCAAGTGCAGCGAATTCACACTTTGTCCGCACAGCAGGCTTTGGGGCCGTTAGAACCGGGTCAATGTCCACTGAATATGTCGGATGACCGCTCTGAGCCCATATCGGACATAGCCCAAGATAATGTTTATGGCCGCTCTGTCCGCTACGAGCCCGAGCGGACATTATTGTCGAATTTAGATGCTGCAAATGCCTGATGCAGCTAACGGCACTTTGCAGCAAAGCCTTATTCGGCCGCAACTTTTTTGAATTCGCTCGGTGAAACGCCAAATTCCTCTTTAAATGCCCGCGAAAAGTAGGTCCGGCTTCGATATCCTGCCATAGATGAAATCCGTTTTATGGGTAGATCGCATCGGGTTAACAGTTCGGCGGCCCTGCGTAGGCGAATTTTCCGAAGTACTTCTATGGCCCCAATCTTGTACGCCTTGCCAAATCGCGAAGCAAAAACCGATCGACTCAGTGCGCATTTTTCAGCAAGGCTTTCGAGATTATGGGCATATTCCGGATATTCGAGCATAGCCTCCATCGCAGGCCATAGTTTTTCATCTGTTGCACCATCAACCCACCACAACGACGGGTCTCCAGCAATGTGCCGCCTCCGAAATAGTCGAATTACGCATTGCTCTAGAAGGGATTCCGCCAGCGCTCGAGTCCCTATGTCCGGATGACTAACCTCATAGACGAACTGATCTAGCGCCATCCTCACGCGGTCTGTCGGTGACAAATGTTCGACAATCGGATGGCGAAGAAGATTCAATGCTCCACCACTGCCCCGGTAGGCGATTTCGAGGCGTCCGCATATGGCAAACAAAGGAGACCCTACCGAACTATCGCCAACGACAATGTTTGTCATTCCATCGATTGGCGGCAAGGTGCGTGGACGGACACCACCACCCGCACCACACACATGAAAAGCGTAGGTCAAATAGGCCGGTGCCAGCAACACTGTTCCTGGGGTCAACTGAACGTCAACATTATTCCCAATGTTAACTGTTGCCGACCCATCCAGTACATAATGCAGAATAGCAAAAGGCCGAACGCCAAAGTCCACGCGACAGTCCCCACGCAATTCGCATAGGGCGAAGGGACTCATTTTGATTTCCAGGGTCTCCAGAACGCGTTCGATGGACATGTCTGACCGCCCCCTCTCAGTTCCAGAAGACGCCTTTCAGACGATAAGGCACGGTCTTTTTCTTATTATGTTCGCAGTTTCGGTCCATTCAAGGAGAAAGTGTCATGTGCACCGACCCAAATTGCGACAATCAAACTGAAATCGGCCGTCGTGAGCTATTGACCAGCACTGTCGCCCTGGCCGCCGGTGGTGCTTTGCTTTCCGGAAAAGCACTTGCGGCTTCAGATCCAGACAGTTCTTATTCTGATCCAAGTGAACCAGCACTGCCGCCGACTGACGTGGAAGTCGGATTGTCCGATACTGCGTTAGTCGTAACCGACCCGCAGGTGGACTTTCTGAGTGAAGATGGCGTCACCTGGGGAGTTGTCGGAGCGTCTGTTCAGGAACATAACACGGTCGAAAACATTGGGCGTCTGTTTGAAGCTGCAAAGGCCCGCGGAATGACGATCGCCATTTCCCCTCACTACTATTACCCGTCTGATCATGGCTGGACCTTCGGTGGTCCACTCGAAAAACTGATGCACAAGATCGGAATGTTTGATCGGAAAGGTCCGTTGACACTTGACGGCTTCGACGGCTCTGGCGCTGACTTTATGCCACAGTACAAAGAGTACATTCTAGACGGGGAGACCATCGTCGCCAGCCCGCACAAAGTCTACGGCCCCGAAAACAACGACCTCAGTTTACAATTACGTAAACATGGTGTTTCGAAAGTCATCTTGGCGGGCATGTCAGCCAATCTGTGTCTGCAGGCCCATCTATACGAGCTATTGGAGCAGGGTTATCAAGTGGCTGTTGTTCGCGATGCCACCGCGGCAGCGAAGCTTCCGGAAGGGGACGGGTATCTGGCAGCATTAATCAATTTCCGTTATGTTGCTAACGGTCTCTGGACCACCGACGAGGCAGTCGAGAAAATTAAGGCAGCATCCTGAAACAAGCGGTGGATTTTAGCAAGCCACGTGGAAACAAGCTCGATGCTTAGAGTAGCGCCTCGACATCTCGACTTCTGACAAGCTAAACCGCTTCTCCCGCTTTGAGGGAGAAGCCTGCGCACAAAGCCTGCAAAATTTCTAACAGCGTGATCCCTTAGTGGGAGCAAAAAAGGTGCATTTCTGGCTTCTGAGGACAGCCATGAGACCTATTGTGGATCTATGCATTGCCGCTACGTGATGTGACAAACGCTTGAAACTGCGGCGAACGGCGGCTTAGTCCGGATTCTGTGGAAAAACAACGTATTGCTGGTGCAGAACGTTTGGCGCTGACCACTGTACGAGCGCCTTTCTTGTCAGGCTTTCCGCGTTTGCTGCGGTGCGGGAAAGATCTTGGCCAGTTTACGGAGGTTCTGGGCGGTGGCTGCGAGGAGAAATTCGTCGTTCGCACCACATGGGCCCCGTAATCGAAGCCTGCCCAGCCCGAGGATACGTTTGAGGTGGGCAAACAGCATCTCGACCTTCTTCCGAAGTTTCATCGAGACCTTGTATTGTCTGGTCTTGGCAATATCGCGGGCAAGTTGACGGGCGTCTTCGTGCTCTTCGCGGGTGATCTTACGTGCGTCCGTATTCGGGCAGCACTTTGCCTTCGATGGGCAGGTCTGGCAGGTCTGTTTGAGGGCGCGATAACGGGCTGTCCCTTTTCCGGACGGGACTCTCTTGGGATCTGAGTAATTACGGCGAAACTGTTTCAGTGCATGGCCCTCGGGACAGATGTATTGATCGTTTTCGGCATCCCATTCAAAGTCAGTGCGGGACCATGTGCCATCAGGGCGTCCGGCCTTGTCGATCACCGGAATATGAGGCGCGATCTTACGATCAACCAGCCAGCCCAACATCGGGCCAGATCCGTAGGCCGTGTCTGCGATCAGCCTCTCAGGGTGAAAGTCGAACCGCCTTTTAACCCGGTCCAGCATGGTCTTTGTCGACCCCACTTCGGCCTGCAGGATGGACCTGGTCGCTTCGACATCCACAATCACGCTGTGATCTGTATCGATGAGGTAGTTATCGGAATACGCAAAGAACGCTGGCGCCTTGTGCGCCGCTGTCCATTGGCTGGCAGGGTCGGAATATGAAATGAACTTAGGCTTGACCGGCGACGCAGCACCAAACGCGGCCTCATCCAGAGTTTCCAGATATTCCCGAACAGCACGCGGTGCGGTCTTGGCATCGATCCGTGCAGCATCCCATTCTTCCTGTGATGCTTAATATTGCTTGGTCGCCTCCGCCTCAATCAAGCTGGCATCAATCGCCATACGCTGGCCGCTGACCAAACCTTCTGCAATGCACCGTGCCACTGTCGTTTCGAACACGTACCGCAAGAGTTCACTCTCACGGAACCGACCATGGCGGTTTTTGGAAAAGGTCGAATGATCCGGCACTCGATCCGTCAGATCGAGGCGACAAAACCAACGATAAGCAACGTAATAGTGTTCACGATCCGCGTAGTTTGACGCCGAAAAAATGGAAGCGAAGCTGGGAACAACACACCAGGACAACACAAAAGCCGCGCCTCTCAGCGCGGCTTTTTCGTTTGGCGTCAGGTTTCAGGACAACTTTCAGGACAACTTTAACAAGCCGTTATTTGTAATTAATTGTTTTAACTGGCTCTTTTTTGCCATGAAAACCCACCCCATATCGGAACGGCAATTCTCTTTTTAGGACCTTTGACTTTCCAGATGTCCGAAACGCGCGGGACCAACGCAGGCCCGATCCACGCATTCCAGCTCCAGCGTTGTATGACCAATTGTAAACTGATCGCGCAATCTGGCTGACGCCGGCCTGAACGTCCCCTGCACGTGACCAATACTCACCCGCAATGACCAAATGGGCCGTCAGGGCTGGTTCGCGTTCCTGCATGTCCGGGGTAAGAAATCTGACGAGCCACCCGATATCGAGGCATTGCCGACGTTGGAAGGCCCGCAAGGATCTGACTTGAATTGCGCCCATGGCATTGCAGAACGACAGCCGGCTGATTGGCAGACCTCATCAGTAGGTCAAGGCGTCTTGAAAACGAGTTTCCACGCATCATGCGACGAGCAACGCGATCACGTCTGTGCCGTGTTAAACCCGTTTTGAAACCACGACGTGTGCAAAAGGTCTGAACCAGTGCATTGTAGCATCAGGTCAAAGCAGCTCGAACTTTCTCTGCATGTTCGGCAATCAGATCGAAATCACCCATTTTGCCGGGTGGGCGCAATGCAACACCGTCAAAGCGGGGCAATACGTGGAAATGCAGGTGAAAGACCTCCTGCCCACCAGCTTCTTCGTTGAACTGTTGGATGGTGACACCGTCGGCGTCAAAAGCTTCCTTGGCGGCTCCGGCAAGTTTCTGGACAGTTGCCATTGCAGCGGTCAGCTGCGCAGGTGAGGCATCCAGTATATTTCGGCACGGCGTCTTGGGAATGACCAACAGATGCCCGTCTGAACGCGGCATGATATCCATGAAGGCCAGTGTCTCATCATCTTCATAGACGCGCGATGCCGGGATTTCCCCACGCAAGATCTTGGCAAAGATGTTTTCGGGATCATAGGCTGTCATTTTGGCTCTCCGGTCCTGAGATTACCCTTTCTTCTGCGGCTCTACCCCCTGTGGGTCAAGGTTGAAATTGTATGCCGATGCATCTCTTGATTTATCGCGGGCAATACCCAGATAAGCGGCATCTGAGATCGATTTCCCGCTGGGCACCCCCTGCCCCGCGACAATTAATCTTGATCCAGATCAAACTCGGCCATTGAAGGTCGCCCCCTCGCAATCTAAAAACATCAGGAATCCCGCGCGTTGGAGAGGTCCGACAGCGCGGTGCAGTTGCAACAGGAGGCACCTAAATGGCAGACGCAGCCATTCATGGTCACGAGCATGAAGACAATCGCGGATTCTTTACCCGCTGGTTCATGTCGACCAACCACAAGGACATCGGGATTCTTTACCTGGTCGTTTCGGCGATCGCCGGTCTGATCTCGGTTCTGATGACCGTCTACATGCGGCTCGAGCTGATGCACCCCGGTGTTCAGTACATGTGCCTCGAAGGCTTCATGGCCGATCCATGCACGCCAAACGGACACCTGTGGAACGTCATGATCACCTATCACGGTGTTCTGATGATGTTCTTTGTGGTCATTCCAGCGCTATTTGGCGGATTTGGTAACTATTTCATGCCGTTGCAGATCGGTGCGCCGGATATGGCGTTCCCGCGGATGAACAACCTGTCCTTCTGGCTGTATGTCGCCGGTACTTCGCTGGGCGTGGCTTCGCTGCTGAGCCCCGGCGGTAACGACCAGCTCGGCTCGGGCGTCGGCTGGGTTCTGTACCCGCCGCTGTCGACGACCGAAGGCGGCATGTCCATGGACCTTGCGATCTTTGCCGTGCACGTATCAGGCGCCTCCTCGATCCTCGGCGCGATCAACATGATCACCACCTTCCTGAACATGCGCGCCCCGGGCATGACCCTGTTCAAGGTGCCACTGTTCAGCTGGTCGATATTCGTCACCTCATGGCTGATTCTGCTGTCGCTGCCGGTTCTGGCGGGCGCGATCACCATGTTGCTGATGGACCGTAACTTTGGGTTCACCTTCTTTGATCCGGCCGGTGGCGGCGATCCGATCCTGTATCAGCACATCCTGTGGTTCTTCGGCCACCCGGAAGTGTACATCGTGATCCTGCCCGGGTTCGGCATCATCAGCCACGTGATCGCGACCTTCTCACGCAAGCCGATCTTCGGTTACCTGCCGATGGTCTGGGCGATCATCGCGATTGGTGTTCTGGGCTTCGTCGTGTGGGCGCACCACATGTACACCGTGGGCATGTCGCTGCGCCAGCAGGCTTACTTCATGCTGGCCACGATGGTCATCGCGGTGCCGACCGGGGTTAAGGTCTTTTCGTGGATCGCGACCATGTGGGGCGGCTCGATCGAGTTCAAGACACCGATGCTGTTCGCATTTGGCTTCCTGTTCCTGTTCACCGTTGGCGGTGTGACCGGCGTTGTGCTGTCGCAGGCTGGTGTGGACCGTGCCTATCACGACACCTACTACGTTGTTGCACACTTCCACTATGTGATGAGCTTGGGTGCTGTGTTCGCGATCTTTGCCGGAGTTTACTTCTACTTCGGCAAGATAACTGGTCGTCAGTACTCGGAATTCTGGGGGAAAGTTCACTTCTGGCTGTTCTTCATCGGCGCCAACCTGACCTTCTTCCCGCAGCACTTCCTGGGCCGTCAGGGCATGCCGCGCCGCTATATCGACTACCCTGAGGCATTCGCCCTGTGGAACTACGTCTCGTCGATCGGCGCGTTCATCTCGTTCGCCTCGTTCCTGCTGTTCTTCGGCATCGTGTTCTACGCCCTGTTCCGTGGTGCACGTATCACCCAGAACAACTACTGGAATGAATACGCGGATACGCTGGAATGGACCCTGCCCTCGCCGCCGCCTGAACATACGTTCGAGCAGCTGCCCAAGCAGGAAGACTGGGACAAGGGCCACGCGCACTAAGCCCCGCACACTGAGATTGAAACCCCGCCCAAGTGGCGGGGTTTTACTTTTGCCAATACCAAAAAACTGCTGACCAGTCGCCAGATCGACAAAAATCGGCTATCCTGTGTCAGGCAATGCACCCGGCCAGACGGAGGGTCAGCCCATGCCAGAAATCGATTTTTGGTTTTCTGTAGGAAGCACATACAGCTTTTTGACCATCATGCGATTGGATGAATGGTGCGACGAGCATAACGCCACAGTTCATTGGAAGCCGTTCAATGTGCGAACCATCATGTCTGCTCAGAAAAACATCCCCTTTGCCGGTAAGCCTGTGAAATCTGCCTATATGTGGCGCGACATTGAACGCCGCGCCGCGAAGTATCAGATTCACGCAAAACTACCCGCGCCCTATCCGATTTCCGACCTCCCGTTGGCCAACCAGGTTGCTTTGCTGGGTATGACAGAAGGCTGGGGTAAGTCGTTTACACAGTCTCTCTATCGCGTCTGGTTCGAGGACGGTGTCGAAGCAGGCGGAGAAGAAGCAATTTCAGAAGCACTGCATCGTTGCCAGCAGGACCCACGGCTGACCCTTGCCCGTGCACGCAGCCCGGACACAATTGAGGCGCTGGAAACGGAAACTGCGTCTGCGATCAAACTGGGGGTCTTCGGCGCACCCAGTTTTGTTGTTCGGAACGAAGTGTTCTGGGGCGATGACAGGCTCGAGGACGCCCTGTCCTGGGCCCGGGTTGGCCACGTCGTCTGACGAATAATCCTTCGACTTTGGTGCGCGCTGCGATATGTGACAAACCATGCCTTACCGTTGGAAACAGATGTCGGAAGCCGAGCAGGAACTGCGCCTTTGGCCGCATAATTCCTTGCCGCCACGCGCCGCGATGGGCGTGGTGCTGGCTGTGTTCCTGTTTGGACTGATACCCCTTTTCGCGGTCCTGGGCTCGGTTCTGCTATGGGGGCTTCTGCCCTTTTTGCTGATCACAGTCCTGGGCCTTTGGCTGGCCTTTGAAATGAACTATCGCGCACGCAGCGTATTCGAAGTTCTTACGCTAAACAGAAACCACGCCCGGCTAGTTCATCACGACCCCCGAACCGGCGATCAGGAGTGGTCCTGCAACCGTCATTGGGCACGACCGGAAATGCACAAGACCGGGGGCCCTGTGCCACATTATGTTACCCTCATCGGAGATGGCCGCGAAGTCGAAATCGGGGCATTTCTGTCCGAAGACGAACGCATCGCTCTTTATGACGAGTTGATGCGAAAACTGCGCGAATCCGCCGCGCAGTAAACTATCTTTAGTTGCCGTTCGACGCTGCGCACAGATGGTCTTTGACCATAGGACCCACTTTGCCGAAATCCATTTGGCCGGTGTACCGGGTCTTGAGCTCACCCATCACCTTGCCCATGTCGCGGATCGATCCCGCGCCGGTGGCAGTAATGGCCGTCTGGATGGCTTTAGCCACCTCGTCATCGTCCAGCTGTTTGGGCAGGAACTCCTCGATCACCTCAACCTCGCGCATCTCACGCTCGGCCAGATCCAGGCGTCCACCTTCCTCATAAGCGCGCGCACTTTCTTTGCGCTGCTTGGTCATTTTGCCAAGAATTTCAAGTACCTCGGCATCGCCGCAGCCCTTGGCCTCTTCATTGTCCAAGGCTCGCGCAGCGATATCGCGATCCTTGATCGCGGCATTGATCAGGCGCAGAGTCGACAGGCGCATCGCCTGCTTATCTTTCATTGCTTGCTTCAGGGCGGCATTCACCCTTGATCGCATATCCATTTGGTCTGTCCATCCCCATGGCAACGGAACCCCGAACATATCTAAACAAAAAGCGCGACACAACAGGATACAAATAGTGCTAAGTTATTGAAATTCAACAATAGCCTAAAATTTGAACAGACTTGACCCAGCGGCGTATCCCCCTTAGGAATGCGCCGGTTTACCCAACAGGAGAGTCGCGCCATGGCCCAGAACGCCCCGTCCAAGCCCACCGCATGTCTGGCATTGGCCGACGGAACACTGTTCTACGGCATCGGGTTCGGCGCAATCGGCCAGACCGTGGCCGAGCTGTGCTTCAACACCGCGATGACAGGTTATCAGGAGATCATGACAGACCCGTCTTACGCGGGGCAGATCGTGACCTTCACTTTTCCACATGTCGGCAATGTCGGTGTGAACCCCGAGGATGACGAAACCGGTGATCCGGTCGCCGAGGGGATGGTGGTCAAATGGAACCCGACCGAACCGTCGAACTGGCGCTCGGCCGAAGAATTGAAGGGCTGGCTGGCACGCCGCGGTCGTATCGCCATTGGCGGAGTTGACACTCGCCGCCTGACACGGGCGATCCGCCAGCAGGGCGCACCCCACGTGGCGCTGGCCCACGATCCGGATGGCAATTTTGACATCGAAGCTTTGGTCGCTGCTGCACGCGATTTTGCCGGGTTGGAAGGTATGGACTTAGCCAAGGACGTCACCTGCGCCCAAAGCTATCGCTGGGATGAGATGCGTTGGGCCTGGCCCGATGGCTATCAGCCACAAGAGTCACCAGTGCACAAGGTCGTGGCGCTGGATTTCGGCGCTAAGCGGAACATTCTGCGCTGTCTGGCTTCGGCCGGATGCGATGTGACCGTCCTGCCTGCCACTGCAACAGCGGCGGAAGTTCTGGCGCACAATCCGGATGGGGTATTTTTGTCGAACGGCCCCGGAGACCCGGCAGCGACCGGCGAATACGCCGTTCCAATGATCAAAGAGGTTCTGGACACGACTGACCTGCCCGTTTTTGGCATCTGCCTAGGCCACCAGATGCTGGCGCTCGCACTGGGCGGTCAGACCGTCAAGATGAACCACGGCCACCACGGCGCCAACCACCCGGTCAAGGATCTGGAGACCGGCAAGGTCGAGATCACCTCGATGAACCATGGCTTTGCTGTGGATGCGCAGTCCCTGCCAGACGGTGTCGTGGAAACGCACCGATCGCTGTTTGACGGGTCGAACTGCGGCATCCGAATGTCTGATCGTCCGGTTTATTCAGTACAATACCACCCGGAAGCCTCTCCCGGCCCGCAAGACAGTTTCTATTTGTTCGAACGCTTTGCAAACGCCATGGCAGGCAGAAAGGCGCAAGCCTAGTCTGGCTATCGTTCAGTGTTAACCTGACATTAACCCTGATTCAGCAACCCTGTCGCACAGTACCGGCGGCAGGGTTTCTTTATGGTCGAACTGAATTTTCAACGTCTGGCACCGGCACGTCCCGTTCCCAGTCCCCGTGGCCGAAAACCACTGGGCGCGCGGCTGCTGGAACAGGGCGTCATAACACCGGAACAATTGGCGAAAGCCCTGCACCTGCAGCGCCGACAAAACGCACTGTTGGGAGAGATACTGGTGGGCGAAGGCTGGGTCGGACGACAAGATATCCTTGCGGCCCTTTCTGACCAAAGTGGATTGCAAATCGCTGATTTTTCGAAAACACCCCCAGACCCGGCCCTTTGTGCGATCAAACCAGTCGAATTCTGGCTTGAGCACAACGTCATTCCCTGGATGCGCGTCGGGCCTTTGCTTCTGGTTGCCACCTGGCGGCCCGACCGATTTGATACTGTTGCCAACGCGCTGCGCGAACAAAGCCTTTCCGCCATTCCGGTGCTAGCCAGCAACAGTCAGATCGACAAGGCGCTGGCAGATGTATTTGCGGAACCGCTGGCACAGGCTGCGGAGGCGCGCGTGGACCAAGAACAAAGCTGTCGCACATGGACAGCTCGCTCGCGGTTGGGACCGGTCGTTTTGCTGATCTTGCTCTGCACTATATGCGCCATGCTGCCCCATTTCGGTTTGGCGCTCTTGCTGGGAGCAACGGTTTTGACGTTGGTCATGTTTCTGGTTCTCCGACTGGCTGGGCTGATCGTCTATCTGCTTCCGCGCACCAAACCGTCAGAGCCACCGGAGAAGGTCGAATCCGGCCTGCCCTGCGTCTCAATTCTGGTGCCATTATTTGAGGAAAAGGAAATCGCTGATGCGCTGATCTCGCGGCTTCAAAGGCTGACCTATCCCAAGGCATTGCTGGATGTAATTCTGGTACTTGAAGAACGGGACGAAATAACGCGACTGACCTTATCCAATGTGGAATTACCGAGCTGGATACGTGTGATCGAGGTTCCAAAGAGGGGCGACCTGACGACCAAGCCGCGTGCCATGAACTATGCGCTGGATTTTTGTCGGGGTGATATACTTGGCGTTTGGGATGCGGAAGATGCGCCAATGCCGGATCAGATCGAAACGGTTGTTCGCCACTTTGCCAAGGCCCCTGAAGACGTCGTCTGCCTTCAAGGTGCATTGGATTATTACAACCCGCGCACCAACTGGCGGTCGCGCTGTTTTACCATAGAATACAGTGGCTGGTTCCGGGTCGTTCTGCCCGGCATCGCCAGGCTGGGTCTGGTCGTTCCGCTGGGCGGTACGACGTTTTTTTTTCGCCGTGACAAGCTGCTGGAGCTCGGCGGCTGGGATGCCCACAACGTAACTGAAGACGCCGATCTGGGTGTCCGCCTCAGCCGCGCGGGCTATCGCACCGAAATCGTGAATACGGCAACATATGAAGAGGCAAATTTTCGCGCCTGGCCTTGGGTCAAACAACGCTCACGTTGGCTCAAAGGGTTTATGGTCACTTATTTGGTACACATGAGATCACCACGCCGTTTGCTGTGCGAACTGGGGGCGCTCCGGTTTCTGGGCGTTCAGGCATTCTTTCTCGGAACAGTAGGACAATTTCTGCTAGCACCGGTTTTGTGGGTGCTCTGGCTCGCCTATTTGGGGCTGCCCCACCCATTTCAGGCCATCATCCAAAACGATTTAATGTCGGTATGCTTCTACCTGTTTTTTCTGGCTGAGGCGGCAAATTTTCTGGTCGGGACATTGGGGGTTGCGGCCGGGAACAGAAAATTCCTGATCCCGTGGGTTCCGACAATGATACTTTATTTCCCGCTAGGAGTTCTGGCTGCGTACAAGGGGTTGTGGGAGCTGGCCGTCAAACCATTTTTCTGGGACAAGACACAACACGGCCACGCAGCCGAGGAATTTCCGACCACCAAACACCTTATTTCTCGCGCTGCACCGCTTCCTGTTTCAGGCGGGTCATGAAGGCGACCGAGATATGGTCTTTCAGCGCCAGCCCTGCTGCATCTTCGTCGCGGGCAGCAATAGCCTCGACGATGCCCTTGTGTTCGCCCTGTGCAATTTCACCGCGCCCCTGAACGGCCAGCGACGTTGTCGCCATCAACGCCATTGTCCTATGCACGAGGTCAAGCTGCTGTACCAGGTATCGGTTGTGCGAAGCCAGATGGATCTGCTCATGGAACCGCCGATTGGCACGCGACAGGGCCGTTGGATCATCCACCAACGCGTCATCGGCCGCGACCATGTCCTGCAGCACTTTGATCTCTTCTACGGTTGCATGACGGGCAGCCAACCGCGCAGCCAGGCCCTCAAGCTCGCGCCGCACCACATAAAGCTCGGCCATCTGGTTGTGATCCAGCGACGCCACAATCAGAGATCGCCCATCCCGTTCCAACAGCGATTGCGTCTCGAGTCTCTGCAGCGCCTCGCGGATCGGAGTTCGCGACACGCCGAACCGCTCGGCCAGCTCGCTTTCAACCAGACGGTCGCCCGGCTTGTAGACACCTACATCAATCGCTTCGAGTATCAGGCTGTAGGCGTCCCTGTTGGACTGTTTGCTCTGGGGCATGGGGTCTTTGTCTCCTCGTTCGGACATGTCTATCCGTCACAGGGGGCCACGATCAAGAGCAGGCATTGAAAACCGCACCGGCGCGGCCTAAACCGAACTCATGGTGAAACAAGCCTTTGATCACGTCACCCAATGGGTGTTCGACCTCGACAACACGCTGTACCCACCGCATATGCGCCTGTTCGATCAAATCGAGGTGCTGATGACGGATTACGTGGTGCAGGCCATTGGTGTGGACCGCCCCGAGGCGGATCGGCTGCGCAGTCACTATTGGCGTCAATATGGAACCACGCTGGCCGGGCTGATGGCCGAACATGACCTGGACCCCGTTCCCTATTTGCACGCAGTACATCAGGTGGACATGAGTCATATGGAACCCGACGTGGCGTTAGCCGATCATATCCGCGCTTTGCCGGGTCGATGCATCGTCTACACCAACGGTTCGGCCCCTTACGCAGAACGCGTTTTGGCGGCTCGTGGCCTGAACGGATTGTTCGACGCGATCTATGGTGTGGAACACGCGGGTTATCGCCCCAAACCCGAAAAGGCGGCATTTGAGTCGATTTTTTCTCAGGACGGCATACAGACTGAACTTGCCGCCATGTTTGAAGACGATCCACGCAATCTGGCCGCGCCGCACGCGATGGGAATGCGTACCGTACACGTGTCCCCGGACCCGCACGAGGCAGATTACATTCACCATCACACGGATGATTTGACCGCGTTTCTTGCCCGACTGCGATAGGCTGACGCACTGCGACATTCTGCTCATTCTGCACGTGCAGCATCCTCCCTATATGCGCATCAGCAGCGAACAGAACGGAGACCCCCATGAGCGCGATCGAGATGCCTCGGCGCCTGCCCATCTGGCAGCGCCTGTTTTTTGCAATCCCCCTGTTTGGATGGTTGGCACGTGATGCCGCCAACGGAACAGCCAGAGATTGGTTTTATACTGCCGCCGCAATCGTCAGCATGTGGGGCTGTTCTGTGATGTTGTTCGGTATACCGGGCCTGTACTTGCCGGCATTGGCCATGGTCCCGATGATGTTCCTGATCCTCATCCTGATTTCACGCGGGTGAGATACGGGACAGGATGTCACTTGGCACGCCCAGCAGTTCGGAACTAGTGTCTGCCTGCAACGGAGATACTCGCCATGACTGACAGCTGTGACATCCTGATTTCCGGAGGCGGTATCGCCGGGCTGACCGCGGCTGCCGCCTTTGGTGCCGCCGGGTTCGACGTGATTTGCGTCGACCCCGCGCCTCCGATCACGGAACGGGATGTTGATGGGTCGGACCTGCGTACGACGGCCTTTCTGCAACCGGCCCAAGGGCTGCTGGAACAATGCGGTTTGTGGCAGCGACTGGAGGCCCACGCGGCACCGCTTCAAATCATGCGCATCGTAGATGCCGGCGGAGAGGTACCCGAACCTCGTGTCGTGCGCGATTTCAACGCGTCTGACATTTCCGAACACCCATTTGGCTGGAACCTGCCCAACTGGCTGTTGCGGCGCGAGATGGTGGCGCGACTTTCCGAATTGCCAAACGTCGATTTCCGGCCCGGCACCGGCACCGTCAGTCTGTTCACCCGCACAGCCGAGGCGCGTGTGGGCCTGGGTGATGGATCTCGTGTCCGATGTAAGCTGGTGGTAGCAGCCGATGGTCGTGCCTCGCCCATGCGCGAGGCTGCGGGTATCAATGTCCACACCACACGTTATGGTCAGAAAGCGCTGGCCTTTGCCGTCACACACCCGATTCCTCATGACAATGTTTCAACCGAAATCCATCGCTCGGGCGGCCCGTTCACACTGGTGCCGTTGCCTGATTGGAAGGGCCAGCCCTCCTCGGCCATAGTCTGGATGGAACGCGGTCCGCGCGCTGTGGAATTGCTGAACACCAAACCAGAGGCATTCGAGGCCGCAATGACCGAACGGTCTTGCGGGTTGTTTGGTCCGCTGAAATTGGCCTCACGCCGGACGATCTGGCCAATCATCAGCCAGTCGGCTGAACACCTGTCGGGCGAGCGTGTCGCCCTGATGGCCGAAGCTGCCCATGTGGTGCCCCCGATTGGTGCGCAGGGTTTGAACATGTCACTTGGCGATCTGCGTAGTCTGCTGGACCAGGCGCAAGCCCGCCCCGAAGGGCTGGGAGACGCACAGATGCTCGAGGCGTATCACAAGGCCCGCCACAACGAGATTGCGCTGCGCGTCAAAGGCATCGACTTGCTGAACCGCGCCTCGATGATCGAAGCGCGCCCTTTGCGGGATGCGCGGGCCATGGGACTGAATGCGCTCTATTCCCTGCCACCTGTACGGAAGACTCTGATGCAGATGGGCCTCGGCGTGCGCTGAAGCCCGCTGGGCGTTACAGAACCTGATCCAGCACGCGTTTCAACCGTGCAATCGTGCCGTCGACATCATACAGCTTGTCCAGACCGAACAGGCCCAGACGGAACGTGCTGAATCCTTCGGGCTCGTCACATTGCAGCGGTACCCCGGCCGCAATCTGCATGCCCAGAGCGGCGAATTTCTTGCCGTTCTGGATCTCGGGATCCGACGTATAGCTGACCACCACGCCCGGCGCGCCAAACCCATCGGCAGCAACTGACATGATGCCCATATCCTTGAGCACCGCCCGAACGCCATCTCCCAGAGCCCATTGCGCTGCACGCAGCTTTTCGAACCCGTAATCCCGTGTCTCAACCATTGTATCGCGGAACGCGCGCAATGCGTCCGTCGGCATGGTCGCGTGATAGGCGTGGCCTCCGTTTTCGTAGGCTTGCATGATCTGACGCCATTTCTTCAGGTCGATGGCAAAACTGTCTGATGTCGTCTCGGCCAGACGCGCCTCGGCCCGTTCCGACAGCATCACCAGTCCGGCACATGGCGATGCGCTCCACCCCTTTTGCGGGGCCGAGATCAGAACGTCTACGCCGGTCGCTTTCATGTCAATCCAGACACAACCCGAAGCAATACAGTCCAGAACCATCAACGCGCCGACCTCATGCGCGGCGGCGGCCATGGCGGTCACGTAGTCATCCGGCAAAATCACCCCGGCAGCAGTTTCGACATGCGGTGCAAAAACGATGTCAGGGCGCTGTTCGCGAATGGTCGCCACAACCTCTTCGATCGGTGCGGGGGCGAAGGGGGACGGACTGCTGTTACCGGTCTCCCGCGCCTTCAGCACCGTTGCATTCGCTGTCAGCCCCCCGGTTTCAAGGATCTGACTCCAGCGATAGGAAAACCAACCGTTGCGTACTACTAGAGCATTGGCCCCACGCGCAAACTGTCGGGCAACGGCCTCCATCCCATATGAGCCACCGCCCGGAATGACAGCCACCCCGTCGGCGTTATACACCTCGCGCAGTAACCCCGATATATCACGCATCACCTGCTGAAAGCTCGCCGACATGTGATTGAGTGACCGGTCCGTAAAAACAACCGAAAACTCTTCGAGACCATCCGGGTCAACATGTTCCAGCAATGCAGGCATTTCCTGTCCTTTCCTGACGTTTGTTCGTTTCTGCACCGTCTCGTCGCGAAGGTAAAGCCAGACAAACCCGATGCGTTGACCCGAGGTCAATGGTAACTGTCAGTATTAATTTGATATTTCTTAAGCCACAATATGAAGAAATGACGCCAAATAGTGTCACCCTCTCTTTACACCATGGCGTGTTTCTGACCAGATACGCACACTTTGAAATAGAAAAGGTATTGTTCTACGTGACTTCGCAAAAACGGATTAGTTTTCAGGTTGTTCGGGACGAGGTGAAAAGGCGGATCGAGGCGCGCGTCTGGCCTCAGGGATCGCTTTTGCCAACGGAAACACAATTGGCCGAGGAATTCAATTGCGCCCGCGCCACCGTGAATCGTGCCTTGCGCGAACTTGCGGACCAAGGATTTGTCGAACGTAAACGCAAAAGCGGGACCCGCGTCAAGAAAGAGCCGCGAAAGCAGGCCAAGCTGGAAATTTCTCTGGCCCGTCAAGCCGTTGAAAGCCAAAATTCCGCTTACCGCTACGCGCTGGTCGAACGTAACCTTGTCTACAGCCCTGGCTGGCTGACCTCACAACTCAACGTTGAGCCTGACGCCCGCGTGCTGCACGTGATCTGTATGCACTATGCGGACAACCGCCCGTTTCAACTGGAAGAGCGTTGGATCAATATCGAAGCCGTTCCTGACGTAGAGCATGCCGACCT
The DNA here is from genome assembly GCF_057221115.1 of Ruegeria sp. HKCCD6426. Taxonomy (NCBI): domain Bacteria; kingdom Pseudomonadati; phylum Pseudomonadota; class Alphaproteobacteria; order Rhodobacterales; family Roseobacteraceae; genus Ruegeria; species Ruegeria sp. HKCCD6426. Next base: position 101,595 of record NZ_JBWVBF010000003.1, on the reverse strand, counting down.
GAGCAAAAGCGGCCCGCATGAATGGTTGCTGAACGCGTCCCCCTTTACCGAAGCCGAAATCGCGTTCTGCGCAATCTCGGCTGACAGTCGCTTGGCCGAGTACATGGGCACCACAACCGGTGCTTCTATGATCCAACTGGAGCGCACTACCTGGAAAGACGGGCAGCCGATGACATTTGCGCGTATGACGCATCACCCGGGGTATTGTATCCGTACCAGCTACTGACGGCGGTCAGGCTATCGGTCCCGGTAGGCGTTCTTCGCTCAGCAAGACATTTGCTTCGACATCCCCTGCCCCGGGCAGGGTCATGATCCTCCGCCTAAGCACCCGTTCAAAGTCGGACAGGTCGCGGGCGACCACCCGCAAACGATAGTCATATAGCCCCAATACATGCTCGACGGTCTGAACCTCAGGAATGGCGCTGACGGCGCGTTCAAAATCCTCAAGACTGACGTGGCCCTTTCGCGCCAGCTTCACACCGAGGAAAACAGTGACCCCAAATCCCAAAGCCTCGGCATTCAGCCGCAATCGACGCCCCTTGATGATCCCGGCCTGCTCCAGCCGTCGAATACGCCGCCACGTAGCAGGCTGACTCAGACCGAACCGACGGCCCAGCGCCCCGGCACTCTGCGTTGCATCCTGAATCAATGCGCGCAGAATCTTACGGTCAATTTCATCCAGATCGATCATACCGGCAAAACCTCATCCCGCTTGAGCCGCGCAATATGCATCAGGGCTTCGATATCCGCGATATGCGGCAATGTTAGAATACGGTCTCTGTACACCTGCTGATAGTGGGGCATATCGCGAGCCAGTACAGACAGGCGTACATCAACGCGCCCCAGGAAAGTCTGTATCTCGATGACCTCAGCCACTAGGCGTGCGGCGGCGGTGAATTCGTCAAATGCGCGTGGTTGTGTCTTGTCCAATGTGATCCGCAGGGAAACTTCGACCGCGTAACCCAGCGCGGCCCAGTCGATCACCGCCTCTTGCCCCAAAATGACCCCGGCGGCCTGCATTTTTTCGATCCGGCGCCAACAGACCCCCGAGCTGATCCTGCACAGGTCCGCAAGTTCCGCCGCAGACAGGCTGGGGTTAGCCTGAAAATGCCGCAGGATACGTCGATCCAGATCATCAAGCATGATTTTTTCACTTTCAATAAGTTTGGCGAATTATTCTTCGCCAATTTCCAAATTACTTAACCTCATACTACTCGCCAATAGCAAATTGCATGGGTAAAAGCACAGCAATCGAAACTGAAAGGACCGGCCAAATGCGCGTCTATTACGATCGCGATTGCGACATCAACCTGATCAAAGACAAAAAAGTAGCCATCCTGGGCTATGGTTCGCAAGGTCACGCCCACGCGCTGAACCTGCGCGACTCGGGTGCCAAGAACCTTGTTGTTGCCCTGCGCGAAGGCTCGGCATCGGCCAAGAAAGCCGAAGGTGAAGGTCTGCAGGTGATGGGTATCGCCGAAGCGGCTGCCTGGTGTGACGTCATCATGTTCACCATGCCCGATGAATTGCAGGCCGAGACCTATAAGAAATACGTCCACGACAACATCAAGCCCGGCGCCGCGATTGCGTTCGCTCACGGCCTGAACGTTCACTTCGGGCTCATTGAACCGAAAGAAGGCGTCGACGTCATCATGATGGCCCCCAAAGGCCCCGGCCACACCGTGCGTGGCGAATACACCAAAGGCGGCGGTGTGCCCTGCCTGGTGGCTGTGCATAACGACGCAACCGGCAAAGCACTGGAAATCGGTCTGTCGTACTGCTCGGCCATTGGTGGCGGTCGTTCCGGCATCATCGAGACCAATTTCCGTGAAGAGTGTGAAACCGACCTGTTCGGCGAACAGGCTGTTCTGTGCGGCGGTCTGGTTGAACTGATCCGCTGCGGCTTTGAAACTCTGGTCGAAGCGGGCTACGCGCCCGAGATGGCCTATTTCGAGTGTCTGCACGAAGTGAAACTGATCGTTGACCTGATCTATGAAGGTGGCATCGCCAACATGGATTACTCGATCTCGAACACGGCAGAATACGGCCAGTACGTGACCGGCCCGCGTATCCTGAAGTATGACGAGACCAAAGCTCGTATGAAAGCGGTTCTGGACGACATCCAGCAGGGCAAATTCGTCCGTGACTTCATGTTGGAAAACGCTGTTGGCCAGCCTACCATCAAAGCGGCCCGTCGCGCCAATGACGAGCATCAGATTGAAGAAACCGGCGCAAAACTGCGCGCCATGATGCCCTGGATTTCTGCCGGCAAAATGGTCGACAAAGAAAAGAACTAAGCCTGGCTTAAGTCAGTGAAAAGGGCGGCACATGTGGCCGCCCTTTTTATGTATTCACTGAACGCAAAAAACACTCACCCAGCACGAAGTCCCAACCGGTGTCGTAGCCACCACGCTTGCCGAGGGCTTCTGCCGCCCATACTTCCCAGCCGGAATGGATCAGCGTCACTTTGGTTCGTCCTGCTCCGTGATCTTCGAACGAGACTTCAACCCGAGTGGTGCGATCTTTGTCGGTACCCGGATGCCAACTGAGCACTAGCTGCTGGCTATCCTCAAAGACCAAAACCTCACCCCAATCGGCGCGCGTGCCATCAAACATTGTCTCGTAGACAGCGCCGCCCACGTATGGCTCAATCACCACTGCCAACGCGGGCTTTCCGCGCGACGCTGACACGGCATGACCGTCCAGCGGCCACCATTTGGCAATCCGGTTCACGAAAACATCAAATGCACGCGCAGGAATGGCGTTCACGATCACAGTTTTGACGATGGGATCCGTCACGTTTCCCTCCCCTGCTGATCCATCTCGGCTGCAAAGCTGTCCAAAACCTCTGTCCAATACCGCTCTAACCAGGCACGCAATTCCGCAAGCCCCTCGGGTCGCGCGGTATAAATCCGGCGCGTCCCCTCGGCCCGGCACACCACCAGCCCCGCGTCAGAAAGAACCCGAAGATGTTGTGAAACTGCTGGTCGGCTGACCGGCAAGTCGACAGCCAATTCTCCGACCGCACGGGGCCGCTCTGCCACGGCTTCAAACACCTGACGGCGGGTCGGATCACCCAAAGCGGAAAATACAGTTCCGTAAGCCATTACTTACCGTAAACGTTTACTTACTTTGCGTCAATTTCGCCGCGTGACACTGGCAAAAACGCGGGATAAGGGGGTGAAATGGTTCAACAACCCACAAAGCAAGATTGGAGCGGCATATTGCTGCTCGGCCTCATCTGGGGCGGAACGTTCATGGTCGTCGCCATGGCATTGGAAGGGTATGGACCAGTGACGGTCGCGACCACGCGAACAACCTTAGGCGCGGTCACCCTGTTAGTTATGATGCGCCTCACGGGGCGAAGGTTTCCCAATCCAGACGCCAGGTTATGGGGCTCGATCATTGTGATAGGCGTCTTGTCCTCTGCCCTGCCCTTTATGTTACTCAGTTGGGGCCAGCAATTCGTGCCCTCAGCCTTTGCGGGGCTTTCAATGGCGGCAATCCCTTTGATGGTTTTACCCTTGGCGCATTTCTTTTCCGACGAGCCCCTGAATTTGCGTCGTTTGTTTGGTGTTTCGCTGGGGTTTTCCGGGGCTCTCGTTCTGATCGGCCCCGGCCTGGCACAATTGGGGCAAGGCGCGGAGCCATTGGCACAACTCGCCTGTATCGGGGCTGCGCTCTGCTATGCCTGCGCGGCGATCTTCACACGCCGCTGCCCGCCTATCGATCCCGTATCATTGGCAGCCCTGACACTGCTAGTAGGCGCGGTTATACTGCTGCCGATCATGCTAATGACCGAAGGCGTACCTGGTTGGCAAGGAACCCGTCCCGGGCTTGCTCTGATCGCTTTGGGCTTGTTACCAACCGCTTTTGCTACTCTTCTGCGGATCACTATCGTTCGTAGCGCAGGATCGGTGTTCATGACTCTGGTGAACTATCAGGTACCGATCTGGTCAATGCTCTTCGGTGCCTGGATATTGTCAGAGGCTATTCCATTGCGATTTTATATCGCTCTGACGCTTATCCTTACGGGGATGGCCATCAGCCAATGGTTCAGCCTGCGAAGGACTCTGTTTGGGCGTTAGCCCGCAGCTGCTTCGACCTCAGCCACAATGCCATCTACGACCTGTGCCAGAAGAACGTCATCCTCACATTCAGCCATCACGCGGATCAGCGGCTCGGTGCCGGACTTCCGGATCAACAAACGGCCCTGCCCGATTAACTTTGCCTCGGCATCGGCGATAACGGCCCTGACGCTGGCAGTCTCGAGTGGCGCCTGCCCGGCATCGTAGCGCACATTTTTCAGCAGCTGCGGCACCGTTTCGAACTGACGCGAAAGCTCCGAAGCTTTGCGCCCAGTCAATACCATCTCGGCCAGAAAATGCAGACCGGCCATCAGACCGTCTCCGGTTGTGGCAAAGTCGCTCATCACGATATGGCCTGACTGCTCGCCGCCCAGATTGAACCCACCCTCGCGCATTCGTTCGACAACGTAACGGTCGCCTACAGCTGTGCGTTCCAACCGCAACCCCTGCCCGTCCAGATGGCGTTCAAGACCAAGATTGGACATAACAGTGGCCACCAGAGCGCCACCCTTCAGCTGCTCGGCTCGTGACCAAGCAGACGCCAGCAGGGCCATTAGCTGGTCGCCATCGGCAACGTGTCCCGTTTCGTCAATCACGACGACCCGGTCAGCGTCTCCGTCAAGGCAAATGCCAACATCCGCTCCATGAGCGACAACAGTCTCGGCCGCCACCCGCGGCTGGGTCGAGCCACAGCCCAGGTTGATATTCTTGCCGTCAGGTGCAATTCCAACGGGAATGACCTCCGCGCCCAATTCCCACAGGACCTCAGGCGCAGTCCGGTGCGCCGCCCCGTTGGCGCAGTCGATCACCACCTTCAGCCCGTCCAGCCGCAGATCGCGTGGCAGCGAAGATTTCACTCGCTCTCCATAACGGAACCGCGCATCATCCACACGGCGGGCACGGCCAATATTCTGCGCCTGCGCCGGCTTCACGCCTTGTTCGATCAATCGCTCAATCTCGATCTCAGCCTGATCAGACAGCTTGAACCCGTCGGGTCCGAAGAATTTGATGCCGTTGTCCTCGGCCGGGTTGTGGCTGGCCGAGATCATCACACCCAGATCGGCCCGCATCGACCGCGTCATCAACCCCACGGCTGGGGTTGGCACCGGACCCAGCAACAGCACGTTCATCCCCGTCGAGGTCAACCCCGCCGTCAGCGCGTTTTCCAGCATATAGCCCGAAAGGCGGGTATCCTTGCCGATCACTACACGGTGCGCGCTTGATGAGTCCCTGCGGAAATACCGCCCCACCGCCGCCCCAATGCGCAGGGCCATTTCGGCCGTCATCGGGTACGTATTGGCGGTTCCCCGCACTCCGTCAGTTCCGAACAGCTTGCGCATCAAATGAACTCCATGAACTCTTTCTGGGTCCGGATTACCGGACAGCGGCCCAGAGGCGCAAGGCCTGAGCTGTTTCGGCCACGTCATGAACGCGCAGAACTTGCACACCTTGCGACAATCCCGCCAATGCGACGGCTATTGATCCCGGCGCGCGGGCGTCTTTGCGCGGCTCTTTCCCAATCTGGCCAATGAACCCTTTGCGGGACACCCCCAACAAGACCGGGCAGCCCAGACCGTGAAACAGGCTGATATTGCGCAGCAGAGTCAGGTTGTGCTCATCGGTTTTGCCAAAGCCGATACCGGGATCGACGAAGATCAGCTCTCGTTTCAATCCCATCGCTTCCAGCTTTAACACCTGCGCGGCAAGGAAATCGTATACATCCAGCAGAACATCGTCGTACTGCGGGTCATCCTGCATCGTGGCCGGGTCTCCCTGCATGTGCATGACGCAGACAGGCGCACCGATCTCACCGCAATACGGCGCTAACGCCGGATCAAAGGTAAATCCGGACACGTCATTGATCAGGCCAGCACCGGCCTCATAAGCCGTTTTGGCGACTTTGACCTTACGCGTGTCGATTGAGATTAACGCGTCCGTTTCCGCCCGGATCGTCTGGATCAACGGCAGGGTCCGTTCGATTTCTTCATCTTCCGGAACAAAAGCCGCACCTGGCCGAGTCGACTCTCCGCCGATATCCAGAATGCTTGCCCCATGCGAAACCATGTCGATGGCCGCAGCATGCGCCGCGTCGATGGAGTTATGAACGCCGCCATCCGAGAAGCTGTCTGGCGTTGCGTTTAGAATTCCCATGATATGCGGGCTTGCCATGTCCAACCCGGCAACAACGCCGCGAGACCGGGTTAGGAGAGCAAGGCAATCGCTTGGAATATCACAAGTTTCAACGACGTTGCCTGGTGCGCCACGGATCAGACGTTCGGCATGAGTGAACCACAAATCCTGACCCGCCAAGCACATCGCGTTTTTAGGACGCGACGGGCCATGCTGGACCAATGGTCGGTAATATTCCGTCACAGTTGCGCCTGCGTCACCGGAATTGCGCGCAGTGGCGTTTTGGGTTCTTTTGGCAGGTCGCCACCGATGACCAACATTTCGCTGGCCTCAAAAGTGGCAGCAAACCAAGCCGCAAGGGCGACCGCATCGGAAGGAGCCGCCGATGGCCCATCCACCGCATCCAACACGATCTTGGATGGAGCCCAGACGCAGATCTGGCCATTCTTCATGGCCCAGTCCAACTCGGTCCGGGTCGAAACGACGACGCAACGATGGTCCCGCGCAGCCAGAACCCAGGCGTTCTGTTCTATAGCCAACAAATCGATTCGGCGCTGCGTCATCGCATGTCCGGTTTGTGAAACAACAAGATCAGAGGCGCCAACGCACAGGATCAATGGACGCGCCCGGTTTTCCAGCTGATCAATCCAACCGGTTAGATTGCCCGAGGCAATCGCCTCATTCGACAAGAACACCAGGCGAGGATGCGGGCGTTCTTCTTCGGTGACATCGTGGTGCAAATCGTCTTTGCCGCGCACGATTTCCACACCCAAGGCGCCCGGACCACGATCCAACTTTTCTATGCGAACAAAAGCCCTTACCGCCTGAGGCTCAAGCAGAATTCGTTCAGCCACCCGGTCGGCAAGCGTTTCCAGAAGGTTCAGACGTTCCGCAGCCAGCTCGAAGGCAATCGCCTCGGTCACGCGGTCGTAAGACAGGATGCGGTCCACATCATCGTCAATAGGGTCGGTCAGCGGGCGCACCTCAACCACGATATTAAAGCAAACTCGCTGGGTCGTGCCACGTTCAGCCTGAAAGGCGCCGATCTCAACTTCGACGATATGATCGCGCAAAGATATGCGGTCGAGCGGACCTCGCGATGCGGTCGCCTCGGATCGTTCGGAAGGATGCGCAAAGGCGAGGCGGATTTCTGAACTCATGAGCGTGCTTTCTCGGGCTCTGTGGAACTGCTCACCTAATTTAGGTGTTTCGGGGGCCTATAACACTCATACAAACGCCATTCTACCCGCCGAATGCGTCCTTAAGTGACGCTGAACCAACTCATCATACCAGATTCTGCATGGCAAAGCGTGTGACAATGCAGCAGCGCAAACGCTGCCGCTGATCTTGGGATTTGCCCGATTTCAATAGCCTTTGCGGGCCTCCCGGCTCGCAAATTTGGCTGCACCGCGACCCGCGCCATTTAGCTTCCAGCGCGGCTGCATCGGTCAGTTGCTGGCGGTCCGATAGTTGTGCCGGTAGAAAATATGCACGCCAATCCGTGCTGTTTCCTTGTACACGCGGGACCAGGACGGGCGAACCGCATTGGTATGGTAGTGAGTGGCGCCAGCGGTCATTTCGTCGGCCCTGCCGTCGAGCGCGGCACGAGCGACTTTAGACACACGCTCGTATGCGCGCTTTTCATGAATAACTTCTTTTTGTCCGTCGCAGGTATAGGTGAACTGGCACTGGTATTTCTTACCGGTCCCCTGTTTGATTACACCACACAACGAATTAGGAAATCGGCTGCTGTCAACACGGTTCATGATCACTTCAGCAACGGCGAACTGTCCACGAACACTTTCACCGCGGGCCTCAAAATACAACGCCTCGGCGAGGCAGCGGAAATCGTCGTCGCCCGTGGCCTTTGGTTGCTGGTCCAACCAGTCCTTTGTAAAGGACATCTTTTGCTCAGGCTGCTTGCGCGGCTTGAACAGTTTCAGGTAGTCGCGAAAGCTCTGCCCCGGCAACTCATTGCGGGCAACCAACTCATCTTTTGTAACTTCTACGTCCTGCCTTTCGGCATAGGACAAATTCGGCAGCACGGTTGCTGCCATTACGGCAACAGCCACAATGTAGCGTTTCATCAGATAACCTCGCACAGGCACAAAACCGCGCCTAACCCTCCCCCGGCGGGCGCGACGAGGCTCATAACCCAGACGAAGCCAAACGTCCAGTTCTGAAAAAAATGCAAGTGGAATCTTGCCCGCGAGGCCAAAAACTTTTGGCCGCAGGTCCATCCCAAACCCACTAATCCTAGGGCTATTGGGCTAAGTCAACCCCCAAGTTTGGACGAAATCGCCAGTTGAGCGGCAGACAGCCGAGCGACCGGCACCCGGAACGGGGAGCAGGACACATAGTCAAAGCTCAGGTCCCTACAGATCGCTATTGATTCGGGGTTACCGCCGTGCTCACCGCAAACTGACAGGGTCACGTCAGGCCGTGATGCCCGCGCACGTTCGGCCCCCAGCCGTAGCAACTCACCCACGCCGTCCGCATCCAGTACATGAAACGGATCCTCGTTGAAGACACCCAGCCGCACATATGCAGACATGAACCGTCCTGCATCGTCTCGCGACAGGCCATAGGTCATCTGGGTCAAGTCGTTGGTTCCAAAGCTGAGAAAGGCGGTATGCGGTGCGATTTCTTCCGCACGCAGACAAGCACGTGGCGTTTCGGCCATCACGCCCAGGCGATAATCGAATTCCTGCCCCTGTTCCGACGCGACCTCGGCCGCGACTGCATCAATGCGTGCCTTGACCAGTTCAACTTCGCGCTTAGCCGAGACCAGAGGGATCATCACCTCGGGCACCACAGGCGCGCCGTCTTTGCTGGCCTCGAGAGTTGCTTCAAAAATGGCACGCGCCTGCATATCGTAGATTTCAGGCACGGTCACGCCCAGCCGGACACCGCGTAGACCCAGCATGGGGTTATATTCGCTCATTGCGGCGACCCGGCGTTCCACGTCCGAAACTGGCAGGTCCAGTGCCTCGGCCAGTTCGCGCTGGCCGGTGCGGGTCGTCGGCAGGAATTCGTGCAATGGCGGGTCGAACAAACGGATGCAGACCGGTTGGCCCTCCATGATACGGAACAATTGCACGAAATCCTGACGTTGCATGGGCAACAACCGTTCCAGCACTGCAGCGCGTCCCGACGATGTCTGAGCAAAGATCATCTCGCGCATCACAGTCAGGCGACCGGGGTCAAAGAACATATGCTCTGTCCGGCAAAGCCCGATCCCCTGCGCCTGAAAATTTCGGGCTGTCTGCGCGTCCGCTGGTGTATCGGCATTGGCACGAATTTCAATGTCGCGTTCGGCATCCGCCCAGGCCATCAACGTCTGAAAGCAATCATCCAACGCCGCTTCGAGCATGGCCGGCTGTCCGGCCAGAACCTGCCCGGAACTGCCGTCGATAGTCAGTGTGTCACCGGTTCTGAACACGCGACCGTCAGGTGCGGTCAGCAACTTTTTCTTGTTCTGGAACCGCATTTCTGACGCACCGACAATGCAAGGAAGACCGAGGCCCCGCCCAATAACCGCGGCATGGCTGGTCATCCCGCCCTTTTCCGTCAGCACCGCGACTGCTGCATGCATTCCTCGCACGTCTTCCGGCGACGTCTCGCGGCGGACCAGAATGCAAGGTTCACCCCGCGCAGCACTAGCTTGCGCTTCGGCGGCCGTAAAAACGATTTTTCCAGTCGCGGCCCCCGGGCTGGCGGCAATACCGGAGGTCAAAACATCGCGCTCGGCATCCGGATGGACCTGACGGTGCAGCAGTTCATTCAGAGAATGCGGATCGATGCGCATCACCGCCTCTTGCGGCGGGATGATCCCGTCCTCGGCCAGCCTTACCGCGATCCGCATTGCCGCGCGCGAGCCACGCTGAACCCGAACGCCATCCAGAATGTGCACCTCGCCGTTCTGAACGACAAATTCGACCTGCATTTCCTCGCGCAGCTTTTCCCGCATCAGAGCTGCATGCGTTTTTAGATCGGCAAACGCTTCGGGCGCTACGTCCTCAAGCGACTGACCACGCAGGTCTTTCTCAAGGTACAGCGCTGACACACCCTCGCCCAGGGCGTCCCTGCCCTGGCTCTGGCTCAGATAACGACCAGTGATCTGGGGCATCCCCGTTGTTGTATCCACCAGCTGCAACACGCCCGAGCCGCACTCACCCTGACCGACACCTGGAATCATTTCCTGGATCACCAAGCCCAACCCGGCATCCGCAGGCGCACCTTTGGCTTGCCGTAACAGGCGCGCAGATGTCCCGTCCCATGCGCGCGCCATCGACCGCAGCACTGCAATCAGCTGCTCCCCCTGATCCTGAGGGAATACCTCGTCGGTTTCGTCTTCATAGGCGCGTAATGACAGGCTCAACCCTTCGCGGCCATCCGCTTCGATATCGTCGAAGACGTCCGGGTCCAGCCGCGCGACGTGCATCGCATAGCTCTGAACAAAACGCAGATACAGCGCGGCCGCCGCGTCTCGGCCCATTTCAGCAGACAGGTCCAGATAACTGGCATCGTTCATGCCAATGTTCAGAACAGCGCCTGGCCCGCCCCAATCCGGATCCTCGGAACTTGGGCGAACGCAGAGCAAAGATGCAGGATCGAACTGTTCCAGAATGGCCGCAAGATCGGGCACGTGCCCGTTCGCAATCGCCTGCACGGATTCAAAGGACAGCGCCACCGTACGTGGCACCGGCATATCCAGCCGGACCAGACGTTGAAGACATTTTGCCCGCCCGCCATGGGTGTTGGCGGCGACGGGTGCATCGGATGTGATCAGCGTGGTATGCGGGTTATTCTGCACTGCGGCACCTTTTTGTTTCACCGCAGCATAAGCGCCTGCGCCCTTCGCGCAAGGGCGTTCTGGGCGCGCATCGCCGCGCGCCCAGCAGGTTAGCCTTCGATCTTGGTCAGATCGGCAACGCTGGAGCATACCTTCCGGATCTGGCTGAGCAGGTTCAGACGGTTGCGGCGCAAAATGTCATTGTCGGTGTTGACCTGCACGTCTTCAAAGAACGCATCCACCGGCCCGCGCAGCGCGGCCATGGCGGACATGGCTGCCGGGAAATCCTCGGATTTCAACGCCGGATCGATTTTGGACTGAGCTTGATCCAGAGCGGCAAACAGCGCTTTTTCGCTGTCCGTCTCGGCGAATTTAACATCCGCGCCATAGGAGTATTCAACGCCGTCCTTTTCCTCGGCCTGCGTCAGGATGTTGTTGGCGCGCTTAAACCCCTGCACGAGGTTCTCTCCATCCTCGGTCGCGATCACCGCATTCAGAGCGCGGGCACGTTTGACCAGCAAGTTGAGGTCGTCATTCCCCTCCATCGCGATACAGGCGTCGATGACGTCGTGGCGGATACCCTCGTCGCGGAGGAAGACTTTGAGGCGATCATGGAAGAAGGAGAGGAGGTCGCCTTGCTTGTCAACAAATCCCAGCGACGTCGTGGCAGACCAAGGCATGTAGGTTTTTTCAGCGCGAGCACGTGCATTGCCACTGAACGACGAGTATGGCCAGCCAAACTCGTCCTTGTAGAGGCCGACGACACGGTCCGAATCCGGCTTTGCTTGAGCGTTGACCGTGTCATCCTCCGGTTGCCAGTTCAGCGATAACGGTTTCCAACCTTCAACTCGTGAAAACGCAAACTCGAACGCTGCACTTACATCCCGTTTGGCGGCATTTTCATCAACGTAAGCCTGCATGTCTCGAACATAAGAAAGTTCTCGTTCTTGTCCGATTTCGACGGCCTTGTTGACAATACCTACAGTCGACAGATTCAGTTTATTCTCCAACACCAACCGAATAACCCCCAACGCCGCCCGGCGCAGGGCAAACGGGTCTTTCGACCCGGTCGGTTTCTCATCAATCGCCCAGAACCCGGTCAGCGTGTCCAGCTTGTCCGCCAGCGCTACGGTCACGGATAGTGGTGCGGTCGGCACGTCATCGGATGGGCCAAGCGGCGAGTAATGCTCTTGTGCCGCGGCGGCCACAGCAGCGTCTTCGCCTGCGGCTTCGATATAATACCGCCCCATAAGCCCCTGAAGTTCCGGGAATTCATAAACCATCTCGGAATTCAGATCTGCCTTGGCCAGACGCGCGGCTTTCTCGGCCTGATCGGCATCGGCGCCCGTCACCGGGGCCAGTTCGCGGGCCAGCGCGGCGATGCGGTCGATCCGTTCGGCCTGCGTGCCCAGCTTGTTGTGGAAGGTCACATTCTCCAGCGCGCGGGTCCATTGGGCGATGTCCGTCTTGGCAACGCGCAGGTCGTTCTCCCAGAAGAATTTCGCATCGGCCAAACGCGCCGATAGAACCTTCTGGTTCCCCGCCAGAATGGTCGCACCATTGTCGGTGGTTTCGCGGTTGGCGACGGTAATAAAGCGTTCGATCCGGCCTGTTTTCGGATTACGGACCGAGAAGAACTTTTGATGCTCTTTCATCGAGGTTTGCAGCACCTCGGGCGGCAATTCCAGGAATTCGTCGTCAATCTGCCCCATCAGAACCACGGGCCATTCGACCAGCCCTGCGACCTCGGCCAGCAGGCCCTTGTCCTCAACCACGTCCAAACCAGAAGCGAAAGCCATGTTCTGGGCGTCGTTCCAAATGTGCTCAGCGCGTTCTTCGGGCGACAGCACCACAAAAGCGCGTTTCAATTTGGCAGCGTAATCCTCGAAAGACGTTACAGAAAACTGGCCCGGAGCCATGAATCGATGGCCCTCGGTCGTGTCGCCCGATTTGATCCCTTCGACCTCGAGCGGTACCACCTGCGCGCCGGTTTCATCGGTCAGGATGCATAAGATCGAATGTAATGGGCGCACCCAGCGCATCCCGCCACTGCCCCAGCGCATGGATTTGGGCCAGGGGAAGTTGCGGATGGTCGCTTCAAGCACCTCGGCAATGATCTCGGCAGCCGGACGGCCTGCTTTTTCGATGGTGGCAAAATACACCGCGCCCTTCGGCGTGTCGCGTTCTTCAAGCTGGTCGCGGGTCAAGCCTGCGCCGCGCAGGAACCCTTCGATGGCTTTGTCCGGCGCTCCGACTTTGGGGCCCTTGCGCTCTTCCCGGATGGTGGGGCTTTCAGACAGCAGCCCTTCGACCGCCAGCGTCAGGCGACGCGGCGTGGTCAGCGTAGCGGCACCGGCGTAGGTCAGCCCGGCCTCGACCAATCCATCGGTGATCCGCTTTTTCAGGTCTTCACCAGCGCGGGTCTGCATGCGCGCTGGGATTTCCTCGGAAAACAGTTCGATCAGCAGGTCGGGCATTTTCGGTCCTTAGAAATTGACGATCGTCTGGATGACGATGGCATTGGCGATATCCACAAAGAATGCGGATACAAGGGGGAGCACGATAAAGGCAATAGGCGAAGGGCCATATCGCTTGGTCACGGCGGTCATATTGGCGATAGCGGTCGGCGTGGCACCCAGGGCAAAGCCGCCAAACCCGGCGGACAGAACGGCAGCGCGGTAATTGCGGCCCATCACCGGGAACAGAACCCAGATCACGAACGCCACCGCAAACAGGGTTTGGGCCCCCATGATGACGACGATGGCCAGACCAAGTTCGGCAATGGTCCAGAGCTGCAGGCTCATTAGCGACATGGCCAGAAACGCACCCAGCGAAAACTCCGAAATCAGCGCCAGTGAGGGCGTCCGCGACACCGGCCGCGCGTTGGGTGCCAGGGCTGTGCGCAGGTTGGCGATGACGATCCCCATGATCAGGCAGGGCACGAACAAGGGCAGTTTCAGCCCGGTGGCCACGATTGCCTCGTTCAGAAAAACGCCGAAGATGATCGCCAGGTGCAGATAGAGCAACACGCGCATGATGGTCAGGTGATCGATTTTGGTCTCGGCCTCGGTGGCATCATCCGGCAGCCCGACCGTGTGCTCTTCGTCCGGACGTTCCGGGGTCAGATTCTTGCCCTCGACCAGCAACCGGGCAATCGGCCCGCCCACCAGCGCAGCCAGCACAAGCCCGAGCGTCGCCACAGCCACGCCGAGTTCGGTCGCGCCTTCAAGCCCGGTGACCGCGCCGACCTCGGGGGCCCAGGCGATGGCAGTGCCGTGCCCTCCGATCAATGAGGCCGAACCGAAGAGAACCCCAGCCTGGGCGGGATACCCAAAGGCAACAGCACCGGCAGCACCGACGGCATTCTGCGCAACGATTGTCACCAATGTTAGAATGAGAAGCAGGAACAATGGCTTACCGCCGGAAATCAAATCCGCCAGCCGGGCGTTCAGACCAATCCCGGCAAAGAACACGACCAGCAGGAAATCCCGCGAGGCAAGGTCGAAAGTCAGCTCAAGCCCCGCCACAAGATACAGACACAGCAAGACAAGAGACGCCATCAACCCGCCGGTGACCGGCTCGGGGATATTGAACTGCCGAAGCAGTGCGACCCGAGCGTTGATCTCGGCCCCAATCAGGTAGACCGCGATGCCAAGCGTGGCGGTCAGAAAACTGGGCACGTGAAGCGCTGCGTCGGTCATGACACCCTCAGCTTTCGGGCCGGGGCGGACATTCCTCGCCCACGACCGTCCCGTCATAGGCCTTTTCGCCGCAATTGTTCAGCGCGTGCCAGACATAGCCTTTGCCATCATTGGTTACGGCCACGATCCGATCGACCCCGTAATGAATGTTCTTTGTGCCTACGAAAGCGCGCGCCTGACCGGACTTCAGCGCATCCGCCAATGACACGGCATCGTAACAGTCAAACCAGCCGGGCGCGGTCAGGGGCTCAGGTTTTTCGACCGGAATATATGCATTTAGCAAGTCCGGTGTGAGATCGGTCTCAAAACAAGCCCGATACCGGATCGGAGAGCTGTCGGCATCAATCGCCTGAAAATCGGTATATGCGATTGGCGCTGACGCTTCTGCCCCTTTAGCCAGCAGAGCCACGTCTTGCCCGGGTTGTGGCTCGACCTCATAATAAAAGCCGTAAACTTGCAGATAGTACATGCCTGCGCCTGCCAAAACGGCAGAAACAACGAGAATGATTGCCAGCAGTTTACCTGTCATTGCTCACACGGCCTCTTTCAAGTTGGCGGAAAATCGGACAGGGTCCCATCTGATACAGGCGGAAACGAGGCCACCCACATGGAAACGACCCTTGCAGTCGGGTTTTTCGGCGCGCTGTTTGCGATCATGAACCCCATCACCAACTTGCCCGTGTTTCTGAGCGTCACTCAAGACCTGCCGGCTGTGGAACAACGCAAAATTGCGGTGAAAACAGCGGTGTATTGCCTGATCCTTGGGGGTGCGTTTGCGTCTGTTGGCAGCCCGGCCCTCGGCCTGTTCGGAATAAGTGTGAACCACCTGCGTGTCGCGGGTGGATTGGTGGTACTGATGATCGGCCTCAATATGTTGAACGGAAACGAAAGCAGCTCGCACCACGGGACTGACGGGGAAAAGAAATCCTACCCGGCGCCCGAAACGGTGGCATTTTACCCGCTGGCCTTTCCGATATTGGTCGGTCCGGGCACAATCACGACGCTTATTCTTTATGCGCACCACATCAAATCCCCACTCGAAGCCGTTGTTTACGCTGGCGTCTTCGCGGTCGTGGTCGCCTTGTTGCTGGCGACCTTCTGGAACGCTTCCTGGCTTGCCGAACGACTGTCGGGCAACGCGCGCGTGATCATGAGCCGTTTCATGGGCATGATCCTGTCGGCCATCGCGATCGGCATGATCGCCGATGGGCTCAAAGCACTGCTTCCCGGATTGGCCTAAACGCCCCATCAGACCTCGAACCCGGCGGCCTCGGTCTGGACGAACGCGTCCGCACATTGCTTGGCTAGCGCACGGACCCGGCCGATATAGGCCTGCCGTTCGGTGACCGAGATCACGCCCCGTGCATCGAGTAGATTGAAGATATGGCTGGCCTTTATGCACTGATCATAGGCGGGATGGGCCATGATGATACGTTTGCCGGTCTTGGGATCGTCGTGTTCCTGCGCCAGAATGGCGGCGCATTCGGCCTCGGCCTCTTCGAAATGGCGCAGCAGAACTTCGGTGTTGGCCACGTCAAAGTTCCAGCGGGCGTATTCTTCTTCGGTTTGCTTGAAGATATCACCGTAGGTCAGCGGGCTGGGCGACTGAGGATCATTGAACGGCATATCCATTACGTGATCGATGCCCAATACATACATCGCCAGACGTTCAAGCCCATAAGTCAGCTCACCTGACACGGGGGCGCAATCATAACCGCCGACTTGCTGGAAATAGGTGAACTGGCTGACTTCCATACCGTCGCACCAGACCTCCCAGCCAAGCCCCCAAGCACCCAGAGTGGGGCTTTCCCAGTCATCTTCGACAAACCTGATGTCATGCAGGTCCATGTCGATGCCGATGGCCTGAAGGGAACCCAGATACAGCTCTTGCAGGTCAGGCGGGCTGGGTTTTATCAGCACTTGGTACTGATAGTAGTGCTGCAACCGGTTAGGGTTTTCTCCATAGCGCCCGTCGGTTGGGCGGCGCGAGGGCTGTACGTAGGCTGCAGCCCACGCCTTGGACCCCAAGGCACGCAATGTAGTCGCCGGGTGGAACGTCCCTGCCCCAACTTCCATATCGTAGGGCTGCAAAATCGCGCATCCCTTCGACGCCCAATAGGTCTGAAGCCTCAGGATAATCTCCTGAAATGAACGAGGTGCGTTGGACGGTTCGGTCATGACATTCCCTTTGGACGCATCGGCGCCCGGTTCCGGTAGGTTTTGCCCTTCCTATGCAAGGCACCAATTGGCGTCAACGGGCCAATCATCCAAGGCTGTCACTGCGCAGCCACACCGGAAATTCCCCGTAATGCAGGCATGGCGTTTGGGCACCTAAATCGCGTAATCTGCACCAAGGAAAAAACGCTGCATAAAACGGGCAGAAAATGACACGCACTTTCACGGCAATTCTTTTGTTTCTACTTTTTGGGTTGCGCGCTGCAACCGCCCAGCAGGACCAGGGCGTCTGGGTTCAGGTCGAGGCGCAGCCTTCGCTGCGCGAAGCTCAGGACCGCGCGCAGGACTATGCCCAATCCTTGCCTGATGTGAACGGGTTTCGCCTGACCAGCGGCTGGTATGCTATTGTTATCGGGCCCTATTTGCGATCGGACGCTGAACAGGTATTGCGGGTCTACCGGGCCGAGGGCCAAATTCCCTCTGACAGTTTCATTGCGTTCACCAGCGCGCTGGGACAGCAGTTCTGGCCTGTCGGCGCGAACATCCTGGACCGGGGTGTGGTCACGCCACCGGCGGAACCACAACCCGAACAACCTGTAACCAGCCTGTCGTTGCAACCGGCGGAAGAAACCCGTTCACAGGCCCTTCAGGGTGAACGACTGCTGAGCGCCAAGGAACGCAGAGATTTGCAAACCGCGTTACAGGCCGCGGGGTTCTATAGTTCAACAATTGATGGAGCTTTTGGCGCAGGAACCCGACGCTCAATGTCGGATTGGCAGCGCTTCAATGGGTTCGAACCCACGGGAGTTCTGACCACCCTGCAACGCAAGACCCTGATGGATGACTATAATGCGCCGTTGATCAGTGCCGGCATGGAACGTCATGTGGACTCTCAGGCCGGTATCACCATGGACATGCCCTTGGGCGTTATCTCATTCGACAGGTACGAGGCTCCTTTTGCCCACTTCAGTTCAACTTCGGAACTGGGCGCGCAGGCTCTGCTGATCAGTCAGGAAGGCAGCAGGGCCACGTTGCGCGCGCTGTATGAGGTGATTCAATCCCTTGAAATCGTTCCGCTGACCGGCCCGCGTGAGCTGCGCCGCGACGCGTTCACCATCGAAGGCCGTGGCAACGGTATCGTCTCGTATACGCAGGTCGCGCTTAAAGATGACAAGATCAAAGGCTTCACTCTGGTCTGGCCCGAAGGGGACGACGCCCGCCGGGCGCGAGTTCTGGCAGCCATGCGCGCCAGCTTAGACACCTCGGACGCGGTTCTGGATGCCGGAGCCGGTGCCAATGCGGAACAAAGGATTGACCTTGTCTCCGGCCTTCAGGTTCGCAAGCCGCGCCTGTCACGTTCCGGTTTTTATGCAGACGCAAATGGCTCGGTCCTGACCGTTTCAGAAATCACGGACGGCTGTGCCCGCATTACGTTGGATGGAGATCAGGAAGCGCAGGTGGCCTGGTCTGACGCCGACCAGGGCATCGCCGTTCTGCGCCCCAACCAGACCCTCGCCCCAATCAGCGTGGCGGAATTCCAAGCAGAACAACCGCGTCTTCAGTCCGAAATTGCCGTGTCCGGTTATTCCTATGAGGGCGCGTTGGGCGCGCCAACATTGACCTATGGCCAGATCGCCGACATTCGCGGACTAAATGGCGAGACCGGTGTCAAACGTCTGGAACTGTCTGCTCAGCCGGGCGACGCCGGCGGACCGGTCTTCGACGAAAACGGCAATGTGGTTGGCATGCTTTTGCCGAACCCTTCAGAAGGGCGCACACTGCCGGCCAGTGTCAGCCTGGCGGCGAATGTGGACAGCTTGACCGAAGTCCTGGCCAAAGCCGGTGTTTCCGGCCAACCCGGTCAGGGAACGTCACAGATCTCACCCAATGAGTTGAATCGACGGGCCAGCGGCATGACAGTTCTGGTTCACTGCTGGGATTAAAACCATCGGGCTCGAACAGGAAACGGCGTTGCGATCTCCGCAGCGCCGTTTTTCATTCTCTCCCGGCTTACAGAATGTCCGGCGTCACTCGGATCAAAGTGGGCACAGGTGCGTCCAAAGCCGTGCGGACAGTCGATTGCAGTTCTGTCAGATCCTTCGGAGCCGCCGACAGTGCGCCATACGCCTCTGCCAGCTTGCAGAAGTCGGGATTGCGCGCCACGACGGCATTAGGAGCGATCTGGCCGCGCACCATGCTGTCTTCGATCTCTTTCAGTTTGCCATTGTCCCAGAGGATGATCGGCAAAGACAGTTTCAACTCAACCGCGGCCCCAAGTTCCTGCATTGTGTATTGAAAACCGTAATCACCGGCGACAACGACCGTGGGCTTGCCACGTCGGGCCACTGCCCCGCCAATACCGGCAGGCAAAGCATAACCCAACGTCCCAAAGCCCGTCGGGTGATGCCAGTGATGGGGATAAGGCATGTCCCAGATTTCTTTTGCAACATAGGCAAACTGGGTCATATCCGAATAGATCATGGTGTCCGCAGGCATCGCGGCACGTAAGGCATCCGCAACCGGTACGATACCGGGCCTTTCTGCATCGACCTCGGCACGCCACCTGGCGCGCGCCTCGGCGATCTCCCGCGGGTTCCAGCCTGTTGCGGGTTTGACCTTGTCTGATGCCTCCCACAAGGCACGGGCAAAACTTTCGGCGTCCGCCTGCAGCTTTACGGCCGCGCGGTGACGGTCCGACAGTACTTCGGGGTCAAGATCGACACGTACGTGTTGGACGGTGTGACCCAGATCACTGCGCCACAGATCGACCTCACCCAGTTCGGCGCCAACGGTGACGACCAGATCTGCTGATGAAATTACATCCACGCTGCTGGGCCTTGGCAACATTGAACCAAAGTCCAATGCATAACCCGTTCCCACCATCCCTCGCCCAGCATAGGTGGTGAAACATGCCGCCCCCAGTTGCGTCAGTATCTGTCGCCACAGGTTCGAACGCGCACCACCGCCCAGAATGAACAGCGGACGTTTTGCAATGTTCAACAGCGACAGAACCGGCGCGACATCAGGTGGCAGCACCTGGTTGCGCTGCGCAGGCTGATTTGGGAAGGGCGCGGAATCGGCGTCTGCCTCAAGTTGAGCAATTGGGACCTGAATATGTTTGGGTCGCGGGCGAGACAGTTCGAATTCTTCAAAAGCCCGCTCAATGAGCCCATAGGCCGCGGGCGCGGTGTCAGCCTGAAGCGACCAGTCAGCGACCGTTCCTGCAGCCAGCCGCTGATCCTTCATCTGGTGCAGTTGGCCCCGTGTAGCCTGGGATTCATCCAGGCACGAGGACAGTACCAACATCGGAACCGAGTCGGAGTAAGCCTGTCCTATCGGAGTCATGACATTGCACAGGCCCGGTCCGGTGATCACATAAGCCACGCCCGGCTTGCCGGTTGCACGGGCATAACCGTCGGCCATGAATCCTGCGCCCTGCTCGTGGCGGGCAAGAATATGGGTGATCCCGGCCTCTTCAATTCCCCGATACATCTCCTGATTATGAACGCCGGGAATGCCAAATATCACATCTACTCCCCGATCCTTGAGCATGTGCGAAATTTGCGCGCCAAGGGGTCTTTTCATTAGCCTCTCCAGAATTGCACGGTAAAGATTGCGTAGACGGCCAGCAGTTCAAGCCGGCCGACCAACATTCCGATTGTAAGCAGCCATTTTGCTGTGTCGTTCAATCCGCCGAAGTTCCCGGCCGGGCCGATCTGATTCCCGAGGCCCGGCCCCACATTTGCCAGCGCAGTCGCAGCACCAGATACCGATGTGATAAAATCCAGCCCTGTAAAAGCCAACGCCCAGGACAGAACGCCCATGGACAGCACGAAAAACATGAAAAAACTCATGACCGAGGTCAGAACGTCCCGACCAATTGGCCGCCCATCATAGGTTGGCATGAACACACCATGCGGCGTTCTGATCCGATTTATCTGAGTTTTAATCGAAGCGAACAGCAACTGGTACCGAAAGACCTTGATGGAACAAGCGGTGGATCCAGCGCAGCCGCCAATCAGTCCGATCAGAAAGAACATCATGACCGGAAAACTGCCCCATCCCATGTAGTCGACGCTGGCATAGCCCGTTCCTGAAATGATCGATGTGATGTTGAAAAGCGATTCCCTCACGGCCTGCTCCCAGTGATGAGGGAATACAGATGTCAGGAACACGGACATGACGACCACCAGAACGAGGATCGTCGCCAGAAACGCCCGAATTTGACTGTCTCGCCACAGAGACCCGGTGTGACCGTTGGCAAGCTGAACGTAGCGCACGAAAGGCAACGCCGCCAAAATCATAAAGACCGAGGCCGCGTACTCTGTCGCGCCGGAAAATCTAGAAAACGAGCTGTCGTAATTCGAAAACCCACCCGTTGCGATCGTGGTCATTGCATGGACTGTCGCATCAAAGAAGCTCATGCCGAAGCCAGCGTACACAAGGGCGCAGACTAAGGTCAGAAACACGTAGATCAGGGAAATCTGCCCAGCGATCTCCTGTGCGCGCGGCAGGATTTTCCCCATAGTCTCAAAACCTTCCGAGCGGAATATCTGCATTCCACCCACGCGCAGTTCGGGAAGGAACACCATCGCGACCACAATAATACCGATACCGCCCAGCCATTGCAGCAACCCCCGCCACAACAGCAGGCCGCGGGGCAGATTATCCAATCCCGATATTACGGTAGAACCCGTCGTTGTGAGGCCGGACATCGCCTCAAAATAGGCATCGACGAAGCGCAGCTCGGTCTCGCCGAACAGGAACGGGATGGCGCCGAATATCGGCAGCGCCACCCAAACTCCGGTTGTCAGCAAAAAGGTTTGCCGAATGGTCAGACCTTCCCCTACACCGTTTGCGCAGCTCATGGCGAGGACCGCGCCGGTCAGAATGGTGATGACGGCGCTTTCAAAAAAAACGGTCCATTCGCCCCGACCGTCGATCAGGTCCGCAACCATGGGCAGCAGCATGGTCGCCCCGAGAACGGCGACCAGCAGGCCTATCACATATCCGACCGGACGAAGATCCATCATGACGGGCAGCGTTGGCGCGCCTACCCGACCGTGTCAAGCAGATGATCCCCTGCTATTCGCCAGTTTTTTTCGTCGGTGTCGGCATCGCAGGTGGATTCGAGGGCGAACGCGTGCGTCTGGTCGGCGTTTTCGGCTGTTCCGCCACAGTCGTCGGGGTGGCCGCTTTTACCGCTGCTGGCTTGGCCTTAGATGGCGCGTTCGAGCGACGGACCGCTTGTGGCGCAGGTTTGGAAGACGGCATTGGATTGGCAACCGTCGCCTTAGATGCGGTAGGTTTGACAGCAGTTTCGGCCGCAACGGGGACCGGTTTAGCCGCAGCGGCGGGTTGCGTTTTTGCGGTAGTGGGCGCCTTCTTTGCCACAGGCTTTGCAGCTGCGGCTGGTTTGGCCTGTGCTACAGCTGGTTTGGCCTGTGCCGCAGCCGGTTTGGCCTGGGTCGCAGCCGGTTTGGCCTGGGTCGCAGCCGGTTTGGCCTGGGCCGCAGCTGGTCTTGACTGGGAAGCCGCTGTCACCTTGCGTTTGGTGGCGGCAGGTGCAGCCTTGGGCTTGGCGGCAGCGGGCGCAACTTTTTTAGAGGATTCCGCAGGCTTGGCACGCTTAAAGGCCGGAGGTTTGGGCTTGCCCGCGATCTTTCGTGCCGCTGGTTTCGCAGGGGCGGGTCGCGGCGTCGCGGATGCGGCGTGCAGTGCATTCATTGGCGCCATAGGAAGCTCCAACGCCGAGCGGGTTATGATCTGCATGATCCTCATCTGATTTGTCACTGCGTAGCCCGCCACACGGAAGGCTGCCGCCTGAACTTCAAATGGGTAGGAAATCGGATTCATTACTTATTTCTCCTTTGAAAGCGAGGCAGTCGGACAAAGGGAAAAGAGGCTTGTCCGCCCCGATCTTTAGGGCGGTTTTAGGGATTGGCGGTCCAAGGCGTCGCACGTCCCGGCTTCCTTTCTGGCTGCACCACCGCAATGGCAGGCAGCAGCTGCGCTCGGGCCGAGGTTAACGCAAAAATCCAAGCAATTGCAGCATTTCTCGCTGCATTGCGGCAATAAAGCGCCAATGACCAAAATTGCGGTGTTATTTCAGAAGGTTCCGTAGGGTCAATCAGCCAACATGGAACAGAGTCGTGAACAACCGCGGGTCCAAACTTGAGGTATCAAAGGTCGGGCCTTCGGTCAGAATCGATACCGCGTCATGGCTGTGCAGGCTTTCCTGATGGCTGGCAATTACCCTGAAATCCCCTACATGGTGATCAGCCTGCAATTCGGCACAGAACAGGCGGGCGGCATCTTCGACAAAAATCGGATTGGCCGCGTTCAGCTCTGCAAAGGCTTGTTCGTCTTCACGTTTGACCATGACTTGTGTTTCGGTCGGGACCGCACGACGGCACAGGGCGATCAGATCTTCGAACCACAGGCAATCCGCATTGCAATCCACCGCGACAGAAATACGTGCAACCGAGCGTTGGGAATGCGGCGTCGCCAATTGCCCTCGCGTCGACCTCGCGTGTTCGCTCAGTTCCAGCGAACAGGGGCAAGTCGAAGAATAGACATAGTCCAGATGCATGATCTTCAGGCGCTCTCCGCCGCGCTCAACCAGCTCCAGAGCGATGTCGTAGTACTGATACCCCTCCAATCCGGACCGCAGGCTTTTAATCTTGTCCGGATAAGAAAAGCGCATCTGAATGCGTGCATCAAAACTGTCGAGGTCCGTCTTATAGCCATCCAGCGCAGCCTCCATCACCTCGAAGCTGAAGGTGCGTTCCGCGTGTTTATAGAATGACCGCATGATCCGGGACATGTTGATGCCCTTTTTCTCGGCCTCCAGGCTGACAGACCCGGTAACCGAGGTCTCGAGCGTCAGATCGTCACCGTGCTTGCGATGAAACCGGATCGGCAGGCGAAAGTTCGAAATCCCGACATGTTGAATCTGCTGTCTGGCTCCCCGGATCAGGCTGGAAGGTCCGTTCTGCAGATCGGGCAATGTGGCCTTGTATGACTCGTCTGCCACAAACCCTTCCGGGTATTCACGCGACAAAGAGGGATAGTTGACCGGCGTCAAACCAGGAACAAGACGTGCAATCGCCGGATCGAGCTGGCTGATTTCTGCCTCAGATACCGAAGACGCCCATTTGCGCAAAACACTCAACGCGACGGCGGCCTCATCGCGGTCAGGGGCGTCGTCCAAATCTCGGGAATGTAGGTTCATGCGCTGAGTATCCTTGAATTCGCCGCCGGATTATAGACGGTTTCGGACCATACACCAGTAAAGCCCTATACATCCACAGTATCAGTCCAGATCAGGTATTTCTGTGCGAAACCGTCTTTTTCGGTGCGAAAGCGTCGTGTGCGCTTGCAGCACGTTGGTCATATCCCTGGGCGGTCGGTCCACCCAGGGACAAGCTCACTTCTGCGACGCGTCCAGCGCCTTTTTGATGTCAGCGAGCAAATCGCCCGCATCCTCAAGGCCAACAGAAAAGCGGATCAGTCCCGGCGTTATACCCAACTCATCTTTCTGCTCATCACTCAGACGTTGATGCGTTGTGGTTGCGGGATGGGTTGCGATCGACTTGGCGTCACCCAAATTGTTCGAGATCACTGGGATCGTCAGCGCATTCAGGAAGGCAAAGGCCGCGTCTTTACCGCCCTTGATGTCCAGCGACAAGACAGTCCCACCCTTGCCGCCCAACTGGGTCTGAACCAGAGCGTATTGCGCGTGGGTTTTCAAACCAGGGAAAAGTGTGCGTACCAGCGCCGGGTGCCCCTCGAGCGCTTCGGCCAAAGTCTGGGCTGTCTCGGCCTGTGCATTGACTCGCAGCGCAATGGTTTCCAGCCCTTTAAGCATGATCCACGCGTTGAAGGGGCTCAGCGCGCCGCCAGTGTGCTTAAGGTACGGCTCAACAGTTCCTCGGATAAAATCTTTGGTGCCGATGATCACACCACCAAGGGCACGCCCCTGTCCATCAATATGCTTGGTGGCCGAATAGACGACAACGTCCGCGCCCTGCTCGATCGCACGCGAAAACACCGGCGTCGAGAATACATTGTCCACAACCACGACCGCGTCTGCGGCATGGGCCAGCTCGGCCACGGCGGCGATGTCGATCACCTCCAACGTCGGGTTGGACATGGATTCAAAGAACACCGCCTTGGTGTCCGGGCGTATTGCGGCCTTCCACTGATCCAGATCGGTGCCATCTACAAATGTGACTTCGACGCCGTAGCGGGTCAGAATGTTCTCCAGAATATACAGGCACGACCCGAACAACGCCTTGGCTGAAACAACGTGATCCCCTGCCTTCAGCATCGACACAAGCGCACCGTTCACGGCCGCCATGCCGGATGCGGTGGCAAAGGCGTCTTCGCCTCCCTCCAATACCGCAATGCGCTGTTCGAACATCGAAACAGTTGGATTGCCGTAACGGGCATAGATGAATTCGTCAGGTCCGCACTCCAGAAAACGGGCCTCGGCCTGTTCGGCAGTGTCATACACGAAGCCCTGCGTCAGATAGATCGCCTCGCTGACCTCATTGTACTGACTGCGACGGGTGCCGCCGTGGACGGCTTGGGTGCGTTTGTTCCAGCTTTCGCTCATGTCATTCCTCTCGGCCCTTGCCTAGCAAAGGCATCAAAAAAACCCCAGACGCGGTCAAGCGAAAGGGGCCTTTCATCCTGACCTTTTAGCGTGTTGTTTAGCGTGGCCCGCAATCCGGTAACAAATCGCCACGTAGCTTCTGCGACGCAAATACGCCGCGCGTCCTTGCCCGTCAAGCCCGGTTGCCCTGTGTCACGCTTTCGTAACCGCCTCTTGCCGATTGCGCAGAATACCGCATGATCTGTTCAACTTGAGGAGACACCATGATCGATCTGTATTTCTGGCCCACGCCGAATGGCTGGAAGGCATCCATCGCTTTGGAAGAGATGGAGCTGCCCTACACCACGCATCTGATCAATATCGGCAAGGGCGAACAGTTTGACCCCGAGTTTCTGAAGATCGCGCCCAATAATCGGATGCCTGCCATCGTTGATCCCGACGGGCCAGATGGGGCGCCGATCTCCGTTTTCGAAAGCGGTGCAATCCTGATGTATCTGGCCCGCAAGACTGGTCGGTTTTATGGTAAATCCGAACGCGACCGGATCGCAGTCGAGGAATGGCTGATGTGGCAGATGGGCGGCGTCGGTCCGATGGCCGGTCAGGCACACCACTTTCTTAAATACGCGCCGCAATTGGACCCGCCGCAAGACCTTCCCTATGCCAAAGACCGCTACCGCACCGAGGTCGGGCGCCTTTATGGCGTGTTGGATCGTCGGTTGGCTGAAAACGAGTACGTCGCAGGCGATTTCTACTCTATCGCCGATATGTCGATCTGGGGTTGGGCCAGTCTATGGGAAGGTCAGCAGCAGGTACTGGAGGACAAGCCTCATTTCGCCCGCTGGTTGGACACTGTAAGCGCCCGTCCCGGCGTGCAAGCGGGTCGCGCGCTGCATGCAGAGCTACGCGGAGATCACAGGGACAAGCAGGCGCAAGGAATTCTGTTCAAGCGGTGAATAAGCGGCCGCATTGCGACGGCCTGGAAATGCCAACTTTTGCACGCTCTAAGGAAACGTCGATACAGGGATACCTACAACGGTCAATGCTGGAGAATTTCCTTTAAATCCAAACCAATGCTATTTGAGTGTCTATGCAACATCAGACGTGAAACCGATTTTGAGGGCACGGTGTGCAGAAGGACCTAATATGACCGTTTCGATTCAGCCTGCGTTGCAATCTGCGTCACCGGCGGAATTGGCTGATCTCCTTTGGAGCACGGACCCAAAGCTAAACGGCTACATGTTTGAAAACATGGGCGTATTGCACAAGATCATTGAATGCGAGTGGCCTGCTGATCAGGGGCTGTATTCGCATAAGCAGGCATTTGCGGCTTTGAACCATGGCAATATCGTCGGGCTTCTTATTGGGCACACTGAAAACGAATATGCGGCGAATTTCGACTTTTCAGTCGTCCACCAAGCAAAGTCGCTGGGGGACGAAGAGGCGGAACATTTGACATCTGCATTGCATTGGATGGATCGCTTGTTCCCTGTGCCGCGGCATGGGTCCTATTATATTTTGGAATTTGCTGTGAAGCCTGAAATGCAAGGTGCGGGCGTTGCCAACCAGTTATTAAGGGCTGCCGAAGCGCAGGCTTTTGCACGTGGGTGCTCTCAGGTCTGTCTTGATGTGTCTGCCGACAATCAAGCCGTAGGTTTCTATCGCCATGTCGGATTTCAGGTCGAGGTTGAAACACGTGTACCAAGCCTGGACGATGCGCATGGAATTGGGTTTCACCTGCATATGGTCCGCGATCTTGCGCAATCCATATGAAACCAGCGTGAGAAGTGAACGCGTAAGCTATGCGTCCCTACGTCCGAACCACCAAATCCAGCATTTCCATGCGTTTCTTGATTTCTTCCGAGGTGATATAGGTAACGAAAACAAATATTTTCGTAGCTGTTGGACAAGCAACGCACTCGACTCACAGTTTTGAGCAGGTTCCCAACTTCCCTTGAGTGCGGCACCAGTTGCATTGTCACTTACAGCGAAACAGACTTCGGCTATCTTGATGAATTGTTTCGGGTAACATTTTGGATTATATCGTTAATTTTCTTTATCGCTCAATTTTGGCGATCACTGGCAATGGCGTGTATAGTTTGATTGGGGAGTATAGTTGCGTGTGGCGCTCGAAATCGGAAACTGTCTGATGCATCAATATTCCATCCGAAATCGAAGCAAACATTGTAAGTTTACCTAGGTCGGGCAGAGTAGGATTGAACCAGTCATGATAGGATACAAATCGATTTGATGCGGATATTAACCGCGATATTGATGCTGTGCGCGGGTGGTATGGCGAGTGCCGCGCCGGATTGTGCTGAAAGACCATACATTCAACCTTCCGATCTCATTGCATACGAGCCGGTCGGCGACGGTGACGTGCACACCGTAAACGCGTCCGCGACAGCCGCGGCTGCACCAGGGCCGGAGGTGGTGGTTTCTCTGAGGCCAGAGTTGCGGCCCTGCAAGTTTCGTCTGATCGCACTCGGACGTGAGAAATTGCAAAAACGAGGCGCGGTGTGCGGCGATTGGACAATTCTGGGTGAGAAGCGCAAGTCTTTTTCAGGAAAATACCGTGGATGTGGAATCACCAACCCAATTCGGGTTCATATGGTGTCTGACATCTTGCTCAGTCAGTTAGCGCTTATGGATTGCGAGACGGCTATTACGCTCAAAACATGGATTGAAGGCACGGCCAAACCAGCTTTTGCTGACCATGGGGGGGGCTTAAAGGGATTGCGTCTTGCTGGCCACTATTCTTGCCGGACGCAGAACAATCAGCCTCGCGCGCGTCTTTCTGAGCATGCCAGAGGTCGAGCAATCGATATTTCTGCGTTTGTGTTAATGGATGGCACTGTGATTACTGTTGGCGACGGGTGGAACGCTGAAAATTCGAGCGACGTTATGCGTAAGCTGCACAGCGGCGCCTGCGGTTTGTTCGGCACGGTGCTTGGTCCCGACGCGGATCGGTTTCACAAGGGGCATTTCCATTTTGATACGGCTCGTCATCGCAGCGGAGCACTTTGTCGCTAGCGCGCGTGGGATTGCTGGGGGCCTTTCCTACCCCTCGCCCTGCACCAGCACATCCAACATGCCTGAGATATCCTCGATTTCTTCCGCGATCACATGGGTCACCGAATGCGCACGCTGCATCCGGCCCGTCACCCGCAAAAGCCGCCCCGAGATCACCGCACGGCGGAAGCGTTCGTAGATCTTGCGCCAGACCACCACGTTCACGATGCCGGTCTCATCCTCAAGCGTGACAAAGATCACCCCCTTCGCCGTCCCCGGTCTCTGCCGCAGGATCACCAGCCCCGCCACCGCCACTAGCGCGCCCTCGGGCGGGGCGTCCAACTGACAGGCGGGTAGACAAGCGGGAGGGCGGGGCCAGTTCCGGTCCGGAGTTGCAGGGCGAGCGACAGTCACAAGCATAAGAACAAAAATAGAACAAACGGCAAGGAAGTCCAGTCGAAACCACCCTGCGAAAACTGCCCTTATGCGGCCAGGTCGCGCGCCGACAGAAATTCACTCGGCGCGCGGAAACTCACTTGGCGTCGTGCGCATTGAACTTGGCCAGACCTTCCCGCAACGCAATCTTGGCCTTGGCAAGGTCATCACCATCCAGCGCGTCCAGCGCCCTGATTACGTCACTGCGCAATCGCAGCGCTTTCGGGCCCGGGGCTCCAACCGGATGCAACTCATCATCATTTGCAGCGGTCAATGCGCCATGGCTGATGCCATCAATGACATCGACAATCTTTGCCTGGCTTTCGCCGAACCACGCGGCAATATCATGTTCTTCATCACCGCGATCATTCATTCCAACAACAATTTTCGCGTCCTGTACCGTAAGTGCCATAAATTTCCTCCACATCTTGGTCAGCGTAACAGGGCATGATCAGCACAAATCCAACCACCCGACAACCGCCAGATATCATTCCCGTTTCAATCATAGAGAATACGTCACAATCGAATTGCACTTCACGCCAATCAGCAAGGTTCGCGAGCGGGCAATGAACCGCCCGAACCGAAACAAAAGGAAAACGCAGCCGCGCATTGAACAAACACGTTACGTCTGGCTGCAAATGAGGCTGGAAAGACCCGGAATGCTTGACTAAAGAAGATGCGGAACATCGCAAAAGGAAGACGCACGCAATGGCAAAGATCACCTATGTCGAGCATGGCGGTACCGAGCATACAGTCGAGGTCGCCAACGGACTGACCGTCATGGAAGGGGCACGTGACAATAATATCCCCGGCATCGAGGCCGATTGCGGCGGTGCCTGTGCCTGTTCGACCTGCCATGTCTATCTTCACCCCGACTGGGTTGAGAAAGTTCCGGCCAAGGATGACATGGAAGAAGACATGTTGGACTTTGCCTTTGAACCTGACCCTGCCCGCTCGCGCCTGACCTGCCAGATCAAGGTCACCGACGCGCTGGATGGTCTGGTCGTGCAGATGCCCGAAAAGCAAATCTAATGCATTCCAAGGCGCCGCGCCTGCCCGCTTGCTTGTGGCAATGCCGGGCACGCGGCGCTCTGCTGCTGTCGTGTATGTGGCTCGCGGGGACGAACCCCGCAGCTGTCGCCGATACAATCACCAGTGCTCGCTACTTTGAACCTACCACGCGCTATGCACATGGCGTTCTGGGCGACAATGTCGAATACGGAGCCCTTCAGCTCTCGGTCAAAAACGCATCAGCGACAGCCGAACTGCTCACAAACTCAGTCCTGAAGCGCTCCATAGTGACAATTCGTTTGCCACTGGACCGGGTATTCGAAGATCTCGCCCCACGACTGGTGGACATTGATCAAGACGGCACGTTCGAAGCTGTCGTTGTCGAGTCTCATAACCAAACGGGCGCTCAGTTGGCGATATACAACGCCCGCGGAGACAAGATCGCCTCGACACCACATATCGGCACCCGTTTCCGCTGGCTCTCTCCGATCGGTGCGGCAGATCTGGATGACGACGGGCACATCGAAATTGCCTATATCGATCGCCCGCATCTGGCCAAGACCTTGCGCATCTGGCGGTTCGCGGACGGCAACCTGACAGAGATCGCCACCCTACCTGGCCTGACCAACCACCGGATCGGCGAAGATTTCATCAGCGGCGGCGTGCGGGATTGTGGCGCAGGCCCGGAACTTGTCGTCGCCAGTGCTGACTGGCGCAACGTTGTCAGTGTGAAATTCAATGGGGACTGGGTGCAGAACGCGCTAGGCCGCTTCACACCCGACGCGATTGACCAAGCAATGGCCTGCACATCCTAAACAACCGCAGCCCGCATCAGCGGGCTGCCCGGACAAAGGCCTTTGGCGTCACATCTTTGATGCAGCGTCAAGACGCGGGAGCCCTGCGATCAGAGAGCTCTCCAGCCGATGTCGCGACGATAGAAGCCGTCTGGCCAATCGACGCCTTCCACCATCGCGTAAGCCCGATCCCGGGCTTCGTGCAGCGTGTCACCCCGTGCGGTCACGTTCAGAACACGACCGCCAGACGCCTGAATTTTCCCGTCAGCCGATTTTGTTCCCGCATGAAAAACCATATTCATGCTATCCTCAGCCAAAGCATCCAACCCATTGATCACAGTACCCTTATCATACGGTCCCGGATACCCGTTGGCCGCCATGACCACCGTAATCGCGTGGTCATCGGCCCAGTTTACCTGTGCCTCACCCAGCCGCCCTTCTGCAGCTGCGTGCATCAAGTCCATCACCTGAGCCCCCAGACGCATCATCAGCACCTGGCATTCCGGGTCGCCGAACCGGACGTTGTATTCCACCAGTCGAGGCTGCCCGTCCTTGATCATCAAACCCGCGTACAAAACTCCCTGAAACGGCGTACCTCGACGTTTCATCTCGGCCATGGTCGGACGCACGATCTCATTCATCGCCAGGGATTCGACTTCCGTGCTCAGTACCGGGGCCGGCGAATAGGCGCCCATGCCGCCGGTGTTCAAACCTGTATCACCTTCGCCCACACGCTTGTGGTCCTGTGCTGTGCCGATGGACAGAATATCCTCTCCGTCGCAAAGCACGAATAGCGACGCCTCTTCTCCTTCCATGAATTCTTCGATGACTACTTCCGCCCCGGCGCCGCCAAACGCACCGCCGAACATGTCGTCAATGGCATCCAGCGCGGTCTGTTCGTCCATGGCAACGATCACACCTTTACCTGCCGCCAAACCATCGGCTTTGACCACAATCGGAGCGCCCTGTTCCTGGATATAGGCTTTGGCTGGCTTGGCCTCAGAAAACCGCGCATAGGCCGCGGTTGGTGCGCCCGCAGCATCACAGATTTCCTTGGTGAAGCTTTTTGATGCTTCCAGCCGAGCAGCCTCGGCCGAAGGACCAAAGACCAAAACGCCAGCTTCACGCAAACGATCAGCTACACCCGCTGCCAAGGGCGCTTCGGGGCCGACGATTACAAAATCAATCGCATTTTCTTCAGCAAAGCTTACAACCGCCCCGCCGTTTTCGATATCCAGCGCCGCGCAATCGGCAATCTGCGCGATCCCGGCATTACCCGGCGCCACAATAAGACGGTCGCATTTGGGGTTTTGCATAACCGCCCAGGCCAGGCTGTGTTCGCGCCCACCGCTGCCGAGAATGAGGATATTCATGAATGCTCTCCGATCTGCTTGGCCTTGCTTGCGGGGCGTTCTAAGCTGGGCAGGCATTTGACACAAGGCGCTGAAATGTCCGACCTGCTTGACGACCCTGTTCCGGGTCAAAATACCCCCGAGTACACAGTCTCCGAGATCTCTGGCGAGGTAAAACGCACGCTCGAAGGCTCGTTCGGGCGAATCCGCGTGCGCGGCGAAGTCGGGCGTGTATTCAAGGCGCGATCGGGCCATTTGTATTACGATGTCAAAGACGATCGGAATGTGTTGGCCTGCACCACGTGGAAGGGTCAGGTTTCCGGGCTGTCTGTTGTCCCCGAAGAAGGGCTAGAGGTGGTTGTCACCGGTCGCCTCACCGCCTTTGGCGCGCAGTCAAAATACAATATGAACGTCGATGAGGTCGCCGTTGCTGGCCAAGGCGCGCTGATGGCGCTGCTGGAAAAGCGCAAGAAACAGCTTGAGGCCGAAGGGCTGTTTGCACCCGAGCGCAAGAAACCCCTGCCCTATCTTCCCCAGATCATCGGAGTTGTGACCTCTCCATCCGGCGCTGTGATCCGGGACATCCTGCACCGTCTTCGCGACCGCTTTCCGCGCAAGGTGCTGATCTGGCCTGTCGCTGTGCAAGGCTCGAACTGCGCCCCCGAAGTTGCTCGCGCCATCGAAGGCTTCAACCAACTGAGCCCAGGCGGCGCGCTACCGCGTCCCGACCTGATCATCGTCGCCCGCGGCGGGGGGGCGATCGAGGACCTTTGGGGCTTCAACGAAGAAATTGTCGCCCGCGCTGTAGCCGCTTCAGAAATCCCTCTGATTTCGGCGGTCGGGCACGAGACCGACACCACCCTGATCGACTTTGTGTCAGATCGACGCGCGCCCACGCCCACCGCGGCAGCAGAACTGGCTGTTCCTGTGCGGATGGAGCTGCTGGCCTGGACAGGTGAACAGGGCGCCCGCCTGTCACGCTCTGCTGCTGACGCAGTCCAACGGCGCAGCCAGCGCCTGCGCGACCTGTCCCGCGCTCTGCCGCGCGCCGGAACTTTGCTGGACACACCGCGTCAACGATTGGATCAGGCGTCTGAACGCCTGCCCAACGCCCTGATCCGGGGCGTTCAGACTCGCCGTCTGAATTTGCTGGATACTTCGGCGCATCTGCGTCCTTCGACACTGCGCGGGCTAGTGGAAACCCGCCGTGATCGTTGGCGTAACTTGTCCTCACGCCTGTCACTCCGTCCAATTCAGCGCGAAATGACAACCAGGCGCGATACGCTGAACCGACTGACGGACCGCATGAACACTGCCCAGGCCACACGCCTGGACCGCCTGCGCCAACAATTGGAGGCAACAGACCGCCTGCGCGAAACGCTCAGCTACAAGGCGACGTTGGAACGCGGTTATGCTGTCGTGCGCGTCGAAGGAGAAGTCGTCACGACGAAAGCGCAAGCATCAGAGCATCCGGTTCTTGAGATCGAATTCTCCGATGGCCGGCTCCAAACAGGTGCACCAACCAAACCTTCTGTGAAAAAAGCCAAAGCGAATACTCCGGATCAGGGATCGTTGTTCTGAGCCATGCTGACGATCTGGGGTCGCAAAACATCATCCAACGTGCAGGCCCTGATGTGGTGTGTTGGTGAGCTTGGCCTGGAGTATCAGCGGCATGATGTAGGGCACCGCTTCGGTGGGCTCGATACCGAAGAGTTCCGGAACCTTAATCCGAACCGAACCATCCCGGTATTGCAGGATGGTGAAAACCCGCCACTGTGGGAAACCGGACCAATCTTGCGTTTTCTCGCGGACCGATATGGCAGCGACGCGTTTTGGCCCAAGGACCCTGTACGGCGGGCCGAAATCGACAAATGGGCCGAATGGGCAAAAATCAACGTTGCTATGGCCTTTACGGTTCCGGTCTTTTGGCAGGTTGTTAGAACCACATCATCAAAGCAGGACGCCGACGCCGTAAAGCAGGCCGTCGCGGCCCTTGAAGGCAAACTGAAAATCGCCGACGAGCGACTGGCGGAAAGCACATACCTAGCCGGGCCGGACCTGACTCTGGCGGATATTCAACTCGGCCATATCCTGTTTCGCTACTACGATATTGATATTCAACGCGCGCGCCTTCAATCCCTGCGACGGTACTATGGCACATTGACTGAACGGCCTGCGTTTCAGGAACACGTCATGATTAGCTATCGCGATCTTCAGGTGACCTAATCAAACCTCAGACGCCAACTTCTGGGCCAAGGCATACCATTTCTTCCTCGACATCCTCGGCCTCATATAGCTCCGTGGCTGCCGGATCACCCTCGAACTGAGCAATCAGCCCGCCGCTCGACCGCGTGAAGACCCAGCATTGGGGGTCCAGTCGGTCTTCGTACAGAAAACAAATCTGGTCTTCGCGTTCGTACCACACGCCTTTCTTGCAGTCGCCGTCCAGAAACGACCAGATTACGCGACGATTAGGCAGGTACTGTTCGACCCCATAGATCTGGCCACCATAACCATAAAAAAGTGTCTTGCCGTTGGTATAGCTGTCGAATTCGGCACCGGACATTGGCGATTGCGCACCAGCAGCTGGCGCCGAGACAAGAGCAAGAATCAGCAGGCGTTTGAACATGACCATATTCTGTCAGATGCCGCGCCACGGCACCATTCAACCTTTTCCTGATCCGACGGCTAACTCTACGTCACAGCTTGAGTCTGCATCTCACACCGGGTGACAGTGTGAGGCAGTGCACCGAAGCCCGAAGGTTAGATGGAATGACGCAGATACTCTTTATCGCAGCTTTCATTTGCGCCCTAGCCTACCTGCCACTAACGGTACGCCCGGCCAGTTCGTTGCGCACCATCGCGAAAACCGTTTCGGTAGCGCTGCTGGCGGTACTGGCTCTGATGCAAGCCGCACCGTGGCTGTTGGTATTGGCATTGGCGATGTGCGCTGTCGGGGATGCACTTTTGTCACGTGAAACCGATGCGACCTTTATGGCTGGAATCGGTGCCTTTGCCGCCGGGCATCTTGCCTATATCGCACTGTTTCTGACCTTTCCCGCCAGCGACGCCACTCTGATCTTAGACAACCCGGGCATCGCCTGGTCTCTCATCCTGCTGGGCATCGTCATGGCTACTCTGCTCGCACCTCGCGCCGGTGAGCTGAAGGGGCCGGTTCTGGCCTATATTCCGATCATCCTCGGCATGGGTGTAACAGTTCTGGCAGTGCCCGAGGCTGGTGCATTACGCTGGGCGCTTCCTGCGGCAATTGCCTTCATCGCATCGGATCTGATTCTGGCGACCGAAAAATTCCTGTTACCCGCTGACCACCCTGCTCTGAAGCTCACGCCTTATCTGGTCTGGCCGCTATACTGGGGTGCGCAGGCCGGATTCCTGTTTGCCTTTTCGTGACCCTTTGCAACTGCCGCAATTCCGCATTAGGTGAAGGGAACACCTGCGGAGACCAAAAATGGCGTTTTTTTCCAAGCTGAAGGACAAGCTGTTCAAATCCTCATCGCGCCTCGAGCAAGGGCTTGAGGCGATTGTTGAGGATGGCGGCGAAGAAACCCCGGCACCCGACCCGGTGATCCCCGATCCCGAGCCCGAGCCGCAGCCGGTTCCCGAAGTTCCCAACCCGGAACCAGTCCCGCAACCGCTTGAACCTCCTGCGCCAATCCCGGCTGACCCCACACCGGCCCCGACACCTCCGGAAGTTCCCGAGAGCAAGGGCCTGCTGGGCCGCCTGTTCAACCGCGGCGACGACAAGGCAGTGGTTCGCCGCACGCTGGATGACGACATGCTGGAACAGCTCGAAGAGCTGCTGATTGCGTCGGATATGGGCGTTGACACTGCTCTGCGCGTCACCGCCAACATGGCCGAGGGGCGTTATGGCCGCAAACTCTCGGCCCGGGAAATAAAGCAGCTTCTGGCACAGGAAGTGGCCCGTGTGATGGAGCCCGTCGCCAAACCTCTGCCCATTTACCCCAAGCGCCCGCAGGTGGTTTTGGTCGTGGGTGTCAACGGCTCCGGTAAAACCACGACCATCGGTAAGCTGGCCAGCCAGTTCAAGGCGGCAGGCAAAAAGGTCGTCATTGCCGCTGGCGACACTTTCCGCGCCGCAGCAGTAGAACAGCTGCAAGTCTGGGGCGACCGCGCCGGTGTGCCGGTACTGACCGCGCCCGAAGGATCGGACCCGGCTTCGCTGGCCTACGACGCGTTGACCAAGGCGCAGGAAGAGGGCGCTGATCTGCTGATGATCGACACTGCCGGCCGCTTGCAGAACCGTGCCGACCTTATGGAAGAGCTGGCAAAAATCGTTCGCGTTATCCGCAAGGTCGACGACACTGCGCCCCACAACACCCTGCTGGTGCTGGACGCCACAACTGGCCAAAACGCGCTTAGCCAAGTGGAAACCTTCCGCAATCTGGCCGATGTCTCAGGCCTCGTGATGACCAAGCTCGACGGGACGGCAAAAGGCGGCGTTCTGGTGGCACTCGCAGACAAGTTCGGACTGCCGATCCACGCAATCGGCGTAGGTGAACAGATTGACGATCTCGCCCCTTTCGACCCAGAAGATTTCGCCGCTGCTTTGACAGGTTTGGACGCAGCCTGATCTGACCTTCATCCGGTTCGGAGTATCCATCAGGGATGAAAGCCAGATAGCCCCCACCATATCAATCCAGCAAAAGGCCAATTTTTGAGCGACTGGCTGATCTCCCTTGAAGGCACAGAAGCCGGCCACAGGCTGGCCCTTGGCCTGGCACTGATGGCAGCTTTCCTGCACGCGGTCTTCGGTGCACTGCAAAAGGGGCGCCATGACCCTTGGTTGTCGCGCGGCGCCATTGACGCTTGCTATTGCCTGATGGCCGCTCCTCTGGCGTTCTTCGTGGTTCCGTGGCCCGAACCCTATATGTGGCCGATCTTCGCCGTCGTTTGGCTTATTCACATCGCCTACAAAATGCTTCAGGCCATGGCGTACACCAAAGGCTCATACACCGTGGTCTACCCCGTTGTGCGCGGTACAGGCCCCCTGTTTACTGTCATCGGTGCTTTTCTGTTGTTCGGAGAAACATTCTCGGTGGTTCAGTGGCTAGGTGTGGCAACACTGCTGGCGGGTATCTTCGGACTGGCAGCATACAACTTCCACTTTCTCGAGACCAACCGAGAAACGCTTGGCATCGCTCTGATTCTGGCCGTTGCCACCGGCCTGTTCGTGGCGCTCTACACGACCTATGACGCCTACGGCATTCGCGCCACCGCTGACCCGTTCACCTTTCTGGCCTGGTTCTTCATGATCGACGGTGTGGCGATGCCGATTTATGCAGCGCTTAGATGGCGGGCCATGATCAACCGCCCGGCGCTTGGCCCGCTGATGCTGCGTGGCCTTGTGGGGGGTATCATCGCCCCACTTTCCTTTGGCGCCATCATGTTGGCCACCCGACTGGACAAGGTCGGCGAGGCTGCCGTTCTGCGCGAAACGTCGACTGTCTTCGCGGCATTGATCGGCTGGTTGGTGCTGAAAGAAACCGTCGGTCCAAGACGCATTGCACTGATGGCATTGATTGCACTCGGCGCCGTAATAGTTGAAATGGGCGGGTAAGCAGCAGGACGCACACCATGACAGGTAAAAAAGACATCAACCCATTTCTGAAGCAGGTGCTGGAGCTTGGGCCTCCGCTGGCCTTCTTCTTCATTTACCTGCGTCTGCGCGACGACAGTTTTCTGATTGGCGGGGTCGAATATTCCGGGTTCATCGTGGCGACAATTCTGTTTGTCCCGCTGATGCTGGCCGCCATGGGCATCCTTTGGTACCTGACCGGCAAACTCAGCCGGATGCAGATATTCACGGCATTCATGGTGATATTTTTTGGCGGATTAACGGCTTGGTTCAATGACGAGCGGTTCTTCAAGATGAAAACAACGCTGGTTTATGGCTTTTTCTCGATCATCCTAGGCATCGGCCTTCTGCAGGGAAAATCCTATCTGGCTTACGTGTTGGACGAGATGCTGCCGATGCGCAATGAAGGTTGGATGATTCTGACGCGCCGTCTCTGCGCGTGTTTTGCAGTGCTGGCCATGGCCAACGAATTTGTCTGGCGAACCATGTCGACGGACCTGTGGGTGAAGATCGAGACCTTCGCCTTTCCCATCGCCCTTATGGCCTTTCTAATGCTGCAATTCAGCGTGCTGCAACGCTATATGGAAGACCCCGACCAGCAATAGTGCAGCAAACGCTTGCAAGATTATCAGACAAATTCCTTGGCTTAGTGCCAAAGCTGTGGAAAGTTGAGGGACCACTCAAAACACTCAACCGGAGTACCGCTCGCATCATGATGGCCCTTCCCAGCAGTGGTTTCCTGTCCGAAGCATCTGAAAGGCTGAGGGCAATGCTTGCCGCACAAGCGGTTGAAGTCGTGCTGAACCGTGGGGACGTTTTGTTTGAGCAAGACGATGAGGGCGACGCGCTCTACGCCATTCTGGAAGGCACGCTCGAGGCGTCTTTTCTTGCGATGAGCGGGCGCAAACTGTCCCTCAGCCTGATGCGACCTGGCGAGGTCTTCGGCGAAATCGCGCTTTTTGACAATGGCCCGCGCACAGCCACGATCACCGCCGCTGAGGCATCACGGGTCCTGCGCGTGCGCCGGAATGACGTGATGGAACAAATCCGGCGGCATCCAGACCTTGCGGTCGACATGATACGGCTGGCCGGTCTGCGGATGCGCTGGATGGGAGCCCAGTTGAACGAGCAGGTGTTCTTGCCGATGCCGGTGCGGCTAGCCCGAAAACTGCTGCTGCTGGCCGGGCAACAGGATAACCCAACTGCGCGCATTACCCTGTCGCAAAGCGAACTAGCAGAGTTTGTCGGCGCGACGCGCGAGGCGGTTTCGAAAACAATCTCGACCTGGAAACGCAGTAACGTGGTCGAAGCTTCCCGCGGCGGCCTGCAAATCCACGACTTCGATGCTCTGAAGCAGCTGGCCGATTCCGATTTGATTTAAA
Organism: Ruegeria sp. HKCCD6426; assembly: GCF_057221115.1. NCBI lineage: Bacteria > Pseudomonadati > Pseudomonadota > Alphaproteobacteria > Rhodobacterales > Roseobacteraceae > Ruegeria > Ruegeria sp. HKCCD6426. Next base: position 62,486 of record NZ_JBWVBF010000003.1, on the reverse strand, counting down.
AAAGTTCCGACCTTGTGAACCGCTTCACATACCAGACGTCATTCTTGACGTATGGTCGTAGATGTTACCGTAGGAGGTTGGTTTTATCATCCCCGATATCTGTCCACCAGCCTCTCCCTGTACCAGAGCCATATGCCGTCCCCGGCATATGGCTTCTCTCATTTTAAGGGCGTATTTCATCATGCTCTGCACTGAAAATGAAAAAGGCCGAGGTGCTAACCCCGGCCTAGATTTCGGTTTCTTCTGAGTACGCTTACTCTTGAAGGCTCAGCGCTACAAACCTCGGCTCGCCGCCGCGGCGTACCAGCAGTAGTAAGGATTTCCGCCCAGCTTCGCGCGCTTCATCCATCCGCGCCTCAAGATCATCGATCGAGGTCACTTTCTGCTGACCCGCTTCGGTGATCACATCGCCAGCACGCAGACCTTTCGAAAACGCTTCTGACGCCTCGTCGACGTTGGACACGACCAACCCTTCGGCGTCAGCATCCAGGCCCAGATCCTCTCGCAACGTTTCTGTCAGCGGTGAGATCGTCAGACCAAGGATATCCTTGTTTTCCCCCTCTTCCGCTTGCGGGACCTCTTCTTCACTAGTCTCGGCGCGCTCAGCATCTTCGCGACGACCCAGCGTGACCAGAACAGTTTGAGTACCGCCATCGCGATGAACCACAACGCGCACGGACTTGCCTACGGTTGTTTCACCAACCTGACGAACCAGACCGCGCGTGTCCTCGACCTCGACCCCGTCAAAGCTGATGATCACGTCCCCGGCCAGCAGACCGGCCTCTTTGGCGGGGCCTTCCGGCACATCGCTGATCAGGGCACCACCGGGTTTGTCCAGACCCATCGCTTCGGCCATATCCTCAGTGACATCCTGGATGCGAACGCCCAGCCAACCGCGCCGTGTCTCGCCAAACTCGCGCAACTGATCGACAACCTTGACAACAACGTTCGACGCCATTGAAAAACCAATCCCGATCGAGCCGCCGTTGGGAGATAAAATCGCGGTGTTCACACCGATAACTTCACCATCCATATTGAACAGCGGTCCGCCCGAGTTGCCCCGGTTAATCGCCGCGTCAGTCTGGATGTAGTCGTCATATGACCCGCTCAGAGCCCGATTACGGGCCGAAACGATCCCGGCTGAAACGGAAAACCCCTGACCTAAAGGGTTGCCCATGGCGATGACCCAATCGCCCACCCGCGCGGTGTCGCTGTCGCCGAACTTTACATATTGCAATGCCGTTGGTGCCTCGACCTTAAGCAAAGCAATATCTGTCTTTTCATCCGTACCGATCACTTTGGCGGGCAGTTCTTCCGCAGGCTGACCATCCCCGGGGAAGAATTCGACAAGGATTTCGTCTGCTTCCGCGATAACGTGGTTGTTAGTGACGATGTAGCCATCTTCGGAAATCACGAAACCTGATCCAAGCGCATTGCTGCGGCGCGGCCGGTTTTCGTCTTCCCCGCCGTTCCGATCCTGAAACTCTCGGAAGAAGTCTTCGAACGGAGAACCCTCGGGCACGATCCCCTGCGGACCGGTGTGGCCTTCGATCAGAGTGCTTGTAGTGATGTTGACCACCGCCGGGCTGATTTTTTCGGCCAGCGGCGCCAAGCTTTCGCTCCGGGCCTGTGCGGCAAGGGTCTGCGCCAAGACAAACAACATCGTGGCAAATCCCAACCACATCAGCCGCAACCTTGTGCTCATCTCGTCCTGCCGGACGGAAATACTGCGTGCGTGTGCCTGCACCGGGGATCTCCTTATGAATTCATGTCGACCGTGTTCACAGCCGTTCTTGCAAAACAATGTAGTCAGTTTGTCAAAGCCCGCAACACGGGATCGCGGTTAAATCACTGGCAAGTGAGGATACTACTTCAAAACCCGACCTGGTACGCACCCCACAACAACACCAGACCGCTGACCACGCACAGCAGTCCGACCAGCCGCCGCGCCTGCTCTGGCATCGCTCTGAGGGCTTCGAGCATGCGCTCGATAAGCGAAGGGGCCAGCGCATAGGCCAGCCCCTCGACAATCAGAACCAGCCCGAAGGCCAGAAGGATCATGCCCATTACTCAGGTACCGCAGCAGCCGGTGCCCGTCGCCCGGTGGGAGAGCTGAGATAGTTGAAAAACTCCGAATCCGGGCTCAAAATCAACGAGCTGTTCCCGCCTTGCAGTGCGTTCTCATAAGCGGTCAGCGAGCGGTAGAACTCAAAGAACTCCGGGTCCGCGCCATAAGCTTCGGCAAAGATCGAGTTGCGTTCGGCATCTGCCTCACCGCGAATGATCTCGCCTTCGCGACGCGCGTCTGACACCAGTTCAACCACGGTCCTGTCGGCCTGCGCGCGCACACGCTGGGCAGCTTCGTTACCACGTGCGCGTTCGTCGGTAGCTTCCCGTTCCCGTTCAGCTTTCATCCGGTCGAATGTCGCCTCAAGGTTCGCCTGCGGCAGGTCGGTTGCCTTCAGACGCACGTCGATCACGGTTACGCCCAGCGCAAGTGCTTCAGCAATCGCGCTGTTGCGGATGCGCAGCATCAGCGCGGCACGATCCGAACTCAGGATATCACGGGACGAAACCGAACCCAGCACTTCACGCGTCTCAGCACGCAGAATTCGATCCAGTCGATCTTCGGCTACAGGTATACCACCAACACCAACGGCCTGTCGGAATTGGTTCAAATCCGCGATCCGATAGCGGGCAAACGCGTCTACCACCAAACGGCGATCATCCAGAGGCGTCACCTCCAACGGCTGAACGTCGATTGAAAGGATGCGGTCGTCATAACGGACAACTTCCTGAATCAGGGGGATCTTGAACGCCAGGCCAGGGTCTTCCTTGACCGAGACGACACGACCGAATTGCAGAACCAGCGCGCGTTCGCGTTCGTCCACGATAAAGATCGAAGACAGAATACCAACAACCGCAATCACGATGACCGGCAGAATGAAAGTCGTTTTACGCATCAGTTGCTCTCCTCACCGGAATTGCGACGCAGCTCGTTGAGCGGAAGATACGGAACGACGCCCTGCCCTTGTCCAGTCGAGTTTTCGTCCAGAATGATCTTGTCCACGTCGCCCAGAACCTGCTCCATCCGTTCCAGGTACAGACGCTTGCGAGTCACCTCCGGTGCTTTAGAGTACTCCTCGAGAACAGCGCTAAAGCGGCTGGCTTCACCCTGCGCACTGTTGATTTGTTGTGCGCGATAGGCTTCGGCTTCTTCCAGTACCTGAGCGGCTTCACCACGCGCTTCAGCCAGGACCCGGTTGGCGTAAGCATCAGCAACGTTCTGTAGGCGGTCGCGCTCTTGCGCGGCGGCCTGAACGTCGCGGAACGAGGCGATCACGTCCTGCGGCGGGTCGGCCTTGTCAAAGTTCACACGAATGATGTTCACGCCCGAGTCGTAGCTGTCCATCGTCAGCTGGATCAGTTCCTGCAAACGGTCGGCAATGATGCCGCGGTCCCGGTTCAGGATCGGCGCCAGCTCGCTTTGCGCGATAATCTCGCGCATCGCCGATTCCGACACCGCGCGGATCGTTTGACGAGGATCGCGCAGGTTGAACAGGTATTTGGCCGGGTCGTTGATGTTCCAGACGACCTGATAATCGATATCGACAACATTTTCGTCGCCGGTCAGCATCAGACCATCATCGCTGCCGCGCGTGCCGCCCATGTCTTCGGTTTGTTCACGAGTAACAGGAATGACTTCTGCGGTAACCACAGGCCAAGGAGCAAAGTTCAGACCCGGATTCCCAACTGCCGAAAACTCTCCCAAAAACAGTTCAACCGACTGTTCTTCCGGTTTAACGGTGTAAAAGCTTGCCGCCGCCCAAAGACCTGCCGCGACCACCAGACCAATCACTACGGTCCCTTTGGTAAACACCGGTCCGCCGCCACCGGATCCCTGTCCGTTGCTGCCACGGCCACCGCCGCCGCGCCCGCCCATCAGCACGCGCAACTGCTCCTGACCCTTTTTCATCAGCTCATCGATCTCGGGGATCTGCGGGCCTTCACCTTCGGGAGGCTTGCGCCCATCCCCGTTGTTTCCCCGATTTCCTCCGCCACCGGATGAGCCTCCGCCCCCCCAGGGGCCGCCGCTGTTGCCCGCCATGTTTTTCAATTCCTTCGTTTAGGCCCGTGTGAACACGGGTTCCCTTGTAACTTGTGTGCGCGCAGTTGCAAATCAAGCAGTGCGTACAGGTTGCCGCATTGTCACCAGTTCTTCGGCCATCACGGGATGAACTGCAACCGTTCGGTCGAAATCTTCTTTGGTCGCGCCCATTTTCACGGCGATCCCGGCCAGTTGGATCATCTCACCCGCGCCCGGCGCGACGATATGACAACCCAGCACCTTACGCGTCGCCTGGCTGACGATCAGCTTCATGAGCACGCGCTGTGTGCCTCCGGCAAACGCCTTCTGCATCGGCTTGAACGAAGTCGCATAAACCTCGATCGGCTCCTGCTCGGCTGCTTCCTCCTCGCTCAGCCCCACTGTGCCCATCTCGGGCTGAGTGAAGATCGCGGTTGGGATCAACTCATGATCCACCGGTGTTGGATTACCTTTGAAGACGGTTTCCACAAAGGCCATGCCTTCGCGGATGGCAACCGGCGTCAGGTTTACCCGGTCGGTCACGTCACCGATAGCATAGATCGAAGGCACAGCAGTTTGGCTGTATTCGTCCACGATGATCTCGCCTTTGCGGCCGCGTTCGACGCCCAGACTTTCCAGCCCGAGATCATCAGCATTCGGTGCGCGGCCCGTGGCATACATGACTACATCGAACAGTTGCTCTGAACCGTTCGTTGCCTTTACCCAGATTTTGTCGCCCTGTTTTTTCATCTCAAGCACATTGGTGCCCAGATGCACATCAACACCGTTCTGGCACATTTCTTCACAGATCAGCCCGCGGGCCTCATCATCGAAGCCACGCAGGATTTGGGCGCCGCGATAGAATTGGGTCGTTCGCACCCCCATACCGTTCATAATCCCGGCGAATTCGCAGGCGATATAGCCGCCGCCAACGATCAGCATCGTTTCGGGCAGTTTCTCCAGATGGAAAATCTCGTTCGACGTGATTGCCAGATCCGAGCCAGGAAATTCTGGTACAACCGGGCGTCCGCCTGTCGCCACCAGAATATGCTTGGCCGTCTTGCGGGTGCCATCTGTCAGCTCCACTGTGTGTGAATCCAATAGGCGGGCGCGTTGATCGAAGCTTTCGACGCCATTATTTTTCAGAATGTTGCGGTAGATACCTTCCAACCGATCCAGCTCGGCATGAAGTTTGCCACGGAAGGTACTCCAGTCAAACGCACCGGACTGAATGTCCCAACCATAGGCCTGTGCGTCGCTGACTATGCCCGAGTATTCACTAGCAAAAACCATCAGTTTTTTGGGCACGCAGCCTCGAATCACGCAGGTGCCGCCATAGCGGTCTTCCTCGGCCAATGCCACCTTGGCGCCATTTTCACCCGCAGCAACGCGCGCCGCGCGGACCCCGCCCGAGCCTCCGCCGATGACGAACAGATCGTAGTCAAAGCTCATGCTGGGTTCCTTTGTTCAACTTGCCAAAATTCTCTGGATATCTGGGCGCAATATGTCGATTGCCAACCCCTAGGGGCCGAAAAAACGTTTTTCTGAAGACCTTTGAGGCGTGATTCTCAATCCGCCAGATTCGAAAACAGATTCTCGGTGCCGTCGCTGGGCTGGTCCGTCTCCACAGTACCTTCGTTCAGATCGCGCACTTCAACCCGTCCGTCGCCGTGACCGATGACAACCTTGTCGCAGATGTCGATGAACAGGCCGTTCTCGACCACGCCCGGCACCTGATTGAGCATCAATGCCAGATGGCGTGCGTTACCGATGCGCTTGAGGTGCAGGTCCAGGATGTGATTGCCCTCGTCAGTGACCCTTGGCGCTTCACCATTCATCCGCAGCGTGACCGACGTACCAAGCACGTCCATCGCATCCAACGCCTCTTCGATCAGGGTCCGGGTGGTTTGCCAGCCAAATGGGATCACCTCGACCGGCAAGGGGAACGCGCCCAGAGACTCAACTTCTTTGCCGGCATCGGCGATTACGATCATCTGGTCGCTGGCGGTGGCCACGATCTTTTCCTGTAATAAGGCCGCACCGCCACCTTTGATCAGGTTGAATTCCCCGTCAAACTCATCTGCTCCGTCGATGGTCAGGTCCAGCCAGCCCGCCTGATCCAGCGAGACGACCTCGATCCCCACTTCGCGCGACAGCTGCGCCGTTGCGGTCGAGGTCGGGACGCCTTTGATCTGCAATCCGTTGTCACGCACCCTCTCGCCCAGCCGGCGCACCATCCACGCCGCGGTCGAACCGGTGCCCAACCCAACGCGCATCCCGTCCTGAACAAATTCGGCTGCGCGACGTGCGGCAACACATTTAGCTGTCTCGATGGGTGACATTTCTCCGGTCATGGCTGGTTCCCCTCAGATTGCTGACGGCGTTATACGGAATGCTCCGGTCGACTGCGAGAGACAATTCGCGGCTGCGCTGTGTTAACATGTCGCTGAAATACGCGTTTCCGATTGGAAACGTCGCAATCAAGGCTTCGCCCATTGTACGCATGTCTAACATAAGGCTCATGGAATCGCCGTACCGCCTGCATTATGCCCCCGACAACGCCTCGCTGGTGATCCGGCTGGTGCTAGAGGAGATGGGCCTGCCGTACGAAACCGTTCTGGTCGACCGCAGCCGGAACGAACAAAATGGCGTGGCGTATCGCGCTCTGAATCCGAATGGGTTAATCCCGGTTCTGGAAACACCCCAAGGTCCGATTTTCGAAACTGCGGCGATCCTGCTGTGGCTGGCGGACGAGCACGGGAAAATGGCCCCCGACGCAAGGAGCCCGGATCGGGCGGCATTCCTGAAATGGCTGTTTTTCGCGTCCAACACCCTGCATGCGGATCTGCGTATCTTGTTTTACGCCGAGAAGTACATCGCCCCGACCCAGGCCGAAACCTTGCGTGCGGGGATACGACCGCGCCTGCGGCAACACCTGAAACTGCTGGATGCCGAAGCCAAGAAAGCACCCTCGTGGCTTACCTCGGAGCAACCAACTGTCCTGACATATTATCTGGCCTGCATGCTTCGCTGGATGGCTCTGTACCCTGCCAGATCGGACCGCAGCTGGTTCCAATTGCCGGATACGCCTTATCTTCAAAACATGCTGATGCGGTTGGAAGCACGACCAGCAACACGCGCCGCCATTAAGGCCGAAGGGTTGGACGTCACGCCCTTTACCTCACCCACCTACGCAAACCCACCAGAAGGCTCCGCTATCTGACATGTTCCTCTCTGTCTTCGATATGTTCAAAGTGGGCATAGGCCCGTCTTCTTCTCACACCATGGGCCCCATGGTCGCGGCCGCACGCTTTCTAGACCTGATGCGTGCCTCGCCGTTCGAATTCGCGGGCCTGCGCGGGTCCCTTCACGGTTCCCTGGCGTTTACCGGTGTAGGCCACGCCACCGACAGGGCTACAATCCTGGGGTTGGCTGGATTTGTGCCGGACAATTACGACAACAACAAAGCCGAAGCCGCATTGGCCGAAATCGCCAAAACGCACACTGTAACACCGGACGGATTGCCCGAGCTGAAGTTCGACCCCAAGACCGATCTAGTATTTGACTATGACAACAACCTTCCGGGCCATGCCAACGGCATGATCCTGATGGCCACGGACGCACAGGGCGATGTGATCCTGCGGCAGGTTTATTACTCCGTCGGCGGCGGTTTCGTCCTGACCGAGGAAGAACTGGCCGAAGGCAAAGACACCAACGACGGTCCTCCGGTGCCCTTCCCGTTTCATTCGGCGGCCGAGATGCTGGAAATGGCGAAGACGAGTGGCAAGAGCATTGCCGATATGAAGCGCGCAAATGAAATCGCGCGTGGTTGTGCCGACAGTTTTGCCAAAGGAACCGCCCGTTTGTGGGAGGTCATGAACAACTGCATCGAACGCGGCCTGACCACCGACGGTATCCTGCCCGGTGGTCTGAACGTGCGCCGCCGCGCCAAGGGCATTCATGATGCGCTGATTGCCGAACGTGGCATGAACCTGAACGCTCCCCATACCATCAATGATTGGATGAGCGTCTATGCCATGGCCGTAAACGAAGAGAACGCGGCCGGTGGGCAAGTTGTCACCGCTCCGACCAATGGCGCGGCGGGTACGATGCCTGCAGTGCTGCGCTATTACCTGGACCACGTACCGGGCGCATCAGAAAGTCATATCGAAGATTTTCTACTCACCGCAGCAGCCATCGGCGGTCTGGTTAAGTATAACGCCTCGATTTCCGGAGCCGAAGCGGGATGTCAGGCCGAGGTCGGCAGCGCCTCGGCAATGGCAGCCGCGGGCCTGTGCGCTGTCATGGGTGGCACTCCGGAACAAGTCGAAAACGCAGCCGAAATCGCGCTGGAGCATCACTTGGGCATGACGTGCGACCCCGTGGCTGGCCTGGTTCAGGTGCCCTGTATCGAGCGCAACGGTCTGGCCGCCATCAAAGCCGTCTCGGCTGCGTCCCTGGCGCTACGCGGCGACGGGCAGCATTTCGTGCCGCTGGACGCGGCTATCGAAACCATGCGGCAGACAGGGCAGGATATGCACGAAAGATACAAGGAAACCTCGCTTGGCGGGCTGGCGGTGAACATTCCCAACTGCTGATACAATCGTCCAGCTGACAGGTCTTAGGAAAGGGCAACCAATGAACGGTCGTTGTTTATGCGGAGCGGTTCGGTTCGAGGTTGATCCCCCTGTCCTATCCTGTGTCACCTGCCATTGCGAAAGCTGTCGGCGGCAATGTTCGGCCCCGATGACGGCTTACTTCGGGGTGCGTGATGGACAATGGCGCTGGACGGGTGAAGAGCCTCGATTGTTCAACTCCTCGCCTGGCGTCGAGCGCAGTTTTTGTTCGTCCTGCGGTACACCGATGTCTTTCCGTTCAAAATCCATGTCGGATGTAATGCACCTGTACGTGGCCGCGCTGGACGATCCCGAGGCGTTGCAACCGACGCTGCACGTGGCGCACGAGGAAAAACTGAGCTGGCTCAAACTGAATGACGGTCTGCCTTGCTGCGTCGGCCCGGACTACACGAAATACCAACCGCTGCCTGACGATTAACTGGCACGTCTCTTTCCACGGCGTCAGCAACCCGCTAGCGTCGCCGCCATGACTCAGGATCGCCCCGTCTTCGGCATCGTTTTGATGCTCGGCTTTTGCATACTCGCACCACTTGGCGATGCCATGGCAAAGCTGTTGGGCGAAACGACACCTCTTGGACTGCTGGTTCTGGTCAGATTTGCGGTGCAGGCCATCATCCTGATCCCGCTGGTTGCCCTCACTGGTCGCACCTGGCGAATGCAGGGGCGTGTCTTGCGATTGACGGTGATCCGCACGCTTCTCCACATCATAGGGATCGCGGCAATGTTCAGCGCGTTGCAGTACCTGCCGCTTGCAGATGCAGTCGCTATCGCCTTTGTCATGCCCTTCATCATGCTGCTACTGGGAAAATATGTACTGGGTGAACAGGTCGGTCCCCGCCGCGTGATCGCATGCATCGTGGGCTTCACTGGCACGCTGCTGGTTATCCAGCCCAGCTTTGCCGCGGTTGGCCTGCCTGCATTGCTTCCATTGATCGTAGCTGTTGTCTTCGCCCTGTTCATGCTTGTTACGCGGCAAATTGCCAAAGAGACTGACCCGGTGTCACTGCAGGCCGTGTCCGGCGCCATGGCTACGATCTTTCTGCTGCCGCTGATGCTTTTCGGAACAAAGGCCGGGGTTTGGGAGCTGACCTTGATCCTGCCGACTGACAAAATCCACTGGTTGCTGCTGGCCATTGGTGTTCTCGGTACAGTAGCTCACCTGTTGATGACCTGGTCTCTGCGATATGCGCCGTCGGCGACGCTTGCCCCGATGCAATATCTGGAGATTCCAGTTGCCACCCTTATCGGATGGCTGATTTTTCGCGATCTGCCTGACGGGATCGCAGCGCTAGGAATCGCAATTACCGTGGCCGCCGGTCTCTATGTCATCCTGCACGAGCGGGCCAACGCCCGGTCTGGCCCGACAGAAACGCCTGCATGACCTGATCCAGGGCCGCACGGGGCACCATGACTAAAAGCCCGGGTCCGTCCATTTGAAGCTCCACCTCAGACAACGCGCGGTTCGAGGTGCCAACCCGCCCGTCAGGTGACAGGCCCAACCCGTCGATAGGCCATTCCAACCCTTTGCTGCACCCGGTTACATGCCGAAGCGGAAATAACGACACGGTTTCTCCGGCCTCAATGGGAAGAACAATCTTCGGCGGCGCGTGAAAGATCACTTCGTGCGCGCCCAACAATACACAAGGTCGATCCTGTAACCGCACCAGCGCATTGAACACCGCCAATTGGTGATCCACACGCCCGCCTAAAAAGCCGACACCTAAAATCAAAGGCGCTTCGATGCTGCGCAATGCTTTGTCGAAATCCGTGCTGTCCTGTTCCCGGATCGGGTACAAGCGATCCTCTGGAATGCGGGTACGATATCTGGGTTCGAGGGAATCGAAATCTCCGATGACCGCCTCTGGCAAATGCCCCGAATCGATCAATGCCGCCGCCCCTCCATCTGCCGCCACGGCACGATTGACGCGAGTGAGTGCTAGAATCGTATCCTCTGGGCCGATCAGTCCACCACCAAACAGCGCTATTGGCTCCTCAGACCGTACAATCGGCCCGTTTTTCTTAAGATTGACCATTTTTCCCGCTTTTGGACATATTGAGACCACAAAATGATAGACTCATGGACAAAGTTTCGAGTCGATACCGTGCGACTAGCTCGGATTTCGGCCTGGTAGTTTGTAGAGGACGTGCGTCTGATGGTACAGAACAACAAGGTATTGACCGTATCCTACGGAACCTTTTCCTGCACTTTGGAAGGCTTTGACGATTCATTTGAAACGATGAAAGCTATTGCCGAATACTTCCGTGATCTGGCAGCAGATGACCGGTATTTCGGATCCGAACCTCCGCAGCCAGATGCCGAAATGCTGACTCGCATCGCCCAGCGCGACATCGCACGCAAAGTCGAAGCCAGCCAGAATGACAGCGGCCTGTTGTTGCGCGCCACGGAAGCAGCCCCCACCGTTGCCGCCGCACCTGTCGTCGATGCCCCTGCACCGGAAGCCCCCGCCGAACCAGTGGCACGACCAGCCCATAGCCCGATTGCGGCAGCTACTGAGCCAGCCGCCGACAGCATCGCAGCCAAACTGCAGCGTATCCGCGCCGTGGTTTCGCATTCCAATGAAAATCCGCCGCAGTTTGGCGAGGACGAGGAAAACGGCTTTATCGAGCCCGCGCGGCCTCAGGTAGACGCCATATCGGCCGCATTTGAAGCAGGTGCACTGAACCCGGCTGATTTGTCGGAAGACGAACCGCGGACCGAGCTCACCGAAGCAGACGATACAACAGAGGCGGTTGAAGCGCCCCGGTTGGAAGAGTTTGAAGAAACCGCAGAATCAAGCGAACAGGTAGGTACCGAGTTCCAAGCTGAGATCGCTGTTCCTGAAGACATCGATCCGTCAGATCTGGAAGAAGCGCAGATTTCCATCGAGTCGGCGTTTGAGCAGGATGCCGAAACCCTGAATGAGATCCTGGCACTGACTGGTGCTGAGGCCGTCGAGGCGACCGAACCGGAAGCAACCGAAGCGGCAGAGGCTGAGCAGCCCGAGGTCACTTCGGACGACGTATTGTTTACCGATGCCGAAGACACTGCCGAAGACGAGCCGGAAACAGATGGCATCCTCAATATTCTCAGCGAGGATGAGGACGAAGACGAGGCAGAAATCGAGGTGGATGAGGCGGAACCTGAAAGCGCTAGAAATGTTCTGAGCGCTGAAGACGAGGCCGATCTGCTCGAGGAAATCTCGCTGGTCGAAGCTGAACTTGCGGCGAGCTCGGATCACAAAGTGGCGGAAGATAGTGGCTTGGATCAGGACGTCTCGCGTTTGATGGATACGGCCGACGCCCGCATGGACGATCCGGCAACCAGTGATCAGCGCGAAACCTACTCGCATCTGCGCACCGCCGTGGCAGCGACCGAAGCCGAGCGCGTTTCCAAAAGCAGCGCCGAATCCGAAGACGCAGAGTACCGTGGGGATCTGGCATCGGTTGTCAGCCCTCGCCGGCCCGAGGTCAACGTCACAAGCATTCGCCCCCAGCCAGACGCACCCGCTCCGCTGAAACTGGTGGCCGAGCAGCGTGTTGACGCTGACAATGATGAAGAAACAGGCCCAATTATGCCCCGGCGCGTCCAGTCCTCGCAGGATGACGGGACAGAAGAAGGTGGCTTTGCCAGTTTCGCTCAGGAACAAGGCGCGCAATCACTGTCCGACCTTCTGGAAGCTGCCGCCGCTTATCTTTCGTTTATTGAGGGGCAGGAGCAGTTTTCGCGCCCGCAGCTGATGAACAAGGTCCGCTCTCTCAAGCAGGATGATTTCAACCGGGAAGAAAGCTTGCGCTCATTTGGTCAGTTGCTGCGGGACGGCAAGATCGAAAAAGCTGGCGGCGGTCGTTTTTCAGCCTCGACCGAGATCGGCTTTCGGCCCGACGACAAGCGCGCTGCCGGATAAACACCGAAAACAATAAAGAACTACCCCCTCGAAGAAAGGGCCAGAGGTTTTCTCTGGCCCTAATTGATTGACACGTAATCGTTTGGCGGGATCGCTGAAAACACGTAGGCGACAGGTGTTATTCAGCAGAGACCGCCACCTGAGCCAAATTTATTTGTTCGGACTGAAAGTGTGGCGTCAATTGCCGATGACGAAGTTCGTTGCGACGTTCAGTTCGCGTCCTGATCCGGGTCTTCCTTACCCACGCCGCGGAACACGAACTTGAACGGCAAGGCCCACACGATGCCAAGCGCAACATAAACCAGCAGCTCCAGCCAGATTGGTGGACGATCCAGCCAATTCAATACAGTCACGACGGCGACAATGTACAACGGCAAACCGACCAGCAGCAGAACCAGAGACCAGCGCCGCCGCGCCTTGTAGCTTAAACCCGGTTTTTCGTCAGGACTGCCCATTAATCGGCAAACGGGTCGGTCACCAGAATGGTATCCTCCCGCTCCGGGCTGGTGGACAGCAGCGCCACCGGGCATTCGATCAGTTCTTCCACCCGGCGCACGTATTTGATCGCGTTCGCGGGCAGGTCTGCCCAGCTGCGCGCGCCTTCAGTGGATTCGCTCCAGCCCGGCATTTCCTCGTAGATCGGGGTACAACGAGCCTGTTGATCAGCAGCAGTGGGCAGATAATCCAAACGTTTGCCATCCAATTCATAGCCGGTACAGATTTTCAGCGTCTCAAACCCGTCCAACACATCCAGTTTGGTCAGCGAGATACCGTTCACGCCGCTGGTCGCACAGGTCTGGCGCACAAGGCAGGCGTCGAACCAACCGCAACGGCGCTTGCGGCCAGTGGTTGTACCAAACTCGTGTCCGCGCTCACCCAGACGCTGACCATCATCATCATCCAGTTCTGTCGGGAACGGTCCTTCACCAACACGGGTCGTATAGGCCTTGACGATCCCCAGTACGAAGTCGATCGACCCTGGCCCGATGCCCACACCGGTAGACGCCTGTCCCGCGATCACATTCGAGGAAGTCACAAATGGATAAGTTCCGAAATCAATATCCAGCAATGCGCCCTGCGCGCCTTCGAACAGAATGCGTTTACCCGCCCGGCGTTTTTCGTTCAGGACTTTCCAGACGGGCGCGGCAAAGGGCAGAATCTGCGGTGCGATTTCTTTCAGCTGTGCGATCAGACCGTCACGATCAATAGGCTCCAGCCCAAGACCATTGCGAAGAGCGTTGTGATGCACAAGGGCCCGATCAACCCGCAGAGCCAGTGTTGCATCATCGGCAAGATCGGCAACTCGGATCACTCGGCGACCGACTTTATCCTCGTAGCAAGGGCCAATGCCACGGCCGGTCGTTCCGATCTTGGCAACCGAATTCTGATTCTCGCGCGCCCGGTCCAATTCTCCGTGGAAAGGCAGGATCAGAGGCGTATTTTCGGCGATCATCAGTGTTTCAGGCGTGATATCAACGCCTTGCGCGCGAATTGTCCCGATTTCTTTGACCAGATGCCACGGGTCCAGGACGACGCCATTCCCGATCACGCTCAACTTGCCACCGCGCACCACGCCCGAAGGCAGCGCGTGCAGCTTGTAAACCTCTCCATCAATGACCAGCGTATGACCGGCGTTATGTCCGCCCTGAAAACGCGCGATCACGTCCGCCCGTTCGCTGAGCCAGTCGACGATCTTGCCTTTTCCTTCGTCACCCCACTGGGCGCCGACAACAACCACGTTGGCCATATCCGGTCCTTTTGCGCTGAGTTATCAAACCCGGCTCATATAGCGGGGGGAAAGCAGCAGGGAAACCGGTAATTCGACGCAGCCGACCAGTTCCGGAGCTTACTTGCCTGTCAATCGCACTGGTTCGCCATGTGGTGTCGCCAAATACGCGTCCTCCCACGCATCGCGCAGCGCATTTACATCGTCGGCAGCGGCCGCCCCCTGCTCGGCAAGCAATACCTCGAGCGTTTCCAGCCAAGCGTAAAAATAATCGTCGCCACCGTTCAACTCACGGTTCAATCCGTGTCGCTTCAGAGTATCGGAGAACTGCGCCGCCCAATCCGGCCACGCAAACCGTCCGGCCTCATTCAGCGCTACAGTCACGGCAAAAACCTGTGCGTGCCAAGGTTCGGCAAAGACCGGCTCGGGCGCGGAAAAAGTGATGCAATCGCTCATGCGGGCTCCAGATATGATTGCCACAGATCCAGCACCACCTGGTCTTTTGGATGTTCCGGTGCTGTCCAAAGTTCGGACGCCGGAAAGGCTACGGCATACAGCGGCTCTGGCGCTTCACCCAATCCATGCGCGTTGGAATCTGGTAGAACATGGGTACCGTGCAGCTTAAGAATGCGCCCTCTGGCACCGGCAGCATAAATAGGCAACCTGGTGTGCCCCCCATCAACAAGACGATTTGCTGCAGGGTGCGCTGTGCGGACTTCTTGCCCGATCTCAAATTTTGTGGCGACTTTCGAGGGACGGTCCGCAGGGCCGCCTTTGGCCAAAGCAGGCGCAACGGCTTCGGCTTTGAGCATACGATCTGCAAGCGGGTGGGCTTCGTCCGCCCCTGGTCCACTTAGGTCATCCGAAGTCAGGACACCCTTTTCGACTAGTTTATCCACAAGTGCAGCAATCCAAATCTCATAATAGGAAAATCGGGTGTAATCTTGTGGCGACAGGCACTCGCGCGCGTGCCGCATTTCGTCAATATTCCACCGCCCAATTGGATCAGACGCCAACTTTACCGCCAGGGCACGCGCATGCCAGTCCTCGGCAAAAACCGGATCGCCTTCAGATTCGGGGTGAATCGGGCCGTCGCCGAAACGACCTCCCATGTCATGTACGCGGGTCATGCCGGCACTCTGGGCAAACCCATCCCGATCATGCTGTCACGAGTAACCAACGCGGTGAGTTCATCCTCACTCAATCCATCCGCCCCCTTAGGGCGCATTGGCAAGACCAGATAGCGTATTTCGGCGGTCGAATCCCAAACCCTAACCGCAGTCGCCTCGGGCAAGGTTACGCCAAACTCTGCCAACACTTTACGAGGTTCGCGCACGGCGCGGGCGCGGTAGGCGTCGGACTTGTACCAACCGGGCGGTATGCCCAACAGTGGCCATGGGTAACAGCTGCATAGCGTACAAACGACCATGTTGTGCCGCTCTGGGGTGTTTTCGACCACGACCATATGCTCACCCTGGCGACCGTAGTAGCCGAGCTCGGCCACAACCGGCGTTGCATCTTCCAGCAACGCCTGCTTGAACTCAGGATTCGACCACGCTTTGGCGACAACGCGCGCGCCGTTCTGCGGGCCAATCTTGTTTTGATAGGTGTCGATGATCTCATCCAGTGCCGCCGGATCGATCAAACCCTTGCGGGTCAGAATCGTCTCGAGCGCTTTGACACGAAGCGCGGGTTCAGGTGGCAACAGGGCGTGCGGGTGGTCGTGATCGTCATGAGGCATGGGCGTAGCCTGCGCCACCGATCGGCCACCTGTCCAGTCCCGTTGCCGTGATCTGAATTATCACCGTTCATGATGCCAACTCCTCCCTTGCCCCCGATGGCAAACTTGCATAAGTACCACGCGATACACGCCACGCTGTACAGGAACACCATGGAAAACGTCGTTCTCATCATCCACCTCCTCCTGGCCCTGGGCCTGATTGCCGTTGTGCTGATGCAGCGGTCCGAAGGCGGTGGCCTGGGTATGGGTGGTGGCGGCGGTGGCGCCATGACCGGCCGCGCAGCAGCGACCGCTCTGGGCAAGCTGACATGGATCCTTGCCGCGTGCTTTATCGTGACATCAATCACACTGACGATTCTGGCAGCCCAGAAGTCTTCGGGCAGCTCGGTTATCGACCGGTTGGGTGTTCCAGCCCCGGCCTCAACTGAGGAAAGCACACCGGCGGTTCCGTCCACGGATGACCTGCTGCCGCCGGCACAGGGCGACAATGCGCCGCTGATTCCGCAGGCCGACTGATCTACAAAACCTAGAAACCTGAAAGAGAACGGCAACAGCATCTTGCGGTTCTCTTGCGCATTTGGCGCGAATCCTTTATACGTGAAGTCCCGTGGTGCAGCGGTTTTTTCAAGCCGCCGGGCAGCTGATAATGTCGTCTCACGGGAGCAGCCGAAAAAACATGGCGCGTTTTATTTTCATCACTGGTGGTGTGGTTTCGTCCTTGGGCAAAGGACTGGCTTCGGCGGCTCTGGGCGCCTTGTTGCAGGCCCGCGGATACTCTGTGCGCTTGCGCAAACTGGACCCCTACTTGAACGTCGATCCCGGCACGATGTCGCCGTTTGAACATGGCGAAGTTTTTGTAACCGATGACGGGGCCGAGACCGATCTGGACCTTGGTCACTACGAGCGATTTACCGGTGTAGCAGCGCGCAAAACTGACTCGGTCAGCTCGGGCCGGATCTACTCCAACGTACTCGAGAAAGAGCGTCGTGGCGACTATCTGGGCAAAACCATTCAGGTGATCCCGCACGTCACCAACGAGATCAAGGATTTCATCGCTATTGGTGAGGATGAGGTCGATTTCATGCTGTGTGAAATCGGCGGCACCGTGGGCGATATCGAGGGCCTGCCCTTTTTCGAGGCCATCCGCCAATTCAGCCAGGACAAACCACGCGGTCAGTGCCTGTTCATGCACCTGACTCTGCTGCCCTACATCAAAGCCTCGGGCGAGTTGAAAACCAAACCGACACAGCACTCAGTGAAAGAACTACGCTCGATCGGTCTGGCGCCAGACATTCTGGTCTGCCGGTCAGAAGGTCCGATTCCAACCAAGGAACGTGAGAAACTGGCGCTGTTCTGTAACGTGCGCCCGGATTCGGTGATTGCCGCACAGGACCTTTCAACCATCTACGACGCTCCGTTGGCCTATCACCGCGAAGGTTTGGATCAGGCAGTATTGGACGCGTTCCAGATCAGCCCTGCACCCAAGCCGGATCTGACCAAATGGGAAGATGTCAGCGACCGTATCCACAACGCCGAAGGCGAGGTGAAAGTCGCTATCGTCGGTAAATACACCCAACTGGAAGACGCCTATAAGTCCATAGCCGAGGCGCTGACCCACGGCGGCATGGCCAACCGGGTCCGGGTCAAGATCGAATGGGTCGATGCCGAGGTCTTCGATACCGAAGACGCTGCTCCGTATCTTGAAGGGTTCCATGCGATCCTCGTGCCTGGTGGGTTTGGAGAGCGCGGCACCGAAGGCAAGATCAAAGCAGCGCAATACGCCCGCGAGCACAAAGTGCCTTATCTGGGCATCTGTCTCGGCATGCAGATGGCCGTGATTGAAGCCGCCCGGAATGCAGCGGGCATCAAGGAAGCCGGATCGGAGGAATTCGACCACGAGTCCGGTAAAAAACGTTTTGAACCAGTTGTTTATCACCTGAAAGAGTGGGTGCAGGGCAACCACAAGGTCGAGCGCAAGGTGGGTGATGACAAAGGCGGCACCATGCGATTGGGCGCGTATAACGCCGTTTTGGCCGAAGGTTCGAAGGTGGCCGCGGTTTATGGCGGCACCCAGATCGAGGAGCGCCACCGCCACCGCTATGAGGTGGACATCAAATACCGCGAGAAGCTGGAAAAAGCGGGCTTGAACTTCTCGGGCATGTCACCTGATGGTCGCTTGCCGGAAATCGTCGAATGGTCGGATCACCCGTGGTTTATTGGTGTTCAGTACCACCCGGAACTGAAGTCCAAACCTTTTGAGCCACATCCCCTGTTCCGCGAGTTCGTACGTGCCGCGAAAGACACCTCGCGACTGGTCTGATCGGCCCGAAAGGTCACCGCAACGTGACGGCTGTTGTCAAAATAACTATACGCAGCGGCCCGTTACACGGTTAACTGTCAGCAAACAGCTGACAGGAGACCGGCCATGACAGATCAGAACACCCAAGCGGAAGCCTTCACCGCCCTGCACAAGAAGGGCGCCCCTGTCATCCTTTTCAACATCTGGGACGCCGGAAGCGCCGCCGCTGTGCGCGACGCCGGAGCCAAGGCAATCGCAACCGGTAGTGCTCCGGTCGCCATGGCGCAGGGGTTCGCTGACGGGCAGAACGTTCCGCTGGAAACAGCGCTGGACAATGCACGCCGGATTGTCGATGCAGTTGACCTGCCGGTGACGTTGGATTTCGAAGGAGCTTACGCAGAAGACGCATTGGGTATTGCGGCAAATGTTCAACGTGCTCTTGAAACTGGTGTAATCGGGTTCAATTTCGAAGATCAAATCGTTGGAACCAAAGAGCTTTATGACATCGAAACCCAAGCCGCCCGAGTCGGCGCAATGCGTGAAGGGTGTGATGCAGCTGGAATCTCTGCCTTCATCAACGCGCGAACCGACATTTTCCTCAAGGCGCATCCCGATACCCACAACGAAGCGATGCTGGACGCTGCTGTCGCGCGCGCCAAAGCCTACGCCGAAGCTGGTGCCAGCGGCTTTTTCGCCCCCGGCCTGAAAGACGAAGCACTGATAGCGAGCTTGTGCGATGCGACCGAACTGCCCGTGAACATTATCGCATTGCCGGGCACACCGGACACACCGACCCTAGCCAATCTCGGCGTGGCGCGCATCAGCTATGGCCCCGTACCCTATCGGCAGATGATTGCGTGGTTGCAGGA
Source organism: Ruegeria sp. HKCCD6426 (assembly GCF_057221115.1). Taxonomy (NCBI): domain Bacteria; kingdom Pseudomonadati; phylum Pseudomonadota; class Alphaproteobacteria; order Rhodobacterales; family Roseobacteraceae; genus Ruegeria; species Ruegeria sp. HKCCD6426. Next base: position 43,222 of record NZ_JBWVBF010000003.1, on the reverse strand, counting down.
CAAGGCACGCGAAGCCCTGCTTCCGCCAACCTGAACACCGATAGGGGATTGCATTTGATCGGTTTCCTCCGCAACTTGCCTGAAATTGCTGGAGGATGCCACTTGGCCAAAGGATACTGGGTTGCCCATGTCGACGTAGACGACATGGAGACATACAAAAACTACATCGCCGCAAATGCCGCGCCGTTCGCTGAATACGGTGCAAAGTTCCTGGTGCGCGGAGGTGAACGCACCTCCAAAGAGGGCAAGGCTCGCGCACGTACGGTCGTGATTGAATTCCCAAGCTACGAACAGGCTCTGGCTTGCTATGAAAGTGACGGCTATCAACGGGCAAAAGCTCTGCGTGATCCGGTATCGACTGGCGATCTGGTGATTATTCAGGGCTATGACGGGTAGTCCCCGCTTGGCCGGTCATAAAATATGGAATAACGTAGCCCTATGTTAAAAAAGCTCTTTCAGGCCTTCCGCCCACCTCAGCAGACCACCCTGCCCGACCCGGACGCCGAGCTGGCCCTGGGTGCCCTGATGGTGCGCGTGGCAAAGGCGGATCGAGACTACAAGCTTGAAGAAATCAGCCTGATAGACCGCATTCTTGCCCGCCTTTATCAGCACAATGCGATCGAGGCCGCCAAAGTGCGCGCCACCTGCGAAAAACTGCACGCCGCCGCCCCCGAGACCGACACGTTCGGCAAACTGATCCGCGAAACCACCGACCTGAAGGAGCGCCTGGCTGCACTGGACGCTTTGTGGGAGGTTGTTCTGGCCGATGGAAACTCGGACGAGGGCGAGATCAAGATCGTAGAAGAGGCGCGTGCGGCAATGGGCCTTAGCTTCAATGACAGCAAAGCCTCTCGCGAACGGGTGCAAAGCCGCTTGGAAGCCAGCTAGGCAGCGTCTATATCTTGCTCATGTTTAAGGATTTCCTGTCCCGGCTTACTCAGCCGCAGCCCGACCCGCTTGTCGAAGACGACGCCCGCTTGGCCCTGACTGCCCTGCTGGTACGCATTGCGCGATCCGACAATGACTATGCCGATACCGAAATGGCCCGGATCGATCGGATATCAACCCAACGCTATGGGCTGTCTCCATTCGAAGCCGCCGCACTTCGCGCCCGCGCCGAGGATCTGGAGGCCGAGGCCCCCGATACTGTCCGTTTCACACGCGCCATCAAAGAAGCTATCGCCTATGACGACCGCCTGGCCGTGGTGCAGGCGATGTGGTCGGTCGCTTTAGCCGATGGCCAACGCACCGGTGAGGAGGATTCGTTGCTGCGACTGGTAGTCAGCCTGTTGGGCGTCAGCGATGTGGATTCGGCTCTGGCCCGGCAGAAGGCCGAAAAACCGTGACGGCGATGCTGGGCATGTACGACATGCCCGCCCTTCAAGCAGCCAATGACAGCTTTTGGGCGCTGATTCGGAAACATGTTGGACACGGTCCGGCAACTCTGACTCGCGATGCAGACGTTTGGGACGTCTGGCTTGATACCAATCTGACATTTGCCCAAACCTGCGGCATGCCTTACCGAACCCGCCTGCACGGCAAGGTACAACTAGTGGGTACCCCCGATTACGGCCTGCCCGATTGTCCGCCCGGATACTACCGTTCGATCTTCGTCGCCCGGGAGGATGATCTACGCGAACTGGATCAGCTTGCAAACGGAACTTTTGCCTATAACGAAGCCCTGTCGCAATCCGGCTGGGCTGCACCAATGGTGCATCTAAGCAAGCTCAGCCAGGTCCCAGTATCCTTTCTCGAATCTGGGGGGCATGCACTATCTGCGCAGGCCGTGGCAGATGGGCGCGCCGATTATGCATCTTTGGACGCACTGACCTGGGAATTGCTCAAGGAACACACCGATCTTGGCTTGGCATTGCGCGAAGTCGCCGTAACTTCCCCCACACCTGCTCTGCCTTACATCACTGCAAATGGACAAGACGCGCGCAACCTCGCCCACGCCGTTCGCGCGGCAATAGCTGAGCTCAGTTCTGCAGAGCGTGAATTGCTGCATCTGCGTGGCCTGATCGACATACCAGCAGAGCTTTACCTGGCGGTCCCCAATCCGCCCGCACCAGAAGCCATCCTGCGCAATCCCTGACCGATTTGACCAAAACCTCTGGTCGATTTGGAGGTTTCAGGTCCGGAACGTGTCATTTGCGCATTGCATTGGACGATTTTTTCAGCCCTAGTACCGCACCAACACAACTAACAAAGCCTGGATCGCCCGTGACAGAGACCGCCCCCGTAATCGAGATCAAGAACCTGCACAAAAGCTTCGGAAATCTCGAGGTATTGAAAGGGGTGGACATAACAGCACATCGTGGCGACGTCGTTTCGCTGATCGGATCATCCGGTTCTGGAAAATCCACCCTTCTGCGTTGCTGCAACTTGTTGGAAGACAGTCAGGAAGGCGAGATCCTGTTCAAGGGCGAACCTGTGCGCTGGACCGGCAGTCATCACCATCGCCGCCCAGCTGATGCAAAACAGGTACTGCGAATTCGCACCAATCTGTCGATGGTGTTCCAGCAGTTTAACCTATGGGCCCATTTGACGATCCTTCAAAACGTGATGGAAGCTCCGGTTACCGTTTTGGGCCGCGATCGGGCCGAGACCGAAGACAGCGCCCGCAAATACCTTGAGAAGGTCGGCATCGGTGACAAATGCGACGCCTACCCGGCCCAATTGTCCGGGGGCCAGCAACAACGCGCCGCGATTGCCCGCGGCCTATGCATGGAGCCCGAGGCGCTATTATTCGACGAACCCACTTCGGCGCTTGATCCCGAGCTGGAACAGGAAGTGATCAAGGTGATCAAGGATCTGGCCGCCGAGGGTCGCACCATGATTATCGTGACCCATGACATGAAAATGGCGGCTGACATCTCGAGCCACGTTGTTTTCCTGCATCAGGGCCTGATCGAAGAAGAAGGCACGCCAGAAGATATTTTCACCACCCCTGAATCCAAGCGGCTTCAGGGCTTTCTATCCGCCACACAGGCGGCATAACCTACGGACAGAACCAATAAGGGGAGTAACCAATGAAAAACCTGATTCTGACCACCGCAGCACTGGCGTTGACCGCCGGTGTGGCAATGGCTGACACCGTTCGCATGGGCACAGAGGGCGCTTACCCTCCGTATAATTTCATCAACGACGCGGGTAAAATCGATGGGTTCGAGCGTGAAGTGGGCGACGAGCTGTGCAAACGCGCCGGGCTGGAATGCGAATGGGTCAAGAACGACTGGGATTCGATCATCCCGAACCTGGTCTCGGGCAACTACGACACCATCATCGCCGGTATGTCGATCACCGACGAACGTGACGAAGTCATCGACTTCACTCAGGACTACTACCCACCGACCGCGTCAGCCTACGTCGCAGTCACGGAAGGCGTTGATGTGACAGGTGGTATCGTTGCGGCGCAAACCGCGACCATTCAGGCCGGTCATGTTGCTGAATCCGGCGCTACCCTGGTTGAATTCGCTACACCGGAAGAAACCATTGCAGCCGTCCGCAACGGCGAAGCCGACGCCGTTCTGGCCGATCGGGACTATCTGGTTCCTCTTGTCGAGGAATCGGGTGGCGAGCTGGTTTTTGTTGGCGACCCGGTCCCGCTGGGCGGTGGTATCGGAATGGGCCTACGCGAAAGCGATGGCGACTTGCGCGGCAAGTTTGACGCTGGGATCACCTCAATGAAAGAGGATGGCACGCTGAACGAGATGCTGATCAAGTGGTTCGGTGAGGGCACCGCCACCTATGGCACCGACGGTTCGGTTGTAACCAACTAAGCACTCCGTCCAAAGGTCCGGCGCCGTTTGTGCGCCGGACCAACCCCCGGCCAAACACCGGGCCTGACGTTCGAAAGACGCCTCATGTTTTCCTACTGCGCTGATCCCGACATTTTGGGCACGTTCCGCTGGTTTTCCTGCTACCTGACCAACGGCGTCCACTGGTCGTTCTACCTGTCGTTCGTCAAGGTTCTCGCTCTGCTGGCCGTTACCGCACCAGTTGCACTTAGCTTTGGGTTCACCGGCGCGATGGCCGCGCGGTCGCATTTCCCACCGCTCAGCTGGCTGGGCAAAGGTTACATCGCCATCGTTCGCGGCGTGCCCGATATCGCCTTCTTCCTGTTTTTTGTAATCGCGCTTGATCAGGCATTTGAATGGACGCGACACAAAGTTCTATGTCCCGAATGGACTGACCCGATCCGGCAGGGCAACGACTTCCTTGTCTGTCAGGCCGCCAAATTGCCACTGAGAACCGCCCCGGAATGGGTTCACGAGACTTATGGCTTCCTCCTTGCCGTAATCACCTTTTCGATCGTTTTCGGAGCTTTCGCTGCGAACGTTCTTTTTGGTGGCATGCGGGCCGTACCCCATGCCCAGCTGGAGACTGCCGAGGCCTATGGCATGACTCGCCGCCAAACTTTTTGGCGCATCCTTGTGCCGCAGATGTGGGTCTACGCCCTGCCCGGTCTCAGCAATCTGTGGATGGTGCTAATCAAAGCCACACCGTTGCTATTCCTGCTGGGGATCGAAGATATCGTCTACTGGGCTCGCGAGCTCGGCGGCACTAAGACGTCCAAATTTACCCAATACCCGCACGGTGACTGGCGTATGTGGTACTTTCTGTTTCTCCTGATCTTTTATCTCGGCATGACCCGCGTGTCTGAGATCGGGTTAGAGAAACTGATGCGCCGCTTGTCCCACGGGCAGGCCACATCCGGTGGCGAGCTGCTGCGCAAGGAGACAACGGCATGAGCTGCTTGCAAACCATCCAGGATTACGGCCTGCGCTCGATTGGACTTGGTGAGCGTTTGCTTCCTAGGACCGATTTCACCTTGTGCGAACAGTTCACTCTGATCGGCTCGGGCATGATCTGGAACATCTATTTTGGTGTAATGGCACTGGCGACGGGGTTCTTTCTGGCCACCGCTGTGGCACTTGGCAAAGCGTCCAGCAACAAATGGCTGCGCAAACCCGCCGAGTGGTTCATCTTTATCTTCCGAGGTTCTCCTCTCTTTATTCAGTTTTTCTTCGCCTATTTCTTCTTCCTGTCGCTGAAGAAATCCTACCCGATGTTCGACGCCCTCACGTCTGCTTGGTTGGGTGCACTGATCGTTCTGTTCTTGAACACGGCCGCGTATACGGGCGAAATCTTCTATGGCGCTCTGCGCTCGATCCCCAAAGGTGATATTGAAGCGGCGGATGCCTACGGTATGTCCGGCTGGTCGCGCTTCCGTCGGATCATCTGGCCTACAACGCTGCGGCTAGCCTGGCCTGCCTATACCAACGAGGCCATCTTTCTGTTCCAATCCACGACGCTGGTTTTTTTCTCGGCGTTCCCGGCCTGGCAGCAACGCGGCGACGCGCTGTATTACGCCAGCTATTTCGCGGATAAGACGTTCAATCCTTTCATCCCCTACCCGATCCTGGCGTTCTATTTCATCCTGCTGACGTTGGTTATCGTCGGCGGTTTCGGACTGATCAACAAACGTCTGAACCGACACCTGCCCGCAGAGCGGAAAGCCAAGATGCGGTTCCGGTTAAATCTGGCGCGCTAAGGGACTGGCCTCGCACCGACCCCCTATTGCCAAGTAGCGGGGTCCAGTTGAAACAGTTGGGACAGCTGAGCATAAACATCAGGGACCTCGCGTTTCAGTGCGTGAGGTCTTTCAAAGAAAACCTCGACTGAAACTGCAAAGAACTCTTCGTGGCCAACCGCTCCATAGGGGTCGATGACCGTGTGCCGCCCGCTTTCGACCGCGTGAACGTGTGTCTCATAGGCCTTCAGGAAGACGCGTTCCCACTCGGCAAAGCTCTGGCCTTCACTCAGGACAGGCACACCGTTGGTGCCGCCCGACAAATCGTCAATCTGATGCGCAAACTCATGGAACACCACATTGTGCCCATCGTGGTCATCCAGCGCACCGTGGTTGCTGTGAGCCCATGAAAGGATGACTGGGCCGCGATCCCAGCTTTCTCCGGTGCGCACGATTTCCTTTTCCGTAACAACGAAGCCGGAGTGTTTCTGTTGCTTTGACTTGAAGGCATTTGGGTAGATCAGGACCGTCGTCAGGTTGTCGTACCAAAGGTCGCTGTTTACCACGAGCAAACAGGCCTGCGCGGCAATGGACAGCTCCATGTCCTCAGTTACCTCCAACCCGTCGCAACCAAGGAACTCCACCTGATTCAGAAACAGGTTCACTTTGCCATCCAGTTTGCCGCGCAAGTCCGATGGCAACCGTTGAACGATGGGCACCCGACGCTCAACGATGCCGCGTTGATGCTCGGAAAGCGGTGTGGAAAGCAACGTAGTGCGCATTTGTCTCTTCGACCAATAGCGATAGCCCAAAATGCCAATGGTCAGAAGAATAAGTGTAAACAACAGTGTCATCAGCAAACACTATAAGGATCACGCCACGGGGTACAATTGGCGACACATCATCCCTAAATCGACTAGCACGATTGGAGACAATCGGGGCCAGGTGACGCACCAATTGAACATTGCGCTAAATCCTGTTGCCGTTTTCAAACCCGCTTCCAAAAATTTGATCAAATTTAGTGACATTACGGAGAACGTCCTTTAAACCTTCAGGGACAAGATAAACGGAGCCCCAAATGGACCTGAGCGCCCTGCACACTTTTCGCGTCGCAGCCTGTGACCTGAATGGTCAGATGCGCGGCAAGCGCGTGCCGCCCTCATATGCCGCAAAGCTGGACAAGGGCGCTGTACGAATGCCGTTCTCAGCGCTCAATGTCGATCTTTGGGGCGCGGACATAGATGGCAGCCCGCTGGTTTTCGAGAGCGGTGATGCCGATGGTGTCTTGCGCCCGACCGAACGTGGGCCGGTGCCAATGCCCTGGCTGAGCACACCAACCGCGCTGGTGCCGATGTGCCTTTATGACGACAACGATACGCCATTTGACGGTGACCCGCGCCATGCACTAACCGCTGTGCTGGATCGATATGCACAACGCGGCTGGACTGTCATCGCGGCAACCGAATTGGAGTTCACCTTACTGGACGCATCCGGCGCGCAACCTCGGCCTCCGCTAAACCCGGTTACAGGACGGCGCCTGAAGGACGAATCGGTTTTGTCGATGGCAGAAATGGACGCATTTGATGCGTTCTTCACTGATCTCTATGACGGCTGCACCGCGATGGGAATCCCGGCCCAGACCGCCATTTCCGAAAGCGGAATCGGCCAGTTCGAGATCAACCTGAACCACCAGGACGCCATGCGTTGCGCTGATGATACGTGGCTTTTCAAGGCGCTGACACGCGGCCTGGCGCGGAAACACGGGTTTTCTGCGACTTTCATGGCAAAGCCTTACAAGGACGATGCCGGCAACGGTATGCACGTGCATTTCTCTGTCGTCGATGCGCAAGGTCGCAACGTCTTTGATGACGGTGGACCCGAAGGTACTGATACCTTGCGCTCTGCCGTCGCAGGTTGTCTTGCAGGGATGTCCGGAAGTACGCTTATTTTCGCGCCGCACGGCAATTCATTTACCCGCCTAGTGCCCGGTGCTCATGCCCCGACAGGGGCCAGCTGGGCTTACGAAAACCGGACTGCCGCCATTCGAATCCCTGGTGGCGCCCCGGCAGCGCGCCGGATCGAGCATCGTGTGGCCGGAGGAGACATCAACCCCTATCTGATGCTGGCCGCCGTGTTGGGCGCGGCTCTGGTCGGTGTTGAAGACAACCTAAAACCCCCTGCTCCAATCAATGGCAATGCCTATGAGATCGACGGCCTCCCGCAACTGGCATCGGACTGGCCTTTGGCCATCGCAGCATGGGAGGCCGATCCGGTGGTTGCACGCATCTTTCCTGCCGAATTGATCCGCAATCTGGCGATGACTAAGCGGCAGGAAATGGCTCGGTTTTCGGATCAGCCGTCAGACGAACACTGGCTCAGCTATCTCGAGGCGGTATGACCCCCTTGCCCGACGTGCTGCTGTAGGCTAAAAGAAATTTGATCAAATTTGGTGACCTATGAAAATCGGTATCCTCCTGACCGGCCATCCCCCTGACGAATTGCATGATCAATTCGGCGAGTATGACGGCATGTTTCGTACTCTGATGAACGGAAACAATTTTGAATACGAAACCTTCGCAGTCGTTGACAATCAGTTCCCCACGGACGCTGATCAGGCTGATGGCTGGATTATCACCGGGTCGCGCCACGGCGCGTATGAGGATCACCCGTGGATCCCTCCGTTGGAGGATTTGATCCGCTCGATCCGAGACAGCGGTAATCCCCTGATCGGTGTGTGCTTTGGCCATCAGATCATCGCACAAGCTCTTGGTGGCACGGTTGAGAAATTTCAGGACGGTTGGGCTGTCGGGCGCACCGAATATGATTTTGGCGGTGAAACGGTCACGCTGAACGCATGGCATCAGGATCAGGTCACTCGCTTACCTGATGGCGCACGTGTCCTGGGGACCAATGACTTCTGCAAGAACGCAATGCTGGCCTATGGTGACACGATCTGGACCGTACAGGCGCATCCTGAATATGGCGACGACTTTATTCGAGGATTGATCCAGACCCGCGGCAAAGGCGTCGTACCAGACGATCTGCTGCAAGATGCCGTAAACCGCCAGCCTGGACGCAACGACAACCCTGCGATCGGGCGATACATGGCCGAATTCCTAAAGAAAGTGAGGGCCTGATGGCCAACTGGATAGACGAACTGCCCGAAGCGGCCCGCAGCTATATCGAGGGACAACGGCTGGATGAAGTCGAGTGCATTATCGCTGACTTGCCCGGAATCGCGCGCGGCAAGGCCGTTCCCGCTTCGAAATTCGCGCGGCAATCCTACTTTCACCTGCCTGACAGCATCTTCTACCAGACCATTACAGGCGATTGGGGCGAAGCCGCGGGGGACGATGGGTTCATCGAACGCGACATGATCCTGAAACCGGATTTCTCGACCGCCTCGGCCGCCCCGTGGACTGGAGACTGGACTTTGCAGGTCATCCACGACGCTTATGACCGCGACGGCGAACCTATTCCCTTCAGCCCACGCAACGTATTGAAGCGCGTCGTTCAGCTTTATCACGACAAAGGTTGGAAACCAGTCGTAGCGCCCGAGATGGAGTTCTTTCTGGTTGCCCCAAATGTCGACCCGGCGCAGGGCATCAAACCAATGATGGGCCGATCGGGCCGCCCGGCCGCAGCACGTCAGGCCTATTCAATGACGGCAGTGGATGAGTTCGGCCCGGTTATCGACGACATCTATGATTTCGCCGAGCATCAAGGGTTCGAGATCGACGGTATCACGCAGGAAGGTGGCGCCGGTCAGTTGGAAATCAACCTGCGTCATGGCAACCCGGTCAAGCTGGCCGACGAGGTGTTCTATTTCAAACGCCTGATCCGCGAGGCCGCCCTGCGCCACAACTGTTTTGCTACCTTCATGGCCAAACCGATCGCGGATGAACCAGGCTCGGCCATGCACATCCATCACTCGATCACGGATCTGGAAACCGGTCAGAACATCTTTTCCGGCCCTCAGGGCGGGGAAACCGACGCGTTCTACAATTTCATTGCGGGGCTTCAGAACCATTTGCCCGCCGGGCTGGCCGTTATGGCGCCCTATGTGAATTCCTACCGGCGCTACGTCAAAGACCATGCAGCACCGATCAATCTGGAATGGGCGCGCGACAATCGAACCACTGGCATTCGGGTGCCCTTGTCCGGCGCCGAAAGCCGCCGGGTCGAAAACCGTATCGCCGGTATGGATTGTAACCCATACCTGGGCATCGCGGTTTCTCTGGCCTGCGGGTATTTGGGGCTGGTCAATCAAGAACGCCCGCGCCGACAGTTCTATGGCGATGCCTATGACGGGGACGGCGATATCCCTCAGGTCATGGGTGAAGCGCTGGATCTGTTCGATGAGGCAGAGGCCTTGCACGAGGTGCTGGGACCGGATTTTGCACGTGTCTACAGCATCGTAAAACGCGCAGAATACGAGGAGTTTCTACAGGTGATCTCGCCATGGGAACGCGAGCATCTGCTGATGAACGTCTGAATCATGGGCCTGAACTTACTCTATTCCAACGACCGCAAATCGGAATATCCGCCAAGTTGGTATACGGCGACGGCGCTCCCGACGGAACGGTCACCGGCGCTATCTGGCGTCACCAAAGCGGATGTCTGTGTCGTCGGGGGTGGATACACGGGGCTGTCAGCTGCGCTGCATCTGGCCGAGGCCGGATTCGACGTGGTTTTGCTCGAAGCACATCGCGTCGGTTTCGGTGCGTCTGGTCGTAACGGTGGGCAGTTGGGCAGCGCTCAGCGTATGGATCAGGAAGATTTGGAACGTTTGGTTGGCGATTCCGACGCTGCCAAACTGTGGCAACTGGCTGAAGGCGCCAAAGACCTTGTCAAATCGCTGGTCTCAAAACACCAGATCGACTGTGATCTGAAGCCTGGAATCGCCACCTTGAGCCTGAGCGCATCCGAATGCGATGACTTGCATAACCATGCGGCACATCTGTCAACTAAGTATGGGTATGACCGGATCGAGCTGTTGAATGAAGATGCAGGTCACGCCCTTTGCCCTTCGCCTGCGTACAAGGGTGGCTACCTGGACATGGGAGCCGCGCACCTTCACCCGCTGAACTTTTCGCTGGGTCTCGCCCAAGCGGCTATCAAGGCGGGGGTACGAATCCACGAAAGTACTGAGGTTCTGAAGATTGAAGAGGGCCAGCGCGCTACCGTGAACACGGCGAACGGGAAAGTCGCTGCGGATCACGTCATATTGGCCTGCAACGGTTACCTAGGGGATTTGAACCGCAAGGTCGCGTCGCGGGTGATGCCGATCAACAACTTCATTGCAGCGACTGAGCCACTTGGAGCCGAGGCTCAAAAGGTTCTGACGCGCGACGTTGCAGTGGCCGATACGAAGTTCGTCGTGAATTACTTTAGGCTCAGCGCAGATGGTCGCCTGCTTTTCGGAGGCGGCGAAAACTATGGCTATCGTTTCCCCACTGATATTGCGGCAACGGTCCGCAAACCCATGACCGAGATCTTTCCGCATCTGCGCGATGTCCGGATTGACTATGCCTGGGGCGGCACGCTTGCCATCACCATGCGCCGAATGCCTTATCTTGCACGGGTGGCACCGAACATCCTGTCCGCTTCCGGCTATTCGGGCCACGGTGTCGGTACAGCCACCCATGCGGGCCAATTGATGGCCATGGCCATTCAGGGTCAATCGGAAGGTTTTGACACAATGTCACGCGTACCCGCCTTGCCGTTTCCGGGCGGCCCATCTCTGCGCAGCCCGCTGCTGGTGTTGGCAATGACGTGGTATGCCCTCCGGGACCGGCTGGGGATCTGAAAACCCATACCGCGACAATTTGGTGAAATTCCGCCTAATGACGGAATGAGCTCTTGGTTTGCTGAATTCGTTACTTTATATTTCCGAATAGTAGAATTCGGGAAAACCAAATATGACGCTACCACCTAACGTTCATGATGCCGAACCCATCCCCGCAGCAGCAAGAGAAGCCATCGATGCCTTGATGCAATCTGGCGACCTGTTTCGTTACACGGCACCGCAGGACGCGCCTGTCACTCTGCTTGAGGCCGAGTTTGCCGAGCTTTTGGGCACAAAATATGCTTTGGCCGTATCGTCCTGTTCAGCTGCTCTATTCCTGTCACTAAAGGCGCTGGATCTGCCGCGCGACGCGCGGGTGCTGATCCCGGGCTTTACCTTTGCAGCGGTACCATCTTCGGTGGTGCATGCCGACTGCATCCCGGTTCTGTGCGAGGTCGGCGACAACTATCGCATCAACATGGTGGATTTCGCAGCGAAGCTGGACGACGTGCAGGCAGTGATCATCAGCCACATGCGCGGCCATACGTCAGACATGGACGCAATTATGGAACTGTGCGACGCGCGCGGAATCCCCGTGATTGAGGACGCGGCACATTCATTGGGCACCACGTGGCATGGCCGCAATATCGGAACCATTGGTAAGGTGGGCTGTTTCTCGTTCCAGTCTTACAAAATGATTAACGCGGGCGAAGGCGGCATCCTGATAACAGACGATGCCGATCTTGTCGCCCGTGCCGTCATAATGTCCGGCGCCTACGAGCATAACTGGAAGAAACACAAAGGCCCGCACGGCGACAACTCGCCCGAATTGGAACAAGCCTTTGCCCGCTGGCAGAACAAATTGCCTCTGTATAACCTGCGGATGAGCAACCTGAGCGCCGCTGTGATCCGGCCCCAGATTCCTGAATTGGCCCGCCGTGTACGCGATGGCTTGGACAATCACGATTATGTCGCAGGCCGTCTGAACACCTCGCCGTATATCGATGTCCCTGCCCCGCTGGCGCCGGAACGGCGTGCTCCGGATTCGATCCAGTTCAATTTGGTTGGCATGGACGAAGCTGAGACCCGCTCATTTGCCGAGGCCGCTGAGACCCGCGGCGTCAAGGTTCAGGTCTTCGGGTTAAGTACGGACAACGCCCGCGCGTTCTGGAACTGGCAATTCATGCCAGAGCAGGTCGACCTGCCCCAGACGCGTACAATGTTAATGAGGGCCTGCGACGTCCGGTTGCCTGTTCGTCTGACACGGGAAGAGCTGGACATGATCACCGACATTCTGCTTGCGTCAGTCGCGGATGTGATTGGTCCTGTGCCCGTATACGGTACCTGACTTTCAGTCAGCATTCAGTTCAAACAAGTCGACCGACAAAAACAATGCGTCAATCCCCTGCGGGGTTGGCGCGATGCGCGACAAGAGACCGGCCACCCCCAACCCGCTTTGGCTCTGCACAAGCAACGGAGCGCCAGAATCGCCCATCATCACGGGGCAGATTGCCTGCATCAGCGCTGTAGCTACAGGACGAGGCCGGCAAGTACCAGTTCGGCTCAAAACATGCGGGCGCAGACCAGAGTAACCCGCAACAAAACTCTCTTGCGCGACCGACACGGCTGGCAGATAGCCAACCGTTTGACCTATCGGATCAGACAGTTCCAAGATCGCCCAATCCAATTCAGCACGGTCGTTAAAAGACCCCTCTGAGCCCTGTTGCGATGCTATATTGTATTCTTTGACCGTTGAAAATGCTGCAACTTCTCCGCGCTGATAACCCGCTGCGAAACGAATGCTTTCAGCGGGAATCCACCGCTTACGGGCACTGTTGTAAAGGCAATGTGCGGCCGTCAGCACATGCGTTTCCGACACAAGCACGCCAGTACAGTGCGATCGCTGGTTAGTACTGGCAAAGTTGACACGGCCAATGGCGCGCCACGGCGCCTGCGACGCGTCGACGATCTCACGGGAGCGTATTTCATCGCACCCGGCATCGGCGTCTCTGCCCATGGTGCAGACAGGTTCCCAGGTTTCAGTGAACTTCCCTTGCGCCAGCGTGTCCCCAGCCCAAAGCAACGCTAAAAGCAAGGGCAGCACGCGCATGATGGGATTAGCTCAGCTTGGATAGTTTCTTTTGCAGCTCAGCAAGTTGTTTCTTGATGTCCGCCAAATCTTCCTTGGATTCGGACGCATCTTCCTGCTCGGCATCAGGGCCAGACCAGTTTCCGGATAGACCGCCCGTCATTGCCTTTAGAAACGCCTGTTGCTGCGCCTGCATCGCGTCAAACCCCGGAATCTGAGACATGGGGTTCATGGCATTCATGTTCTCCATCATCTTGCTCTGGCTTTCGCGCAACATCTCAAATGAGCTTTGCAGAAACTGCGGCATCATTCCCCCGCCAGGAATCATATAGCTGCGCACCAGGTCGTTCAGAACATTGACCGGCAGAACATTCTCACCCCGGCTTTCATGTTCGGCAATGATCTGCAGAAGGTACTGACGGGTCAGGTCATCACCCGTTTTCAGATCGATGATCTGAACTTCACGCCCATCGCGGATAAATCCCGCGATATCTTCCAGCGTGACATAGTCGCTGGTCTCGGTGTTATACAGCCGCCGGCTGGCGTAGCGTTTGATCAGAAGCGGTTTTTCTTGTTCCGGCACCGTTTGCCCTCCCCAAGGATGATGCGTTGCAGCAGAGATTATGCGAGTGCAGAACAAAAAGAAAGGGCAGGTCGAATGACCTGCCCAAAGCGATTGCACCAATTGGGAGGGATGGGTGCGTGTCGCCGTCTTAACTTACTTGGCAGTCGTTGCTTTCTTGGCAGCAGCGGTTACCTCGTTGGTGGCTTTCTTGACAGCAGCAGTTGCGTCTTCGGCAGCGTCTTTGCCAGCAGCCATCAGCAGCTCAACGGTTTCAGTCTGAACTTTTTTCGCGATTTCAGCGAAAGCCGCCATGTTTTCAGCAGCAACTTCAGCCGACGCGCTTGCGAAGTCGGTTGCAGCTTTGGCGTAGTCAGCAGGCTCTGCCTTTGCTTTCGACATCTCGGTCAGTTTGGCCAGGGTTTCCTTGGTCCATTTGTTCGAGATCTCGGCCGACTTAGTAGCAGCGTCCAGTGCAACACCCGACAGCTTTTCGTTCAGAGAAGCGGTCGATTTGAATGCATCTTCCAGAGCTGTTGTGTCAACCGGGAATGCGCCCATCATGTCTTTCATGACTGCGGTAAAGTCTTGGGTCTTTGCCATTGTTCTAATCCTCTTAGCCTGTCCGGGCCCACCCCGGGTTTCATCAGCTTGAGGGCAATATGATTTCTGCGACGCAGCATTTCAAGTATTTTCTTGCTGCATCGCAGAAAAAATTAAGTTTCAAAATGAAATCAACGACTTGCCTTTACCAATACATAAGTACCCGGAGCCGGGCACAAACGTGGATGGTTCGAATCGCCAGTATCACGAGCCGGCACTTGCTTGCCCGAACGCTTTTTCAGCCACGCTTCCCACATTGGCCACCAAGAGCCTTCGTGAAAGTCTGCTTCCTTTAGCCAAGTCTCGGCATCCGCCTTGAGATCCGGATTAGTATAATGGCCGTATTTCTTCTTGCTTGGCGGATTAACGATCCCGGCAATATGCCCGGATTCGGACACCACGAAAGTTTTGGATCGCGAGCCCATTTGTTGGACGCCACGATAACAATCCTTCCATGCCGCGATGTGATCAGTCTCGCAGGTGATGGCCATCAGAGGCACGTCCACGTCCGATATGCGCAGTTTGTGCCCCAACAACTCAAACCCATCCGTGACGAAATCGTTGCTCTGACACAATCCGCGCAGATACTGCATCGCCATGCGGCCCGGCAGGTTGGCGCCGTCCCCATTCCAGTACAGCAAATCAAATGCAGGTGGAGTTTCCCCCATCATGTAGCTGCGAATGGCGGGTGTGTAGATCAGATCCTTCGAGCGCAGGAACGACATGGTCCGGCCGATGATCCACGCTTTCAAAACACCGTCCCGGTCGACCTGCTGTTCGATACCGTCCACGAAATCGTTCTGCAGGAAAGGTGTGAATTCCCCCTGCTCGCCAAAATCCGTGAGCGTCGTAAAGAATGTGGCCGATTTAACCGACTTGTCGCCGCGCTGCTTCAGCAATGACAAAGTCAGGCTGAGCGTCGTACCGGCGATACAATATCCGACTGCGTTGACCTGCTTGACCTTGCAGATATTCTTGGCCTCCTCGATCGCCATTAAGAAACCTTCCTGAATATAGTCCTCCATACCGATATCGGCATGCGAGCTGTCCGCGTTCACCCAGCTGACAACAAACAGGGTATAGCCTTGTTCGGTCACCCATTTGATCAGGCTGTTCTGGGCCTTCAGGTCAAGGATGTAGAATTTGTTGATCCAAGGCGGGAAAAGCACGATCGGCGTTTCATGAACTGTTTCGGTCGCCGGTTTGTACTGGATCAGCTCCATCATGCGATTGCGATAGACGATGTCACCGGGAGTCGTGGCGATATTGCCCCCGATCTCAAAAGCGCTTTCGTCTGCCAGTTTGACCACCAGCTCGCCATCATTCGCTTCAAGGTCAGAAACAAGGTTTTCTAACCCCTGGATCAGCGACTGACCTTCGGTTTCAACTGCTTTTTCCAGCGCATCGGGATTGGTGGCCAGGAAATTTGTCGGCGCCATCATGTCGATGATCTGACGCGAGAAATAGCTGAGTCGCCGTTTGTCCTTTTCCTCCAAATCCTCGACCGAAGCGACCGCCTGTTCGATGGCTTCTGCGTTGGTCTGATATTGCTGACGGATAAAGCGAAAGTATGGGTTCGTGTCCCACATGGGGTTTGAAAACCGGCGGTCGGGCTTGCCCTCGCCTGTGTCCTCTATCTGGCCGGACGTCATCGCTTTTTGCGCCTCGGCAAAATTCAGAACCGATTTGCTCCAGTATTCAACCTGCTGTTCCAATAACTTGGCAGGATTCTGCCAAGCTTCGGCCCAGTAAGCAGTTGCTGCCCGTGCATAAAGCTCTTGATTCGGGCCGTCCAACGCGGAGGCATGCGGCGTTTTACTGGCCATTACCTCGATCAAACGTTTCGACAGATGTTCGACCTTTTCCATATTTTCTTTAAGGCGTTCAATATGTTCGTCGGTCATATCGGGCGTCTGATCTTCGCTAGTTGTCATTTTAACAATTCCCCCCTAACCTCGCTGCTATGCAGAATAACGTCGTGGGTGCTGGGGGGCAAAGCGACGAATGGTCCGAACTCTCAGGATGACACTCAGGAGGCCCCATTTCATGCGCTACATGATGACATACGACCTGATGGAAACAATGCGCAACACCAATCAATGGCTTGGTGCAACCGCAAGCGCGATGGCGTCTTACCCCCAGTTTTCGATGATCCCGAACCCAGCATTCAATTGGATGGCCGCATGGGGCGAAGTAACCGAGCGCACCTTCCAACGCATGGTCGTCAAGCCCGACTGGGGCATTCGCACTTTTACCTGCGAAGACGGCAAGGACCATCTGGTCGACATCACCACAGTCCTCGAGCGCCCTTTCGGCGACCTGATCCATTTCCGCATCAATGGGCGTGCAGAGCAGCCCCGAAAGGTGCTGTTGGTTGCACCGATGTCGGGTCACTATGCGACGCTGTTGCGCTCGACCGTCAAAAGCCTGCTGGTCAATTGCGAAGTTTATATCACCGACTGGCATAATGCGCGCGATATCCCTGTGTCCGAAGGTAAATTCGATGTTGAAGATTACACGCTCTACCTTGTCGATTTTATGAAGGAACTGGGCCCGGATACACATGTTGTGGCTGTCTGCCAGCCCGCGCCGCTGACGTTGGCCGCTACCGCATATCTGGCCGAGGTCGAGCCCAAGGCGCAACCCAGCACTCTGACCTTGATCGGCGGACCTGTAGATCCGGACGCAACCCCAACCGAGGTCACCGATTTCGGGCGGCGTGTTACGATGGGTCAGCTGGAAGAGACGATGATCCAACGTGTGGGATTCAAGTATAAGGGCGTGGGTCGCATGGTATATCCCGGCCTCTTGCAACTGGCATCTTTCATGTCAATGAATGGCGAACGCCACAGCAAAGCCTTCACGGACCAGATTCACCGCGTGATGCGTTTCGAAGCATCGGATCACGATGCACATAACCGGTTCTATGACGAATACTTGGCTGTCATGGACATGACGGCCGAATTCTATTTGTCTACGGTTGAGCGGGTATTCAAAAACCGTGAGATTGCGCGCAACGAGTTTGTCGTAGCAGGTCACAAGGTGGATATTGGCAAAATCACTGATGTGGCGGTCAAATCCGTCGAGGGCGCGAATGACGACATCTCGGCGCCAGGCCAGTGTATCGCCGCGCTGGATCTGTGCACCGGCCTGCCCGACAGCAAAAAAGCCAGCCATGTCGAACCGGGCGCAGGCCACTACGGTATCTTCGCCGGGCGTAGCTGGCGTGATAACATCCGCCCGCTTGTGATTGATTTCATGAACCAAAACAGCCGAAAGCCTCGCCCCAAAGCTGCCAACCGAAACAAGGTTGCCTGACGGGAAGAAGCAAGAAATTGACCTGAAACTTCGTCCTTTCCTGCACTCGCAGCGTTATGCGAAGCCGCCTTGCCGCAAATGGCGTAGCGCCCGGGATGCACGCGGTATGCTCTTGCCGCAATTGCGGGGCATCTTAGGTGTTTTCCGGTCAACCGGCCTCCGCGCCGAGCCCGGATGAAACTCTTCAACCTACACCCGAATGCGTCATCATCAAAAGGGGTCGGAGCATCTGGCTGCAATGCAACTCAGCCCCAAAGGCATGATGCGCTGGTACGCAACGTGCTTTAACGCTCAGCTTACCACGACCTATCAATTGCCGATAACCTCGTTTGGCGGTTTCATCACCAAACGCATCGCCGCCCCGACACCCTTGGGGCCCGTCACCACACGCAAGATTGTTCCCATACCCAGCGAGAAGTAAAAGCACAAAAAATCGCAATATGGGGTCAATGGGCTTCTAAAATGCGCAGTGGCATCGCGTCTTTCAGGCCGTTGGAAGTCTTCACTTTTCTTCAATCCAGAAACTGGTGAGTCTATCGTCGCACCAACGATCCTGACCCAAAAAGAACGCATAGCTTTCTTCGGCGGAGTGCAAAGCGTAACTGCCGCTTAGTGCTCAAGGATAATTCAGTCCGCGGAAAGCCGGGAAATCCGCGTATCTCTTGCGCCTTTCAACAAGGGCTTCATCCGGTGTTGCGCCCGGTCGCAACAGACAACCGCGTGGAGCGATATAGCTGTCGATGCGTCGTATCGGGGTTGGACGCCAGACAAGGTTAAACGCGCAGAGTTTCGGAAAGAACCAAATCTCGGAATAATCCAGATGGTCATGCATCCACCATGCAAGATCGCGCCAATCGCGCCCCTCGGCGTAACGGTCCGCAAACCACGGAATCACGATAGAAGCCCCGGCGATACGTTCGTCGCCCTCGCCTCGGTCCCAGATATGACATTCCAGCGGATGATCGTTACGGGCGCAGTTCAGCTTGTTCTCGTTTCCGAACTGATTCAGTGAGGGTGAGCGATAGCCGGACCGCACAGCAATGCGCCCAAAGGTTTCCTCAAGCGGGTCCAGCAGGGTTTCGCAGAATACCCGCCCGGTTTCGATCGCCAGATCAGGGTTCTCCGGAATGTTCTGCATACCATGGAAGTTGCCGATCTCAGAGTACAAAAAGTCGCGCATAAAGAAGTGCCGGGATAAGCGTACGCGGCCCAAGGTTTCGAGGCTCCACATACTTCCTGGCTTGCGCATGGTCAGTACCCGTTCCAGCGAAAGGAGCCGTCCGGACCCAGTTTCGAGAACGGGTTGAAGGCCACCTCCCAGATCGTTCCTTCGGGTGTGCGGAAATAGCCATGATGCCCGCCCCAGAATACATCTGAGGCAGGTTTCAGAATCTCCGCACCCGCTTCATCAGCCTTGGTCAGCACGTCTGCCACGACTTCCTTGGATCGACAATTGTAGCTTAGGGTAAGGGCCCCTTGCCCTAGCGTGCTGATATCGACACCGATTTCTTCAGCCAGTGCCGAGAGTGGGTAGAGACCAAGTGTCTGACCAATCAGGTCAAATGCGATCACGCCGTCCGAGCTATCGACCCTTTGCCAGCCCAGTTTTTCGTAGAACACTGCGGCTGCTTCAGGATCTTCCACACCCACCGTAATTAAGCTGACACGTTGTTCCATCACTCAATCCCCTGCTCTTTCAGCCACGACAGAATACCCGCCACGGCTGCATCTGTCTGTCCCGGCGACATCAGCCGCCCCGCGACCACGTGCGAAGACGGATCATCCCCCGGCCCCATCTTGACCAAATTTACAGTAGCGGTTGCGCCCCAAGCCTCGGCAACATTGTGCGTCAGATCAGGCCGAACCACCTGATCGTCGTCCGAGAACCAGAAGAAGGCCGGGATTTTTACTTCCGAGAAATCAAGCGCGTAAACCGTTTCGACCAGCACCGTCATCGGAACCACCGCTTCCCATGGATAAATTGATGACCAATACTTGTTCTTCTCGGGATCGGGGCTCGAAACATCACGCTCCTGTCCCATCAGGATGGGCAACCAGATTCTGGCCCACGGCAAGCCGGGTATCCACGCCCCAATCGTATTGACGCCAAAGTTCGGCGAGACGAACACCATCCCGGCGACATCCTTGCTCAGTTCCGGGTTCAACGCAGCGGCCGCAGCCAGCGTTCCACCCGTCGACGTCGAAATGATGACGACACTTTCACCGACGGCGCGCGCTGCGGCTAGCCCCTCGGCCAAATCCTGCATCCAGCCCGTAGCCGTCCCTTCCGCCATTGCATCGTCACTGCGGCCATGCCCTTGCAATCGGGTGTAGACCAGATTTGCCCCTAACGCGTCCGCCACCAGGTCAGGCACAGGACGGATTTCTTCGGAAGTGGCCGAGAACCCATGGATGTAAAGAACTGAGACAGGTGTGCTTTTCTCTTTGAAACCATCCTGCCAGATCACCCGCTTTTCGACGCCGGGCTTGATGTCATCAAATACGGATTCCGTGCTTTCAAAATAGACCTGCACACCTTCGCCAAACTTCCGCGAGTCAAAACTCGGGTTCAAGTTCACCGTCTCGCGGGGGCCAAACCAATAGACAAGAGCGCCAATTGCAATAACCGCCAGAAGGACACGCCCCAAGGTACGTCCAAAGCGCCGCATCAGCTGTTCACCATGACACTCAGAACTGCCTGTTCGATCATCTCCAGACACAGTTCGTCCGAAAACCGGTGGTCGGCATCCTTGACCAGAGTCAGACGCATATCTGGCCCAGTGGCGTGCTCCAGCAACCGAACTGCAGTTTCCGTGGAGACCGCTGTATCCGCTGTCCCTTGCAGGAATCTCACGGGAAACGGCAATTCCAATGGCGCGCGCAGAACCAAGTGCTTGCGGCCGTCCTCTATCATGCGCTTGGTGATGACGTAAGGCTCCATATAGTCAGAGGGCAGCTCGACCTGCCCCACGATGTCCAGTGCTGCCTTCTGCTCCTCGGTGAAAGACGCCCAGTACCCATCCTCTGTAAAATCCGGCGCGGCGGCAATGGTGACCATCCCCGCGATCCGGTCAGGAATTTCGCGAGCCAACAGCAGAGCCTGCCAGCCCCCCATGGACGAACCAACGACAATCAGAGGCCCCTCTGTCAGCACCGAAACTGCAGCCAGCGTATCTTTGTGCCAATCACCAATGCACCCTTCGGTGAACGTTCCCGAGCTCTCACCGTGACCTGAATAATCAAACCGCAGGTAGCTTTGGCCGCGCGCTTGCGCCCAGGCTTCAAGATGCACCGCTTTGGTGCCCTCCATGTCCGACTTCAGCCCGCCAAGAAAAACAATAGTCGGCCCCTCACCTTCACTTTTGTGATACGCAAGTTGCCGCCCCTGTGCGGTATCCAGAAAATTCGTAGCAGCCATGAAACTCTCTTTCGCTTTTGGCTCATCATGCACGGCA
Organism: Ruegeria sp. HKCCD6426; assembly: GCF_057221115.1. Taxonomy (NCBI): domain Bacteria; kingdom Pseudomonadati; phylum Pseudomonadota; class Alphaproteobacteria; order Rhodobacterales; family Roseobacteraceae; genus Ruegeria; species Ruegeria sp. HKCCD6426. Next base: position 21,871 of record NZ_JBWVBF010000003.1, on the reverse strand, counting down.
GACATTGGGCCGCAATTCCCGAATTCCGTTCCCCGGTAGTGTTACACCCGATCTTTCACCACTCTTGACAGCTCATGCTGCACCTGCCACATGAGCCGAACACCATAACCCGCAACCGGGCGTTCTGTGGGCGCCAAACCGACGAGGAGAGCCGATATGGCCCTGGATTCAAAATCCGTCTCTCTCACCTTTCCTGATGGCAATGCTCGATCCTTTGACGCAGGCGTTACGCCGGCGCAAATCGCTGCCGACATCTCAACATCGCTGGCAAAAAAAGCCATCTCGGCCACGGTGAATGGCCAGCATTGGGACCTGCAATGGCCCATCGAAGCGGATGCCGACATCGCTATCCACACCATGAAGGACGAAGTTCAGGCGAACGAACTGATCCGCCACGACCTGGCCCACATCATGGCGCGTGCCGTGCAGGAGATCTGGCCGGACACCAAAGTCACAATCGGCCCAGTCATCGAAAACGGTTGGTACTATGACTTTGACCGCGCCGAGCCTTTCACGCCCGAAGACCTCGGCCTGATCGAGAAAAAGATGAAGGAAATCATCAACAAGCGCGACCCCGTGACCACCGAAGTCTGGGACCGTCAACGTGCGATCGATTTCTACACTCAGAATAACGAGCCCTATAAGGTCGAACTGATCGAAGCCATTCCGGGCGACGAGCCACTGCGCATGTACTGGCACGGCGACTGGCAGGACCTGTGCCGCGGCCCACACCTGCAGCACACCGGACAGGTTCCGGGCGACGCCTTCAAGCTGATGAGCATTGCTGGCGCCTATTGGCGCGGCGACAGCAGTCGCGCAATGTTGCAACGTATCTACGGCGTTGCCTTCACCGGCAAGGAAAAGCTCAAAGCACACCTGCACATGCTGGAAGAGGCTGCCAAACGTGACCACCGCAAGCTGGGCCGCGAGATGGATTTGTTTCACATGCAGGAAGAGGCCCCGGGCCAGATCTTCTGGCACCCTAATGGCTGGACCATCTACACCTCATTGCAGGATTACATGCGTCGTGCCCAGCAACGTGGCGGTTATGTTGAGGTAAACACGCCTCAGGTCGTTGATCGAAAGCTGTGGGAAAAGTCCGGGCACTGGGACAAATATCAAGAGCATATGTTCATCGTCGAAGTGGACGAGGAACACGCACGCGAGAAGTCGGTCAACGCGCTTAAGCCGATGAACTGCCCCTGCCACGTTGAAATCTTCAAGCAGGGACTGAAGTCATATCGCGATCTGCCACTGCGTATGGCCGAGTTTGGATCGTGTGCACGATACGAACCATCGGGTGCGTTACACGGTATTATGCGCGTCCGTGGTTTCGCGCAGGATGACGCGCACATCTTTTCGACCGAAGATCAGATCGGCGACGAGTGCGCGCGCTTTATCGGCTTCCTGACGGACGTCTATAAGGACCTTGGGTTTGAAAGCTTTAAGATCAAATTCTCGGACCGACCAGAACAACGTGCGGGATCGAACGAGGTTTGGGACAAAGCCGAAAAAGCGCTGCTGGCATCGACACGGGCTGCTGGCGTCGAACCAGAGCTGAACCCCGGTGAAGGCGCGTTTTACGGGCCGAAACTGGAATTTGTTCTGACCGATGCAATTGGCCGGGACTGGCAGTGTGGCACATTCCAAGTGGACTTTGTTCTGCCTGAACGGTTGGACGCCACCTATATTGGCGCGGACGGCGCCAAGCACCGACCGGTCATGCTGCACCGCGCCTGCCTTGGCTCCTTCGAACGGTTCATCGGTATCCTGATCGAGGAACACGCGGGTAAGCTGCCTTTCTGGCTGGCGCCACGTCAGGTTGTAGTCGCTTCGATCACCTCGGATGCAGATGACTACGTGATGGAAGTGGTTGAAACGCTCAAGGCAGCCGGTGTTCGCGCCGAGGCTGATGTCCGTAACGAGAAGATCAACTACAAAGTCCGCGAGCATTCGGTCGGCAAGGTTCCGGTCATTTTGGCCGTCGGTCACCGAGAGGTCGACGAGCGCACGGTCAGCGTCCGCCGACTGGGTGAGAAACAGACAAAGGTTGAATCACTTGAAGCTGTAACAATTGAGCTGGGCCAGGCCGCGACCCCACCAGACCTGTTGTAACATTCGGTAGCAAATTGCACTGAATCCGGCCCCCGCTTTGGGGCCGGATTGAAACATTTCCATTTTTCCACTTTAAAAACAGATTGTTAACGCACAAGGTGACATGACTACCTTTGACGCGCTCGTGAGACACGGGCTCGTGAATTCAACTCTGGCCGCCAAGCCATTACCTTTATCATTGTCATAAGCAGACATACCCAGTCATCAAGAGGATTTCCGAGATGTCGAACACCGCTAAGTCCCTGGTCATCGCGACCGCAGTCGCAGCCGCTGTATCTGGCGCAGCCACAACAGCATCCGCACAAGCCAAAGAAAAGTGCTATGGCGTTTCGCTGGCCGGTCAGAACGACTGTGCCGCTGGCCCCGGCACCACTTGCGCGGGCACCTCGACTGTCGATTATCAGGGCAACGCATGGACACTGGTTGACGCTGGTACTTGCGCCGATATCGAACTGCCGAAATCGGCGGACGGTGCAGCGCGCAATGGTTCGCTCGAACCGCTGGAGCGTGACCTGCCGGCATAAGGCCACGCAAACGAAGATTTTGGGGGCGGGCAATATCGCTCGCCCTTTTCGTCGTAGTCAGGGAACACGCTGATGTTGGATAACGCACTCCGATCAAATCGACTGCCTGCCGCACCAGGCGTGGGATACAAACCGCAGCACTTTTCTCAGATCCTTGAACACGCAAGGCCAGTGACCTGGCTTGAAATTCACGCCGAGAACTACATGGGCGACGGTGGCCGTCCGCTGGCGCAGCTTCGGCATCTGTCCGAACAGTTCCCCATTTCCGTTCATGGTGTCGGCCTGTCCATCGGCGGAGAGGCTCCCCTGGACCCAGATCACTTGGCTCGTTTGAAACATCTGGTCGGCTGGCTTAACCCGGCCAGTTTTTCCGAGCATTTGGCCTGGTCTACCCATGACAGCCATTTCCTGAACGATCTACTTCCCCTGCCCTATACCGACACCACGCTGGAGCGCGTCTGCAATCACATCGATCAGGTGCAAGATGCGGTCGGGCGGAAGATGCTGCTGGAAAATCCCTCGAGCTATCTGGCGTTCGAGGAAAGCACCTGGACCGAGCCTGATTTCTTGCGAGAAATTGCACGGCGCACTGGCTGTGGCTTGTTGTTGGACGTAAACAATGTTTTCGTATCCGCCACCAATCTCGAGTTTTCGCCCCAAGGCTATGTCGATGCCTACCCGCTGGAGCAGGTAGGCGAAATACACCTTGGTGGCCACGACGAGGACGAGGACGATCATGGCCGCCCTCTGTTAATCGACAGTCACGGGCGCGAAGTCGTCGATCCGGTTTGGGCCCTGCTGGACTATGTTTTGGACCGGTCCGGGTCCAAGCCAATTCTGATCGAATGGGACACCGATGTTCCCGACTGGCCGATCCTGCGGGCCGAAGCGGAACGCGCGCAAGCGGCGTTGGACCGGGTTCCGGCATGAGTGTATCGCAAACCGATTTCCACTCGGCTCTCTTGGATGCCAACCAACCGGTTCCGGACGGTTTGCTGGACGCCGCCGATCATCCGGCGGGACGGCGATTCAGTGTTTACCGCAATAACGTCGCCGTTTCACTGACCGAAGCGATGCATCTAGCCTTCCCCGTGATCACCAAACTCCTGGGGTCTCAGAACATGGATGGGTTGGCGGGAATTTTCCTGCGCCGACATCCCCCATCTTCACCGTTGATGATGTTTTACGGCGAAGAGTTCCCTGATTTTCTGGCTGGGATGGAGCAACTGTCTCATCTGGGTTACTTACCGGATGTCGCCCGACTGGAGCTTGCCATACGGCAATCCTATCACGCCACCGACAGCCAACCGATCAAACCGGAGGCATTGGCTGTGCCGCCAGAAGACTTGATGCAGGCGAAACTCGCCTTGGCTCCACCTATGCAGATTGTACGCTCGGATTGGCCGATTCATGCAATCTGGCAATTCAACACACAGCCGGATGCTCCCAAACCCGAGGCAGACGCACAGGACGTTCTGATTACCCGCCCGGACTATGACCCTGCCCCGCATCTGTTGCCGCCCGGCGGTGCCGACTGGATCGCGCAGCTACAGAACGGGCAAACCGTCGGCGGCGCTTTCGAGGCAACCACTGCACAAACCCCCGACTTTGACCTGGGGACTACTCTGGCACTGCTCTTGCAGGGCGGAGCGATAACTTCCGTGACTATCGAAAGGCTGGATACATGACTGCCCTGATTTCAACGTACAACAACTCTATGGCAAAGGTGGATCACGCCTCGGGCTGGTTGACGCCCACGCTGGCGCGGGTGGTCTTTATCGCTGTCTTGTTTTTCTACTATTGGAACTCGGCCACGCTGAAGATTGACGGCTCGATCTTTTCACCCTCGGCTGGCGCATTCGGGCAGATTTTTCCCAAGGCCGCTGAGGCCGTATTGTATGACGTAAGCCAGATGACCTTTTTTCAGCGCATCGTCATCTTTTTTGGCACGGTGGCCGAATTTGCCCTGCCCGTCTTACTGGCTGTGGGCCTGCTGACCCGCCTTGCCGCGCTAGGCATGATCGGCTTTGTTTGGGTTCAGACTCTGACTGACGTCGTAGGTCACAACGTCAAACTCGGCAGCCTGTTCGACAACGCAATAACACTGATGGATCAGCGGGTGATGTGGACATTCCTGCTGCTGGTGATTGTGATTAACGGAGCGGGCCCGATCTCGATAGACCGGGTTCTGCGCCTGAGATAATCTAGAAATGCGCCTTGGGCTCGTCCGGTTTTCCCGCGGCCAGCCCAAGGATTCCGGCCACGCTAGCAAAGGCAATCGGGAACATGGTGAACACGCCAAAACCAAAGGCGTAATACATGCCAGCCGCCGAAAGCAGCAGCAAAACTCCGGCAATCAGTGCACGCGCATGAGCCATAGCGCCACCGGCAATGGCCAGAAGCGGCGCCAGAATTGAGGCAGCCTGCACCAGTTCGGGATTCTCGACCTGCTCAGCAAATCCTTCGATCTCACCAAACTGGTCGACGAGTTCAACAAAGCCATACCCAAAGAAGCCGACAATCATTCCAACAAGGCCGGCGATGACGCCCAAGATCATTGCAGCGTTTCGCATTCTTCCGTCTCCATAGTTTCAGATGTCAGATATGTGGTTTCTTAGGCGACACCAAGACCTCGGCGCGTATCTTCGGTCCAGCCCAGAAACAGCTCCCCGTTTGACTCGATCAGCGGGCGCTTCATCAAGGCGGGGTATTCCGCCATCAGGTCCAGAGCAGGACGATCACGCTGAGATTCATCCAATTCACGCCAGGTTGTTGACCGCGTATTGAGCAAGGCTTTGCCGAAACGTTCGTAAGCCATTGTCATTACAGAGTCGGGCACTCCTTGCACCCGGACATCCACAAATTCAACATTTTTGAGTAATTTCAAGGCTTTGCGGCACGTATCGCAAGTTTTCAAGCCATAAAGGCGCATGATTGGGCTGTTCCTGTTGTTGATGCAAAGTTGGGCAAAATGAAATGCTTACCCCAGTTATTCTTGATTTTTTACTTCACCGTGCAATGTTGAAAAAGACGAAACACGCAATTCGGGCCATATCGTTTGCGCGAAACGGTGATGTGTTGCGGGTGAGTCAACGACTGCCCCCACCAATTTTGTGGGACAACGTGTAAGTAGGAAGGAGACACGGGAAATGCCTACCGGCACCGTGAAATGGTTTAATACAACCAAAGGCTATGGGTTTATCGCCCCCGACGAAGGCGGCAAAGACGTGTTTGTTCATATCTCGGCCGTTGAACGATCCGGTCTGACCGGGCTCGCCGATAATCAGAAAGTCGCGTACGAGCTGCAGGATGGACGTGACGGTCGTCAAATGGCGTCTGATTTGAAGCCATTATAAGTCTGATCTCGCCACAGGTGGGACATCTAAAAATAGGTTAGCGGCCAATTTCCGGCCGTTGACCGCTTTATCCAAAGTTATCCTCGCGTCGGAGTTTGTTCGGTGTGAGTAAACCAGTTTTCGCCCATGGCAACGATGCACGACGTGCCAGTGGCGTATGTGATGACCAGAGTCCAATCGCCGGATTTGCTGGTCCAGACTTCCATGATCTGCTCTGGTCCGCGCATGCCTGACGCAACTTGCGTGGACCCAAACTGACGCAGCAGCTTGTCATGCATTCTGCTGGTAGGTTCGCAGATCACTTCAGCGATGGGAGATTTGGCCTGTGCGGGATTAACCAGCATCAGAACCAGTGCAAAATACCGGATATAGACAGCCACCGTCATGCATCAAATGTAACAGATCCATGACGGCACGTATAGACAATTGATATGCGACTTCAGCCCTCGCGGATCACGTCCTGAAACTCGCGCCACTCTCGAGCGGTGAGGCCAGAGGTCTCTTGCGTAACCGCTTCTCCGGCCAGCATCCGACGCATACAGCTTACCATCTGTGCGGACAAATTGACTGCGCCCAGCCGGTAATCTTCGAACGCGCGATAGGCGAAGGGCAGCCAATCAGCCACGATCTTGCACATGGTTTCGGCATACACCCGGATTTCATATTGGGCATGCGGGTCGGCACGCAGACGCAGGAAGTGGAACAGGTTGTGCAAATCCACTTTCCAATACCATTGCGTGTAGATATTTGCCGGCAGGTTCATACGCGCCAGTTCCCGGGCCAGTCCCTGCTGTCCGTCTTGATCAATCATCGCCTCGTAATTGTCATAGCACCGCGCACTGTCAGCCTTAAGAATCTCCAGAACGCGAGCCGCCTCTTCTCCCTGCAGAGCGTCACCACGACCTTGGTTGTTGACCTCGGACTGGGCGGCCACATGCTCGGGCGCGGGAATATAGAATTCGCGATCCAGGATCGAATAGCGGGCCGAGTATTCGTTCACATTTGCCGTCCGATGGCGTATCCACTGACGCGCCACAAAGACGGGCAACTTAACGTGCAATTTGACTTCGCACATCTCGAACGGTGTCGAATGCCAATGCCGCATCAGGTAGCGGATCAACCCTTCGTCATTCTGCACCGACTTGGTGCCCTTGCCGTAAGACACGCGCGCCGCCTGGCAGATCGCGGCATCATCACCCATATAGTCGATCACCCGGACAAAGCCGTGGTCCAGGACCTGATGCGCCGTATAAAGGTGATCTTCCATACCTTTAGCAACAACACGGCGGGTCGAGTTGGACTGCGCACGTTGCGCTTCGATCTCGGCCAGTTGGTCGGCAGACAGCGGCATGAAATTATCCTTTCCAGAAATGAGTCGCCTGCCACTATATCTCGTTGAACACCCCACCGGAACCGCGAGATGTGCGGCGTAGCGCGCAATTTCCGAATTGTGTCCTACCTGCCCTCTCGACATGGCAAGCCTGCGCGCTAAGCTGCTGAACATCACAATCAATGCAAGGAAAGTCGCGATGGGGCTGACATATCTTCACACCATGGTCCGCGTGAAGGATCTGGAGAAATCCATAGCGTTCTACGAACTGCTGGGCCTGAAGGAAACCCGGCGGTACGACAGTGAGGCCGCGCGCTTTACCCTGGTGTTTCTGGCCCCTCCAGGTCAGGAAGATGCGCCGATCGAGTTGACATACAACTGGGATGGTGACGACGAATTGCCCAGCGACAGCCGTCATTTCGGGCACCTCGCCTACGGCGTCGACAATATCTACGACACCTGCCAGCACCTTCAGGACAATGGTGTTGTCATCAACCGCCCGCCGCGCGACGGACGCATGGCTTTTGTCCGGTCACCCGACAATATCTCGGTCGAACTGCTGCAAAACGGCGCGGCCCTGGAACCGGCCGAACCATGGGCCAGCATGGAAAGCACCGGCACCTGGTGATCCGCTGGCTGGCATCCTTTGGGCTGGCCGTAATGGCCGGCCCTATTCAGGCTGAAACCTGTCGTCTCGCTCTCGCTCTGGCAATAGACATTTCAACTTCGGTCGACGCTAATGAGGATGTGTTACAGCGGCAGGGTCTTGCGGCAGCACTGATCGCACCTGAGGTTCAAGACGCATTTTTCTCATCCTCGTCGCCTGTTGCTCTGGCGGTCTATGAATGGAGTGGACGCGAAGTCCAGCGGGTTATTCTCGACTGGAAGATGATTGACGACGACTACGACCTGATCCATGCATCTTCACTCATTTCGCAATCCGTCCGCTCGGACAGCGGTTCAGCTACGGCAATGGGATATGCTCTGGCATTTGGCGCCACCCTGATGCAGCAGGCACCCAATTGCCTTTTTCAAACCATAGATCTGTCTGGGGATGGATCGAACAACGATGGTTATGGACCACGCATAGCCTACAAGCACTTTCCATTTGACGACATTGTCGTGAACGGCCTAGTCATCAATGCTGCCGATTTTGAGGGCGAGCTGTATTTGATCCCGTTCTTCGAAAACAATGTGTTGCGCGGCCCCGGAGCGTTTCTGGAAATCGCAGATGGGTTCGATGATTTCGAGCGCGCCATGCGCAGGAAACTGGAACGGGAACTAAACGCGATTGAATTGAGTGCAATACCGCCAGGTCATCCAAATTGATCCGTTTGCTGGCCCTTCTTTTCAGCCTGATGGCTTGTCCGGTTTGGGCCGAATGCCGTCAGGCACTGGCCTTGGGACTGGATGTGTCTGGATCGGTCGACAGTCAGGAATACCGCCTGCAACTCGATGGGTTAGCGGCCGCTTTACGCCGCCCTGAGGTTCAGCAATTGATCGTATCTGGATCCGACGCACCCGTTCGTCTCGCAGTTTTTGAGTGGAGCGAAACTGGACATCAGCGCATCCTTGTAAACTGGACAGAAATCGTTTCTGCGTCGGAGTTGCAGGAGGTCGCCCAACATCTGAACTCGGTAACGCGGTCTGCAGCCCCACAGGGCACTGCTGTTGGCTCTGCGATGGTGTTTGGGGCTGAGCTTTTGGCCGGACAATCCGATTGCTGGAAGCGCACGTTGGATCTGTCCGGCGACGGCAAGCACAACCTTGGGGCCCATCCACGCGACGTCAAAAAGACCTTGAACCGATCTGGCATCACGATCAACGGGTTGGTGATCGGTGCCGATGACCCGTCACACGGCGATAAACGATACGTCCAGGTCGGTGAATTGTCTGCCTATTATAATGCATGGGTCATTTTGGGTCCAGGAGCCTTTGTCGAGGTCGCCTTGGGTTTTGAAGCGTATGAAGACGCAATGACGCGCAAGCTGATTAAAGAGTTGGAAGGGCTAGTCCTATCGGAACTCAGCCCGGAGGCGCGATGAAACTCAATAAATATACCTGATCTGGTCGGTCCAATATCTTTCCACGCGACGCAGCGATCCAGTGATATCCTCAATCCCTTCGATGCCCAGAACGCCCCGGCTTTGCAGGCCCTCTGCGTGGCGGGCAAACAGATCGGATACGATGTCCCGGATTTCCCGCCCGCGCGGTGTAAGCCGGACGCGAACCGAACGCCTGTCGATCTCACAACGCTGATGGTGCATGTACCCCATCTCGACCAGCTTCTTGAGATTATAGCTGACGTTGCTGCCCTGATAATACCCGCGGCTTTTCAACTCTCCTGCGGTGACTTCATGATCACCGATATTGAACAGCAGCAGAGCCTGCACCGCGTTGATTTCCAGAACACCAACGCGTTCGAACTCGTCCTTTATGACGTCCAGCAGCAACCTGTGCAGGCGCTCGACCAGCGCCAAAGCCTCTAGGTAGCTGGACATGTACCCCTTTATCCCCTGCGCGGAGACCTGCATTTCCAAACTCATACGATCCTCCGATTCATCGCGCCGTTGCAGACAAGATGACGCGAATTCCCGAAAAATCGGTTAAGCCGAATTTTAGTCTATTTTTGAAAGGTTTCCGCGATTTCAGCGATCAGCTCTGCAAAGGGCTCTGGTGCAGCAGCCTGACCTGTAACCCATTGATAAAGGTCCTGATCGTTTTCGTGCAACAGCGCGTCGTAAGTATCCAACTGGGCCAGATCCATCGTGTTCAGATTGCGATCGGCATAAGCAGACAGGATCAGATCCATTTCCTTGATCCCACGCCGCATTGAACGCATTTTCATGCGTTTAATCCGCGTTTCGCGCGGCTCGGTCATTCGCTTTCTTCCAGTTTTTGGCGTAAAGCTTTTTCAACGCGCGCCAACCGTTCGGAGCTGGCACGCATTTCCCCCCGAATGGAACGCATCTCGGCAACCAGAGGCGCCAGGTCAGTATTTCCGTCACTGATCGCATTCGGGGCATCCGTGCCCTCACCCTCGCCTGTGAGCAACCACATGATCGAGACGTTGAGCATACCGGCCATCATCGAAAGCTTGTTTGCCCGGGGTTCAGACACATCATCTTCCCATCCGACGACGGTGGCTTTCTTGACGCCCAGGCGACGGGCCAATTGTGTCTGCGTCATTCCTGTGGCCTCACGCGCGCCCGCTACACGATCCCCGAATGTCGCCGCGTTCGGCCCGAACCAGTCCGTTTCGTCGTTCATTGGGGTCTCCTGCACATGTAGCCTGTATGACTTGATCGTATTTCTGGCGCACCCTATGACAGTCCGGACCAACTTACAAACCGAGGCCGCCATGACCTTCCTGTCTGCGACACTGTCGCGCGTCAAACCCTCTCCGACGATTGCCATGACCGCGAAAGCAGCCGAGTTGAAAGCGGCAGGGCGCGATGTCATCGGTCTGAGCGCAGGTGAGCCGGATTTCGACACTCCCCAGAACATCAAGGACGCCGCCGTAGCGGCAATCGCGGCTGGCAAAACGAAGTACACTGCACCCGACGGCATTCCCGAGCTGAAACAGGCGGCTTGCGCCAAGATGAAGCGTGATCACGGGTTGGATTACACACCTGCCCAGATTTCCGTCGGAACGGGTGGCAAGCAGACGTTGTACAATGCCCTGATGGCAACGATGAATGACGGTGACGAAGTCGTCATCCCTGCGCCCTACTGGGTCAGCTATCCAGATATGGTATTGCTGGCCGGGGGGACTCCGGTCGTGGTTGAAACCACTCTGGAAAACAATTTCAAGCTGACACCTGAGCAATTAGAGGCGGCGATCACGCCCAAAACCAAGTGGTTCATTTTCAATTCGCCCTCCAACCCGACAGGAGCCGGATACAGCCGAGACGAACTGAAGGCGCTTACCGAGGTCCTGATACGTCATCCACATGTCTGGATAATGTCTGATGATATGTACGAGCATCTGGCCTATGACGGATTTGAATTCTGCACGCCCGCCGAGGTCGAACCCCAGCTCTATGACCGGACGCTCACCTGCAATGGCGTGTCCAAAGCATATGCCATGACCGGCTGGCGCATTGGATATGCAGCCGGCCCGGTCGAGATCATCGCGGCGATGCGCAAGATCCAGTCGCAATCGACGTCGAACCCCTGCTCGGTTAGCCAATGGGCTGCGGTCGAGGCGCTGAATGGCACGCAGGCGTTTCTGGCCCCCAACGCGGACATTTTCAAACGCCGTCGCGACCTGGTTGTCGAAATGCTAAACCGGATTGAAGGCATTACCTGCCCTACACCAGAAGGCGCTTTTTATGTCTATCCCTCCATCGCTGGCCTGATCGGCAAGACGACGCCCGCTGGAACCATCATCGATTCGGATGAAACCTTCGCCAACGCACTTCTGGAAGAGGCAGATGTGGCTATAGTCTTTGGCGCGGCCTTTGGTCTGTCGCCCAATTTCCGGGTCAGCTATGCAACTTCCGATGAGGCGTTGAAAGAGGCTTGCACCCGTATCCAACGGTTTTGCGCCGAATTGACCTGACCACGGAGGAACACATGACTGCAGAACTGCCTGAGTTTTACTTTCGCGTGCGCGAGAATGGTGCAGCCGTGTTCAGGGTCGATACAGAAAACCGTCAGCAGCGGATCGAATTGAACCAGATTGCCGTTCTCAACATCCGCAATGGAGAGGTCAAACCTCACGGACAACATGTTCTGACGTCGGCCGAATCCGCAGAGATCGCCCGTTGGATGGACGAGCGCAGAACCCTGTTGGAAATGCGGGACATCGATGACATTCATCGCGCGGTGGATCATCTGAACCGGACAACTCAATGGGCACAGTCCAAGGCTTCGGACGATCAACTGGAGGACGTCACTGACCGGCTGTTGATGGCAATGCACGACCTACGCACTGTGTTGGTTCGCAAAAAGGCTGATCGTTTGAACAAAGACTGAGACGGGATCGGGTTATTCCGCAGGAACGGGAATTCCGCGGACGGACCTCAACCAGAAACGAGCCATGAGCAATACCGCCGCAAAGGCGAGGCCAAGGACAAGGCCCAACCAGACACCGATCCCGCCCATTTCCTGGACGAATCCAAAAAAATAAGAGGCTGTAATTCCTACGCCCCAGTAGCTGAGCGCAGCCATGACCAATGGTATCTTCGCGTCCTGCAGTCCGCGCAACAGACCCAGCGCGATGACCTGTGCGCCGTCTACCAACTGAAACAGAGCAGCCATTGCCAGAAGGCCGGTCCCGATCGCCAAGATCAGTGGACGCTGTGGATTATCTGACTCGATAAACAGCGAAATCAGCGGCTCGGCGCAAGTCAGGAACAACACGATCGCCATAAAGGACATCACCAAAGACATACCTGTAACAGCGATCGCCCCTTTTTCCAAATGCGCTCGGTCACGCCGGCCCAGAGCATTGCCCGCCCGGATCGTTGCCACGTTGGAAAGGCCGAGATGTACCATGAACGTCGCAGACGCAAGAGTCATCGCAATTCCATGTGCTGCCAGTGGCACTTGCCCCAGCCAGCCCATCATCACGGCGGAGGTCGCAAATAACGACACTTCGGCCAAAGTCGTCAGACCGATCGGAATACCCAGCCGCAATACGCTGAAAAACATTTCCCAGTCCGGGCGCCAGAAACGTTGGAACAGACTGTGCTCGGGCAATGCTCGAACCGCGTAGATCACCACACATATCAGCGAGACAACTTGCGTCACGACTGAAGCAATAGCCGCACCGGCGGCCCCTAATTCGGGCGCACCCCAGTTACCAAAGATCAGAGCGTAATTGGTAACCCCATTAACCAGCGCGGCCAGCACAGTGATCCACAAGACAATCTGCGTCCGCTCCAGCGCTGCCAGATAAGACTTTAGCACCATCACCAGCAATGCTGGAAACAACCCCCATCCGGCGATCCTCAGATATTCCGATGCAGTTTCAGCAACTTGGGGCTCTTGCTTCAACCCGATCAGAATCGGGTAGGACCACCACAGCAGTGGCATCATCACAGTCGCATAAAGCAAGGACAGCCACAGCCCCATTCGTGTCGAGCGTCGAATGCTGGTCTCATCTTCTTCCGCGGCAGAGGTGGCGACCATTGGCATGACGGCCAATCCGAAACCTGCGCCGAATAGAAACAAAACAAAGAAATAGCTGCTGGCAAGCGTCACGGCGGCCAGCGCCTCGACACCGTACCAACCCAGCATGATGGTATCGGTCAACCCGATCGCAAACTGCGCGAGATGCCCACCGATTAGCGGCAGCCCCAGCACCGCTATGGCTCGAAAATGAGCCGGATATGTCATCACCTTGTTCATCCCGCCAGCCTTAGGGCCGCCATTTGCCCGAGACAAGAGAAGATCTGATTTATTTCAAAGTGAGACTTATGCCATCGGAAAGTCAAAATAGGCCGAGTTCCATCTCACAACACGAACCGACAGTCCACGCGATCCGGTGCCATGCGAAAACAGCGCGCACCATTCATCCAGCTTCAAGCGTACTCTCGAAGGGAAACTCGCTCACCAATCCCACAGCAAGCTTCCGCCTCGACCGGCCAGTTTTCCGCCTTCAGCGATGCCCCCAATCTTCGGGGTTATCCGAATTGTTGGGAGACAAGCCCAATATGTCCCCTTTGGTTGAACACCCCAATCCCAACACGGTACGGTTTGCGTAAGAAAAATAGGAACACACTTGATTGATCTCGAGGATCTCACCGTCATCCCAACCCGCATCACGAAGAGCCTGAACGTCCGATTCAGTCAGATCCGCCGGTGCTTCTGTCAACTTTCGTGCATATTCCATCGCAGCAATTTGCGCCGCATCCAATGGCGCCTCGCACGGTTCACGGTGTTCAATCGCTGTTCGAATGGCGTTACCGCGCTCCTTGTCGCCCAGCAATCGCTGCAGCCCGTTGAAATGGTGTTCGACACAGTACTCGCACCGGTTCAGCGCGCTGACCCAAACGCCCAAAACCTCGAGAAACCACTTTGGGATCTGATTGGCAGAATGATGTAAGACGTTTTTATACATCCCCATATGGCCTTCCATCGAATGTGGGCGCAGAGAATGCACCATCATGATGTTGTCCACATTGCCGCCCGGGCCTGTGACCCGGTCATAGAGTTTTCTAAGCTTGCCCGTTGCCTCTTCAAACGGAATGGTCTTGATCCAGCTCATCGGGTCTCCTTCCTTTGCCTCTGAAAGACATTTTTGTCAGGTCAAAGGTGACCTGGGTCTTCTTCCAGCTTCTATCAACACTTCACCGGCTTCAGGCCGGGACGGAGTTTACCGAACCCTCGAAGCGAAGGCATGTCGCTGCAGAAGCTGTGTTGGATACGATCCAATTCGCACAATTAAACCCTGTCAATCAATATGATACCGGCGCAGGGAAATTGGCGCCTCGCGCGCTGTGCAATCGCATCCCAGAACGTCTCTTTTCATGGCGCGAAACGAAAATCGGGCTTCAATCGCAACAATGCCGAGAAACAAATTGCACCATAATCCAGCGCCATAAATCGAACAAATTTCTGCGGCAGGTAACGAGCCAACGGCACTTTTTGAGCGAAAGCACACAAATGTTTACAGAATTTCTTCGTCAACGACCAACGTTCCTGGATACGTTTGAGAAATATCTGTTGTGCGTCGTATTCTCATTTTTTGCCTACAGAATGGTTAACGGATACCTCGAGACGGGCTCTACTGTCACGCTGTTCTACCTTGCAGACCAACTCATCGTGATGATGTTCATCCTTTTGAGAAGAAGCACCGAAGCAATCAGCACGCGCGTGGATGATTGGTTGATAGGTTTTGCCGGAACGTTTCTTGCCCTGCTTTTTGGCCCCACGAGCGGCAATCCAATCGTGGATCCGACCGTAGTCACAGGACTATTGATTGTTGGCCTAGCTATCCACGTCACCGCGAAACTAACGCTGAGGCGTAGTTTCGGCGTCGTCGCCGCCAATCGCGGCGTCAAAGCGTCCGGAGTTTATAAGCTAGTTAGGCATCCAATGTATACGGGTTACATGATCTCACAAGCGGGGCTTTTGCTGGCAGGGCCGACTGTCAACAACGCGATCGTGCTTGGCCTGTGCTGGGGCCTCTTCTTTTGGCGCATTCGTGCCGAAGAGCGGCTCCTGGGAACTGATCCGGCATATTCGGAACTCGCCCGACACAGACTTCTTCCTGGAATCTATTAGAGGCGTGACATGATCCTCGAATGGTTTGATATCCGCTCTTTCCTTCTGTTCCTTCTGGTGTTCGTACCGCTGGAACATGTGCTGCCCATCCATGAAAAGGCCAAGTTCTTCAGACGCGGTTGGTCCACGGATGTTCTGCACTTCTTCTTCTCTGGCATAGTAATACGGATCGGCCTTTTTGGCGTTATCTATGCCGCATTTCTGTTCGGGACCGCAGCGCTTCCCAACTCTTGGCAGGAATCCGTTCGCGGTCTTCCCTTGTTGGTGCAAATCCCTGCAGTCATTATCATCGCCGACCTCGGATTCTATTTGTCCCATCGTCTTATGCACACGGTCCCTATTCTTTGGCGGTTTCACGCTGTACACCACAGCAGCGAAGAACTGGACTGGCTGGCCGCCTATCGGGTTCACCCGGTCGATCAGGTCATAGTAAAAGGGACATCCCTTGTTCCGATCTTTGTGCTTGGGTTTTCGGAAGCTGCAATAATAGTTTCAGGAGTGATCTACCAATGGCATGCACTTCTGCTGCATTCCAACATCCGGGTGCATTTTGGGCCGCTGAAGTGGTTTTTCGCATCGCCTCAGTTTCATCACTGGCATCACTCGAACCACCGCGAAGCCTATGACAAGAATTTTGCTGGTCAGCTTTCCTTTTGGGACATCGTTTTCGGAACGGCCCACATGCCGGAACATATGCCAGAGCGTTACGGCGTCGACGAAGAGATTCCAGAAAACTATGTGGGGCAGCTCGTGTATCCGTTCAAAAAACCCCAGGACGCCGGTGTGGAAACAGAGCCTAGCCCAACAGTTGACCGGTCGCGAGCCTCCTCTGTTAACAACGGCCCGGTGGAGTCGCACTAAACCAGTTCACCGCGCATCCTGACTAGGTTGTGCGGCTGACCTTTCTTTCGAATTCCTGCGACATACTTGGAACTTACGGGCACAATTTCCAGGTACATGCTGTCTCACGTTTCCAAATCACTTAAGACCTGTTTCACAAGGCTGAGAATCCAATCAGAATGGCTTGAGCCGGAAAATTCACTGTACAATAATTGGCATCTGCGGTGCGAAGCTTCTGATCAAGGAGCTGGGGGACTAAATACTCTTTGACAGCAAGGTCTTTCACGCGGCAAAGCATTTCGCTGCTGGTTCTCCACAACACCTCGCGCCCCTCTTCCCCCGGACCACATCACCTGCCATAATAGGGGAAACTCAAAAACAAGAGCAGCACCCATGCCCGACGATCTGTTGACGCCTAGCGCCACCGCCGCCTATGACGCCTCTTCTATTGAGGTGCTTGAAGGGCTGGAACCGGTCCGCAAACGCCCCGGCATGTATATCGGCGGCACCGATGAGCGTGCACTGCATCATATGGTGGCCGAAATCCTCGATAACTCGATGGATGAGGCCGTCGCCGGTCACGCCAATCGGATCGAGGTGGAATTGCACGAAGACTATGCCCTGACCGTGCGTGACAACGGCCGCGGTATTCCGATCGACCCGCATCCAAAGTTCCCGGACAAATCCGCGCTTGAGGTGATCCTGTGTACCCTGCACGCGGGCGGCAAGTTCTCGGGCAAAGCCTATCAGACCTCGGGCGGCCTGCATGGCGTGGGCGCCTCGGTCGTCAACGCGCTGTCGGATTCGATGGTCGTGCAGGTGGCCCGCGACAAACTGCTTTTCGAACAGCGGTTCTCGCGTGGAATTCCACAAGGCCCGGTCGAAAAAGTGGGCGCAGCGCCGAACCGGCGAGGCACAACCGTAACTTTCCATGCCGATGCTGAAATCTTCGGCCATCACAAGTTCAAACCGGCTCGTCTGTTCAAATCGATCCGTTCCAAAGCCTACCTGTTCTCGGGCGTGGAAATCCGCTGGAAGTCTGCCATCGATGACGGCGAGACGCCGACCGAGGCCAGCTTCCACTTCCCCGGCGGTCTGTCGGATTACCTAAAGGAAACGATGAACGGCTCGTCTACCTATGCCGATCAGCCCTTCGCTGGCACCGTGGACTTTCAGGAGAAATTCCGCACCCCCGGCAAGGTCGAATGGGCGATCAATTGGACGCCCTCGCGCGACGGGTTCATCCAGTCCTACTGTAACACCGTCCCTACGCCCGAAGGCGGGACGCATGTCGCAGGTTTCTGGGCCGCTGTCCTTAAGGGGATCAAAGCCTATGGCGAGTTGATCAACAACAAGAAGGCCGCGCAGATTACACGTGAAGATCTGATCACCGGCGGCTGCGCGCTGGTGTCGTGCTTTATCAGTGAGCCCGAGTTTGTCGGCCAGACCAAGGACCGCCTTGCCACGGTCGAAGCACAACGGCTGGTCGAAAACTCGGTCCGCGACCATTTCGACAACTGGCTGGCCGCAGACACGAAGTCCGCCGGCGCCATTCTCGACTTCCTCATCCTGAGGTCCGAGGAACGTCTGCGCAGACGGGCCGAGAAGGAAACACAACGCAAATCCGCCACTAAGAAACTTCGTCTTCCCGGCAAGCTGGTGGACTGCTCTAGTTCAACACGGGACGGCACGGAATTATTCATCGTCGAGGGCGATTCTGCGGGTGGTTCCGCAAAAATGGGTCGCAATCGTAAGACACAGGCCCTGCTGCCCCTGCGCGGCAAGATTCTGAACGTGTTGGGCGCGGCCAGTTCCAAGCTGGGCACCAATGCCGAGATCAGCGATTTGACTCAGGCGCTGGGTGTAGGGCTTGGCACCAAGTTCAACGTCGACGACCTGCGCTATGACAAGATCATCATCATGACGGATGCAGATGTGGACGGGGCGCATATCGCCTCGCTGCTGATGACGTTCTTCTTTACCCAGATGCGCCCGATGATCGACGCGGGCCACCTGTACCTCGCCTGCCCGCCTCTCTATCGCCTGACCCAAGGCGCCAAGCGCGTCTATTGTCTGGACGAGACCGAGCGCGACGAGTGGCTTGAGAAAGGTCTGGGCGGCAAGGGCAAGATCGACGTCTCGCGCTTCAAAGGTCTGGGTGAGATGGACGCCAAGGACCTGAAAGAGACCACGATGGACCCGGCCTCGCGCAAACTGATCCGCGTCACCATCGACGAGGACGAACCCGGCGAGACCGGCGATCTAGTCGAGCGCCTGATGGGCAAAAAACCCGAACTGCGGTTCCAGTACATTCAGGAGAACGCGCGGTTTGTTGAGGAGTTGGATGTTTAACCGCCTAGGTCTTCAGCGCCGGAATTTGGTGGATCGGATTCAGGGTGAGTCGATCTGGATGCGTATTTAATAGCGTGGAATAACTTCATGCGTTCTTGCCAGATCAAACCCTACCATCTGGAGAGCTCGCCTCGGATTTCCTGAAGATTGCCGTACGCTTGTTCCATTTCCAAAAGAGGTCACAAGATAATGAGATACAAAGCACCGCTTGCGAGACAGGGGCTTCTACCGATGGTTTCATTGCTATTATCCTTCAGTTTTGGATCTCAAGGATTTGCAGAAATGTACTTCCCAAGCCCGGATTTCCGAAAAAATGTGATTGGAGTATCTTCCTACGGTGAGGTCTTTTTTGATGATGGGCAAGCTTTTCGTCTGTGGGGGCTGCATCCAAATCCCGACCCACTGAAGGAATACATTGTCGGTAAGTATCTTGCTTGTGTGTCTGTTGGTGCCTTGACCGTCCGAGACAGTAGAAGTTCGCATACATCAAAAACCATTTTGTGCGCTTTTAGCGGCCCCAGCTTTGCTTCTCGGCACCTCAAATACCTCTCCCAAGACCTAATTCAGCGAGGGATAGCTACAGAACTATGTTCTGAAACAAGAGGCTATTTTGGACACTGTAATTAACGCCACTTGGGAACGGTATGATATGACCGCTCGGGATGTATTCGATGGGTACCCCTTATCTGCTATTACGACCCTGCGCGATGAAGAACGACCATAACCTCGAGGATTATTCAAATAATCTATCAGCCTATTGGGGGCGAGTGGGGCACGTGCATGACGCCTAGCATCACGCCTGTGGTAGTAGGTGAGGAACATCTCTACAAGCCGCACGCAAACACACCTCTTGCCTAACCCGTTGATCTCGTTCACACTTACCCTCAACCCGTCATCCAAGAACGAAATTTGAGGTTCCGAGCGTCCAAGACCCAATGAGACGAACAGATATTCGAACGGGAGGACGACATGAAAACACTAACCCTCGGGCTGGCTTTTGCCCTGCTGGCCAGCCAAGCAACCGCGCAACAGACACTGACCACTGCCTCTCCCATTCCGGACGGCGCCGAGACGCGGTTCTGCTATTACGACGGCATGGCCTATTCACAAGACTCCTTTGTCCTGTTGACCGGCGATAACACTGTCACCGAAACGGTCCGCACGATCCAGGAACGTCTGCTGCGCTGTCATCGCGAAAGCGACGGCACTCTGAAATGGAAACCGCAGAGCACCTTCTCGACCAATAACTGAGAGGATGGGCAGGTGGGCGCCCTAGCCTACCTTCTCGTCCAGCCAAACGGCAATCTGCCCGGCAGGTTTTTCCCAGCCGGGTTCCATGAACAGGAAATGCGCGTGGTTTTCCACGGGCAGGAAGGACGCACGGTCTCCGTACAGTTTGGCCAGCGCGCGGCAGGTATTGGGGTTCACGGCTCGGTCCTCGGTGCCTGACACGATCAGAACCGGGCAGTCGACCTTGTCGATATCGACCTTCATCGCGTGGTGGTCGTCGAACATCCAAAAGAACATCTCGAACATCACCCGCCCGCTTTCGGCGCCCAGACGGTCGAATACCCCATGCTGTTGCGCCTCGGGCATTTTATTGAGCGCAAAGGGGGCCATCAGATCGAACTCGACCCGCATGGGCTGTTTCCAGAACGCTCCGCCCTCCATCAGTGCGCGCGGCACGGCGCGCTCGTCATCGGTTTCCGGCAGCGTGCCCCACGGCGCGTTGGGGTTGATCAGAACGATAGCGCTAGCCAACCCACGGGAAGCCACCTGCTGCGCCACCACACCCGCAATGGCGTGGCCCAGAATGACCGGCTTGCTGTCGAGTCCCTGAACGAAATCCGCAATATCATTGGCATAGTCCAGGACGCTGGTATTGGTCAGACCGGGATCAGGCTCGGCCTTTGGGTCTCCGTCGTGATAGCGCAGCGCCGGGGTGTGTACCGTCCAACCCCGGTTGCGGAAGAAACCCGCGTAACGCTCCATGCACCACGGCCCGGCAAAAGCGCCGTGGATCAGAACAATCTCTTTGGTCATGAAATGCGCTCCCTCGTCAGTCACACCTAATATGCGAGACGAAGGGCGCGATCAGCAAGGTTGCCTGTTGCGGACGCTGGTTTCAGACGGCCATACCGATCAGAGCGACTCCGACTGCCATCAATACCGCAGAACCCAGCCGCCGCATCCAATAGCCCTCTTTCAGGAAGACAAAGCCAATCAGAGCAGCAAAAACAACCGAGGTTTCCCTGAGCGCCGAAACTGCGCCCAGCGGGGCAAAGTTCTTAGCATAGAGCACCAGTCCATAGGCCGTCATTGACACCAGGCCACCCAGTATACCGAGCATCCACGTTTTGGCGGAAAGCGCGGCCAGAGTCTTCCCTTTCCGAATGCCGATGAACCCAGCGATGAACACGTGCAGGAACGCGCCCCAAGCCCAGTAACTGAGCGTGTTGCCGGACAGCCGCACGCCGACGCCATCAACGACCGAATAGATCGATATACAAAAGCCCGTGCCAAGAGCAAAACCAAAGGCCCAAAGCCCGACGCCAGACCGCAGGGCCTTCCAACTGCTCAGTTGGATGCCAACCGCGATCAACGCGATCCCGCCCCAGGCTTGCAACGGCAGCACTTCGCCCACCAACAGCAAAGCCCACAAAGCCACAAGCGCCGGTACAACGCCCCGGGCAATTGGGTAGACGACGCTTAGATCCCCATGCTGATACGCCTTGCCCAGCATGTAGTAATACCCGAAATGCACGACGGTCGAGATCAGGATATATGGAAAACTCTCCGCACTGGGCAGCGGCAGCAACAGAATCATGACCGTTGCAGGTATGACGTGACCCAACGCTACAAGACCCAGAGTCGTCGTCCGGTCGGCCGCGGTTTTGACAATCGCATTCCAAACCGCGTGCAGCAGCGCTGCCGTCAAAATGATGGCGATGACAAACGGTGTCACATCCGGACCTTTCGAGCAGAGAAAACCGGCCCAAAATGCGGGCCGGTGGCGTTACTTGCACAATGATCGGCTGATCACAATACTGCCTTAAACAGCGTGGTCAGGTTTTCTTCGGTCAGTTCGATGGGATTACCGCCGCAAGACGGGTCGATGA
>NZ_JBWVBF010000002.1:0-853694 GCF_057221115.1 Ruegeria sp. HKCCD6426 | reverse complement strand
CCAACTCAACATGCAAGTCATACAACGGCGTGCGCTTCGGTGAACTCATATCGGCTACCTTTTCATTTTGGATGGTCAAAGGAATGAGCGTCAGTTTGAAGGATGCCGAGCATATTGCAATGGGCCCGTGACCCAGCACCCGCGCAGCGGTGAGGAATTCCTGGTTTTCGCAGCTCGACGGCGGTCATCGGCACTCACAAAATTGTCCCGGATCGGCTTGTATACGGATGCATGCATCAGAATAATTCCTATAGGAAACATTTTTCCGTTACGCAACATCTATGGGCCGGCCACTTGTTCTGACAGCATCGCACTACATGATGCTTTGCACACCACTTCGTGGTAGCAACCGATATTGCCTTTTCAAATCTGTATTTTGCCTGAACGTTTATCCGTCCGATCCGGATAACTTACCCACAGCATGATCCAACGCGCGCAATCCTGCGACCAGATCGGCCTCGGCAGTATCCTCGGCGAAGTCATGGCTGATTCCACCGATTGAAGGCACAAACAACATTGCCACCGGCATTAACCGAGAGACGTTGGTCGCATCATGCAGCGCCCCAGATGGCATCAGCCGCCATTTGCCAGGGGCGACCATTTCTGCCCCGACTTCCAACGCGTGACGCAAGGTGGAGTCCATCGAAACCGGCTCTAATCCCAACATCCTTCCAAAGTGCAGCTCTATGTCAATTTGCTCGGCCACTTCCCGTGCTGTAGTGCGGATGATGTCTTCCATACGCTCAAGACGCCCGGCATCGCCGTCGCGCCATTGCATCGAGAACCGAACCCGACCCGGCACGATGGACGACGCGTTTGGATGCAAGTCGACCCGGCCTATTGTCCATACGGTCTGCGGCGTGACGACATTCCGAAACCTGTCATTAATCTTTGTATTGAATAGCGACATGGCCTGAAGCGCGTCGCGACGAAGGTGCATAGGCGTCGTGCCCGCATGGTTTTGCTGGCCGTCAAATTCAATGACCATATCCCGGATGCCCACGATATCTGTCACGACACCAAGTTGTTCACCTTGCACATCCAGCGAAGGGCCCTGTTCGATGTGCATTTCGACAAATCCACTGAACTGGGCAGGATCGACAAAACCTTGTGCCAAGTCTGCCATGGATGACCGCGCGGTGGCAAAGCTGACGCCTGTGGCATCCGTCAACACGTCTGCCTTCTCCAGGGGCAAACCGCCGGACCAGACGGCCGATCCGGTTGTGACTCCAAACCGGCCTTCTTCGTCCTGGAAACTCACGACCGAGATTGGGCGGTCGCTGGAACGGGCGACCTCAAGCGCGGCAATGACCCCCAGCGCACCGTCCAGCCACCCGCCCTCGGGCTGGCTGTCTGAATGGGAGCCCATCAGAAGAGACGGCCCCGGTGCCAAGCCAAACAGGTTGCCCACGGGATCGAAATGCGGTTGCAGACCGGCCTCTGCCATCTGTTCGGCCAACCAGTGGCGCGACGCGATATCAGCGGCGGAATATGCCGGGCGTACTACGCCTTTTCCTACACCCGAAGCCCCGAACGTGCGCAGCTTGTGCAGGTCAGCCAGAAATCGGTTTTCGTCAATGGCCATTGCATCCCTCATCCCTGATGTTTCGGCTGACCATAGCGTAACGACGCCAGCCGCATACAGTCCTGAAATCAGATTTTTGTGCGACGGCGGCGAAACACCTCTGGCCCAAGCCAGGAACCTGCCCTAAGACTTCGACGCAAGAGGGATCATCATGTCGCATATCACACTGGTGCGTCACGGGCAGGCCAACACGGCCGCGCGGGACGAAGCAAACTATGACAAGCTCAGCGAACTGGGGCATCAGCAGGCGCGCTGGCTGGGCGCCCACCTGCGGGACACGCGCGCCCACCATCCGCGAGTCTATTGCGGTACGCTGACGCGGCACCTGGAAACTGCGGCGAGCATGGGCCTGTCCGATCCGGTCTGTGACGCCCGCCTGAACGAGATCGAGTATTTCACTCTGGCGGAGCTGTTTCAGCAGCAACACGGGGTCGAGATCCCTACAGATCGCGAAGGGTTTGTCGAGCATCTTCCCAGAACCTTTGCCACCTGGGCCGACGGCAAAATAAAGGACACGCCCGAGACTTTTGAGCAATTCGAATCCCGCGTCTCTGACGCGTTACACGACATCGGAACCGAAGGCGGGCCAGCGATCATCGTCACGTCTGGCGGGTTGATCTCGATGGTTGTGCGGCAGGCAATGGGGCTGGACATCCCTTCGATGGCGCGCGTGGCCCTTGCCATCATGAACACGTCGATGCATCGTCTGCACCCGATTGGCACACAGCTGAGTCCGGTTCTGTTCAATGCCGTTCCGCATCTTGAAACCCCTGACCGGCACTTCGCTCAGACCCACTTGTAACCATTCGGAGGCCTCCTGATGCAGCTATATTATGCCCCCCGCACGATTTCGGTCGCTGTTGCGATTGCGTTAGAAGAGGCCGGGCTGGATTACGAGGCGATCCGCCTGGACTTTGCCGAGGGTGAACAGACAAAACCGGCCTATAAACAGATCAATCCAAAAGGTCGGGTCCCGGCGCTGGTAGTAGATGGCGGCATATTGACCGAGACTGGTGCACTGTTGGACTACATCGCAGCAGTTGCTCCGCAAGCCGGGCTTATCCCGGATGATCCGGTCATGGCGGCCCGAATGCGCGAGGTGATGTACTATCTGGCCTCCACCATGCATGTGAATCATGCCCATAAGCTGCGGGGGCATCGCTGGGCTGATAAGAAAACCAGCTGGAAGGATATGTCTGGCAAGGTCCCTCAGACGATGACGGCGTGCTGCGAATACATCATTTCGAATGGCTTGCGTGGTCCGCTTGTGCTGGGCGAGACGTTCTCGCTGGCAGACGCCTATCTCTACGTTGTCTGCAGCTGGTTGGAAGGTGACGGCGTCGATGTCTCGGCCTTTCCAAAAATTCTTGCCTTTCGCGAGGCGATGGAGGCACGCGTCTCGGTTCAGTCGGTCCGTACCGCTGGAATGCTCTGACAAAAGGAAATTCGATGACACATCTCTGGGTCCGGGCAGAACAGCGCCCGAACGAGGAACGGGTCGGCCTGACCCCCAAAGGCGCCGCCGCCCTGATCGAAGCCGGCATTCAAGTGACTGTCGAGGAAAGTTCTGTCCGCGCAATCCCGATCGACGGCTACAGGGATGCAGGCTGCGAAATCGCACCCGAAAACGCGTGGCCGAACGCCCCGGCTGAAGCAATCATCTTCGGGTTAAAGGAACTACCTGAAGACGGAACACCGCTGTCCCACCGCCACATTATGTTTGGACATGCTTACAAAGGGCAACACTCGGGCCGCGCTTTGCTGGAACGTTTCCAGGCCGGAGGCGGCACGCTTTACGATCTGGAATATCTCGTGGATGAGGATGGACGTAGGGTCGCCGCCTTTGGGTATTGGGCGGGTTATGCCGGTGCTGCTGTGACGCTCAAGACATGGGCGGCACAGCAACGCGGCGAAGAATGTCCTCCGGTCGGCGTGTATCCGAGCCAGAATGCACTGAATGCGGAACTGCTGTCAGAACTGGACGACACCGGGGTTGAGCGGCCTCGTGCCATAGTCATAGGCGCATTGGGCCGCGTGGGCACAGGTGCTGCCGATCTGTGCGAAGCGATGGGTATCAATGTTACCAAATGGGATATGGCCGAAACCGCCAGCGGCGGCCCTTTTCCAGAAATCCTGGACCACGACCTGTTCCTGAACTGCATCTTCGCGCGCCCTGGTACCCCGGTTTTTGTCCCACATGAGGCGCTGACTGCGCCCCGCGCGCTGACCGCCATCGGCGATGTCGCCTGCGATCCGGACAGCGACTACAATCCGGTTCCAGTCTACGATCGGGCCACGACCTGGAACCATCCTGCCTTGCGCGTTGCAACCGATCCCGTGATGGATGTGATGGCCATCGACAATCTGCCCTCGATGCTGCCTGTGGAAAGCTCCGAGGATTATGCCGCGCAGCTTTTGCCTTCGCTGCAAACACTCACGGATATCGAACACGGCGTGTGGGGACGTGCGCGGAACGAGTTTCGCAAACATGTTTAGGCAAGGTCACCCATGGAACATCTGATTGGAGGTGCGGCTGCCGTCCTGGGAACCGTCTGCTGGTTGCCGCAGACCCTGAAGACCTGGCGCAGCCGCGAAACCAAGGACCTGTCTTTACCGGCAAATCTGCTGATCCTGACGACACTTACCTTGTGGCTGGTCTATGGGCTGATGATCGCAGCGTGGCCGCTGATCCTTGGAAATGTGATATCGATCCTTCTCGTCGGCGCGATCGTGACTGCAAAACTGAAATTCGGCTGAAGAGCTGGAAAGGAGCAAACGAATGACCATCCATTGGTGCGGAACCGGCTTGTCAGCCATCCCCGGCTTACGCCGGCTTATTGAAAAAGGCCACAAGGTCACCGTTTGGAACCGGACTGTCGAAAAGGCCAAAGCCGAGATCGGCGACCTGACCGACGACATACACGCCTTCGACATCGACGCCCTGGGTGCGGTTCTGGCAAAAGGCGACGTGATCGTTTCGATGTTGCCGGGCGATTGGCACGTGCCGTTGGCTGAACTTGCCATTTCCAAAGAGGCGAATTTCGTTTCGTCTTCATACATCGCGCCAGAGATGCGCGCGCTGGATGACAAGGCCCGCGAAGCTGGCGTGGTGCTGGTCAATGAGGTTGGGTTGGACCCGGGCATTGATCACCTGATGGCCCACGCGTTGATCGACGATTATCGCGCCTCGGACGCATTCGACGCGCAAAACCACCTGAGTTTCATCTCGTACTGCGGGGGCATCCCCAAGCATCCCAATCCGTTCCGCTATAAATTCAGCTGGTCACCGTTGGGCGTACTTAAAGCCCTACGGTCACCGTCGAAGTCCATTCGCGATTATGCTCCGCTGGATGTCGCGCGCCCCTGGGATGCGATCAGCAGTTATGTCGCTCCGTTGCCGGCACCCGAAAGTTTCGAGGTCTATCCAAATCGCGACTCACTGCCCTTCATGCAGCAATACCACTTTGAGCAGCATTGGCCGGTAAAGGAATTCGTCCGGGGGACTCTGCGCCTGAACGGTTGGGCAGACGCATGGTCAGATGTGTTCCGTGAAATCGAAACATTATCCGGCCCCGACGGCGACGCCCGACTGAAAGAGATGTCGGATCAGTTCTGGGACGAGAACGCCTATGACGAGGGCGAGCCCGACCGCGTAGTTCTATGCGTGGGCCTGAAAGCCGAGAAAGAAGGCGTAGAGGTTTGGCACAAAACCTATGTCATGGATGCCTGGGGCGACGCGCGCGGCACCGCCATGGCCCGTCTGGTTTCGATTCCGGTTTCATTGGCGGTTGAGGCGGTCCTGAATCGCGCCATCCCGGCAGGCGTTCACGCAGCACCCAGCGATCCGAAACTGGTGCAGGGCTGGATGGCTGAGATCGACAAGCTGGCGCAGCATTTGCAGATCGTCGATCATACCAACTAAATTAAGTGAAACCGCTCTGTTTGTGAACAAAGCGGCCTCACTTGTTCAAGGTCGCGTATGCCAGATCGATAAGGTTTCGGCGTAACTCCGGGGTAAAGAAAACTTCGTTCGCCATCCTTTTGTCCTCTGGATCGACATCCATTTGAAAGTTGTAGAATTCGCCATCAGCGAAGCAATCGAACACGCGGTCGGTCACTATGATCTCATGAGGGTTCTCTATGGGGTCTCCGACGTCAGCACCACGAACAGCTACAAGATAGTTCGATGCTGCGGTCACAGCACCGTTACGCTCTTCCTGCAAAAAATATTCTAAAGCAGTCTCATAACCATAGCGCTCCCGGTAAAACTCTTTCGCCTTTGGATACAGCTTTTCGGTCTCAGAAACCGCATCTTCACAACTCAATTCCGAGTAATTTTTCCGACGCTCTGGAAACAACGCGGGGCACGCCGGCCCCAGAATCCGACAATTCCAAAGGAACACTCGCTTGGTTTCGTGATCATCCAAATCAGATACCACTCTGTCACGCAACTCTATAGCTTGGTTCACAAATGCCGCGTGCGTTTTCGGGAATCGCTTATCGTTCCGAACCAACTTCAAGGCTTCTTGAAAATGCAACTCCTTAACAACTTCCTCGGGGGTAACTGACTGGGCGGCAATTTCATCGACGGCCTCATACAATTTTAGTGCGAACAATTGTTTGTACTTCGATCGCTTATTTCTCCAAGTGTTTGGCGGACGCTGAAAAGCTTCCACACTCACTTGCATCATGCCAGCTTCATCGCCCGCCTGTTGAAGAACTTTTGCCTTCCAAGACCAAGGCACAAAACTATCAGGCGTCTCTGCGATCGCCAAATCAGCTTCTTCCAGCGCGGCATCCCAATCCTGTTGCATCATATGGATGCGCATCTTGTTGCGGTACATCAATGAACGTCTCTCTGGTGTCCACGCCATCCATGTCAGCAAAGTATCGCAGGCCGACACTGCTTGCTGTGGTGTCTTCACTCCCAAACTGCAGGAAACAACCAGATCTTGATTTTTCTTGCCAAGGAAAACGGCAGGCGCAATCGCCACAACCGCAAGCACAGCCAGCACGCGAACAATTGAAGCACGACGTTTCCCAGCTGTTTCAGAAGAGTGAGCGTTCACCAAATCAACCTAAAGTAATTTCAGGCCAACCTAGCCACAAGCAATCAGGTAAGTCCAGAGTGCTGCGGCGAACAGAAAAGCCACCCTGCTATCGCGGGATGGCTTTCCAATTCATGCAGTTGCGTATTAAGCTGGCACCGAACCTTAGATATACTGCGCGATGATAGCTTCGACGTCAGTGCGATTGATGCCAAGCTCGGACAATTCATGGTCCGATAAACGGTTCAATTCCTGAGCAGCGCACACGATATCCTGACTGATCGCGCGCATGCGCATCGCCCGGTCAAACAACAGCAATGCACTGCTTGTGACGTCTTTTTCGTTCGTGGATATTGTATCGAACATAGTATTAACCTCGCTATCTAACCACAATGAAAGCTCCGCTTGTAGGTGTCAGGCCTGCTGTCGCAAAGGTTGATTGTGATACACACTGTGAAAGGCGCGGCGATGGATTTGGTCGCGCGGGACGCCGATGTCCTCCAACTGCCGGTCAGTCAACCTGTTCAGCCTTTGGACCGTCTGCGAGTAGATCCTGCGGCGAAAATGTTCGACTTTCTTCTCGGCGTAACCAGAGAGCAGGCCCGCAAAAAAGCCGTTCTGGGTATTGGTTGTTTGTACGAGTTCCATGTCATTCTCCCTTTTGTCCGATTTCAGTTGCGTTCTGATATCTGATAAAGGAGCTCCCCATTAACGAATGAGGGACGACATATTAAGATTGATTTATGGTTTTAGTCAGAAATGCAAAGTCACGGAATTGCGGCTATTAAACCAATGGTAGTCGCAGAACACGAGACGGTGGGCACAGGCGTTCGGACGGATTAATCCAACGCCTGAGCAAAGATCACATCAGATCGTTTTCGACATCCTCAGCGGATATGCCCAACGCATCCAAGCCATTCTCAAGATGGTCCGACATATGCGGTGTACCGATCAGATAGTCGGCGCACGGGGTTGAAGCCTCGGACCTGGCGGTGGCGATCGCCTCGGCCAGGTCTTCGGCGAAAAAGCTTTCGCGGCCGATCCACATGACTGCCACCAATTCGGCCTGCTCGTCTTCGCTCATCCGGTCGACAAAGGCGCGCAATTCGCCCTCGGCCCGGTTCAGTTCGCGCCCCATCATGGCGACCTGTGCGATTTTTCTTGCCGAGATTTCCAGCATCTGTCCCAACTCCTGTGTTCGCGGTTCAGATTAAACACAAACACCGTTGGCGACGCCCGTCTTTGATCTTACGCAAGAAATATATGTCAGCGACGCGCGCGTGAAATTGCTTTTTTGGGGACCGGAGCGGTGCGAAACGGTCGAAAAGTTGCCTTTTTGAACCACAGCTTAACCGCCTGATAGTGGATCAATAGTACTGCGCGACGCGCACCGAATGGGCGCCGAAGCAGAGACCACAGGATCGTTCGATTGGTCATCCGCTGGCGCGACCCGGTCAGGGTCGCGATTAAACCGCCCCGCTCGCGGCCATAGTCGATCCACACGCCAACACGCTCTGGGCGGTAATCAAACCGGAACGTGTAGGTGCCCTCGATTTTCTGAAACGGTGAGACATGCAGCAACTTGTCGGCGACAATGCGATCCGTTGGTTCGATCCTGGACATATCCGGCTTGTGGCACAGGTAGCTGTGTCTTGTGCCATAGGTGTTCGTTACTTCGGCCACAACGGCGTAAAGCTGGTCCTGTCCATCAAAGCAAAACCAGAAACTGACCGGATTGAAGACATGTCCCAAAACCCTGGGTTGGGTCAGCAACATCAATCGAACTGGCTGCGGAAACGCGAGGGCATCGAAGCGCTCACGCAACCAAACGGCGCCGCGGCCCAGTTTCGGTTTGCCCCCGTGGTCAATGTCGCGCCAATTGGTCAGGTTTGCGCGGTTGACTGAAAACAGCGTCGGAGTATCCGGCCGTGTCTCGGGGTTTAGAAGAATATAGTCGATGGAATAGCGAAAAGCGTTTTCTACTGAGCCCTTGCGCCCGTGGTACGTATGAGCAGCAATATGATCTACCTCAGTCATTAAACTGCTACTCCCTATCCGCGAGCATACTGTTCATTCACATTCGTTTCCGCATCTTGTTACCTCTCATAATACGGAATCCAGTAGTGTCCGGATCAAAAAACACCGGTCAAAGTGATCCGGCTTGGGTGTCGCCGCGTATTGTTGTTATGTTTACCGAGATCGACACAGTGACTCTGGACGACCCTGCGCCGCTTTCCGGCACGGACAAACCCCGGATCGCAAGGAAACGCATCAAGGGTAAACCGGTGAACGGAGCAAAAAACAGTTGCGGCACCAAAACTGAGTGGGTGAACCACATCAAGCGCATCCGAGATGCGCAAGATCAATCGGCGTTTGCCGAGCTGTTCCAGCACTTCGCACCTCGAATCAAGGCATTCTTGATGAAATCAGGGTCCGACGCAGCACTGGCTGAGGAATGTGCGCAAGAGGTCATGGCGACCTTATGGCACAAAGCACACCTGTTTGACCCTTCGCGCGCGACGGTGGCCACATGGGTGTTCACGATAGCGCGAAACAAGCGTATTGACGTTCTGCGCAAGCAACGCCGCCCCGAACCCGAGGATTTGAGCTGGGGTCCGGAGGCCGAGCCGGATCAGGAAGACGTTGTCGCCTTGCGACAAGAAACCACGCAGCTGCGCAGCGCCTTAAAGGCGTTGCCCGATGCCCAAAGACAACTGATCGAAAAAGCCTATTTCGGGGATCTGAGTCATCGGGAGATTGCGTCTCAAACCGGATTGCCGCTGGGCACGATCAAGTCACGAATAAGATTGGCGCTGGATCGCTTGCGCCACGCGATGAACTGAGATGATAACGATGGAACACAGCATCAGACATCACCTGACGGACGACCTGCTGATGGCCTATGCCGCCGGCAACCTGCCCGAGGCGTTCGACCTGATTGTCGCAACACATATATCCTTGTGCGACCAATGCCGCGCGCAGGCCGAGAGCTTTGATGCCGTGGGCGGGCAGGTTCTTGAGGAACAAGTGGACACGGCGCGCATGGGTCCGGAATCGCTTGCCGCTACCATGGCTCTGATCGCACAGGGCGCTCCGTCAGCGAAATCGCCACGAACTTCCTGTCCTGTACTACCTGGACCGCTGCAGGATTATGTCGGCGGAGACGTGAATGCGATCCGATGGAAACCCGTTGGCATGGGCGTCAAACAGGCCATCCTGCCCACCACGCGCGAGGCGACAGCCCGGTTGCTGTTCATCCCGGCTGGTGCCGCCGTCCCGGATCACGGACATAACGGCATCGAACTGACAATGGTGTTGCAGGGTGCCTTCTCGGATGAGGTTGACCATTTCGCACGCGGTGATGTCGAAATAGCCGATGAAGATCTGGAACATACCCCTATTGCCGATATGACCGAGGATTGCATTTGTCTGGCCGTGACCGACGCGCCGCTGAAATTCACCAAGCTGATGCCGCGATTGTTCCAACCATTTCTACGTATCTGAGTTGGGATCATGTCGTCGGAAACAAACCGTATACTTGGCACACGGAGATCGGCAATGATCAGAAGTTTTATGCTTGGATTTTCCCTGCTGACCGCAAGTACCATGGCCACGGCACAGATGACGGCTGACGTGAAATTCCAACCCGGCAATTTCGGAACGATGGTCAATGGCGCGATCACCGGTGACGAATACTTCGACTATAAGCTGGGTGCGAAAGCCGGTCAGGAGATGTTTGCCGAGCTGCAGGTCAGCGATACCAACGGCAATGGCGTGATCTATTTCAACATCCTGCCGCCTGACAGTGATGGCACCGCGATCTACGTCGGTTCGATCAACGGCAACACAGCGCGTATTGATCTGCCCGAGGACGGAGACTACACGATCCGCGTCTATCTGATGGGTAATGACCGTGATACTGGCAAGACAGTCGGATATTATCTGGACCTGTCGATCCAGTAGGCCTCAGCCTTCGGTCTTGCCCAAAGGGACGACATTGGAATGATCGTCCGGAGCAAGTTCTTCAAAATCGAAATTATCCAGCCGCTGCGCCCTGCGGCCAGCCTTTTCTGCGCTGATTTTGATTTCCGAAATATCCTTGGCCGCCTGCCCGAAATGGCGGTCCAGGTTTCCGACGCGATCCCCAAGGCGTTCGACATCCTTATGCAACAATCCCAATTCCTTGCGGATTGCCCCTGCTTGTTCCCGCATCCGCGCATCTTTGAGAATCGCCCGCATCGTGTTCAACGTCGCCATGCAGGTGGTCGGCGAAACGATCCAGACACGTTTCGAGAAACTCTCTTGCACCAGCTCCGGGAATTTTGCGTGCAGCTCAGCATAAACCGCCTCGGACGGAAGAAACATCAGCGCACCATCGGCGGTTTCGCCGTCCAGGATGTACTTTTCTGAAATATCCGTGATGTGTTTTCGCACGGTGCTGCGGAACATCTGTACGGCCGCTTTCAGTTCCATATCGTTGGTCGATCCGATCAGGGCCTCATAGGCCTCGAGTGGGAATTTGCTATCAATTACGATCGGACCAGGAGGGTTGGGCAGATTGATCAGACAATCCGCGCGACGCCCATTCGACAACGTCGCCTGCAATTGAAAGCTGTCCGACGGCAGCGCCTTGGAAACGATATCATTCAGCTGAATCTCACCGAATGCACCCCGCGTCTGCTTGTTCGACAGGATATCCTGCAACGACAACACATCACCCGACAGTTTGGTGATATTGTCT
This sequence comes from Ruegeria sp. HKCCD6426, assembly GCF_057221115.1. Lineage (NCBI taxonomy): Bacteria > Pseudomonadati > Pseudomonadota > Alphaproteobacteria > Rhodobacterales > Roseobacteraceae > Ruegeria > Ruegeria sp. HKCCD6426. The sequence continues at coordinate 842,320 of NZ_JBWVBF010000002.1, read as the reverse complement.
TGCGCCTTGTCGATGGCGGCCAGTCGTTCCTGCAATTGGGTCAGCGAGGTCGCGGTTTGTTTCGAAGAGCCGTGCAGCGATTCCTTCATCCGTTCCTGCATCTCAGCCAGCGCCCGTGCGGACTTCATCGCATTGTCTGCCAGCCGGTCATTCATTTGCTGCTGAACCGATGACAGACGCGATTCCACGGTCTGAATCACTTGCACCTGCGCGTTGGCCTGCGTGTCCGAGACATGCTGCAACCCGCCGCGCAGCTGTTCCTGCCCTTGCCCCAACTGCTGCACATGCTGACCCAGATTGGACATCTGCCGCGCCAGCGGTTCAGCCATCCGGGCCGACCGATTGGCCGCACGCAATGACAGAAACAGCAAGACCAGGATCAGCAGGATTACCCCGCCCCCGATTAGGACCAGGGGGTCATTCAGAGTGTACTGTGTGCCTGCAATCTCGATCATCTTGCCTCGGGTGTTCTTGTTTTATTCTTCATAACCCCGTCGCGCCGCGGGATCAACTGCGCCCGAACAAACGTTCGATATCGCTCAGCTTCAGCTCGACATAGGTAGGCCGTCCATGGTTGCACTGGCCGGAATGGGGAGTTGCCTCCATCTCGCGCAACAGGGCGTTCATTTCTTCAGCGCGCATCCGGCGACCCGACCGGATCGAACCATGGCAGGCAACCCGGCTGAGGATTGCCTCGATCTGGGCTTGTACTGTCTGACTTTCGCCCTGATCGGTCAGTTCATCCAGAATATCCAGGATCATCGCGCGGGCATCGACCTCACCCAATATCGCCGGAGTCTCCCGCACGGCCACGGCACCGCCGCCGAATGCTTCGATGGTCAGACCAAGGCGAGACAGCTCCTCTGAAATTTGCATAAGGCGCGCGCAGTCGCCGTCAGACAGTTCAACGATCTCTGGGATCAATAGGGACTGCGCGGCGACACCAGTCTCGGCCATCTGGCGTTTGAGTTTTTCATAGACCAGACGCTCATGCGCGGCGTGCTGATCGACGATCACCATCCCATCGGCAGTTTGGGCGATGATATAGTTCTCATGCACTTGCCCGCGTGCAGCCCCCAGCGGAAGATCCTGCGGCTCGGGCACGTCGGGGGTAGGCGCGGTGACCGGCACCGGTTCGACAATCCGACCGCTGTAATCCTGTGACAATTCGGAAAAGCCCGGCGCCTGCGCCTGATAGGCTGCTTGGCGCGCTGTCGCAGAGGGGCGATCCATCTGATAAACCCGCGCCGGGCCGGTCGTTGCCGGTTCAGGACGCATCGCGCCCAAGGTGGCGTTGGCTACCGTCGAGGACGCCCGATGCCCTGCCTCGGCCAACACATGACGTAGGCTCGATACGATCAGTCCGCGCGCCACGCCCGGATCACGGAACCGCACCTCGGACTTTGCCGGGTGTACGTTCACATCCACCAGCGTCGGATCACAGTCAATGAACAGGGCTGCGGCCGGATGTCGGTCGCGGCTGAGAAAATCAAAATAGGCCGCCCGCAATGCCCCTGTCAGCATTTTGTCACGTACAGGTCGCCCATTGACGAACAAGTGTTGGGCCACCGCAGCGCCCCGCGAATAGGTCGGCAAGGCGGCGTAACCATACAGCCTGATCCCCTCGCGCGTGGCATCAATCTGCAAGGCGTTTTCGGCAAACTCACGCCCGAGGACACGGGCCAGACGGGCGTGCAGCGCATCAAACAGATCACCATTCTCGCGGTCAGCACGAAAAGTCACCCGCCCATCGCCGCCGCCCGAGACATCGCGGAGGGTGAAAGTAACCGCCGGCTCCGCCATGGCCAACCGCTTAACGGTGTCCGATATCGCCTGCGCCTCGGCACGGTCTGTGCGCATGAATTTGAGCCGCGCAGGCGTCGCAAAGAACAAGTCGCGCAGTTCCACCACCGTGCCAGCGCGCAGCGCCGCTGGTTTCACGGGTTGAACCTTGCCGCCAGCTACGTGGATTGAAGCGGCTTCCTCCCCCGGCACACGACTGGTGATAGTTAACCGCCCCACAGCCCCCAGAGACGGCAATGCTTCGCCTCGAAACCCGAAGGTGTGGATATTCAGAAGGTCGGAGCCGTCGATTTTCGAAGTGGCGTGGCGCGATAAGGCCAGGGCCAGATCGTCCCGGGCAATGCCACAGCCGTCATCGGTGACGCGTATGAGCGTCTTTCCCCCGTCAGAAATATCGATGGCGATCCGCGTAGCGCCTGCGTCAACGGCATTTTCAACCAGTTCCTTGACGGCGGATGCCGGGCGTTCCACAACTTCGCCCGCTGCAATCCGATTGATTGCAGCGTCGTCCAGTTGTCGGATAGCCGGGCGTTCTTGGCTGATATTGCGGTGTGTGTGCGCCATACCGCTAGACCTAGCACAGAACGGCGCGATTCTACCACCGGTTTGAAACGAGTTCTAATGGTCTAAACCAGGCGTCGTCCGGTCCGTCGTACAATATCGCCAAGCAGCGTGTCTTTGAGCACGAGGGACCGGACGGTCCGTGGTGAGTGGTTGTTAATTGATTAACATTTGAAGCAGCATTAGCACATAATCGTAAACAAAATTATGATTATGTCTACGTTGTTTCCAAATAAGCAAGGATTAGCCGATTCCCAATGGTACGGACTGCGGGATAACGCCAAGTCAGGTGGCGACCGGCGCGCCACCGCGGGTTCGGCATGGACCAAACATCGCGCACACCGCGAGAATCAAACCGGACATCGTCGCAATCATGCCTGCCGCACTGACCGCATCGGCCCCGCCCAGCCACAGAGGGCCGTACCCGGCCAGCACGTAGCCGGAAACTGCTGAAAGTATTGCGAACACTACGCTCCAGGCAATCTGCGCTTCAAGCCGATTGGTCATCATGCGTGCAGCGGCAGGTGGACAGATGAACATAGCAATCACAATGATCGAGCCCACCGCATCAAAAGCTGCAACCGCGGCAATAGCGGCGGTAATCACCAACGCCATGCCCAAAACACCTGTGCGAATTCCGATCGTACGAGCAAAACCTTCGTCAAAAGTCGAAATTTTGAGTGGTCGCCAAAATAGCCAGGTGAACAGGGTCACCCCGGCCAAGGTCAAGGCAATACGCGGTAGCTCGTTTGGCAGACCAGCCAGAGCCTGCGGATCCAGAAGCGAGGACCACCCTGTCGCGTCCAACCAGATCAGACTCTCTAGATTGCCATAGAGCGCATGCTCCACGTCAAGATGCACAGTCGAAGTATCGGTCTGCTCAAGCAGCAATACGCCCGCCGCGAACATTGCGGTAAAGACCACGCCCATTGCGGCACCCGGCTCGATCTGCCCAAGGCGTCGGATTGCTTCGATCAGCACGACAGCGACGACGGCGGCCCCGGCCGCACCCAGCATCATCGGCCAGGTGGAAATAGCTCCGGTCAGCAGGAAAGCCACCACGATGCCGGGCAGTACCACGTGGCTGATCGCATCGCCGATCAGAGCCTGTTTGCGCAGCACCAGAAAGTTACCGGGCAAAGCGCAGGCAATGGCTGCGAACGTTCCGATCAACAGAGGTGTCAGCGACAGCGGAACGAATTCTTCACCACTCATGTCGGAACTCCTTGAGGTCCACCGATCCGGCGGTCAATCTCGGCGATCTGGTCGCGGGTCAGAACGGTCTCGATATCGCGCAAACCGTCATAAAGCGCGGCAGTAGCCTCATGTGCCAGATCGGCGCGTACGACTTCCCAACGCCTTTCATCGCGCAGCGCTTTGGCGGCGCGTGCCTTGCCTGCCTCGGTCGCCACCCCGTCCGCGCGCACCATATCTGCGCGGCGCAATAGTCGCAGTGTCAGCGGTTCATAGATCTTTTGCCCCTGCGCGAGCGCCAGTAGCCCCTGCCGGATGTGAACTCTGCGCTGGAACTTCAGATGGTGCAGCAGGGCAGCCAAGACGCCCCGTACAGGTGCAAGAAAAATGGAAATCGCGAAGAAGGCAAAACTCACCAGAACGATAATTGGGCCAGTCGGAAGGTTCGGAGCCGAAGCCGAAAGGGACGCGCCAAGAAAGCCCGCCAGTCCGCCGGCCAAACCAGCCAGCAGAACGACACGGTCTGATCGATCCGACCAGAACCGGGCTGTAACAGGTGGAATGATCAGCAGAGCGACAATCAGGATCAGACCAACAATCTTCAGCCCCACTACGGTCACGGCCATGACCAATCCCATCATTGCAAGGTCGACCCGATGCACCGGCAATCCTCTTGCAGCAGCATATTCAGTATCAAAGGCAACCATTATCATCGGTCGACGCAGAATCATGACCAACAGCAAGGTTGCCGCCCCGCCGATGGCAATAATCATCGCGTCGGCCCAAAGCATCCCAGCGGTCGAACCCAACAGAAACCCTTCAAGCCCCGCCTGACGTCCGACACCCATAGTCTGGATAATCGTCAGCAGGACGATGCCCAGCCCGAAGAACACGGACAGTACAGCTCCGATAGCGGCGTCCTCGGCCAATCGAGTGTGACGGGTCAGCCAATTCATGCACAGCAATCCGATCCAGGCGGACACGGCCGACCCAGCCAGAAGACCAATCAGATTGCGCCCGTCGCCGCCAAAGGCGACCAGCACCATAAACGCAAGGCAAACACCCGGCAGCGTCGCGTGGCTGATGGCATCGCTGACCAAAGCGCGCTTGCGCAGAAACAGGAACGTCCCCGTCACGCCGGCGGACACACCTAATAAGGTCGCACCAATAGCGACCAGCGTGGCGTTATAGCCAAGCTGTAAAGTCAGAGCTTCCCAAAGCATGAGTTACCCCAGCGCGCGCGAAATCTGGTCGATCTGCGCCGTAGCCAAACGTCCGCCATACGCGGATTGCAGAGTTTCAGCGGTGAAAGCTTCCGAAACCGGACCTTCTGCCACTTTACGGGTGTTGATGAGAAAGACATGGTCGAAATAGTCCGTCACAGTGGCCAGGTCGTGATGGACAACGACGACTGTTTTACCGGCCTGTTTCAACGACTTCAGAACCGCGATGATTGCCTTTTCTGTGGCCGCATCGACCCCCGCGAACGGTTCATCCAACAAATACAGATCAGCATCCTGAGCCAAGGCGCGAGCCAAAAAGACCCTCTGTTGCTGACCACCCGAAAGCTGACCGATCTGGCGATCCGCAAAATCGCGCATCCCAACCCGGTGCAGGCAGTCCATCGTGCGAGAGATATGACGAGCACGAATACGCCCCAACAGACCGAGTTCGCGCGAAAGCCCCATCATCACCACGTCCAGCACACGCGTCGGGAAATCCCAATCCACGCTGGAGCGCTGAGGGACATATGCGATCCGTGCACGCTGTTGCTCTAACGGTTTGCCGTAGACTGTCACTTGCCCGGAAAGCGGCTTCAAGATACCCAGCGCCGCCTTGAGCAGCGTCGATTTACCTGCCCCGTTCGGCCCGATGATCGCCGTCATCGCTCCGGGCTGAGCGGTCATGTCCACAGAAAACACTGCCGGTTTTTGCCCGTAGGACACTGTCAGTCCGCGAATAGCCAGCGGGCTGCTCTCAATCCCCTTGTCTTCAACCGGGGATCCCTGAACGGACGCAAGCTCGAGTGTCATTTAAAACCCCGCAGACAATTTGCTGTTCATGCCGCGCGGCGGGGCATCCGCCCCCAAAGCCCGCGCAATCACGGTGATGTTGTGATCCAGCATCCCGATATAGGTGCCTTCGTAAGTGCCTGGCTCGCCCATGGCATCTGAATACAACTCACCACCCACGCTGACATCGTGCCCTTTGGCCGCAGCGCCTTCGATCAAAGCGCGCATGGATCGGTCTGATACCGAGCTTTCAACAAATACAGCGGTCAGTTGACGATCTACCAACGTGTCGACCAAATCTCCGACCCGGTTTAATCCCGCTTCGGACTGGGTCGAGATACCCTGAATCCCCAGCACCTCGTATCCGTATTCCTCACCGAAATAACCAAATGCGTCATGCGCGGTCACGAGTACGCGGTTATTTTCCGGCACTCCGGAAAGAACCTTTTTGCCATACGAGTCCAACTGGTCAATCTGGGCCAGAAACGTCTTGGCATTGTCCTCAAAATCATCGGCGGCCTCGGGCCGGGCTTCGATCAGAGCCTCTTGCACCTGAACCACAACGTCGCGCCAAAGAACCGGGCTCATCCACAGATGGGGATCAAACTTGTCTGCATAGTCGTCATGAGCACGCAGTTTGGACTTGTCCACACCGTCCGCCACTGCGACGACATTCCGCTTGCGGCTGAGGTCATGAAAGAAATCCTCCATCTGCGCTTCCAGATAAAGCCCATGCCACAAGATCACGTCAGCGCGGGTCATCGCCACAATATCACTGCGTGTCTGTCGGTAAGCGTGCGGGTCGACGCCGGGCCCCATCAGGCCCTTAACCTCGACCTGATCGCCTCCGATCTGACGTGCTGCATCGGCGATCATGCCCGTTGTGGCAACCACTTTCAATGGTTCTTGCGCCCAAACGGCGCAAGGCAATGCTGCGGCGAATGCCAACACGGCAAGAAAGCTGCGGCGAATCATCTCTGACCTCATTTCGGTGTCCTCTTGAGAATGAATATGCGAACCATTCGCAACTAAGTCAACGCAATTGAGAATTATTCGCAAGAAAATGTTATTTTTGTCCATTTGGTCAAAAAATATCACACTACAACCTCCAGACATCTTCCATTTGGTCGCGTCCCATGCGACTTTGGCGCAAATCTCCCAAAGGACGCGATGATGGAAACGCAGAGCACAGAAAGCCCCGTGCGCACCGCGCATCTGCCGCAAGTGACCGAACCCCGGAACCCCGGCATGGAACTTGATCTGGACTGGGTGCGGGCCGTACAGGCAAATACCTCGGCGATCGAACGACGCGCCGCGACCCTGCCCGGTCGCCGGTCGGTAAAAAAGGACTATCAGGCCGCATGGTTGCTGAAGGCGATCACGATGATCGACCTGACCACCTTGTCCGGCGACGATACGGTAGGTCGCGTACGCCGCCTGTGCGCCAAGGCCCGGCAGCCCGTTGCGCCTTCGGTTCTGCAAGCGCTGGATATGCCGCCCATCACAACTGGCGCCGTTTGCGTTTATCACGACATGATCGAAACCGCTGTGAACGCGCTGCAGGGTACCGGTATTCCAGTTGCCGCGGTCTCCACGGGCTTCCCCGCCGGTCTTTCCCCCTTTCATCTGCGCGTAGCGGAGATCGAAGAAAGCGTGAAGGCCGGTGCCGAAGAGATCGACATTGTGATCTCTCGCCGCCATGTGCTCTCGGGTGACTGGCAGGCCCTTTATGACGAGATGAAAGCCTTCCGCGTAGCCTGTGGCGATGCACATGTGAAAGCTATCCTTGCCACGGGCGAATTGGGCAGCTTGCGCAACGTCGCGCGCGCTTCACTGGTTTGCATGATGGCCGGGGCGGATTTCATCAAAACCTCGACTGGCAAGGAAAGCGTCAACGCAACCCTGCCCGTTTCGCTGGTGATGATCCGGGCGATCCGCGACTACTATGACCGCACCGGATATCGGGTCGGGTACAAACCTGCGGGTGGCATTTCAAAGGCCAAAGATGCGTTGGTATACCTGTCGCTCATCAAGGACGAGCTGGGCGACCGCTGGCTGGAACCTGACCTGTTTCGCTTTGGCGCATCATCCCTGCTGGGCGATATCGAACGGCAATTGGAACACTTCGTCACCGGGTCCTACTCGGCTGGCTACCGTCACTCCATGGGCTGAGGACAAGAACAATGACAGTCAAAGAGATTTTCGAAACCATGGATTACGGCCCAGCCCCCGAAAGCGCCGCCGAAGCGTTGGCCTGGCTGGTCGATCAGGGCGACAAGTTCGGCCATTACATCGAAGGTGCCTTCACCAAACCAGGCAAAGGCTTCGACAGCCGTAACCCGGCGACCGGCGAGGTTCTGGCCAAGCTGACACAGGCAAAACAGGCCGATGTGGATTCCGCCGTTGCGGCCGCCCGCAAGGCGCAGCCGAAATGGGAAAAGTTGGGCGGCGCAGGCCGTGCCCGGTACCTCTACGCCATCGCGCGCCTGTTGCAGAAGCATTCACGCCTGTTTGCCGTGCTGGAAAGCCTCGACAACGGTAAACCGATCCGTGAATCGCGTGATATCGACATCCCGCTGGTGCAACGCCACTTCTACTACCACGCCGGTATGGCGCAGCTGATGGAAAGTGAATTGCCCGATGCCGAGGCTCTGGGTGTTTGTGGACAAATCGTTCCGTGGAATTTCCCGCTCCTGATGCTGGCGTGGAAAATCGCGCCCGCGATTGCCATGGGCAACACTGTCGTCCTGAAACCGGCCGAATACACCTCTCTCACCGCTCTGCTGTTCGCGGATATCTGCACGCAGGCCGGGCTGCCAAAAGGCGTGGTCAACATCGTCACCGGCGACGGCGCGGTCGGCGAGATGATCGTGGCCTCGGACGTGGACAAGATCGCCTTTACCGGCTCGACCGTTGTGGGTCGGCGTATCCGCGAGGCGACGGCTGGTTCGGGAAAAGAACTGACATTGGAGCTGGGTGGCAAGTCGGCCTACATCGTATTTGACGACGCCGATATCGACAGCGCTATCGAAGGTCTGGTCGACGCAATCTGGTTCAATCAGGGACAGGTCTGCTGTGCTGGCTCGCGCTTGCTCGTGCAGGAGGGTATCGCCGACCGCTTCCATGACAAGCTGCGTGCGCGCATGGACAAGCTGCGCGTCGGTGATCCGCTGGACAAGTGCATCGACGTGGGCGCCGTTGTCGACCCGGTCCAATTGCAAACCATCAAAGGTATGGTCGAAAGTAACACCGTTGGTCACGTGCATCAGGCAGCTTGCGAGCTGCCCGCGAATGGCTGCTACTACCCCCCGACACTGATCTCGGGCCTCGAAACGTCTGATCCGCTGATGCAGGAAGAGATCTTTGGCCCGGTTCTGGTCTCGTCGACCTTCCGTACCCCGGAAGAAGCGGTCGAACTTGCCAACAACACCCGCTACGGGCTGGCCGCGACGGTCTGGACAGAGAATGTGAACCTCGCGCTGGATATCGCGCCCAAACTGGTCGCGGGTGTGGTCTGGGTGAACGCTACCAACCTGTTCGACGCTGCTGCCGGATTTGGCGGTGTGCGTGACAGCGGCTTTGGCCGTGAAGGTGGTTGGGAAGGTCTGTCGGCCTATACCAAACCCAAGGGCAAGGCCAAGCCGTTGGCGCAGGTCGAAGCCATCGTTGGCGAAGGCGCTCCGGTCGATCCGATTGACCGCACCGCCAAGATGTATATCGGCGGTAAGCAGGCGCGGCCTGACAGCGGGTATTCGAAACCGATTTGGGGCAAATCCGGCCTTCTGGGTCATGTGGGACTTGCCAACCGCAAAGACGTCCGCAATGCGGTTGAGGCCGCGGCTGGCGCGAAAGGCTGGTCCAAGACCACCGGCCATCTGCGCGCGCAAATCCTGTATTACATCGGCGAGAACCTCTCGGCCCGAGCCGATGAGTTCGCAGCCCGCATCGATGCCATGACCGGCAGGAAAGACGGCGCGAAAGAAGTCGAAGCCTCGATCCAGCGCCTGTTCACAGCTGCCGCCTGGGCCGACAAGTATGACGGTCAGGTGCACGGTGTGCCGATCCGAGGCGTGGCAATTGCGATGAAAGAACCGGTTGGCGTGATCGGAGCACTCTGCGCAGATGAAGCGCCGTTGTTGGGTCTCGTCTCGGCCATGGCACCCGCGATCGCGATGGGTAACCGAGTGGTTCTGGCCGCGAGCGAACCCTATCCGCTGGCAGCAACCGATTTCTACCAGATCCTTGAAACCTCGGACGTGCCTGCCGGTGTGGTCAACATCCTGACCGGCAGTCATGCGGAGCTGGCGAAGCCGCTGGCCTCGCACCTGAACGTAGATGCGGTCTGGTCGTTCTCGTCCACCGACCTGTCAGCCGAGATCGAGGTCGTTTCTGCCGGGAACCTGAAACGGACCTGGGTCAATAACGCGACGGCATTCGATTGGAGCATGGACCATTCGCGCCGCTTCCTTCAGGCTGCAACCGAAATCAAGAACATCTGGGTGCCCTACGGCGAGTAGGGCTCCCTTTTAAGGGAGGCCTACATGGACTTTTCAGGAAAGACCGTAATCGTCATCGGCGGCACCAGCGGTATCAACCGGGGCATTGCCGAAGCCTTCGCAGCCTCGGGTGCCAAACTGGCGGTGGCGAGCCGGTCTCAAGAAAAGGTCGATAATACTGTTGCAGCGTTGATGACGGCCGGTGCGGCAGATGCCATCGGCGCAGCCTTTGACGTGCGCGACCCCGAGGCAGTGACCGCAGGCCTGAAAGAGTTCCACGAAGCGTTCGGAGATTTCGACGTTCTGGTTTCCGGCGCGGCGGGCAACTTCCCAGCGCTGGCGGCCGAGATGTCGGTCAACGCGTTCAAGACCGTGATCGATATCGATCTGATGGGCACGATCCACGTGATGAAAGGTGCGTACCCTTACCTAAAACGCCCCGGAGCCAGCATCATCAACATTTCAGCCCCGCAGTCCTATCTGCCTTACGAAGGTCAGTCCCATGTCTGCGCTGCGAAGGCAGGGGTCGATCAAATTACGCGCACCCTGTCGATGGAATGGGGGGTCGAAGGCATCCGTGTAAACTCGGTCGTTCCCGGTTTCATAGAAGGTACCGAAGGCGCAAAACGGCTGGCTCCTACCCCGGATGCAGGGGAGCAGTTGCGCAAGGATGTCCCGCTGGGGCGCTGGGGGCAGCCGCAAGACGTTGCCAATGCGTGCCTGTTTCTAAGTTCGGACATGGCAAGCTATATAAGCGGGACGGTTCTGGCCGTAGACGGCGCGTTGTATCAGCGTGGATCAGGGAAGTTTGGTCAGATGATGGGGCAAATGCTGCGCGCACAGGCAAAGGCCTGAACATCCGCGTCGACACCGCGCGAACTCGTTCGTATGTCGGTCGACAGGTCTTCTTCTGCAAACAGCCCACTCCAGCCCCACATGGAGGACCCAAGTTGAACCTAACGCGAGGGCGGTCATATATTGATTGGCCCAATCGTTGATCAGTGAAATCGGGGCGATGCTTCTGTGACTGCCTATTTCCTGCCGCAGCCTTCGTTCAACAGGGTTTTGGCTCCGTGGCCTGCATTTGACAACCGCAACACGAGCAAAGGATTTTGCGCCAATCGTTACGCTGTCGTGTCCCAAAGCAAGTTTCAATTCTGGTTCTGTAGTTCGAAAATATTCCGACCAAAACCTGCAACCCAAGTTCTTTTCCGCGAGAAGTGAGAACCCGGAATTAAAATGTAATACAGATTGCCTGAGAGCAGCGAACCAGCCGGATCAGTAGCTTGGTTGTGTACCCGGTGCGCGTTTGAATACGCACCTTACGTAAACGGCCAAACCGACGAGAAGTGACGACAACATACCTACGGTTACGTAGAGAACAGCTGCGCCTAACAGGGATTGACCAAGTATCAATGCGGTAACAAAGGTCATCAGGCCAGCAATCGTCCCTAATCCCATTACCACAACCAACATGACACCCATCTCCGTCCTAAGCCGTGCCGGAGGGTCTGGCGATACGAGGTAGCCTCGCAGCTGTACCCTTCCAAGGCAGTTTCCTCATCATTTCTGGCTAAAGTGTGGCCAAGATGTGTTGAATATTGCTTAAGCGAATTTTCAGGGGTCTCAGTTGACAGTGGAACAAAGCGCGATTCACCAACTGAATTGCTCCAACCGCACGTGGATCGTGGATATTCTGCCGGACTGCACTGCCTCATAAGTATAATAGCGTCTCTGATAGGACTCTTGACTGTAAAGTGGCGTCACTTTGCACCGACTCCATCGTAAATTGAATCCGTGATCTGGAATACAGCGATTTTGGGCGGTGTTTTGCCTATTTATTGGTCACTATCATGATCGCGCGTTAAACGAGTACCGAACTTGCGGCGTGTTTGGCGCAGGTTGTCAAAAAACCTGTTGGATGGACGCGAGGCTTCTACGATGGCTTGATCCCGGTCTGCGATATCCTCCGCAGTCAGAATTGGCGCTGCTGCCAGCGGCTTAGAGTGATCCGGATCATAACCAAAACGGTCAAAGTCGATGTGATATAGTTCGGTTATGAGGCGAATTTCGACCTGAGTCGGCTCGACTTTTGCAGTGGAAACCCGCCGATAATCACCACGCTTGTTCACATGAGCCAAAAATCGCGGGCCAGCTTTTTGACCCGTCACATGATCGAACCAAGGGATTAGCGCGTCCAGGCCGTGCTCCAGATAGAATATCTCGGCCTCCGGCGGGACAATCTCATCCATGGGCCGCAAGTGATTGTCGTAGGCGTAAGGAGGCAGGTCCATGAGTGTTTCAAGCCAGGCCCCAAAAGTTGTATCGGCAGATATCTTACGCTCAACTTCCATCTGGAAATGGTAGGCGCTGACGACCCGAGACACTGGGTGGCGTACAATCGCAAAAGACTGGTCGAAAAAATGTTCCGGAAACAGGCGGTCCAATGCAGACAAATTGATATGCTGCGGTGACGTTTTCGACCAACGCTCTTTTTCGTCGATCATGTAGAAGCGCGGATCCGAAAATGCGAGACCACCAAATCGATTGGTAACGTAATCGGCCACTGCAGAGCCACCACATTTGGGAACGTGCGCGTAGTAGATAAGCTGAGTTCCGGCTCGGAAAAATGGCATGGTTCAACCTTTGACAACTAATACTAACTTTACACATTCCCAAGTATAGCGAGAATATCTGCGTGTTAATCCATCCTGCGTTATCCGTCTACGGAGATGTGCAAGAAGCGGAATGTTGGTCCCAATATCGCAACTGATTTGCACCAAACGCGGCTATTGTTCAGGTTGCGGTGCCTATTGCGAGTTTCCAAAATCGAAGCGCGTGCTGCCGTTTTCTTGCATGGCCCTGGCGATTTCTTCCGCCAGAAGGGCAGTCAACTCCTCGCGCCTGGATGCATCCACGTGAGAGTAATCCGGCAAGTCGATAGCTTCTACCCCTGAGATATCCTCAAAATGCAGGCTGATCGCGGGCAAGTCTGCGACCATTGGGTCCCAGAATTCTTTGCGGGGGAAAGCTTCGTAGCCGATCTCGCGTACAGGGCCAGATGATGGCATTCGCAACAGCACAACTTCGCCCCCCCGTTTGTTGATCCTATCTATTAGCTCTCCAAGTTCATCATAGTAACCTTGCCAAACCTCGTCCGATATGGACTGGAGAGCTATGTCCTCGCCCTGCTTTCGAGCCGAAGCTACGACACTTTCCCGAAGGCGATCGACATCTGAATAGGCAAAGTTTATATATTGCTGCCGCTCACGATCCGTAACGACGTGATCTGGCATTTCCATAGGCCGACCGAACCGAAACAGGTTTCGGGCCATTCTCGCAAAGGAATAGTGCACATCTCTGAACGCCGAGAATGAGGCGACAGTATCCTTGAGCCGCGTTTCAACCTCGCGGGCCCAATTCCATTGTCGATTGTAAAAAGTCGTAAACTCGGTTTGTTCGTCACGCCCCAAGCCGGGAACCAGCCAATGCGGCAATAGTGACAGGATCACCAGGCCGCTGAAATTCTCATCATTGGCCAGTTCTTCGAGCGTGGCAAAAGGCGCGGTACCAGCATACGATAAATTGTAAATCTCTGCGCCAGGCAAAGCTTCGCGCAGGACGTCATGAGACATGTTCGACTGCATACGCGACGCCCCTAACAAAGCTACGGCCTGATGAGATGGATCCTTCGACAGCTGATCACGAACCAACGACCAGCGCGACACTGTGTTATCGAAACTGGGAACCGCACCCAAACTGCGGATCCAAATTTCGACGACAGCAATAACTCCAACACCCAGAAGAATTGACATGAACAAGGTGCGAATCGGGAGCCAGCGCTTAGAACTGGAAATAGATGAATGTGTCATATGCTCCTCCCCCCGTCAGACCAATCATCGCCACCATGAATCCACCAGCCAGTACCCGGCACCAGTTTGGCATCGCCCTGACCATATCTTCGAACCGGCGCCCTCGCATGGTCCAGTGAACGGCGACCAGGGAAAAGAAGCAAACTAATACCAGAATTTTGTCTGTCGAGGACAGGATCAAGTCAGTTTGGGGCGGCATCAGGAAACTGGCAAACATATCCTGAACTTGATGAAAATCGCGGGACCGGAATATAATCACAAGCAAGGTCAATATCGAGAGCGTGAGCGCCGAAATACACATTGTCGCCAGACGCGTACTCCAAATCTTCCAGGTTCCAACCACGCGTTGTAATGCAATTTCCGTGACCAGCACTACACCGTTCAGAAACCCCCAAAGGATGAAGGTAACGCCCGCCCCATGCCACAATCCGATAACCGTCATGGTCAAAAGCTGAGCCCACAGTTTGTACACGAAACTGGCCTTCTTTCCACGGATCGAGGCATAAAGGTAATCGCGAAACCAACTGGACATCGAGATATGCCAGCGTTGCCAAAAATCCTGCATGCCAAGCGCGGAAAGCGGCGCGCGAAAATTCTCTGGCAGGCTGAACCCCATCATCATGGCCAAGCCAATTGCAATAAGAGAATAGCCAGCGAAATCACAGAAGATTTGTACATCAAAGGCAACCGCGCCGAGAAGAACAGTCTCGCTTGGCAGAGTGCCTGATTGTGCAAAGACTCGGTCAACCACCGGAGCCATCAAGCCGTCCGCGATGGCAACCTTCTCGAACAACCCTATCAACACAAGGGTCGCGCCCCAGCCAAACCGTTCCAATGTGACAACGGGTGGCTTGAGTAATTGCGGCAGAAAAAACCGGGCGCGAACGATCGGACCGGCCACAAGCTGCGGGAAAAACGTGACAAACAACGCAAAATCCAGAAAAGAACGCGTCGGTTTGGTGCGGCCGCGATAGAGATCAATCGTGTAGCTGAGGGTCTGGAACGTGTAGAATGAAATCCCGACCGGTAATAAAATTGTCCAGGGTGCCGGTTCGTATGTAATGCCCACCAATCCAACGAGGTTGACAAATCCGTCCAGCAAAAAACTTCCGTATTTGAAATAGCTTAGCACACCCAGATTACCGATCAGGCTGATAATTAGCCAAAACCGCTTTTGTTTGACCGAAATGGCCTTGGCGATCCGATAGCCGCTGACAAAGTCCAGAATCGTAGAAAGCAGAATCAGCAGTAAATAAGGCGCGCTCCAGGCGGCATAAAACAGATAGCTCATCAACAGCAGGATCAGCTTCTTACTTCGCCAGCTGAAATTCAGAAAATAGACAGAGAAGAGAACAATCGCAAAACAAGCAAACAGGTAACTGTTGAAAACCATATCAGATCGTACCCTCAGGCAAGATCTGCGGGTACTCGATAGGCGTGATGGGTATTATGATCTGCATTGGTTCTTACAAAACTGGGTCCTTGTGCCTGACCTGAATTTTTCCAAACGGGTCAAAGAAGTTATTTGTCACAGTAGAGAATCGAAATATGTGATCGTGGCCTTCAGGCCCGCATCCAATTCGACCTCCGGCTTCCACCCCAGAATTTCGTTTGCGCGTTTTATGATCGGCCGCCTCTGTGTCGGATCATCGGGCGGCAGGGACAAATAGGTCAGTTTTGACTTTGACCCGGTAAGTTCAAGAATGGTTTCAGCGAGTTGCGTCATGGAAATCTCAACCGGATTACCAAGATTTATTGGCCCCGTGACGTCATCGCCGGTTTCCATCAAGCGGCATAGCCCATCGACAAGGTCAGTTACAAAGCAAAAACACCGGGTCTGGCGGCCGTCACCATAGATGGTGATTTCCTCACCTTTAAGTGCCTGGACAATGAAATTCGAAACGACCCTTCCGTCGTCAGGATGCATGTGCGGCCCATAAGTATTGAAAATACGAGCGATTTTGATTCGGACCTGATGTTGCCGGTGATAATCAAAGAACAATGTTTCGGCACAGCGCTTGCCTTCGTCATAGCATCCGCGCAACCCGATCGGGTTAACATTGCCCCTGTATTCCTCGGGTTGAGGATGCACCAAAGGGTCGCCGTAAATTTCAGAGGTCGACGCCTGCAGGACTTTGGAATTGGTCCGCTTGGCCAGTCCCAGAATATTCATGGCACCGTTAACCGTCGTTTTGATGGTTTGCACAGGATCATTCTGGTAGTGGATCGGGCTGGCCGGGCAGGCCATGTTGTAAATTTTGTCCACCTCGAGATACAGCGGGAATGACACGTCGTGACGAACAAGCTCGAACCGGGGATTGTCCATCAAAGGGGTTATGTGCCGCCTGCGACCGGTCGAGAAATTGTCGACGCAGATGACCTCGTCGCCGCCATCAAGAATTCTGCGGCAAAGATGCGACCCCAGAAATCCGGCGCCGCCAGTTATCAAAACTCGTTGAGGTGATATTTTTTCCTGAAATTTCTGAGGCACGATGATAAAACTTCGTTTCTAACTACATACAGGTCGACTTATTCGAAAAAATCATCTTTGCCTGAGCAAGGCGAGCGATTTCTGCGCCTGCCTTCGAATACGTCTAGCTACTGAGACAAAGCGATATACTATCATCAATTGTTTCCGTTCAGGCAATCTTTGAGGCGCATTCGACGAAAAGAAGTGCTATTCAGGCAAAACTAGGCGATTTTCTCTTAAGGAGTCTAGCACCCTTGCTTTGTTCAGGTGGCGGGTGGAAGGGTTAGGATATTGGTAAAAGTGATCAGGATTTAACGAATATGACCGTTTCCGATAAGCAGACAGCAGTGATTATTGGCGGAGGGCCGGCTGGCCTGACAAATGCATTTGAGTTGCAGCGCATCGGTTCAAACTGCAAGCCGATCGTTCTGGAAGGCGCTGCTCTGGTTGGGGGAATTGCCCGTACGGAAAGCTACAATGGCTTCCGCTTCGACATCGGTGGGCACAGATTCTTCACCAAGATTCGCGAGATTGAGGACATATGGCATCAGATCTGCGGCAAGGAATTCATTACCGTTCCACGTCAAAGTCGCATCTTCTATCAGGGCAAGTTTTACGATTACCCCCTGAAACTGACCAATGCGCTTTATAATCTGGGGCTCTACGAATCCTTCCGCGTCATGGCCAGCTTTGCCAAGTGGCGCTTGTTTCCGAGCAAGCAGGAAGACACGTTCGACCAATGGGTGACCAACCGGTTCGGTGGGCGCTTATACCATCACTTTTTTCGTTCCTACACGGAAAAGGTCTGGGGGGTGCCCTGCTCGGAGATTCGCGCGGACTGGGCCGCCCAGCGCATCAAGGACCTGTCATTGACCAAGGTCGTATGGAACGCAATTTCCGGTGCCAACGATTCGTCCAGCCTGATCGAAGAGTTTCAATATCCCCGCCTTGGCCCTGGTCAGATGTGGGAGCTTATGGCCGAGCACATTGAAAACCTGGGCGGCGAAGTGCGCATGCAATCCTACGTAAAACGGGTCATTCGCGATGGCATGCGAGTGACGGGCGTCGAAGTCGAAGCCCTTGATCCCGAAACAGGTAAAACGCGCACTTATACCCAGGAGGGCAACACTTTCTTCAACTCGATGGCGTTGCGCGATCTCATCCGTACGATGGACCCACCGCCCCCTGCAGAGGTTGTTGAGGCGGCAAACCGGCTGAAATACCGCGACTTCATGATCGTCACCCTCGTGCTGGATCATTCGGACCCATTCCCTGACAACTGGATTTATGTTCACGAACCAGAAGTTCGCGTCGGGCGCATTCAGAATTTCCGGGCTTGGTCGCAAGACATGATGGCCGACAAGTCCAAAGCGTCGATCGGAATGGAGTATTTCCTCAACGATGATGAGGAAATGTGGCGTATGGACGACAAAGACCTCATTGCTATGGCCGCTCGAGAATTGGAGCGCGTGGGCTTGGCGCCCGCGACGACCGTCATTGACGGCGCGATAATCCGGCAGCCTAAGGCCTATCCGGTTTACGATGCGGAATACATGGAAGCATTGGAAGTCGTGCGCATCTGGTTGCAGCAACTCGAGAACTTTGAAACCGCAGGCCGCAACGGTCTGCACCGTTACAACAATCAGGACCATTCCATGCTGTCGGCAATGTATGCGGCGCGCAACATGATGGGGGCCGATTACGACGTATGGAACGTCAATGTTGAGCGGTCCTATCACGAAGAATTTCAAACCAAACCATACGAACGGGGTGAGAAAGCCAGCGCCGCCTAATGGTGGACGGGAATGTTGCCCAGTGTTTGATCACCGGGAATAACGATATGAGTATTAAAACATCAGGACCTTTTCGATACGGCGGTTTATGGCTGCTGGCGGCTCTCGCTATGGGCATTTCCGTCTATGCGTTGAATGGCGGGCTGCTGTTTTACTTTGATACTGCGGGTTATCTCACTCAGGGTCTTTCTGCCCTTGAGGGAATGAAGCTTTTGCCAACCTCGGCAGAAGAGGTTCAAGCTGGAGCCCAAGGCGGCGGCGTCCCTGAGACCGGGCAGACTGTGAATGGATCACGGTCTCTGTTTTATGGGCTGGTTGTCGCAACATTGACCAGTTTCGCCCGGCTGGATCTGATCCTGTTGTTGGACGCATTGGTCGTTTTTCTTGCGGTCTGGCTTGTGTCGCGGGTGGCGCAACGGGCCGACCAGGCCATGCTGTCCCCGTTCGCCATCGCAGGAGCCGCCCTGTTCTTTGCTTCTTTCGGCGCACTGCCTTTTTATCTGGCTTATGTGATGCCGGACATTCTGGCTCCGGTTCTTATTCTGATCCTCGCGCTTCTTTCGGGTTATGCGAACCGGATGCGTTGGTGGGAAATCACGCTGGCATTGATGTTGGGTATTGCAGCAGTGCTGTCGCATCCCTCGCATCTTGCAATGGCAGTGTTGAGCTTACCTTTGGTCGCGCTTGTGGCTATGAGTGTTCAGCGTCCCGGCTTTTGGATTGCACCGGTACTTGTTGGGTTGATGATCGCTGGCGGTGTGGGCGAACGGATGTTCTTTCGCATGCAAGTGACCGAGCGCACCGGATCAGAGGTCTCATACAATCCCTATCTTACCGCACGTCTGATCCAGGATGGGCCGGGATACGCCTATCTTGAAGAATATTGTCCCGACCCGACGATAGCGACTTGCGCCCTTTATGACGCGTTACAAATGTCGGACGATCCAATGCGTTTGACCGCAACGCACATCATCTTCGAAAAAACGGCTGAACTTGGGTCACTCAGGCACCTGGACGAGTTGACTCAAAAATCCATCGGCGATGCCCAATACCAGTTTTTCATGGACGTTTTCTTCGACAGACCGCTTCACACCATTGGCGCACTGCTCAAAAACACGATGGCACAGGCCACTCTGTTCAGCATTCAGCAAACAATCCCTAACGACAACGCACGTACCAGTGTCCTGAGCGATCCAGAAATACCTGCCGGCACATTCACGGACGGGCGCCTAAGGCGTGATCAGGGGTGGAACTCTCCGCTTCATGTTATTCAGTCAGGCCTTTACGCCGTTTCCCTAGTCGCGATTTTCGTGCTTCTGATCAAACCTTCGCCAATCTCCGGGCGAATGAAGGCGCTGGCAGCAATGGTGTTGCTTGGCATTCTGGTTAACGCATTCGTCTGTGGTGGCCTGTCACAACCTGCGGCACGCTACGGGGCGCGCGTTATCTGGCTGTTACCAGTGCTGGCGGTAATTTTATTGGGATTTGCACGAGCGGACTACTTCAAAGAAACGGTTGGGGGCGGCCAGCATGGGTGACGTAAAGATTAGTGTAATTATGCCAGCCTACAAAGCAGTGCATCTGTTGCCGCGTGTACTGCCGCCTCTTTTGGGCATGCGTGACCGCGGCGAAGTGGCCGAAGTAATTGTCGTCGATGATGCATCCCCCGATAACACCGCGGTTATGGCCCGCCAGATGGGGGCCGACGTCTACGTGATGAGCCAAAATGGCGGGCCGGGGGCCGCTCGGAACTTTGCTGCGACCAAGGCCGCCGGAGACGTATTGTGGTTTGTCGATTCAGACGTGATTGCAAAAGACAATGGCGCGCGGCGCTTACAGGACATCTTTGGGGCCGGCGACGTTGCAGCAGCGTTTGGATCTTATGATGATAGTCCCGAAGGTCCGTGGTTTTCGCGCTACAAGAACCTGATGCACCGCTTCTATCATCAAAGCGCCCGACGTCAGGCGCGCACCTGGTGGGCGGGATGCGGCGCCATCTCGGCGAACATGTTCAAGCGCGTTGGTGGTTTCGATGTGGACACTTACCGCATCCCTTCGATCGAAGATATCGAGCTCGGCTATCGCATTCACGCAGCCGGGGGTGATATCGTCGTTGATCCCGGATTGCAGGGCAAACACCTCAAGATCTGGTCCGTCCGAAACTCCGTCCACACGGATATCTTTTGCCGGGCCTTGCCTTGGGCGCGCCTTATTATCAACCGCGAAGGCTTGAGCGATGACCTGAACACTGGATGGATGGAGAGAATTCGCGCCGGGTTGGCAGGGCTTGCGGCGATTTCTCTGATTGCAACAGTCGTTCAACCTGCGTCGTGGCCGCTGCTGGCATTCCTGCTATTGCTGATTTTTGCAACAAACGCCGCACTCTTTCAGTTCATGTGGAAAGCGGGTGGCCTGATATTTGCCATCAAGGCGCTGCTTTATCACCAGTTTTACTATCTATACTCGGCCTGCGCCTTCGTTTGGTGCCTGTTCGAGTACCATATCCTTGGTCGAAGGAACCGTTTGCATGTGCCATGAGTTTCTCAGGATCACCTTCAGTGACGGAGGTCCGCAATGGCGCGGTTTCTGATCACCGGTGGCGCCGGGTTCATCGGCATGCATCTGACGCGCGCTCTTTTGGAACAAGGGCACGAGTTGCATATCCTTGACAACCTATCGACCGGACGAAGGGCAAACCTGGCGCCTGGCGTGCAGTTTCACGAGAGCGACATCAATTGCCCCGAACTTTTGCGGCAACTTATGCGCAAAATGGATGGAGTGTTTCATCTTGCGGCCGTTTCTTCGGTTCAGGCTTATGTCAGCAACTGGATCGAATCTGCACAAGTCAATTTGGGCGGCACGCTGGCCGTTTTTGCTGCCGCTGCCCAAGAAAATGTACCGGTTGTCTATGCCAGTTCCGCTGCCATCTATGGCGCGGCCAAAGACCTGCCGATCAATGAGGCTACCCAACCCCGGCCAATCTCGGGATATGGGGCCGACAAGCTGTCAGGTGAATACCACGCGCGCGCCATGGCAGAGGCCATTGACCTCAGATCCGTTGGGCTGCGGTTTTTCAATGTTTATGGACCCGGTCAGTCTCGTGCCTCGGCTTATACAGGTGTGATCACCGTCTTTTTGGACCGCTGGCTGCGCGGTGACAGCGTAGTGATTTTCGGCGACGGCACTCAGACACGGGATTTTGTGTATGTCGAGGATGTGGTGCGCGCCTTGATGCTGGCCATGAAACGCGCGCAGGCCGGAACATGCGACGTTTTCAACATCTGTTCGGGCAGCGCTGTTTCAGTGAATGATCTGGCCGATAGCATTGGCCGCATCACCGGGACCCCTCTGTCCTACGAATACGCCCCAATCCGCCCTGGCGAAATCCATTCGTCATGTGGCTGCCCCCGAAAAGCCGAGCGTGAAATGAATTTTCGCGCGGAAACGAAATTTGAAACAGGCCTTGCCCAGTTGATCGACTGGTTCAGGCTTCAGGATCGCGCAGTTGCCGAATGAATTAGCAAGGCAGGAGCTGAAACAAGAAATGACCAAGAGTGTTGTACAAAACGACAACAAAGATGCATCGAAGGCTGCCAGCCGATCCAAAGCTGAGCGGGCCAAGGCACCTCAGTCCTTAAGCGTCGTTATCCCTGCCTATAACGAAGAAAAGGCCGTTCGCGCGACGGTGGACGATGTTCGCAATCATCTGGACCCGCTCGACATTGATTATGAAATCATCGTTGTGGATGACGGATCAGAGGACAATACCCGCGCCGAGGCCGAGGCAACAGGCGTGATTGTCGAATGCAATCAGGTCAATTCCGGGTATGGAGCCTCCCTGAAACGAGGCGTTCGCAAGGCACAATACGAATACGTAGCGATTCTGGATGCCGACGGAACCTACCCCGCGCGCTACCTTCCGGAAATGCTGGAGTTGTGTCGCGACCAGGACATGGTAGTGGGCGACCGGGGCGCGGCAATGAAGAACGTGCCTCTGTTGCGCAGGCCGGCGAAAAAGTTTCTGTTTGCATTCGCGTCGTTTTTGGCGGAGCGCAAGATCAATGACCTGAATTCGGGATTGCGGGTATTTCGACGCTCGGAACTGGTCCCGTTCCTGCCGTTGCTACCGCAGAATTTCTCGTTCACGACCACGATCACGCTGTGCATGACATCGAACGGCAAGCGAATGATTTACACGCCCATCGAGTATGGAAAACGGGTGGGGAAATCAAAGATCCGGCCGATCGACTTCATCAATTTCATTATCCTGATCCTGCGCATCTCGACGCTGTTCAACCCGCTGCGTGTGTTTATCCCATTGGGATTGGCCTTAATGGCGCTGGGTCTCGTTAAACTGATCTATGACATCTATATCGGAAACCTGTCGGAAACTGCAGTGTTTGCATTTCTGGCAGCGATCATGGTCTGGTCGCTAGGATTGATCGCCGATATGATTTCGAGACTGCACCTGAGGCCCTGAGATGGTGCAGGACCATCATAACCCGCGCATAAGCCGCAAATGGATGATCCGGGCTGCGGGATCAGCCCTGTTGTTGATCATTCTGTTTTGGCTACTGCCTTGGGATGCAGTCATAGCTGGGTTCAAATCCACACCTCCGACAGTCTTTGCTTCGGTCTTCGTGGCATTCTTGCTGGCCCATCTAGGCGCTGCGCTGAAATGGCGTCTGCTTTTGGGGCGGGACATGCCAGCAGGCGCTGCAATTCGTGCTCATTTTGCCGGGCTTGCAGCCAATTTGTGCTTACCGGGCGCAATCGGAGGAGACGCCGTGCGCGCAGGCCTCGCCCAAGCAACTTTGAAAGATGGACCCCGAGTGGTTGCAGTCGCGCTCGTGGATCGCGTGATCGACATGCTGGCGCTTTTGACCTTGTCGGCTATCGGGATCATTCTGGCCCGTGGCGCAGGTACGAATTTTGCGATCATCCTGCAAACACTGGCGTTTCTGGTGATAGCCGTCGCCGGTTTTTTGGCCTTACCCAGGCTTTTGCCCATCCTTTGGAACGCGATCCCGGCACTTCCAGGGCGCGGATTTGCCGAGAGGCTGGGCAACAGTTTCCGACTGTTGGCTGGACGCCCCACCCTGTTGGCCAGCGTCTTCCTGGCGTCATGCGCAGTGCAGTTGGTTCTGGTTTCAATCGCCTGGTGGCTAGCCGTTGCTGCAGGCGCCGGGGTGGCATTTGGCCCATGGTTATTCGCCTGGCCACTGGCAAAGCTCGTAGCGGTTCTTCCGGTATCCCTGAACGGTCTTGGTTTGCGCGAAGCAACATTGGCAAGCTTCCTGCTTCCTTTCGGGGCAAACGCCGCTGCAGTCGTTGCGGCGGGTCTCATGTGGCAAGCGGTTTTGTTTACAGCCGGCGCGTGTGGCGCATTGGTTTTGGCAATGACGGGGAAGGGTCTGTCCTTCAACGGAAAAAAGGATGTGGTGAGTGGTGAGTAACAAGACCAAAAACAAGACGGCATACACAATTCTGGGCGGTGGGCCGGCTGGCATCATGACCGCGCATCTGCTGGCGCGCGACACGGATGCGGATGTTTCGTTGATTGATCGCGCGCCGCGGCTTGGCGGTAATGCGGGGTCATTTCAGGTCGAAGGCATCACGACTGATTTTGGTTCGCACCGGTTTCACCCGGCAGCCGATCCCGAGATTTTGGCCGAGGTCAAAGGGTTGCTCGGGGACGAGCTGCTACTCAGGCCGCGCCATGGGCGTATCCGACTGGGCGGACGATGGATTCATTTCCCGCTGAAGCTTGGCAACGCCCTGATATCGTTGCCCGTGCCTTTCGCGGCATCTCTTATTCGGGACATGATCACCGGCCCGCTTCGCCCCGCTCACAATGGAACGGCAACGTTTTCCAGCGTTCTTCTTAAGGGGCTGGGCCCGACCATTTCGAAGAATTTCTACTTTCCATATGTACGCAAACTATGGGGACTTGACCCGGATCATCTGGCGGTCACTTTGGCAGAGCGCCGAGTGTCCGGATCGTCTGTGACAAAAATCCTGATGAAGATGGCGCGCATGCTGCCGGGGCTGCGCAGTGAAACTACGGGGCGGTTTTATTATCCCCTCAAAGGTTTCGGTCAGATTTGCAGCTCGATGGAGGACAGCGCGCGCCAGCACGGAGCCAATATCCGGTTAGAAAACAGCATCGAACGGATCGAGCGCAACGGAATGAACGTCACGGCCGTGATCACCAAAGATAAGGACGGTGCCGAAACACGCCACGAAAGTGACCAGATCCTGTCGACCATCCCTCTGACGGCGCTTCTGGGCGCCATGGATCCGCCGCCGCCGCCCGAGGTAATCGAGGCTGCAAAGGCCGTTCGGTATCGCGGCATGATCCTGATCTACATGGTTCTGGAGACCGGCCAGTTCACGGAATACGACGCACATTATTTCCCAGAACTGTCCATCCCGATCAGCCGCATGTCGGAAACCAAGAACTACAACAATGTCACAACACCCGAGGGTCGGACCGTGCTTTGCGCAGAACTTCCCTGCGATCCAGGCGAAGAGTGGTGGGACATGTCCGATGACGATCTGGGCAAAGCTTTTTGTACCTGGTTGGAACACGTCGATTTGCCCGTGAAAATTCCGGTCAGATCGGTCGTGACCCGCCGTTTGTCCCACGCCTATCCCGTCTATGACATCGATTACTCGGACCGATTTGAGGCTGTCGACAACTGGCTGGAATCGCTGGATGGCCTGGTCAATTACGGGCGTCAGGGGCTATTTGCGCATGACAATACTCACCATGCTTTCGCAATGTCATTCGGGGTTGCCGATTGCCTGTCTTCCACAGGTGATTTCGACCGCGAAAAGTGGACGCAATACCGCGAAAAGTTCTCTCACCACGTTGTAGAGGATTAGGCATGTGACCGGGCCCGTTGTTGATATCCTCATGTATCACTCGATTTCCGACGCTGGTGGACCAACGTCGATCGCGCCCGACATTTTTGCGGCGCAAATGAAGATATTGGCAGCTTCAGACGTGGCTCTGATTACCTTGGACGACTTGGCGAGCAGGAAAGACCTGCCCGCGCGATCCTGCATCGTTACATTTGATGACGGGTTCATGGATTTCGCCAGAACAGCCTGGCCAATCATGGCGCCGCTCGGCATCCCGGCCATGGTCTATTTGCCTTCGGGCTGTATGGGCAGCATTGAAAACTGGCGCGGCGCGAACACCCCCGCTCGCCAGTTGATGAGCTGGGATGTGGTTCGAAACCTTGCTGCAGAAGGCGTTCAGTTTGGTAGCCATACGGTAACTCACCCTGACCTTGTGGTGATGGACGACGCTGTACTGACATCGGAACTGACGCGGTCACGAGAGGCCATCGAGCAGGAAACCGGACAATCCGTTCGACACTTTGCTCCGCCTTACGGCCGCTCCAGCCGTCGGGTCCGCGCGATAATCGCCCGCCATTATTCAACTTCGGTCGAAACAAAGTTGGAGCAGGCAAACGTGGATAGCGACCTGTACAGTCTGCCCCGACTGGAGATGTACTATTACCGCAACCCTGAGCGTCTGCGAACACATCTTAAGGGAAAAGGACGCCCCTATCTGAATTTGCGCCGGGGCTTGCGCGCCGCCCGGGATCTCAGCTCCAAACCGTGGGAGCGATCCCAATGAAACGCTCACTGACCTTGGCCCTAAATGTCCATCCGGAACGCGACCGATGCTGGGTTTTGAAGCAGTGGCAAGTGCAGTCGCTGCATTGGCCGACCATCACATTTGAAACCCTTCCCGGAAGGATTAATTCGGGTGATGGGGCGCGGCATCAAAAGGAGGGCGCATGGCGGATATCATCCTGACGCCCGAGCAGATGCGCGGTGTGCATGCGTATTTAGGTGGCGATACGACGCCGCTGGATAGCTTGTTACGCAATCCCAAAGCTGGTCAGGTCGTAAAATTACCGGTCACGCCAGAAACTGTTTTCAATCTTGAAGGCATTTGGCAGCTTCTTGCGGAAAAAGGGTTGAAACCTGAACTGCTGCCCTCTGAGGGCCTGGACGCGCGCGAAGCGGAATTCGTCAATGAGTTCCGCCAATCATTTCTGAATTCCACGCCACGTGTCGAAAATAAACCATCTTCAGCACTACAAGATGGCTTATCCCTGTTGCGACATGGAACGATGGCTTTCTTCGGGTTCGGACCGGGGCCAACACTTGATATCGGGCCACTGCCTTCCGTCGTCCTTATCGGCGCCTGTGGCGGAGAACATGCTGGTGACGCGGCCACTTTGGGCGGCATACTCTTGGGTCTCAACCAAGATTTCGGCACAACGCGCGCCACAATACTGAGCACCCGACCGAAACACACCAAACGCATGGCTGACAGTCTTGAAACTCCGGTTGAAGTGACCGTCGCTCCTTACGGACATCGGGAAATTCGGGACGAAATCTCTCGCACCGACGGGTTGGTTTTGGCTGGGGGGCAATTAAAAGACGTGCCCCGAACGCTGGCGATGCATCTCAAGGCGGCACGCTTGGCAACTGTTCAGGGAAAGCCATTCATAGGTCGCGACGTAGATGTTGGATCATACAAGCGCAGGCTTTCACGTTGGATGGCACGTCAGATCGCGTTACACGCTTCTGTTTTCTCGGTGCGCACAAACCAATCGGCAAAGGCGCCGGTGCTTAGTGGCATTAACGTGAGCATCAGAGACGAATCTGCCTTCGAATATCTCGGTAGCCGGCCAGCGGAACTCGGCAAACTAGCAGCATCCGAGCAGCAGTTTGTTGACCGAATGTTGGCCGGTACCGAAGGGCGACATCTGGTTGGCATAAACATTCACCCCGTTCGACAACAATGGGCCGAGCTGGCGCAAGACGTTTTCCGGAAAACAGAAGATCGATTTATTGAAGAATGCAGCCAAGCGATGATCCGGCTGGCCCAGTCCAGTGCCCAACCCATCACGTTTGTCTTTTTCTCAGTGAACCTGGTTCCATCTGGAGCATCAGATCTGGAAGCCGCCTATCGGTTACATCGACACGTTGGCGCGGAAGCCGACCTGCGGGTTTTGGAAGCCCCTCTGAATGTAGACGGCATACTGTATTTGATGCGCCGCCTAAACGCGGTTGTCGCAATGCGCTTCCATGGATGCCTTATGGGGTTGTCGCAGAAAATCCCAACGTTTGGGATTGAATTCTGTCCCGCACAAAATGGAAAATTGGAGCAGTTGTTTGCTAGCCTGGACCAAGGCGCGCGCGTACTCAGTATGGATGAGGTGCAGGCGGAATGGCTTGTAGACAATCTCAACTACGTTCTTTTACCCGAACAACAAAGCGCAGCATGGAAAGACATAAACCGAAGCGCTTGAGATTTACCCCGCACTCAAATCACATGTGAAATCAAATAGTCTCCCGGTCATCAATTGGGGCCAGTGTTGCCCCTCATTTCATCAAAAGACGGGGCGGCCCAGATACCAGGTCAAAACCGTTCCGTCCGGCAATGTGATTGTCACAGGATTGTCGCTGTCACTGGCCGCCATTTCAAAATGGGCCTCTTGCCATTCCGAGTTTGACTCCAGCCGCAATGGCGTCGGACTTTGCCCCGCAAGTGTCACGTCAACTTCGGCAACGTCGGCGGATTTGACACGCAGGCGAAGCGGAAGAATCTGGCCCGCCCGCAACTTCCCGCGCGCGAAAAGTCGAACAGTGCCGTCTGCCTGCAAAGCTTGTTCATACGCGGGGACACGTTTCCAGCGATCCGTTTTGGTAACGTACAGGTAAGTTCCAGCGCCTAGCCCCATGATCAAGCCCAATGGCAACAGCCATTTCAACGAAAACATCCCACGCCACACAACGCGCAACGCGCCAGGGTTTGTTTCATTGATCGCACCGGTCACGCGGCGGGCGTACACCATGACGCCAAAAAAGCACAAACCGGTCACCATGACGCCGAACAGGAACCACAGCACCCGGGTCAAAGTACCGCCCCAGGTCCCGTAATGCAGGGTGTCGGCCGCTTCGCGGATACGGGTCAATCCGCTTAAATCTTCCGCACGGTATGAACCGAGAATCGAAAAATCTGTGGGGTCAAGTGTCACTGTATCGACCTGGTCCACAAGCCAGGCACTGCCTTGCCCCCGAACGATCAGGCTTTGGTCGGGAAAGGCTGGCAGTTCGATGCCCTCAGGCACAAGCCCGGGGATTTCGCCCTTTGCGATCGTGACAGCTCTTTGCAAATCCGCGCCAGTGAAACCGTCCGGCAATGGCTGACTGCGGACCGCTGGCTCGGCGGGTTTGGGATAGGAGTAAGACGTCAATCCCAGCACGCCCAAGAAAAAATACAGGCCGGTTGCGGCCGTCAACACCAGAAATGGCAGCGACCAAAGCGCTACCAAACGGTGCATCCCGCCCCAAAATGCGCGCGCGTTGAGGTCGCGAGACGGAAGTCGGAGAAATCCGCGCCAGAACCGGCGGTAGCTGACCAGGCCTGTGATGATCAACACGATTAATATTGGCGCGCTTATGGTAACAAGCAGAGTTCCGATCCAATGCTGGGTCAGCAAGCTGTCGTGAAAAATCCGCAAGATTTCCTTGAAGCTAAGCGTGCCGGTCAGCCCCGTGATCGCTCCGGTTTGAGGGTCTGTCCAAACCTCGGCAAGCTCTCCCCACGGCGTCAGCAGAGTTGTGTAATCCGCCACAAAACCGGATTCTCCGCGCTCGATACGCACAAAGCGCGCTTCCGGCCATTCGGCTCGAATATTGTCGTAGATAGCTGCAACCGGAAGTGGGCCACGGGGGCCTTCTGCCTGACGATTGCCGTCAAATACGGCTTCAAGCTCCGGAGTTAATGTCAAAAGGGTGCCGGATAAGAACAGGAAGCCCAGATAGAGCGCTATGTTGAGCCCGCACCACGTGTGCAACCAGAACACAAAATTACGGATGGACTTTTTCGACTTCATCAAAATTCACGGCAACACAGCTTGGAGCGAAACCAAGTATAAGAAGATCCAAGCCGAAATCCATGCATACCAGCCACCTTGAATGCACAAAATCGCAATTCCTTGGTCTACGGGACTAGCGGATCTCTCAACTCGCGCGGCCGACCTGAGGTTTCGAATAAGCCAGCCGAATGATATCCGCGGCAAGGACTTTTCTTCGTGCAAGGGCCATCGCCAAAAAGAAAGACAGCCCTGCAAAACCGGCACTGGGTTCCATTCCGCTGATGATCCATAGTACGACAGCTACCAATGCTGCGGTAAGGGGCATCAGACATGGCAAAATAATGTAAAGCGGCCCAACGCGACGATTAATGGCAACTTGCGTCAGGCATGCACTGGTTAGATTGGCGGCGAAAAAACTCAGGGCCGCGCCTACAGCCCCCAAATGGGGGATGATCAGAATACCCGTAACAACCAGCGCCACTGCTCCGGACAATTCAGCGCGCAGTAGGTAGTTCTGCTCATTCTTTGCGATCAACGACCAACGGGCATGGCCACTCAGCAATCGCAACGGAAACACCCAAGCCAGACAGATCAGAGCAGGAGTCGCAGTTTCATATGCACCTCCGAATACCAAGACCATGATCTGGCGCCCGAACAGAGTCAGAACCAGTGCCACAAAAATTCCGCCCCAAGCGATGACATGCACAGACGCGCGCATCACCCGGTCCCACAAGGCCAAATCAGTGTGCAAGCTGCGTGTGATCGCAGGATAAAGGTTGAAGTGATAGATGAACCCTAGCGCAAGCAGTGAAATGACCAGTCGCTGGGCCGCTCCCAACCACGCGGACTGTGTCGGGTCGGCCAGAACCGCAAGCATCATCATCGGAGCATAAAGCATGAAAGCCCAGAGCATGTTTGAAAGCCCGACTGCTGCTCCTTCCCGCAGGAATCGCAGGGCATCGCGCATTGGCCATCCACCCCGAAAGGGCAACCGCAAATGATATTGCGCACCGACATAGTAGATCGACACCAGCAGTAGTGTGGCGCATTCTATCCACCCCACTGTCACCAGAGAACTGCCCGGTCGCACCAGTAGAATAACCCCTAAGGTAAATCCCAGCGAACGGATCGGGCGAGCCAGCGCCGCAAGAGTCATATGCTCGAGCCCTTGCAGCAGCCACTCCTGTTTCAGTGGAGCAAAAACCAGGCTGGCTATGTAGACCCACAAAAGGGCCTTTCCGGCAGGGGTCAAATTAGCAAATTGCGACAGCAGCATCGCGACCGGCAGGACGAAAAGCACCATGATGAAACGTGCGGCTGCCACCTGGCTGGCAATCTTCTGCGCATCGCCCGGACGCGTCGCCAACGCTTTGACACCAATTGTTCCCGCACCGCATTCAATGACGATCATCGCAAATGCTGCAACCGAAATGGCCAGTTCGATCATTCCGTAGGCTGCGGGCTCCATCTGCCGCGCCAGATAGGCAAAAGTGATGAACCCCAACAGCATGCTTAGGGCCTGGCCTCCGGCCAGAGAAAACAGATCGCGCAGGAACTTTGGGCCCGATTGCGAAAAGAAACGGGCGAGCCTGGCTTTGACCCGGTTTTCGCCAGCGTCAGAGGTCATTGGATCTTAAAACGACGATACCCCCGCCGGAAAGCGTGCCAGGGAAGAATGCAGCCTTGGTGAATCCATCCTGTATTCCATCCAGGATATCTGCATGGCGCCGTTTCGTAACAGCTGGAAAGGTATAGACAATCCAGGTTTCGCGGTCCGGGTTATACACCGACCGGAACTCGGTCAGATTGTCGGCCCCATCCCATTGTGGGGCATAGTAATCCCTATATGGCAAAACGGTTAAGCCAAGGGCGATCACGCTCGCATCCGCACTGCGGTTTTTTTCGACAAAATCTCTGGCGCCGGTGAAATCCTGTTTCGGGTAAATGTAGTTTTTGGGCAGAAGCACAAGGGTTGAAAGTATTCCCAGAATGGCCAAACCCTGCCCCAGTCGCAGGCCTTCAAGACCAAGACGTTTGCTGATCCAATCCCCTATTCCGGTCGCGCCATAGATCAGAAAAAGACAGATCAGTCCAAGATCACTCAGGAAATACCGCGGCCAGACCCGGAAGGACAGTGCGACCAACAGGGCGATGGTCAGCGCGACATGCAACAACAAAACCAACGGCAGAACTGGCGTAGAGCGGTACATTCGAAACATAGCCACGCCAATGACAAGCGCCGCTACCGGCATCACCGGACCAAGAATTGGGCCGAGGCCGCGTATGATTTCAGTCAGGGTCCATAGAGGGTTTTTCCACTGCGCTATGGATTGCTGGCGCACCACATCCTCGGGCCCGGACTGAACTGCCGAAAACGTCGTGATCATCGCCTCATACATCGGCAGATAGAGCAGCGCCGTGACTCCGATACCCAATGCGGCACCGGTCAGCGGCATTATGATCGAACCCTTGGGATTAATCTGGCCACGCATTCGGGACAAAACCAGACACAGAGCCCAAGACAGACCGATCGCCGCGTAGAAGAACGCAGCTGACAAATGCGTGTACATCGCGAAGGCGAACGTCAGACCAAAACCCAGCCAGACCCGCCATGTTGGTCTGCGCATGCCGTCTACGACCAGAACCAATGCGACAAGCCCTATAAACAACAATCCGGTATAGCCGCGTGCATTCTGGGAAAACCAGACATGGTGATAGGATACCGCCATAAGTGCTGCAGCCATTAGCGCTTCGTGTCTGGATGCCACACGGCGGCCCAGCAGCCAAAGGGCCCACAGGCTGGCAACTCCCAATAGTACAGCAGGAAGGCGCAAGGCCCAGGCGCTTTCACCAAAAAGGGAAACAGCACCCTTGCTCTGGAGACTGAAGAAAACATGATTGTTCAGGCTATCGTACGTCGTCAAAAGCTCGCCCAGCGGCAGCCTGACATAAGCCGTCAAAGTGTTGATCTCGTCGTACCACAGCGACTCGTTCAGGCTGACCACACGCAAGATCAGGCCGAGTAGCAAGATCACGCCAAGCGTCAGGAATTCCGCGCGCGTGACCGGGGGAACAGGTGGATGATCGAACGAGACTGATCTGCGCATATCACCGAATTATCTTAAACTATCCTGAACCGGACTAGCGGAAATCCAGTTGCAAGGCCAGAAAATCCAAATACCGCCGGGCACTTGCGATCAGTTTGTTGGAAGTCGTGGGATTGTTTCCAGCTACTCGAATTCCAAAGATCGGACTAATCTGAAGATGTATTGATAGATTCTGTTACCGAGAGAGTGGCTTATGTTCAAACTGTTCAAGTGCGTTTCTTTCTTGCTGGCTCTTGGTGGCATGGCCTCGGCTCAAAATGCGACAATCAAGATCCACAATGACGTGCGCTTTCAGACCATGAACGGTTGGGAGGTATTGGCGCGCGGCTGGGAATACGCAAAGAGCTTGGATCGTTTCGACGGCAGTTGGTACCAGGACACACAGCTTCATGACCGTATCTTGGACGCTTTGGTCGAGGACGCCGGAATTAACCGTGTGCGGATCGAAATCCGGTCCGGCATGGAAAATCCGATAGACTACTGGTCGCAGTTCGAGCGTGGAGAAATTGGATACCGCGCGATGAAAGCCCATTTCTATCATAAAATTAACGATAATTCAGACCCCTTCGTGGCCAGTCCCGAAGGGTTTCATTTCTCGTTTCTCGACTTTCAAATGCAAAACGTTGTCCTCCCTCTGCAAGAACGCCTGCGTGCTCGCGGCGAGGATCTTTATGTCAATCTGTGCGTCGTCGATTTCCGATCCGACAGCGAAAGTTTGAGTAATTTTAGCCTGGCGCATAACCCCGAGGAGTATGCCGAACTGGTCAGCCAGGCTGTGTTCCATCTACAGGACCGCTATGGAATGGTGCCGGACGCGCTTGAGGTCATTCTTGAACCGGAAAACACCAATGGCTGGCGCGGCAGGCAGATCGGGCGGGCCGGCGCAGCAGCAGCAGATCGTCTGCAACCTCACAGCATAGCTCCTGAACTGATATTGCCGTCTGTGGTGAACGCTTCAAATGCAGTTCGCTATTTCCAATCCGCCTTGAGTATTCCCCGCGTTGCGCCGCGCACCGCAGCGCTGTCCTATCATCGCTATGCGGGGCGGCGTCCTAAAATCTTGGGTGAAATCCGCAACACGGCCCTGGCTAACGGAGTTCGGGTCGAGATGCTGGAATATACAAACGGGCAAGTCGACGATCTGATACAGGACCTGACCGTCGCACAAGCCAGCGCCTGGCAGCTCTATTCGATCATTGCTCGGTATCCGCCGGATTCCCCTGACCCTGCCAACAGCGTTCTGTTGTACGGAACGCCTGAAGACGGTCAAGTGGGGCTATCCCATCAGGGGCGCGAATTGGCTCAGTATTTCCGGTATGTGCGACGCGGGGCGCAGCGGATCGGGGCAGTTACGGACAACGCGGACTATCTTGGTCTGGCATTCGAAAACCCCGAAGACGGGCTTTACCCGGGGACCGTTCTGGTCATTCGCACCAAACGCGCCGGACAGATTGAACTCTGGAATCTGCCTGCCGGACGCTACGGTGTCACCTACACGGACAAGAGCGTGATATCTGGCGATCTGCCTCCATTGACCATTGGAACGGATCCGGTGTCGTTGGACGCTCCGGGTCAGGCCGTTGTTTCGATCTTTCCACTTCCCTCAGAATAACGGGCTCAAGGGGCGTCCAGTGCCACGGCTTTATAGCTTTGGTTTTCGTACAGAACCGCCCTGTCCCAAGGCGTGTCTTTGTAAAGAACAGCATGGGTGGCCCCCATGCTTCGCGCGGCGGTTGTCCAGTCCGTGTTGGCCCTATGCGCTGCGCGCATTTCCCTGAGCGCACCAAACCCCTGCTTGCTGAATGGGCCATAAAGCGCCTCAATACGGCGGCGCCAGTCCGCGAGACCGGCGTCATTGAAGGGGATGGCCGTAAAAGTAACGATGACGCCACGATCCGACAGCAACCCAAATCTCTCGTGATCCGGTGGAACGGCCCAGATAGAGCCTTCGGCACTGACAACCCCCGCCTGACGGGCAATATCCGCTTCTGCGTCGGTGTGGTCGGACCAGGTGTAAATCGATCCCGCCAGAGGACCCAACGCCGGATGCCCGCGCGCCCAATAGGCCAGTACCGGCAGACCGACACCGACAATCACAGCCAGCGTCACGCCTATGCGACGTGAAGGTAGGAGGATAAGCGCAATGAGAACAAAAGCCACCGCGCCGCGCAGCGACTGCACAAGAATCCCGTAACGCCAGGCCAACGCCACGCTCAGGCCAATGCAAAAGCCTAGCCCCAGCCAGACGATGACCCCTGACCATTGGTCGGCAAACAGGTGACGCACGAGCTGCGTTGCAACTATGGCAACCATAACAACCACAATCGCGTAGGATTGTCCGTCGGCGCTGGCCAACAACAGCATTAAGGCGCACGCCAATGCCAGAACCCGATCCTTGCCGTAAAGGTCACCAACCAGCTTTCCGAACAACAAAAATCCAACCCATTTCACAACCATAAGCATACGAAACACCTGAGCGGTTGCCCAAATTCGGCTGTGTTGAACATCCGTAAACCACAGACTGGCTGCGCAGGCAGTCAGAACAATCACACAGATCAGCCCAAGCAACAGGGTGGAACTTTGCGGCAATGTCCCTTGTTTTGCGAACCAAAACAAAAACAGTCCCGTCGTCAGAACAAACAATCCGGCCTCGATCCACGAGCGGCGATAAAACTCAAATGCCAGGTAATGATGGGGCGCGCGAAAACCGATCAGAATGTCGAAAAACTCGGTATCGGAAAGAGGCGCGTCTGCGTGCCCGCCGGCAGGCCAGGCCCAGAACGCCCACATAAGGACACCAAATACCAGCCCGGCACCTACTATCGGAGTCAATGCCTGCAGCCGAGACCGATGCCCGGGGTATACAAGTTTGGTTCCAGCCACGGCAGCAAAAGCGATCGCGGCGATCTCGGTTCCGATCAATGGGTGCATCAAGGCAGCTGCCGCAAAAGCAACGACCGCCAACCACGGGCGTTCAAGGAGCATCAGGACCAGCCCGCCCAGCGCCAGGGCGATCGCCACATTGGCAGGTTGAAAACTGTCAAATCTCAGATAGCCGGCCAGCCCTAGGGAAAAACTGCCATTTGCAATGGCCAGCGCTGCCGCCAACAAGCTGCCCGTCACGCTTGCCTGAACGATAAGGCGCGCGCCCAGATAGGTCACGCCTCCCAGCAGGAACGCAAACAAACACATCACCGAATGGATGATAAACGGCATCGGCAGAAACGTGTGCAAGAAGGCCAAAGTGCGTGCGTAGTAAATGCGCGGGCCAAAACCGGCGGCATGATCGGTATAGAAATCGCCTGCCATGGAAGACGGGTCCAAAAGCCGCGCAACGATTGGCAATTGTTCGACCTGGTTGCCATGACCAAACAAGGCGCCGATCATGGGCAGTAGCGACATCAGTATCAGAATAAGCACGATCTGGGCAGGGCCTGGATCAGAATATGAATGTTTTTCGGTCATCGAACCCATTAATACACGTCCCTACAAATTGGATGCCGGGGGCAAATAACTCTTAGCCCAGCTTGCCGAACCGACCCAGAAGTCCTGAAATAATGCGAAAAATTTCAAGACAATCCAGGATTCTGCACGTTTTTGTTTCTCAAAATCCACTATTTGACCCTATTCTTGGTGCTAGGTGCCATTGTCGTCTATGTTGCCGGATAATTCAGCGAGCCAATCAACGAGCAAGCCAATTGATATGAAGACCATTTCACTGGTGTCTCCCGCCTACAATGAGGAAGACAATGTTCAGCGTTGCTATGAAGTGGTCCGCGAGCTGTTCGAAAACGAACTGCCCGGATACAAGCGCGAACACATCTTTGTCGACAACGCCTCGAACGATCGCACGGTCGAGATTTTACGCGAACTTGCGGACAAGGACTCTGCTGTCAAAGTCGTCGTCAACGCGCGCAACTTTGGCGTTTTCAGGTCCGTCTTCAACGGGTTGAAGTATACCACAGGCGATGCCGTTCTGGTCATGCTGCCGGTTGATCTTCAGGACCCGCCGGAATTGATACCTGAATTCGTCAATTTGTGGGAGCAAGGGTACGAGGTTGTGGCGGGCGCACGCACGGTGCGCGAAGAAAGCTTTACCATGCGGTCGCTACGCAAAGCCTTTTACTGGATCGTCAACAAGCTGTCGGATTTTGAGATCACTCAGAATGTAGGTGAATTTCAGCTACTTGATCGCAAGGTCATGGATGCGCTCATGGCGCATGAGGATCAGTATCCTTATATCCGCGGGATGATCGCGTCATTGGGGTTCAAGCGCATCATCGTTCCCTACGTGTGGAAGGAACGCAAACGCGGGCTGTCCAAACACAATTTTCCGATGCTGATTGATCAGGCCCTGAATGGGATTTTCTCGTTCACACGTGCGCCTATGCGTTTTTGCACGATTGTCGGTCTGTTCATTTCAGTTTTCTGTATCGGTTTTGCGTTGCTGAACGTTCTGTTGTTTTTGCTGAACCCGGAAATGGCACCGCGCGGTGTGACCACGATCATCACGGCCCTGTTCTTTTTGTCTGGCATTCAGATGTTCTTTATCGGCATGCTCGGCGAATACGTGACTTCAATCCATAACCAGGTTCGACGCGGTCCAATCGTTGTGGAGCGCGAGCGAATAAACATTGATGAAGAGCCCGGATAGCGCACTACGCTTTTGTAAACGGGAAGCGCCCTGTAAGCGCCTTGCCGATCAGCAGAAAGGAAAGAACCGCTGCGACCGGGGCCAGAATTGCCTGCGCAACGTAGGGTGACAGGTTGGCTTTCAACGCGAATTCAAGACAAAACGCATTGAATGCGTAGATCAACACATAACAAAATACGTACCCAGGCAAACGGCGCAGTCCGGTGTCTGAGTCAAAGAACACTAATCTGGCATGGGTAAAAAAATTCCAAAGCACTCCCAAGAAGAACGCTAGCGCCAGCGCTGGCTGGGGTGGAATTTTCAGATAAACAAGGGCAACATATATCAGGTAGCCAACAAGCGTGTTGAGCATTCCCACCAACACAAAGTCGACAAATCTCCGCCTGTCGGAGCGCATCAGCCCCCCCCTTCAAGGTTATCTGGGTCCTTGGCAAGCAGCTCTCGCTGTATGCAATCACGCAGGCCGTCCTCCAGCGAATATCGAGGCGTCCAGCCGATGCTGTTTAACCTTCTGGTATCCGCGCAAATAATTGGTGGGTCCGTGTCTGGACGTGATCGCGCGCCCAAATCGATCAGATCCGGCCGCCCCAATAGTTCGGCGGCGCCCATTATCAAATCACAGACAAGGGATGCGGATCCGCTGCCGATGTTCACTGGACCAATTAATTCGCTGGTCAATACCGCCGCCAGCGCATCCCCCAAGTCGGGCGTATAGAGGAAATCGCGCCGTTGCAGGCCATCTGTGCAAGCCACGCGCTCTCCGTTCAGGATACCCTGCGTGATATCGCTCAGAAGCCGACCCGGTGCTTCCCCGGGACCGTAGCAAAAGAAAATTCGGCCCCAGCATAAGGACAATCCAAGTTCAGCCTGCGCTTTGATCAAAAGCTCCCCTGTCATTGCCTTGGCCCGTCCATAAAGGCTGCTGGGGCCAATAGGGCTATATTCGCTGAGAACACCCATGGGGCTCAGGGCGTCTTGTGACCAACTGTATTCCGCGCAGCTGCCGGCACACAATGCGCGTTCTCCACCAGCGGACGAGAACTCACGCAAAAGGTTAATCGTAGCCGCTGCCCAATCCAGGTTTTCTGGCGCAAACCAACGATTGCGTGGGTCATCTAGCCAAGCCAGATGCAAAAGATGCGAGGCTTGCGCCGCTTGAATGGCGTCGCGCCGAGATTGGTCATCCAGCAGATCAGCAACGATATCACACTGCGCGCTTCGACCAACAGTGACGACTTCAAATCCCCTGACCTTTAGCGCACGACAGGCATGGGGCCCGATCAGGCCACCTGAACCAGTCACGAGAATCCGCAGGCTCATGGGGTGAAAATTTCCAGAGATGGAATGGGGACGACAAATTGTGTTCCCTTCCGCGCCAGTTCTATCAATTGCCCGGCGATTTCATCGCGAAGGTTCCATGGCAGGATCAATACGAAATCCGGTCGCTCCTGAAAAAGCCGTTCAACCGGGCTGACGGGGATATGCGACCCCGGAAGCAGCTTGTTTTGCTTGGCGGGATTGCGGTCCACGCAATAGGCAATGTCTTCAGCAGTGAGGCCGCAGTAATTCAACAGGGTGTTGCCTTTGGCTGCAGCGCCATAGGCAGCGACACTGCGATTACCCTCCTTGGCCGCGCGCAGAAAAGACAAAAGCCCCTGCCGAACGGATCGAACCTGAGCATCAAACCCTTCATATCCCCTGGCACTATTCAGGCCGACCTGATGTTCGCGCTTGCGCATATTCTCAACATTTTGCCGCTCCGGGCGGCTTGACTCGGTGCGGCAAACAAACAGCCGGAGAGAACCGCCGTGGGTCGGCATCGCCTCGACGTCGAACACCCGCAAGCCTGCAGACGCAAAGACCGTCTCCAGTGTGCCAAGCGACAGATAGGTATAGTGTTCGTGATAAATCGTATCGAACTGAACCTTTTCGATAAGATTCAGAAGGTGAGGAAATTCCACCGTCCAAACTGCGTCCCCGTCCAGCAGAGTTGCGATACCGGAGACGAAGTCGTTGATATCCGGCACATGTGCCAGCACATTTGCTGAAACGATCAGGGACGGCCTCAGACCCTCGGACAGCATTGAACGGGCCAGCGCGTTGTCGAAATAGGCAATGCGCGTTGGCACCCCTTTTTCGATAGCGGCATTGGCGACACCTGCCGCAGGTTCGACCCCAAGAACGGGAATGTCACGCTCGACAAAATACTGCAAAAGATACCCGTCATTCGATGCGATCTCGATTACCAGATCATCGTTGCCCAGCTTCAATCGAGCCGAGATCAAGTCGACATAGGCACGGCAATGTGCCAGCCAGCTTTCAGAGAAACTAGAGAAATACGCGTAGTCTGCGGAAAAAATCGTATCAGCAGGAACTGCATCTTCGACCTGCACCAGAAAGCATTTGTCACACACCCGCGCGTGCAGCTCATATTCCGGACAAGGAACGTCCGCGCAATCTAAGGGCACATAGGAATTGGCCAGCGGCGACATGCCCAAATCAACCAAGGTTCTGGTCAGAGGCGCAGCGCAGTGACGGCATGTCGGTGTGTCTTGCATTACGAATTCGAACCTTTGCTTTCATACTCAGCAATCTGAGCCAGACAAAGATCCCTTGCATCTTCGCCTCGTGCCCAGGCAGCATACCAGTTTGCAACCATCTCTATCGTATCATCGAAGCTCAGCTTGGGGGCCCACCCGATCTTACGGGCGCGATTACTGTTCAGCCTTAGCGTCGTCGCTTCGTGCGGTGCATCGTCCGGTGCATCGATCTCGATCCGCCCCTGTCCCAGTGCTCCGACAAGCGCTTGCGCAACTTCGATCACCGGGCGCTCATCCGCCATGTCCGGCCCGAAATTCCACCCGCTGTCGACCCCATCCGTTCCATTGCAAAGTTTCTGTGCCAGCATCAGGTATCCCCGCAAAGGCTCCAGCACGTGTTGCCAGGGTCTCAGGGCTTTCGGTGAGCGGATTTCGACGTGACCTTCGGCCCCGAGGCAACCGCGAATGATATCAGGTACAAGGCGATCATCCGACCAATCTCCCCCGCCGATCACATTGCCTGCGCGCGCTGAGGCAATACGGCAATGGTGGCCGCCTGGCGCATAAGGCGCAAAGAAACTGTGTCGCAACGCATTCGTGGCCAGCTCGGTGCACCCCTTGGACCCGGAATAGGGATCAAGCCCGCCCATGGGATCTGTTTCGGAAAAACTACGCCCGTCTTCCGCGTTTTCGTAACATTTGTCCGAGCTTACAACGACGCAGGCCTGCACCGATTGCGTCAACGCAATCGCCTCGAGCAGGTGCACGGTTCCCATAACATTTGTGGCGAACGTTCCCGCAGGGTCGTGATACGACCGACGCACCAGCGATTGCGCTGCCAGATGCAGGACGATTTCCGGCCTAGTGTCGCGCACCAGATCGATCAGAGCCTGCCGATCGCGAATATCCACATGATGATGGTCAACTTCTGTCTGCGTGCTCAGGTCCCACAGGTTCGGAGAACTGTCCGGTGCCAGACCAATACCCGTTACTTTCGCCCCCATCTGAGTGAGCCAAAGCGTAAGCCATGCACCTTTGAACCCGGTGTTCCCGGTAACAAGGACGCGCTGACCTTCCCAGAAGTTGTGGCTTACATCTTTTGGGCTCATCATTTGTCCCAGGTCTTCCAGGGTGCCCGACCGGAGGCCCAGAGCTCTTCAAGCTCTTCCCGTTCGCGGATCGTGTCCATCGGCTGCCAGAATCCGGGATGGGCGTAAGATCGTAGGTGATCGTCGGCTGCGAGGCGTTGCAAAGGCCCCTGCTCCCAAATTGTCTTATCATCCTCCAGATAGGCTTCGACTTCAGGAGACAGAACAAAAAAACCGCCATTGATCAGGCCACCATCTCCCAGAGGTTTTTCCGAGAAATCCACTACCCTGTCCTGTTGCGTGACCAATTGGCCGAAACGACGCGGCGGCGGTACAGCCGTCACGGTGGCGCGACGGCCATGGGATTTGTGGTACTCAACCAACGAGGTGACATCGACATCACCGACCCCGTCTCCATAGGTCAGACAAAATGCTTCTTCGTTTCTCAGATGCGGCATGACTCGACGCAGGCGTCCCCCGGTCATGCTGTTCGCACCGGTATCAATCATCGTCACGCGCCAGGGTTCGGACGCACAATGGCTCAGCTCAACTTCACCTGTTGCCAGGTCAACAGATACGTCGGACATGTGCAACACGTAATTCGCGAAATATTCTTTGATTACATAGCCTTTGTAACCCAGGCAGACAATGAAATCGGTGATGCCATGCGCGGCGTAAATCTTCATGATATGCCATAAGATCGGCCGCCCGCCGATCTCGACCATAGGCTTGGGAATGCGCACGGTTTCTTCGGCAAGGCGCGTGCCAAGACCACCGGCAAGAATGACGCATTTCATGAATAACCTTCCTCAATCTCTAAAACCGGGAAAACAATCCGGCAGCACAATGTCGAAACATTAACCCAAGGTGTGAGTTGGGGAAACGGTGAGATGCTTTGACCACAGCATTGATGCTGCATTTTTGACAATCACAACGCAGCGGCAAATTTGTCGCCATTTCATAAATTCAGTCCGTAAACGCATTCTCGCTTTTAACCCGGATTACTTCCAAGCTCTCCGGGGCTCGCATTGCTCATGTGTTTTCTTGGCTAAGGCCCCACGACCTCACGTCGGAAATCCCGCGCAAACATTGTCCGAGTGAACCTGCCCAAACCAGTTGGGTGTTCGCCAAACGTGTCCAGTCGTGCAAGCAGAACAGACTTGACGCGCGGGTCGACCCGAGTCGCAAAATCGCGCGGTCTGGTAAATCGAAACGTCTCCAGAGAAACGCTGAAATCTCCGTCCCGCCATGCCTCGATATCATACCATGTTGTCCAAACCGGTGCATCCTCTAGACTGTCCGCAAAGGGTGTGCTGAGCATGATGGAACGATAGTAAGCGATGATGCTGGTCAATTGCGCATGCGCTTTGTAGTCATCCGGCGGGAGCAGTTCCTTAATGGCTTGTTCCAGGAACTCCAGTGCTTCATCCACGATGATAAAACGACCGATCATCGCGTATTTCGACAGAAGATTGCCACCCAGATCTCCGGATATCAGTGCGTCATAATTCTCATCCGCCCAGGCAACGCAGTCCTCGCGCGTCTCAAACAGCTCAGCCTGGTTTTCCTCAAGATAGTCCGCAATAGCTTTCTGAAACCTCGCAGGGGCCTGCAACAGGTTTTCCTGCATTTTCCGAACGACCAGATAGGGCCGAATGCCCTGGTCACGACTGAAATGAAACGCCTCTTCGAAATTTCCCTCGTAATAAAAGATTGTCAGCAGCAGATGAAATACCCGAGTGTCGAGATAATCCTGGAACGAAAAGCTTTCGCTTTCGACGACCATCTCCTCGGTTTCAACCACCGTATTGCCGGTATAGCGACCGAGACATCGGGCCACGACCCGGTGCCGGGTCTTGAACCCAAATTTCTCTCGCGAGTCCGGGTTCGACAGCGGTGCCCCGTGCAACAACATCAATTGATGCGCAGCAACCCTGCTGACACCGGTTTCTATCAACTGATCGACCGCATCCATAAAGCTGGCCTTGGTTTCCCCTGGCATGCACAGGATCAGTTCCCCGTAAGACTGCATGCCTTTGGCGTGCAGTTCCT
Organism: Ruegeria sp. HKCCD6426; assembly: GCF_057221115.1. NCBI lineage: Bacteria > Pseudomonadati > Pseudomonadota > Alphaproteobacteria > Rhodobacterales > Roseobacteraceae > Ruegeria > Ruegeria sp. HKCCD6426. The sequence continues at coordinate 799,765 of NZ_JBWVBF010000002.1, read as the reverse complement.
GCTGGATCTCGGCATAGGTCTCCAGCTTGATGTTGTCCCGCTGGATATTCTTCAGGACCGTTGGATTCAGCGACTGTACGGATGACGTCATCGGCAGTCGTCCGCGTGCTTTATTCATAACCTTGATAATGCGGTCGCCGCGGTTCTTTCCCGTTGTGGTACGGATATATTTCGGCCAGTCAAACCGATCCATCAACGCGCCCAGGTAATCGGCGACCTCCTCGTCCTGCAGGTACATCCCGAAATTGTCGTCGGCAAAACACAGCGGGCTAGAACGGTCGATACGGCTGACCACGTAATCCAGATCCGCTTTGGTCCGCTCAAAGGAATGGCGAAACACTTTGGAATTGGATTTCACGGCTGAATTGCAGAAGGCGCAGGTAAACGGGCACCCGCGTGCCAACTGCATCAGCGCGAACAGCCCGGTGTTGAAGAACTTGTCCATGTAACCCGCCAAATAGGGTGACGGGATTTCATCCAGATCCCGAATGCGCGGCACTTCCCCTCCGCGTATCACCGCGTCAGAACTGCGATCCACCCAAAGGGCGCCGTCAATAGGTTCCGAACAGGTAGTCTCGATGGAACAGTCGCTGTCGACATAACGCTGTAAGGCATTGAGGAAGGCGCGTTCTCCTTCATAGGTCGGACCGCGCACGTGGATATCAATCTGCGGCATTGTCCGGATCCAGTTATCCTGCTCTTCCTCTGTCAGAGGAAAGTTTGGACCTCCCATCAAAGTCAAAGTTTCAGGCGAGCGGTCTTTAACATAGACGCCAAATTCTTCGGCCAGACGATGGTTCCATGAATAGCTGGAGAAGCCGACAACTTCTGGAATCCCTCTGTCCAGTGCCGCCTTGAACTCCATGGGGTCTCGGAAAATCTCGATTTCAATTGGGGTCGGAGATTTGACATACGCCTGCGCGTAGGTCGCTAGGTTACCGACACCCAGCGGATAGGTGTCGGAAGTTTCAGTAACCAGATTGTGGCCGAGATCGGCCAAGAAAATTCGCATTAGCATTCCTCCCGAAGGGCGGAAGCAACGAACAACTCTTACTATTGATTATGTCTTCTTTTTGGGTTCCTTACGAGTTGGCCGCAGCCTCGGTAAATTGCTCAACTTCGCTATCCTCTTTGGTGTTAATTTGCGTCTTTGGGTCAATGACAATTATTTCACCGTCGATCTCACATGCCACGCGTTTAAGCATAGGCAGGGATTGGCAGGCGGACTTACCAGATTTTGCGTCAAAGGGCAGATTGTGCCACGGGCACACGACGGTATCGCCTTCCACCCAACCGTTAGCCAGGTCGCCGCCCTGATGTGGGCACCGCCGAGTCAGCGCGACCACGTTGCCCTCGGACAGGTGTGCGACGCAAATTGCGGGCGAGACACCACGCACAGTACCGGGCGGTACGTCTTTTAATGCGACCTCGAACCCTCGGTCGGTTTTGGTACCAATCATTTCTGCCGGATTCGGTTCCGGATCACCGGGCGCCAGAGAAGGGATCAGCTTATTCCGCGCACGTAGTGCAAGGCTGGTCACATAACTGGGCTGCAGTTTTGCAGGCCATTCCGCCAGCGGGCGCAAGGTCGCCGATCCGCTCCAACCTGAATAGACATAGTTGTGGTGGTGCAGTTGCGGAAACACCGGGCGGTCCACCGACAGACGGCAGGATATGGCAAAGCGTGTTTCATCCGTGCGGTTCAGTTCCGAGCCATGCACGTGATCGGTATGAAACATCACTACGTCGCCGGGATGCAGGTCGAACGTCATGGTCTTGTGCAGCTTTTCGCCGTCGGAAATGTTCCCCGAGCGCACATAATTGTATTCACCCACATAGTCATCCGGGTACACAGTCAGCCCGTTGCCGGGACGAATGCGCCCCATCGCAAACCACAGATTTATGCCGTTCGATGGGCAATCCAGCCAGCTGTCGCGGTGTGGTCCATGTGCAGCGATTTTCCCCTGCCCGTAAGACTCAGCGAACTTGTTGAACTCTTTCTTGTAGCCTTGGGCGATATCAAAGGGGATGTGGAAGCGAACGTTTGGTGCCCTCTCGTAAAAGAACGTGTCAACGTCCGGAAAAGCGCCCTTCATGAACCGATCCAAAAAATCATGGGTCAAAGGCTCAATTTCAGCATAAACAGCATCAGTCACTTTGGGGATGTCGGTCGCCGATACCCACTCGTGAATACGATGATAACCATCGCGTTCCGCCCGTTCTGCAGCCTCTTTCCCAACCGCTGCCGATATGCCCCGGATCGTGGCCTGATGCCACATATCGTAAAGATCGAAGGCTTGCAGGGCCTGACGAAAAACGTAGACCTCACCATCCAGAATATTTCGTTCCAGACCGGACCGGTTCTGCCCGTCCCCCTGATCAAAACGCAGGTCGTGGTATCCCATAATTTTCCACCTCTTAAATCGATACACACCAGGCAGCCTCAATAAATGCTGACCGGCAAGGGAATCCTGAATTCTGTTTTTATCCTATCACGCTATAATTTGATGTGGCGCACATTCCGCGGATAATACCGCAGAGATCACCTACAATCCTAGTAGTTTTAAGCGCCAAATACTCCGCATTCACAATTTTGTTGCTGACAGGGAAACAATTCCCGCCGAGGATTACTGGGCGATAGCAATGAGTTTCTGAACAAATTATGGTTTGTCGCTAATAGCATTGCGTTTAAAGTTTAAAGATTTCGGCTTTGAAACACAGGACAACACATGACTCAGATTGGTGAAATCAGTCCTGAGAACACGGCACAAAAGACAGCTTATGGTCAACTTGGTCGTGAAAACCTTGTTTCCCTGATCCTTGTCTGCGAGGGCAATATCTCGCACGACGAACAGGGTCTGATGCAGATGTCCCGGTTTGCCAAATCCCGCTTCGACTATCATGAGTTACTTGTCATCGTCGCCGATCCGCCGCCGGAATGGGATAGCCGGCTGCGCCAGATCGGCCAGGACGTCGAACATTTGCGCGTCCTGAGTGTCGACCGTCAAAGTGATTACGAAGACATGGTTGTACAGGCGATGCATCAAGCAATCGGCGACTACATCATGTGCATGGCGCCGGATTCTGCGTCTGAAAGTGAGCTCGACCAGTTGATCGAGAATATTGCCGGGGGGCAGTATGATATCGTAAAGGCCGTATTTGATCCCTCGCTTGTCCGACGTAGAGATCGGGCCATGGCCAGCGTTTTGAGCTCAGCCATGCGGCTGATGACCGGGCAGCAGATGGAAGCATTTCAGGCGCGTGCTTTTGTACTGACGCGCACCGCCATGTCCCGCCTGGAACAGATGGGCGGTATTCTGAAGTTCTTCCGCATCCTCGACCTGTCCGCGCATCTCTCGCAGAAACGTATTTTTGTCAGCCGCCGCCCTCGCCGTCCATTCATGTCAGGATTTGTAGACAAGGCGCGCCTAAGTGCCGAGCTGGTCTCTTTGTCCTCCGAGCGGCTCGTCCGCAGTTTTGCGCTGTTATGCCTGTGTCTTTCTTTTCTCAGCTTGCTGGCAACAGTTGGGGCCGTTGTGACACGGCTTGTGCTGCAGGATGTTGCACCGGGCTGGGCATCGCTTGCCGTCCTGTTTTCTGCACTGTTTGCTGCCAATTTCGGAGTTCTTGCCGCAATCTGCCTGGGCTTGCTGCAGCTGCTGCGTCAGGGACGAAGAGATCGCGATACGGTTTTAGTTTCCGAAATCAGCGGCGGTGATCTGTATCACGCGGGCGCCGAACTCAACGTTGAAGGGGCGGATGAGGACAAATGACAAACGCATTGATCGGGCACACTGGTTTTGTCGGCTCAACTCTGTGGGGCACCGGTTCTTATGACATTGGGTTCAATTCCAAGAATTTCCACGACATGGCGGGGCAGGAATTTGACACCGTAACCTGCGCCGGCATTCAGGCCGTTAAGTGGTGGGCCAATCAAAACCCGGATGCCGACTGGGCCGGAATTGCGCCCCTGCTTCAAGTTTTAGAGTCGGTCAAAACTCGCCGCCTAATATTGATTTCAACCGTGGATGTTTACAAATCCCCGGTTGGCGTCGACGAAACCAGCCCAACGCCTGTCAAAGGCTTGCATGCCTACGGGTTGCATAGGTTGCGCGTAGAAAACACGCTGAAAACACATTTCGAAGACTGCCGCGTTCTACGGCTGCCCGGGCTTTACGGAATCGGGTTGAAGAAAAACCTGATCTTCGACGCCCTCACTGGTGGGGACTTGTCCGGCTTCGATGCTCGGTCGCAATTTCAGTTCTACCATTTGAATCGCCTCAAGACCGATATTGATCGGATCTGCCAAACTGATCTTTCGCTGGTAAATCTGGCCACAGAACCGGTTTCCGTAAGGGACATAGTGCAAAACCTGACCGGGCAGACACACGTGGTTGAGCTTCCCGCTCCGCCAGTTCGGTACGACATGCAAACCCGCCACGGCGACGTATGGGGCCAGGGTGGATCTTATCTTGAAACCGCATCAAACTGCCTGAAAGACATAGGCAGTTTCGCAGATCAATGGCGCAGAGATCATCCATGAAGCTGGCGGTTTCGAACATTGGATGGGCTGCGGACCACGACGCAGAGATTGCCCAGCACCTGATCGAAGCCGGGGCCGAGGCATTGGAGGTGGCACCTGGTAGATTGTTCGCCAATGTCGCGACTGCGACCGCAGAGGACGCGATTGCTGTGCGCCGAAACTGGGCCGCGCAACACTTGCCCGTTGTTTCCATGCAAGCGTTACTATTCGGGCAACCCGAACTGCGTATGTTTGGCCAGCCGGATCAGGTGAAAGCGTTTGAAGATTACCTGACTCACGTCATGACACTGGCTGAGGCCTTGGGTTGTGGCCCTCTGGTCTTTGGCTCCCCCGGCAACCGAAAACGCGGCAATCTGGATCTGATCGCTGCCTATAGCGCGGCTGTCCCGATCTTTCGCCGGATCGGCGACATAGCCCAGACAACAGGAACGTGTTTCTGCCTTGAGGCCAACGCGACAGGTTATGGTTGCGACTTTCTGACTCGTCTGGATGAAGCGGCCGCCATGGTGCGGCAAGTCGATCACCCTGGCGTGGGCATGGTTCTGGATACCGGCAACATGATGATGGCTGAAGAAGACCCTTCTGCACTCAAATCAGCGCTGCCATTCATACGCCACGTCCATTTCAGCGCCCCACATTTGAGGCCGATCATACACCATTCCGACTTCATCCAAGCTGTCTTCGACACTTTGAACAACGCCGGCTACAAAGGGTACGTCACGCTTGAGATGCGTGCAGATGAAACACTTGAGCCCTTGTTTGAAAGCCTGAGGTTCCTGCGTCGTCTCCTGGATGGGGTAGACGCATGAACGACCATCCCGAAAAGGCCGATGTCGTAATAATCGGTGGCGGGTTTTATGGCACTTGTCTTGCCTTATTTTATCGTTCGGTCGCCGATCATGTGGTGGTTCTGGAGGAACGCAGCGGGCTGCTTGAACGCGCGTCATATGTCAACCAGGCCCGGATACATAGCGGATTTCACTATCCGCGAAACTTCAAAACAGCACGGCGCTCCTTGTCCTTGTATCCGCGATTCATTTCGGATTTCCCGGATGCCGTCGTAGGGGATTTCTCAATGCTGTACGGCGTTGCGCGCTATGGCTCGCGCATCACGCCGCAGCGCTTTGAAAAGATGTTCGCGGACCTCGGGGCGCCCATAGAGGCGGCAAGCCCGGCAGAAATGGCGCTTTTCAACCAGGTCGAAGTTGCCAAGATCTGGCGTTGCAACGAATATGCTTTTGACGCCAATGCGCTTCGCAAAGATTTGCAACAGCGCCTGAACCGGGCTGGCGTAACCGTCAGGACCAATGCGAAAGTTGTCGCTGTCCATCCCGGGCAAGAACCCGACCCGATCAGAGTTGCCGTCGAAGGGCACGGCGAAGTCTCTGCACCAATCGTGATCGACGCCACATATGGCCTCCTGGCCGGTGAAAGCGATCTTGGGAAACGGCTGGGCTTTAAATACGAGATCGCCGAGGTCGCACTGATTGATCCGCCAACGGCCCTGTCTGGGTACGGCATCACGATGATGGATGGCCCGTTTTTTTCAACCATGCCCTTTCCGGCCGAGAACACCTATTCGCTGACCCACGTCCGATATACACCGCATCGTGCCTGGCTGGCCGGGCAGCCCAAATCCACCGACAAGCTTCAAAGCCATTGGCTGCATATGCTTCGCGACGCCAGCCGGTACGTGCCGGCACTGTCGGATGCGCATTGGCAAAAGTCCTTGTACGAAACAAAGACGGTACTGTTGCGCAACGAGCGCGATGACGGCCGGCCAATCCTTCTGGAACGGGATGCGCGCCACTCGGGCTTGATGGTGGTCATGGGGGGCAAGATCGACAATATCTATGACCTTTTCGAGCGGCTCCAAAGCGATGGAGGTCTTGCGGCGACAGCCGACACAAGGTTTATCGACAAGGGATGCGCCGCATGATCCGATTGTCGGAATTTGGCCAGATGATCCGATTCTTCATAACCGCCTGCGGCGGGTTAGTATTGGATCTGGCAGTGGCAAGCGCTCTGATCATCGTGTGGGGGATTCGCGATCCTGTGGCAGCTCTTGTCGGCCTCGGGTTCGGGATGGTCTTCAACTACTTCGTTCATACGTTCTGGACCTTTCGCGATCAAAACCAACGCGCCTCCTTTGGTCATTTCATACGATTTGCTATCGGAGTCGCAGTGGTGCTTGTGGTACGCGTTACCGTTCTTTGGTGGTTGGAAACACAAGGATTGCAGGCATACCTGCACCCAACGGTGCGATTGGGAATCGCGGCCGGTCTTTCCTTTGCGCTCAGTTATCTGATTTGCAGCAGGTTGATCTTCAGAAACCGGCCTTCTGATACTGGCACAGGGGGAGTATTCTGATGAATTGGAAAGCCCAGATCGCCGTTACCGTTCTAGCCCTGCTCGTATTGGTACCGGTGCTGGCATCGGTACCCACATTATTTCCGCCTGACCCCAACCTGCCAAATGTCGCGGCCATACTTGGCTATAATATTGGACTGGTATGGGTGCTTGTATTTCTTTGGGCTGCGTCAACCATTCTCGCGTCAAGTCTGATCAGTACGCCATCAGGCATCCTACCCGTCACCCCCGCTCGCCCAGCCGCCATCTCAGCATTGCAGCGTTGGACCGAGCGGTTGGTGGTGACACTGCCTCCGCTGCTTCTCAACTGGCCTTCAGCAATCGCTCGCTTCGGCCCTCATGTAGAGGATTCCTATTTTCTCGCACCCCTGTACCGCATGTTTTGCGGGCAGGTGCCGTATCAGGATTTTGAGTTTCTTTACGGCCCTTTGATGATTGCCCCTGCATATTTTCTTATGGGGGCCGAGTACTCGCCTCTGACTTATTACGGGCTTTATACAGGCCTGCAGGCCTTGCTGTTGCTCATCATCATGGCCCTGCTGCAGCGCCTGATCCCACAAACCGGAAAACGCTGGCTGGTCTTCTTTCTGCTCTTGCCGTTCTGGATGGACGTGCTGCTGGGGCTCAACTGGATTGCCTGGCGATACCTGGCTGCTTTGCTCGCGATCGTATTTCTTGCCCGTAACCCACGGGACACGAAAACACTCGTATTGGTGGCGGTCATATTAGGGCTAGGCGCCGGGTATTCGCATGAATATGCGATCGCCGGGCTGGTATCCGCAATTGCGATCATTGCCCTTGATGGCTGGATGTCCCCCCGTTCTATGCTGCTCAGAATGGCTACGGTGACCCCTGTGGCTCTGGCAAGCTGGTTTGGTGTTTCTCTATGGGCTTTGGGTGGCGACATTTCCGCTTACCTTGAACTGACGGCTCAGGTGATGTCCCGCGCCAGCCAGAATGGGCTTGGGCAATTCGCCTTTTACTGGAGCCTGCACACACTGGCATTGTTCGCCGTATTGGCAGCGGCGTGTGTAGCGACAGGATCGGGGCTCAGGGACATACCTAGAAAAGCGGCACAGGAAGGCGACTTGTTACTGCTTGGTTCTGGGGTCTTTGCTGTGGTCACACTGAAGATCGCAACGCAAAGAGCCGACTTTCTGCATATGGCTGTGCCGTTTGTCCCCCTGATATTGGTCTGGCTTGCCGCCCGTCCTGCATCCTTGTTTTTGATCACACCAGCACTTCGGCGATTTGGATTCGCGATGATCATTTTAGCGGCCTTCGCGCAAACAGTCAGTCACATACCTTTGGGCCGCTGGATCATCCCAAGCAACTTGCGGGGATTGTATCACGAGATCACCAACCGCGCCCAAGTCGGTACAATCGTGGCACGGGGGCCGACAACCCAGAGCTTGCGCAGCCATGCGCGCCCCGACCGGGTAGCACTGGCCGCACGGCTTGCCTCTTCTGACATCGCAACCAGACCCGTAATCCTTTATGGGAAAATCTGGACCATGGCACCCGAAATTGGCATCTGTCCCGTCGGGTTTTCCTTTTACGATGTTCTGTACTCTGATGCCCTCAATCCCTTGGCTGCGACGGCCGAAATGAACGGTTTGATTGTGGTTATCAACGTCGATGATTACGCTGACCTGCAAGACGGTTGGCAAGCCGAAATGCCATCAGACGACAAATGGCGGCGCGTGGTCAGCTGGATCAGCGGCAACACAGCACAGCAGACAGCGCTGGAAAACGGTATTGAGTATCGGATGTGGAAACAGGCATTGGGTGAAATTTTGTTGAAGGACTTCGTTGTCCTGGAAGAGCTCGATACCTTCATTTTGATGGAGCGCGGATCATGACCGACGCCTTGCTGTTTTCCGTCATAATGCCCGCCTACAATGAAGAGGACGTCATCGAAACGACGATCCGTGATCTGTGCCAACATCTGAACGATACAGAGTTCCGCTACGAACTGATCGTTGTTGACGATGCCAGCCAGGACGGCACGGCAGAGATTTTGAAGAAGCTTGTTTGGGAATTTCCCAACCTGCGCGCGGTGCATAACTCCGGCCCCAACGGATATGGGTTTGCGATCCGAAAAGGAATTGAAGTCTACAACGGTGACGCATTGGTTGTCGTCACTTCGGATGGTGCAGATTCCCCCGCTGATGTCGCGGCGTATTTCACATGTATTGCAGACGGAGCCGACTGCGCCTTTGGCGCACGGTTCGGCCCGGGCAGCACTGTGACCGGTTATCCACCCATAAAACGCGTGATCAATCGCGTCGCGAATACTGTAATCGGCTGGCTGGTAAGGGCTAAATACCGAGACTTTACAAACGGCTTCAAATGTTACCGGCGTGCCGTTGTCGATGATATGCAACCCCTGGTCGCCGGGCAGTTCAATATAACCATCGAGATGTCCCTAAAAGCAGTTCTGGGGGGCTGGCAATATGCGGTCGTACCAAACGATTGGCGCCAGAGAGACGGAGGTGAGTCCAGTTTCAGCATCCTGAAATTGATCCGACCATATGGGGCTACTTTGTTTTACTGTCTTCTTCGCAATTATCTTATGTCTGTCCGCAGGTGAGCATCATGGACCCTCTTCGCATTGCCATGGTGACCACTTTCTACCCGCCATTCAATTTTGGCGGGGATGGGATTTACGTTCAACGCCTGGCGCGGGCGTTGGCACTGCGCGGTCATCATGTCGAAGTGATCCACGATACGGATGCTTACAAACAATTGTCTGGACATACGCCAGAGCTGCCAGAAGATGATGGCATAATTGTTCATCGACTGGGTTCGCGGTTTCCATTGTTGGGGTCGCTGGCCGTGCAGCAGACCGGGCTACCCCTGTCGCACAAGCGCGAACTGGAGGAGCTGCTGACAGACCGGTTCGACGTCATTCACTTTCACAACATTTCCCTGATTGGCGGACCTGGAATCTGGAAAATCGGAACGGGCGTCAAATTGCACACAGCTCATGAACATTGGATGGTATGCCCATCGCACATACTGTGGCGCGACAATCGTGAGATCTGCGACGAACGCCGGTGTCTGCGGTGCGTCCTGCGGCACGGGCGCCCTCCGCAGCTGTGGCGCGCGACGAATCTGGTCTCGAATGCGGCCCGGAATGTGGATGCGTTTTTGATGCTCAGCCAGTCCTGCCTGGACAATCATCGCCGGTTCGGTTTCACCGCCCCGGCACAGGTCATACCCTCGTTTCTGCCAGACGCACCCGACCTGCCTGACCTGCCCTCGATCCATTCACGCCCATTTTTCTTTTTCGCCGGACGGCTCGAAGTGATCAAAGGTTTGCAGGATGTCATCCCCGCGTTCGATGATAGCCTGCCGGCAGATTTGCTGATTGCCGGCGACGGCGACTACGCAGACGAATTGCGGCGCCTTGCTAAAGGTCGGCCCAACGTGCATTTTCTAGGCCGCCTGCCCCCCGACGATCTGCGCCGCTATTACCGTGATGCACTGGCTGCAATCACGCCATCGCGCTGCTATGAGGTCTTCCCACTGGTCGTTTTGGAGGCATTCCGGGACGGTACTCCCATAATAGCCCGAGATCTGGGCCCGTATCCCGAGATCGTAAATGCCACGGGAGGAGGGGTTCTGTTCCAATCCACGGAAGACCTCAGGACTCAACTTGAGGAATTTGTAGAAAGCCCCGAGAAGTCGGCCACGCTTGGCAAAAATGCCCAAGCGGGGTTTGAAAAAAACTGGCGCGAGGATGTCGTATTGGCATCGTATTTCGAAATCATACATCGTCTTCGAAGCAATCAGATGTAGATTCCAGAAAACCTCTTGGGATGAGAAAGCAAGGAAGAATATGACGCCAAAAAAATGCTTGAACTCCAAGTGAAATCCAGCTGCGCTTGCCCGATACGCTTGTTCAGAAAACAAGCCAAATACTGGTTATCATCTCCCTATTGTTGACAAATTTTTCGGACATATTCCCCATACACCCGAGTCGAACAAAATCGGCTTTTGAAAAGAGAGCGAGGGCATCGTGAGGGCCATATTCTGTGGCAATGAAGCATTGCTGTTGCAGTGCGCCCAAATCTTCCTGGACCAGGGCGGCGAAATCGTCGGTGTTGTTACCCGGGACTTAAAGGTCGTGAATTGGGTCCGGGAACGCGGTTTGCCGGTATTGGGTAACCCTCAGGATCAGATAGCCGACAATATTGAATGTGATTACCTTTTCAGCATAGCCAATACCGAAATTTTGCCTGCGAACCTGACCGAAAGACCCAAATATTCGGCAATCAATTTACATGACGGACCGTTGCCTGCTCGGGCAGGACTGAATGTGCCTGTATGGTCGATCTACGAAGGCCAACCGCGCCACGCGATCACCTGGCACAAAATGAGCTCGAGCCTGACGGCTGAACGGGCATTTCTGATCCGCGAATTCGATATCACACCAGATGAAACCGCGTTCAGCCTGAATGCCCGGTGCTACGAAACCGCACTTGAGACATTCCCGGAATTGTTGTCACAACTGAAGGAACAGAGCGAACCTTCGATCATACTGGCCGGAGCAGGACAGCTCTATTCCAGAAAAACACGGCCCACAAACGAAGGTCTGCTCGATTTTCGGAAACCGGCGGCCGACCTGATGCGGGTGATACGGGCGCTTGACCATGGCTCTTACAAGAACCCGATCGCCTTACCCAAGATTTGGACCGGGCAGCAAATATTGGCCATACAGGGTGCTGAAATCACTGGTGCCGCCAGCGGCGTTCCGGGGCAGGTCGCGGCCGCCGGTGAAGGCACGCTGACCGTCTCATCCATGGATGGTGATCTCCTTCTGCGCGAGGTTCAGGACCTGACCGGACAGCGCTTTGACAGCATCGAAATTGGTCAAGTTTTGCCGCCCCCGATCAAAGCCGACGAAAATACCACGTCAGATGTTGTCGAAGCCGAGCGGCGTTGGGCCAAGGAACTTCTGGCAGCGCGCGCCGCTGTGCCTCCGTATCCGCGTCACACGGCCCGCGCGGAAACGACGGTTGCGCAAGACGCGCTGACAGCTGACCTTCTGGCAAGCAAAACTGATCTCACCGCTGAACAATTGGCAGCAGGCTGGATAGCATGGAATACTGGTCTGAGCGGTTTGGACAGCGCGTCGCTGACACTTTGCATTGAACCTTCATCGCGTTTTCAGTCGCCCTATCGCCCGCTGCACCTGCGAGTTGATCCAAAGAACAGTCCAGCAAAAGTTCTGGGCGACATGCGTACCGTTTGGAACGACACTCTCCGCACCTCACCCATGGCCGCAGACCTTCCGCTTCGGATGGGCGCCCAGCGCAGCACTGCATTGCAGGCCCTGTCGGTTGTTTTGGATCTGCGAACCAACACCCCAATCAATTCAACCGAACCCGTCGACCTGGCCCTGTACCCGCCGCATGGGAGTCAATCCGCGAAGCTCGTGGCTCGCCCAGGTCTGTTCTCACCCGATGTGCTGGCTGCAATCGCGCGAGATTTCAGTCAGTTCCTGCATGCGTTCCTGACTTCGCAAGAAAGGGCATTGGATAGTTTGCCTTTGGGCTTTGTAACGCGAGCCAACCGACAGGGAGAAAACATCAATGGCCCTGCCTGCGTTCACGAAGCGTTTTGCCAGCAGGCCGAGGCAAATCCGGACGCAATCGCTCTCGAGGTCCAGGACCGCCGGTTAAGCTACAAAGAGCTTGAGCAGGAAGCCAACGCTCTGGCCGCTGTACTGGTCGCTCGCGGTGCGCGGCAAGGTAAAATCATCGGTCTGTGCCTTGAACGTAGCGCAGATCTGGTTATCGCCATGCTGGCTATTCTCAAAACCGGCGCTGCGTACCTACCCCTTGATCCGTCTTATCCCGAAGACCGGATCGCTTATATGGTTGAAGACAGCGAAGCGGCATTGATTGTCACCAGCCCTTCGGCGGCTGCGCGACTTGCGCTGGATTCTGAACGATCAGTCTTGGCATCCGAGCGGGACTATGCGTCTGCACCTCTGCATGTCGGGGTGCGTGCTGACGACCTGGTGAACCTGATCTATACCTCCGGGTCTACCGGGCGCCCCAAAGGCGTGATGATTCCGCATCGCACGGTAATGAATTTCATGGCCGGCATGGATGAAATGGTTCCCCTGTCTCCCGGTGCACGTTTGTTTGGCGTGACCTCCGTTTCCTTCGATATATCGGTGCTCGAGATTTTCTGGATTCTGTCGCGCGGCGCAACGCTGGTATTGCAATGCGATGGCGCCAGCGAGACAGTCTTGCCAGACTTTTCGCTGTTCTACTTCGCCTCCGAGGCATCCGGCACCGGACACCACGCCTATCGCTTACTGTTTGAGGGAGCCAAGTTCGCCGACAAGAACGGCTTCAAGGCGATCTGGACTCCGGAACGACATTTTCACGCCTTTGGCGGGCTTTACCCCAACCCGGCGATTGCCGCTGCCACATTGGCGGGAATAACCGAAAACGTCGAATTGCGGGCCGGTTCAGCCGTATTGCCCCTGCACCACCCAGTTCAGGTAGCCGAAGACTGGGCGTTGGTCGATAACCTGTCCAACGGTCGAGCAGGTGTCGCGCTGGCCTCCGGTTGGCAACCGAATGATTTCATCCTCAACCCCAGTTCTTTTGCCAACCGAAAGGACGAAATGGTCAAGGGGATCGATACTTTACGTTCGCTCTGGAAGGGTGAAACGCTGAGTTTTCCTGGACATGACGGCGGGGACGTCGAGCTGGAAATCCACCCCCGCCCGGTTCGCGGCGAAATCCCTCTGTGGCTGACAGCTGCGGGCAATCCCCAAACTTTTGCCGAGGCCGCCAAAGCCGGATGCGGAGTGTTGACGCATCTTCTGGGACAAAGCTTCGAGGAGGTTGCAGAGAAAATCCGCGCCTATCGCGTCGCCTGGCGTGCTGCGGGCCATCCGGGAAACGGCCACGTTGTTTTGATGTTGCACACCTTTGTCTCGAAAGATGAGGACAATGTGCGCGAGCTGGCCCGGAAACCGATGAAGCAATATCTGCGTTCATCCGTAGACCTTTTGAAGAAAGCCTCGTGGACGTCCCCTCTGTTGGCGGAACGATCTCGGGACTCGGGCATGAACCCGCAAGAGATGTTCGAGAAGGAAGAGCTCAGCGAAGACGAATTGGACGCCCTGCTGGACCATGCTTTCGAACGTTATTACCGAAGTTCCGGCCTGTTTGGCACACCGGATTCTGCCGGGGAAATGGTGCGTCAGCTGGCACAGGTCGGTGTCGATGAAATCGCCTGCCTGATCGACTTTGGCATCGACACAGATGTCGTCCTGAAGAACCTGCCGCACATCAAAGCCTTGATGACGAAGCTCGAGGAAGAAGGTGGCGTTGACCGAAAGGCAACCGTCGCCGAAGAGATCACAGCCGGTAAAATCACACATCTGCAATGCACGCCGCCAATGGCCTCGCTTCTGGCGGCAGACGATCCGGGACGCGCCGCGCTGCGGCAGCTGGATGTGATGATGGTGGGAGGCGAAGCCTTCCCACCCGATTTGGCCCGCAGCATCAGGGACGCCATGGCCCCGGACGGTGTGCTTTTGAACATGTATGGGCCGACCGAGACTACAATCTGGTCTTCTGTGGCCCGGCTGGACGATCCGGGACCTGTGATCCCGCTCGGCGATCCCATTACCAATACAACGCTGACCATTCGATCAGCCCAAGGTCGGGAGCTGCCTGATCTGGTCGAAGGTGAGTTGTGGATCGGCGGTGGCGGCGTTGCCGAAGGCTACTGGAAGCGGCCCAACCTGACCGCTGAGCGCTTTACAGAAACCGGCGACGGGCGGTTTTACCGAACCGGTGATCTGGTACGGCGCTCCGCGTCCGGGCAGTTGGAATTCCTTGGTCGGATGGACCATCAAGTGAAGATCCGCGGTTACCGGATGGAATTGGGCGAGATTGAAACTGCGCTGGGTTCCCTTGCGGGCATAAGGCAGGCCGTGGTCAACGCCGTCGAATTCGGACCCGGCGACGCGCGCCTGATCGGCTATGTAACGCCCTCAGGGCCGCAGCCGGATACTGCCGGGTTGCTGACCGAACTGGCCAGGAACCTGCCCGAGTTTATGTTGCCGTCCCAGATCGTTGCCCTTGAGGCCATGCCGCTGACGCCGAACGGCAAAATCGACCGCAAGGCGCTGCCGAAACCCATGACCGGTCTGGTGGAAGAAGGCGCCGCAGCCGCTACAGACTTCGAGGCCGGTATTGCCGCCATCTGGGCCGAGGCTCTGGACGTGTCCAATGTGCCGGTGAATGTGAACTTCTTCGATCTGGGCGGGCATTCCCTTTTGGTCGTGCAGCTGCGGCGACGTCTGAAGAACAAGCTGGGGCTCGACGTCGCAGTGACCGACATCTTCAGATTCCCGACAGTGCGCAGGCTGGCCGAGCATCTGGGGAAATCCGAAAGCGTTGCAGCCAATCAACCCAGCCGGGCCGCCAGCCGAGGGGCGGCGCGCGCGCAGGCAAGGCTTGCACGCACGAAACAACGTTGAAACAGTAGGCGACATCCGGGGATGGAGCGCGTGAGTAACGAGAATACAGGTAGTTTCGACAATCGCATTGCGATCATTGGCCGTGCTGGTCGTTTTTCCGGCGCGCCCGATATCCGCGCTTTTTGGAAAATGCTGTCCGAGGGACGTTCGGGTGCAACATATCTGTCAGATGCAGATCTTCTGGCACAAGGTGTCAGCCGCAAACGTCTGGCCGATCCAAATTACGTAAAAGTCGCACATATTCTGCCCGATATGGAGATGTTCGATGCGGGATTTTTCGGCTTCTCCCCGCGCGAAGCCGCCATTCTTGACCCGCAACACCGTCACTTCCTGCAATGTGGCTGGGAAGCACTGGAAGATGCCGGCTGGATACCCGAAAAATTTGATGGTCGCATTGGGGTCTATGCAGGATCGGGCATGCAAAGCTATTTGCCCTTAAATTTGCTCAGCAACCCTGACCTGGTCGAAGAGATCGGCATGTTTTTGTTGCGCCATACCGGCAACGACAAAGACTTTTTGACCACGCGTCTTTCGTATCTGTTGAATTTGACTGGACCGTCCGTCGCCGTTCAAACGGCCTGCTCGACGTCGCTAGTTGCCGTGCATCTGGCGGCCAGCGCATTGTTGAACATGGAATGCGACATGGCCTTGGCGGGCGGCGTGACGATCGAGTTACCACATCGCGTTGGGTATGGATTTTCACAGGGCGAGATTCTTTCCCCTGACGGTATCTGCCGCGCCTTCGACGAAGAAAGCCAGGGTACAGTTTTCGGCTCGGGCGCTGCGGTATTGACACTGCGGCGCTATGCCGATGCCGTGAAAGACGGAGATGACATCAAGGCAGTCATTCTTGGAACTGCGATCAACAATGACGGGATCAGCAAGGCCAGCTATTTGGCGCCCTCTGTCGATGGTCAGGCAGAAGCCGCCGCCGAAGCACTGGCAGTGGCCGGGCTTGAGGCGAGCGATATCGATTATATCGAAACCCACGGCACTGGCACGCCAATCGGTGACCCCATCGAGCTGAGTGCGCTGCAAGAGGTCTATGGCGCCGCAGATATCGGCGGGATTGGCATAGGCTCAGTCAAGACCAATATCGGGCACACCGACACGGCAGCGGGCGCGGCAAGTCTGATAAAGGTTGTCGAAAGCCTGACCCATGAACGCCTGCCGGCCAGTCTGAATTTCAAGACCCCCAACAGCCGGTTCAATTTCTCGCGCAGCCCGTTTCAAGTCCAGGCGCGCGGGCGTGATTGGTCAAGAACGCCCCGCATTCGCCGCGCGGCTGTCAACTCACTGGGCGTGGGCGGCACAAATGCCCATGTGATCGTCGAGGAAGCCCCACATGTGCCCCCGGCGGCGGAAGATAACCAATGGCGTCTCTTCCCGATTTCGGCCCGCAACGACACGGCGCTGGGCAACCTGCGCGGCAAATGGGACGATTTCCTATCTGAATCTGCACCCGCCAGCGCCGACGTTTCAAAGACGCTGCGCGAAGGTCGCCGTGAATTTCCGGAACGGTTCGTTGCGGCCGCGCGCAACCCGAAGCACTTGCAAACGCTGATCAAGGCGAAATCTCACCCCCTGATCGCACAAGGCCGGGCAGAGTCCGACACGGATACGTCGCCTGAAATCGTGTTTCTTTTCCCTGGCGGCGGCGCACAATACCCAGGCGCAGGCAGCGAGATGCGTCGTGACGCTCCGGTCTTCGACGCTGCGGTCAAAGACTGTTTCAGCGCGCTACCAGAATCCGCTCCAGCGGACCTGGAAGAGATGATGTTTGCCCGCGATCTCTCAGACCGCGAGGCGACCGATAAGTTATCTCATTCGGACTATGCCATTCCGGCACTGTTCATCCTGGAATACGCATATTCGCAACTTTGGCAAAGCTGGGGTGTCGAACCTGACCTGATCTTTGCCCACAGTGTCGGCGAATACACGGGTGCCGTCGTGGCTGGGGTGATGTCCCTGGCCGACGCACTGAAAATTGTCACCTTGCGCGGGCAAGTCATGGAGGCCGCTCCCGAAGGCGCGATGACAACCGTGCCGTTCAATGAAGCCGAGACTCAGGAGCTGATCCAAAGGACCGGGTCTGAACTGGATATTGCAGCGTTGAACCTGCCGGACAGTACGGTTGTTTCCGGCCCGCTCGGGGCGGTTGAAACGCTTGAGGCAGAGCTTTCGAACCAAGGGCATGACGTGCGCCGCATTCACATCGCGGTAGCAGCGCACTCGCGACAACTGGACCAACAGCTTGACCGTTTTCGCGCCGGGTTCGAGGGAATGACCTTTGCACCGGCACGGATCCCGATCATATCGTCCTTACGAGGGGCTACTGCTCAAGGGGACGATCTGGCCTCGCCCGAATACTGGGTCCGCCATCTGCGGCACACGGTTCGGTTCACCGGCGCTACCAGACAGGCGCTCGATGCGCCCGGCCGTATCGTGATCGAGGTTGGCCCCGGACAAAGTCTGGGACCGCTGGTTGGTGCGATGGAATTACCGCATCCGCCACAAGCCATGTTGTATTCCGCCCCATCAGTTCGCGAGCCGCGCGACGAGATTGGCGTGATGCTAACGGCCTTTGGTGCGCTGTGGGCGAATGGATGTAACATCGATTGGAACAAAGCCCTGCCCGCGGGCGGGCGCCGAATTTCACTGCCAACCTATGCATTTGACAAGACTCGGCACTGGATCGAACCGGGGCAAGGCAAGGAGAAAGAAGAAGATCTTGATCCGCTAACCCTGCCACGCATTACCCCGATTGAGAATTGGTTCGAGACAATACACTGGCCCGAGATGGCCTTGGCTTCGCATAACCCGACATCGTTGGCGGCCGAACCCTGGTTGGTTTTGGCAGGTTCCGACACCCTGTCCAATGCTGTCCTGGATTCACTGACTAAGAACAACGCTGACGTAACTGTTGTCACCAAAGGCACCAGATTTGAAGAAACAGCAGCTGGCTATTGCCTGAGGCCCGAAGATACGGACGATTTTGAAGCCCTGTTCCAAAAGATCGGGAACAGCCTGCCCCCACGCATCCTGTCCCTTTGGCCGCTGTCGGAAGATGGCGATTCCGCCTTTGACAGCACCTACCTTTTGGCCCGTTTGATCCAACAGGCAGATTGTGGGCCGAACCGGCTTGTACTGGCCACACGAGGCGCCATCGGGCCTGGTTCCGTCAATCCCGAATTCGCTACGTTGACCGGGATCATACGCTCGGCCCCACGCGAGATACCCGGGCTTGAGGCCACGCAGGTCGATCTCGACCCCGAGCAAAATGCAATAGCCGGCGCGGGCAATGCCCTGGGCGCAGCCCGGCAGCTTTTCGACGAAATGCTCCAGCCAAGCGCGGAGGATAACGTTGCCTGGCGCAATGGGAACCGCCATGTGAACAAGCGAATTGCCGATCATTCGAAGACCGGCGCTCAGCCAACCCGTATTCAGGTTGGTGGCACATGGCTGATTACCGGTGGAACCGGCGGCATCGGGCGCCAATTGGGACGATGGCTTGGCGAAACCTATCATGCCAAGGTTGGGTTATTGTCCCGCTCTGGCCACGAAGACGAAGCCCTTGCCTCTCGTATCAGGGAAGCTGGCGGTGACGTCATGTTCCTGAAAGCGGATGTCACGGACAAAAATGCAATGTCCGCTGCGCTGACATATCTGCGAAGCAGCTTCGGCAAGATCAGCGGGGTGATCCACGCGGCGGGGCAGCTGGATGACGGGCCGATATCCCTGAAAACGCTGGATGACGTCCGCGCGGTCATGGCGCCAAAACTAAAAGGTGCTCAAATCCTGGACCAATTGCTTCCAGAAGGCGAGTTGGATGCTTTTGCAGTCATATCATCAAGTTCCGTGGAAACAGGACCCGCAGGCCAGGTGGCTTATGTCGCGGCCAACGCCGGACTGGAAGCATTGGCTAAAAACCGGAACGATGGTTTGTCGATTGCGTGGGGCGCATGGCGTGACAGCGGAATGGCGGCGCGAGTCTTTGGTCATGGGCAACACAAACCGGGACCAGAGGATCATCCTCTTCTAGGACGTCGGCGTGACGAGGCAGACGGCGAAGTCATCTTCGAACGGCTCATGCACCCTCAGGAAGATTGGGAGATATCCGGTCACGTCGTGGCGGGCCTTCCGGTTCTGCCAGGGACGGCCTATATCGAACTGGTTCAAGTCGCGGCACGCGAAGTCCTGAAATCTTTGACGTTTGAGATTTCTGCGTTGTCGTTCAATCAACCCATGGGATTTGCCGAAGACCTGCCGCGGTTGATGCACATTTCGCTGATGCCACAAAAAGATGGTTATGAGCTTAAAATCAGCAGCCGATTGGGGGCGGGCGATTCTCTGGTGGATCACGTGCAAGTGCAAATCCAGGCAATACGCAAAATGGATAAGCAAATACCACGCGATCTGGTCTCTTTGCCCCCAATGGACCTCATCGCTCCAAACGAGCAGGTCAAGCAGGATGAACTGATAGACTTTGGCCCGCGCTGGAACACATCCGGCCCCGCCCGCCGCTCTGGCAATTGGTGCGAAGGTCAGTTCACGCTGCCGGAGGAATACATATCTGACCTGAGTAACCATCCCCTGCATCCCGGCCTGCTGGACATGGCGGCCACTGTCGGCCTGAACATTCTGGACAGAGATCAAGCCGCACCACTTTATGCGCCAATGTCCGTCTCCCGAATTCGAGTGTTTGGCCCGCTCAGCCGGGAAATAACGGCGCAATCTGTCAAAGTGGCCGAAACCAAAGGGCAGTTCGCAGCCTTCGACGTGGTTATTCGCGACGCGTCTGGAACCGTGGTCATGATCCTGGAACATCTGGCGCTGCGGGCCCTATCACGTGAGGCGCTGGCAACTGCCCCTGAACCGGCCCGATTGGGCGACCAGTTGCTTGCCACCGGCATAAGGGACACCGAGGCAGATGCCTTGTTCAACCTCATCTTTTCCCATCCCAGTCGACATCAGATTATCTCGCCTGTCTCCCTGGATCTCGTGAAACTTGCGCTTGTCGAGGCACGGCCCAAACCAAAAGCACGGCCAGAGCGAGGCCAGAGCGCCGCGCCTCAGATGGGCCCGCACAGCGCGCGGATCGCGGGCATTTGGGAAGACATTCTGGGTGTTGATAACATACAGCCTGAAGACGACTTTTTTGAGCTTGGAGGGCATTCGCTGAACGCCGTACGTTTGTTCACGCGTGTCCGGCAGGAATTTGACGTCGGCCTGCCTCTGGCCACGTTGTTCGAAGCCCCGACATTGGGTGCGTTGACTGAACTCGTTCTTAGGACAGCAGGTCTGACCGAGGGTTCACCGACACAGCCCGTGGCGACCCGGTGGAGCCCGTTGGTTCAAATCACTAAAGGCGACGAAGACACGCAACCACTGTTCTGTATCCACGGTGCGGGTGGAAATGTCCTGAACTTCCGCCCTCTCGCCGGTTTCCTGGACCCGTCCATTCCGTTTTCCGGGCTGCGCGCATTGGGGTCAGACGGCGGCCTCAGCGTGGATATGACGATCGAAGATATGGCCGCTCGATACATCGAAGCCGTTCAAAAATCGTATGCACACGGACCTTACCGGCTAGCCGGGTATTCGGGCGGTGGTGTTGTCGCGTTCGAAATGGTCCGGCAGTTGCGTGCAGTGGGTGAAGAAGTGGATGAGCTGATCTTTTTCGATACGATCGCGCCACATATGTCGCAACGACCATTGAGCTTGGGACAAAAACTCTGGGCAGCGCGCAAATGGGATCTCGACTACGCGCTGGATTGGATCAACAGGCGCAAAACGGGACGTGAAGGCCGGGAAAAGCTGGTCCAAATCAAAGAGCTTTTGGCCGAAGGCAAACCATTGCCCGACGAGTTGATCGGCCCGCGAATGACCGATTCATTCGTGCAAGCACAGAACCGCTATGATACGCCTCTGCTTGATGTGGACATAACATTGTTCAAGGCTCGCCGGGCCAGTGCTCTGTTTATTGCAGCAGGTAAGGATCTGGGTTGGGGTCGGTACACCAACGGACGGGTTGATATACGAGAGTTTGACTGCGATCACTTCACGATGATGGCAGAACCGACCATCGCTGTGATTGGTTCCGAACTTAACCAAAAGCTGCTTTCAGCGGATGAAGACCGGTCGGATGACGAAGAACATGCCGCGTGATCCGAAACACGGTTAACTTTTCTGATCATCCAGAAAGTCCGAAACTTCAAAGCTCAGCCCCTGTTCCATGAGATTGGTATGTGTGCCATCAGGAAAGGTCACAAGACGTTTTGGTTCCGACAGCGCATTGAACAATGCTTCGGCCCAGGATTGCGGAACGTCTGCGTCTTTCGTTCCATGGGCTACCAATACCGGAATGGAAATCTGACTGGCGTGTTTGATTACATCGTGGCGTTCTTTCCACATAAGCAAACACATCGGTACACCACGCAAACGCGTTTCCTGAAACCGGCACATTTTGTCATAACCTGCCTCGATGATTAAACCGGCGGCTGGGCGTTGGCTGGCCAGCGCCATGGCAGGGCTGACGCCCAGACTGTAACCATGGATAAAGCGTTGCTCAGGCGGGATTACCCTGTCTGTCAGTTCTTCGAGCTGATCGTACAGCGCCAATGCATCGGAATTGAATGCCAGCTCCGCGGGTGTTCCCGGGGCGTCTCCAGACCCGCGGTATTCCAGCATCACGATCCCGACGCCTTGGTCCATCAAAGGTTGCAGGCGCTGCAGGGAAGGGATCACACCACTGAAATTTCCATAAAAACTTATCAAAACCGGTGCATTCGGAGTGATCTCAGAAACAAACGCACGCAGTTCGGTTCCGTCCGTCGCTTGGAAAAAGACGCGGGTAATCCCGGCTATGTTTTCGGCTCGTGCCGGGTCAGAGGAGAAACGGTAAATCTTGTAGGTAGACCAATACCAGACACCGGAAAAAACAATAAAGGCGAGTAATAGAGTGAACCCAAAGAGGATCATCAGGATATGGGATACGCTCATGGCGGCTTTCTCATCGCGTTTTGCTGTCGTTCACGGCATGATAAAGGAATAAAATACACCCTGAGAGCTCATCGTGAGTCAGGCGTGTTGTGATGTCTTCATTGCGATCATCTCGATCCAGGTCACGGCGCCGCTTGTCGTATTCCGATTCAATAGAATGTCGAAACCAGCCTGTTCCAGCAAGTGCCAGTGATTATGTGAAAACGAATGCTCGACACCATGGTTATAGCTTTGGGTGGTATTTTCCAGATCGTGGGCCGGGTCTATCGGCTCAACAAGCGCAACTGCAGTACCGGGCTGCGTCGCCAGCAACGCATATATGGAAGCCAGATCAGTTTGGGTGAAATACTCCAGCACGCCTCCGTAAAACAGCACCAACATACCAGGCTCCATATGCTGTTTAAGCCATACCTGGGCATCTGCACATGTGAATTTCAGGTTGGGATTGTCCGCGAAGGCATTCTTGTTGCGCTCGATTATGTCGTCGTTGATGTCGATTCCGCTAAAACGTTCGATCAAGGGCATCTGCGCCCCGCAGAATTGCAACACCTTGCCATCCCCACACCCTATTTCAATCAAGTGCTGAAATGGATGGGAAACTGCAAACTCCTGTAAATCGTCGAAGAAACCCTTGTGAGTTGTTTGGAACCAGGTCTCGAACCGGTCAGAGTACTTGTCGTAGTATTGTGTACCGATGCCTTGTTTCCACATGCTGGCGAATGCCGACTGCAATGCAGCTTCGTCGCCGCCCTTCGAGGAACGCTCGACCCGCGCCCAGGCAATCAACTGACGGGCTCGACTTCCATGCTCGCTCTCCAGTCGCGCTACCCAAGGCAGGCAGAACTCCAGAATTGTACCGGCGTAGATGCGCAAACGTTTTCGCAACCCGTTCACCATGCGTCCCCTTGTTTTTGCCGGGCCAGGCAACACGTCACCTTCCCGGGTAGGTCGACAAACCCGAGCTCGCACGGTGGCAAATGTGGAAACTGTATCCCGACGGGCCATCCATCGACCAGATCGAGCACAATGGACTTCGGAGCAAGCGACATCCCCTCACCCGTCAGTTTCATTCTGGCTTCCTTTGCCGTCCAATACGCGAAAAACCGTTCTTGCCAGGCAGTGCCGGTCAGCCCATCCAGAATTGCGCATTCCTGATCAGTAAAGCACTCGCGGGCAATTTCGGGGCTTGAGAGTTTTCGGTCATTGAATTCCAGATCAACGCCGACCGGTCCATGATTTGATATTGCAAAAACCGCCCGGTTACGGCTGTGGCTCACGTTGAATTCGGGCCCGAAGTCCAATGCCGGTTTGCCATTTCCGACCTCTGAAAACTGCAGGTCCGTCGGATTGTGTCCCGTGAACTCCGCCAACACGTGCCGCAGAAAGCCCCTGCACCGGATGAACCGATCCCGATCACGCGGAAATACAAAGCGATTGGCGCGGTTCAACTCTGCTTCAGTCAGGTACCCGCTTGCCGTGCCCAACGAAATCGTGGTGTCATCGCCAATTGCAGCAGTCCAAATTTGCACGCCGGTCAAAACGTCAGAATTTTCACCCGGCGCCAACACAGCTAGCCCTCTGCGCCATGAGAACTGCCCCGAATATGGGCTTCCATGTGCTGAACAAGGTTCTCGGCCTCTTCTCCTTTGACCATGCCAAGATGAGAGCCAGTGACAAACGTTCTGATGAAATTCCCTTCATTCAGGAAGTTGGCCCACCCCAGCATAGGATCCATCTCAAAGGCCAACCGTTCTTTCAAACATACAGGCTCGACGAAAATTACACTGGCTTGCCCCTGATAAGGACCGCCGCGGTAGCTTCGAGCCGCTTCCATCCATCCCCGCTCGACTTCGCGCATACGGGCGAGGTCAGGTTGATCCGGGAACATGCGCGTCAGCAGTTTGCGACCGGCACCGTGACGCCAGCGGGCGTGCAGCCGTTCTTGGAAATAGCTCAGGCCTCGGGCTCGCATCAGTTCAACCTCGTTTTGAACCCATTGCCATGCGCCCAACTTGATCGGAGACTGGAAATCAACTGCAAACCGCGGCGCATAGGTGTCCAGCACGAACAACCGCTTGACCTCTTCTCCCATGGCTTCAAGTTGCCGGGCCATCTCGAACGCAGTTAAGGCACCACCCGAGTACCCGGCCAACAGATAAGGGCCTTTCGGCTGGTGACCGCGCAGGTGGCGAATATTGTCCTTGGCCATCGCCTCGATAGTCCGGTGCATGTGGTGGCCGAGAATGCCCCGGGTCTGCAACCCGATCACCGCGCGATACTGCCCGACAACAGAGCCGAACTCGACAAGGTTGTTGACGTTTCCACCAACTCCGCCCACCACAAACAGTGGTTGTCCACCACCCGCAGGACCCGGATGAATCACGGTGCTTGGGTCCCAATCGCCTGCCGGGTCAAAGGTCGTGGGGCTGTCCTGCGTTTCCAGCAGCTCGGCCAAATCACGAACTGTCGGATTCTGGAACAAAGTTGAGATCGGCAAATCAACCCCGAACTCGTCACGAATACGTGCAAAAAGACGCACGGCCAGCAGCGAGTGTCCGCCCAACTCGAAGAAGTCATCCTCGACCGCCACGTTCCGGCTGCCCAGAACTTCGCACCATAAGCCAAGCAAGGTCGTTTCTTCCGGGCTTTCAGGGCGAAGGCGATCGCAGGTTTTGCGTTGCAAATCGGGTTCGGGCAGTTTGGCTCGGTCAACTTTTCCGTTGTGGTTTAGTGGCAGTGTTTCCATTTCCACAATATGCGCGGGACGCGCGTATTCGGGCAGCTGCGTGCGCATGAATGAGTCGAGCTCGCGTCGTGTCAATGTACCGCTTTTCGGGACGAAATAGGCGACGATGACTTTGTCGCTCTGCCGGTTCGGAACGCGGGTCACAACGACCGATTGTTGAATGCCAGGGTGCTTTGCCAACACCGACTCGACCTCGTCCAATTCAACCCGGAATCCCCGGATTTTTACCTGACTGTCGATACGGCCAAAGAACCGGAAAACGCCTTCGGAGTCACATTCGACCAGATCTCCGGACCGATAGAGTGTTTGACGGTCGTCCCAAGGCGCCGGCACAAATTTTTCCGATGTCAGTTCCGGACGGTTCCAGTAGCCAAGCGCCAACCCGCGGCCACCGATATACAACTCACCTTTCTGCCCCGGCTGACAGCGTTGCAGATCTTCATCCAGTGCAAAAAGATCCGTCCCCTTGATAGCGGCACCAATTGGGATGGATTGCCCCTCTTTAATATCGTCGTCTGTAATGAGATGGGCACTGACGACATTGCTTTCAGTTGGGCCGTACCCGTTAATGACACGCAAATCCGGACACAGCGCACGTACTTTCGCGACATGCGCCGGCGACACCACGTCGCCTCCGACGATCAACTGATCCACCTTGGCAAAACAGTCGGGCTTCAGATCTGCCACGGCATGGAACAGCCCGGACGTCAGCCACAGAGTGTTCACGTTGTGGCTTTCAACTGCCTTGGTCAGATCTGAAATAGACAGTCGCCCGTCAGGTGGTATCACCACGGTTCCCCCATTTAGGAGGGGCGCGAAGAAATCGATAATCGAAGTATCAAACGCGAACGCCGAGGAATGTAGCGTCACGGTCCGCGGGCCAAGATCCAACCAATCCGCATCGCATAGCATCCGGATGACCGACCGATGTGGAACAACGACCCCCTTGGGTTTGCCCGTCGTCCCGGACGTAAACATCACGTATGCAATGCTCTCTTCGGTGATTTCAGCACAGGGCGGCGTGGAATTTTCCAACGGGAACGCATTGGTCGGCAAAATCCTGAGCCCTGTATCCTCAAGATCAGAGCAATTACCTAGCAGGACGGAAATGCCAGTGTCTTTCGCCATGAATTTCAGACGATCAGCCGGTAGAGACACGTCAAAAGGCACGTACCCAGCGCCGGCCTTGAGTACGGCCAACACCGCGACCGGCAACAACACAGACCGATGAGATGTGATCCCAACCAAATCGCCTGGCATTACACCCTGATCAATCAACCAGTTGGCCAAGGCATTAGACCGCTGATCCAGTTCCGCGTATGTCAGCGTGTTGCCCTGAAAGGACACAGCCGTATTGGTGGAATATGAGGAAACGGCTGCTTCAAACCCATCGACAATACCCTTTTCGAAACGTGCACCCGATGCCCCTGAATCGTCAGGACCGGACTCTTTCAGGGTTTGCTTCGGCGCCTTTCGCCCCAGATCTCTCAATAGACCGTCAGGATGGTTGACGATGTCGTCCAGCATTGCGGAAAACCCGCGCATATGCCGCTTTATCGTCTCGGGTTCGAAAAGATCGCGGTTGTAGCTCCACTCCGTCGCCACGTTATCCGCATCGTCAATCACGTTTAGATAAAGCTCGAAGTTCTCATAAGCGCGGGGGTTGGATACAAACTTACCGGCCTCTGATCCTATCGAAACCTCACTCAGATCGATCCCGTTATCGATATTGAATACGACAGAGATCAGTCCCGGGCGCGACGCATCCCGTTTAAATTTCAGGGCCCGTGTCAGAGCGCCATAGGTGTAATGCTGGTGTTCCGATCCGTTCAACAGGCCATCGCGAACCTGCCCAATATAGTCATTAAAGCGCATTGCCTTTCGGGGCTGAGTACGGACGGACAGCAGATTAACACAGTGACCAACCAGACCGTCCATTCCTCGGGCCGCCTGACCAGAGGACGGCACACCGATCACCAAGTCTTCGCAATCGGAAATCCGCGCCATATAGGCTTTGAACGCCGCCAGCATAAGCGTCACGAAACTGGCATTGTGTTTACCCGCCACTTTGCGCAACCCAGCCACCAATTGAGGGTCCAATATCTCGTCAATTCGAGCACCCCTGACGCTGCGAACAGCCGGGCGCGGATGGTCCAGCGGCAAATCCAGAACTGGCGCTTCACCTTCGAATTGGCCCAGCCAGTAAGCCTCGGCCTTTTTGGCGTCTTCCGAACGCGCCCATTCCACTTCGGCGCGCGCATAGTCGATAATACTTCGCGGCGCATCGAGCACAGGTACGTCGCCCGAGGCGATCTTACGGTAAAGCAAGGAAATATCCCGCATTATCACATCGATAGACCAGCCGTCGCAGATTATGTGGTGCGCTGTGATCACCAGATGGTGCAGCGCAACACCGCCCTGTCGGCCAAGATCTACAATGTCCGTGCGTAGGAAAGGTCCCTTCTCCAGATCAAAAGGCGTTTCCACGTGGGTCGTCAGCAGCGCCTTTAGTCGCCCGGCGCGGGTTACGTCATCCAGCGAAGCAAGATCGATAATTCCGATTTCATGCGCCATTTCCGGATGGATGCACATGGTCATCCCATCGTTGGAGAATGTCGCGCGCAGGGCATCATGGCGTGCATAACACTGCTGAATAGCCTCAACCAAAGCCTCGCGGTTCAGTTCACCACGGATTTCAAGTGTTACGCTTTCATTATAGGCTGCAGCCACTTCGGGCGTAACGACAAGTGCGGCGAATATCTCGCGCTGCGCTTCGAGAGCCGGAACATGTAGCGGCTCGAGCGGTGCTGCCATATCGCGCGCAATCCGTTCTTCGCCGCCAGGCAAGCTTAGCCGCGGCGGCACGGCCGAAATCTGAGCATCATACGGATCGCGGTCCTCACGACCACCCAGCATGCCGTCTGCTCGCATTTCAAGGGCGCTGTCTTTAATCGCCTCGATGACATGGTCCATGTCCTCGTCATCATGGGCCGCGGTCATGTAGGACGGGAACCCTTCCAGCAGGAAGACACCGCGATCCCTCAGGTGTGATCCTATTAGGCTGCCAAACTGCGCATCCTTGTCGATGCGCAAGTACATGAGTGACCCGCAATTGGGCATCTCGAACGGCATGTCGTTTTCTTCAAACCAGCGATCCACCGTTCCAGCGACTTTGTCCCCTTTAACGTTGACTGTTTTCCAGAAGAAGTCCGGCTGAGACTTGAAGAACCGCAGCATTTCGCAGGTCGCGGCCATAACCAGCGGGTGGCGTACGAATGTTCCGGCAAAGAACGTCACCGGCGCTTCGGGGAAACTGTCATCCCCATAGGACCACTGGCCGCCGTCAAAGGTATCCATGTAGCGCGCCTTGCCCGCGACAACACCAACCGGCATGCCGCCGCCAATGACCTTTCCGTAGGTCACAAGATCGGCTTCGATATTGTAATAGCCCTGTGCGCCGCGCGGGCCAAAACGGAACCCGGTCACGACCTCGTCAAAAATGAACAATGCGCCATTGCGCTCGGTAATCCGGCGAACTTCACGTATAAACTCATGCGGTCGGAATTCGGGCCGCCGGCTTTGCACCGGCTCGACCATGACAGCCGCCAAACTGGCCGCGTTTTTGCGGATGTAATCAAGCGCCTGCGGAGAACCATAAGGCAGAACGACAACGTTTTTAACCGCGTCGCGCGGAACGCCAGGTGCCATCGGAATACTGCGTGGGCCGTCCTTACCATCAATGCCACGCACGAGAACTTCGTCGAAATTGCCGTGGTAGTCGCGAGCGAACATGACGATCTTATCCCGCCCGGTGACAGTCCGTGCCAGTCGCATGGCTGCATAGACGGCCTCGGAGCCGGTACAGACAAAACTGACACGGTCATTACCAGTCACCTCGCAGAACAGCTCGGCGGCTTCCATCGCCAGCGCGCTCTGCGGTCCAACTTCGAATCCGTCATCGATTTGTGTGTGAAGGGCCTTAATGACTCCATCGGGTGAATGCCCCAGAAAACCGGGGCCAAACCCGTTGAGGATATCGATATATTCATTGCCATCGGCATCCAAAAGACGCGAGCCTTTGGATTTCACAGTGACGATCTGATAGACGAGGTCCTTCCACAACCGATTGAAACCCGAAGCTGTACGGGGATCGGCGTGGGTTCGGCGGTGTTTCTCGGTCAACGCCTTAGAGCGTGGTGTCTTGGCATTGAAACGCGCCACCAAACGATCAATATGCGCTTTCTGACGGGCGGTCAGCACATCATCCTTGCTGACAATCTGGGTCATCGGCGCCGAGACCGGCATAGTCTCACTGGTGTTTGCGGACGTCGGTTCGGGGAATTCAATAGCCTGATCCGAAGGCCCCGCGCCGCCGACATCCCCGTGTGCCTTTATGTGATCGGCTAACGCGGCCACAGTTGGGAACCCGTCAATAAGTTCACGCAATGTGACAGATATTCCGAACAGATCGCTCAGCTCCCGCGTCGCCTGAGTCAGCAACAACGAATCAAAGCCAAGCTCCATGAAGCCCGCGTCTGAAAGGATCTCGTCAGGCTCCAACCCAGACAGATCCGCCATCAAGTTCTGCAGGGCGCTTAGTGCATCAAAGTCACCCGTGGGCGCGTCCGGTTCAGGTGAAACCTCTGCCACATCACTCGCTTCGAATGAGACATCCGCGGGTTCGATCCAGAACTGTTTCCTGATGAATGGATAGGTGGGCATCCCGTGCTGTCGAGGCGCGTTTGTATCAGCACCAATCCCTGTCCAGTCGAGCGGGTAACCACACGCCCACAAGCCGCCAAAAGCTGCATGCATAGCTCGGTAAGAATCTGCGTCTTCGGATTGTGCATGTGGCAGCGACGCCAGCGAAGGGGATGCTTTTGCCCGATCCGGATTCTGCGCGGCCAATACCGATAAAGTCTGCCCCGGACCGGATTCCACAAAGATGTATTTCTCTTCGGCCCACAGCATCTGCATGGCGTCAAAAAACCGAACCGGCTTACGCATGTGCATCGCCCAGTAATTCGGGTCTGTTGCTTCGGCCTCTGTCATCCAATCGCCGGTGACGGTCGACAGGATCGGCGTTGACGGCGCGCCAAGTGTCAGTTTCTCAAGTTCCTGCCTGAACGGTGCCAGCGCAGGGTCCATCATGGGAGAATGGAAAGCGTGACTTGTGTGCAGCTCGGAGGTCGCAAAACCGGCCTCTTCCAATACCGGAATGATTGCCGCGATCGCGTCATCCGATCCGGCCAGTACACAGGCCTTCGCCCCGTTGACGGCGGCCAGATCGACGCCGTCACCCAAATGGTCCTGAAGCTCCGCTTCGGACGCGCGCACCGACAGCATCTTGCCGCGCGGCAGGTCCGCCATCAGACGACCGCGCAGGACGATCAACCCCAAAGCGTCCTCCAACCGGAAGACACCTGCCAATGTCGCGGCGACGAATTCACCAATGGAGTGGCCAACCATAACGTCCGGTCGAACACCGCGGCTTTCCCACAGTTTCGCCAGCGCATAGCTGGTCGCGAAAATAGCAGGCTGAGCGAAGTCCGTACTCTTCAGCTTTTCGCGTGCATCCGCCACCTGATCGCCGGTCGCATGAATAACAGCACGCAAATCGAGTCCCATTTCGCGCTCAAGCTGATCCATGCACACGTCGTAGGCGTTACGGAAAACAGGCTCGTGTTTGTACAGATCGCGAGCCATACCCACATGCTGGGCCCCTTGCCCGGCAAACATGAACGCCAGCTGATCGCGCGTTCCTGCCTTCTGTCCGGCACCTGAAAACTCCAGTGCGGACTGGGCCAGCCCGGTCATATCCCGGCCTGTCAGAACCGCACGAGCCTGATAGGCATGCCGATGGTCGCGCAATGTGGCAGACACGGAGTCTGGGTTGGCGTCGGGATGCAATTCGGCCCACTGCCCCAACTCTTTTACGGCCTTGGTCAATGCTTCGGGGCTGGAGGCGGAAACCGGGAACAGACGCAGCTTTTGATCAGCCGGTTTGTCAGCGGGTGCTGCCTGCGGTCCTTCGCCCAGGACCAAATGTACGTTCGTGCCACCTACGCCAAAAGCTGACACCCCGGCATAGCGCGGCTTCTCACCTGCGGGCCAGTCCGTCAATTCCGTGGCAGGCCGGAAGGGCGAGTTGTCAAAGTCGATGCGTGGGTTAGGTGCCGTGTAGTTTAGCAATGGCGGAATCTGCCCGTGCTTCAGACACAGTGCGGTTTTGATAAGCCCTGTTACGCCTGCCGCCGCATCCAAATGCCCGACATTTGTTTTGACCGAACCGACGGCGCAATACCCTTGGGTCTCTGTGTCGCCGAAGGCTTCGCACAACGCGGTGAACTCGATCGGATCACCCAATGGGGTCGCCGTTCCGTGGGCCTCGACGTAACCGATATCCTGGGGCTCGACCTTCGCTGCTGCTTGCGCAAGACGAATTGCCTCGGACTGTGCCGTGACAGAGGGTGCTGCATAGCCCGCTTTGTGCGAACCATCGTTGTTGATGCCATGCCCTCGGATCACGGCAATGATATTGTCACCATCAGCTTCGGCGTCTTCCAACCGTCGCAACACAACCAATCCGGCTCCATCGCCAAACACTGTACCCGTCGCCTGAGCATCGAAGGTACGGCAATGCCCATCCGCCGAGGCCATCCCATCCGGCAAGTACATATACGGTCGTTTCGTTGGAAAGGTCACCGCCACGCCACCGGCCAGCACCATGTCAGAGCGTCCCATGCGCAGGCTGTCGCAAGCTTGGGCAACGGCAAGTAGAGAGGTGGAGCACGCGGATTGCACATTGACCGCAGGGCCTGTCAGGCCCAGCTTGTACGCCACACGTGTCGCAAGGAAGTCCTTGTCGTTTCCAAACAGCTCGGAGAAGTTCTTGAGCGGATAGCTGGCCGCAAACTGCCGGGACGCCCCCGGAGCGGACAGCACGTTGTTCAGAAGATACGAATTCTGGGACGAGCCCGCGAAAACTCCGATCCGCCCATTGAAACGGGCCGGGTCATGACCCGCGTTGTCCAATGCCGTTTGCGCCAGCTCCAGCAAAATCCGATGTTGCGGGTCCAGAGCTTTGGCATCGTGCGGTGGGATTCCAAAGTGGCGGGCATCGAAAAGATCCGCGCCCTCGATGATACCGCGAGCTGGCACATAGGTGCCATCAGGGTCGGCGGAACCGGGGTCATCCTCAAGCTCTTCCGGGCTGAAATGAGTAATCAGTTCCTCGCCGGCAACCAATTTCTGCCAGAGCGTTTCGACATCCGCTGCGCCCGGAAAACGGCCTGCCATACCAACGATGGCGATCAGGCCTGATCCAACTTGCCCAACCATCTCGGGAATTCGGACCGCCTTGCTGTGTCCGCTGTCGTCCAGCCAACTCGACAGGGCGTTAACGCTGGCTTGGTCAAACAGGGCTGTAATCGGAAAACGCCGATTCAACGCCGTCTCGAGCTGGTTATGCAGCCGGGTCAGATGCAGGGACGAGGCGCCCAGATCGAAAAAGTTCGCCTGCCGGTCAAGCTCCTCGTAATCCAGGATATCCTGCAAGAAGCCCGCTATCAGATCAGCAATGCCTCTCTCGATTTTATGCGCTTTAGGCGCTTTACCCACGGCCTGTGATTTCAAACCATTTAGTAACGCCCTGCGATCCACCTTGCCGTTCTGATTTAGCGGCAGCTGATCGACGACCTCAAGGCGCGACGGGCAGGCGTAGATCGGCAGTTTTTCCTGTAGCCGGGTCTTAATGGCCTGGGCATCAAACGCGACACCGTCCTGCACGACGCAGAAACCGATCAGTGTCTTGTCGGCTTCGTCAGCGCCGGGCTGGGCGACTACAGCTGCCCGAGCAACAGACGGATGGGCCTCCAGCGCGATCTCAACCTCATCCAGTTCGACCCGGAACCCCCGGATTTTGACCTGGCTGTCGATGCGACCGAAGAACCGGAAGACGCCGTTGACGTCTTCCTCGACAAGATCACCGGACCGATAGAGAATTTGAGTGTCGTCCCAGGGTGCCGGCACAAATTTTTCCGCCGTAAGATCCGGGCGGTTCCAATACCCATGCGCCAATCCGCGACCGCCGATATACAATTCGCCTTTCTGACCGGGCATACATAGCTGCTGATCATCATCCAGAACAAAAAGGTCGGTACCTCTTAGGGCAGATCCGATTGGAAGGGCCTGACCTTTATTCAAATCCTCATCCGTGATGAGGTGGGTCGTCACCAACACGCTGCCTTCGGTTGGGCCATACCCGTTGATGACACGCAGCCCCGGACACAGCGCGCGCACTTTTGCGACATGCGACGGTGAAACCACATCGCCGCCAACCAGCAACTGATCCACATTGGCGAAGCAATCGGATTGCAGATCGGCCACGGCGTGAAACAGCCCGGACGTTAACCACAGGGTATTCACATCGTGGCATTTGATCGCTTCGGCCAGATCGGAAATGGAAAGACGCTCGCCCCTCGGGATAACCACAGTACCTCCGTTGAGAAGAGGCGCGAAAAAATCAATGATGGATG
Organism: Ruegeria sp. HKCCD6426; assembly: GCF_057221115.1. Classification (NCBI taxonomy): domain Bacteria; kingdom Pseudomonadati; phylum Pseudomonadota; class Alphaproteobacteria; order Rhodobacterales; family Roseobacteraceae; genus Ruegeria; species Ruegeria sp. HKCCD6426. The sequence continues at coordinate 766,049 of NZ_JBWVBF010000002.1, read as the reverse complement.
AGTCGAACGCAAATGCCGATGATTGCAGCGTCACGATCTGCGGACCCGCATCCAACCAATTCGATTCACATACCAAGCGTATGACTGCCCGGTGAGGGACAACCACCCCCTTTGGTGTGCCAGTTGTCCCGGACGTATACATCACATAGGCGATGCTCTCTTCGGTGATTTCCGCAAGTGGCGGTGTGGAACTCTCCTTCGGAAACGCATCGGTCGGCAGAATCCTGAGTTCAGAGCCTTCAAGGTCGGGGCAATCTCCCAACAGAATGGAAATGCCGGTGTTTTCCGCTATGAATTTTACACGCTCTGCAGGTAGCGCCATATCGATGGGTACGTACCCTGCCCCAGCTTTGAGCACCCCCAAAATCGCCACCGGCAACATCAAACACCGATGCGACGTGATGCCTACCAAATCGCCAGGCATTACACCCTGATCAATCAACCAACTGGCCAAGGCGTCAGAACGCATGTCCAGTGCCGCATAGTCCAAAACTTCGTCACCGAAACGTACCGCGATTTGGGGGCCCATTTCGCGAGAGATTTTTTTGAACCGCAAAACGATGTCTTCAGGCGTCGACCCTGCATCGCCCTTGCAAGTCGGAAGCACAGTTTGATCGTCGACAATTTTATTGAGGATATGCTTATTCATTTGAACACAAAATCATACCTAGACAACTCGGAACTCGTCACTACCAGCTTTTGGATTTCCTCTGTTCCCATCTGAGTTCAGCATACAACGCGCCTCAGAAAAGGGTAGAATCCCGGCACCACCTGTTCAGGAATCCTACCGCGGCTCTCTTGGAAACCGTAGGGAAAATCTCACATATCATGTTTATTGCGGATTACACTTAAGTATCAGATCGATAATAGCAACACTGACTCGGAATATCGGTCAATTGTTTCCCCTTCGCCCCACCCCTCGTTCACCCCTGAAGCGATACTAAAGGAATAAGAACCGGCTGGCAGTTTTCGACGATTACCGGATACCGCAGTTATCACCAAATTTGGAGAACGCGGTCAGCTTGGGCACCCTGACAAATGAATGCTCCAAGCCGCCTTTTTTAAGCTTTGGTAACATGGTCCCCGGAAAGGTCTCTGCGGGCAATGGCATTGCGTGTGTCGATGATGGGCAATCCCATTGCTACCAACGCGTCGTAATCCACGTCATCATGATCAGTCGAAATCAAGATCGCGTCGAAATCTTCCGCTCGGATGTTCTCAAATTCGAGCGATTTCCACCCCAAGAATTCCGGATATTCCCGCATTTTCGGAATGGCTGGCACATGGGGATCATGAAACGCGACCTGAGATCCAGCTTGATTCAGCAAAGACATCAAACGCACCGACGGGCTTTCGCGCATGTCCGAGACATTCTTCTTATACGCGATACCAATGATCAAAACCCTTGCCCGAGACAACCCAATTCCCAGTTTGCGATCCAGCGTTTCACGCAATCGGGCCACAACATAGTTCGGCATGTTCGAGTTTATCTCGCCCGCCAATTCGATAAATCGCGTCGATAATTCGTATTCGCGTGCTTTCCATGTCAGGTAGAACGGATCAATCGGGATGCAGTGCCCCCCCAATCCTGGACCCGGGAAAAATGGCATAAAGCCGAAAGGTTTGGTCGCCGCGCCGTCGATCACCTCCCATACGTCGATACCCATCGCGTCGAAGATCACTTTCAATTCGTTGACCAGTGCAATGTTCACCGCCCGAAAGATGTTCTCGGTAATTTTGACCGCTTCCGCTGTTTGTGTTGTCGAAACGGGAACCACTGCATCGACGACATTTTCGTAGAACAGCTTGACCAGTTTTCCTGCCTCTTCACCATCCCCGGCAACAATCTTCGGGATTGTGGCAGTGCGGTAATTCTGGTTGCCGGGATCTTCACGCTCGGGCGAGAAACCGACAAAGATGTCCTGCCCCGGGACGTGACCGGATTTCTCAAGGATCGGCGTCAGAACTTCGGCCGTCGTCCCCGGGTATGTCGTCGATTCCAGAACAACCAAAGTACCTGCACTGATGTATTTTGCGATCTGTTCCGTTGTTGCTGTGACATAGGAAAGGTCCGGATCACGATATTCCGTCAAGGGCGTTGGAACGCAGATGACGATCACATCCATATTGCTAAGGCGTGCGAAATCCGCCGTCCACGCGACCGTGCCAGCGGTCAACAGAGACGCGAGATCTTCGCTGGCCACGGCTTCGATGTAACTTTCTGACACGTTCAGAGCGTCGATTTTTGCCGGATCAATGTCGAAACCTGTAACAGGCATACCCCGTTTGGCCGCTGTCACGGCCAGGGGAAGTCCGACATATCCAAGCCCAATGATGCCGACATGGGCGCTTTGGTTTTCCAGCTTCTCCCAAAGGCCCCGGAAACTATCATGCTTCAAAAGATTCTTCCCCATTTTGTCCCCGGGACAAATCATTCCGGGCAAAGGTGTTGGTCAACAGATACTCGCGAAGCGCAGCTGTAAACTGAGGTTGGGCCACTTGCGATACTGGTGCGTTTTGATGCTGCCCAAGTGTCGCGAGTGTTCGGTCCATCACATCTGCCAGCTGCGTCTCGTCTTCGGCAACAAACACACCTGGGCGGTCCCCCAGATGCTTTGCTGTCGTAAACTGATGATCGTTGCGCGTCTCGCGCAGATGCCCCCGACGCGGCATGACCACAATTGGCTTGCCTTTGCTGAGCGCCGTCAGGATCGATCCCATGCCGGCATGCGAAACGATTAGGTCGGCCTTCGAGAATTTTTCCTCATAGTCCTGAGGTGATATCTTTCCCACAGCTTCAAAGTGTTGCGGAGGATGGTCAGCAATGCCCCGATCGGTGATCTGGCCGAATACCTCTGGCGCGCCGCCGTTCCGAGCACACCAGTCATCCATTGCCTTGATCAGCCTTTCGAAGGGCTCGTGCGATCCGATCGTCAAGAAAATCACAGCACCGATCCCAGATAAAAAGGCCCCTCGGGGCGTGCGAGATGTTCCCACTGTGTCAGCCAGAGATCTACATGTTTGCCGATTTTCTGACCGGAAAGGGACAACTCTTCTGCATTCGCCATGCTATCAATCCAGACGGTGCGCGCGCCCAGAAGTCGCCCGATCCGCAATGCAAAATACCCCGGTGCGGCACCTGTGCTGACCACGACATCCGGGCGATAACGAACAAGCAAGAACACGATTTGTGATAGCTGCCTGAAAAGCCGGAGCTTCTGCCAGCGGTTCGCCTCGATCACCGTTGCAAAATCTGGCGGCGTATCCCCGGCTTGCACGGCTTCTCGGCGAAGGACCACCTCGGACCCGGGATCCGTGGTCACATAAGTAACCTGCATACCGCTCCAGGCGGGGCGCAACCGCATGAGCTGCACCCAGTGCCCCCCGGCCGACGAAATTGCCATAACATGCGGCATCTTACTCATTCACTTCTCCGCAACGCGGTCTCTAAACCGACAAACCAACGGCCTGCTTCAGCATCCAGAACATACGCAAAAACCTAAGCCGAAATAACGTGATCACTGTAGCCAAATGCTCGTTCGCGCCCCGAAGACGCGACGAACGTAAAACCTTTGGGGTATGCGCAACGGCACTGGCAGGCATCAGGCAAGCACGTGCGAACCACCGTGCGCGACCAAGCAGGCCGGGCCAGCTTTGCTGAGACAAAACAAAGCTTTCACGGGTCAGGCGTTGCCACTTGCCGCGCAGTGACGGCCAATCAGCGCGACTGGGATGAGAGACCGCCAAATCATCGGCATAAATCAGGCTGAAGCCTTTTTCCCGCGCCCTTATGCACCAGTCATTGTCCTCTGACATTCCGGATCGAAATGGACCGACGGCTTCGAATACCTCCCGTCGGGTGACCAGATTGGCAGTGACCGAGAACCCTTTTTCTTCGACATACGATTTACAGTTGAAGGCAAAAACCGTCTCAAACCCTTCTGCTCCCGTTCGCGGCGGAGGGGTTTCGTCAAAGACATCCACGCGTCCGCCGACAAGGTCGGCTTTCGGGGCAACCCGGCGCGCAATGGCGACCCAATCTTCGGCAACAACGCAGTCTGCATCAAGAAACAGCAAAAGAGGCGCAGAGGTTTCAGCAACTCCGCGATTGCGCGCTGTCGCCGCGCCTTTTTCGGCCTCAACAACAAAACGAACGTCCGGGAATTGAGTTTCAACTTGTTGCAGCGGCTGGTCCGAGCCGTTGTCGACGACGACAACCTCAACGTTACGCAGATCGTTTGCCAGTAAGGACTCCAGACACCGGGTCAAACGCGCCACGTCGTTGTAATGCGGTATGATGACCGCCAGATCTATTTCGGCCCAATCAGTATCCATATGGGCTTTCGCTATAATGACATTTGTTCAAAATAACGCCCATTACATTGGTCAATTCCGCCAAATGGCGTTCCGTCACATCTACCTGCTTAACCGTTGTTTTCCCCGCTTCAACCAGCAGCAAGGCGCAATCCACATTTTTCAAAAAGGCGAAATTGTCGTCACTTACCAAAAGCGGCGGCATATCGAACAGCATAATGTCCGGTTTATAGGTCTTCTCGATTTCATCCAGAACCTTGGTCGTAAGCTGGGACTGCAGAACTTCCGCCGAGTTTCCGACAGGCCCGTCATTGATCCCGATGGCCACATTATCACCGATGCGCAGCCCATGTTCGGCAAAGTTCACTTTACCCTCAAAGACGGACTTCATGTTGTGATCGACCTGTAACCCGAGGTGTTTGCCCAGGCTGGTACGACGTAAATCGCAGTCCAGAACCATGGTCCGCAAATCCTGCTGCCGCCCAAAGCTGAAAATCAGGTTGGCCGCAGTCGTGGACTTTCCGCACCCACTGTGAGGAGACACAAGCGCCACCCGCTTCCAACCATGGTTTTGGGCCTGTTGCAAAATGCGTGTACGCAACATGTCGTAGGGCCCCGCATCCTTTCCGCCGGAATACGAAACCATTCTGTTTTTGCGCAAAATCCTGGGGTTGAGATCTGCTTCCGCCAACAGATCCCAGGCCGACTCGCTGTTCTCAAGCAAAGCTGCGACAGGCTTATTGGCCGATTGCGGAACCTCTTCCTTGCCGGTGACGGGGGCCTGATTTTCCTGGCGCTGTATCCGGGCCTTCTCAATGGCGGCTTGTAGCTTTTCCATCTATCCGTCCTTTCGCACCAATACCCAAATTACACCCATCACGCGAAACCCATCTTTTCGATGAACGGAAGGAACATTTCGTCAAGCGGTTGATAATAAACATGAACTGCATAGACCAATGCTGATACCACGATTACTACTGCCGTAAACCAGGCCATCCCGCGTATCCGTGCGCGAACGCGATCCGCTGCCGTCACGATGTTGGGGATGGTCGCTAAAGGTGTTACATTCAGGCGGGTTACCAAATCCTGCGGACGGTGAATGGACTGATCGACGATCATCAACAGGACAACCATGGCAAACCCGGTCATTATGCCCATAAGTGTTCCACCAGCCGCAATGATCAGCCGGTTGGGCTTGCTGGGGTAATCCGGTATCGAAGGTGGCTCGATCACGACCACACGCTGCCCCTGATTGCCTGCGATGATCTCTTTACTGGCTGCAGCGTCGGCAAGCTTGGCCCGCACATCGGAATACTGAGCCTGAATATTGTCCCGTTCCAGCGTCAATTCTTCCAGTTTGATCGCGTTAATGGGAGTTTGCTCAATTGTTGTAGTCACGGTTGCAAGCTGAATCTGGGCATCCGACTTTTGACGCTCGATGTCGGCGACGCGCGCATCAATGTCAGCCAACTGGGAGTCCAGCAGCGGGTTTCCGGTCGTACCGGGTTTCGTCTGCGGAGTCGGCTGTAGCCGAACCACTTGTTCCAGCTGCCTGATCTTGGCTTCCAGAACTTTCACCTGGGGATGTTCGCTGGAATACAGCGCCATGGCGTCGTTAAGCTGAGACCGCAAGAGTCGTAGCTGTTGCTGCTCGGGTGTCAGATTTGGCCCGGCGGGTGTCCCGGCGACTTGCCCCGTAGATTCAAATATCTGGATCAAGCGCACGCGCTGATCTAACAGCACTGACTGATCGCGATCGTATTGCGCCAGCCGATCCTGCAGATTGCGCTGTTGATTCAGCCTTGTATCAAGGCTTTCCGGCAGGGCTTCCAGATTGTTGCTTTTGAAGTCCAGTATACGCGCATTCTGATCCGCCAGCTTTTGACGCAGATCTGCTTCAAGACGCTCGTAGAACTGAAGCTTTTGTGCGGCGTTTTGAATGCCTTCGTCGGCCCCGATCTGCGCAAGGATTTCCAGATATTCCTCAAGCACCCATGCCGCGTGCTCCGGGTCGCGAGCTTCGAAGCTTATGTCCAGGAATGTTGCTTCGCCCCGACGCGCCCGGCTCCAAAGTGTTGTATGGCTGCGCATCCAGTCTTCGATTTCATCCGGGCTTTTTACGTCCTGATCAGGCATCGGACGAACGACATCGGCAATCGTCAGCAGATTGGCCCGAGTCATCAGCTTGCCCTGCGCAATCTGTAGTTGCGCCAGTTCTGGCGCCAACTGCGCAGACGGATCGTCAATTTTAGGACGTTCCACTGCAAGGCGGGCAGCCGATACGTAGGACGGCGGCAAGGTCTGAGCTAGTGTGATCGCCACAGCGGAAATCAGTACCGCCACAATCAGAAAAATCGGCAGCCGCCGCAAAAACAGAGATAAATAGTACCGCACGTCCAACACTTGTCTCAGAACCTCTTACTCAGTAATTTCGGTAACACCCAAATGTGGCATTAACCTGTCCTGCCCTCCGGCATCACGCGATCGCTCGAGTGAAGAAACAGCAGGTCGCTGTTGTCTTTGCCTTGCTCCAACGACAGCCCGCCAAAAAAGACACCGTCCTTGAGAACGGATTTGACTACTCTCAGCGACACGACCTTGGCCTCATCGCTCCAGGCATACATCATCGCGAACTCGCAGAGCTGATTTACAAGCCGGGGCACACCCTGCGTTGCCTGATAGATGGCCTTGCACGCACCAGAAGTGAACTCTTTGCCAGTGCCGCCAGCCGCGACAAGGCGATGCGAGATGTATCCAATCACCGTTTTCTCATCCATACGATCCAGATGGAAGCTGGCGGCGACACGCTGAGCCAGCTGGCGCATGGACGGTGACAAGACCATATCCCTGAGTTCGGGCTGACCCACCAGAATCAATTGAATGAGCTCATCTTTGTTGCTGTTAATATTGGTTAGCATCCGCAGTTCTTCCAGCCCCTCGGCAGAAAGATTCTGTGCCTCGTCAATGATAAGAACGACGCGCCGTCCGGCTGCGTATTCGCTGATCATGAACTCCTGAAAGCGCTGAAACATCGCTACATAGCTTTCTTCGGCATCGAACGGCAAAGAAAGCGCATTCAGCACCCATTGCAACAACTCTCCACGCCCACCTTGGGCGTTGGAAATCAGGCCGATCGTTACCTGTTCGTCATCCACTCGCGAAAGAAGTTTCTGCACCAATGTCGTTTTTCCGGCGCCGATTTCCCCGGTCACAAGCGTGATCGGCGACCGCGACATAATTCCGAACTCCAGAACCGAAAACGCTCGTTTGTGCTGCGCGGACCAATACAGAAAGCTCGGATCCGGAACCAGCGTAAAGGGCCGCTCATTCAGTCCGAAAAACCTTGTATACAACTCATCGGAACTCATCTTGTGATGTCGACTTTCTCCGAACACAACCAAACCTACAGAAAAACATAGCATGAATGTCTAACAAGCATAACCAAAGACCCGCTGGAACCGTGCCCTAGATCAGCTTTCTGGCTGATTCAGTTTATTGATGCAAATTGTCAGGCGGTTGATGCTCGATTTCCGTTCAATACCTAGGCATTGACTGAAATATAGTCAGAAATGGAAACAATACCAGAGCGGGCATTTTTTCAACTCAAGATTCACCGAGCGAGTGGAAACCCTGCCAAAAAGAGATTTCAGTTGAAGCCAGGTTTCGCCTTTGCGGTTTCACCTGAGAATTTTGCACGCATTTAGACAACATGCGCGTCAAAGATCGTCGACCGATGGCTCACGGCCCTGAGTCCACGTCGCTCATGCCACAGCTGGCGCGGCCCTCTGCAACAAGATTTGAGAAGGCCCGCAACTTTCTGGCACCCAATTCTTCCACGCGTGAGCCAGCAAGCTCACATCACCCGCTTGAGGTCAAATTGCTGGGCGCCTTCTTTCACGATCCCTCACCAATGAGCCAGAGTCGTTAATTTTCTGTTGCCAAGTGCCGTTAAACCAATTGCGTGGACAGAATGGACTCAACCTCGGCCTCACTCGGAGATCTTGGGGAAAATCTGAAGGTTAAACAGCGGACATGGCACGACAGATATCGGCGAAAAGTATCCAAGGATGCGATCACGATAGATTCAGCCCTTACTTCGAAACGGGCCCTGAGTCCCCTCCCGGCGCATCAATGATCAGCGCCGAACACAATTACATTCAGCCGAGAAACAATCTCGACTTGAAGACACCTGCATTTTGCGGTAACAATACCTTATTTATCAGCTGCTTAATGAGGTTCCGGAAATTTTTTTTAGAAATGGGTGAAAATTATGGCGACATTCTTGCGGAAAAGCGGACAATACAAAGCAAGATCAGTTTGGTACTTTTTTGAGAGTGATCGTTTGTCGATCAAGTAACGAGTAAAGCCTGAGCGTGCTGTGTGCTCAAGTGCTTGGAGTAAAGTTGGTAATGGCAACACATATGCAAAACTTCGACGCTGCCAAGGATATTGCCTCTCATCGGCATGTTCGCGCGAAGCAGGTCCGCCCACGCACATCCGCGCGATTCTATCGAGACTACCTCAAGCGAGCGCTGGATATCGCATTCATCCTTCTGACAATTCCGATCGCGGTTCCGTTGATCGCCGTTCTGGCGCTGATCGCGTCGCGTGACGGGGCTGCGCCGTTCTACAGGCAGTCCAGAGTCGGCCGTAACGGCGTCACCTTCACCATGTTCAAAATCCGTACAATGGTTAACGACGCCGATGATCGGCTGGAGCGTTACCTGGCAGATAACCCTTCTGCCAGCGTGGAGTGGGATAGCACGCAGAAACTGAAGGACGATCCGCGCATTACGTCCATTGGACACTTCATGCGCCGGTCTTCGCTGGATGAGTTGCCCCAGCTGTGGAACGTTCTGCGAGGAGATATGTCGCTGATTGGCCCGCGCCCGATGATGGTCAGCCAAAAGGCTCTGTATCCCGATCGCGCATATTACGAGATGCGTCCTGGCATAACCGGCCTGTGGCAAGTTTCAGATCGAAATGAAACGACTTTTGCCGACAGAGCAAACTTTGACACGCGCTACTGCGAAACGTTGTCCTTCAAGAATGACCTGCTGATACTGTTCAAAACCGTTGGTGCTGTCTTGCGATGCACCGGGCACTGACCGGGCAAGTCGCCCGTCATGTCGCCTCTGAAAAGAAAGCCAGCCAGTCTGGATGCCGACAAAGGGAGGGTCGGCGAAACACGCAAGGACGACGTAGCACGCTAAACAACGAGCCGTATTTTTGCCTCATGTCTCGTCTAGACTACGAAAATATTCTTCACATAGCCCAACTTAGGGTTAAGCTTACAAAACCTTCAACACCCGGGGGAGACGTTATGAAAAAACTCCTTTGCAGCCTTGTCATCACTATGTTGATGGCCACAGGCCTGATGACATCTGACGCTTCTGCGCAAGGATACCGGATCAAGCCCGGCGACATTTTGCAGATCGAAGTTCTCGAGGATGCCAGCCTCAACCGCCAAGCCTTGGTATTGCCTGATGGGTCGATCAACCTTCCGATTGTCGGATCCATTCCAGCTGCCGGGGCTTCCGTCGGCGAACTGCGTGGCACTCTGACCAGTCGTCTGGCGCCAAACTTTGCAGCACCGCCAACGGTATTCGTTTCCGTAGGCGCTCTGGCGACGCCAACTTTGCAAACGGGCATTGTGAACGGTCGGGACATTTTCATTACTGGTGAAGTCACCATTCCCGGCAAGATTCTCGTATCCAGCAACGCAACAATTCTGCAGGCCATTGCCGAAGCAGGCGGTTTGACCCGGTTTGCAGCAGGGAAACGCATCCAACTGCGTCGTGGAAGCAACGTCTATAACTACAATTACTATACCAATACCGGTAATGTTGCACTTCAGGCAGGTGACGTTATCGTGATCCCGCAACGTAAACTCTTCGAATAACCATTGCCCAAGAGCAGGGGGCCAAGGTGAACAAAAAACAGTATCTGACTGCGGTGCTGGCAGCAACGACTGCACTTGCATCGGCAACTACAGCAACAGGCCAGTCAGCTCCAGGTACACAGTCAGCCCCCGGTGGGCTGACTTTGACGTATGGGATTAGCTCGGCACTACGCGCAAATGACAACTTCGGTCTGGACACGACCCCCCCGGGGGACACGATCATACTGGATACCACTCTGTCTTTCGGGCTTTTGAAAGAAACGCAGATCGACACTCTGCAATTGGATCTGTCCGGCATTCTTCGACTGGGTGAAGTTCCCGGCCGCACAGAAACCGTCGAATTCGACGATCCGAATGCTTTCCTTGCTTATACCCGTGACGTCGGGAACAGCCGCTTCTCCGGCGATCTCCGCGTTCGTCAGGTTGACCTGAACTTCGACGACCCACTTCGCGAACTGGACCAAATCAACTCGCAAAGCTTGATCATCGACGACGGTACACGCACGACCAGCACCGCAAATATCTTGTATGAAACGGGTATCAACGATCCTTTCGGCTTTGGTTTCGACCTGCAGTATTTTGATGAACAGTACAAAGACACCACCGATCCTGGTCTGTTCGACAACAATACGTTCCGCTCAAATATCTTTGCGACTTTTGTCTTTTCTCCGGTTACCAACGGTCGGCTGGGCTATGTGTACCTAGACTACGATGGTGACCAGTCCATTCAGGAAGAGCGCGAAGAAAACACAGTTATCTTTGACCTGACCCATGAGATTGACGCGGCCACCAGCTTGGCGGCTTTCCTTGGGTACAAGGAAGTCAATGAAACTGAAGCAATTTTGCCTGCGCGAAGGGAAGATGGGGCGGTTTATGGGGCAACACTCACCCGGTTTCTGAATAACGGGTCTGCCGCGATCGGTTTCGATTCTGATTTGGCAATCACAGGCCGCCGGACAAATGCGGTTGTTTCGCGCTCAATGCTCCTTCCCCGCGGTTCACTTGACGTGTCCCTGGGTGCGTCAAAAGGGGCGACAGGGGACGTCGATCCTATTTACTCGCTTGCTTACACTTACGCCCTCCCCAGGCACGTGTTTAATGCTTCGCTATCACGAGACTTCCGGAACGACTCGCAAGGTGATGATATCCGCGTGACCAGAGCGTCATTAGGGTATTTGGCAACTATCAACTCGATTTCGTTCCTCGACTTCACGGTTGCCTACGCCGCGGTAGACAATGCTGGACCGCCAACACAAGCGGTGACAAATACTGACAACACCACGTTCCGCGCCGCCTATACGCGGTCTCTGACCGAGGATTGGAGCATTTCAGCTGGCTACGAGTACAGACATCGCTTCGAAGAAGGTGTCGGCACCGCCCAGTCCAACGAAATCTTCGTGACCCTGGACCGGCTTTTCGTCGTTCAGCGCTGACGCGGGGTATTGATCACAGGTCGGCGGGAGTTTGGGGCTCGCCCAGGGTCAACACACAATTATGATCGCCTAAAAAATGGCGATCATATAGAGTATAGACGACTGAAGGAGCGGTTTATCGTTTTTTGGTTATAGAGTAGCGCGACTTTCTGGAATTCCGCGACATGTTCAAATCCGCTCTGTTGATACTGTCCGGAAACGCGTTCGGCTCTGCGATGACTTTCGCGCGCAACCTTTTGGTCGCTCGGCTCGTCAGCGTTGAAGACTACGGTATTGCAGCTACTTTCGCGATCAGCATGGCCATTGTCGAGCTTGCATCCAATCTAGGGCTCCAGCAGCTGATCATTCAGGACAAAGACGGCAACGACGAGGACTTGCAGGCAGGCCTACAGGGCTTTCAAGCCCTGCGAGCCGTTATTTCCGCCGCGTTGCTATTCGTTCTCGCTCATCCCATTGCGCAATTTCTCGGTATTCCTGAAGTTGCGTGGGCTTATCAAGTTCTGGCACTCATTCCCCTGCTGAATGGCTTCACTCATTTCGATATTTACAGGTTGCAGCGCCGTCAGATCTTCAAGCCACTGGTACTAAGCACGTCGCTTCCAGCCTTTCTGTCTGTTTTGATTGTGTGGCCTTTGTTTAAGCAACTCGGCGACTATCGCGTGATGCTGTATGCTGTGCTTTTGCAGGGTGTAACTACGGTTGCTCTTTCGCATTTGATGGCCGAACGCCGCTACAAGCTTCGACTTGAAGGGCAAAGAATTCGCCATGCCCTAAATTTTGGGTGGCCATTGCTGATCAACAACGTCCTTCTCGTTCTTGTATTTGAAGGTGAGAAAGTGGTCGTCGGTCGAGAGATGGGGATGGCGGATCTGGCTATCTTTGCGATGGGCTTCACTCTGACAATTACGCCCACTCTGATCCTGGCGAAAAGTACGCAGAGCTTTTTCCTACCTCAACTGTCTGCTGTAAAAAGTGAAGATGACAAATTTGGCCACTTGGCTTATGCGACCATGCAGGCCAGCCTTATGAACGGTCTGCTGCCTGCAGGCATCATTCTGGTATTGGGGGCGGTCTTTGTCACATTTGTCTTGGGCGACAAGTACACCCCGTTGATCCCTTACCTCGTCCCGCTCGCGATCCTGCAAGCCGTACGCGTTTTCAAAACCGGAAGCGCCACAGTTGCCCTGGCCAAAGGGCGGACGACCAACGCCATGTTTGCCAATGCATTCCGGGCGCTATCCTTGCCTCTGTCCTGGTACGCGGCTATTCAGGGCGCCGATCTGTTGGTGATCATTGTAATCGCCACAACCGGAGAGGTGCTGGGCTTCACGACGTCGCTGATTTTGGTGCGCAACCGGCTTGATTTACCTCTGCGGCCAATGGCGGTACCTATTTGCGCTGCTTTCCTGCTACTGGCAGCGACGCCAGTGTTGGAAGCAACTCTCAGCGGATTCTCTTTGTTCTGGACATTTGCGGGCGCCAGTATTTTGCTGGTCTGTTGCTGGGCAACCATGAAGGACTTGCGGAACTATGTCGCACGACGAGTGTTTACCCAATACTCCGAATGATCAGATGATCGTCCGCCTCGCCTGAGGAAACGCGCGCACCCCAGTTTTATGACGGGCATTTGGATTCAGGATCATGCCAGCGTAAAGATGTTTTTCTCAGATAACGACCGCACGGGTATCGAGGGAAATCTCACATCCAATCCGCGCAAACGCGGCAACAATATGCAGCAGTGGCATTACTCTGACGGCTGGGATCGGCGGCCGGATCTGACAGGGAATCTGGTGTAGTGAAGCCTGCGCTTTTGGCCATCTGCCCCTGCAGCGTCAGAATTATCCTCCTTCGGCTGATAGCTAAGGAACCATCCACCAGTCCCGAGCAGGAAGCAAAACAGCACGAATGGGACTTTCCAGAAATGGACCATCCAACCCGCCATAAATAGGCCAAACATCGTAACCAGCCAACCCATCCGGTATTGACGTATGCGTACGTCGGTGAAAGGGCGCCGGATTACCGAAATTACCATGGCCAAAAAGGATCCCAGAAGGAAAACGCCCGCTGGCAATCCGCTCACCATCGCGTAATAAATCCAGAACATGTCAACGCTGTCCGTCATCCAGGCAGGACGCACCCAGTCATTGAAACCAATTCCGAAGATGGGATTGGCAAAGGCGTTTTGCATTCCATATTGAAGGATCAGGATGCGCCCATAGCCGGTCTGAGCGTTTAGTGCGAAGTAACTGATGAATACTTCGACCGGGGTCCGGTTCGAGAGGATGTCGATTGCGATGTACATTATGGTAACCAGTGCGGCCAACCACCACCAACGGTTCTTATGGCGTTTCAGGACAACGTCCCAGCCAATGAGACACATTTGAGCTGTCATCGCCGCCAGCGGTCCTGAGGACAACGAAAAGAAGGCGGTGCCGCTGACCAACGCCGTTCTCCAGATGCGTCCCCAAACACTGGTGCCGTATGAGACGACATAATAGGTCATACCGATCAGAGCGCCGCCATAAACGCCAAAGTGTATTGGATGTTCGAACGGGCCTTGGACACGATCAAATCCCAAACGTTGTTCATGATCGACATCTGGAAATGCCTGGCCGACGTAGCTCCACAGTCGCAGCAGAACATTCTCGGAAGTCAGAGCTTCGATAAGGGCAAAGGGCAACAGCAGAATAAACCCGAAAGCAAGTATTTTCGTGACTTTCTTGAATTGCTCCGGGGTTCTTATGAAGGCCCGGCCAAGCATATAGGAACCCAGAAGTTCGGCCGTGTGAATGCCTGCCCCCTGCCAAACTACGCCTATGCCATGAACAGCAATAATCGCGATGGCCACCCATATGGCCAGCAAGATCATGAGATAGTCAGCCAGAGTACGTCGCCCGGCGTCCCCCCTGGCCCAGGCCCAGATCGCCGGTATAAACAGAAGCAGCACTGCGACCCGGTAGGCCAATAGTTTGAATTGCCCCAACTCGATCGTGAGGGGGACAAGCAGGCTGGCCAGAAAGACAATGATCAGAAAGTTGAGGCGGTTCCCGGCCTTCGCTTTCTCTGGCCTCAGATAGGATCTTTCAAGGTGCGTTACAGACATCTATCAAATGATCTTTTTTCTGCGCGTCAGTATCCGTCCTGCCATTCCCGGCGCCTATGCCAGATTTCGCGCCAGACATCAGCGGCCTCCGGCCGTCGCAAAATACTTAACCCGACCATACGCGACCACGGCCAAAGGCGAAATACGGCTTGGCCAATTTTCCGCTGCCATTTCGGGAAATGATGCATGATAAGCGTCATTTTGGCACGCAAGAGCCTCACCATTTTGTCCGAACGCACCTTTTCAGATGCCCCGGCATAGTGGATTATCTTGGCATCTGGCGTAATTCGCGGCCGCGCTCCTTTCGCACGGGCGCGCAGGCACAGATCGGCCTCTTCTCCGTACATGAAGTATGCCTTGTCAAAGCCGCCCAACTCTTCCCAGAAAGCGCGTTTGATAAGGAAGAAGCACCCCGTTACGATATCGACTTCGTACTCGCTGTCGCGATCCCAGCCCGGAATCGCTTCGGGATTGAACAGGCTGCTTTTTCGAAACAGACTTGAAAAGCCCAGCGCCTGACTAATGACGCCCCAAAGCGTCATACGGTTCCAGGCATTAGTCGGGTTGAGAGACAAATCGCCATAAAATGTTTTACCACCCCAGATTCTGGCTTCCGGGCGTTCGTCTGCAAACTCCAGCAAGTGGTTGATCGCATGGTCCAAAACAACCGTATCTGGATTGAGCAACAGCAGGTACTCGCCATTCGCCTTCATCGCGGCAAGATTGTTGGCCAGCGCAAATCCGTGATTGTCGGACTCAGCCATCAACTGGATATCCGGAAACTCGTCGGCAATAGCTTGTGCCGATCCATCTGTTGAAGCGTTATCAACGACAATCAACTCGTACGGAACCTGCGTTTGTTCCCGAACAGAGCGCAGACATTCCAATGTCATTTCGCGGGTATTGTAGCTGATGACAATAATGGAAACCCGAGGGGATCCGCTGTGATCCGACTGTGTCACTGTTGCACTCATCCAAATTTACTAACACAAGATAACCAACCCTTATATGCAGGTTTTCAGCGTGCTTGTCAGGATTTCCCGCACCTAGTCTGTAAGATTGTAAAATCGCTTAAACATTGATGAGTGGTTGGAAATAATTTCCGCGAATGCCGCCCTATCGTTCTGCATCCTGAAAAAGAAAAAGAGCGCTGGAAAACCAGCGCTCTTTGCAATCAACCGAACACGGCCATGGTATCGTCAACGATAACCGGTGGGTCATAGAAATCGGCTTCGTCGTCGATGCGGAAATCATGTATTTCCCCATCAAATCCATCGCCCCACATTGGACCCACGGACCATCCCCATTCGCGACCGCCTGCACCGACGATGTCCAGATCAAGGCTCTGATCGTCCAGCACCATTCGACCGTCGACGAAGACCTGCAGTCGATCCGTATCGGCATCGATAATCACGGTCAGTTGATGCTGATCCGTGTCATTCAGGCCAAGATCCTCCAGAATAAATCCGTCGTGGAACTTTTTGTCGTTGTTCCCAACCTGGATTTCCAGGCCGTCACCAACCAGCGAGACGCCAATTTTCTTGTGGTTCCAGAGAAGTTTTTCCGTTGCGCCATCCGCTGAGTCGCGCTGGAAGTCGATCGAGAACGACAGCTGATCGGAGTTTTCGAACTCTTTTAGTCGTCCCAAATACGCCTTGTCTTTCGAACCATCAAGATACAGCGCCTGATCACCAGATGCCGTCGTGATAACACTGGCATCACCTTTCAAGGCATTCGACGCCGCCAACGCATCAAAGTCCATGACGAAAGTATCGATCTTGGTAACGTCGATTCCGGCAGTACCGGAAGGCGGCGTCGCAGGATCAACCGGCGTTGGGTCCGGATCCGTCGGAACCGGGTCGGTCGTCGCCGTGTCCGTTGGATCTGGATCCGTTGGTGTCGGGTCAGTCGGTGTCGGGTCCGTCACCGGGTCAGTGGGTGTTGTTGGCGGAATTGGTGTCGGCGTAGGCGTCGTGTTTGACGCCTGACTATCCTCGGGGTGAGCCAACGACGCACCAGCGTTCAACTGATCGATGATGCTGCCCGGCTCCACAACATAGTCGTGATACGGTGTCGAAGCGTTCAACGATTGGTCCGTGAACACATCCCCGTAATAGCCCGCGCCATTCGGATTGGTGTTTTGAACAAGCGCATTGTTTTGAACGTTCCAACTAGATTGACCACCGTACCCGTTGATCTTGGACGTGACGTTCTGATCGATGGTCACATTCGTAGATCCAGAGGCGATGTTGATCTGTGGTGGCGCAATAGCAGCCCTTGCATCCACAAAGCTGGTATCCCCATCCGCGAATGCCAGAGTGTTGTTGCTGACAACAAGACCGTTGGTTTCCCCGACAGTGATCCCATGGGGGTGCGAATTGTAGATCACGTTGTTTTCAATAGTAACATTTTGGTAGTAAAGGGCCGTATTCCCCTTTTCCGCTTCAATGTTCCGCATGAAAATTGTCTGGGTCCAGGCGCTTTGCCCAACATCGAATGTATTGTCCCGAATGATCACATCCGAGGTCGCCTCGGTTGTGTTGTTGGTCCAGAACTGAATCATATCGCGGTGATCGCCCGAGGTGGGGGATGCCTCGAAATCGTGGATATAGTTCTTTTCGATCAGAACGCCTTGTACATCGACAAAGTTCATGCCGTCAGAGCGCAGTGAATGCAGCTCGTTGTTCTGAATGTTAAGGTTCTTACTGTCCGTGAAATGGACACCCTTCCAGAAATCGAAAATTTCGTTTCCGGCCAAGGTGATACCGTTCGAACCATTGACAGTTAAGCCCTTGGCAGCACCGTACCCATTGTCCTCTGCAGTCAAACCGCTTGCGACATCCCCATCGAATGTCGAGTTCACTATGGCAATGTTAGAGCTGTTGTTGATCTGAAAGGGTGTATCCCAGATCTTGTCGCCCTGATTAAAGGTATAGTCGAAAGTCACCCCATCAAAGGTGAGGTTCGACGCTCCATTTAGGTTCATTGATGAAAAGCTCGCGGGTTTGCTCGGATCATCTGATACGATCCGAACCTCGGAGTTGAACTGAGTGTTCAAGTTCAAACTCCCGTAGTCTCCGCTAGCCAGGCGGATTTCATCCCCGCCGCTTGCACTTCCTAACGCAGCAGTGAGTTCTGCCGCGGTACTTACGTTATAAACAGTCATCCGTCCTTAGCTCCTGCTCGGATTTCCAGCCCCACTGAATGGTTATGCGGCTTGGAAACAAAGTGCATCATGGGTGATGATTATTCGGCGGATTACGGCAGAAAGGAGCCGATATTGTGAATGATCGGTGGCTAGTTGCTTATCGTAACCGCTTATTTTAACAAAATAGAGACCAATCGGCAGGGTTCCGCCACAAGATTGGCCCCACGACAAGAAACAATCCCACGAATCTTCCTAAGGTGGAATCAGCCTGGCGCGCTGCAACCAAACATTCTTTATCCGGCTCGCTGATCGATTCCATTTCTGGCAGTCCAGAGGAATCGGCATGGCACCCATGACAGAGGTTCTTTTAATTCGAACTGCCGTTTTATTGGCCCAGCAATCGCACAGAACTCCTGCTACGGGGCATGGTCCGCTTCATGCGATCAGTCCCCGGTCATATCAACCGTTCGCATGGATAATGGCTGCGCAGGTACACCCCTTTTGGTTTTCACAGTAGCGCCGGCTTTCGATCTGGAATGCGCCCCTCCGAGAACATCAACCTTGTTGCCCATCCGCACCATCCGGCCTTCATGCAACAGAAGAACCTTGTTCGCGGCTTCAATGACGTTTGGGCGATGCGCCATGATGACTACGACACATCCACGGGCGCGCAGTTTCCTTATCGCCGCGACAAGGGCATCATTACCATCGGCATCCAAATTCGAATTCGGTTCGTCCAGTACAACGAGTTTTGGCATACCGTAAACGGCGCGCGCCAATCCCAACCCTTGGATTTGCCCGCCTGACAGCGGTTGCGCAGAGGTTCCGATATGGGTTGCAAAGCCATCCGCCATTTCCAGGACAAGGTCATGCACCCCGGCAATACGGGCCGCCTCTGTAATGTCTTCTTCGTTCGCGTTCGTACGAAAGCCCGAGATGTTCTGAGCAATTGTTCCCGGCAACATATCCACCTGTTGCGGCAAATACCCGATATGGTGCCCCAACGCACTGGATTGCCATTTGTCGACTGCCTGCCCATCCATCTGTATGTCGCCAGTATCCGGTTGCCATACTCCAACCAGCAATTTCGCCAAACTGGACTTTCCCGCACCGCTCTTACCAATCACGACCAAACCGTCGCCGGGACCGAGGGAAAACTCGATCTGATCCAGGATACGAGGTCTCGTTGAGTGCGGGCAGCCTTCAGGCGCGGTCTTGCTCAGGTTCTGCACAACGATCCTGGCCTCAGGTATCCCTAGATCTGTCGCCGATGGTTGCTCTACGAACCGATCAAGCGTGTCACACAAGCGTTTATGAGCCTCTGTCGCCCGTCCGATCGAGCGCCATTGACCTATGACCTGATCCATCGGAGCCAACGCTCGCCCGGCCAGGATCGAGGCAGCAATTATCGTGCCAAGCGAAATCTCTTGAATGATCGCCAAATACGCGCCGACCGTTAAAAGCGCCGATTGCAGCAGCAACCTGAAGGACTTCGAAAACGCTGCAAAATACTCTGACCTTTCAGCCCCCGCGCGCACATGGAAAAGACTGGCCTTGCGCAAAGTTGACCAATGCCGAACTACGCTTTGCTTTATTCCCAAGCCCGTAACCATATCGGCGTTGCGCCACGTGCGTTGAAGAAATGCCCTTTCGACTTCGTCAGATTGGGCAGCCCCTTTAATGGAATCTCGGGTAGAGAAACGATTGAAAAGCGCCGCGGCAACCACGATCAGGGCGCCAAGAACGGTCAGCATGCCCAGCCAGGGGTGTATCCAAAAGACTACCACCAGGAAGATGGGAATCCAGGGTAGATCGAACAAACCCAGGATCGCCGGACCGCTGACAAAGCTTCGAACGATCTCGAGATCGCGCAGCGGGCTGTTCGGAAAGGTCTTCTCGTCAATGGCGCTCACGAGCCAGAAATCGCATATCTTTTCACGCAGGTTTTCATCAAGTTTGAAGCTGGCTCGCGACAACAGCCTGGACCGCAGCAATTCGTATAGGCCCAGTAAGGTGAAAAGGATCACCACAATCAGAAAGAGCTGTTTCAGGGTCGAAACTGACCCGCTGGGCAAAACACGATCATAAACCAGAACCAAATAAACCGGGCCCGTTAACATCAGGATGTTGATAAGGGCGCTGAGCAAGCCCACAAGACCCAATGTAGGGCGCATCGCTCTTATGGCCTGACGATAAGGGTTTTGCTGCGGGTCCGCAAAATCCTGATCCACACTTTGCTCGGTCCGAGCCCTATCTTTCACCAACAAACCCACCATCAATACAACAATTCCGGACCAGTCCGTTTCACGGTGCTGACCCTGCTCAAAGAAAATAATGTAAATTATGTACCAAACAGAAACCGGGCGCTACCCAGTGTGTCCGCTCGCGTCATTTCGCGCGAAAATCCGACGGCCTGGGACAAGGGCAAGCCATGAACTTTTGCTTGCGGTTAAGAGGTGCGTTCAGGTCGCTGAGCCAGTGCAATGCAAACAGGTCGATTGGCCAGTTCTCTAGTTCAGAAGACCAGTCAAATAGGCCCCGTACCCATTCTTTGCAAACTTCTCGGCTTCTTGGCTCAACGCTTCGCGGCTGATCCATCCCTGTTGGTACGCGATCTCTTCCGGGCAGCCAGTCTGAAGCCCCTGGCGTTCTTCCAGAGTACGGACAAAGTTGCCGGCATCCAAAAGCGAAGCATGGGTGCCAGTGTCCAGCCACGCATATCCCCGTCCCATGGTTTCTACCTGCAACAACCCTTCCTGAAGATATGATTGCAGCAACTCGGTAATCTCAAGCTCTCCACGCGCCGAAGGTTCTACAGCGCGCGCCCGTTCCGAAGCCGTAGCATCCAGAAAATAGAGACCGGTCACTGCATATCTGGAGGGCGGCACAGCAGGTTTTTCGATGATCTCCCGCGCCCTGCCCTCTTCGTCGAAAGCGACCACGCCATAGCGTTCAGGGTCGGCAACGTGATACCCGAAAACGGTTCCCCCAGTGGGTTTCTCATCCGCTGCCGACATCAGCTGCGGTAACCCGTGACCGAAGAAGATGTTGTCTCCAAGGATCATCGCCGATGGCGCACCGTCCAGAAACTCTTCGGCCAGAATATAGGCCTGTGCCAGACCATCCGGGCTGGGTTGCACCTGATAGCTGAGCTCGACCCCCCATTGCGATCCGTTCCCCAGTGTTTGCTGGAACTGATACTGATCCTGCGGCGTCGTGATGATGCAGATCTCGCGAATCCCTGCCAGCATCAGCACGCTCAGCGGGTAATAGATCATTGGCTTGTCGTAAATCGGAAGCAGCTGTTTGGACAGCCCCATGGTGATCGGGTACAAACGTGTCCCGCTGCCGCCGGCCAGAATGATCCCCTTGCGATCTGTCATCAGATCTCTCCCAAATCTCTTAAAATACTCGTTAAACCAGGCCGCCAATCCGGGCGGTCCAAACCAAAAACCTTTTCGGAGGAACTGCAATCCAAACGTGAATTCAGCGGCCGCCGGGCTGACGTCGGATAGTCACGTGTCAGAATGTCCGTAACACGACAGTCCATTCCGGTTCGCAAAAAAATCTCACGCGCGAAATCGGCCCAACTGATCTCCGGTGTACCGGAATAGTGGTAGATGCCTGTTTTCCCGGGGTCCGCGACAAGTTGGTTCGCGATTGCCACACAGGCCATTGCAATATCCCTCGCCGGGGTGGGTCCGCCGATCTGATCGGACACTACTGTCAGCTCATCCCGCTCTTTGCTCAACCGCAGCATCGTTTTGATGAAGTTCTTCCCATGAGACGAAACAACCCAGGAGGTCCGCAATATCGCGTAACACCCACCTTGTTCCAACACAGCCTGCTCGCCTTTCAGTTTAGAGCGGCCATAGGCCCCCAAGGGCGCGGTTGCATCTCCGGGCAGCCACCCAGTGTTTTCGCTGCCATCAAACACGTAGTCGGTGGAAATCTGAACCATCGGGATGCCCAGTTCAGCGCAGGTGCTGGCCATGGCACCAGGTGCATCACCGTTTGTAACGGTAGCTTCTGCTTCTTGGTCCTCGGCCCGATCCACGGCTGTGAAAGCAGCGGCGTTGATCACTGCGGTAGGCCGATGCCGTTGAATAGCCTCCGCGCAGGTCGAGGGTCGCGACAAGTCCGCCGCTGCCCGATCCAGACACAAGACGCCGGGATGGTCTGCCAACTCTTGCCCCACCTGGCCTGTCTTGCCGAATACAAGTATCACGCCCTCACTCCCAACCGCTCTCCAACACCATGCCGGTTTTGTAGGGTGCGCCACCAGCTTTCATTGTCCAGATACCACTGTACTGTCTTTTCCAAGCCTTCTTCCAGCGTAACAGACGGGCGCCATCCAAGCTCGGTGCGAATGCGCGTCGGGTCGATCGCGTAACGCAGATCGTGGCCCGGGCGGTCAGCTACGAACGTGATTTGCTCGGAATACGGTCGATCCTTAGGGCGTTTATCGTCGAGAATTGCACAGATCGTCCGCACAAGGTCGATATTGCGGGCCTCATTCTCGCCGCCGATATTATAGGACCTTCCAACCTGACCCTTCCGCAATACTGTCAGCAGCGCGTCCGCGTGATCCTCGACATACAGCCAGTCGCGAACATTCTCGCCCTTGCCGTAGACAGGGATCGGCTGACCGGCCAACGCATTCAGGATTACAACGGGGATGAGTTTTTCCGGGAAGTGGTAAGGTCCATAGTTATTCGAACAATTGGACAGCACAACCGGCAACCCATAAGTCTCGTGCCAGGCGCGCACCAGATGGTCGCTAGCTGCTTTGGACGCGGAATAGGGCGAGCGCGGATCGTATGGTGTTTCCTCGGTGAACACGCCGTTTTCGGCAAGCGAGCCGAACACCTCATCAGTGGATATGTGGTGAAAACGGAAGTCATCAGGCTGTCCCTGAGACCGCCAATACGCGCGCGCCGCTTCAAGTAGTGTATAGGTGCCGGTGACGTTGGTCTCGACAAATGCCCCGGGTCCGTCGATTGAACGGTCTACATGAGATTCCGCGGCAAGATGCATCACCGCGTCCGGCTGATGCTGAGCAAAGGCACGGTCCATTGCGGGACGATCACGGATATCAGCCTCGACAAACGTATAGCCCGGAGAACCCGAAACACTTGCCACGTTGTCCAAGCAGGCGGCATAGGTCAGTGCGTCCAGATTGATGACCTGATGCCCTTCGCCAATGGCCTGACGCACCACGGCTGACCCTATGAATCCAGCCCCTCCGGTCACCAGAAGCTTCACGTCGGGCCCTCCCAGACGAAGGGGCTGTCAAACTCAGCGAAAACCGGGGCGTTGACATCCTTTTCGGACAGGATCGGGTTACCTGTCAGACCCCAATCAACACCGCAACTGTCCCAGCGCACCACGCTGTCACACTCAGGCGCATAATAATCGGAACATTTATAGCAGAGCTCAGTGTTCGGTTCCTGCGTCAGGAACCCGTGCAGGAAGCCTTTTGGCACCAGTAGCTGACGCCCGTTTTCCGCGGATAATTCAACACTGACCCATTTCCCGAAAGTAGGTGAGCCCTTTCGGACGTCCACGGCCACATCCAGTAACCGCCCACGCCCGCAGCGCAACAGTTTATCCTGAGCATGCGGCGGAGCCTGAAAATGTAGTCCGCGCAAGGTGCCCTTCTCTACCGACAATGAGTGGTTGTCCTGTAGAAAATCCAATTCAATTCCTAAATCGGCCAGCGTTTTCTTGTTCCAGCTTTCGCTGAAAAAACCCCGTGCGTCAGAAAACCGCTTCGGCGTGAGAACGATAACGCCCGGTAATGCGGTTTCTTCAATTTTCATTAATTAGGTCCCTTTTCAAAAGTGATTTCAGTCTTAGCAATGGCAAATTCATATGTCACTAGGCCCGACACCCACTGAATTGCCGCTTTGAGGGCATATCCCTTGAAGAACAATAGATTCAGGCGAATTGGGCGATTCTCTCGGATAATTTACGTGAACAGCAGCACTCAGCTTGTCGACAATGAGAGCCAGACTGAGGGAATTGTTTACTGGCAAACTGCAAAGGTAATTAGGGCAAAAACGGTAACATGACTAAAGGCCAGTTCCTGGGCTGATTTCAGAACACAGCGAGTAACGCCTGAAATTGCCAAATCTGCGCGTTTTACCTGGGCAGGCATCGGCCCGCCCGCCGGGCGGGGCCGTGTTTGGTGTTATCGCTCAATAACGATCAACCGTCTAATCCAACGGGTTTCCCGACGACGGTGAAATGCAGACCGTCGGGGTCCAGCAGTTCGGATGCAACGCGGTTCACATCTTCCAGGGTCACAGCATTCACCTGATCGTTGCGCGTGGCGATATAGTCAATCGGCAAATCCTCCATCTGCATCCCGACCATTATCCCGGCGATCTGCCCATTCCCATCAAAGCGCAGCGGGTAGGCGCCGGTCAGATAGGTTTTGGCGTCGTCCAGCTCTTTCTGGGTCACACCTTCGGTTGCCGCGCGGGCCCATTCATCGCGGATCACATCCACCGCATCGGCAATCCGGTCGTTGGCCGAAGACACCGAGCCCAAATAAATCGAGGCCAGATCCTTGGGCACAAGATAGGTCGATACACCGTAGGTAAGGCCACGCTTCTCACGCACTTCCTGCATCAGGCGGCTTTCGAAGCCACCACCACCAAGAATGTGATTCAGAAGGTAGGCGGCAAAGAAGTCGGGATCGTCCCGATCAATGCCTTTCTGGGCAAACAGGGCAACCGATTGCGGAGTGTCGAACTCCACCACGCTGACGCCACCGGGAATGTTCACCTCCGCCCTTTCGGGCGTTGGTTTTCCGGTCTCGGGTAGATCCGCCAGCAGCTTATCCAGCAACGCGCCAAGTTCTTCAGCGGTGATGTCACCCACGGCACCCACATACAGGCGATCTTTGGCAAAGACGCCGTCATAGGCGGCTATGATTTCCTCCCGGGTCAGCGCCGAAACGCTTTCGATCGTTCCCTTGCCTTCGGACCCGTATGGGTGGTCACCGTAGGCCATCTCAGCAAAGCTGCGCCCTGCTATATCGTTCGGATCGGTCTGATCCGAACGCAAACCCGACAGAATCTGCGCGCGCACCCGGTCGATCGCATCCTGATCAAAGCGTGGCTCGTGGATCGTGGTCCGCAACAGGTCAATCACATCATCACGGTTTTCGGTCAGAAACTGCGCAGAAATGGCGACCGAGTCATCGGTGGCACGGTATTTGAACGATGCTGCCAGAGATTCCAGCTCGCGCGCATAGGTGCGCGCATCCATGTCCCCAGCACCTTCCTCGATCAGACCGCTCATCAGATAAATGGCACCACGGCTGTCCGGATCGTCCAGCGAAGTGCCACCGCGGAACCGCAACTCCAGCGCAGTGAAGGGGATCGAGTGATCCTCGACCAACCAAGCCGTAATGCCGCCAGGTGAAGTGACCTCTTCGATTTTTATCTCTGCCCAAGCAGGCAGAGCGATGAGACAGACGATCAGAGATGCGAAAAACCGTTTCATTGCGTCACCTCATCGTCGCGCATCAACCACCCGGTTACAGATGCTTCGGGTTGCAGGACATCACGCGCCGCAGCAATGATCTCATCGCCGGTCACGGCCTGCAGAATATCAGGCCAGGCTTGCACGTCCTCGACCGTAAGCCCGCTGGTCAGCGCCCGCCCATAGCGATTGCCGATCCCGTCCACATTGTCGCGCGCATAGGTCTGGGCTGCACGCAGCTGCATCTTGATCCGGTCCAGGTCTTCCTCGTTCACACCTTCGGCAATGAAATCGGCAACGGCCTGATCCATTGCCTCCTCGGCCTCCTGCAGGGACACGCCCTCTGCCGGAACCACGATCAGGTCAAAGGTCGTATCGTCCAGCGAGACACCACGGTAGAACGAGCCGGCATAGACAGCCTTCTGCTGCTCAAGCTGCAGTTTTTCGTTCAGGTAGGACGTCGTGCTGCCGCCGAGCAATTCGGCCAGCAAATACAACGCGGCGGCCTTTTCCTGTGCACCCGCGTCGCGTTCCGGCGCCAGATAGCTGCGCTGAACATAGGGCTGCGCGACCCGAGGGTCTTTGAAAGTCAGACGGCGCTCGGCGGTTTGCGGCGGTTCTTGCGACCGCACCCGTTCCGGCAAATCTGGGTTGGCCGGGATCACACCGTAATACTGATCGGCCAGTGCGCGAACCTCTTCGGGGTCGACATCGCCGGTGACAACCAGAATGGCATTGTTTGGGGAATAATGGATTTGATAGAACGACAGCGCGTCCTCCATATCCAGCTCTTCCATCTCATGCTTCCAGCCGATGATCGGGACGCCGTAGCGATGATTGAGATACTGCGACGCGCTCATTTGTTCGCCGAACAGGGCACGTGGGTTGTTTTCGGTGCGCTGGTTACGCTCTTCCAGGATTACGTCCCGTTCGGTGGCGATATCCTCTTCGGACAGGCGGATATTGCGCATCCGATCTGCCTCCATCCGCATCATCAGTTCAAGCCGGTCGGCGGCGACGCGCTGGAAATAGGCAGTGTAGTCATAAGAGGTGAACGCGTTGTCGTTGCCGCCATTGGCCGCAACAGTGGCGGAAAACTCGCCGGGCGCCAGTGTGTCTGTGCCCTTGAACAACAGGTGTTCCAGGAAATGCGCCACTCCGGACGACCCGATGGGTTCATCCGCCGAGCCCGCCCGGTACCAGACCATGTGCTGCACAACGGGCGCACGATGATCTTCGACCACAACGACATCCATGCCGTTATCCAATGTGAACGTCGTAACCGCCTCGTGCCCTTCACTGGCCAAGAGAGGGGTGGCAGCAAATAGGGCAGCCGAAAATGCAAGGGCCCGAACCATGGGGCGTCCTCCGTTTCGTTTTATGGTGTTCAAACTACGGTGGCGCCGCGCGGGTTCAAGACCGATGACGGAAAGTTAAGAAGAATTCATTCCACCGGCGGTGCCGAAGGTGTCTCGAGCCCTTGCCTGCGCGCCGCTTCGTTCTGTAGGTTGGCATTGAGCGCCTCGCCCTTGTAAGCCTGCGAATAACGGTCGACTGGGAACAGGCGCAGACGGGTGAAGCGCTGCTTGCGTTTGCGGAATTCCGCATCTTCCTGCGCGGTCACCTGCCGAGTATTAGCCGGCACGCCATAGCGGCTGGATGCCGTCACAAGAGCCGCATCAGAAGAGGGAATCGCCGAATTTGGGTTCAGCGCAGAGGCATTGCCACCCAAAGCAACGACAGCATCGGCCTGCGGGTTGGGATCGGTCAGGTTTCCACCGCCCGGTGTTGGTGCGGGCAGAAAGGCATAATCCTTGGGTTGGGTCAGCGGCTTGACCGGCAGAACCGAAAACTCATCAGGTCCTGGCCCCGGCGGCTGAAGATTGCGCAAACCGATGTCAGAGCAGCCAGCAACCGCGGCAGCAAGTGTCAGGGCAAGTATGGCGCGCGGCATCCGCATTATGGTCTCCAGCCAGTTTCAGGCGCTTTTATCGCATATCATCCGGCGCGTCACGAGTGCTTTTTGCCGTCGAACAGCACTAGGCCCAGGGCGCCCGCAAATATGAACACGTCGGCCAGATTGAACACGAACGGGTTGTCGATACCGCAGCAAGACATGTTGAGGAAATCCAAAACATAACCGTAAAGAACCCGGTCTACCACGTTTCCCAGTGCACCGCCGATCAGTAGCCCACCGCAGAACAGCATGAATTTACTAGGTACCGTACGGCCAAGCCAAATCAGCACACCGATACAGATGGCAACAGATATCCCAATCAACACCCAACGGGCGGCCTCGGTATTACCCTGAAAAAGGCCGAAATTGATGCCGCGATTCTCTCCGTATTTGAAAACAACCAAGGGCGGCAGTATGTCGATTCCTCCGGGATGATCGGCCACACGCATAACATGGACGGTCAGGTACTTGCTGATCTGGTCGATCAGCAATGCCGCCAGACCGGCCCACAGGAGCATGCGATACCGCATCAGTGCCGGAAGTGCCGCATGCCGGTGAAGACCATGGCCAACCCTGCTTCGTCGGCGGCCGCAATCACTTCGTCGTCACGCATCGAACCACCGGGCTGGATCACGCAGGTGGCACCGGCTTCGGCAGCCTCCATCAACCCGTCGGGGAAAGGGAAGAACGCATCAGAAGCTACTGCCGAGCCAATCGTCAACGGTTGCGGCAGGCCGAGTACGTCAGCCATACGTTCAGCTTTCTTCGCGGCAATCAGAGCCGAGTCAACACGGCTCATCTGGCCTGCGCCCACACCCACAGTCGCGCCGTCCTTGACGTAGACGATGGCATTGGATTTGACGTGCTTGGCAACTTTCCAGGCGAACAGCAGATCGCGCATCTGTTCATCGGATGGAGCCTTTTTGGTCACGACCTTCAGGTCATCCATACCGACAAAGCCGTTATCTTTGTCTTGAACCAGCAGACCACCTGCAACCTGGCGCACGGTCTTGCCGCCCGCGGTGACATCAGGCAGTCCTTCAGTCGTCAGCAGGCGCAGGTTCTTCTTGGCGGCAAATATCGCTTTGGCCTCATCCGACGCGCCGGGGGCGATCACAACCTCGGTGAAGATACCTGTAATCTCCTGCGCGGTTTCAGCGTCAAGCGGCTGGTTCAACGCCACGATCCCCCCAAAGGCCGAAGTGCGATCACAATCGAACGCGGCCTTGTAGGCCTCGAGCAGAGTTGCACCTTTGGCCACGCCGCACGGGTTGGCGTGCTTGATAATTACACAGGCGGCACCATCGGTGGGATCGAACTCGGCGGCCAGTTCAAAGGCCGCATCGGTGTCGTTGATATTGTTGTAGCTCAGTTCCTTGCCCTGATGCTGCACAGCGGTCGCCACGCCCGGACGGTTGGTACCATCAGTGTAGAATGCTGCCTGCTGATGGCTGTTTTCGCCATAGCGCAGGGTCTGCTTCAGCTCGCCGGCGAAGGCGCGGCGCTTGGGCGCTGCAAGCTCCAGCGCATCGGCCAGCCAGTTCGACACGGCGGTGTCATAGGCGGCGGTGCGAGCATAGGCTTTTTGCGCCAGCTTACGACGGAATTTAGGACAGGTCGCGCCGCCATGCTGATCCATATCGCCCAGCAGCTTGTCGTAATCTTCAACATCCACGACCACGTTGACGAAGGCATGGTTCTTGGCCGCAGCCCGGATCATCGCAGGGCCGCCGATGTCGATATTCTCGACACATTCGTCATAATCCGCACCTTTGGCCACGGTGGCCTCAAATGGGTAGAGATTCACGACCAGCAGGTCGATCGCGCCGATGCCATGCTCGGTCATCGCGGCCACGTGTGTATCGTTGTCGCGCAGAGCCAGCAGGCCCCCGTGAACCATCGGGTGCAGCGTCTTGACCCGACCATCCATCATTTCGGGAAAGCCAGTCACTTCACTGACATCCTTTACGCCCAGACCCGCATCGCGCAGCGTCCTGGCAGTACCACCGGTGGACAACAGCTCGACCCCGCGCTCGGCCAGCGCCTTTCCCAGCTCGATCAGCCCGGTCTTGTCGGAAACGGAAAGCAACGCGCGGCGCACGGGGTGAAGGTCGGTCATGGGTCCAAAGGTCCTTTTGGCGTCAGTCGAAATCGGGCTCGTCCCGGTGCAGGTCGCGCACGGCATAGGCTGTATCCTGTGCCTTGCTCAGCGTCCACCGGATGCGCGTCGCATACTCCATTGCGCGGCCAGATAGAACGATCTGTTTTGTCGCGCGTGGCTTTAAACGCCCTTTTTCCAGATAAACGCTTGGCTCAACTGACAATTTTCCCACGTTATCATGACGGAACACCCAGATTTCTCCGCTTTTGAGCGCCATGGACACCGCCGTACCGCCCAAATCCAACGCGGCGTCCACGTCCGGATGCAAGTGGAACCGGATGTCAAAGGGGATGCCATTCAGGCTTGCAGCATCCATGGCGCGATCAAATTGCTTTTTGGACTTGTCGGTCGTGGTCAGCAGAATGTCCTCGCCCACCAGTTCACGACCGTCAAAGCGCAGCTCGAATGTGCGGGCGTGGGTCAGGCCGAACACTCGGACATAGCCGTCGTGACCGACCATCAACCGTTCTCCCTCGAATGCCTGCTCGGATTCGACCGGGACGTTTTTCGGGGCATCAACCATAGCCTCGTAAGAGGTGCCTTTGATGGGTCCGGTCAGACGAGCGCTGGAATAACCATCCACGCACAGGGTGGAATGCGACGGCGTCGCCCGTCCTGCGCGTCGCCAGTCCTGTCCAAAACTGACCCCCGATCCACAGTTCACGATCAGCGGTCGCCGCCCCGAAGTCAGCTCGAACGCCAGCGTCGAGGCATGCGCGTTGTACGAAGCCGCGCCGGTAGGCGGCGCGCTTGCATCCACGATCACCGTGGTGCGCGCGGCGGCCAAACGCGCAAACCCCATGGACAGGCCAGTGGTTGGATGCGGTTTGACGCCGCTTTGCGCCAGAGCCTGATCCAGACGCCCTTCGAGGCCGCGCCCTCCACCATGGAACCGGGCCAAAGCACCATCCGCGTGACGGAGTTTTCGCAGAGTCGGAGCAATGCGTTTGATCGCCTCGGTCTGCGCGGCAGGTGTCCCACGGCCAATTTCGCTGAGCGCGGCAGAAGTCCATGACAACAAGGTAAAGACTTCTAGCAACTCTTCAGGGTTGCGCGTGGGAATGCCACCCTGAGCGTCAACATGCCGAACGCATTCACGCGCCAGCGCACGTAAGGCTGGCTCGGCCATCCGCTCCAACCCCTCCAGAGCCAGTCCGGCCTGCACAAGACCGGCCAACGCTTCAAACCTTGGCAGACCCGGCGTCGCCGCAGACCAGCGCTTGGACAGAAACCACGTCTGTTGTGCCAGAGAGCGGAAGAATGCCTCGCTTTGCGCCTCGTCCGCGCCGCGCAGCAGAAATAGTGCGTGATTGGTCCAGCGCATGACCCTTCGACCTGTCAGGTCCGGCGCCCAGCCAGGGCCCTGACCCCGTCCATGCGCCTCGATCCACCCCCAGACCCAGCGCTGCGCCTTCTCCCGCGCGCGCATGTCACCAACTGCGGCCAGATCGTCCAGCCATGCAAATCCGTGGCGTTCGTCGTCAAAATCTGCACTGGGGGCGGTCACATCCCAAAGGGCGGTGTCTTCAGCCTCGACCAGATAACCGGCAAACAGCAAGTTTCCGGCCACCAGCTGCCGTCCACGCGCGAACGAACCAACGGTGCGCGGTTCCGGCTGACCAACAAACCCGGCCACCGCCTTGCGCCGCTGAGCAAGCCGCACATAAAGACGATTTTGAAACCGCACCCACCGGTTTGCCATGGTGTCTGACTGTGACATGACGCTCGTTACTCTGCCCCCGACGCTCTGTCGGCGCCTGAACCAACGATAGACAGGTCTGAACGTCAAGTCATCGAAAAGAGTACCCTTAGGCGGATTTGTTCAGGCAGGCGATATAGAACCCGTCCATTCCACCCCGTTCCGGCCAGTAATCCGGTCGTAGGCGAAGGCCGCCTTCCTCGGATATCCACTCGGGCTCGACACCTGCAACCATCGCGGCATCCCGGTCCACGTGCATGTCCGGGTACAAGGCCAGAGCCTCATCGATCTGTACTTCGCCTTCATCCGGCAAAAGCGAGCAGGTGCAATAGACCAGCCGCCCACCGGGCTTCAGCAAGGACCATGCGTGGCCTAGCATACGGGTCTGTAACTCGATCAATTCGCCAAATTCGGACCCGTCCTTGGCAAAAGGCAGATCGGAGTGGCGCCGAATGGTCCCGGTGGCGGAACAGGGTGCATCCAGCAAGATCGCGTCATACTGACCCTGATGCTCCAGCGCATCGCCCACGATCACCTCCGCAGATAATCCGGTACGGGCGAGGTTTTCGCGGACGCGCTCAATACGCCCTTCAGATATGTCCAATGCCGTGACTTTGGCCCCGGCGGCGGCCAGTTGCAGCGTCTTACCGCCGGGAGCTGCACACAGGTCCAGTACATTTTCACCGGCTTTGGGCGCCAGTATGCGCACGGGCAATGCCGCCGCGGCGTCCTGCACCCACCATGCGCCTTCCTTATAGCCGGGAAGGGCCGAGACCTGGCCTGCGCCGTGCATCCGAACCGATCCGGTTGGCAACAGGTCTCCGCCGGGCGCGACGGAATCCGTCTTTACAGTCAAATCCAACGGCGCCCCGGCGAAATGCGCCAGTTCCATGCCCTTGACGGCTTCATCGCCCCAGGCCATGACAAGCGGTTCGCGCAGCCATTCCGGCAGGCGCGGCACGCGCATTTTGGACCAGGCATCTGGGCCTTCCGCGGCCACTTTGCGCAACACAGCGTTGACCAGACCCTTCAACCGCCCGTGCTTGCGTGACCGCCCGACAATCTCGACCATTGCATTAACCACACCATGCGCCGCTGCACCATGGCACAGCTCGACCGCCCCCAGACGTAATGCGTTGTGCACCGTCAGGGCGGGAGTGCGGTTCAGGTGATTGCCAACCAGTCGATCTGCCCGCTCCAACCCGCGCAACGTTTCAAGCGTCAATCGCTGCGCCCGCGCGCGATCCTCGGGGTCCAGCCGGTCCAATGCCCCTGCGGCAAGGCATTCGGACAGCAAACGCCCCTCGCCCAATATCTGATCCAGCAGATAGATGGCGCTGCGCCGCGCAGATGTTGGGTTCTCCGACATTGTATTGCCTTTGTGTGACCTCTGCCCGCATTGTCATTGGCGGACGGGGGCGTATATCAAGCACCTGCACGGAAAGGAACCCGAAGTCATGAGCGATACACGCAAAGACCTGCCTCCCGCGGCCCAGCGCGCTTTGGCCGAGGCGGAAGAGCGCCGCCGCAAAGCCGAAGCCGAGGCTAAAGAAATGCCCAAGGAACTGGGTGGGCGTGATGGCCCTGATCCGGCGCGTTATGGCGATTGGGAGAAAAAAGGGATCGCGATAGACTTTTGATTTCGTCATCCTCGGACGCTCAGCCCGGTTGAACAAGTGTTCCTTGATGCGTGCACCTGCGCATGCCGATCCAGATCTGGGCAATCAGAAGATACGGCACAAAGAACGCAAAATTCTGAACCAGATCAAACGCTCCTGTAAATTCCGGGTTCGACCAAAGGCCGCCGGTCAATATGTACCAGAGCGTATAGTGAACCCGATACAGCCACGAACCGAGCGCCAGCCAGAACAACCGCAGGCCCCAAGCCCAGTGTCCCTCTCGGTCTTTTGAGATGGCCATCCGCGCGACCATCAGCGCAGACCAGAACAACAGAACGCCGTACAAGAAAAATGCCGCCGACATGACCGGCCCACCGATCGTTCCGCGCAGCGGTATATAAGTCATCCCCGCCAACCCGGTGATCAGCGCCAATGCGATCAGCATCCTGCCGAGTGCCCTGTGAAAACGAATATATTTCAGCCGGAGCCTTCGAACCAGTTGCAGAGGCACCAGCGCGACCAGTACCGATCCGGCGAGAATGTGAAGCACCATCGCCCAATTCCCGACGGTTTCGCCTTTCACAAACAGGTAACTCGGGTGTGCTGTATCGGTGTCCAGACCCACGCCAATCATGTGAAACGCGTTCAGCATGAATGGCAGTAGGGTCAGGTAAAACAGTACCAGAAGAAGCGATGTCAGAATGCCCGATTTCGATTTCCACATGGCGGAATCTTAACGCCAATGAGGAGGACGTCCATCATTCGCACACATCAAAGGCCGAGGACGTCCACCATATCATACTGCCCCGGCGCCTTGCCCTGCCCCCACAACGCTGCCTTCAGCGCCCCGCGGGCAAAGATTGCACGGTCCGAGGCCAGATGGCGCAGCACGATCCGCTCGCCAGGAGCGGCGAACAGCACGTCATGCTCACCGACAACGTCTCCGCCGCGCACCGCATGGAATCCGATGTCACCGCGTTTACGCGCACCAGTGATACCGTCGCGACCCCGATCAGAGGCGTCCGCCAGCTTGACGCCCCGCCCTTCGGCGGCAGCCTCACCCAACATCAGCGCCGTGCCCGAGGGTGCGTCGACTTTGTGGTGATGGTGCGTCTCGATCACTTCGATATCAAAATCCTCGTCCAGCGCGGCGGCAACCTTTTTGGTCAATTGCACAAGCAGGTTCACGCCGAGGCTCATATTGCCGGCGCGGACAATCACCGCATGGCGCGCGGCCGGTTCCAGCGCTGCGATTTGCTCATCCGTCATTCCGGTCGTGCCGATCACGTGCACACAGCGTGCCTGCGCGGCCAGGGCGGCAAATTCCAACGTTGCCTCGGGCGCAGTGAAATCGATCACCGCCTGCGCCTGAGCAAACGCCTCCAACGGGTCATCGGTGACTTTGACCCCAAGCGCCTGACCGCCCATCGCTTCGCCAACGTCCTGACCGATCCAATCGTGACCTTTGCGCTCGACCACACCAACCAGACGCGCCTGATCGCTGTCGGTGACGGTCTTGATCAGCATCTGCCCCATACGGCCCGAAGCCCCTGTAATCACGATCCCCGGAATATGGGTCATTGCGTCGGTCCTTTTCCTCAATTCGGCTCAAAGCCTCCTACCCGGTTCGCGCCCGCTTGGCAAAGCCCTGCTTTGCCCTTAGATCGGGGTTTATGGCAAAGAACAAATTCCACGATGGCCCCGGCCCGTCCCAACGACAGCTGCGCGTCGGCGAACTGATCCGCCGCACTCTGTCCGAAGTTCTGGCGCGCGGAGATGTCCACGACCCCGACCTGAACCGCATGTCGATCACTGTGGGCGAGGTGCGCACCTCACCCGATCTGAAGATCGCGACTGCCTATGTGCTGCCTTTGGGCGGCAAGGGGCAAGAGGATGTGATCGCACTGCTGGCCCGCAACAAGGGCGAGTTGCGGCGCATGGTCGGCAAGAAGGTCGGCCTGAAATTCTCACCAGATCTGCGGTTCCGTCTGGATGACACGTTCGACCGTCTGGATGATACCCGCCGGATGTTCGGTCAGGACGCGGTGCGCCGCGATCTGGACGAGTGATCCGTACGCTTGTCATTCTGGGCGCGGTTCTTTGGGCCGCGCAGGCCACTGCGGTCACATGTGAAAAACTGACCCATGCGGATAAGCGGTACACCATCTGCGAAGTGGACGCTGCCGAAGAAGACCTGCGTCTGTTCCTGAATGACGAGAGTGGTGAGGTTCTGGGCCACTTCTCCTCAGTGAATGAGAGTTTGGCCCCGGACGGCAAACAGCTGTCCTTTGCCATGAATGGCGGCATGTACCATGACGACCGCTCGCCCGTCGGCCACTATGTCGAAGAGGGCGAGGAGGTCATGCGCGTGATCCCCAATGCCGGCCCCGGCAACTTTGGTCTGCTGCCCAACGGTGTGTTCTGCATCCGTGACGGGCGTGCCGATGTGTTCGAAACTCTGGACTATGTCGATCAGGGCCCCGATTGCCGTTTCGCCACGCAATCCGGCCCGATGTTGGTGGTCGATGGAGAGTTGCACCCACGCTTCCTGCCCGATTCGACCTCGCTTTATATCCGCAACGGAGTTGGGACCAGCGACGACGGAACGCGCGCCGTGTTCGCGATCTCGGAAGATTACGTCACCTTTCACGAATTCGGCAGCCTGTTCCGGGACGTGCTGAATACCCCGAACGCACTGTTCTTCGACGGTAACATCTCTCGCATGTATGACCGGGCGAGCAATCGGTCAGATGTGGGGTTTTCTCTCGGGCCGATCGTGGGCGTGGTGCAGGATATTCCCTGACAACAGACCTCTACATGCTAAATTGACAGCGCCCGACCGATCCGTTAGGTCGCGCGCCTCGACAAGATTCAAGGTGCAGTATGGGACGCAAACGCAAGGGTCGCGACATTTCCGGTTGGCTGGTGGTGGACAAGCCGGCGGGCATGACCTCGACTGCTGTGGTCAACAAAGTGCGTTGGGCGATGGACGCCAAAAAGGCCGGCCATGCAGGCACGCTGGATCCCGAGGCGACTGGCGTTCTGGCTGTGGCTTTGGGTGAGGCGACGAAAACCGTTCCCTACATCACTGATGCACTCAAGGCCTATACCTTCACTGTCCGGCTGGGTCAGGCCACCAATACTGACGACGCTGAAGGCGAAGTGATCGCCGAAAGCGCAGCGCGCCCAGCCGACGACGACATAAAACACGCCCTGACGCCCTTCATTGGCGAAATCATGCAGGTGCCCCCGAAGTTCTCGGCAGTGAAGATCGACGGCCAGCGCGCCTATAAGCTGGCCCGTGACGGCGAAGATGTAGAACTGTCCGCGCGCCCGCTTTGGGTTGAGGAACTGGTTCTGGTCGACCGCCCCGACGAGGATCACGTCGTGCTGGAGATGACGTGTGGCAAGGGTGGCTATGTCCGCTCTATCGCCCGCGATTTGGGTGCGGCGTTGGGATGCCATGGCCACGTGAAAGAACTCCGCCGCATCTGGTCGGGCCCGTTCGAGGTCGAAGACGGGCTGAGCATCGAACAGATCGATGAGATGGCCAAAACAACTGCCTTGGATGAGTATCTGAATCCGTTGGAAACTGGTCTGAACGACCTGCCCGAACTAAAATGCACACCTGAAGGCGCCACCCGCCTGCGCAACGGCAACCCTGGCATGGTTCTGGCGTCGGACGTCGAATACGGGGATGAAGCCTGGGCATCGCTGAATGGCAGGGCCGTGGCCGTGGGTATCTATAAATCCGGCGAATTGCACCCCAGCCGGGTGTTCGTCGACTGAGAGCCGTGCTAGGCGATGGGCATGATCACCCGTTCCCATACCAAGGGCGACGCGCCCTCGACCGCCGTTTATTCCGATTGCGAGAAGTATCGCTATAGCTTGACCCGCATCTGGGACTCTGACGGGCGCAAGGCCCTGTTCGTGATGCTGAACCCGTCGACGGCGACCGAGGTGCAGAACGACCCGACCGTCGAACGCTGCG
This sequence comes from Ruegeria sp. HKCCD6426, assembly GCF_057221115.1. NCBI lineage: Bacteria > Pseudomonadati > Pseudomonadota > Alphaproteobacteria > Rhodobacterales > Roseobacteraceae > Ruegeria > Ruegeria sp. HKCCD6426. Next base: position 729,228 of record NZ_JBWVBF010000002.1, on the reverse strand, counting down.
AACGTCGTGCGCGGACACTGGGGTTCGGGGCATTTCAGGTGACCAACATCTTTGCCTGGCGCGACACCGATCCGCGCAAGATGCGCGCCGCCGCCGATCCGGTGGGGCCGGAAAACGACGCTACCATCCTGTCAGGTGTCGATTGGGCCGATCAGGTCATCGCGGGCTGGGGCACCCACGGTGCACATCTGGAACGCGGGCCAGCCGTGGAGCAGTTGTTGCGCGGGACCGGTCACCCCCTGTACCATCTGGGGCTGACCAAGGACGGACATCCAAAACACCCGCTATACATCGCGTATACGCAACAGCCCAAACCCTGGTCCGGGTGACAAAGGGTTAACCACGTCCTCAGCTTGGCTTTGACCAACCCTCTGAATGCATGGGATATTTCAAACTCGGAGCGGTGTGCTTTCGGAGGACTCCCATGTTTCTGGTTGGATTGTTTGGATTGGCCGCCATCGGTGGCGCCGCTTACGCGATGGGCGACGTTTTCTTTTCCGACGAGGAGGAGGAGGAGGACCAGATCAACGAAACCGGGGCCGAGGACATCCCGCAGGGCAACCTGCTGGATGATGGCGAAAATGTCGACGAACCAACTCAGGTCGACACCAAATCTCCTGGCTCTGGCGAAGTCATTTCGGAATTTGACGGGCACCTGGTCATCGCTGGGGACGACGGCTCTGATGAAATCACAGGTCAGGACGGAAACGATCAGATCAACGGATTTGGCGGCGATGACCGTATCGATGGCGGCTTCGGAGACGACGTGCTTCACGGCGGTGACGGGTCAGACGATATTTCGGGCGACGCAGGGGCGGATATACTGCATGGCGAGGACGGCGATGATACCTTGGACGGCGGAACCGGAGACGATTCCTTGTATGGGCATTTCGGTGAAGACGAACTGATTGGCGGGACCGGCGACGACGAGCTTTACGGCGGTCAGGATGACGACGTTTTGCTTGGTGGAGAAGGGGATGATGCCTTGCAGGGCGGCGATGGTGCGGACCGACTGGCTGGAGGCGCAGGGACAGACTCTCTGTTTGGCGGGGATGGGGATGACATCCTTTTCGGCACCGATGAAACGGGAGGGTCGTCCGCCGACTTTCTAAATGGGGGCGCCGGGAACGATGTCTTGCTGGCCGATGGTCCGGATATTCTGACCGGCGGGGATGGTGCGGATGAATTTGTCCTGAGCTCCTCGGACGCAGAGCAAAGCGTGACAATAATGGATTTTCAGGTCGGCCAGGATAAACTGCTGGTCACGTGGGACAATCAGGATGACCCAGAGATAACCATCGAAACCGACCCGGACAACGAGGACCTGACACGGGTCAAGATCAATGGTCAAGACGTCGCGCAACTCTACCGCGCCGAAGGGTTGGCGGAGCAGGACATCCAGCTTGTGACCGAAGCACATCTGACACAATTCGCTGCGACCGTCTGAACCGCCAGAAACCTTTTGCCATTTCCTGTGAAAGCGCTTATACGCGCCCATCCGCGTCGGAATCGGTGCGGATTTCTCCATGGGCCTGTGCTGGACGACATCCCGGCCTGCGCCATTAACTCTAACCTTCGAAGGAGACCCCGATGTCGATTACTGCCGCTGATAAAGCACAAGTCATGAAAGAATTCGCAACCAAAGAAGGCGACACCGGTTCGCCTGAAGTCCAGGTTGCAATCCTGACCTCGCGCATCAACACCCTGACCGAGCACTTCAAGACCCACAAGAAAGACAACCACGGTCGTCGCGGTCTGCTGAAGATGGTTGCCCAGCGCCGCAAGCTGCTGGACTACCTGAAAGGCAAAGAAGAAGCGCGTTACCAGGACCTGATCAAAAAGCTGGGGATCCGCCGCTAAGCGACCTTTGGTCGTTTTTCGGATTTTCGATCCAGCTTAGCTTGATTATCACGCCCGCCATTTTGGCGGGCGTATCTGTTTTCCCGTCTCTGAACGCAGCGGTCTTCGTGTCGCTACCAGAATTGAACGCTCGTAAGATTGGGCGGACAAGCCGGCTTGCATTCTACTAGGCACGATTCCGACCTGCCTCAGTCGTTTTAGTGGCAGATTCTCGCATATTGAACCGTCAGATGGGGGTGTCACAGGAGTGCGCAGCCCCATGGTTCACAACAGTCTTTTTCAGAAAATGCGGCAGGCAATATCAGCCGTATACGAAGCCGAGGATGATCCGATGGGTCCACATGCGGCCAGGACCCTTCTGAAAACACCACCAAGCGGCACATTCGACACGATCTGCCCATGCCTCATGGATGATGGTATTCGTGCCGTCCTTGCCAACAGCCGCCATCCCGCCGCAGCCGCAGTTCTTGGCGCACAAACTATGCTGCCCTGGGGCTCTAACCCTGTGGAAGGCAATACCGAGGCAGGCGTTGCCGCGATGATCAGTGTCGCGACCCTGATGGGGCCGGAAGGCCCAATTCCGGCACCCGATGTTCGGCTTGGATTGGTGTATATGCGCCCCAACAGCTATTATCCGCTTCACCTTCATGATGCTGATGAAACCTATGCTCTCATCGCAGGCCGCGCACTCTGGACCGCAGGAGACGACATCCGGATGCGCGAGCCGGGCGACATGATCCACCATCCCAGCCTGATGCCTCATGCCTTTCGCACAGGTCCAGAGGGCTTTGTGGCACTCTGGCGTTGGAGCGGCGATATAAATACGCATTCCTACGCGTTTATTGAGGATTCAGAAGCAGAGTTACTGGCCTGATCGCCCCTTCGAATAAAACGCCCGCCATTCGGCGGGCGTTTCGTGTTATTGGGACGTTCGACTACATCTTCGACCGTTCAGATTTCAGCGCCAGCCACAGGCAATAGCACATGATCAGAACAACCAGTGTGAACGGGATGCCGGTGGACACAGCCGCCCCCTGTAGTGCGCTCAGCCCGCCGCCAAGCAGCAATGCGATGGCGACAAGACCTTCAAGCGTACACCAGAACACGCGCTGGACTACCGGCGCGTCCATCTTGCCGCCTGCGGTAATCGTGTCGATCACAAGCGAACCCGAGTCGGACGAAGTGACAAAGAACACCACGATCAGGACCAACGCGATCGGAGCCACGATACCGTAGAGAGGCAGCTCTTTCAGGAAGCCAAACAACGCGCCTTCGGGGGCGTAACTATCGATTACCGTGGCGCGGACACCTTCAGCTCCGCCTGCGTTCAGCATGTCGATTGCGGCACCACCAAAAGTCGACATCCACAGGGCGCAGACCGCTGTGGGGGCCAGTAGCGCACAGATGACGAATTCGCGTACCGTACGACCCTTGGAGATGCGGGCGATGAACATGCCCACAAAGGGCGACCACGCGATCCACCAGGCCCAGTAGAAGGTCGTCCAGCCATGGAAGTAGCTGGTGTCTTCACGTCCGAATGGGTTCGAGAGCGCCGGCAGGTGCAGTACATAATCGGTCATCACGTTAAAATACCGCGATATGGCGGTGCCGACACCAGTAACCGCTATCACAAACAGAAACAGCCCCACGGCCATGATCATGTTGATCTCACTTAGCCGTTTGACGCCCGCATCCATGCCAAGCAGGACCGAGCCCAAGGCGATCAGGGTGATACCGATGATCAACAATACGACAACAGTCGGGCTGGATTCGATGCCGAACACCTCGTTCAGCCCCGCCGCAACCTGTTGCGCGCCCAGACCCAGCGATGTGGTCAGGCCAAACAACGTGGCAAAAACGGCCAGCGTGTCGATGATATGGCCCCACCAACCCCAGACGCGTTCACCCAGTATCGGGTAGAAAGCGGATCGCAGAGTCAGCGGCAAGCCAAGGTTATAGCTGAAGATCGCAAGGCTGAGGCCCACTGCGGCATAAACCGCCCAACCCTCAAGCCCCCAATGATGGATGGTGCCGACAACACCGGCATATTCATTGCCTGGCACCGCGATATCAATGCCCAGCGGGACTGCGTTACCGTCTTCAGCAAAGTTGTAATAGACCGGCTCCATCACGCCAAAGAACAGCAGCCCGATGCCAATACCGGCGGCGAACATCATCGCAATCCACCCAGCATAGGAATAGTCCGGCTGGGCATCTTTGCCACCGATCCGGACCTTGCCGACAGGCAGGATGATCAGGACCAGACAAAACAAGGTGATTGCATCTACGGAAAGGACCAAAAACCAGTCAAATGTGCTGGTAAGCCAAGGTCTTAGCCAGCCAAACAGGGTTGCGGCAGCCTCTTGGTTTGCAAGTGCCAAAAGGACGAACGCAAAGATCACAATGCTCGAGATCAGAAAGACAGGATTGTGAATATCCAAACCAAATGGCCGGACGTTATCCTGCCCCAGCTCATATTCAGTCTCAAAATCATAAATCCGGGGATCCGGATCCAGCATTTTCTTGGATTGTGCCATTCGACTTTCCCTCAGTTTGCTGCGTGCAAACGCCAAGGTCTTCGGTCGGTGGACGGCAAAATATTCGGTTATCCCTTGGCGCGTTTCCCGTCAATTCGACCGTTTGTCTTGTCCTAAGAGCTTACACCGCAACCAAAAATTCGCAAAATTCATTCATCTTTTGGAATTTAACAGCCCTCGGACGCCGGCATCAGCCCGTCGATCACGATCAAACCATGACCCGAGGGATCAATGGCCAGCTGCCCGGCCGGGTGCACAGGTTCGTGAGCATACCTGGGTGTCCATTTACCGTTGAGCTTCACCGGGATCATCTGGTTCGGCGCGGGCGGTGGCAGATGGCTGCACATGCTGCCCGCCCGGTGCGGTTTCGCTTTCCTTTGGACCCAAACTCCTGTATGCGCGCGATATCTGAGACGTTGTGCCAAGACCCCGGCACTCGAACGGAAGATAAATGGGGTCGGCGGCAATGGGGCCGCCATGCAAACGGGAGACCCGCAGGGGCGGGAGTGCTCCCATCTAGGATACGCATATGTTTGATGTAACAAAGAAATCTATGCAGTGGGGCGAAGAAACGCTCACACTGGAAACCGGCAAGGTTGCCCGTCAGGCCGACGGCAGCGTGATTGCCACGCTGGGTGAGACCAGCGTCATGGCAAACGTGACCTTTGCACGGGCGCAAAAACCGGGTCAGGACTTTTTCCCGCTGACCGTCCACTATCAGGAAAAATACTATGCCGCCGGTAAGGTTCCGGGTGGCTTCTTCAAGCGCGAGGCGCGCCCGACTGAGAAAGAGACGCTGACCGCGCGTCTGATCGACCGTCCGATCCGCCCGCTGTTCGTTGACGGCTTCAAGAATGAAGTTCTGGTGATGTGCACCGTGCTGTCCCACGATCTGGTCAACGACCCCGACATCGTGGCGATGATCGCGGCCTCTGCTGCTCTGACCATTTCCGGCGCGCCGTTCCGCGGCCCGATCGCCGGTGCCCGCGTTGGTTTCGAAGACGGTGAATATGTTCTGAACCCGACCGTCGACGACATGCAGGACCTGCGCCTGAACCCTGAACAGCGTCTGGACCTGGTTGTTGCTGGCACCAAAGACGCCGTGATGATGGTTGAATCGGAAGCCTACGAGCTGTCCGAAGCGGAAATGCTGGGCGCGGTCAACTTCGCGCATGAGCAGATTCAGCCGGTCATCGACCTGATCATCTCGCTGGCCGAAGAAGCCGCGAAAGAGCCGTTTGACTTCCAGGCGCCGGATTACTCCGAGCTGTCCGCTGCCGTTAAGGCCGCTGGCGAAGAGCAGATGCGCGCCGCCTTCGCGATCACCGACAAGCAAGAGCGCACCGCCGCTGTTGCCGCTGCCCGTGAAGCGATCAAGGAAGCGCTGACCGAGGAGCAGCTGGAAGACGGCAACCTCGGTTCCGCAATGAAAAAGCTCGAAGCAGGCATTCTGCGCGGCGACGTCGTCAAAGGCGGCAAGCGGATCGACGGTCGTTCGACCACCGACATCCGTTCGATCGTTGCGGAAACCTCGATGCTGCCGCGGACCCACGGTTCCGCCCTGTTCACCCGTGGTGAGACTCAGGCGCTGGCCGTGACCACGCTGGGCACCGGTGACGATGAGCAGTTCATCGACGCGCTGCATGGCAACTTCAAATCGAACTTCCTGCTGCATTACAACTTCCCTCCGTATTCGGTTGGTGAAGTTGGCCGCGTTGGTGGCCCCGGCCGTCGTGAGATCGGCCACGGCAAGCTGGCATGGCGCGCGCTTCAGGCGGTTCTGCCTGCGGCAACCGACTTCCCCTACACGATCCGCATCGTGTCGGAGATCACCGAATCCAACGGCTCGTCCTCGATGGCGTCGGTCTGCGGCGGTTCGCTGTCGATGATGGATGCAGGTGTTCCGCTGAAAGCACCGGTTGCCGGTGTGGCCATGGGTCTGATCCTGGAAGATGACGGCGACTATGCGATCCTGTCGGACATTCTGGGTGACGAAGACCACCTGGGCGACATGGATTTCAAGGTTGCGGGTACCGAAAACGGCATCACCTCGCTGCAGATGGACATCAAGGTTGCGGGCATCACGCCCGAGATCATGGAGAAAGCCCTGGCGCAAGCCAAGGACGGCCGGATGCACATCCTGGGTGAGATGGGCAAAGCCCTATCCGAGACCAACGAATTCTCGGTCCACGCGCCGCGCATCGAAACCATGAACATCCCCACCGACAAGATCCGCGAAGTGATCGGCTCGGGCGGTAAGGTCATCCGCGAAATCGTTGAGGTTTCGGGTGCCAAGGTCGACATCAACGACGATGGCGTCATCAAGATCGCCTCGCCCGATGGTGAATCGATCAAGAAGGCATACGAGATGATCCACTCGATCGTCGCTGAGCCGGAAGAAGGTCAGATCTACACCGGTAAAGTGGTCAAGATCGTCGACTTCGGTGCCTTTGTGAACTTCTTTGGCAAGCGCGACGGTCTGGTTCACGTGTCCCAGATCGAAAATCGCCGCCTGAACCACCCTTCGGACGTTCTGAAGGAAGGTCAGGAAGTGAAGGTCAAGCTGCTGGGCTTTGATGACCGCGGCAAGGTCCGCCTGTCGATGAAAGTCGTCGATCAGGAAACCGGCGAAGAGATCGTTCCCGAGAAGAAAGAAAAGAAAGAGGAAAGCGCAGAATAATCTGCCTTACCGACTTTCCAACAAAGAAAAACCCCGGTTCAGGCCGGGGTTTTTTTGTTTTTTGGTAACAGCTTAAACCTGTCCGATCTGCGACTTACCCGCTACGCGCATATGTGTGCGACTTCACATTCAACTTAACTGCAATGTGCAAATGTGCCTCCGAGCGCTGAAATGCGCGAATTGATTTATTTTGAACCATTTCCTCGGCGCCGATTGAAGAACGGCTTTTTCCTATCCGATATTTTCCAGGGTTTGCATATGGCGGTAAGGTCACTCAAGGAACGTGTTATCCAAACCGGTAGTTTCGAGTTGATTGGTATAGCCTTTGTTTCCCCTCTTTATGTCTATGTAACAGGCACTTCGATGTCTCATGGTTTGGCAACAATCACGTTGCTGTCTATTGTGATCCTGATTTGGTCGCCAATTTTCAACACCTTATTTGACGTAATAGAAAAGGTGAAAACCTGCCGCTTGGCCTGCAAGCGCCCACATAGGCTTCGCCTTGTTCACGCCACTCTGCACGAGGTCACAGCTGTCCTGATCACCTGCCCATTGCTGATGTATGTGGGCGGTCATTCTCTTGGGTCGGCCTTGGCCTTAAACGTCGGCCTGACCCTGACCTACACGATTTACACCTATGTGTTTCATGTAGCTTACGATAGGGTCCGGCCGGTGAAACCAAGGTCACGCCTGCAGGAAGCGGAGCAGTTCCCTAAGCCCATCCCCGCACGCTGAACGTCACTGATTGCTTCAATTCTGACGGTCTGAATTATTCACTCACAACAGTCAAAAGACCTGTTACGCGAAGTGAAGTTCCGGTGCCTTCCCTTTGCTCTCCGCTCGACCACATGTTCGCCATGCATCTTGCGGAACAAAGGACCTGATCATGATTACCCGTCTCATTCTCACCTCTACTGCCCTGACCCTAAGCGCCTCAGCATTGGCCGCGCAAAGTCTGACTGACGGGGCTTATATCCAGGGTTTTCTCGGATACAGCCAACTGCAGGACACCGATTTCTCGGGCAGTATCGGCGGAGCGACCCAAACGGTCGATACCGATTTTGATGCGGGCTTCGGTCTGAGTGTAGCCGTGGGCAGGGAAATCCCTCAATGGTCCAGCGACGCGATCGGCACGCGGCTCGAACTGGAACTGTCCTATCGTGACAACGATGTGGATAGCGTGAACTTCGGCGGCAACGGGCCGGGCTCCGAGGGCAATGTCTCGGGTGATGTCAGCCAGACCTCGCTGTTTGCCAATGTGCTGTTCGACTTCAAAGGCAACGGCGCCTTTACCCCCTATGCCGGGTTTGGCCTGGGCGCGACATATTCGGATCTCGACTTCGTTTATGGCCCGGGTGTCGCGTTGGATGACAGTGATACCAATTTCGCGGCTCAGCTGATCGCCGGGGTTGCCTATGACATCAATTCAACCACCGCGTTCACCGTCGACGCACGCTATTCACGCGCATTCGACGTCTCGAGCCAACGTTTTGCGCCAAACGGCGCCTCTACCGGAACGGTCGAAGATGATCTGGACACGTTCAGCCTGAATTTCGGCCTGCGCTACAGCTTCTGACCCTTAAGGGGTGGGTGTTTTCTCCGGTTTCGCCGCCCCTCTGCATGTCCCCGCGCCATGGCCGCGGGGACATGCCCCAACCCTGCCGACAATCCCGCCTGCCTCAGCTGGCGGAACAATCAATTAGAGAATTAGATCGGTGACACACCAGGGGGCAGACAGCCCCCTGGCAGCGCAAGGTCTTACGAGGGTGCCTTGGTCTTACGCAAATAGGGAAAGATCGTCTCGAACTCACCAAACTTGGCCTTGGCGTCTTCGTTAGAGACGGTCGGCGGGATAATCACATCCTCGCCCGGCACCCAGTTGGCTGGAGTTGCCACGCCCTTGGCGCTCATCTGCAAGCCGTCCAGCGCACGCAGGATTTCTGCGAAATTCCGCCCTACTGTCATCGGGTAAGTCATCGACAGCTTTAACTGTTTGTCCGGCCCGATGATAAAGACCGACCGTACGGTGGCGCTGTCGGCGGGGGTGCGGCCATCGGGCATATACGCCTCGGCCGGCAACATGTCGAAAGCCTTGGATACCGCCAGACCATCGTCTGCGATAATCGGGAAGCCCGGGTTGGCATTGCCATAAGCTTCGATGTCTTTCTTCCACTTCTTGTGGTCTTCAACGCCATCCACAGAAACACCCATCACCTTGGTGTTGCGTGCAGCCCATTCGTCGTTCAGCTGTGCAACCGCCGAAAATTCGGTGGTGCAGACCGGGGTGAAATCCTTGGGGTGCGAGAACAGGATGGCCCAGCTGTCGCCGATCCAGTCGTGAAACTGGACGGTTCCCTGATCCGTTTCGGCAGTGAAATTCGGGACGGTGTCATTGATGCGCAAACCCATGGGGCATCTCCTCTCCTGTGTTTGAACCGAGTCGGTTGCCATAAACCTAAACACTTTGCGCTCAGGTTAAACTATTCAAGTGGAAGTAGCCGATATTTTGGTTGCTTCAATAATTTGATCAAATTATTAATTGTGCTTGCCCCACTGGCCTCGGGGTGACAGAGTGCCCTTAAAACCGACCGACCGGTCGAATAAATTCTGATCCGGAGGAAACCATGATCGAAAAACGCAATTTCTATATCAACGGCGAATGGGTCGCCCCGTCGGCGACTAACGATTTCGATGTGATCAACCCGTCGACCGAAGAACCGTGCGCCATCATTTCCCTTGGGTCCGAAGCAGACACTAACGCCGCTGTGGCCGCAGCCAAAGCTGCCTTGCCCGGCTGGATGGCGACACCGGTAGAAGAGCGCATTGCACTGGTCGAAAAGCTGGTCGACATCTACAAAAGCCGTGGAGAGGATCTGGCGCAGGCCATGTCATTGGAAATGGGCGCGCCCATCGACATGTCCCGTACCCAGCAAGTCGGTGCAGGAATCTGGCATCTCAAGAGTTTCATCCAGGCAGCGAAGAGCTTTCAGTTCGAACGTCCCTTGGGCGAGCACGCGCCAAATGATCGGATCATCTATGAGGCCGTCGGCGTTGCTGCTCTGATCACCCCATGGAACTGGCCGATGAACCAGGTCACGCTCAAGGTCGGTGCGGCAGCAATTGCCGGATGCACCATGGTGCTGAAACCTTCGGAGCAGAGCCCACTGAACGCGATGATCTTTGCCGAGATGATGGACGAAGCAGGTTTTCCTGCAGGCGTATTCAATCTGGTGAACGGTGATGGTGCCGGTGTCGGCTCTCAATTGTCCTGCCACCCGGATGTGGATATGGTCAGCTTCACCGGCTCGACCCGCGCCGGGACTGCGATCTCTAAAAACGCAGCAGACACACTGAAAAAAGTGCATCTGGAGTTGGGTGGCAAGGGTGCAAATGTGGTCTTTGCGGATGCGGATGAAAAGGCGGTTAAACGCGGCATTCTGCACATGATGAACAACACAGGCCAAAGCTGTAATGCCCCCAGCCGCATGCTGGTGCAGCGGCCGATTTATGACCAGGCGGTTGAGACTGCAGCCGAGGTGGCGGGCAAACTTACCGTTGGCGGCGCGCTGGATGAAGGCCGTCACATCGGGCCCGTTGTGAACGAGGTGCAGTGGACCAAGATTCAGGAGCTGATCCAAAAAGGTATTGATGAGGGCGCCCGTCTGGTTGCAGGCGGCACCGGACGACCTGAAGGTCTGAACAAAGGCTATTACGTCCGCCCGACGATCTTCGCAGATGCCAACAACCAGATGACAATCGCGCGCGAGGAGATCTTTGGGCCCGTCCTGACCATGATCCCTTTCGATACCGAAGAAGAGGCCGTCGAGATCGCCAATGACACGCCCTACGGCCTGACCAATTATGTCCAGACACAGGATGGCGACCGCGCTAACCGCTTGGCGCGGGTATTGCGGTCGGGCATGGTTGAAATGAACGGCCAGTCCCGCAGCGCGGGTTCACCCTTTGGTGGGATGAAACAGTCTGGAAACGGGCGCGAAGGTGGCGTGTGGGGTCTGGAGGATTTCCTTGAAGTCAAAGCCGTGGGAGGCTGGGCCCCGGAATAACCCCGACGGCTCGTACAGTTTGGGCGAAGCAATACCGATGCCTCGCCCTTTTTTGCTTAGTCAGGTCGGACTATCAACTGCGGCACTCCATCTGAAGTGTGCCTCCGAGATCGGCCATCCCAGCCAATATCGCCGGTGACGCGGCGACGGAATGAGGAAAAGCTGTCGAATTGGACCACGTCGACCGCTGTGTCGAATTGAAGGGTGATCCGGCGCTGTGCACCGTCACCCAGCGTGGTCAAACCACGGATTTCCGCCCTAAAGGGCTGGCCCAAGTACCGCCCTTCAACCCGATCCCCGACACGCAATTGCATCCGGCTTCCAGCCATCGCGTGCAGCGTATTCCAGTCTCGCACGCCATGCTGACGGGCCAGCATCTCCAATGCGGCGCTGTGCGTTAGCGCGACACCGGTTCCTTGCAAGTGTTCCCGCAGACGCCTGGCTTGTGCTTTCAGCTCTTCAACCGGAGCTACGGTTTTGGATCGTGTCATACTGTTCCTCGTTTCCTTCAACGAGCGCGAGATCAGGACGGAGTTCGCATTGCCATCCGCGCGCCGGAAAAGGGCAACAGATGTTCAATCTACCGGGTTTCACCAAGACCTGAGGCCGCGAACGGCAGGAGACCCGAACCTGCCGTCTTAATGGGCTCTAGCAACAAGCGCTGTCAATCAGGCGTCTGCCTGCGCCGCCTCATAAGCCAGCATTGCGCGCTTGACCGGCAGGCCCCAATGATAGCCGCCCAACCCTCCGGACTTGCGCAGAGCGCGGTGGCACGGGATCAGCCAACTGACCGGGTTGCGCCCTACCGCAGTGCCCACAGCTCTTACCGCTTGCGGGGCATCCACGCGTTGCGCGATTTCGGAATAGGTAGTGACCTGACCCGAAGGGATATGCATCAACGCCTCCCACACTTTGATCTGCAAAGGTGAGCCAATCAGATAAAGCGGCGTAGGATTCAGCCGGTCGCTGGCCGCGCCAAAAGCGCTGAGGACCCACGGGCGCAGGCGCATCGGGTCTTCGACGAAATCAGCCTTGGGCCAACGCGAAAGCATATCCTCCATCGCCTCTTCCTCGCCGGTTTCGGCGCCAAAAGCCATGCCGCAGATGCCTTTGCCGGTACCCATGACCAGCGCTGGGCCAAAGGGGCTTTCGAACCAACCCCAGTAAACCGTCAGGCCTTCGCCTTTGCGGGCATATTCGCCGGGGCTCATGGATTCCCATTTCAGGAACAGATCGTGCAGGCGACCGCTGCCGGACAGGCCGACATTATGGGCGGTTTCCAATGTGGTGAAACGCTCCCGCAGCAGCGACTTGGCGTGGCCAAGCGTCAGATACTGCTGGTAGCGCTTCGGCGACACGCCGGTCCAGCGCGAAAAAAGACGCTGAAAATGCGCCGGACTCATATCCATCTGGCGGGCCAACTCATCCAGGCTGAGGGTCTCGCCGCCTTGATCAATAAGCTCTATCGCGCGTCGCATGACGTTGTAATGATAACCGGTCTCTGGGTTCTGGACATTCATGTCGCACCTCATTCGATGTTGATTTGATCATAGCCGGTCAAGGCGCATCAGAGCGACCCGAAACTTGCGCATCCGCATTCACTTCGTGATCCTTCTGACCTACGTTCGGACCGGCAGTCGAACAAGTCAGGACCGAACGTGATTGTTTCCGCAGCTATGGATCGCACAGGCACATTACTTCTGGACGAAGGCGGTCAGTCCTTGTTCCCTTGGTGGAGCTTCACCAAAACCGCCATAGCTGCACTGGTATTGCAGGCAGAAGAACAGCACCTTTGCGACCCGGACGCGCCTTACGAAGACTACCCGTTTTCGTTGCGCCAATTGATGCAGCATCGTGCCGGGCTATGGGACTACGGCCCGCTTCCGTCCTACAGTGAGGCCGTCGCGGCGGGTGAAGAGCCCTGGTCCGTAAAAAGGTTGCTGGCTGAGACCAATTACCGGAAGCTCGCCTATACACCCGGAGAGAACTGGTTGTATTCGAACATTGGTTATCTGCTTCTGCGCCAGTTCCTGGAACGTCTGCACGGCGCCTCGCTACCCGAAATTATGCAACGCCAAATTTGCGCTCCTTTGGGATTACAAGCGCACATAGCAGAGACGCACGAGGATTTTGATCGGTTAGAATGGGATGCGCGCGGTTACCATCCGGGTTGGGTCTATCACGGCTGCCTGATGGGCACTGCATCGGATGCGTTGCGACTGTTGCAGGCAGTGTTAGCGGGCGAAGTTCTGTCCGAGGCGAGTAGGCTTCAAATGCAGACGCTGTCGATGGAAGGACCGGCAATTCCCGACCGAATCTGGAGCAAGACCGGATATGGATCGGGTTTGATGATTGGTCGCGCAGAGCATGTGGGACGGATCGTCGGCCACGCTGGGTGCGGCCCGTTCTCAGCCAATCTTGTCGCCCATTTTCCGGACACCGCAAATGGGTTGTATGTGGCAAGCCTTATCGCAAAAGGTAACGAGGCCCCTGCAGAAATTGCCGCAGTAGAGCTTGCGAAACAGTATCGAAAGGAACACTCCTGATGTTTTGCATGCCGTTTTCAATTGCGGCCTGCACCACTGCACGGCATTAAGGCCCGGATGGCAAAACAACTCGATTATCACACGATCCGCGAGATCTTTAACCGCTTTCACGAGGCTGACCCGGAACCCAAGGGCGAACTGGAGCATGTGAACGTCTATACCCTCGTCGTTGCAGTCGCTCTGTCAGCGCAAGCGACAGATGCGGGGGTGAACAAGGCCACGCGCGCATTGTTCAAGATCGCCGACACGCCGCAAAAGATGTTGGATTTGGGCGAAGAGGGCCTGATCGGACATATCAAGACCATCGGTCTGTTCCGCCAGAAGGCCAAGAACGTGATCAAGCTAAGCCGTATTCTGGTTGAAGACTACGGCGGCGAAGTGCCGAACTCACGCGCGGCGCTGCAATCGCTGCCCGGGGTGGGGCGCAAAACCGCGAATGTCGTTCTGAACATGTGGTGGCGCTACCCGGCGCAGGCTGTGGATACCCACATCTTTCGCGTCGGCAACCGCTCGGGTATTTGCCCCGGAAAGAACGTCGACGCAGTTGAGCGCGCCATCGAAGACAACATTCCAACCGACTTTCAGCTGCATGCACATCACTGGCTGATCCTGCATGGCCGCTATCACTGCAAAGCGCGAAAACCGCTGTGCGGAACCTGTATCATCCGCGATCTCTGCGAATTTGAGGACAAGAACCTATGAAAACCTACCAGCTTGTCGGCATCGGAAATGCCGTTGTGGATGTCATCTCGCAAGCCGACGACAACTTTCTGGAACTGATGGGCATCGAAAAAGGCATCATGCAGCTGATCGAGCGGGATCGGGGCGAAGTGTTGTACGGGGCGATGGAAGGCCGCGTTCAAACTCCCGGTGGTTCAGTCGCAAACACGATTGCCGGCGCAGGTGCGCTGGGGCTGGACGCGGCCTTTATCGGTCGTGTGCATGACGACGCTCTGGGGCGCTTCTATGCCGACGCCATGAACGAAGACGGTGTGGATTTCGTCAACCCGCCAGTCCCCGGCGGCGAGTTGCCCACCTCGCGTTCGATGATCTTCGTCTCACCAGATGGTGAGCGGTCGATGAACACCTATCTGGGGATTTCCTCGGAACTGTCGTCCGCCGACGTATCCAGCGACGTGGCGGGCAACAGCCAGATCATGTTCCTTGAGGGCTATCTGTTCGACAAAGAGAAGGGAAAGGCCGCGTTCCTTGAGGCCGCACGCGACTGCCACAAGGGCGGCGGCAAAACAGGTATCGCTATTTCCGATCCGTTCTGCGTTGAACGGCATCGCGTCGACTTTCTGTTGCTGATCGAGAACGAACTGGATTTCGTCATTGGCAATGAGGCGGAAATCAAATCGCTGTTCGAGACCGACAATCTGGAAGAGGCGCTGGCCAAGACTGCCGCAATCTGCCCTCTGGTTGTTTGCACGCGGTCGGGCGATGGCGTGACCGTATTGAACGAAGGCACCCGCATCGACGTACCGGTCGAAAAGGTCGTGCCGGTCGATGCGACAGGTGCGGGCGATCAGTTCGCTGCCGGGTTCCTGTTCGGGATGGCCACTGGCCGCGATTACGAAACGTGCGCACGTATAGGTAATGTCTGCGCCCGCGAGGTCATCAGCCATATCGGCCCGAGGCCCGAAGCGAATATGCTGGAGTTGCTGCGGGCCGAAGGGTTGCTTTGACCGCCGGACATTGAAGTCTGTGGGGCGGGTCAGCCTGCCCCCGTCAGGTCCTGAGCCAACATCAGCGCGTTGCCATCCGGATCATAGAAGGTCGCGGTGCTGACCATCCCTTCGATGGTTTCGGTTGCGCCATCGAACCGGACACCTGCCGTTTCAAGTGCGCCGCGAGCGGTTTCGATATCCGCTATACCGAATACCGGAACGGTATTGCCCGGCGCCGGTTCCGCCTGTTCACCAAGTCCAAGGGTTACGCCCGCAGTCTTAGTGTGCATCTCGCTCCAACCGGCTTCATCAATGTGGTGGATAAGTTCGAACCCGAGTTTGTCGGTATACCAATCGGCACTGGCGTGGCGATCGCGCACAGAGATTGCTAGCGTAATGGTGTTTTCCAATGAAACAAGTGGCATGCGCTTTCCTTTAGTTTTAAAATATAGTAACTATACTTTATGGACATTAAGACACTTGTCAAGCTCACCTCCCGTGCTTGGTCTCTGAGTATACTTGCGGCGCTGCATGCGCGTGTTCCAGGGCGGCAAGCCCCGTTGCTTGCGGCGACCGGTGCAAGCCGGACAGCCTTTGCATCAAGCTTGGAACACCTTGTCGATCTTGGGCTTCTTGAGCGGAACCCGGGTCACGGCCATCCGCTACGTCCGGAATTTCGGCTGACCCGTGACGGGATCGAAGCAGCCGAACTGGCCAGCAGGATTGTCCGTGCAGTTCCGGATGTCTCTGAGTTCACCTTGGTACGACGCAATTGGACTCTGCCGATTCTCGCACTGACAGAAACGCCCCGGCGATTCTCAACCCTCAAATCGGACCTGATTACGATCACCGATCGTGCGCTGTCAAAATCGCTGCACCAGTTAGAGGAGCAGGCGTGGCTGCGCCGCGACATTGATATGTCAGGCCGCGCGCCGTTTCCCACCTACCATGCGATAAATAAGGGCATTGAGATCAATCAGGCGATTGGTTTGACGCTGTAGAGGGAATTGGGCCTCAGGCGACCTACGCCTTCAGATATGCTGAAAATGCCTCGACCACCTGCTCATAGACCTCTCGCTTGAAAGGAACGATTTCGTCAACCAACCGCGTCTGGTCCTGCCATTTCCACTGAACAAACTCCGGGTGGTCTGTCTGGATGTTGATCTGATCATCCCGCCCGCTGAACCGCATAAGGTACCATTTCTGTTCCTGCCCGCGATAGCGGCCTTTCCAGATCTTCGGCACGATATCATGCGGCAGATCATAGGGCAGCCAGCCCTCGGTCTCGGCAACAATCTCAATCAGATCCGAAGTCACCCCGGTCTCTTCCCACAACTCGCGCAGGGCCGCATCGCGTGCGTCTTCGCCCTTGTCGACACCACCCTGAGGCATCTGCCACGCATCTTTGGGGCCGTCATTGCGCATGCCGACAAAAATCTTGCCGTCGGGATTCATCAGCATCAACCCGACGCAAGGGCGATAGGGCAGTTTGGCGATCTCTTCAGGGGTCATGCGCGGCCTCGTGAACATGCTTTGCAGCGTCTGTAGCAAGCGTTGCGCGGAACGCAAAGGGGATGACGTTAGGTTTCGCGTGACAATGTTGACGCGAACGTCAATCTAACACCCAAATTCGGGAGGGAGAGTTCCGCCATGACTGCGTACCCAAAAATGCTGGCCCCGCTGGACCTGGGCTTTACCACTTTGAAGAACCGCGTCTTGATGGGTTCGATGCATACCGGGCTGGAAGAAACCGGTGACTGGAACCGGGTGGCCGAATTCTATGCTGACCGGGCGCGCGGTGGCGTCGCGCTGATGGTGACGGGCGGCATCGGGCCGAACCTTGAAGGCTCGGTTTTGCCGGGGGCGGCGATGATGACAACAGAAAAGGACGTGGCGAACCATTCCATCGTGACCGACCGGGTGCACAACGCGGGCGGCAAGATCGCCATGCAGATCCTGCACGCAGGACGCTATGCCTACGGCCCGAAATGCGTCGCACCCAGCCCGGTAAAATCGCCGATCTCTCCCTTCCCACCGAATGAGCTGGACGAAGAGGGCATTGAAAAACAGATCAGCGATATCGTGAATGCCGCAGTTCTGGCGCAGAATGCGGGATATGACGGGGTTGAGATCATGGGGTCCGAGGGGTACTTCCTCAACCAGTTCCTTGTGACCCATACCAACAAGCGCACCGATCACTGGGGCGGGTCTTACGAAAACCGCATGCGTCTGCCCATTGAGGTCGTGCGCCGCACACGTGAAGCCGTGGGCAACGACTTCATCATCATCTACCGCCTGTCGATGATTGACCTCGTGCCAAATGGATCGACGCATGACGAGGTTGTTGAACTGGCTCAACGGATAGAAAAAGCGGGTGCGACCATTATCAACACCGGCATCGGGTGGCACGAGGCGCGGATTCCGACCATTGCCACCAGCGTGCCGCGCGCAGCCTTTGCCTGGGTGACCAAGAAACTGATGGGCAAGGTGTCTATTCCGATCATCACTTCGAATCGTATCAACGCGCCTGAAGTCGCCGAAGAGGTCTTGTCGACCGGCTGCGCCGACATGGTGTCGCTGGCACGGCCGATGTTGGCGGATGCAGACTTCGTGGCAAAGGCCGAGGCGGACGAGGCCGCAAAAATAGCGCCCTGTATTGCCTGCAATCAGGCCTGCCTGGATCACACATTCAGCGGCAAGCTGACGACGTGCCTGGTGAACCCGCGCGCCTGCAACGAGACCGAATTGGTGATCGCTAAGGCTGAGATCGCCAAGAAAATTGCCATAGTTGGCGCTGGCCCTGCCGGTTTGTCGACCGCCATGACGGCCGCTCAGCGCGGTCACGACGTGACACTTTTCGACCGTGCCAGTGATATCGGTGGGCAGCTGAACATGGCCAAACAAATCCCTGGAAAGGAAGAGTTCTGGGGGCTGGTCGACTGGTATCGCACAATGATCGTCGATCTTGGCGTCAAACTTGAGCTAAACCGGAACGTCAACGCAGATGACTTGGCGGGCTTTGACGAGGTTGTCATTGCCACTGGCGTGAGCCCACGCAACCCGGAAATTCCGGGGCAGGATCGGGACAATGTGCTCAGCTATATCGATGTGCTTCGCGACAAGGTCGAGGTTGGCGAGTCCGTTGCCGTGATCGGAGCCGGGGGTATCGGGTTCGACGTGTCAGAATACCTGCTGGAAAACGGGCACAGCGCGACAACCGATTTGCCGCTTTGGATGAAGGAATGGGGCGTGACTGATCCCGAAGAACATCGATCCGGCCTGGCCCCCGAAGGCCCGCAACCTGCCGCCCCTGCCCGTCAAGTCACGCTGCTACAACGCAAGAAACAGGCGCACGGCAAGGGGCTGGGCAAGACCACGGGCTGGATTCACCGTGCTACGCTGAAGATGAAGAACGTCAATTTCGTTGGCGGAGTGAATTACGAGCGTATCGACGACGAAGGTCTGCATATCAGCTTTGGAGAAGAGCGCGCAGACCCGACTATGATCGCGGCAGATTCGATAGTGCTGTGCTCTGGTCAAGTGTCTGAACGCAGCCTTGCGGATGCCCTGATCGAACGCGGGGTCACGCCGCACGTGATTGGCGGCGCGGATATTGCTGCTGAGCTGGACGCGAAAAGGGCGATCGATCAAGGGACGCGGCTGGCTGCAGACCTATGAAACGCACAATTTGGCGTGTTCGAGTGAGGGTTAATCTGACAACGCCAGCTTGACGCCCAGCGCTCCGAAAACCGTAGCAAAGCAACGCTTGATCCACGCCATGACGGATGGGCGATGAATGACGTAGTCCCGGGCAAGGGCAGCGCACGCGCCGTACCCGATGAAAACAACAAAGGTCATGGCCATGAAAGCAAGGGCAAGTTTTACCAGCTCGAGCCCTGCATGCATCGTGTCAGCGGGCAAAAACTGGGGCAGGAAAGCCAGAAAGAACAACGAAAGTTTCGGGTTCAGGACGTTGATCAAAGTTCCGGTCACTGCGATTCTGAAATACCCCTTGCTCGTTTTCTCGGCGTTGACCTCCATCGCCCCGCCATCCTTTACAATGCCCCAGGCCATATAAAACAGGTAGAGCACGCCAAGATACTTGATGAACTGAAAGGCGAGCGCGCTGGTATGCAGCAACGCTGCGAGGCCGACGATGCTGGCGACAGCAGCGGGCACGATCCCAAGTGTACACCCGGCGGCGGCAGCAAGACTTGCCCGGAACCCACGCCCGAGGCCGACGGCCAAAGTGTAAATCACGCCGGTACCTGGCAACAGCACGACAATCAACGATGTGAGAAAGAACTCCAGCGACATGCACGCCCCTCAAAAAAACAGTTGCCTGCAAGGTTCCCCATCCACCGGGGAATGTAAACACTGTCGGAATGTTGGGGCTTGGGCAACAATCGCCCGCTGGGCACCTATTCCACAGTAATCGTGATCACCTCGGACACAATCGGCGTCGCATGCGGCACGTGTCCGGCGTCGCCCAGAACCAGCTGCAATGTGTGCTCGCCGGGCGGCAGGTCCAATATCACCTCGGTCTGGCCACCGCCGAAATGCAGATGATTGTCATCTGATGGCAAGCCATAGGCCAGCTCATCGGCGCCATCTTCACCCTCGCCCAGAGGCGGGCGGTCGACCAGCAGATGGTGGTGGCCGGTGTTTTCCTTTTCAGTTCCCGCAGGCGCGACGCCCATTCCGCTGAGTCCAAAGATCACAGTAACCGGCGAGGTTACGGTATCCCCGTCCGACAGATTCGCGAAATAGACCTTTGCGTCGGGGTTTGACGGTGTTTCACCGCCGGCCAAGACAAAAGTGGCGGTCAGACTAAAAAAGACGGCTAATAAAAAGGCTTTCATGATCTCCTCCCAGGTCACAAATTTGCCATTCTCAGCATAGCACAGTTGAACAGAAAACCGGAAAACCGTGCCTCACAAGGTCGATAGGCGTTTTGGAAACCACCGTTTCCACGTTTCCCAGTTGAAGACGATCCAAATCAAAACCCTGATATTATCCCATGTCTGCCCCGTTCTCGCCCAGATTGAGCGCAATAGTGAGACAACCAATAGAAGACCTGGGGTACGAGAATGGATCGACTAACCGAAATGGAGGCCTTTTCCAACGTGGTGGACCAGGGGGGGTTCACCGACGCGGCCAAAAAAATGGGCATTTCCAAATCGGCAGTGTCGAAGCACGTATCGAGCCTTGAGGCACGATTGGGTGCACGGCTGCTGAACCGGACGACGCGCCGGGTTTCACCAACCGAGATTGGCTTGGCCTATTATGATCGCGCCCGACGCGTTCTCAATGACGCAGGCGAAGCGGACGCGTTGGTGACTTCGATGCAATCTGCACCGTCGGGTTTGTTGCGGATCAGTGTCGCGACGGATTTTGGCGTAAACCACTTGTCTCCGGTTCTCTCAGAGTTTCTGACGTCTTACCCCGACATTACAGTGAACATGGTGCTGAATAACCGCTACGTGGAGCTGATTTCCGAAGGATTTGACGTTGCCGTCCGTATTGGCGAGCTGGAAGACAGCACCCTACGCGCGCGCAAACTGACCGAGACCGTAAAACGCATGGTCGCGGCGCCGAAATATATCGAGCAATTCGGCCGCCCTCAGAAGATCGATGATCTGAATGAGCATAAGCTGCTGCATTATTCCAGCCAGTCTTCGGGCAGTGTCTGGAAGCTGACCGCGCCGTCTGGTGAAAAGCGCCAAGTGCGCACCGCCGGCTGGCTGAGTGTCAATGACGGGCAGTCGTTGCTGAATGCAGCTATCTCGGGCCTGGGGATCGCACATCTGCCAAGCTATCTTTATGCAGACGCGTTGAAATCCGGGCTGGTCGTGGACGCAATGCCGTCGCTGCCGGATGAGGTTCAGGGCATTTACGCCGTGTACCCGCCGGGCCGCTTTACGCAACCCAAGGTACGGGCATTCATTGATTTTCTTGTCGAGTCCTTTGCTGAAAAAGGCACGATGGACTGGTAATAATCTCCCTGTGGCAACTGTAAGCCCGCGCCGGTTTGCGCGGGCTTTTTTATTCGTTGATGACTGATAGCCCCATTGCCTTGGCGACCGCACGCAACGAGTTCGTCAGAACCGCCTGACCCGGCAAGGGACTTTCTGTTCGACGAGCGAGCAACGCAATATCGCGATTGGCGTTAGTTATGCTCAAAGGACGCAGACGCACCTCATCCCGGTAGAAACCCTGCCTGCGCGCATAGAGATCGGGCAGTACAGCCACCCCCACGCCCGAGGCCGCCATCAAAACAATGGAATCCAGAGTTGTGCCTTCATATTCGTCCGAAACCACACCGCCGCATTCCGCAGCAAGCGCATATACGATACGGGACAGGCGGTGGCTCTGGTCCAGTGTCAGGAACAATCGGTTTTTGAGATCGGCAGCCGTAGCCCCCTGCAGATCGCTTGCCAGTATGTCATCCACGGCCACGGCAACCCAAAGGGTTTCGTTAAACAGCCGCTGTTGCATCGTGTTAGGGTGATCCTCGGGAGTCGACAGGATCAAGTCAAAGCGGCCTGACTTCAGGCCCAGCTCCAGATCGCGGGTGTTTTCTTCCCGAACGATGATGCGGAGGCCGGGGCGCATCCGGTGCACCTCTTTGATCACTTGCGGAAGCAAATAGGGTCCGATTGAGGGCAATACACCCAAACGAAGGCGCCCGCCGACCGGTGTCTCGCTGGTCATGGCATGGCGCAGGTCTTTCACGTCCGCCAGGATTTTTTGCGCACGCGCGATGAAGTCCTCACCTCTCGCCGTCACGTGAACGCCGCCCCGGTTGCGATCGAATATTCGGACGCCAAGCTCTTGTTCCACGGTCGCAATCTGGGCTGACAGGCTGGGCTGGCTGACATTCAGCACCTCTGCGGCCAGGCTAAAGCGTCCAAGGCGGCTGACAGTGACGATGTATTCCAACTGACGCAGAGTGGGCCGCATATCTATAGTTTCAACCTAACCAAATCTTAGCAAGATAGTATTTGTTGAGTTCGATTTTGCAAGGCACCTAGCCCGGAACGAGGGAACAGGAGCCTGTAATGCCAGGGGTTATCGAGACGCTTTCCAGTAATCTGCTGGTGCCGACTATATTGTTTTTTGCTCTTGGGCTGCTAGCAGCCTTTGCGCGTAGCGATCTGTCGATTCCCGGTGGAGCGGCGAAATTCTTGTCGTTGTACTTGTTGCTGGCCATCGGTTTCAAAGGCGGCAGTAGTCTGGCCGCGCACGGCATTCATCAGGACCTGTTTCTGACGCTATTGGGCGGTGTGGCATTGTCATTTGCTATTCCATTCGTGGGCTTTGGTCTGCTGCGGGTGATGACGCGACTGGATACGCTGAACGCGGCGGCTGTTGCCGGACATTACGGCTCGATCTCAATTGTGACCTTTGTCACCGCCACCAGTTTGCTGGATCTGACAGGGCTGGACCATGACGGGTTCATGGTCGCCGTCGCCGCAGCGATGGAGGTACCCGCGATCCTGTCAGCACTGTTGCTGGCGCATAAAACAGGCGGCAACAGAGTTA
Source organism: Ruegeria sp. HKCCD6426 (assembly GCF_057221115.1). Taxonomy (NCBI): domain Bacteria; kingdom Pseudomonadati; phylum Pseudomonadota; class Alphaproteobacteria; order Rhodobacterales; family Roseobacteraceae; genus Ruegeria; species Ruegeria sp. HKCCD6426. Next base: position 706,326 of record NZ_JBWVBF010000002.1, on the reverse strand, counting down.
AAGATGACAAAATCTGGCAGGACCTGCTGGCCAACGGGTCAATCGTGCTGCTGACAGGGTCGTTCCTGATCGGAGCCATCACAGGCGGTAAAGGAATGCAGATGATTGCGCCTTTCATCGTGACGCCCTTCACTGGCATTCTGTGTCTATTCCTGTTGGATATGGGCCTGTCGGCGGGCCGCAGCCTGATCCGGAACCGTGACAAGCTGTCGGTTGGGCTATTTGCCTTCGGCATGCTGATGCCGCTGATCGGCGCAATGATGGCGTGGGCCATGGGTATGATAATCGGATTGCCCCAAGGCAGCCTTTTCCTGTTCATGGTGCTGGCGGCTTCGGCCTCTTACATCGCCGTGCCAGCTGCCATGAAGATCGCACTGCCCAAGGCCGAGTCCGGAATTTACCTAACCCTGTCCTTGGGCGTGTCCTTTCCGTTCAACATCACGGTTGGCCTGCCACTGTATCTGTGGTGGGTCAGTTGACCAGCAAAACCGCCTCGACCCGGCGATTGATGTCGCGGCCCGCAGGTGTCGCGTTCGAGGTAATCGGCGCCAGGTACCCGGCCCCTTGCGCCTCGACGCGGTCGGCGGCAACACCGTGAGCTTCGATCAGACGGGTGCGAACGGCCTCGGCGCGCCGGGTGCTGACTGCAATATTGGCCTGCAGTGCACCGGTATCATCGGTGTGCCCCACCAGAGCCAGCCGGGTGCCGGGATTATCAGTCAGATAGGCGGACAACAAAGCCAGCGAAGCAAACGGTCCTTCGCCCAGCGCCACTTCTCCCGTCCGGAAGTGCAAATCATCCAGAATTACATGCCCGTCTCGGCGCAGATCGGACAACAACCCACCCGATCCGTCAACCGTTTCTTCGATCACCAGAGGCGGCGTGGGTTTCGTGCCAACTGGCGTGACCCGGATCATCTGAACATACCCAGCTGGTGGATTGCGGCTGATCAGCAGAGTCAGAACCTCATCCCCGCGTGTCGCGGACAGGAAACGGTAGTCATGTATGGCCACATACATGTCGGGCGTCGGCACAACTTCTGTACCAAAGCGAAAATCGAAGCCGCCACAGGTCCGAGCCTCACATTCGAATTCAATCTCATACCCTTGCGCCTGAAGCTGGTCTCGCAAGGGGGCCAGAATTTGCAGTGTCGTGCTGGAACCCGCCTGCAATCGCCACGTGATCCGTTCGACCCGTCCTTCGACCGTGCGGGTGGGAACAGTGTCATCCGCAAAGGTCCCGACGGGCAAGTCGTAGCTGTCCAACGCGCTGGTGCGCTCGCTTACCTGGCGCGCACTGGCTGGCAGAGTCAGGTCTTGCGCGATAACAGGGTCGGCAAGCAGAACCATACACAAAGACAGAACTCGGATCATCGGGCCTGCGCGTGGTATTCGGGGTTTGGAACCATGGCAGTGGCGCTGGCGACGCGGTTGGTCATATTGAAGAACCCCGCCACATTCGCGATGTCCCAGATGTCGCGATCTTCGAAGCCTACTTCGCGCAGACGCTGACGGTCGGGCTCCTCAACCTCGGCGCTAGACGTGGTCATTTTGGCTGCGAAGTCCAGCATGGCGCGCTGGCGGTCATCCAGAGGTGCGACCCGATAATTCATAACCAGCATTTCTCCCAATTGCGGATCGCCGGAAAGTTGGCGAACGGCCGCGCCATGGGCGACGAGGCAATAGAAACACTTATTGATGGACGAGACGACCACAGCGATCATCTCGCGTTCCAGTTTGGATAACGCGCTGTCGGCCAGCATCAGATCGTTATACATCGCGGTAAACGTGTTCAGCTTTTCGATGTCAAAAGCATTGGCGCGCAGCACATTGGGGATCATGCCCAGCTTTTCGACGCAGATATCAAAGTACTTCTGCGTCTCGGGCGGCAGCGGGTCTACCATCGGTAAATTCAGCGCGGTGGGCATTTCCTGATCGGTCAATTCGGTCTCCTCAGACGCGTTGCCGGTAGTGGTATTCTCCGACGATCTCCATCCCAAGCGAGTGGTAGAGGCCGTTGGCCCCGGCATTCGCTTTGGTACAGATCACGCTAAGGGTCTGGGCCCCGTTGTCCAGCGCCCAAATGGCCGCGGCACGCATGGCCCATTGCCCCAGCCCCTGACGGCGATGTTCGGGCAGGATTTCCACCGCATGCACCATGGCTATTCCGTTGTGAATCGCGACAAAGCCCGCGCCCGCCGGCTGATCCTTGCGCCGCATCAAAAGCCCGGTCTTTGTTCCCTGCACCCGATCCATGACCGCCAGACGTTCCGGACCGATGCCCCCCTGTGCCCAGATCTCGTGCATGATCGCAAGAGAGGGCCAGATGTTGAATATCGTCACACGCGGGATCGGCAGGTCTGTCAGGTGATCAACCGGACAAGAATAAATGTTCACAGGATCCAGGATATCATACCCACGATCTGCCAGCTGACCGTCCAGCACCTCGTCACCGGGGCGCAGGCAGAACAGGCGTTTCTGCCCGATGGCCAGCATCGCAGCCTCGGCCGTATCAATGTCGGCGCTGCTTACATCGCCCAATCGGCTGGCTGCTGACACGCGGGATCCGCCGCCTTGACCATGACGCAACTGCAGTGGGCCCAGCTGCTCGAACCGCGCAGCGGGCCAAGTGGCGTCGACGATTTCAGCCCAACTGACGCTCACAGTTCAAGCTCTTTGGCAAGGCGGGTCATGGCGGCGTCAACGCGCGCGCCTTCGGCTCCCCGGACCACCACGTTGGCGCCAAAAACGCCGTTCATCTGGAACGGATAGCATCCAATAGACAGATCCGAGAACTCCTCAGCAAGAACCGTCAGTGTGGCGGCGATATCGCCCTCTCCACGATCGACACGCAGGGTTTGGGACAACAGGGGGCTTCCCCCCGTCAGACCAGGCAAGACACTTGCCACCATGGCCTGGAAGATCACCGGAATACCGGCCATCACATGCACATTTCCGATGCTGAAACCCGGCGCGGTCGACACTGGGTTGTCGATCAGCTCCGCCCCGTCCGGAATGCGCGCCATGCGCAGACGGGCTTCATTCAGTTCCAGACCTGACTTCTCATAATGTATCTCAAGCAAGGCCCGCGCATCCGCACGGACATCAATTGTCGCGCCAAACGCCCGCGCCATACAATCTGCGGTTATGTCATCATGGGTCGGACCGATGCCTCCACTGGTAAAGACATGGTCGTACAGCTGAGACAGAGCCTTGATCGCAGGTTCTATCGCCTGGGCATCATCGCTTACAATGCGCACTTCCTTCAGGTCGATCCCATGTTTGGTCAATTCCTGCGCCAGAAAATGCATGTTTGCGTCGCGGGTGCTGCCCGACAGAATCTCATCCCCGATCACAAGCATCGCGGCAGTTGGATTGGCCATGGAACCCTCTCCTCTTGATCGACTGTCAGGGCAGGTATAGGCCCTTGGCCATGCGATTTGAAACCCCCCTTGTGCCCGCCCGCCTGATCCGACGCTACAAACGCTTTCTGGCTGATTGCAGATTGGAAGACGGGCGTGAGGTAACAGCGCATTGTGCCAATCCCGGCTCGATGATGGGACTGGCCGAGCCGGGCGAGAAAATCTGGCTGGAACCAAATGACGATCCGAAGAAGAAGCTGAAGTACGGCTGGAGGCTGGTCGATCATGAGAATGGGCACTTCACCGGGGTTGACACCTCGGTGCCCAACAAAGCTCTGCGCGCAGCGTTGGAGGCTGGTGAGATACCCGAATTGGCAGCATATGAATCCGTGCGGGCCGAGGTGAAATACGGCGAAAACAGCCGCATCGACTTCCTGTTGACCCAACCCGGATTGCCCGATGCCTATGTCGAGGTCAAAAGCGTCACCCTCTCACGCCAACCCGGACTGGCGGAATTCCCCGACAGCGTCACCGCTCGAGGAACCAAACATCTGGGTGAACTGGCGGCAATGGTGGCACTGGGGCACCGGTCAATCATGCTTTATCTGGTACAGCGCACAGATTGCGACCGATTTGCGCTGGCGTCAGATATCGACCCGACCTATGCCGCCGCATTTGAGGTAGCACAGGCCAAGGGCGTCGAGCGGCTGGTCTACGGGACGCGCATTTCGCCCAAAGGAGTTTGGGTGGACATACATCGAATGAGTGCCATCGCTTTGAACGGTACTCACTAGAGCTGCTCAGAATTGTCGCGGGCCAACCGTAAAGCTAACTGCGAATTATGTTTCTTCGCTTAGGTCCGGCCACAACTCTGTATCCAGACCCTGAATAAACGGTTCAAGCTGATCCGCGACTGTCCGCCAGCGCCCGACTGAAGACGCGCTGACCGGTTTACGAACCTGCAAACTGCTGGCCGTTTTGACGGCATCCGACGATTTTTGCGGCGACAGCATGCTGTCTTCGAAGGGCAGATCGCACATCTGTGCAAGCTCAGCGGCGGCGGCGTTCAGATTGTCGACCAGATATTCGTATTGAATGTTGTGAATGCGGCCCGGCAGTTGGTTTTGCCAATGCAGCATGTAGCGGCGATAGCGATTGGCCTCGGCCGCCATCCATTTGAAGTCATGGGTGAAATAGAGACCTGCAGCGCCAAAATGCGTGCGCCACATAGAAAGCGCGACATCTCGCGGATCCCTCTGAACATTCAGAATGACCGCGTTCGGGAAAGCCTGTGCCATAGCGCCAAGGAACGCATAGTTGCCCGGCGCCTTGTCCACAAATGCCACTGTGTTTTCCGCAAGCTTCGGAATGTAATCGATATAGAAATCCGCCAGTTTCTGCGCCTGCTGCCCCTCGGATGACTGGGCTTCGGCTTTCCTGGCCCATTGATGAACACTGGCGAGCTCTCCCAGCCCCTGAACACCGGAATGCGCCGCCAGAATGCGCTCGACAAGCGTTGTGCCGGATCTGGGCAAGCCGACAACGAAGATCGGGCGCGGTGCATCTGGACGCGGATCAGCCGAGGCGACGGGCAGAGGCGCAGCCAGCCGTTTCCGGCAATCCTTCGCACTGCGCTCTTCCCATTCTTGGAAGCCCTCTTTCAGCAACGTGTGGGCCTCGGTCAGGTGATGCATCTCCTGCGCAATGTCTTTATCCTGCTTCGCTAGGCCAGCAGCCGCGAAGTGAGCCATCGACGCTGCTTCCCTGTTGGGCAGTTCAGCGCCGAGCACTTTTGATATCTGGGTTTTCAACGCCGAATAGTCGTCCGGCGATAGGTTCGGAAGCGTTGCCATGAACTCAAGAGCCTCGGGAAAGCCGGGGGCAAGCGCAAACGCCGCGCGCGCATGTTTCAGCGCTTCATCCAGCTGCCCCACCCCAACCTGAGCCTTGGCCAGACGCAATTGACCATAGTGGAACTTTGGATGCTGCCTGACAAGCGCCGTCAGCACGCCGATGGCCCGGTCCCACTGATGCATTTCGTCCAGTATGTCCGCCTTCAGACAATGCGCCTGCAAGTTTCCCGGCTGGCGTTTCAGTACCAGTTCAATTGCGGACAGAGCTTTTTCCGTCTCACGCTCCCGCAGCAATGCCATTGCCCGTATGAACTGCTGAGGCGGTGTCAAAGGTGCCTTCGCCCCAATCTTTGCGAAGAACCGCAATGCTGCGTCTGCATCCCCGCCCTGAACCAGACTCAGCCCGTAGTTTTGAATCAATTCAGGATTTCCCGGGTCCAGCCGCCAGGCTTGTTCGAGATGCGTCTGAGCCAGCTTGAATTTTTGTTGCTGGACAGCACACAACCCCGCAAGCCTTGGCAATGCCGGCACGTTTGGCCACTTTTTGGCAGCCTTGGTTGCCCGCTTGAAAGCACGTTCCGGCCGGCCGTTTTTGAGCAGATCAGCAATGCTGGAAATCTCGGCCCTCAACTGGTCAGCTTTTTGCATTGCTTTGCCCTTCTGTCGTTTGCGCAACCTGCAACAGTTCGCCTCGTGCTAGTTCATTCTGTCCGCAGGGTCCACCTGCGATGACGCGTTTGGCCGCCGCGGCCTTTACATTGTGACCCTGCACCCTCTGGTACTTTCTGCACAAGCAGCGTAAAAGGAGTGCTGCGCGAAACATTTGGAGCCTAGCGTCGATGAAAGAACATCGTGGCCGTCTGACCAAGGACGGTATCCGCATCTATGAACAGGGTGACTTTGCCGGGATGCACACGGCAGGGGCCTTGGCCGCGCGGATTCTTGACGATATTGCGGAACACGTCTTTCCCGGCCAAAGCACGGGCGAGATCGACCGGACCATCACACAGATGGTCGAGGATGCCGACGCAAAATCGGCGACTATTGGCTACAAAGGCTACCAACACGCCAGCTGTATTTCGGTCAACCATGTGGTCTGCCACGGAATTCCGGGCGACAAGAAGCTGAAGGATGGCGATATCCTGAATATCGACGTCACCGTCATCGTCGACGGCTGGTTCGGCGATACTTCGCGCATGTATGTTGCCGGGAAACTGCCGCGCAAGGCCGAGCGGCTGATCCAGGTGACCCATGACGCGCTGTTCAAAGGCATCGAAATGGTCAAACCGGGCAATACGTTCGGCGATATTGGCCACGCTATCCAGGCCTATGTCGAATCACATCGGATGAGCGTGGTGCGCGATTTCTGTGGTCACGGGCTGGGCCGTGTGTTCCACGCGCCGCCCAACGTTCTGCATTACGGTCGTCCGGGCACTGGCGCCAAGCTGGAAGAAGGTATGTTCTTCACCATCGAGCCGATGGTGAATCTGGGCCGCCCCGAGACCAAGACATTGGCCGACGACTGGACCGCTGTGACCCGCGACAAGTCACTGTCGGCGCAGTTCGAGCATTCGGTGGGGGTAACCGCTGATGGGGTCGAGATTTTTACCCTGTCACCGGGCGGCAAATTCCACCCGACCTATTCGTCCTGATCCGCGGCCTGCTCGCGCAGTACTTTCAATAACAGAGTTTCACTGCCCCACGGCGTAATCGCATCGTGAATGAATACTGGCGCGCGCATGGGCTTGGGGTCCGGCCCGGTCTCGGTTTCGGCGTCCTGTGAAAAGGCCCACAGCGGAGGGGTCAGCGTGCGATCCATACGCCGGATATTAGCACGAAGGGGTCAAATTCCCAAAAGCGCCGGAACCTCGGCCATGTCAGTAAACAGCTCGGCCCCGAGGTCCGCCAGCTTTGTGCCATCTCCGTGCGGAGCATAGGCCAGACAGCGCATATTGGCGCGGATTGCGGCGGTAACTCCGTTCTGACTGTCTTCGATGACGACCGCGGAAGAGGCGCCGAACCTTTCTGCCGCCTTCTCAAACATCGTCGGGTCCGGCTTTGCAGTTCCAAGCTCATGCGCCGAATACATGACGTCGCTGAACCGGTCCCACAGGCCGTTCTGGCCCAGTGTGATTTTCATCTTGTCCGGGCTTCCGTTCGACGCGACGCAGAACGGAATGCCCTGCTGATCCAACGTTTCTATCAAATCGGGAATGCCCGACACCAAAGACACACCGGCCCGCAGGCGGTCATAGGTTTCCGCGTATACCTGATCAACCCAGTCATCAGGCAACTCTGCGCCCAGCGCCCGCGCCTTGTCGCGAACTCCGGTCATGGTGCCACCGAGGAAAAAACCAACGCTGTCCTCGAAGGTCAGGTTCAACCCATATCGCGCCAGGTTCTCGACCAATACCTGATTGGACAAGGGCTCGCTATCCACCAGGACGCCGTCGCAATCAAATATGACCAGATCATGCATGTGGACCTCCGCCTGCTTCAGGGTTTGACGTAGCCGAGGGATCGGTCACATGCAAATCGGCAATCGGCACCAACCCGCCCGACTTGTTTCAACCTGAAACAGTCCTCCACATCAAAGAGATATGCGTATCACCGTATTTCCGCGCGTCCTGCAGGTCGAACCCGGTGGGGGCAGCCATCGGGGCGTTTTCTTCCCAGACCAACAGGGCGTCATCACTAAGCCAACCTCCGGCAATCGCAGCGGCAATCGCCTTCTGGCCCAAGGATTTGCCATAAGGTGGATCAAGAAAAATCAGGTCATATGGCGCACCGGGATTATCAGCCAGACGCGTTGCATCCCGCCGGATCAGATCTGTTCGATCGGCGCTGTGGGTGAGGTCGATATTCTTGCGGATCAGACCCTGCGCCACACGTCCGTCGTCTACGAATGTCACGTGGTCCGCACCGCGCGACAACGCCTCCAGGCCCAGCGCGCCAGTACCGGCAAACAGATCGAGCACACGCAGGCCTTCGAAATCGATCTGGTGGGTCAGCACATTGAACAGGCTTTCGCGAACCCGGTCGGTGGTAGGGCGCAGATGCGCACCCGCGTCGCCTTTGCCGACCGAGGCCAAGGCACGGCCCCGGAAATCCCCGGCAATGATCCTCACGCCTTGAGCAGCGGCTTCAAGTCCGCATCCGGGTCAGCCACGATTGCCGGATCGGCGGTCTTACCGGAATCAATCAGGCGTTTGCCGACCATGTAGGCGCGCGGGTCGTTCATTGCATCCACCGCGATCAGTTGATCACCCTTGTAATACCAGAAAGACACGGTCTGCCCCTCGCCCTTGCGAGTGACGACACGGTCATAGCCCGTGTTCAGACCCGCAATCTGCAATTTGATGTCATACTGGTCCGACCAGAACCACGGTGTAGCCACATAGTCTTTGGCCGCACCCAGCATGTTCTGCGCCACGACTTCGGCTTGATCGATCGCGTTTGGTACGCTTTCCAGGCGAATGCGGTCACCTTGATGTGGGAAGGACGCGCAATCGCCCGCCGCCCAGATCGACGGGTCGGAGGTGCGGCCATGGGCATCGGTCTTGATGCCGTTGTCCAGCTCGAGCCCTGCCATTTCGGCCAGTTGGGTCGAGGGCGCGATGCCCACACCGACGACAACGAAATCGACGTCCAGCTCGGTGCCGTCTGTCAGCGCTGCCCCGGTGACTTTGCCGTTTTCGCCCAGCAGGCGGTCGAGTCCGACCCCTTCGCGAATGTCGGCACCGTATTCGCTGTGAAGGGTGCGGAAATAGTCGCTGGTTTCAGGTGCAGCGACCCGCTGCAGGATGCGGTCAGCCATCTCGACCAGAGTCACCCGGACCCCGCGCTTGGCGCAGACCGCTGCGGCCTCGAGCCCGATATAGCCACCGCCGACAATCAGCGCACGTGCACCTTCGGTCACATAGGGGCCCATATCGTCGACATGCGCCAGATCACGCACCACGTGGACGCCCTCCAGATCGCCACCGATGGCGGCGGGTAAGCGGCGCGGGTCCGATCCGGTCGTCAGGGCCAGTTCGTCATAGGAAATCACCTCATCGCCCAGCGTCACAGTCTTGGCCTGCGCGTCGATCCCAGTCACCGGCTGACCCAGTTTCAGGGTGATGTTGTTTTCAGCATAAAAACTTTCGGGCCGTAGATACAGGCGCTCCAGCTCCATCTCGCCCAGCAGATAGGCTTTGGAAAGCGGCGGGCGCTGGTAGGGCAGATGCGGTTCGGCCCCGATCAGGGTGATGTCACCTTCGAACCCGTCCTTGCGCAACCTGGCGACAAGCGATGCCCCCGCCTGTCCGGCACCTATCACTACTATATGGCTCATATTCCTCCCGCCCTGTCTTCTTTATGTGGTCTCGTTCCCTTGCCCACCTATATTGCGGCGGGGACCGACTCTGCAAATCCAAATAACAGGAGCTTCTAAATGATTTCAGCCGGCGATACTCTGCCCGATGCGACATTGATCCAGAATGGAAACGACGGCCCGGAAGAGGTTCGGGTTTCGGAAAAGACCAAAGGACGCAAAGTGGTGATCTTTGCCTTGCCGGGTGCGTTTACAGGCACGTGTCATTCGAAACACGTTCCCAGTTTTATCCGCACGAAGGATCAGTTCGATGCAAAGGGCGTGGATGAAATCATCTGTGTCTCGGTCAATGATCCCTTTGTCATGAAAGCCTGGGGCGAAGCCACCGGAGCAACCGAAGGAGGCCTGACCATGATGGCCGATGCGGCATCCGAATTCACCAGGGCGGTCGGCATGGAATTTGATGCGCCGCAAGTCGGCCTGTTCTCTCGTTCCAAGCGCTATGCGATGTTGGTCGAGGACGGTAAGGTCGTGGCCTTGAATCTTGAAGATGACCTGGGGGCATGCGAGATTTCGTCTGGTGAAGGGTTGCTGGAGAGGATCTGAGCTCGGTGGCTCCTGGCGCTGACCGGACGGCATGATTCCTATTTAACTTGATACAACGCCCCGATGCGCGAATACTTGGCGCATTCAATCAAGGAGTTCGTTGATGAGGCTTAAGGCGATTACGTTTATTCTCGGTTGCTCGGGCGCATTGGCAGCCTGCGGACCGGCCCCGACACCGCAACAACAGGCTGCGCGTCAGCACGAGATTGCATGTCTCAGCGGAACTCTGGGCGGTGCTTTGATCGGTGGTGCCATCGGCAACCAATTCGGCGGCGGGTCGGGTAAAACCATCCTGACGGCTGCCGGCGCGGCCGCCGGTGGTTTCGAAGGTCAGAGATACGCGTGCTGAGGAGAATTGAGATGAAAACCGTAACTCCAGTGATCCTGACCCTGATGATGACCAGCGCAGCCATGGCCGAGAGCGTCGCGGAACTGCACGAAGCCGAGTTGAAAGCGATCGACACCAACAATGACGGGTTTCTTTCCAAGGAAGAGTTCAACGCGTTCTCGGACTACGCGTTTCAGGAAATGGACGATGACAAGAACGGCACTCTGGGTCAGAGCGAAGCCAAGCCCTTTCTGGATATCAAACAGTTTCAGTCTGTTGACCGCGACGGCGACAGCCTTATTTCCAGGGCTGAGTATGACGCGCAGATGAACGATGACTTCAACGCGGCCGATCAGGATGGCAATGGCCGTTTGGACTAGCGGCAGGAGCATGAAATGAACAAATGGATCGGATTGGGCGCAGTTGCCTTGTTGGCGGCCTGCGACGCACCGCAGGCACCTGTAGTGACGGGGCCGGACGGGCAGGTAGGCATCCAGATCAATACCAGTGGATTGACGTGTTACAATACGCGTTGTCTGGACATCAATCCCGCCGCGCGCAGTGTCCGGTCCGTCGGCAACCGTACGACCGGCATTCCCGGCAACATCGACGTCAGCGATGGCACCGTAACCCCGGCCGAGTTCGAACAAATGGGTGTAGCCGCGATGCTGGCGGGCGGCATGGGATCAGGCGGTGATCGATAACAGGCTGTCCATCTTACGCGCCAATTTGGCGTCCAGAGACGACAAACCGCCTACATCGTGGGTAGAAAGCACCACCTCGACCGTTCGATAGACATTGGACCATTCAGGGTGGTGATTCCATTTCTCGGCAAAGATCGCCACCTGGGTCATCCAGCCGAATGCGTGGACAAAGTCTTCGAAAATGAAGGTCTTGGTAATCGCGTCACGGTCTTCGACCATGGTCCAGCCATTTCTGAACAGCGGGTCCAGCAGCGGGCCGCGGGTCTCGGTCGACAATAGTTCGGTCATTGCTGTTCCTCCGGGTTCGATTTCCTGAACGGACCGTAATCCGTTAGAATCTCGATCTCTTCTCCCACTGCATGGGCCTCGGTGTCCAGATATTTCGCAACGGCGTCCGCAAAGCCCGGATCGCCGATCCAGTGCAGGCTGTGCGTTTGCGTAGGAAGGTAACCACGCGACAGCTTGTGTTCGCCCTGCGCACCGGCTTCGACACGGGTAAGACCGTGGGCAATGGCAAAGTCGATCGCCCTATAATAGCACAGTTCGAAATGCAGGCAGGCGTGATGCTCGACACAGCCCCAGTATCGGCCATAGAGCACTTCGCGCCCGATGAAGTTCAACGCGCCCGCGATAGGGTATCCGTTTCGCTCGGCCAGAACCAAGGCCATGTCATCGGCCATGGTTTCCTGCACGATATCAAAGAATTGCCGGGTCAGGTACGGTGCGCCCCATTTGCGGGATCCGGTATCCTGATAAAAGCGCCAGAAGGCATCCCAATGCTCGGGCCGAAGATCAGCACCGCTCAGAGTACGAATGTCCCCGCCAAACCCACAGGCCAGCGCTCGCTCCTTTCGGATATTCTTGCGTTTGCGCGAAGACAGGGCGGACAGAAATCCATCAAAATCCGAATAGCTGTCATTCAACCAGTGAAATTGCTGCGAGGTTCGGGTCATCAGGCCCATCTGCCCACCCGCCAGCGCCTCGGCCTCGGTGCAAAACGTGGTGTGCAGGGACGACACCTGGTTTTCGGCAGCCAGTTGAACAGCACCCTGCACCAGTGCGGACATGCCCACAGCGTCGTACCCGGGTCGGACAAGAAACCGCCGCCCCGTGGCCGGGGTAAACGGAACCGCGATCTGCAGTTTCGGGTAATACCGCCCGCCAGCGCTTTCATAGGCATGGGCCCAGCTGTGATCGAAGATGTATTCGCCTTGGCTGTGGGATTTGACGTACATCGGCGCCGCACCGATCAGCATCCCGTCCATATAGGCAGTCAGGTACTGTGGCTGCCAGCCGGTGCCGCGCCCTACCGAACCGCTCTCCTCAAGCGCGGACAGAAATCGATGGGTGGTAAAGGGATCAAGCGGGCGTCCGCCATCCGCGGCTTCGGGGCAGGCGCAATTGTCCCACTCGGTCGCAGAAATCTGCGAAAGCGAGCCCAGAACCCGTACTTCGATTTGTGCCTGATCCATGTCCCCTCCGCGCCTGATCATTATTTGTGACAGCGCGGGGTGGGTTCAAGCAGGATGTGCCGCCAAATACCCTTCGAAGGTCACATTGTCGGCAACCTTGCGCGCTTCGGCCTCTTGTTCCGGCGAGCGAACAGTCCAGCACAGGATCGGGACGCCCTGCGATTTCAGCTCCGCCACGCGAGGACGGGAAAGGTCTGCGGCCTCGTGGCTGATGAAACTTGCACCGACACGAGTGAAATCCGGAATGTCACGCAAGTGGTCGCACACGTGCGAAGGCAGACGCTCAACCTTGGGCTGGTAAGCACACGTTACAATACCGCGCGGCAATTGCGGTGCCAGACGCGCCAGTTCCGCGACGGAGTTGGGATTGAAGGACATCAACGCCACAGGTCCGTCATAGCCCTGCAATGCGCGAACCGCATCGGCCTCGAGCGCACCGATATTCGTGCCCATCGCGCCATCCTGATCTTTGAATTCAATCAACAGGGGAACACGGCCGGCAACCAGTTCCAGCACCTCATCCAGAGTCGGAATACCTTCGCCATCCGAATGCAATAGCGAATGCGAATGCGCCTGCGTTGCCGTGATCTGCTGGATCGGACCCGACTGCCCTGTCAGGCGTGTCAGGTCGTAGTCATGAAACACCATTGCCTGACCATCAGCGGTCAGTTGCAGGTCGATCTCGATTCCGTAGCCTTCGTCGACCGCGGCGCGAATGGCCGCCCGGCTGTTTTCCGGGCGGTTGTCAGAAACGTCGTGCAATGCCCGATGCGCGATCGGGTGGCGCAGAAATTCTGCTGGAAGTGATGGCGTCATTGAACTTCGAAAATCCCTTCGATTTCGACCGCCACACCCAGCGGCAGGGATGCGGCACTGACGGCCGAGCGCGAGTGATGCCCGGCCTCGCCCAGCGCTTCGACCAGAAAATCAGAGGCGCCGTTGATCACCTGCGGCTGCGCCGTAAAATCGGGGGTCGAGTTCACAAACCCGGTCAATTTGATCACACGCACCAGTTTTTCAATGTCGCCGCCACAGGCCGCCTTGACCTGGGCCAGCAGGTTTATGGCACAGACTTTCGCCGCCGCTGCGCCTGCCTCAACATCCATGTCATCACCCAACCTGCCGGTGATCAGATTGTCGTCCTTGGAAATCTGACCCGAGACATAAACGATGTTGCCCACGCGCACGAAGGGTACATAGTTCGCTGCAGGTGCTGGCCCGTCCGGCAGATTTACGCCCAGGCTGTCCAATTTGGCCGCGATGCTCATGAGTTTTTCCTCACCTAAAATTCGACTCGCGCGGACGCTAACCGGGATGAGGCGACTGGGAAAGCCAGAAACCTGAAATTTTGCCGACTGCCACGGTCTGAGCGTAACTTCTCTTATTCCGATGATCGTTCTTTCTGTCACTTTACCGAAATGTATTGGTCGGGTTAAAGGCTAGGTGTTTCCATTCGAGCTTGAAACTTTTATGTGTCAGCAACTTGAGGCCCCGAAGACCAGCCATAGCACTAGTGATTGAAAGCCTGGTGATTCCGAACCGGCGATCTGGAGTAACAAAGACCGTGTCGAGCAGAGTCCGTTTGAAGCACTTTTTTATTCTGTCCGTCATCGCCATGCTGAGCGCATGCGCATCGCAACCGGCCGAGCAAGCGGCGCGTGGCGAGATATTCGATCCCTACGAAAATGCAAACCGGGGTATTCACAAATTTAATTTGGGCCTGGACCGGTTTCTGTTTCGCCCGGCGTCAAAAGGATATGTAAAGATTGTGCCCGACCCGATGGTCACAAGCTTTAACACGTTTGCGGAAAACATCTCGCTGCCCGGTCAGGCAGTGGATTACCTGTTGCAGGGCAACCCGAAACAAATGGGCAATGCGTTAGTTCGGTTCTTGATCAACATGACTGTTGGCGGTGTCGGATTATCATCCCCTGCAGATGAACTGAACCTGCCGCCTGTCGACACGGACTTCGGCGAGACCCTGCATGTCTGGGGTTTTAGCGAGGGTGCGTATGTCGAGCTACCGTTCTATGGCCCGTCGACTACGCGCGATGCGGTCGGGGTTGTGGTCAATCTATTCTCGAATCCGATCAATTTCAGCCCAACGCGCCCGGCAGACAACCTGGGTGTTTATGCCGAGATCGTGCGCCGCATGGGTGACCGCGGGCGGTTCTCGGATACTGTCGATTCGATACTGTATGAAAGTGCGGACAGTTACGCCCAGGCGCGCACGATCTACCTACAAAATCGACGCTTTGAACTGGCAAGGGACGACGAAGAGGCCTATCTGGGACTCTATGACGACCCTTATGCCACAACCGGGACCGACCCAGTCAGGGACCCCTATCTCGACCCCTACGAGGACCCCTATGCCGAATAACCTGTTGAACCGCCGCCGCTTTGTCGCAACTGCCCTGACCGGGCTGACGGTCGCAGCTTTGCCGCTGCCCGCTTTTGCACTTACCGAAGCCGGAGCCAAGCAACTGGTCGATAGCGTGGTGGCCGACATCACCCGTGTCATCGAGTCCGGTAAATCCGAAAATGCCATGCTGCGCGATTTTCAGAAGATTTTTGTGCAATATGGCGATGTGCCGATCATGGCCCGTTATGCGCTAGGTGCTGATGCGCGCACGGCCAGCCCGGCCCAGCTGCGTCAATTCACCAAGGCGTTTCAGGGCTATATTTCCCGCAAATACGGTCGCCGTTTCCGTGAGTTCATCGGCGGTGAAGTGACGGTTCGCAACGCACGAAAAATCAAAACCGGTTACGAGGTCAGAACTTCGGTCAAACTGCGCGGCTCATCCCCGTTCGAAGTGACTTTTCTGGTGTCGGACAAATCCGGCAGCGGCAAGTTCTACAATATGTTCATTGAAGGCGTGAACCTGCTGCTGACCGAACGCACAGAAATTGGCGCAATGCTGGATGCACGCAAAGGTAATCTGGATCAACTGATCAAGGATCTGAAAAAGGTCGGCTAAGCCTGCCGTAGCTTTCCAAAAGGCCGCCGCGCGATCATTTCGCGCGGCGTTTGTTTTTAATTCAGCCGTTCACCGGTTTCCTTGGCAAAGTACGAGACTTTGCTCATGTCGAAGGCGAGGTTCAACATCTGACCCGCCTGTGCACTGGTTTCTGCATGCAGCCGGGCCGTGACCTGTTTGCCGCCCAGTTCTGAGACGACGTAGGTGTCCGCTCCGGCCGGTTCGACCATGTCGACCATACAAGCGGCCTCTTGCACGCCGGCACCTGCGCGGAATCCGGCTTCGGCAATGTCTTCTGGGCGCAGACCCAGGATCACGTCATTTGGCAGGGACAGGTCGCGGGCATCGTTCAGCACCAGAGTTTCGCCCGCATCACGCGCGATCGATATCTGCGTGCCCGATCCGCTACTCGTCGCCTGCGCCGGGATTAGGTTCATCGCGGGTGAGCCCATGAAGTCGGCCACAAACAGATTGGCGGGGTTGTTGTAAATCTCCGCGGGGCTGCCGATCTGCTGTACGATGCCGCCTTTCAGAACCACAATCTTGGTGGCCAGCGTCATCGCCTCGATCTGGTCGTGCGTTACATAGACAATCGAGGCATCCAGCGTCTGGTGCAGTTTCTTGATCTCGGTCCGCATTTCGACCCGCAGTTTCGCGTCGAGGTTCGACAGCGGCTCGTCAAACAGGAACAGCTTGGGATCACGCACCAGCGCCCGACCCATCGCCACTCGCTGACGTTGACCGCCCGACAACTGGCTGGGGCGGCGATTCAGCAGCGGTTCGATCTGAAGTAACGAGGCCACATCTTTTAGCTTGGCGTCCTGCGTGGGCTGATCGACGCCGCGCACCTTCATGCCAAAGGTGATGTTCTTGGCCACCGACATGGTTGGATACAGCGCGTAAGATTGGAACACCATCGCGATGTCGCGGTCCTTGGGACTGACATGGGTCATGTCCTTACCACCGATGGCCAGCGTGCCGCCGGTGATCGGCTCCAGCCCTGCAATACAGTTCAGCAGAGTGGACTTGCCGCAGCCCGATGGTCCGACCAGCACCAGGAAATCGCCCGGCTCGATCGAGATATTGATGTCCTTCAGAATCTCGGTCGCGCCGTAATTCTTATAGAGATTGTTGATGTCGAGAATGGGAGCCATGAGTCTATCCCTTCACAGAACCGGCGGTCAGGCCGCGGATGAAATACTTACCGGCAACGACATAGACGAGCAGCGTCGGCAGCCCCGCGATAATCGCGGCGGCCATGTCGACATTGTACTCTTTGACGCCGGTGGTGGAGTTTACGATGTTGTTGAGCGCCACGGTCACGGGCTGCGTTCCCGCCTGGCTGAACGACACGCCGAACAGGAAGTCGTTCCAGATCTGCGTGAACTGCCAGATCACGGTCACCACGATGATTGGCAGCGACAGTGGCAGGAAGATCGACCAGAAAATCCGCAGGAACCCGGCCCCATCTACGCGGGCTGCCTTGGTCAGCTCGGACGGAATGGTGACATAGTAGTTGCGGAAAAACAGCGTGGTGAAGCCCAGCCCGTAGATGACGTGGACAAAGATCAGGCCCGGAATGGTTCCGGCAATCCCCATCATGCCCAGCAGACGCGCCATGGGCAGCAGAACAACCTGAAACGGGATAAAGCAACCAAACAGCATCAGCGAGAAGATGATGTTGGCGCCTTTGAACCGCCACTGCGCCACGACGTAGCCGTTCAGCGCACCTAGCAGGGTCGAGATGGCAACTGCAGGGACCGCGATCAGGACCGAGTTCCAGAAGTAAGGCCGCAGGCCTTCACATTGGATACCAGTACAGGCGCCGGACCATGCGGTTTTCCAGGCGTCAAAGCTGACCTCGCGGGGCAGTGAAATCAGGGACCCGGTGCGGATTTCCTCAAGGCTCTTCAGCGATGTGGTCAACATCACGAACAGCGGCATCAAGTAATACAGCGCGAACAGGCCCAGCAGGACATACAGCAGCCAACGCAGGGCAATCTTGCCGGTGGCGCTTTGGGTGCGGGTTTCGGTATGGGGCATCGACAGATCAGTCATTTTTCGCCCTCAGTTCTGAGTAAAGGTAAGGAACCACGATGGCAAAGACGACCAGCATCATGATCATCGCGGAGGAAGCCGCCTGACCAATGTCGCCGCGCGAGAAGGCCATTGCGTACATGTAGGTTGCTGGCAGATCGGTCGCGTAACCCGGACCGCCACCCGTAAGGGCGATGACAAGGTCAAAGCTCTTGATCGCAAGGTGGGCCAGCACGATGAAGGCGGACAGGAAGATCGGGGCCATCGAGGGGATGATGATCGCCGTATAGATACGCCATGTGGGGATACCATCGACCTGCGCGGCCTTGATGATTTCACCATCCACCGACCGCAGACCGGCCAGGAACAGTGCCATCACGAAGCCCGAGCTTTGCCAGATGGCAGCCATCACAATGGTGTAGATGGCGTAATCCGGGTTCACCAGCCAATCAAACTTGAAGTTTGTGAACCCCCAGCCCTGCACCATGGACTCAATGCCCAGACCCGGGTTCAGAATCCACTTCCACGCGGTACCAGTCACGATCATCGACAGCGCCATCGGGTACAGATAGATCGTCCGGATGGCCCCTTCGACGCGGATTTTCTGATCCAGCAGGATCGCCAGCAACAGGCCCAGCACCATCGCAATCACGATGAACAGCGCGCCAAAGATATACAGGTTGTTGATTGCCGTATCCCAGCGGGGTGAGTCGAACAGGCGTTCATACTGGATGAATCCCTTGATCTCGTATTTCGGCAGTAGTTTCGATCGGGTTAGCGACACCCATGCGGTCCATCCGATAAATCCGTAGACAAAGATCAATACGGCGATGAACGACGGTGCCAGCACCACCTTGGGCAGGTGGTTTTCCAGCCATTCGGACATTTTAGCCTCCGGGGAAAGGTGCTCTGCCCCTCAGTATAGGGGGCAGAGCGTATTGGATCAGTAGCTGTTTGCCACTGCGTCCGCCAGTTGCTGAACTGCGTCAGCCGAGGACATATCCGAGTTGAAATGCGCGGTCACAACATCCGTGATCGCACCGGCCTGCGAACCGCGCAGCGCCATGCCATGGGCATAGGACGGCAGCAGCGAGCCACCCGCCGAGGTCGAACCCATGTCTTCGGCCGAGATCTTGGCGCAGATGTCGAACGCATCCAGTGCAACATCGGTCCGTGCCGGGATCGAACCCTTGTTGAGGTTGAACACTTCCTGGAAGTTCGGCGCAACGATCAGCTTGGCCAGAAGTTCCTGACCGGCGCGGTTGTCGTCACCTTCCACTTCGAACATGGCAAAGCTGTCGACGTTGTACAGATATCCGTCGCCGGGGGTCGAGGCGCACAGGAAATCTTCGCCGGGGGTTTTGCCAGCGGCCAGGAATTCGCCCTTGGCCCAGTCACCCATGATCTGGAACGCCGCTTCGCCATTCATCACCATAGCGGTGGCAAGGTTCCAGTCGCGACCCGAGAAGTTCTCGTCCACGTAACCGCGCATTGTGCGCATCTGATCAAAGACCTGTACCATGGTGTCCGAAGTCAGCGTTTCGGGATCCAGGTCCACAAATGCTTTCTGATAGAACTCGGGACCACCGAGACCCAGCGCGACCGCCTCAAAAACGGTGGCGTCCTGCCATGCCTGACCGCCGTGGGCCAGCGGGATCACACCAGCAGCCTGCAGTTTTTCCGCAGCGGCGTTGAACTCATCCCAGGTTGTGGGCATTTCGATGTCATTGGCGGCCAAGATGTCGGCGTTCGCCCAGATCCAGTCGATACGGTGCACGTTTACCGGCGCCGCGCACCATGTGCCTTCACACTGCATATGTCCCGCGATCGATGCAGGAAGAACATCAGCCCAGCCTTCAGCTTCGGCTACGCTGGAAATGTCGGCCAGAACGCCTTCTTCGTACCATTCCTGAATGGCCGGGCCTTTCAGCTGAACAGCCGTCGGCGCGTTGCCAGCCAGAACACGGGCGCGCAACGCGGTCATCGCCGCATCTCCGCCACCGCCAGCAACCGGCATGTCAGTCCAGGTGCCGCCGTTCGAGGCGAACTCTTCCTGCAATACGGCAACCGATTTGGCTTCCCCACCCGAAGTCCACCAATGCAGGACTTCAGCCTGCGGTTCGGCCACAACGGACGACCCAGCCGCAACGGCCAAAGTCGAAACGGTGGCAAATGCAAAACGCTTCATTTTTGTCTCCTCCCTGAGAATCCCTTGCCGCCGAGACGGCAGCCATGTGCGTAATACTGCGACCAGAATGACGTCTGGCAACGGATAATCCGGGCCAAAGCCCTGACGGATGGGAATTTTCCACCGCTTTTGTTACAGCATGTTACGTTGACCTTGAATCTGTTGCAGATCGTTACAATTGGCGGCAACACCGGAGGACAGATTGGGAGGACAGACAACGTGAGCATTCCGCGACTCTTGGTGGTGGATGACGATCCGGAGATGCGATCAATGATGACCCAGTTCTTTCAGCAGAACGGATTTATCGCCCTGCCCGCCAGTTCGGAAAAGGATGTACGATCGCACCTGACCTCGGGGCGGATCGACCTGATCCTATTGGACGTGATGCTGGGAGACGAGAACGGAGTTGAAATCTGCGCTCGGCTGCGACGCGAACAGGATGTGCCGATCATTCTTGTCTCGGCTCTTTCGGCGGATCATCAACGTATGGCGGGATATGAGGTCGGTGCTGATGATTACATCGCCAAACCGTTCAACCCTCAACTGCTGCTGGCTCGCGTCCGGGCGGTGATGCAACGGGCGCGGCGAACCTCGTCACTGGCCTATCGCCGCCGCACACGTACGTTTCACTTTGGGGGCTGGACCTATGACGGCAAACGGGACGAAGTACACTCTCCTGAAGGGTACCTGGTGTCCCTGTCGCAGCGCGAGACCGCATTGCTTAAGGTTTTGTTGGCCAATCCGCACATTCCGTTGACCCGGGACGAAATCGCCGCTGCCCTTGATGTCACCGGTGAAACCGACAAGCCCGAGGCGCAGGGACGCGCCATCGACATGCTGGTGGGGCGCCTGAGATCCAAGATCGAGACCAACCCGAAGGACCCGCAAATGCTGCGGACCGAACGCGGTGTGGGATATGTCTTTGCTGCTGAGGTCACGGTGGAAGAGGACGCATGACCCTGCGCCTGCGCAGTCTGGGCTGGATCTGGTCTTTAGGGGGATTTGCCTCGGGGTTGCTGGCGGCTGGGCTGTGGTTTGCTTCCTCGCAAGCCTGGGACAGGTACCTGACGCGATCCTTCGTGGCGGGGTTTTCGGTCTATGAAGAGTTGCGCACGGGCATCGCGCCGACGACCGCCATTTCCATAACACCTTTGCCCCCAGAGGCTGCCGCCCTCGCCGAAGCTGGCATGTTCGAACAAATGCCCGGGTTCTCTGGCCGCCGTTTTGTCACCAACCTGTCTATTCTGACGGATAGCTCCTCGCCGCTAAGCGGACGCGAACTGACGCTTGCGGTGATGTCGGACCGGCTGGTTTATCCGATTTCGGGCATCGTTTCCGAAAGCGACCAGACCGGACCAGAGAAACTGGGCAACCTGACACGCCTTCTTGCCACTTATTGCAGTGAACCGATTCTGATAGCGCAATTCGGACGCGGCCCTTGGCAACAGGTGGACGGGACCGGTATCTGGGGATGCAAGGCGGCTCCTGCGGACCTTCGCTTACCTGCCATTCTCGCTGCCGTCGTAACTTTGGCCGTCATTCTGACATCAGTCGGAAATGTCTCTGACACATTCACCCGCTTCTCACAGGCTCTGCGAGACCGCAGGCGGCGCGGTGGGCCTGACAGCTATGACGCAGACGGGCCGGAAGAGCTGCGCGAGATGGTTTCTGCCGTAAACGATCATCTGGATGACGAGCGCTCACAGCTGGAAAAACGTGCCATCGTTTTGTCAGGCGTCAGCCATGACCTGGGCACGCCCGCGACTCGCGTCCGCCTGCGCGCCGCACTGATCCCCGACGCCGAATTGCGCGAAAAGCTCGAAGCCGACGTGGACCAGATGACCGGCATGATAGAAAGCGTTCTAACTTATACGCGCTCCGAGCTGAGCGTCGAGGAACCGCGTCAGATTTCACTTACCTCTCTCGTCGAGTCGATGGTCGCCGATTACCAAGACATGGGACAGCCCGTGACCCTGAAAGAAGTGGCTCCGGTTACAGTCGAAGGCGCTCCGTCTGTCTTCATGTCCCGCAGGGGCCGGGGATCCCTGACCGAAACCCGGCGCATTCTGGTCACGGCGCGCCCGATCACATTGAAACGCGCATTGACGAACCTGATCGACAACGCCCTGAAATATGGACGCCATGCCGAGGTCGCGCTGGAAACCGACGCGCAAACCGCCACCATCATCGTCGAGGACAAGGGTACCGATCTGTCTGTCGAGGATATCGAAGCGTTGCTGACGCCATTTCGGCGCGGCTCGAATATCGGGTCGTCTGACGGGTTCGGGTTGGGCCTGACGATCGCCACAACCGTTGCCGAGCAGCACGGTGGTACGCTGCAATTCGAAGCCGGGGAACAAGGCCTGCGTGCGCGGTTATTGATCACCCGGCAATAGGCGTTACGGCGCGTAACTGCGAACCAGTGCCCCAGCTATCAGTGCCCAACCATCGGCAATCACGAAAAAAGCGAGCTTGAACGGCAACGATACCGTTGCTGGCGGCACCATCATCATGCCCATCGACATCAGGACGGCCGCCACAACCAGGTCGATGATCAGAAAAGGCAGGAAGATCAGGAATCCGATCTGAAAAGCCCGAGCAATTTCGGACAGCATGAATGAAGGCATCAGTACGGACAAAGGTGCCTGAGGCGACAATCGCATCGCCTCGCCATCCGGGCGCAGTGACGCCATGGCCTGAAACGTCTCTGTATCCAGACGAGCTGCCATGAATTCGCGAAATGGGATCAGGGCCCTTTCAAGTGCAGGCTCAACATCCAGGGTTTCGTCGACCAAGGGTTTAATGCCAGTGACCCAGGCCTCTGAAAACACGGGCTCCATGATGAAATACGTCAGAAACAGAGCGAGGCTGACGATCAGCATGTTGGGCGGTGACTGCTGTAACCCGATACCCTGCCGTAAGATCGCCAGCACCGTAATAAGGAATGGAAAACAGGTGATCATGATCGCAATCCCCGGTGCCAGGCTCAGCACTGTGATCAGCAAGATCAGCTGAATAGTCCGGGAGGAAATCGACCCCCCTTCACCCAGAGATAGCGACAACTCCTGCGCGGCTGCCACCGAAGGCAGCAAGAGCAGCGCCGCTGCCAACCAGGACAGATGGCGCATCATCCGATCCCGTTCTGCAAATCCGAAATCTCGGTCAAGCGCACTGCAAGCTGCCCTGCCTGGTCTCCTTCCAGTTCTTCCAGTAGGCCGCGAGCGACAAGTTGATCGCCGACATACAGATCCACCGGGTCCTCGATCCGCTTATCGAGCGTCAGAACGGCGTTTTCACCCATGTTCAGCAAATCGCGGATCAACGGACGAGCGCGGCCAACCGAGACGGTCACCTCAATCGGAACAGTCTCGAACGGGTTGGATTTCTCAGACTTGGGAGCTTGGGGATCACTCATTTGACAAAGCCTCTTTTGCTTCAAAAACATGGGCGTCGAATGCGCCGGAAATGGCGGTCAGCAACGCCTCGCAATCCACCTCAGACCTGGCGGTGCCGACCTGCAGCCTGGCCTGACCAGGCTGCAGTGCAGGATCTTCAACAACCCGAGCTTGCGCTGAAAAGTCATGCGGTATCAGTGGTTCAACCTGTTCTGCGGTTCCTGTGGGCACCAGTAAGAGCATCGGCTGCCCGATCTGGTCTTTTGCCATCTCGCACAGCTGAGCGACCAAACGCGGTCCAAAGCTCTGGTCCAAAATCTCAGGCAGGACGGTCTGAACGAGGCTCTGAAACATCGGCTCCAACGAGAGCGTCATGCGGGTTAGCGCCTCATGATAGGTAAAGGACAGGTCTGACAGCGTGCTGGACAGTTCGGCGCTTATTTGTCCACGCGCTTGTTCCTGCGCCTGAACGGCATCTTCCCAGCCGGCACCGTAACCGGCCTCGAATGCAGCAAGGCGCTGTTCCTCGAGCGCGTCATCATCCAACAGATGTATCGCTACGGCGCCAACCTGTACCGTGAAATCCTCGAGCAGGTGAGCAATGGACATCACACCTTCTCCTCGCTTTCTTCAAGCCAACTGCGCAGGATTTCGACGGTTTCCTCCTGTTTGTCGCCGATCATGGCGCGCAGGCGATCGACTGCATCTTCGCTTTGACGAGCCGTCACTGCAGGGACGTTCTGCTGGCTTTGGTTGGGTAGGGGCGTGAATTCCTGCGGGTCATCTGTGGCGATTTCCCCCACCAAAACGGACGAAGCGTCCGCCTGAGGTTGAGCGCCCGCAGGCAACAATGCGGGCATCGTTGCCGAATTCGTCAAGATAGGTCGGATCACAAACAGACCCAAAACAAGGGAAACAAGAGCCAATACTGTCATCTGGATCAACGCCATGGCGTCGAAATGGATCTTTTGCCACAGCGACGCAGCTACCAATGTGCCTTTCGGCTCAACCAGAGGCAGGTCCAGAGACTTCAGCGTAATCACATCTCCACGCTCAGCATCATAGCCAACGGCCGACGCCACGAGCTCCTCCAGCGCATCAAGCTCGGGCTGAGGTATCGGTTCAAAGACCTCCGCCCCGTCGACACCAACCGTACGCGTGCCGTTTACAAGAACAGCCACCGTCAGGCGTTTGATCGCTCCGGGTGCGCGATGCACCTCCAGCTCCGTTTCGGAAACTTCGTAATTTACCCGCTCACGGGTTTGAGTGGCAGTTGAGTTGGATTCATCACCTCCGGCGCCATCGCCATCTGGGAGGTTGGACGCAACAGTCACATCTGCAGACTGATTGCGCGCGCTGTCCGACCGTTCCTCGACATCCGTACTGATGGCAACGCGCCCCTTGGGATCAAAGCGCCGCTCCCGGATAGACTCAGTCTCGGTCACGGTATCCACGCTGACCTCAACAACCGCATTGCCCGCACCGACCCGCGCCTCGACTAGACGTAGCACGCGTTCGCGCAACTGTTTCGCCTTGTCATCCGACGTATCGGCAGCAACCGCGGTATCCTGCACGCCGATAACGGCGCCATTCGAATCGATGACCGTGACATTTTCGGGGGCCAGTCCACTGACCGCCGAGGCAACCAGGAACCGGATCGCCTTGGCCTGATCTCCGGTAATCTGAGCCCCCGAAGGCACCAGATAAACAGACGCCGTCGGGGCCACACTGCGCTGGAACGGATTCGACGATCCGTTAGCGATGTGTACGCGCGTCTGACTGATATGGTGACTGCCGACAATTGTACGTGCCAGCTCTCCTTCTTTTGCGCGCCAATAAGCTGCGTCAAACATCTGCGACGTGGTTCCGAAACCGCTTAGCGAATCCAGCAGCTCATATCCCCGGTTGCCATTCGCCGGCAGCCCTTCACTGGCCAACGTCATGCGCAGCTCGTCCCGCTGCCCGCCGGGTACATAGATAGACCCACCTTTGATCTCGTAAGGAACGCCACGCTGATCCAGCGAACGCACGATGTCCCCGGCAGCACCGCTTTCCAACCCTGCATAAAGCAGCGTCATCGAGGGCGCCGTCGCGATCCGCGACATGGCGAGAACGCCCAGAAACACCAGCGCAACGGCACCAGCCACTATGATTTGTTTGCGCCTGTCCAAACTTGCCCAGACAGCTCCGATCTGCTGCACGCTCACCTCCGACTCGCCGACTTTCTGTGCGGCTCATCCTTTGTTTGAACGATTGCCCTTAACAATCGGTTAGTCCCTGCGGGGTTATGACATTTGTCGAACGCAAGGATGAGGACGTCATGACCGACGCAACAGTCGAAGAGGCAGAAGCCCCTAAGAAATCAGGGAAAAAGGGTATAATCATTGCGATGATTCTGGCCATCGCAGGCGCGGCGATCGGGTTTTTCCTTACCAGCTCTGGCCTATTGCCAATCGGAGGCAAAGCCATGTCGAAAGAGGCTGCGGAAATGGACCAGAGCATATCTCCAGACGCCTTGCCCAATGTCGGATTCGTCGACCTGCCGCCGGTAATCATCTCGGTCAATGCCGGTGATTCTCGCCATCTGAAGTTCCATGCCCAGCTTGAGGTGAATACTGACTATGTCGCGGACATTGAAAAGCTGCTGCCGAGAATCATGGATGTTCTGAACGGCTACCTCCGCGCGGTTGAACTGAGCGATCTTGAGGATTCGCTGGCTCTGGTCCGCATCCGGGGGCACCTGCTGCGGCGTATTGGAATTGTGGTCGGCGAGGGGCGCGTACGTGACGTCTTGGTTATGGAATTCGTGTTGAACTAGGAGGCGAAGTTGGAACTGATAGCCGATATTCTGCTGGTCGCCGGCGCACTTGGCGCAGGTCTCTATTGTTTTGTTCTGGCAAGGCGCTTGAAGCGGTTTACCGACCTTGAAAGAGGCGTAGGCGGGGCTGTTTCGGTCCTCTCTGCGCAGGCGGATGAGCTGAAAGGTTCGTTGGAATCCGCTCGCGCAGCGTCCGATCAATCCGGGAAGTCACTGCTGGACCTAACCGAGCATGCGGAAAAGGTTGCGCAGAAGCTGGAACTGATGATGGCGTCGATGCATGACGTCATCCCCGATGAGCAAGCACAAAAGAGCACATCGCAAGAGCCCGTGGAGGACCTGAAGGAAAAGGTCGAAGAGCCAGATGGAGAGGAACCCGCTACGGTCGAGATTGCCACAGAGCATGGTGCAGACAAGGGTTCTGCGTCGGAGGAAGCCAAAGCACCGGAAGGGATCATGTTTTTCCGCCACGCGCGTGTGCAAGGCGGAGCGGCACAATGATCAAAGCCCCCTCACGCACAAGGCCAAAACGGCCACGTGGCGGCGTTCTGACAGTGATATCTCTGCTCATGATTGGATCGGCAGCCATTCGTCTGGGAGTGGAAGCAGGTCCGGCACTGGCCCGCAGCGCCGAGCCCATTGCAGCCCCGACCCGAAAGCCCTCTGCGGAAGGGACCACACCGGCAGAATTGCAGGTGCTGTTGACTGCCCTACTCCGTCGTGAGGAGGACTTGAACCGCCGCGAAGCAACTCTTTTGGACCAGGAGAAGGCGCAGGAGATCGCAAAGCGCGCCATCGAAAGCCGCCTGACCGCGTTGCTGGAAGCGGAAGAGTCGCTGCGCGAAACACTGGCAATTGCCGACAAAGCCGCAGAATCCGACCTGACCCGGCTCACGGA
Organism: Ruegeria sp. HKCCD6426; assembly: GCF_057221115.1. Classification (NCBI taxonomy): domain Bacteria; kingdom Pseudomonadati; phylum Pseudomonadota; class Alphaproteobacteria; order Rhodobacterales; family Roseobacteraceae; genus Ruegeria; species Ruegeria sp. HKCCD6426. The sequence continues at coordinate 679,372 of NZ_JBWVBF010000002.1, read as the reverse complement.
TGTTTATCAGAATATGAAGCCCAAGGATGCTGCGGATTTGTTCGAGACGATGGACCCCGTGTTCGCAGCCGGTTTCTTGTCACGTATGCCACCCGATGCAGCCGCGGGCGTGATGGCCGGGCTCAGCCCCGAAGCGGCCTATACGATTAGCGTTGTGATGGCCGGGCGCAATGCCCTGGCACCTGAGGAGTAGCTCAGATGCTCCGCCAATCCATTCTTCGAAACGCTGGAGATCTCCCATGATCGGAATCATTGGAATTGCCTTTATCTTCGTCATGGTCTTCGGCGGTTACCTCGCCGCTGGGGGAAAGATGGCGATCATCATGAAATCGTTGCCTTTTGAGATGATGATGATCGGCGGTGCGGCTATTGGCGCCTTCCTGATCAGCAATGACATGAGTGCTGTTAAACACACCGCCAAAGACATGGGCAAAGTGTTCAAAGGCCCGAAATGGAAACCTGAAGATTATCGGGATCTGCTGTGCCTGCTGTTTTCGCTGATCCGTATAGCGCGCACTAACCCTGTTGAGGTGGAACAGCATGTCGAAGATCCTCAATCCTCGGCCCTGTTTTCGGCTTACCCCAAAATTCAGGCCGACAAAGAGGCAGTGGACCTGATCTGCGACACCCTGCGTTCGGCCTCGATGAATTACGATGATCCTCACCAGGTCGAAGAGGTTCTGGAAAAACGGATGGACGCGAATTTCCATCACGCCATGCATTCCAGCCATGCGTTGCAAACTGTAGCAGACGGGTTGCCGGCACTTGGAATTGTGGCGGCCGTGTTGGGGGTCATCAAGACGATGGGTTCGATTGATCAGCCTCCGGAAGTTTTGGGGAAACTCATTGGCGGTGCCTTGGTCGGTACATTCCTCGGCGTGTTTCTGGCCTATGGTCTGGTTGGACCTTTCGCGGGAAAGCTCAAGGCCGTGGTAGAGGAGGACAACCATTTTTATCAATTGATCAAAGAGGTTCTGGTCGCAAATCTCCACAACCATAATGCTGCAATGTGCATTGAGGTAGGCCGCCAGAACACCCCTACCCACAATCGCCCTAGATTCTCGGAACTTGAGGATGCACTAAAAGAACTGAAGCAGGCGGCCGCATGACACGCGTCTTCCTCCTGACCTTAGTCCTGATTGTTCTGGCATCGGGCACTATGGCGCAATCCGTCAGCGTGCGGTCCGGCGAACATGACGGATTCACGCGTCTTGTGGTTCAGGTTCCCCCGGGCACTGGTTGGGATTTGACGCCGCAGCCCAACGGTGCGCGCCTGTCGTTGGCCATTGAAGGCGCAGAGTTCGAAACCCGTTCTGTCTTTAACCGTCTGTCCGAGGGGCGGCTGACGTCTTTGTCTCAGTCCGAACCCGGCGCGGCGCTTGAAATGGTCTTTGGGTGTGAGTGTATCGCCAAGGCCTTTTTGCACCGCCAGACAATGGTCGTCGTGGATATTGCGCCGGGTAAATACGCGCCACCTCCTGAAACCGCAGCCCTCCCGCCAATTTTGCCGGGAAGGGGCGGCGGCGGGCGCAAGACCGAGCCACCAAAATCCCTGCGCTCGGATCTCTCGGTCTTGTTGCTGCAGACAAAGCGTCGTGGATTTGAAACCCAATTGATGTCGCGGATCTTGCAAGGGTCCGACCGAGAGGTCGTTGATTTGGATCTGGCCGGTGTCGGCACGCGGCAGTCGGGATACTTTGGGCCGACACAGATTCCCGTTGAACTGCCGCGCAACCTGAAGGTTTCGTCGATTCTGGATGAGTTTTCAGGGTCAAAAAAATCTCCGTTGCAGCAAGTTGACACACGGCCAACCTGCATCGCGAACGCAGAGTTGGGGTTTGAAAACTGGTCGGATTCTCGACCTTTCCCGCAACAAGTGGCCGAGTTGAGAACTAGCTTGTTCCAGGAATTTGACCGGCTGGACACGACAAGAGCGGAAATGCTGGCAAAACTCTATACCTACTATGGCTTTGGCGCCGAGGCGGTTCAGGTATTGAAACTGGCTCCTCAGCGTATCGAGACATGGGACCGGATCGAGGCGATTGCACGGATAATGGACGGCCAGAAGGCAGTCAGTCCGAACCCATTCGCGGATCAGCAGCGTTGCGGAGGCGACGCAGCTTTTTGGGCATTGTTGTCGGAAGGCCGTTTGACTGCGGATGACCAGTCAAACGCAATCGAGCATTCCTTTGCTCGTCTTCCCCCTCACTTGAAACACCATCTGGGACCGATCCTGTCCGATACATTCGTAGAAGCCGGAAAGCTGGAGGCATCGCGACGTGTATTGCGGGCGATCAAACGGCTTGATGGGAATGATCGGCCTGAACTGGCATTGGCCAACGCTGGCGTGGCGGCAGCCGAAGGAGACAGCGAACAAACCGACTACTTTTTGACCGCGGCAGCGACGGCCCCGGACGCTACCATAGAAGCGCCCCTTGCGCTGGCTCGTTTGATCGACAAAAGATGGTCCGATCGAGGTGCGATTACGGGACAGGAACTGGATCTTGCAGCGGCTTATGCGGTTCAGTTTCGTAGATCAGAGATTGGTCCCATGATGGCCCGCGCGCATGCGGTGGCCTTAGGTCTTAATCAGGAATTTGAAGCCGCAATGAAACAAGTTCCGTCATCCCCGAATGACAAGGGTTGGCGCAGAACGCACAATCAAATCTTGCTACTTCTGGCCGAGCGCGCGGACGACGTGACTTTTCTGAGTCACGTATTGAGCCTTTCGGAAGAACGGCGTGAAGCCATGAAGACGGATACAGCCATTTCCCTTTCTGAACGTCTGACAAGTTTGGGATTTGCAAAGCTTGGGTTTACCCTGGCGAACCGGAAAACGGACAACGCGCGCCGCTTGGACAGATCTCACCTTCGTGCCCGTGCGTCACTACATCAGGCGCGACCGCGACAAGCCTTGTTGGAGCTATCCGGGGATAACTCGGAGGCCGCCCAACGTATACGGGCGCAGGCGCTCGTGGTCAGTCAGGATTTTGCCGGCGCGGCGATGGTTCTGAAAGATATCGGCGAAACCACTGAAGCCGACCGAAACTTCTGGCGGGCAGGGTTGTTGGAGAACACCGAGAGTGATGCCTCAGGAATGTACAGCGCTCTGGCCAAATTGAGTCTATTGCTGGAAAAACCGGTTGATCGCCAGCCAGATAAGCCGATGGCCGATGCGATGGAATTGTTGCAGGATAGCGCGACTGTTCGAAGGAAAATCGGCGAATTGTTCGCCATTCTGGGCGAAGATACAGCTGATTAGATAGCAGGAAACGTTCTTAGAATCCGCCGAAATCAAAAGCTGATCGCAATCCAAGCCAGTTCGGCATTCCTCGTAAAACTTGGGGGCACGGTGCGTTCTTTTGGAAGTTCTGTTCGGTGTCGCACCAGCAATTTTTCGCGGAAAGTCCGGCGCACAGCCCAAACAAACTACTAGTTTCTGAAACAGTGAAAACAGACACTAACGCTGGCTTTTTGACAAGTAACCGGCTTAGGCGCTTCGTCCTTCCGGCGGATCGAAAAGCAGCTTCGATAACTCGGAATACCGTGCGTTCGTCTCAACAAGCCCAAGGATAGCTGCCTCGATCTTGTCCGCACGCGTCTCACCGATGAAAGGAACCGAGAATTCCTTGAACTTCTCGACAATTTCCTGCCGGCTAAACGGCACGTCGGGGCCGCCTCGGGCATTCAGATCTCCAGAACGAAGGTTCCGACCATCTTTGGTGATAATTTGGACATCGGCCCAACGTCCTTGCGGGAAACGCGCGTTGTGGCGGTCACTTTCGGCGACTTGAATGCGCTTGATCAGGTCTGCAACAACCGGATCTGACAGGCCTGTTCCTGAAATATGCTCGACACCAATTCGACCGTGAATTGTTTGAACCGCAACAGCGAATGGCAAGGAATACTGTGCCTGGGATGTGGTTTCCGGCAGGCCCGGAAACAAGCAGGCGGCTTCGTGGAAACTGTTGATTTGAATGCTTTCAATCTGCTGGTGGCTCAGGTCGTGCTGCCGCATCAAAAGCCGGGCGCCGTCTATGGCCGCATGAGCCCATCGGCAGATCGGATAGGGTTTCACATACTGCTGACTCATCTGCCAGACTGTGCCCAGATCGTCCCAGAAGGGAGCTGCACGATCTTCTTCTATAGTAATCGCCGGCGCACCGGTGAATCCGCGTTCTGCTAGAATTGCAGCCGACATGCCCGCCAAGGCACCCCAACCTGATCCGTCATGCAACATGGTAGGATTGGAGATCTCGCGCATCATCTGACTGCGCGGTCCGTGATACTCCGCAATACCAAAAGCCTGACGCAGCTGATCAGGCGAAAAACCACGCAGCCGCGCGGCCATGGCCGCAACCCCCAGTGCATTCCAAGCACCCGAAGTGTGGTAATCACTGACGGTAGCGTGCAACGCCAGACCCGCGCGTCCAGCAATCTCATACCCGGTTATCACCGCAGATAGCGCGTCGCGACCGGTCAGATCAGGGCAATGCTCGGCCAGTGCTGCAAGGGCAGGTACCACGACCACGCCGATATGGCCTTTGGTCGGATTGAAGCCGTCATGGGCGTCGAGATTATCAGTCTGGGTCGCGGCCGCGTAAGCAGCGCCGGCCAGACTGACCGTGCGGCCGTCAAACAACATGCGCGCGCTGTAAGTCGGGTCGGAGCTGGCATAAAGTGACGCCGCCGTTTCGCGGGCAATAACTCCTGCCTCCATCGGACCTGCAGCGATCAGAACACCCATCGTGTCCAGCAACATCAGCGCGGCTGCCTCGTGGGCGCTGTCGGGCATCTCGTCAGCAGGACGGGACAGCGTGAATTCTGCGACGCGATCAAAAGTGCTGGTCATTCGGCTGTTTCCATCTGAGCGGTTGAGATTCCCCTAAGACGGTTTCCTTTCGGGTCGAATGGCGCGTTTGAGAGGATCTTGGCTGTGTGTGGTTTTCCGAGGATGAATATCTCGACGGTGTCACCTGGTTGTGCTGCGTTCGGATCGGCATAGCCGATGGCAAGGGATTTACCTACCGAATAGCCATAAGCGCCAGAGGTCACGCGGCCTACAGGCTTTCCGTCGGCAGTAAAGATCGGCTCGCCGCCGGTCGCGTCTGCGTTGTCCTCTTCAACTTCAAAGATCGACAACACCTCGCGCGGTGCGTTGTCCTTGACCGCCAGATACGCCTCCTTGTGCAGGAAGTCTTTGTCGAGCTTGATCAGCCCGGACAATCCGACCTCTTGCGGCCAGTATTCCTGTGAATACTCGCGACCCCACGATCCATAACCCTTCTCGATCCGCAGCGAACCCAAAGCTCGGCCCCCAACCGGACCGCCGTCAAATCGTCTTACAGTCTCCAATAGCGCGGAATAGAGCCTGATCTGGTCTTCTTCGACGCAATGAAGCTCCCATCCCAGATCACCGGAAAAGCTGACTCGGATCGCCAGGCAAGTGACGCCGGCAACTTCGATGGTTGACGAGCGCATGAATCGGAACGCCTCGTTCGACAAATCTGCGTTGGTCAACTGTTGCAGGGCATCCCGCGCCCTTGGACCAGCGACGTTGAAGCCCGCGATGCGATTGGTGGCGACCTCGAGCGTTGTGCCTTCCGGCAGCTTCACCATGTTGAAGAACCGCTGATGGTAACGCTCGGCCATACCGGACCCGATCATCATGTATTCGTCTTCGGCCACCTTGGTGATCGTGAAATCACCGGCCACCCCGCCACGCACTGAAATCAGCGGCGTCAGGCACGAGCGTCCTACCTCGGTCGGCACCCGGTTTGCGACGAGGGCTTCCAGCCAGTCATGGGCACCCGGTCCCTTGATCGTGTAATTGGCGAAATTCGAGATATCGATGACACCAACATGTTCGCGCAGCATTCGGACCTCCCGCCCGACGGGTTCCCACCAGTTCTGGCGAGTGAAGCCGTTGGTCTCAACCGTGCCGGGTTGATCTGCGAACCATAGCGGGTGCTCCCAACCGCAGTTCAGGCCGAAGACGCAGCCCATGTCCTGCTGCATCCGGTAGGCGGGCCGCACGCGCGCGGGGCGACCTGCGCTGCGTTCCTCGTTTGGGAAGTGAATCGCGAACCGGTGTGTATAGGCATCTTCGACACGTGCCTTGGTGAAGGCCTTATCAGCCCAGTCGCCGAAACGGGCCAGATCCCACGCGAACATGTCGTATTGCGGCTCGCCCTCGATCATCCACTGCGCGGCCAGCAGGCCCAGACCGCCGGATTGCGAGAAACCGGGGATGATGCCGGTACAGCAGAAGTAATTCTTCAGCTCTGGCACTGGCCCCCAGATTGCGTTCGAATCCGGCGACCAGATCATCGGGCCGTTGATCACCCGTTTGACGCCGGCCGTGGCAGCGGCCGGCACCCTTTCAGTGGCACGAATGACGTTTTCCATGATCCGGTCCAGATCGTCGGGGAACAGGTCATGGGCAAAGTCCAGCGGTGTTCCGTCTTCGGCCCAGAACCGCATGTCCTTCTCATAGGCGCCGATTAACAGACCGTTGCCTTCCTGGCGGAAGTAATACTCGCCGTCTCGGTCGGCGATGGACGGCAAGCGACGGCCTAGGCTTGCGACCTCATCAATTGCTTCGGTGACGAAATACTGATGCTCAGTCGGTTGCAACGGCAGTTCGATCCCGGCCAAAGCCGCGACTTCGCGCCCCCAGAGACCGCCCGCATTGACCACCCATTGCGCGTGAATGTCGCCCTTCTTTGTGCGAACGATCCATGACCCATCGGGCTGCTGATCAGTCCCTATTACGGGGCAAAACCGCTCGATCGTGGCGCCCATTGCCCGTGCCCCCGCGGCATAGGCCATGGTCACGCCGGACGGATCGACATTGCCGCCATCGGGTTCATACATGATGCAGCGAATGTCATCGAACTGCGCCAACGGGTGCAGCTCTTTCGCCTGCGCGCGGCTGATTTCATAGAAGTTCAGACCATAGAACTTTGCCTTCGCCTCTTGCAGGCGCAATTGGTGCTCGCGATCTTCGGTCTGCGCCAAATAGAGCGATCCGGGCTGAAAAACGCCGCAACCCTGCCCGGTTTCTTTCTCCAGCTCTTTGTACAGATTCATCGTGTAGTGCTGGATGCGCGTCACGTTGTTGTTGTCATGCAGCCCGTGAATGTTCGCCGCTGCATGCCAGGTCGAACCGCTGGTCAGTTCATCCCGTTCCAGCAAAACAACATCGCGCCAGCCCAGCTTTGCAAGATGATACAGGATTGAACAGCCGACCAGACCGCCTCCAATCACTACCGCCTGCGCATGGGTTTTCATGGGTTCTCTCCTGAATGCATCCATTTCCGAAAGTCAGCCACAGACCGCACCCCACTGATGCTCTGTTCCCGACGCGAAATGTCGGGAACAGAGCATGAATGGCCGGAAGTGAAACAAACACGACGGGCTGGTCTTCTTCGAATGGGTGTTCTGCCAGTCTATCCCAGCGCGCCATGAGCGGAGCACCGCCGCTTGTGCCATCGGGCGCGAAGATATGACCGACCGTGGGTTGAATTATCGGAAGATCACTCATTGATAGGTATTGAGCGCGTGGAAAACGCGCCGTTGTTGGCCGCGTGACGGTGGGACAAGTTGGATTGAGAATGGCGCGACAAGTGCCTCCGCCAGCTGAAATCTTGAAAAAGTTCCTAAAATGTTCTATATTTGTTCCACAAGGTGTCGCAGGTGGAACGGAGGTTTTCGAGCTATGGCCAACGCAGCCCGTCAAAGCTGGTTCGATGCACCCAGCAACGATTACTACCTTCTTCCGGTCACGGATCGGCAGATGCGATATGCCCGCGCAATCGCACAACAATCGGCCCTGGAAATTCCGGTCGAGGCGCAGCGCGATCGCAAGTCTATGTCAGACTGGATTTCGGCGCACAAACCGCAGGACACGTCGCCCTTTTCCAATTACCCGACCGGCAAACAAGTCGCCTTCGCCGAGCGGATTTCCCGCAGCAAACGCCGCCCGATTCCAAGCGAGTGTTTTCGCGATAAACAGATGATGTCACAATGGATCGATCTGAATAAATAGCCCCGGTTTAGAGCCTTATTTGCCGTGATTGCGAGCGTAGAGGGCGACCGCAGCAGCGACAAACATGCCCAGCAGGATATACCCTGTCACGGCTTCGGCCACGGCCAACCCACGGCACAAGCCTGTAGGTGACATGTCGCCATATCCGACCGTGGTGAAGGTGACGTACGAGAAATACAAGATGTCGGCCGGTCCATGAGCGCCGATGACACAATGCTCGTTATACCCGAACGCGCCATAAACGGCTGCGAACAGGAAAGGTACAACCTGGATGAAGGACACTCCCATCAGGAACAATAGCCGTCGTGGCGATTCCACCTGGGTCATGTAGTACCAGGACTGTGACACGATCCAGATTACCAAACCCACCGCGGCGATTGTGCCGATCGTGTCCCCAGCGGTGGCTTCGCTAAGCCGCGACAGCCCGAACCACGCAAGAAAACTGGCCAGAACCAGCCCGAGTGCCGCCAAAAAGGTCGATTTCCATTCTTCCAAGGTTCTGGGCTCGTGGGACATTAACGATCCATCATGCTGGTTTGCGTGGGATCATCCGGTTTCCTGCACCAGCCTGCAAGCCGAAATCAATCCGAACCCAGATGCTCGTTCCCTCGCGAACGCGCCAACAGAATTTGCTTTTGCCGTTCGCGGAACCGCATCTTATCCGCCTCGGAGGTTTCATTGATGCATTGGTGACAAGACACGCCATGCTCGTATTCCGAGCGTTTCATGTCTTCGGGCAGGATCGGACGACGGCAGCCATGGCACAGTTTATGCGGCCCCTCAGTCAAGCCATGACCAACCGAGACGCGATTGTCGAACACGAAGCACTCGCCTTGCCACGTACTGTCTTCTTCAAGCATTTCCTCGAGATACCGCAGAATGCCACCTTTCAGGTGATAGACATCCTCGACCCCCTGCCCCAGCAGATAGTTCGTCGACTTCTCACACCGTATTCCGCCGGTACAAAACATGGCGACACGTTTGTTGTGAAACCGGTCTTTATTGGCCTCCCACCAGGTGGGAAATTCACGAAAACTGCCAGTATTAGGATCTATCGCACCTTCAAAAGTACCAACGGCCACTTCATAGTTATTACGTGTGTCGATCACCACTACGTCGTCCGAGCGGATCAGATCATTCCAGTCCTCGGGCTCGACGTAATGGCCTACGCTGGCGCGTGGATCGATATCCGGCTGGCCCATCGTTACGATCTCTTTTTTCAGACGTACTTTCATCTTGCCGAATGGAGGGTGTTCGGAAGTGGCTTCTTTCCAATCCAACCCGTCGCATCCGGGCAAGGCGCGGATATGTGCCAGAACCGCGTCAACTCCTGCGCGTGGGCCGGCTATCGTGCCGTTGATCCCCTCATGCGCCAACAGCAGCGTGCCCCTGACGGACTGCGCGCGACACAGGGCCAACAGCCCGGGACGCAAAGCTTCAGGGTCCGAAAACCGGGTGAAATGGTATAGTGCGGCAATCATGTACATGGGCGCGATTTAAGACCCGCGCGGATCAGACGCAAGAGAGCGGATTGACGACCACTGCCCCTCCCCATACCGATAGACCTTATACAGGAGGCCTCCATGACCCATGCTCTGATCGTTATCGACGTCCAGAATGACTTCTGCCCCGGCGGAGCCCTGGCCGTATCTGGAGGGGATCAGATTGTTGCCCCGATCAATGAGATGATGGACCAGTTCGACGCCGTCATCCTGACGCAGGACTGGCACCCGGCGGGTCATACCTCGTTCGCAAGTTCGCATCCGGGCAAGGCTCCGTTTGAGATGACCGAGATGTCCTATGGCCCGCAAGTGCTGTGGCCCGACCATTGCGTTCAGGGAACTGAAGGCGCAGCGTTTCACCCAGACTTGCGCACGGATGCCGATCTGATCCTGCGAAAAGGGTTTCGCAGCGCTATCGACAGCTATTCCGCGTTCTTTGAGAACGACCGGGAAACCCCCACAGGCCTCAAAGGCTATCTGGATACGCGCGGGATCCGACAACTGACACTGGTTGGGTTGGCCACCGACTTCTGTGTGTATTACTCGGCTGTGGACGCTACCCTGCTGGGCTTTGACGTGACGGTCAATATGGCCGCCTGCCGTGCAATCGACATGGACGGGTCGCTGGCCGCAGCAGAGCAAGCGATGCGCGCGGCTGGTGTATCGCTAGTTTAGCGGTTAAGGCGCCGCGCCGCGTTCGGCCAAGTATTTCAGGACAATAAACAGAATAACTGCCGTCGCCAGTGCAAAGCCGACGCGTCCAACGACCGTCCGGCGCTCTGGCGGTGCGCTGACTGGCTGCTGAAGCTTTGGCAGTTTTTCTGGCTTGCCGTTTACACGCACCTCACCAGGCTTTGCAGTCCTGACATGATGCAGGAACTCCCAGAAATCGAACTCACCGCAATATTCACCCTGCAGGCCCATGTTTCTGATATTCGTGAACAACCGCCTGAGAATGCGATCACGATCAACTGAATCTTCGGGCGGGTAATAGCCGCGGCGCCCACCGCCATTGCGCGTTTCCAGGCTGAACCCGGATTCCAGGAAGATCCTGCGAATCTTGGGCGACGCCGATCGCAATGCCTGAGCGGTGTGGAAATCCCGAAACAACGCGCGCACCGGTCGCGTGCCGGTCATGGCCGCAAACCCATGTTCCGGGTCAACTTCGTCAGGTGCAATCGCAACTATGTCAAAATCGTACTCAAGACCCATTCACAAAACTTAACCTTTTCTACCATCCCCACCCCCTCACTAAATGGTGAAGAGAACTCATAATAAGCCCGCAATGTGACTTGACCTTGGCATTGTTACCAATTTGGCGACTCTTGCCAATCACCGCTTCGATTGATCTAACAACGGAAATCGCAGGAGCTCCTCATGGTCGACATCGCGACGCGTGTGTACAATCATAAATGGAAAATAGACCCAATTATCAGGTCTTTAATCGACACGGACTTCTACAAACTGCTGATGTGCCAGTCAGTGTTTCGAAATAAGCCTCAAACCGATGTTGTTTTTTCGCTGATTAACCGTTCGAATCACGTCCCGCTGGCCCACCTGATCGACGAAGGAGAGCTGCGCGAACAGCTTGACCACATTCGATCACTCAGCCTCAGCCGAGGCGAAAGCACATGGCTGCGTGGCAACTTGTTCTACGGCAAAAGACAGATGTTTCGCTCGGATTTCATGGAGTGGTTCGAAAATCTGCGCCTTCCGCCCTATCACCTTGAACGCAAGGGAGATCAGTATGAACTGACTTTTGAGGGTAAGTGGCACGAAGTCATGTTGTGGGAAATCCCGGCATTGGCCGTTCTGATGGAGCTGCGGTCACGTGCGGTGTTGAACGACATGCGCAGGTTCGAACTACAGGTACTCTATGCCCGTGCGATGACACGGGTTTGGGAAAAGATCGACCAGCTGCGCGATGTCGAAGGTCTCAGCATCGCGGATTTCGGCACTCGGCGCCGACACTCCTTCCTGTGGCAGGACTGGTGCGCGCAGGCGATGATTGAAGGATTGGGATCGGCCTTTACAGGAACATCCAATTGCCTGATCGCCATGCGGCGCGAGGTCGAGGCAATCGGTACAAACGCACACGAACTGCCTATGGTCTATTCCGCCTTGGCCGAAACAGACGCGGAGCTTGAGCGCGCGCCCTATGACGTTCTCAGCGACTGGCATGAAGAGCATGATGGCAATCTGCGTATCATTCTGCCGGATACCTACGGCACCAAGGGTTTTCTGGACAACGCACCCGACTGGCTGGCCGGATGGACCGGCATCCGTATCGACAGCGGAGACCCGGCTACCGGTGCAGAAATCGCAATCGACTGGTGGAATTCACGGGGCGAGGACCCGCTACAAAAACGGATCATCTTCTCGGACGGCCTGGACGTGGGCAAAATTCGCGAACTGCACGCCCAATTCTCCAATCGGACAAAGGTGTCCTTTGGTTGGGGAACGTTGCTTACCAATGATTTCAGGGGGCTGGTTCCCAAAGATGCGCTCGCGCCGTTTTCGCTGGTGTGCAAGGCAGTGTCGGCCAATGGGCGGCCAACCGTCAAACTGTCGGACAACCCGGAAAAAGCCATGGGCCCGGCTGACGAAATAGCGCGATACAAAAAAGTGTTCGGTGTCGGCGAACAAGAAGCGTTCGAAGTAATCGTCTAAGGTCTACCCATGATACGCAGCGACCGTTTTTAGCTGAGAAAAACCATAAAGCGCCTCGAACCCCTTTTCGCGGCCATGACCGGATTTTCCGACACCACCAAAAGGCAGCTCAACACCGCCGCCTGCACCGTAATTGTTGATGAAGACCTGCCCCGAATGCAGGCGTTTCGCCAGCCGCATCTGCCGGGCGCCGTTGCGGGTCCAGATACTGGCGACAAGGCCATAATCGGTACTATTTGCTATAGTTAGAGCCTGTTCTTCGGTTTCGAACGGTATCAGAACCTGAACCGGACCGAATACCTCGTCCCTTGCCAACACGTGATCGGACGGGACATCAGAAAACAATGTCGGGCGTACATAAGCACCTGCGTCCGGAGCCTGTTCCACGATCTGCCCTTGTGCGGTTATGGTAAGGTCGGATCCTTTCTCGACAAAGCTGGTCACGATCTGTTTCTGACGCTCGGAAATCAGCGGGCCAACGCGCAGATCCTGAATCGCCGGGCCTACAGTAAGTTGCGCATAGGCTTCAGACATCATTGCTTTTACCTGCTCGTACACGCCGCGTTGCACAAGAATGCGCGAAGAAGCTGAACAGGTTTGCCCCGCGTTCTGAATGCCTGCGTTCACCAGAAATGGCAAAGCGGCCTCAAGATCGGCATCGTCAAAGACCAGTTGTGGCGATTTTCCACCCAGTTCCAGTGTTACCGGTACAACATTGCGCCCCGCCGCCTGCTGCACCAGCACGCCCGTCGCCACCGATCCGGTGAAAGATACATGATTGACGCCAGGATGCCCCGACAAAGCCGCGCCTGCCTCAGTTCCCAGTCCGGGAACGACGTTCAACGCACCAGCAGGCAATCCTGCCTCGACTGCAAGATGGGCAAAGGCCAACGCTGTAAGACAAGCCTCCTCAGCTGGTTTCAACACGCAGGCATTGCCCATCGCCAGCGCCGCCCCGACCGAGCGGCCGATGATCTGCATCGGATAGTTCCACGGCACGATATGGCCCGTCACCCCGTGTGGTTCGCGCAGAGTGTACACCGTGTACCCATCCAGATAGGGAATCGTTTCCCCCATCACTTTGTCTGCGGCACCCCCGTAAAACTCGCAGTACCGCGCCAATGCCAACGCGTCGGCGCGGGCCTGCGTCAACGGTTTGCCGACATCCATTGCTTCGATCAAAGCCAAGTCGTCGACACGCTCCAGCACCAGCTGCCCCAGACGCGACAGGACGCGACCCCGCTCCAAAGAACTCATACGACCCCATTCGCCATCCAGCGCTGATCGGGCAGCATGTACGGCCAACTCGACATCCTTTGCCCCGCCACGCGCAATCTGGCAAATCTCCGTTCCATCCGACGGGTTTACCAAAGGCAGAGTCGCAGAGGACTTGGGTTTAACCCATGCCCCACCGATCAGGCACAGGCTGGGATCGAACCAAAGAGGGTGAGACATGAGATGCTCCTGTTCAGGCTCTAACATAGGGATTTGGCGGTATTTCTTGGCTGACATCAGGCAAGGTTGGCGCCGCTTCGATCAGTTTTTGGGTATAGGGATGAATTGGGTTCGCAAAGACCTGTTCGGTTTCGCCTTGTTCCACAATCTTGCCCGCCTGCATCACCATAACGCGATCGGTGATTGTGCGTACGACACTCAGATCATGGCTGATGAACAGATAGGTCAGATCATAAGCTTCACAGAGTTCAGCCAGAAGGTCCAATATCTGCGCCCGGACCGAGACATCGAGTGCAGAGACCGCTTCGTCAAACAGAATCAGTTCCGGCCGGATCATCAGTGCGCGCGCGATGGCGATACGCTGACGCTGACCACCTGAAAACTCGTGGATGTATTTCCCCGCGTCATCCGGGTTGAGACCAACGGCCGTCAGCGTTTCTGCTATGCGGTCCTGACGTTCTGAACCAACCGGAGCGGTCTCCAACAAGTGGAACGGCTCGGTAATCAGGCGGGCAACGCGATGTCGAGGGTTAAAGCTGCCGAACGGATCCTGAAACACCACCTGCATCTTGCGGCGCACGGCAAGGTTGGGCTTGTGACCAGTGTACACGGACTTCCCGTCCAACAGAATTTTGCCACCTTGCACTTCCTCTAATCCCAGAATCGCCCTAGTTAGGGTCGATTTCCCGCACCCAGACTCGCCAACCAAACCCAATCGTTCGCCCCGGTTCAGGGTAAAACTGACCTGATCCACAGCGCGGTGATGATCTGGCGCAGCAAACAGGCGCTTGCGTGGCAAGCGGTAGTCACGGACAACATCAGCGACCTCAAGCAAAGGACGCGGGTTCAATGTCTCGGGCAGCGAGACCTGATGGCTGGACGCTTCAAACAACATTCGGGTGTAGGGGTGTTGCATATGCCGCAGCAGATGGTCGGTCGCACCTGATTCAACAACCTCGCCGTGACGCATGACGACGATCTGATCTGCCATGTCTGCCACAACTGCCAGATCGTGAGTAATCATCAGCAAGCCCATACCATATTCACGAACCAGCCCCTTCAGCAGGTTCAGGATTTGAGCCTGTGTTGTCACGTCCAAGGCCGTGGTCGGCTCATCCGCGATCAGCAGCCGTGGGCGCAAAGCAATGGCCATCGCGATCACGACACGCTGGCGTTGACCGCCGGATAGTTCATGAGGGTAGCGGGACAGCGGGAACTTGTGGGGGGGCATGCCGACCCGGGTCAGAACCTCCTGCGCGCGCAAACGCGCCTCGGGCGGCGGCATGGCTTTATGAATCAGGATGGTTTCGGTTACCTGATCCCCTATCGTCTTGACCGGGTTCAGGGCGGTCATCGGCTCTTGGAACACCATCCCGATCGACGCACCGCGCAGAGCACACATCTGTGATTCAGAACAGTCCAGCAAGTTGATGCCATCCAACAAAATGGCTCCGCAAGGCTCTGCTCCGCTTGGTAACAGCTGCATGACAGCCAGCGCGGTCATCGACTTGCCCGACCCACTTTCCCCGGTCACAGCGGCGATCTGCCCCGGTTCAATCGCCAGGCTGACCCGTTTGAGAATTGGCGCCCCGTGAATCGTCAGCGAAAGGTTATCGATCTGCAGCAAACTCATGCGCGGGCCACCCTGATGCGCGGGTCCAGCCAGTCTCGCAGACCATCTCCCAACAGGTTCAGGCCCAGCACTGTCACGATGATGGCTAAACCCGGAATCAGAGCCAAATGCGGGGCAAAACTGACCATTGTCTGCGCGTCGGCCAACATTCGACCCCAGCTAGGCGTCGGGGGTTGCGCACCTAGGCCCACATAGGAAAGGCCAGCTTCGGCCAGGATTCCCAGCGAAAACTGAATCGTTCCCTGTACGATCAGCAGGTTTGCCACATTGGGCAGGATGTGCTCTGCCGATATCCGCGCCGCTCCCTTACCCGCGACACGGGCGGCAAGAATGTATTCACGCTCCCACAATGACAGCGCTGCGCCGCGGGTGATGCGGGCGAAGACAGGGATGTTGAAAATACCGATGGCGATGATGGCGTTGATCGCGCCAGCACCGAAGACCGCTGTAATCAGGATAGCGATAACCAGCGAAGGGAAAGCGAAAACCAGATCGTTGCCGCGCATAATTACCTCGTCCACCCAGGAGCCCTTACGCGCTGCCGCGGCCAGACCCAACGGCACGCCCAGCGCCATACCGATCCCGACAGCGACCAGAGCAACCGCAATCGACGTCCGCGCACCCACCATGATCATCGAAAACATATCGCGCCCGAAATGATCCGTTCCGAACCAGTGCTGCGCGTTGGGTGGTTGCAACTTGGCCGGGATGTTGAGCGCGGCATAGTCATAGGGCGTCCAGACAAACGACACCAATGCAGCCAGCAGAACCAGCGAAGACAGGCACGCGCCAAGGATCAGGTTACGGCTCATGTCCTGCTCCTTAGCCTGGGATCAACTGCGGCATAGGCCAGATCGACCAGAAAATTAACGGTGATGACGGCAAAGACAAGCAGCATGACGACCGACTCGACCACGATCAAGTCGCGGGCAGAAATGGCCTGAAACACCAACCGCCCAAGGCCGGGCAGGTAGAACACCTGCTCGATGATGATCGAGCCCGCCAACAGGAAGGAAAACTGCAACCCGATGATAGTCAGAACCGGGATCAACGCATTGCGTACCCCGTGCCGCCAGAGCGCCTGTCGGCGGTTGAGACCCTTGGCACGGGCGGTACGCATGAAATCCTCGCCCAGTATATCCAGCAGGGCCGACCGCATGACACGCGCCAGAATGGCGGCTTGCGGCAGGGCCAGCGCGATGGCTGGCAAGGTCAGAGAGTGCAGCCCGGTCCAGATCCCCGTTTCCCAGCCGGAAAAGCCGCCAGCATTGAACCAGCGCAGGTTGATGGCAAAGATCAGCACCAACATCATGGCAAACCAGAAATTCGGGACTGCGATGCCCAGCTGCGTCGCGCCCATAACCGCCAGATCCCCCGGTTTGCCGCGGCGGGCGGCAGCGTAGATCCCGGCTGGGAAGGCGATCAGAGTCGATAGAGTCAACGCGTAAAGTGCGAGCGGCAAAGATACCCACAAGCGGTCGGCGATCATCTGCGACACCGGTGTGCGATAGGTATAAGAAGTGCCAAAATCTCCAACCATCATCCCGCCAACCCAGTTGAAGTATCGCTGCATTTTGGAGACATCCAATCCGAGCTCGGCCCTCAACGCCGCCAGAGTATCCGCCTGCGCATTTACACCCAGCATGAACGACGCCGGATCACCCGGAGCAACTTCTATAACTGCAAAGATTACCACCGAAGCGACAATCAGGCTGATCACCAGCGATATCAGGCGTTTGAGGGCATAGCGGAGCATGGTTCAGACGTTAGGCGCACATACCGCGCGGGTCCAGCATCTAAGGCACCAGAAGATAGGCAAAAACCGCGTACCCGACGATTGCGGCGTACCCCAGTGGGTAAATCCACTTGATCGCGTAATTGTCCAATAGTCTGGCCGCTCCTTCGCGCCCGGATACCTTGAGCTTGCGCAGGGCGACATTGAAAACAATCAGTGCCCCCGTCATCAGAAACATGCATTGCAGGATGAAATCCAGAAACGTCAGATAGCCCAGTTTCGGTAGATCGGCGGAGATCGCCCAGTTAAACGCCACGAAAACCAGCAGGTTGCCCCCTGCGATTTCGATACGCCTCCGGTATTCATCAAGGAAAAACAGCGCCCAGCCGACCGTTATCAGAACCAGCATCGGCAGAAACACCCGAATAACGTAATAGGTCAGGTGGCGGTTACCGTCGAAGATCAGGGCAACTTGATCACTTTCCCGGCCTGACAAGCCGACAACACTGGAAGCTTCTACCCGAGCATTGTCCAGAATCCACTCTTCCTCGCCCAGCAGATCGCCAAGGCCCGAGAATTCATCCAGCGGGTAATAGGACACGTAGTCGGATGGGAAGATCGACACGACGTCAAAATGGAACTCCTGCGTATCGAAAGGGTACTTACGAAAATCAAAATGCGGTGCCTGCAATGTCAGCGAAGATTTCTCGACATACACAACTTTCCCGTTAGACCGCAGAGAAGCCGCAGATTCATGAATCCACTTATTCGATTGCTGATTGTGGATGACGAAAGCAGGCAGCACAGTGCCGATTTCAGCGGCGTGATCCGCAAGCGCTGGTGGGTTGAAGACCTTGATGTCACGCCCCAGCTCTTGCGCGTCAAACGCCAGTGCAGGGTCGGTCCATTCGACCCGCAGCACAACAACGGCACCGTAGTTTTCAGCCTTTTGGTCAACGCTGGTGATCTGGTCGATCTTTATGCCTATGCCAACGTCCAGGGGGTTCTCTGGGGTCCCAACCAATGCGTCCAATCGGCTGTCGAGAACGTTCTGGGCTGCTGTCTGCCCAACAGATACGAAAGTCAGGCAAACTGTGAAAACAAACAGAATAAGGACACGGAACACGGTCATAACCAAGCTTACACTAAAACGGGAACTGGCCGGGGCCGCAGGCTGCGGCCCCGACTTTTTTTGTTATTCGGACCAGCTGATTGCTGTCAGGTCTATTGCCGCGGTGGGCGCGTTTTCCCAAAGACCCTGAACGCCCGCCTTAGCCACGCCTAATTTGGCCAGCTGAAATAGGTATCCGTTGACGTAATCGGACGAGATCAACCGCTGTGCTTCGCCCAGCAGTCTGGACCGTTCCTCAGGGTCTGTTGTGGAATTCAGAGTATCCATCAGAGCCTGAAAATCAGTGCTGTCATATTGAAAATAATAGTCAGGCCGCGCATAGATGCCGATATCCATCGGTTCGGTATGGCTGACGATGGTCAGGCCGAAATCCTTGCCCTTGAACACCGATTCCAGCCATTGCGCCCATTCGACATTGATGATCTCGGCCTTGATGCCGACATCGGCCAGTTGAGCCGCGATGATCTCTCCTCCACGGCGCGCGTAAGAAGGCGGCGGCAGGTGCAGCGTGGTTTCGAAACCTTCGGCAAACCCGGCTTCGGCCAATAACGCACGGGCCTTTTCAGGATCGTAGGCGGACTGCCCGGTCAGATCGACATAGGCCGGGTTGTGCGGAGCGAAATGCGTACCAATCGGGGTGCCGTATCCGAACATGGCGCCGTCGATGATCGCCTGCCGATCAATCGCATGGGCCACTGCCTGACGAACAAGGATGTCGTCGAACGGGGCCTGCTTGTTGTTGGTTGACAGGATCGTCTCACCTTCGGTGGACCCGACGAGCACCTGAAAACGAGGATCGGCCTCGAACTGAGGCAGGTTTTCCGGTGCGGGAAAATTGTCGAACACGTCAATATCCTCGGCCATCATTGCGGCAAAGGCGGCGGTAGGGTCAGAAATGAACTTGAACGTTGCCGTCTCTAGCGCGGGTTGATCACCCCAATAGTCCGGGTTGCGGTTCAGAGTAATGCTGTCGCCCTGAACCCAATTGCCAAAGGTAAAAGCGCCTGTTCCAACCGGGTTGGTCTTGATATTATCGATGCTCTCGGAGGCGACGATAACTGCGTCCCCCCAGGCCATGTTGAACAGGAAATTTCCGTTAGGCTCGGACAGGGTCACTTTGACAGTCAGCGGATCGACAGCTTCGACACTCTGGATTCCCGCGAACAGAGCTTTCTGAGCGTTGGCGCTATCTTCCGCTATGGCGCGATCTAGACTGAACTTGACGTCCTCGGCATCCATGGTGGTGCCATCATGGAAAGTCACACCGTCACGCAGCTTGAAGGTATAGACGGTGCCATCTTCAGATATTTCCCAGCTTTCAGCCAACCCCGGAACAACTGAACCATCGCCCATGAATCGGGTCAGGCCTTCGAAAATGTTGGTGTAGACCACCGAATCGATGGCCTGTGCGGCCGCGCTGGTCGGGTCCAAATGTGGCGGCTCGAGTTGCATCGCAATCGTAATGTCGGATTTGGCCAAAGCCTGCGATGCGAACAGACTTGCGCCAAGCGCCAGTGCGGATGCAAAGGGCCGAAACACCTGCATTGTCATGAAAAACTCTCCCTTATTGAAATTACGCGCCGGCTGTTTTGCAGGCTTTTCTCGTACCAATGTCCCTTTAAACCTTGGGTCATTCAAGGAAATGTTCGCGCAACCGGGGTTTCTATGGCCGGTCGCAATCTGCTATGCCGCACTGCAACATGGACCCCGCAGGAGCGAGTATGAGCGCCACCGCCCGCAAAAAAGCCCCGAACGCCGAGGATATCCGCGCCCGAAAAGGCACTGAACCTCTGGTCAGTCTGACCGCTTACACGACACCGATGGCACGGGTGATGGACGCTCATTGCGATTTCGTATTGGTGGGCGACAGTGTCGGCATGGTGCTGCATGGCATGACGTCGACCCTGGGCGTGACTATGGAAATGATGATTATGCACGGTCAGGCTGTAGCACGCGGTCTGGACAAGGCGATGATGGTTATCGACATGCCCTTCGCCAGCTATGAACACGACGCCTCGGGCGCTTTCCGAAATGCAGCCCGGCTGATGTCGGAAACCGGCGCAGGTGCCGTCAAGCTGGAAGGCGGGGTCGAAATGGCAGAGACGATCCGTTTTCTGGTCAAGCGCGGCATCCCGGTAATGGCGCATATCGGGCTGACGCCGCAATCGATCAACACTTTGGGTGGCTATAAGGTTCAGGGCCGCGACGAGCAGGCCGAGGCTGTGATGGCGGATGCTCGCGCCGTGACTGAGGCCGGCGCGTTTTCGGTCGTATTGGAAAAGGTCCCGCAGGTTCTGGCCGACCGCATTACCGCCGAGGTCGCGATTCCGACCATCGGTATCGGTGCCTCGGCTGGATGCGACGGGCAAATTTTGGTCGTGGACGACATGCTGGGCTTTTTCACCGCATTCAAACCAAAATTTGTCAAACGTTATGCCGATCTGGGCCTGCAGGCGGAAGCAGCTATCGCCGAATATGCAACCGAGGTTCGCGCCCGCAATTTCCCGGCAGACGAGCATGTCTTTGCGGATCAGGCCCCGGCCAAGGGACGTAAAACATGACCGCACCGATCCTACGGCGCCTGGCCGATCTGCGTGCGCTTACTTCTCAATGGCATCGCAAGGATGCGGTGATCGGCGTTGTGCCGACGATGGGCGCTTTGCATCAAGGGCATCTGTCACTGGTCGAGGCTGCCAAGGCGAATTGCGATCGCGTGATCGTCACGATCTTTGTGAATCCCAAGCAGTTCAACAACCCCGAGGATCTTGCCAAGTATCCCCGGACCGAGTTGGACGACGCGGAAAAGCTGACCCCTTACGGCGTGGATGCGATCTATGTTCCCGACCCGGAAGAGATATATCCCGAAGGTTTCTCGACGACAGTTCTCGTCTCTGGCCTGACTGATGTAATGGAAGGGCCATTCCGCCCAGGCCACTTTGACGGAGTGGCCACCGTGGTAGCCAAACTGTTCCTGCAGACCCAGGCTAATCGAGCCTATTTCGGGGAAAAAGACTATCAGCAGCTTCTGGTCGTCCGCCGAATGGCCCGCGATCTCAACATCCCCATCGAAGTGATTGGCTGCCCAACCGTACGTGAACCTTCAGGGCTGGCCATGTCGTCCCGAAATCTTCTCCTGTCACCCGACGGGTTAAAAGTTGCCGCAAAGAAAAGCGAAATCATGCGGGATGTTGCCGCCCGATTGACGGCTGGCGAAGCATTCCCCTTACTGGCGCAAAAGGCCGAGGCCGATTTGATCGCAGTTGGGTTTACCGAAGTCGAATACATCGATCTGCGCTGCGCCGAAACGCTAGAGGCGCTTTCAGCTGCTTCTCGTCCGGCACGGCTGTTTGTCACGGCCTGGGCGGACGGGGTCCGTTTGATTGACAATATACCGGTAACTCCCGCCTGAAATCCGCTCTGGTCCGCGCTCGGCTGTTTGCGCTAAAGTCCTGCAAAACGAAACGAGGAGGAGCGCAGGCATGACCTATGTTTTGGCAATCGATCAAGGCACCACGTCGTCACGCGCCATTCTGTTTGACGCGCAGATGCAGCGCGTTGGAACGGCTCAGCGAGAGTTCCCTCAGCATTTCCCTCAGGAAGGCTGGGTGGAACACGACGTTGAAGACATTTGGGACAGCGTTCTGACCGTCTGCCGCGAGGTGATGGATAACACTGGCGTCTCAGCCCAGCAGATCGCCGGTATCGGCATAACCAACCAGCGCGAAACCACCGTTGTGTGGGATAAGGCGACAGGCAAAGCCATCCACAACGCAATCGTCTGGCAGGATCGCCGTACCGCCGACATCTGTTCGCAATTACGACAAGCCGGATGCGAGGATGACGTGACCGCGCAAACCGGGCTTCTTCTGGATCCCTACTTCTCGGGGACCAAGGTCAAATGGCTGCTGGATACCGTCCCCGGCGCCCGCGAACGCGCCATCACCGGAGAGCTGCTTTTCGGTACCATCGACACGTTCCTGATCTGGCGGCTGACCGAAGGCCGCGTGCACGCCACGGATGCGACCAACGCGGCCCGAACGTTGCTGTATGATATTCACAAAGGCGATTGGAGCGCTGAGATTTGCAATCTGCTCGACATCCCGATGTCTGTGCTACCCCAAGTGCACGATTGCGCGTCTGATTTCGGGCAGACCGGCCTGTTGGGTGGGGCCATCCCAATTCTGGGCGTTGCCGGAGATCAACAGGCCGCGACCATTGGACAGGCCTGTTTCCAACCGGGGATGATGAAATCAACCTATGGCACCGGGTGTTTTGCGCTGCTCAACACAGGCAAACAGCCCGTTCTGTCCAAGAATCGCCTTTTGACCACGATTGCCTATCAACTGGACGGACAGCGCACCTATGCGCTGGAGGGGTCAATTTTTATTGCCGGTGCTGCAGTGCAATGGCTCCGCGATGCGGTGCAAATTATCGACGCGGCCCCGCAGAGCGGCGACTTGGCTGCGCAAGCTGATCCAACACAACACGTTGTGCTGGTACCGGCATTTACGGGGCTCGGCGCGCCCTATTGGAAACCCGATTGCCGGGGCGCCATGTTCGGGCTGACACGGAACTCGGGCCGGGCCGAGATCGCACGGGCCACACTTGAAAGCATCGCGTTCCAAACCCGCGACCTTTGGCACGCCATGCAAGGCGACTGGGGCGCCGAGGCCGATGTCATCCTGCGCGTCGATGGCGGGATGAGCGCATCCGACTGGACCATGCAAGGGCTGTCAAACTGCCTGGGCGCTCCTGTAGACCGACCAGTGATGCAGGAAACCACTGCCCTTGGCGCGGCATGGCTGGCGGGAATGAAGGCCGGCGTCTACCCGGATCAGGCCGGATTTGCCGAAACATGGGAACTGGATCGGAGATTCGAGCCTAACCAAGGCGATAAAGACCGCGACGCCGCCTATGCCCGCTGGCAACGCGCGGTGCAGGCGGCGATGGCGTTTTAACTGTGGTCCTTCATCAGACGCTGCTTTTGCCGTGACCAGTCGCGCTTGGCTTGGGTTTCGCGTTTGTCATGGGTTTTCTTACCCTTGGCGATCCCGATCTTCACCTTGGCCAGGCCCTTGTGGTTGAAATACAAAACCAGCGGCACCAGCGTCATGCCCTTGCGCTGGGTCGCGTTCCAAAGATTCGACAAATCTTTGCGCGACACCAATAGTTTGCGGCGGCGGCGTTCCTCGTGCTTGAACACCTTGGCCTGTTCATAAGGCGCGATATAGCTGTTAACTAGCCAAAGCTCTCCGTTCTCGACCGAGGCGTAGCTGTCGGCAATGTTCGAACCACCCGCACGCAGGGATTTGACCTCGGACCCTTCCAGCACGATGCCGCACTCGAGGTCGTCCTCGATTGCGTAATCGAAGCGGGCGCGCCGGTTCTCGGCGATTACCTTGTAATTCGGATCTGTCTTCTGCTTGGCCATGACGCGAAGATTTAGGCGGCTTGCGTGGCCCTTGCAAGGCAGGGTTTCACCCTGCGCCTCATGTTTTGGCGGAAATGATCAGATCCGGGCCGAAAATCGTGTCGGCGTGGTTGTGCAGATAGATCTTGAGCCACGGCGTGAACCGATCCGGGTGACGCTGAACCTCAGCCAGCAGATCGTGATAGTCGACCCAGCGGATATCCATGACTTCGTCAGGGTTGGGCGTAATCTCCAACGGGCCACGTGCGTGGGCCAGAAACACATCGACCACTTCATTCTCGACCATGCCGTTGCCCACATCTGCGTGGTATTCCAGACGATGCCGGTACTCGGGGTACAGACCCTTGATACCCAGTTCTTCCTGCAGGCGCCGCACAGCGCAGGCAGAAGCGTTTTCGTCCCAGTCGGGATGCGTACAGCACGTGTTCGCCCATAGACCCGGCGTATGGTATTTGCCCAGCGCCCGGCGCTGCATCAGAATTTCGGTCCCCCGCACGACAAAGACCGAGACCGCCTTGTGCTTGAGACCTTTTTCATGTGCTTCAAGTTTGTCGACGGGCGCAAGCTTGCCCTCGACCCAGGCCGGGATCATGATTCCCATCTGTCGTCTCCTGTTGCCGGTGGGGCGGTTCGCACAGGTATTCCACCAGGTACCGGTTTTCCACCAAGGTGGCCCTGATCGATCCCCTGATCAAGCGCACGAAAGGCCGCAGGGGCTGCGGCCTTTTGTACATAATCTCACGGTTTGGCAGTAGGCGTTATTCGCCGGAAACGCTCACGATATAGGCGTAAACGTCTTCGCCACCCTTCTTAAGTTTGAAGGTCATCTTGGATTTGGCTGCGGTGTCGTCCAGATATGTCTTCAGGAACGTTTTAGGATCCTGAGCGTATTCGACAAAAGTGGTTTCGTCCCAAACCAGGCCGTTTTCACCGGCAGCAACGATGCTGTCACCGTATTTAAAGCCTTCCACAGTGCCCGCGGTACGCCCGGCGATTCCATAGAGGTTTGGACCAGTTTTACCGCCTTTGACGATAGCCTCACCCGCAGGGTCGGCGATCATGTGGCAGGACTTGCACTTGTTGAAAGTCTTCTTGCCGGCCTCGGCATCACCTTCGGCATAGGCGGGAACGGCCAACAGGCTGACAAGTGCTGTTGCGAGGATGCGATTCATAGATTTTGCTCCGATACGAATTGGCTGCCCCGAATGGAACTCCGGCGCATGAAAGAGTCAACGCGCAGATTGCCGCGCGAAGGCACTGTGCCACTGCGGCATGTAGCTCGTCCTTAACTTAAGTCATGTACACCGGACCAACACGGCAAAAGATCGCCGGAGGCCGGAGTCGCAAGATACACCGCCCGTGCAATGGCGCGCGACAGGCACAGCGACGCTGCGTGTCCGAGTAGCCCCAGATCAGCCTCAGTCTCAACTTCGCGATCACCTGTGCTGACGCCAAATACCAGATCCCCGTCGCCCGGAGTGTGGGCCGGAACAATCGCTCGTGCGATGCCGTCATGCGCCGCCACGGCCAGACGCTGGCATTGCGGCTTGGTCAAGGCTGCGTCGGTTGCCACGATGGCAATGGTCGTATTGGTCTGTTCCGGGGCAGCCGGCTTCATCGCCGCCGCCTTTCGGCTCGTGTGGATGCGGCCCAATCCAGTGGCCATATCAGGGCCTAACCCTCCGAATTCGCTGCCTTGCTCGAAAGACGCGGCCCAGAAATGTCGGTCGCCCGGTGTGGTAACACTGCCCAGCGGGTTGGCCGCGACCAGCGCCCCAACCGTAACGCCATTGTCCATCACGAACGAGGCCGAGCCCAGTCCGCCCTTGTGCATGGCCGATAGCGCACCGGTGCCTGCACCAGCCGTTCCCAATGCGAAATCCTCTGCCGCATTTTCAAACGCCGCGCGACCAAGCGCGCGATACGGGTTCTCGACCCATTCTTTGTCACCGCCATTTAGCAGGTCAAACAGTATGGCCCCCGGTACAATCGGCACAATCGTGCGGCCGACCGGAAAACCCCGGCCCTTTGCGCGCAATGCATCAGAGACACCGGAACAAGCGTCCAGACCGAAAGCAGACCCGCCAGACATGGCAATTGCATCAATTCGGTTAACAGTCTTGTCCGGCGCCAGCAGATCGGTTTCGCGCGTTCCCGGCGCACCGCCCATCACATGGACTGAAGCTGTGAACGCCTCGTTGGCTGTCAGGACGGTTGTGCCCGATTTCAACACGTCATCCTGCGCGTTGCCGACCTTCAGGCCGGGAACATCAGTGATCAGGTTCTTGGGTCCGGGAGTCATCTTGGTCTCACTGTTAGACGCGTGTCTGGTCAGATACACCGGCCACCGTCGACCTCGAGGGCCGTTCCGGTAATCATGCTGGCCTCGTCCGAGCACAGGAAACAGGCAGCGTTGGCCATGTCTTCCGGCGTCGAAAAACGGCCCAGCGGAATCGTCGACAGAAATTTCGCGCGAATCTCGGGGGTGTCCTCGCCCATGAAGGACTTCAGCAACGGTGTTTCGCCCGCCACCGGACAGATTGCGTTCACCCGTACACCCGAAGGCGCCAATTCCACCGCCATCGTCTTGGTCGCGGTGATCATCCACCCCTTTGAGGCGTTGTACCAGTTGAGGTTCGGGCGCGGTGACAGGCCTGCCGTTGAAGCGACATTCAAAACCGCGCCGGTTCCACGCGATTTCATATGAGGCATCAGGGCACGGGCGGTCAGATAGACGGATTTCATGTTGACGTTGTAGACACGGTCGAAATCTTCCTCGCTGACATCTTCCAGTGGGGTCGGCAGATGGGTCACACCGGCATTGTTCACCAGTATGTCGAGATGCCCGAACCCTCCGATCGCTGCATCCGCCATGGCCTGCACCGAAGTGCCGTCGGCAACGTCGACCTGTTGCGCGATGACCTGAGGGCCAAGTTGCGAGGCCAGGTCACTGGCTGCTTCGCCGTTGATATCGGCAATCATCACACGGGCACCTTCGGTCAGGAACTTCTGTACGATCCCGGCGCCGAATCCGGATGCGCCCCCGGTCACGATTGCGGTTTTTCCCTCTAACCTCATGATCTTGCCCTCTCGCCGCTTTTCGGGGTCAGAGTAGCAACGGATCGGAAAGATACCAGATCAATCTTCGGAGACTTTTCCGCGCAGGGTTTTGACATCAGAACGCGCCTTTTTCGCCGCCAACCGGCGCTTGACCGAACCATAAGTCGGCTTGGTGGCAATACGCCGCTTGGGTTTGACCAATGCACGATTGATCAATTCGGCCAAACGCGTGCGCGCAATTTCGCGGTTGCGCGCCTGCGAGCGGGTCTCATCGCATTGGATGATGATCGCGCCTTCTTTGGTCCAACGACGACCTGCCAACCGTTTCAACCGGGTCTTGACCGGATCGGGCAGCGAAGGTGAGCGCGCCGCCTCGAACCGCAATTCCACTGCGGTTGAAACCTTGTTCACGTTCTGCCCGCCGGGACCGGACGAGCGCATGAAGCTTTCGGTCATTTCCCAGTCCTGCAGGGTGATATCGTCGGAGACGTGTAACATGAGCCGAACCTTACAGGTCGCTTGCAGAAACAAAAAGGGCCGCCCCGGCGGGACGGCCCTTCGAAAGTTCAGGAGGTTGGGTCGGTTAGATCATTCGACCAGCCGGAGCGAGCGCTCCGCCAAGGGCTGCCTCAGCAGGTTTTCCCCCCGGTTGTTCCAACACCTCTCTCCAATCTCTTTCTCGACACTGGATCACCTCCTTTTCTATCTGTTGCGGTTAACTTTGAGCCTGACACAAGATGCGCCAATCTCAAAGCGTTTTTTTACGCAGGCTGCGCTGTCAACCGCGCAACGATCACCTTGAACGGGATCAGCGCGATCAGGGCCAGCGATAATTTCACCAGCCAGTCAGCGAACGCGAGTGTCACCCAAAGCGGTGCCATCGGGCCGGACAGCATGAAGGGAATGGGCTCCCATGCCCAGCTGATCGCGGCATCAGCATTGGCGCCAAAGAACGTGACCGAGGCCGAGAACGCGATGGTAAAAAACAGCGCCGTGTCCAGAGCCGAACCCACCAGCGTCGAGACCAGAGGCGCACGCCACCAGCGGCCGCCGCGCATCGCGTTGAACACGGTGACGTCGGTCATTTGCGCAATCAGGAAAGCGGTGCCCGAGGCTACGGCGATCCGCAGCGGTACGGCGGCATAAGTAAAGCCATCGCCCTGCAGCATGATCTGGCTGCCGATCAGCGAGCAGATGATACCGGTGACAAACCCGGCAAACACGACCTTGCGGGCCGTGGCCACACCATAGACGCGGTTCATGATGTCGGTGACCAGAAAGGCCAGCGGATAGGTGAAAGCACCCCAGGTCAGCAGACCGTCAAGAATCAGGAACTGGACCAGGATGTTCGAGGCCACGACAATGGCGGCCATGGCAATGATGCCGGGGATAAAGCTGCGTTGCATTTTTGATGCCCGTTTTGACAAGGTAGCGGCGACTTGGCCAAGGGTTCATCCCAAGGCAAGCCGCGCTTCTAGCCATTTGAAATCGGCAAGTCAATCGGGCAGCAGGTATTCCACCAGTTCCGTGCGCTGCAGCGCCATGAAATTGTCATCCGACACCATCATCGCGCGCAATCGGCCCTGCCTGTCGCGCCAGACTGACACCCCTTCGAGGTTGTCATGCGCGCCGGTGCCGGTCTCGAACAGGATTTCCTCGGCCTCCAGGTTGTCGCCATCTAACTGCCAACGTCGCAGACGCGAGCGAAACCCGGTCAGGGATACCGAACGCTCGAGCACATAGAACCGCCCATCCGGACCAATATCGGCGGAAACAGGCAGAAACTTGCCCCGCTGCGGCAATACAAAGGGTGTCGACCAAACCCGGCCATCCCAGCGGTACACCGGGATATCACCCTGCGCAGTCCGGTTTTTCTCGGTCAGAGTGTAAAGACGGGCCTGATCGTCAATCGCCAGCCCTTCAAAGGACCCGTTTCGATCAAGGGATTCAAACGCCTTAGGGCGTGGCAACACGCGGGCCTTGCTATCGGGGCCGGTGTAATGGGCCACACGATGGACACCTTCGAATGAAATGTAGAAAGACCCGTCCGGGGAATACGCGATCCCTTCGGAATCTCCGGCCCGGCCCGTCATGATGCGGCCTGTGCTGGACAGAACCGGCCAGCGATCCAGCATATCAATTCCGGTAATCTTATCCCCGTCACGTTCGATCCGGGCGGTAACGACGCTGGCCCGATCACTGACCACTGTCATGCTGTGCCCGTCATCCGAGATGTGGAGGGCCGAAAACCCACCGAACCAGTCGGCGTTGTTGCGCCACGCAAAACTGCCCAGATGGGTGGCGGTTTTGACGTCAACCGCCCAAACCGATCCCGCCATCAGCAGAGCAGCAATCAGTTGGACTGCAGAACCGAGGCGCATTGCTGGGGCAAATCTGCCAACCGGTACTCACGGCGTTTCTTGGGCGGCGGTGCGTTCGGGTCTGGCGGCGGCGGATTCAAGATATTGCGCACCCATTGCTGCGCTTCGGCGCAGCCATCCCCTTGGGGCGGCGGATCCTGATTGACGCAACCGCGTGATCCTTTCGGGCATTTCAACCGAACATGGAAGTGATAGTGATGGCCCCACCACGGCCTGATTTTGCGGAGATATGCCCGGTTGCCTTTCTCGTCATTGCACATCTGAACCTTGGCACCCGGGAAAACAAATATCCGGGCTACGCGTTTATCCTTGGCCGCTTCGCGCAGAACAGCGTGGTGCTGTTTGGTCCAATTGCCGTTGACGTAGGCCCCGTTAGACCGGCGCAGGGAAATGGACGAGATATTCTCGCGCGCCTTGCGTGACATACGCATGTTGTCGCCCGGCAGCATCCAGATATCGATGTCTAGGCCCAGTTGATGGCTGCGGTGGCCGGATGTCATCGGCCCGCCCCTTGGCTGGCTGATATCTCCAATATAGAGACCATTCCATCCCGGTTGCTTCGCGGCGAATTTGCTGAGGTCCTGCACGTAGTCAATTGCTTGCGGGTGACCCCAATTGCGATTCCGCGACAGGCGCATTGCCTGCCATGTCGGCCCGGTTTCGGGCAGTTGCACTGACCCCGCGGCGCATCCGCGCGAATAACTGCCGAAAGCAGCAGATTTTTGTTGAGAGCTTTGTTTTTGCGCCCCGAACAACTGCTTTGCCAGGGGCTGTGCCGTGGCGGTGCCCGCCAGTGTTACAAGTGCCAGTATTGCCAAAAAACGTCGTAAAATCATCTGCTCTGATCCCCTTCCGGTCTGACCCAGCGCATCAGGAATAGACCCAGAATAAACAACAGAATGATCGGTGACACCCCCAGACGCGCACTGCCGGTGACTGTTGTGGTAATTCCGATCAGCAGCGGCGCGGCAAAGGCGGTGGCGCGACCGGACAGGCCGTATAAGCCAAAGCTCTCAACCGGGGTTTCGGGGTCGGTATGGCGCACCATCATCGACCGGCTGCACGATTGCAGAATACCGCCCATACCTCCGATCAGTATACCGCAGCCAAAAAACACCAGATCCGGCAGGCTTGATCCTTCGGGCAAGGCAATGCCGTAGATCTGCGTCCTGTCCATCATGACAACAGTCGCGCAAACGAAGATAAGCACCCAGATGGCCACCAGAATGACCGGTTTAGGGCCATATTTCTTGTCCATTTTGCCACCAGCCCACGCAAATATGGCCGAGGCCAGCACGCTGACAATGCCAAAGACGCCGATCTTGATCAGATCCCACTCCAGCACCAGCCGCGCGTAGACGCCTCCGAAACTGTAAAGCCCGTTCAGAGCATCGCGGTAGAACATGGACGAGCCAAGATAGGCCGCCAGACTGACCCGGTAACGCAGTGCGGATATAGATTTTGCCAAAAGGCTCAGCGCCTCGCCCACGCTGCCTTTCTTGTCCGTTTGCGCGTCGTCCCGCACCCACAGGAAATAGGGCACCATGAACAAAACAAACCAACCGGCGGTAAAGGGCCCGACAAAGCGTGTGCCTTCGCGCGCAGCGGCATTCAGACCAAACATCGGGTCCATACCTATCAACGTCTTGCCATTGGGTTGTTCAACAAACAACGCCAACATGATCGCCAACGAGATCAGACCGCCGAAATAGCCAAAGGCAAAGCCCGAGCCGGAAATCTCGCCCACCTCATTGTCGTTGCCCAGATCGGGCAGCTGCGAGTTTATGAAAATCAGCGCGTATTCCGCACCGACAAACCCCAGCCCAAAGGCCGACAGCATCAGCCACATGTTCGATCCGTCCGGCATCGTGTACCACAGCGCCGCAGAGCCGACCGCATACATCACCGAAAAGGCGAATATCCAAGGGATTCGGCGTCCCGAAACATCGGCCATGGCTCCCAAAAGCGGCGCGCCAAAGGCGATAATCAGCCCGGTAATGGTCAGGCAATTTGCCCAGACCGTTTGTGCCTGTGCTGCGGCAGCCTGTGCGTCCAATCCGGAATTGGTATAAAATCCCGCCGCTACTCCGGCGAAATAGGGGCCAAAAACAAACGTGACGAGCAGAGTGTGATACGGCTGGCTTGCCCAGTCAAAAAACCACCAGCCCCAAATGCGCTTGCGCCTGGAAATCTCTGCCATCTCTGCCCCTTGTGTTCTTTGTCTTTATAAGACGGACCTTTGGGGCATTTCGCAAGCGTTCTATTCGGGCGCACTTGCTCTTTGCCGCCCGGGCGCTTAGGTCTCTGCAGATATGAAAACGGAGTGCCCATGCTGTCGCTGATCCAAATCCTGCTGCTGATCCTGGACATTGTCTGGTTCATCATCCTCGCCCATGTAATCATGAGCTGGCTGATCAACTTCCAGGTGCTGAATCTGCACCAACAGCTGGTGGCGCAAATCTGGTATGGTTTGAACCGGATACTAGAGCCTATCTATGGCCCGATCCGGCGCATTCTGCCCGCAATGGGCGGGCTCGACCTGACACCCCTGGTGGTGCTGGTCGCGGTCTATGCGTTGCGGATCGTCCTGATCAACAATGCGGTCTATTTCTACTGACCTCTTGTTCACCGAATCTTAGTATGTGATTGTCCTGTATTAAGAGCAGATAAACCTTAATACAGGGCCACCCCGCACATGTTCGACGCCGCACCGTTGCTGCGAGATGTCTTTGGATTCGACGACTTCCGCCCCGGGCAGGAAGAGATCGTGGATGCCGTGACGGCAGGTGAGAATGTGCTGGCCATCATGCCCACGGGCGGCGGTAAATCCTTATGTTTTCAACTGCCTGCCCTGTTGCGCGATGGCGTGACGGTGGTGATTTCCCCCCTGATCGCCCTGATGCGCGATCAGGTACGCGGGTTGCAAGAGGCCGGGGTCGAGGCCGGAGCACTGACCTCAGGCAACACGCCCGAAGAAACCGATGCCGTATGGGAGGCACTGGAGGCCGGACGGCTCAAACTGCTCTACATGGCGCCGGAACGATTGGCCGCCGGGTCGGCTCTGGGGATGCTCCGCCGGATCGGCGTCAGCCTGATCGCCGTGGACGAGGCGCATTGCGTCAGCCAGTGGGGCCACGATTTCCGCCCCGATTACTTGCGGATCGGAGAGCTGCGACGGGCGCTGAACGTGCCTCTGGCGGCCTTCACCGCGACGGCGGATGCGGAAACGCAAGACGAGATTGTCGAGAAGCTGTTCGACGGCACTCCCCCTCGCAAATTTCTGCGCGGGTTCGACCGGCCCAACATCCATCTGGCCTTTGGCGCCAAGGACGGTCCACGCAAGCAAATCCTCGACTTTGCCGAGGCGCGCAAAGGCCAATCCGGCATCATCTATTGCGGCACCCGCAACAAGACCGAAGTACTGGCCCAGGCATTGCGCGCAGAAGGTCATACTGCCTGCCACTATCATGGCGGGATGGAAGCCGAGGATCGCCGCATCGTCGAAACCCGTTTTGCCCGCGAAGACGGGCTGATCGTGGTCGCAACGGTCGCTTTCGGCATGGGGATCGACAAGCCCGATATCCGCTGGGTCGCCCACGCAGACCTGCCCAAGTCCATCGAGGCTTACTATCAGGAAATCGGTCGCGCCGGGCGCGATGGCGGGCCTGCCGAAACGCTGACTCTATACGGGCCGGAAGATATCCGTTTGCGCCGCTCGCAAATCGACGAAGGGTTGGCCCCGCCAGAACGGCGCATGGCTGACCATGCACGATTGAATGCCCTTCTGGGACTGGCCGAAGCACTGGAATGCCGTCGTCAGACTCTGTTGGGCTATTTCGGGGAACACACAGAGCCTTGTGGCAAATGCGATCTCTGCGATACGCCGCCCGAGGTGTTTGACGGAACCACGCCAGTCCGGATGGCCCTGTCTGCGATCCTGCGCACCGAGGAATGGTTCGGTTCTGGCCACCTGATCGACATCCTTTTAGGGAATGAGACCGACAAAATCCGGGCCCGCCGACATGACAACCTGTCCACCTATGGCATCGGCAAGGACTGGTCACGCCCGCAATGGCAGGCGATTTTCCGGCAGATGATGGGGCATGATCTGGTGCGCCCCGACCCAGAACGTCACGGCGCGCTGCGTATGACCGAGGCCGCGAAACCCATTCTGAAAGGTGAGACGCAGATCAACCTGCGCAAAGACACGATCCGTAAAGCGACCCGGCGCCCGGCCGTCAAAATGATGGTGTCCGAAGAAGACGCGCCGCTGCTGTCCGCACTCAAGGCGAAACGCCGCGCGTTGGCTGAGGCCGCGCGAGTCCCGGCTTATGTCATTTTCCCCGACCGCACGCTGATCGAAATGTCCGAGAAGCGTCCATCGACGCTTGACGATATGGCGCGTATTGGTGGCGTGGGGGCGAAAAAGCTGGAACGCTACGGCGATACATTCCTTGAAGTGATCGCCGGAGCGGTCGCGGCCATACACCCGGCGCGGCGCAAGCTGGCCGGGCGCGATCAGGGCGAAATCTATGACCGCCTGCTACAGGTGCAAAGTCAGCTGTCGCGTGGTCCCGAGGGGATTGACAAACCGCTGACCTGTTCCGCCTCGCAACTGGCCAAAGTTGCGCAAATGCGGCCCGATGACCCTCGCATGATGGAACAGCTGCTGGGCGATCGCCGTCACGAAAGGTTTGGCACCGCTTTTCTGGACGTGCTGCGACAAGCGGGCTAGATACCCATCGACAGGCAATAAATGAGGGCGGATATGCTGGTAGTGATTTCCCCAGCCAAGCGGCTGGATTGGGCAGAACGAGATGTGGACGTCACGCAACCAGACTTTCAGGATGACGCGATCCGCCTGTCAAAGACCGCGCGCAATCTGACGCTGGGCGACCTGAAAAAACTGATGGATCTCAGCGACGACCTGGCCCGCCTGAACCGTGACCGCTATCGCGCCTTTTCCGAAGCGCCTTGCGCCACTGTGACCCGGCCAGCCGCACTGGCTTTTGCCGGGGACACCTATCAGGGGCTTGAAGCTGCATCGCTGGACACCGAAGAAATGGCCTGGGCGCAAGACCACCTGCGCATCCTGTCTGGGCTTTACGGCGTATTGCGCCCGCTGGATGCCATTCAGGCCTATAGGCTAGAGATGGGCAGTAAACTGAAAACCCGCCGCGGTAAGAACCTATATGAATATTGGCGCGATCAGCTGAGCAAAACGCTGAATGCTCAGGCAGAAGAAGTCGGATCTCAGGTTCTGGTGAACTGCGCCAGCCAGGAATACTTCGGGGCAGTCGATCTTGGGGTCCTGAAACCACGCGTGACCACTCCAGTCTTTATGGAAGACAAAGGCGGTTCACCCAAGATCGTCAGCTTCTTTGCCAAAAAGGCGCGTGGCGCAATGGCGCGGTACATTGTCCAGCACCGGCTGACCGATCCCGAAGGCCTCAAGGATTTTGACACTGGTGGCTATGAATACCGCCCCGAACTGTCATCCGAGGACAAACCCGTCTTTTTGCGGCCTTATCATGCCTGATCACAGTTCTCTTTGCGCGCGGGCGGTTGCGCCTCGGGCGGGCAGTGGTCGACGATCATTTGCAAAATCAGATTTTTGTGCAGTGGTTTGGTCAGGTAATGATCCAATCCCGCCGCCAAAATTCCCTGATCATCTCCCGCCATAGCGTGGGCAGTGAGGGCAACGATAGGCACCCGATGTTGTGTGCCGATCTCGCGCCGCCGTATTTCTCCGGTGGCTTCTTTGCCGTCCATTTTGGGCATTGAGATGTCCATGAAGATTAGATCGGGGTCAAATTCGGCATAGGCCTCAATTGTCTCAAGCCCGTTGGCGACAATCCTCAAATCTATGTTCAGATCCTTGGTCATCTTTTCCAGTATCAGCTGATTGGTCCGGTTATCTTCAGCGGCTAGAACGCGCATCAGTCTCTGACCCTGGGGTTTTGGCGCAAATTCGTCGGCGCCACCAACTTCTTCTAATTGACCCTTCTGGGCGAAAACCGGCGCGCCGAGTGCCGTCAGCCGTGAATAAAGCTCTGACCGCGGGATGGGTTTTTGCAGAACGCCCTCTATCAGGCGATGCCCAGGATCGGCATGGATCACGCCCGGGTTGGCTGACATGACAACGATCGGCAGTTCGCCCCAGCCCCGGTCACGCAAGGTTGTAGCCAACTCAAGCCCGTCCATATCCGGCAGGTCCTGGTCACAGAGAACCAGATCAAACGAGGCGTCCACCACCTTCAGCGCTTCACGACCGGTATTGCACACGGTCACACGAGACCCGAGCCGTCCCAGTTGTTTCGTCAGGATGGCGCAATTCACTACCAGATCTTCGACCACCAGCACATGGCGCAACCGCCCGGCCAGATCAGGCGGTGCCGGCTGCGGTCCCTCGGCTGTTGGCAACGAGATACGAAAACCAAAGCAAGATCCTTTGCCCACCTCGCTTTCGACCCAGACTTTGCCGCCCATCATGGTGATCAGGCGTTTGGTTATGGCCAGCCCCAGCCCCGTTCCTTCAAACTGGCGGTTCCTCTCGTCTTCGACCTGATTGAACTCACCGAATATATGCCCAATTTTTTCGGGTTCGATGCCGATACCTGAATCTTCAATCGCCACGTGGATATCACAGCGTTGTGCGTCCATATCCGGCACTCCGGTGACGCGAATCAACACATGCCCATGTGTAGTGAACTTGACTGCGTTGCCCACAAGATTGGTCATGATCTGCCGTATTCGACCCGGGTCGCCAACAAACAGAGTTGGCAGGAACAGGTCGTAATCCACCAGCAGAGTCAGCCCCTTGTCGCGCACGCTGGGTTGCAGCAGCATCGCCACTTCGAGGATACAACGCTCGAAGTCGAACTGTTCCGGGTGCAGGGTAAGCTTGTCAGCCTCGATCTTTGAATAGTCCAGCACATCATTGATGATGACCAGTAGCGCCTCACCCGAGTTTCGAATTGTATTGACGTATAGCCTCTGCTCCTCGCCCAATGGCGTTTCGGTCAGCAGCTCCGTCATGCCGACGATACCGTTCATGGGGGTGCGTATCTCATGGCTCATATTGGCCAAAAAGGCGGATTTCGCTCGGTTGGCGGCCTCGGCCCGTTCGCGAGCAGCGTGCAGTTCGGCCTCGTGCCGAACGGAAGACGTAATGTTCAGCGCCAGACTGACGACGTCACCACCGCTGCCACGCTGATCGATCAGCCGGATATACTCGCCGTTCCACAGCAGGATCACAACCGGCTCGGGGTTGGCACTGGACCAGCGTGCCAGCATACGTTCTCGCCACTGCGAGACTGGCTCCGCCCCGATATCTACGATGCCTTCGTCCGTCAGCAGTTCAAGAATGCGGCGATAGTCGATTCCGGGCGCCACCTCGTCCAAGCCTTCGAACACACTCAGATACGCTGTATTGGCACTGATCAGCTGACTGTTTCCGTCAAAGAAGGCAAAACCGTCCTGAATGGTCTGGATCGAATGCCACAGCCGCCGCTCGGCCAGTTCGATCTTGGCATTGGCGACCGTCAGGTCAGATTTGACCTTTGCATTCTCGTCGCGCACCGTCTCGACTTCGGCTTGTGTCTCACCAATCTGACGGGTTAGCGCGATAGCGTGGCGACCAAGTTTACGATTTGCTGCCGACAGCTCGGCCTGTTTGAGGTGTAACAACCGCTCGGCCGCAAGACGCGCGCGCCGTTCCTGGGCTAGTTTTTCTGCTAGGCTCATCGCTGGACTTTCCGGGACTGTTTGCGCACAGCATCCCGGCAGACGATGAAAAAGTGCTTAAACTGTCTAGTGTCGCCCCTCTCGCAGCCAACCGGCCAGCAGGAACCCACCGGCCAGCAACAGAACCAGCCAGGGCGGCAACAGTCCTGCTTGGGTGACATCGCGGGTCTCATAAGCGTTGCGCGGAGTCAGCCCAATCCACCCGCGCCCGGCAGCCGGTCGCCCGGCGCGGACGTTGCGGATCACAGGCAGACCGTCCTCGACGCGAATCGCGCCGCCACGCATACCCGCCAGAACCGGGCTCAAAACCTCATCGGTGGCGATGGTATGCTCGAACTCTTTGGGCGCGGCGGGGCCTAGGCCGATCACGGCTGAGTGTTCGCCCTCCTGCAAGCGGTAGAGACCGATCTCGGGGCCAAAATACGTTGCCTCGAACCGACCAGGAGACACCTCCTGCAGCTCGACCTGTAGAGCTTCGCCATTCGGGCGAGTAACGGTCACTTTGCCGACCTCGTCGCTCAGGGTTTGGCGAATGATGCGCATAGACTGGCCGGTGGCTTCGGCCCACAGAGCTTCTTCTTCAAGCTCGGGTTCTTTCATCATCCAATGCGCCAGCCTGCGCAGCAGTTCCAGCTGCGGGCCGCCGCCTTCGAAGCCGCGACTCCACAGCCAGGCGTGGTCCGACGCCAAAAGCGCCACGCGCCCTTCGCCGACGCGATCAAGCACCAGCAGCGGGCGCTCGTCCACGCCCGTCATCAACACTTCGCCAGTACGGTGGTTCACATCAATCTGGCGCAACCACGCACCCCAACTGTCGGCATCGCCCAGATTCGTGGTCACAGGGTGACGTTGACCCAGTTCTGAAACCATAGGGACATACCGTTCCTCAATCACCCGCGCAGTGGGTTGTGCAGGCAGCAACGGTGCAAGCGGTGACCGAAAGATACTGTCGGCTGAGGCGAAATCAGGCCCAGCAGCGATCAGCACGGCGCCACCGTCGTTTATATAGTTGGTGACGTTGTCCAGGTAGATCGCCGGCAAAATGCCCCGCCTTTTGTAGCGGTCAAAGATGATCAGATCGAAATCGTTGATCTTTTCCAGAAACAGCTCGCGCGTGGGGAAGGCGATCAGCGACAGCTCATCCACCGGCACACCGTCCTGTTTCTCAGGTGGGCGCAGGATTGTGAAATGCACCAGATCGACGGAACTGTCCGACTTCAGAAGGTTGCGCCAGGTGCGCCCGCCCGGATGCGGCTCGCCCGAAACCAACAGAACGCGTAGCCTGTCGCGCACGCCGTTGATCTGGATCAGCGCGGTGTTGTTACGGTCGGTCAGCTCACCCTCGGCCTGAGGCACGGTGAACTGGATAACGTTGCGCCCGCCATGCGGCAGCGCAATAGGTACTTCGACGTCACGCCCAATGGGCATGGCAAAGCTTTCGGGTTCGCCGCCATCAACCGAGACTTCCAGCGGTGCGGTGACGGCACCGGGCGGCACGGCACCGCTGTCTTCGACCCGCAAAGTCAGAGTTACAGGCTCACCAATGATGGCAAAGGCCGGGGCGTTTCGAACAATCAAACGGCGATCCCAGTCGGCAGCACGTCCCGTTTGCAGCAGGTGCATCGGTGCCGGCAGGTCCGGGGCCTGATCGACGTCGTGGACGATGCCATCCGAAACGACGAGGATACCGGCGATGCGCGCGCGCGGTTCTTCGGCCAGCGCCGCGTTCAAGGCAGCCATGATCTGTGTACCTTCGTCCCCGTCCCCGTCGCCTACGCGGATGCGGCGCAGTTCGGTGTTCTCGCGGCTTTCGATTTCGGCCGCCAGTTCTTCGGCGGCTTGTGCGGTTTGATCCGCACGGTCCGACAAAGCCTGACTTGCGCTTTCATCCTCGATCATCAGAACAATGTCCGTCAGCGGCGCACGGTCTTCGATCTGATAGACCGGACCGGACAACGCCGCGATTACGACCAGAGCTGCCAGTCCACGCAACGCCCAGCCCGAAAGGCCGCGCCACAGGGCAAGCAACACTCCGCCCAGCGCGATAGTTGCGACAACCGCAAGAACCGGCCAATAAACGAGGGGATCAAAAATTACGGTTCCGGTCATTGTCCCAACCTGTCCAATAACGCGGGCACGTGGACCTGATCGGATTTGTAGTTCCCGGTCAGCACGTGCATCACCAGATTGACGCCAAAGCGATTGGCCAGCTCACGTTGGCGTTCCCCCGCATAGCCACGCCCAACCGGCAACAGCGCCTGACCATTACGATCCACGGCCCAGGCTCCGGCCCAGTCGTTGCCGCCGATCACCACCGGTGTGACATTGTCATTCAGGTTGCGGAAGGGCATCCCCTCGATCTGTTCCGCATCCAGCGGGGCCGCTTCGACCCAGATCTCGGTGCCGGAATAACGGCCGGGGAAATCCTGCAGCAAATAGAACGCGCGGGTCAAAACATGGTCACGCGGAACAGGCTCTAACGAGGGGATATTTAGCGGTGCCGCCAACTGCTGAAGCTTGCGGCCGTTTGCGCTGGAGGTGCCAAACCCAGCGATATTCGCGTCGCGCGTGTCGAACAGGATCATACCGCCTGAGCGTAGATATGCGTTCAGTTTGGCATAGGCCTCGGACGAGGGTTGCGGCTGATCCGGGGTAATTGGCCAGTAGAGAAGCGGGAAAAACGCAAGTTCATCACGTTCAAGATCGACACCAATCGGTTGGGCAGGCTCAACCGACGTGCGATAATATAGGGTCTGCACCAACCCACGCATCCCGGCCAGCGCGATTTCGTCCACCTCTGCGTTACCAGTCAAGACATGTGCCAGAACAAGTTCATGAGTGGCATCAAGCGCGAACTCGGTTTCCTCCGGCGTTTGCGCCTGCGCCTGCGGTACCACCAACAGAACACCCAAGGTCACGACCGCCGCGCGGGCCAGCCCCAGACGACCCGACAGGGATAACGAAGCGATCACATCCACAGTCAACAGAATCAGGGCCAGACTCAGCAGAATTCCTCCGACAGGCGTTTCGGTGCTGACTTCTTGCCCCTTGATCGGAATGTCCTGCGGCCAGACAACTGGGCTCAGAACAGCATCATCCGACAGAACATTCAGAGCAAGCTTCTGCTTGCCGCTTTCGTAAAGACCGGGACGCAGATCAGGCCCAATGGTTCCAGAAACCAGATCGACTCCGTCCACCCCCGGCAGATTTCCAGCTTCCGACAGGGTTCCGAACCCGTCCAGAATCTGGATCGGCTCCCACGTCGTGCCTTGCAGTTGTTCCACCTGCCGGGATTTGGCAGCAGAGGCCACTGCAAGTCGGTCCAGCATCTCAACGAACAGGCCGGATAACGGCAGGCTGGACCATTCCGCATCCGCCGTGACATGGAACAGAACCACCTGACCCAGCCCCAGCGACTTGCGCGTCACCAGAGGTGTGCCATCGGACAAGGACGCCACGACCCGATCCGCAAGGTTGGGATCTGGTTGCGCCATGACCTGAGTGATCACGGTAACGTCTTCCGGTATTTTCAGCCCATAAAACGGAGAGCTTTCCGGGAAAGGCGCCAATCCCTTGGCCTCACCCCAACTCATCGCGCCACCGACGGACCGCCCACCGCTGCGCAGGCGGACAGGCAGCAAAATGTCCTCTTCGTCCCGCCCCAGGTCACTGGCGGCCATGCGGGGACCGGCAAAGCGCAGCAGCAATCCACCCTGCTCGACCCATTCAACCAGCTCGGTCTGTTCGGTGTCGGACAATTTGGCGACGTCGGCCAGAACAATCACATCCGGATTGGCTGGCAAGACGTCCAGCAGACCGCCTTCAACGAAATCGGCGGTCGGGATCAGGACCTGTGTCAGGTAGTGCAACGGAGACAGCAGCTCCAACCCCTCACGGTTCAGCGTTCCTGCAATCAGGGCGACCTCGCGGCGACGCAGGCTGTCATCGATCAGAGTGACCGCGCCGGCGGATCGCTGACCCTGTATTTCGAATCGTGTAATTCTAGCCCGCAACTCGGACGGCAGCGCCAGCTCGGTTTGCGCCTGATTAGAGCCTTTTTCGAACTGCATTTCCGTAGAGTGCAATACCCGCTTGGCGCCGGCCGGGTCGCGCCCTTGTGCCAACAAAGTGACCGTTTCCGGCTCACTGGCATCAGCCCTTAGTGCGGTCAATTGGATTGCACCGTCCTGATAGGAGGCCGGGGCCACTGCGACAACCTGCGTCGCAGACATATAAGCTGTGACCGCACCCCGCGATTGCAAAGCCGAAAGCAACCGGTCATGCCCATCATAGGACAGGCGGTCACTGAACCAATGCGTGTCGAAACCGCCGGAAACTTCGTCCAATGTGGCAATGGCAGCGGCAATCTGCGTCTCGGTTGGTTGCCAAGGCATCGGAGTCAAACCGGGCAATCGCCCACGCCAGGCTTCGGCAGCTTGAAAAATCGGTGCCTCGGGCTCGGTCAAGCGAATGATCGACACGGGGCGTCCCGCCCGACCGGCCTCTGTCAGTTGCGCGTCGATCTGATCCAGGGTTGAGGACCAGCGCGTCGCCCCGGCCCAGCTGGCGTCTAAAACCAATAGCAGCGGTCCCGAACCTGTTTCGTCGCGCGCCGGGTTCAGAACCGGACCCGCCAGGCCAATGATGATCGCTGCTGCCGCCAGCATCCGCAAAAGAAGGAGCCACCAGGGCGTTCGGTCCGAGACGCTTTCATCATCTTTCAGACCCAGCATCAGAGTGACCGCCGGGAACAGACGGCGGATCGGCGCAGGCGGCACTGCACGCAGGATCAACCAGAGGATCGGCAAGGTCAGAAGACCCAGCAATATCCACGGGGCGGTAAAGCCGATACCCGCCAGAACCGTCATTGTGCCCCCCCATCCAATGCGCGATAGAGCCACAATAGAGCCGATTGTGCACTGTCCCCGGTGTGATGCAGACCCAGTTGCCAGCCAGTCGCACGGCACAGCTGCGCCAGCGCGTCCTTGCGTTCTGCCAGCCGATCCAAATACCGTTGACGCAGATCGCCGGCCTTGAGTGTTTCGTGACGGACAGTGCCGCCTACGCTTTCGAAAATGGTTCGGCCACGATAGGGGAAGGCCTCTTCACCCGGATCAAGGACCTGCAGCAGGACACCACGTACGCCCCGGTCAGCGGATTTGGTCAGGGCCAGTTCGACCTCATCCAGTGGTCCCAGAAAATCGGATATGAACACGGCACGCGCATGCGGAATCATGGCGCGGTGCTCCGGCGGAGCATAGTCGGTCTCGGAATCCTCGGTCCACGCTTGTGCCAACCGGATAATCTGAGCATTGCCCCGGCGCGGTGGTAGGGTGGTACCGGTCAGGCCCACGCGCTCGCCCCCACGCACCAGCAGAATAGCAGTTGAAAGGCCCAGTAGACGTGCCCGATCCGCCTTGGTCGGAAGCACTTTGTCTGATGCGAACCGCATCGAAGCCCCCTGATCCACCCATAACATTATGGATTGGGCAATCTGCCATTCCCGTTCACGCACAAATTGCTGATCCCCGCGCGCCGAGCGCCGGTGATCAATCAACCGGCGGCTGTCACCGATCTGAGCCGGACGGTATTGCCAGAAATCATCGCCAAGCCCCGAGCGTCTGCGTCCGTGATCGCCCAGCAACACAGTGCCTGCCAGATGCTCGGCCCGCGCCAATAGCGGCGGCAGCCGGGATGCCTCGGCTTCGGATCGTTCGCGAAGGGTCAGCGCGGCATTCACGCCGCTGCCTCTGTGCGGGTCAATCCGGTTGCCGTGGTTTCGATCAGATCGGCCAGGCTGTCACCACGCGCCCGTGCCGCAAAGTTCAGAGCCATCCGG
The DNA here is from genome assembly GCF_057221115.1 of Ruegeria sp. HKCCD6426. Classification (NCBI taxonomy): domain Bacteria; kingdom Pseudomonadati; phylum Pseudomonadota; class Alphaproteobacteria; order Rhodobacterales; family Roseobacteraceae; genus Ruegeria; species Ruegeria sp. HKCCD6426. The sequence continues at coordinate 636,738 of NZ_JBWVBF010000002.1, read as the reverse complement.
TGGCTGAGCACCGGCCGCGCCATGTCCAGCACATCTTCGGCATTGGGCGCCAAACGGCCTTGCAACATCGCCCGGGCCCGCACTGTCATCATCAGCGCTTGTGCCGCACGCGGTCCCGGACCCCAGGCCACGGTTTCAGCAACACGATCAGATACGCCCGGTTCTTCCGGACGGAATGCGCGCACCAGATCAAGGATCAGTTCAACAACCGAATCCCCCACTGGCATACGACGCAACAAAACCTGGGCCGCCAGCAATTCGTCCTTGGTGAAAATCTGGCTGGCCTCTTCCTCTTCAACCCCGGTCGTGGCCAGCAGGATGTCGCGTTCTGTCTGGCGGTCGGGATAATCCACATCGATCTGTACCAAAAAGCGGTCCAGCTGGGCTTCGGGCAGTGGGTAGGTCCCTTCTTGTTCGATCGGGTTTTGCGTGGCCAACACGTGGAAAGGCACACCCAACGAACGATCTTCGCCCGCAACCGTGACCGTACGCTCTTGCATCGCCTGCAGTAGCGCTGATTGAGTCCGCGGGCTGGCGCGGTTGATCTCATCCGCCATCAGCAGCTGGCAGAAAATGGGCCCCGAGATGAATCGGAAGTGCCGGCTGCCGTCCTCGGCGGTGTCCAGAACCTCGGATCCCAGTATGTCGGCCGGCATCAGATCGGGCGTGAACTGGATTCGATTGCCATGTAACCCCATCACGGTGGACAATGTTTCAACCAAGCGGGTCTTTCCCAGCCCCGGCAGACCGATCAACAATGCGTGACCGCCGCACAAAAGAGCGGTCAAAGTCAGATCCACGACCCTCTCCTGTCCGATAAAACGGCGCGTGATCGATAGTTTGGCCTCTTGTAGCTTGTTTTCCAGCGCTTCGATCTCGGCAACGAGGTCGGCAGGTTCGGTCATGACTTTCCCTTCCGTGGACTATTATGATTGAAGTGTATCGCGCTGAGAGGAAATGGCAAAAGCAATGAGCGGACAAAAACCTGTGACACCCTCACCCGATGGTCTGGCGGCATCGGTCAAAGCGGCCAAAACTAGGGGTTTACCGCCCGTTCACCTGTGGAATCCTCCGTTTTGCGGCGATCTGGACATTCGGATCGCCAAAGATGGTACCTGGAGTTATTTAGGGTCGCCCATCAACCGGTTCGAGCTTGTGAAGCTATTTTCCTCAATTCTTAAGAAAGAAGAGAACAAGTATTACCTAGTAACCCCGGTCGAAAAGGTGGGAATCACCGTCGATGATGCGCCTTTTGTTGCCGTGGATTTCGAACGCGCTGGGGAAGGCGATACTCAGACCCTGACATTCATTACCCAAGTGGACGATAGGGCAACGGCCGGTCCAGATCACCCGATCAGGATTGTCAACAATCCGGATACAGATGAACCTTCACCCTATGTATTGATCCGCGCGAACCTCGAGGCCCGGATCGACCGCAAAAGCTTTTACCGCCTCGCAGAGATAGGCGCCCATCACGATAACTGGTTCGGTGTCTGGTCTGGCGGCCAGTTCTTTCCCCTCATCGCGTCTGACAGTCTGGTGGAAGACTAGGCGACCGCGGCCTGCGGTCCTGGGCCAAAACGACGGCAAGCGCCACGACGCCGGCCCCCATTGCGCGGGTCCAATTCCATTCCTCACCCAGCACAACCAGGATCACCATGACATAAAATGGTGCGATATTGATGTGAAACGAAGCAAGAGCAACGCCGAGCTTGCCGATTGACGCCACAAACAGAACCTGGCTGAGCCCAAGCGCGACAAGAGCGTAGATTGCCAGCATCCCCGCCTGCTGCGTGTCAAACGGTGCTGTTGGCAAAACCTCCATTCCGAGCTGGCCAGCCCCTATCAGCAGAATCGAGGTCATAAAAAGACCACCGACCAGCGTAATCGTGCTTCGCCCGACCTGGCTGAGCTCGGGGAAGTCGCGCGCCGTAGCCATGCAGGCCCAGCAGAACAACGCTGTCGACAAAACGGCACAGGTGGCACCCAGCCCTAGCTGTGCCGGAGCAACAGCGCTGGTCGCAATCAGACCTCCGACGATCGAGGCTGCCAAACCAAACAGAAAATTCAGTTTCAAACGCCGTGTTCCTGCCAAAAGCTCTAGCAGCGTCGCAATGATCGGGGCTGATGAGGCAATTATCGCTACTGTGACCGGGTCGGTTAACTTCTGAGCAACAAGAAGCAGAAACATTCCCAATCCTAGCCCCAAACCTCCGACGCGCATCGCATGACCCCAACGGGCGCGCAAAACACGGTCTGGTCCGTCGAGCAAAAACCAGATCGGCACCATCACTGCGGCTGCCAGCGCCAATCGCGCCACGATCAACGTGATCGGCGGCCAACTTTGCAAGAGGATCTCTGCTGCTGGAAAGCCCGCAGCCCAAGTCAACATGGACGCAACAGCCAGCGTATTCCCGGACAGCGCGGATTGCCGCCCATCAGACGCAACTAGGGTGTTCCCGCGAACGGGTTCAGGGCTCATAGCCATCGCATACAGACCTTTTTCTGACACGGCGCCGTTGAAATGATTCGCCGCGATAGGCCGAATGTCTCTGATTTGAAACTGGCGATCTGGCTAATTTTCGACACTCTGTCGTTTTCAGGCTCTTTCGCGAAAAACACCTGAAAGCTAAGATCCGTTCATCACGACCTGAGACCCAGCATGCCCAGATTTGCCGCCAATATTTCGCTGCTCTTCCAAGAGCTCCCCTACCTTGATCGGTTTCAGGCAGCAGCGGAGGCAGGTTTCAAAGCGGTCGAGGTCTTGTTCCCTTATGACCTGGCCGCAAAGGAAACGCGCCGGGCACTGTTGGCCAATGGGTTGGAGCTTGCGTTGATCAATGCGCCGCCACCCAACTACACGGGAGGTACGCCAGGTTACGCCGCGATACCCGACGGCCAGGCGCGCTTTCAGTCAGATATCAAACGCGTCATGCGGTATGCGGACGTGCTGCGTCCCGGGCTGATCCACATCATGTCGGGCTATTCATCAGGCCCGCTGGCGCTGGATTGCTTTGTGCAAAACCTGCAATGGGCCGCAGATTTCGCCCCGCAACAGAACTTCACAATCGAGCCACTCAACCCGGTTTCTCAACCGGAGTACTTTCTGAACGATTACGCTCTGGCGGCCGACGTTCTGGACCGAGTGAACCGTCCTAATGTCGCCCTTCAATATGACAGTTTTCACGCGCATATGATCCACGGTGACGCAATTGCCATCTGGAAGGCCTACCGGGATCGGATTTCACATGCCCAGATCGGCGCTGCCCCAGATCGCTCGGAGCCGGGGCGCGGTGAAACGGATTTCCCAACACTATTCGCCAAAATGGACGCCAGCGGATACACGGGTTGGGTCAGCGCGGAATACACTCCGTCTACGCGCCAAACCCAAGCCAGTCTGGGTTGGATGCAGCCATAGCATCTGCTACGCGCCCGGTCGGGCCGCAGGCCTGACCCGCTGCGAAGATGGCCCGTTGGGCCTGATGAGCAGCGTACCAATTGGCTTGATCTCAATGTGCCTCAGCCCAGTTGGCACCCTGACCTGCGTCAACCACCAGCTTTACATCCAGTTTCACAGCGGGATCCGATGCGCCCTCCATCACGTCACGTGCGGTCGCGATCACCTGATCCACGGCGTCTTCGGCCACTTCGAACAGAAGTTCGTCGTGCACCTGCAACAGCATCTTTGCGGGCAGACCATTGATGGCACCCGGCATCCGCACCATGGCCCGCCGGATCACATCGGCTGCCGTCCCCTGAATCGGTGCGTTGATGGCCGCACGGCGCGAGAACCCGGCATGTGGGCCCTTGGCGTTAATTTCGGGCGTGTGGATTTTTCGTCCAAACAGTGTCTGCACATAGCCATTCTCTTTGGCGAAAGCGACAGTGTTATCCATATAGCGCCGAATGCCGGGGAAGCGTTCGAAATAGCGGTCGATGAACCCCTGCGCCTCGGCCCGAGGAATGCGCAGATTGCGCGCCAGCCCAAAGCCGGAAATCCCATAGATAACGCCAAAGTTGATCGCCTTGGCCTGACGGCGAATGTCAGGGGTCATCTCGTCCAATGGTACATCGAACATCTCGGACGCGGTCATCGCATGAATGTCCAGACCATCCGAAAACGCCTGTTTCAGAGCCGAAATATCCGCGATATGCGCCAAAATCCGCAGTTCAATCTGGCTGTAGTCCAGGCTGACCAGCACATTTCCAGGTTCGGCGATGAACGCTTCACGAATGCGTCGCCCTTCCTCAGTACGGACGGGTATGTTCTGAAGATTTGGATCGGTCGAGGCCAAACGCCCGGTATTCGCACCGGTGATCGAGTAGGACGTATGCACCCGGCCTGTATCGGCGTTGATATGGGTCTGCAGCGCATCTGTATAAGTCGATTTAAGTTTGGACAGTTGCCGCCAGTCCAGCACCCGGCGCGGCAACTCATGCTCGGTCGCGAGGTCTTCCAGAATATCAGCACCCGTCGAGTATTTCCCGGTCTTGCCCTTCTTGCCGCCTTCCAGGCCCATCTTGTCGAACAGGATTTCACCCAGTTGCGCAGGGGAGCCGACGTTGAAATTCTCGCCCGCCAACTCATGAATGTCAGCCTCCAGCCCGGCCATCTTTTGCGCAAATGCGTTAGACATGCGGCTCAGCACATCGCGGTCGACCTTGATGCCATGCATCTCCATCTCGGCCAGCACCGGGACCAGCGGGCGTTCCAGCGTTTCGTAAACTGTAGTCACCTGCACCTGATGAAGCTGCGGCTTGAACAGCCTCCACAGGCGCAGCGTGATATCCGCATCCTCGGCCGCATAGGCGGTGGCCTCGTCAATCGGCACCTTGTCAAACGTGATCGCTGACTTGCCCGAACCCAGTAGCGGTTTGATCGGAATCGGCGTGTGGTTCAGATAGCGCTCGGACAGCGTGTCCATGCCATGCCCATGCTCACCGCCATGCATCGCGTAAGACATCAGCATCGTGTCGTCGATCGGGGCAATGCTCACACCATAGCGTGCAAAGATCTTGGCATCATATTTCATGTTCTGCCCGATCTTCAGGATCGAGGGATCCTCAAACATCGGTTTCAGCAGTGTTAGAGCCTCATTCAGCGGCATCTGCCCCTTGGCCAGCGCATCCGTCCCGAACAGATCATCCGTCGCGCTTTCGCGGTGGATCAGCGGAATATAACAGGCCTCACCCGGCTCGATGCACAGCGAAATCCCGACCAGATCTGCAATCATCTCATTCAGGCCGGTGGTTTCGGTATCCACCGCAACCCAACCCCGTTCATAAGCCTGGGCAATCCATTTCTGCAAAGCGTCCGCGTCGCGCACGCATTCGTATTTCGATGCGTCGAAAGGGATGGCTTCGGCGCCGGCATCTTCAACGGCGGGCGCGGGTGCATCTGCTATTACCGGAGCCTCGGCGCCCAGCTTGTCCGCGATCCGCTTTGTAAGGGTGCGGAACTCCATCTCGGCCAGAAAACCCAAAAGCGTCTCCGGCTCAGGGTCTTTAACCTCAAGATCGTCCAGCGTGAAATCCAGTGGGGTTCTCTCATCAAGCTGCACCAGCTTTTTCGACAGTTCTATCTGATCCCGCTTTTCGATCAGCGTCTGGCGACGCTTGGGCTGCTTGATCTCCTCGGCCCGGTCCAACAGCGTTTCCAGATCACCGTATTCGTTGATCAACAGGGCTGCTGTTTTTACCCCGATCCCCGGCGCACCCGGAACATTATCGACGCTGTCCCCGGCAAGAGCCTGCACATCCACAACACGCTCGGGACCAACCCCAAATTTCTCGAACACACCATCGCGGTCGATGCGTTTGTTCTTCATCGCATCCAGCATATCAACCCCGTCGCCCACCAGCTGCATCAGATCCTTGTCAGAGCTGACGATGGTCACACGGCCGCCCGCATCGCGGGCCTGAACAGCGAGGGTCGCGATAATGTCGTCGGCCTCATACCCCTCCAACTCCTTGCAGGCGATATTGAAGGCCTTCGTTGCCTCACGCGTCAGGGGCATCTGAGGGCGCAGATCCTCTGGCATCGCTTCGCGATTAGCTTTGTACAAGTCGTACAGATCGTTGCGGAACGTGTGTGAACCCTTGTCGAAGATCACCGCAACATGGGTCGGCGCATCTGACCCGGCGTTATCCTCAACATATTTCTGCAACATGTTGCAAAAGCCAGAAACCGCGCCAATCGGCATTCCGTCAGATTTCCGCGTTAACGGCGGCAAAGCGTGATAGGCCCGAAAAATAAAGGCTGATCCATCGATCAGATGCAGGTGGCAACCTTTTCCGAACTTCGTATGTGACATGTATGGCTCCGGCATAGGGTTCGGGGAACATCTAAAGGACGCGGGTGGAATTGACGAGCCTGTTGACTATTCAAATCAACGAGTCGAGACATTCACGTTCTGATCTCGGCGCAGTTCAACTAAATGCAAAAGTCCGGCGATTTTTGTTCCAGGCAAGGCCAAGCTTGCCCGCCAGGATTTCAAACCGGCGATTAAGTGACCGGTCATTCAATCGCCGCGACAAGCTTCTCAATGGGATCAGGTTGTGCTCTCCATACCCGTCAACCAGGAAAAAGCCGGATTCTGCCCCCCGATTCCCGTAAACGATATTTCTTGCATTCAGGTCGCGCGCAACAATTTGAAGATCATACATTTTGTCAACAAAAGCATTCAACTGATCCAGCTTCTCGGTGGTCAACTCATTGCGCTTGCACATTTTGGCCAGATGCAATGCCAAGCCGTTGTCTTCGCCGCATATTTTTTCGACGACAACCCCAGGCCCGCGATCCGTTTGCACGATCCCAAGCATTCTGGGCAAAGGCGAGCTTTTGATCTGCTCGCCAATTTTCATCGCGACCTTCAGTTCACACTCGACCTCATTCAACATATTGCGATATTTCGCATCCGCGAAAACACGCCATGCAATGCGCTTTGCAAGGCCGCGAACTCCATTCCGTGCGTCTGCATTTCTTATCTTAATCAGTAAATCCGACCGCCCGGGAAAGGTGTATACTTCCCGCACCCAACCCGTCGTCAAAAGCGCCAAATCTGACACCATGATAACGTCGGCCATTAGAAAACAATCTGATCTCGCGCTCATGCTTCAATGTACCCTTGCCCACACCAGGCGAGATCGTCGGATTGGTCTCAACCGTTAGGTTCGAACGTGTTTAATACATACCTGCAATCGCAATACGGACATTCAACCCAACCCGTATCCTCAGGGATTTGCAGCCAGACACGCGGGTGGCCCAATGCGCCTTCGCCGCCGTCACAGGCAACACGGGCGGTTTCGACGATCTTGGTTTCCGGCGCTTCAAGTGTCACGGCTGGCGATCCTTCCATGGTTGTCGGCCTCGCGGGCATGTAATAGGTGCGTTTATGAGCGATGAGGAAACCGGGGGCAAGAGCCACATGACCGATGCGGCAATCAGGATCGAAGGTCTGCGCAAGACTTATCGTGGCGGCAAGGGACAACCTGAGAAACACGCTCTGAAAGGCATCGACCTTACGGTTCCGCGCGGGTCGGTTTTTGGATTGCTGGGGCCGAACGGGGCGGGAAAATCGACTCTGATCAACATTCTGGCGGGGCTGGTGGTCAAAACCTCGGGGCACGTCTCAATCTGGGGCTTCGACCAGGATCGCAATCCACGGCAATCCTGCGCTGCAATCGGCGTCATGCCGCAAGAACTGAACCTTGATCCGTTCTTCACCCCTCGCGGCGCTTTGGAAGTGCAGGCAGGGCTTTACGGCGTTCCGAAATCCGAGCGGCGCAGTGATGAGATTCTGGGGCTTGTCGGTCTCAGCGACAAGGCCGACGCCTACGCCCGCACTCTGTCGGGCGGTATGCGGCGGCGGCTGTTGCTGGCCAAGGCGCTGGTGCATCATCCGAAAATTCTGGTTCTGGACGAGCCCACGGCAGGCGTCGATATCGAACTACGCCAGATGCTCTGGACCAATGTACGCAAGCTGAACGAACAGGGCATGACAATCATCCTGACCACACACTATCTGGAAGAAGCGCAGGAGATGTGCGACGAGATTGCCATCATCAACCACGGCGAGAAGGTTGCACAAGACAGCACCGCCAACCTTCTGGGCCGGATGGACAGCCGGACTATGGTGATCCTGCCCGACAATCCGATTACCGATTTGCCAATCACCGAGGGTGTCGAGGCCATGCTGCGCGACGACGGCAACCTCGTTCTGCAGTATCGCAGCACCCAGACCAGCGCCGAGCAGGTCCTGGACTCGATCCGTCAGGCCGGTATTCGCATCCGCGATGTCCGCACCGAAGAGGCGGATCTGGAAGATGTGTTCCTCGCTCTTACCTCGACCCGCACGGATGTCCCGGTGGACGATCTGGATCAACCGCGTCGGGGCATGCACCGCGTCAAGCTTTAGATTCGGTCGATCCGCGCCTGATAGCAATTGTTGCGGGCGGACCGGACGTGGATATAGGCGATGTCCGGACGGGCAAAGATGTCTCTGACTGCGGTGCCGATCTGATCCGCAGGCGTGATCGCCCCGGTGCCATAAACGATCCGGTCATCCTCGCCATAGCCTTTGATCAGATAGTCGGGCGAGGTCGTCAGAATTTCGGGTAACTCTTCACCTTCGTACCGCTCGCAGGGGGCAGCACACAGAAAGATCGGGCCAGTTTCCGCGTAAGGATGTGTCTCTAAAAAAGGGCGATGTGCCAAAATCAGCATGTCGTCCCCTTCGGGAGTGTTCTGCAAACAATGGCGGCAAGGGTTACCTGTTCCCGTCGAAACAGCTCGCTCGGGTGTGGCGCCGTAGGCATCCCGGCCGCCAGCTTGCAGGGTGCGTACTTCTTCGGTGGGTAGTGCTGTGATCTTGAACATCTCGGGTCCCCTTTTTCCCCGACCATGCCCACCGGATCAGCCCCAAGCGACCCGTTTCCTGCGCAAAGGACTCGAAAAAGAACAAAACGTGAATATAATACTGAATCACCATGTATGCCGAACTGTCGATCACGTCGAATTTCACCTTCCTCACCGGGGCCTCTCACCCCGAGGAGTATATGGAGCGTGCCGTCACCCTTGGCCTGCCTGCCATTGCGATTGCCGATGACAACTCGGTCGCCGGGATCGTCCGCGCCCACACCCAAGGGCGCGAGATCGCCCGCAAGGTGCGAGAGCGCGTGGAGTGGGAGGCACAGAACACCTCGACCGGCCCACCCTGCCCCGATCACATCCCCAAACCACCCTCTTATCCGATCCACGCGGTACCGCGCCTGATCCCGGCGGCGCGGCTGACTTTTACCGACGCGCCGACCGTCACCGCTCTGCCCCTGAACCGGCAGGGCTGGGCCAATCTGTGCCGTATCCTGTCCAAAGGCCGCCTGCGCGCCGAGAAAGGCGATTGCATCCTGCACCTGTCGGACCTTTTGGAATTCTCCGACGGTCTCCACCTGCTGCTCTGGCCACAAGCGATCCGACCCCCGGACGGCGCGAGCGTATGGCGGACACAGGCGCAACAGCTGACGCGCCGCTTTGCCGGGCGGATGCATCTGTTGATGCATCCTCGGTATGATGGCGCAGATAGCACATATTTCTCTTTATTAGAGACTGAATCAAGGCGGATCGGCATCCCCACACTCGCCAGCGCCACGCCGCTGATGCATCACGGCACCCGCCGCAAGCTGGCCGATGTACTGACCGCCATCCGCCTGCGCCGCAAGGTGGATGAGCTAGGCCGCGAGGCACTGGCCAACGGCGAACAGCGTCTGCGGTCTGAGGCCGAGATGCTGCGTATCTTCAAAGGTCACGAGGGTGCCGTGGCGCGCGCGCATGCACTCAGCCAACAGCTCACATTCTCGCTCGACGAGCTGCGGTATGAGTACCCAAGCGAGGGCAGTGAACAGGAAACCCCTACCGAACGCCTGCACCGCCTGGCGCATGATGGGTTGGCCTGGCGCTATCCGGCAGGCGCTTCGGAAAAGACGAAAAAGATGCTGGCGCATGAGCTCACCCTGATCGGTAAGCTCAAATACGAACCCTACTTCCTTACCGTCCGCGATATCGTTAGTTTTGCCCGTTCTCGCGGCATCCTGTGCCAGGGACGCGGGTCGGCGGCCAATTCGGTGGTCTGCTTCTGCCTCGGCATCACCGAGGTCAGCCCCGAGATGGGCACGATGGTGTTCGAACGGTTCGTCTCGGAAGCCCGTGATGAGCCGCCAGACATCGACGTGGATTTCGAACATGAACGCCGTGAAGAGGTGATTCAGCACATCTATGACCGCTACGAACGCCACCGCGCGGGCCTCTGCGCAACGGTCGTGCATTACCGCGGTAAACGCGCCATCCGCGAGGTCGGCCGCGCCATGGGTCTGACCGAAGACACCATCTCGGCGCTCTCCTCGCAACTCTGGGGCTTCTTCTCGGCCTCTGGCCTCGAAGCCCAAAGGATGCGTGAAATCGGCCTCGACCCCGAAGATCGGCGGCTAAAACAGACTCTAATGCTGGTCTATGAGATCGACGGCTTTCCCCGTCATCTCTCGCAACATGTCGGCGGCTTCATCATCACCGAGGGGCGGCTGGACGAGCTTGTCCCCATCGAAAACGCCACGATGGAGGATCGCACGGTCATCTGCTGGGACAAGGACGACATCGACAGTCTGGGCATCCTCAAGGTCGATGTGCTCAGCCTCGGGATGCTCACCTGCATTCGCAAGGCGTTCGACCTGATCGGGCAGCACCACCAGACCAGCTATACGCTGGCCACCCTGCCGCCCGAGGACCCTGTCATCTACGACATGCTATGCAAGGCGGACAGCATCGGCGTGTTTCAGGTGGAAAGCCGGGCGCAGATGAACTTTCTACCCCGGATGCGACCGCGCAATTTCTATGATCTGGTGATCGAGGTCGCCATCATCCGCCCCGGCCCCATTCAGGGCGATATGGTCCACCCGTATATCCGCCGCCGCAATGGAGAGGAGGAGGTCAGCTTCCCCTCGGACGAGCTGGGCGAGGTGCTGGGCAAAACGCTGGGCGTGCCGCTGTTTCAGGAACAGGCGATGCAGATCGCCATTGTCGGCGCGGGCTTCACCCCGGAACAGGCCGACCGGTTGCGCCGGTCTCTGGCGACGTTCAAGAAGCACGGCAATGTCAGCGAATTCCGCGCCCTGTTCCTGCGCGGCATGAAGCGTAACGGCTATGAACAGGACTTCGCCGAGCGCTGTTTTTCCCAGATCGAAGGCTTCGGCTCGTATGGTTTCCCCGAAAGCCACGCGGCCAGCTTTGCCTTGCTCGTCTATGCCTCGGCCTGGATCAAATGCCACCACCCGGGGATTTTCGCCTGCGCGCTGCTGAACTCGCAGCCGATGGGGTTCTACGCCCCGGCCCAAATCGTGCGTGATGCGCGCGAACACGGGGTGCAGGTGCGCCCGGTCTGCATCAATGCCAGCTTCTGGGATAATGTGATGGAACCCGACGGCCAGGGCGGGCTGGCCCTGCGGCTGGGCTTCCGCCAGATCAAGGGCCTTAGCGAGGAAGATGCCAGCTGGCTGACCGCCGCGCGCGGCAATGGCTACCACCAGGTCGATGACGTCTGGCGCCGGGCGGGGCTGGGACCGTCGGTGATCGAACGTCTGGCCGAGGCGGATGCCTTCGCCGCCTGCAACCTGACCCGGCGCGAGGCGCTGTGGCAGGCCAAGGCGATTGCCACCACCAAACCGCTGCCGCTGTTTTCTCAGGATCTGGAAGGTGAGGCACTAGACGAGCCTGAAGCCTATCTGCCGCAGATGACGCTGGGCGAGCAGGTGGTCGAGGATTACGTCGCCACCCGTCTCAGCCTCAAGGCGCACCCGGTGGCTTTGCTGCGGCATCTGTTGACGCCGGACCAGCGCGACAAAACCACCCCTGTAGCATGATCGTGGAACGGGTTATTGGCCTTGAACAGAGTCGAAATCCGAGACCGCCCATGTCCAGACCAACCCTGCCACCGCGCTTTCCCGCGACGCCCGAACAGATCAACGCGCAGGTCCGCGCCTTCTACGCCCGCGTCCGGCAGGACACGCTGTTGGGCCCGGTATTTGCCAACCACGTCACCGACTGGCCTGCGCATGAGGAAAAGATCGCCGCCTTTTGGCGCAACGCCATTCTGTTCGAGCGTAGCTATGATGGTAATCCGCAGCGCGTGCATATCGAACGACCCGACGTGAAACCGGAATTCTTCGCCCACTGGCTGGATCTGTTCGAAGAGGTCGCCACCCAGACGTTGCCGCCCGAGACCGCCACGCCATGGGTCGCCCTGGCCCGCCGCATCGGCGTGGGGATGAAAGCGGGCGTGCAATCCGCGCGTCAACCCAAGGACGCGCCGCCGATCCTGCAATAATCTTGGACCATGTCGGCAATGACATGTTAGCGGTAAAATAAGGGCTACCCGCCTCAGAAAAAAATAGTTAAGCAGCGATAAAGACAGCCGGGGAATCCGTCCGCGCTGCTATGGCATGCCGCCACCACACCGACCCATTGACCGAGGCCAGACTGATGAGCGCTCAAAACACCATCCTGCGGGGACTTGGCTATGCATTTCTAGGCTTTGCAGTCTTTGCCAGTCATGACGCGCTGATCAAGGTGCTGGGCGGGACCTATTCGGTGATGCAGATCATCTTTTTTGCAACGCTGTTTTCTTTTGTCCCGATGGCGGTGACAATCCTGACCGACCGGACGACCGGCAACTTCCTGCCCAATCATCCGTGGCTGGTGTTGCTGCGATCCGCCTTGATGGTCACGTCAATGGTCTGCGCGTTTTATGCATTCTCGGTCCTGCCGCTGGCCGAAGTCTATTCGCTGCTGTTCTCTTTCCCGCTGATCGTCACCGTCCTGTCGATCCCGATTCTGGGCGAGGTGGTCCGCGCCCAGCGTTGGGCCGCAGTCGGTGTAGGCCTGATCGGGGTGCTGATCGTCCTGCGCCCGGGCGCAACGGATATTACTCTTGGTCACCTGGCCGCCCTGACAGCCGCCTTTTGCAGCGCCTTCGGTTCGGTTCTGGTGCGCAAGATCGGGAATGAGGAACGCTCGGCCGTTCTGATCCTTTACCCGATGCTACTGGCCATAGCGGCCATGAGCCTCGCGCAGCCGGCAGTTTACCAACCACCATCTTTGTTGCATTTGGCGATGATGGCTCTGGTCGGCGTGTTCTCGGTGATCGCTCAGCATCTGATCATTCTGGCTTATCGCGCCGCTCCGGCCGGGGTAATCGCCCCCAGCCAGTACAGTCAGATCATCTGGGCCACGCTGTTCGGCATGATCTTCTTTGGCGAAAAGCCGGACGGTTGGGTCGCCATCGGGGCCAGCATCATCATCGCTTCGGGCGTTTTCGTCGTCTGGCGCGAGAGTCGGGCGAATACGTCTGCCAACACACCGGTTCTACGCGTGCGATCACCCCGGTCGGATACAGGTGTGACACGGTCGGGAGAGTAACCGATGTAGAAAAACGGCGCGCTCGAAAGCGCGCCGTGGACATCCGCTTAAGCGGTTTTAGCCTATTTAGAGCCTTAGTAGACTACAACGGAACGGATGCTCTCGCCCTTATGCATCAGGTCGAAACCGTGGTTGATGTCGTCCAGACCCATGGTGTGGGTGATCATCGGGTCGATCTCGATCTTCCCTTCCATGTACCAGTCGACGATCTTCGGCACGTCGGTCCGGCCACGGGCGCCGCCGAATGCGGTACCGCGCCACGAGCGGCCAGTAACCAGTTGGAACGGACGGGTCGAGATCTCGGCCCCCGCCGGCGCCACGCCGATGATGACCGATTCACCCCAGCCCTTGTGCGCCGATTCCAGCGCGTCGCGCATCACGCCGACATTGCCGGTGGCGTCGAACGTGTAATCCGCACCGCCGTTCGTCAGATCGACCAGATAAGGCACCAGATCGCCCTCGACCTCTTTTGGGTTCACGAAATCGGTCATGCCGAACCTAGTGGCCATTTCCACCTTGGACGGGTTCAGATCGACGCCGACAATTTGATCGGCTCCGGCCAGGCGCAGGCCCTGGATCACGTTCAGACCAATGCCGCCCAGACCGAACACGATGGCGCGGCTGCCGATTTCTACCTTGGCTGTGTTGATCACCGCGCCGATGCCGGTGGTCACACCGCAACCGATGTAGCAGATCTTGTCGAACGGAGCGTCCTCACGCACCTTGGCCAGCGCAATCTCGGGCAGTACCGTGTGGTTCGAGAAGGTCGAGCAGCCCATGTAATGCAGGATCGGGTCGCCATCCAGCGTCGAGAAACGAGACGTCCCGTCGGGCATCAGACCCTGGCCCTGCGTCGAACGGATCGCCTGACACAGGTTGGTCTTGGGATGCAGACAGTATTCGCATTCGCGGCATTCGGGCGTGTAAAGCGGGATCACGTGATCGCCCGGCTTCAGGCTGGTGACGCCCGTGCCGACCTCGACCACCACACCGGCGCCTTCATGGCCCAGAATGGCGGGGAACAGACCTTCGGGGTCAGCGCCCGACAGGGTGAATTCGTCAGTGTGGCAGATGCCTGTGGCTTTGATCTCGACCAGAACCTCGCCCGCCTTGGGGCCTTCAAGGTTCACGTCCATAACTTCCAAAGGTTTGCCCGCCTGAACGGCAACGGCGGCACGGGTGCGCATGGTGTTAATCTCCCTGTCAATTTTGACCCGACCCTGCGTCAAATACAGGGTGTTTTCAACTGTGCTTTCATGGCAGGTTGGCTAATTATTTGATATTGCAGAAACGACATTGCCTGAAAAAGGAACGCCAATGCACCGTTTGATCCCGATCCTGATCCTTTTGGCGGCCTGTGCCGAGACGACCGTTCCCGAAACGACCGCAACCGCAACCGACAACCCGCCGGTCGATCTGGCCTTCTGCAAGGGCGAGGCCTTTGCGGATGCGGTTGGTCAGCCAGTGTCGTCGATTCAAGCAGACTTGCCAGAGCGATCCCGTGTTTTGGGACCGAATGACATTGCGACCCAGGATTACCGCATCGACCGGTTGAATGTGTTCGTGAACGGTGCCGGTGTCATTCAGCGTTTGACCTGCGGGTAAACGCAGTGCGGACTCGACTCCAGACATGATTCTCGCCTAAGAACAAAATGAGAACATTTGAATGTCTGCCCGATGCCGAAACGCCGAATACTCTCGCTGTGGTTTCCCCATCTTGGGGCTGAACGGCTGGTGCGCGCCGCGCGTGGCCTGCATGCCGGACCTTTGGCCGTGGTCGCCGAGCAATCGAACATGCAGGTCGTCACTTCGCTGAATGCCGACGCTCAGGCCGCCGGTCTGCGTGTGGGCCAGCCCGTGCGCGACGCCCATGCCATGTGCGCGAGCCTCATCACCCGCCCCCGCAACGCTCCGGCCGAGGCCGCGTTCCTGACCGCATTACGACGGTGGGCGGGCAAGTTCAGCCCGTGGGTGGCCGAAGAGTCGCCGGACGGGCTGATCGTCGACCTGTCGGGCTGTGCGCATCTGTTTGGGGGCGAAGAGACGTTGCTGAGCGTGATCGAAACCGATTGCGCCGATATGGGCCTGAGCGTGCAGATGGGCATCGCCGACACATTGGGCGCGGCCTGGGCGCTGGCGCGCTATGCCGGGCAAGAGGCCACATCGGACCGCAGCGGTGATGCCATCAGTCAGGAGGCGCGTGCCACGCGCGCCCGGGCGGGTAAACGACGGCACTGGACCAAGGGCGGGGCCGCACCGCAGGTGATGGCCTTGGGCGGCGGCGCGCGGATCGCCGCGCCGGGGCAGGCCTATGGCGCGCTGAGCCCGCTGCCTATCGCCGCGCTGCGGCTGGAAGATCAGACTGTGGCGCAGCTGAATCGGCTGGGCCTGCGCCGGATCGGTGATCTGCTGGGCCAGCCGCGCGCCAGTCTCGCCCGCCGCTTCGGGCGGGGGCTGGTGCTGCGACTGGATCAGGCGATGGGCAGCGCGCCCGAACCGGTCTCACCCGCCCGCCCGCCGCATCACTTTGCGGTGCGGATGACCATGCCCAACCCGATCGGCCTGATCGAGGACGTGATGGCCGCCATCGACCGGGTCTTGCCATCGCTCTGCACCAAGCTGGAGGAGAAGGCGCGCGGCGTCCGCACGCTGCGGCTTGAGGCGCATCGCGCCGATCAGGCGGCCGAGATTATTGAGGTTGGATTGGCCCGCCCGACATTCGACAAACACCGCATTCGACCTTTGTTAGAGATGAAAATAGACAAGATCGATGCTGGTTATGGCATCGACATGCTGCGGCTTGAGGCGATCCAGACCGAGCCCATCCACGCCCGCACCGTGGCCGGCCATGCCGAGGCGCGTCGCGTGGCCCGCAATCGGCTTGAGGGCAATACGGCTGTAGACGACCTGATCGGCAAACTGGGCGCCCGGGTCGGGCTTGAGGTGATCACAAGACGCCACCCGGCAGCTTCGCACATCCCTGAGAAAACGGCGCAGATTCTGGCCGCCGCATGGTCAGAACCTGCCCGCAACTGGCCCGCCCCGCCGCGCCCCCGGCCCTTGCAGATGTGGCAGCCCGAACCGGTAATGGCCCCGGAAACCCCCGACGTGCCCACCGCCTTTCGCTGGCGCGGGCGCGACTGGCAGCTGGCGCAGGCCACCGGCCCGGAACGCATTGCGCCGGAATGGTGGCTCGACGACCCCAATTGGCGCAGCGGCGTGCGCGATTATTGGGTGGTGGTGACCGAACAGGGCGAACGGTTGTGGCTGTTTTACGGCCATGGCGGCACCATGTCGGCGGGCTGGTTCTGTCATGGGCAGTTTGGTTAGACTCTATTTCCCGCGATAAACCAGCAAATCCGGCAAGTAGTCGATCAGACGGATCATCCAGGAAAACGGGGCGGGAAAATCCGTACGAAACCGGCGGCGCGACATCGCCTTGACCACGCGCTCTGCCGCACCCTCGGGCGTCATCAGCATGGGCATCTTGAAACTGTTCTTCTCGGTCAGTCGAGTTTTGATGAAGCCGGGATTCACAATTCGTACAGTCACACCCGTGCCCGCCAGATCATGCCGCATCGTTTCCGCCAGAGAGATCAGCGCCGCCTTGCTGGCCCCGTATCCGATCGCCGCGGGCAAACCGTGATAACCCGCCAGGGATCCGATCAGCGTTATCTCGCCGCGACCGGCCTGAACGAAGCCGGGCACCGTTTCACCCAAGATGCGCACAGCACCCAGATAGTTCACATCACTCATCATCAGAGCGGATTCGGTATTCCATTTCGCCGAGCGCATCGGATCGTAAGCACCGGCGTTATAAACCAACCCATCTATCCTGCCGACCTCAGCCATGGCGTGGCGAACAGACTCTAAATCAGTTACATCCAGCGGGACCGGCTTTGCATTTGGCAATGCGGCACAAATCTCGGCAAGACGGTCGGCATTGCGCGCCGAGAGGATCAGGTGCGCCCCATGACGGCTCAGCACTACAGCCAGCGCGTGGCCCAGGCCTTCGCTTGCGCCAACAATCCAATAGGTTTTTCCGTCAAAGCTGCTCATATGTAGACCGTTTCACTTGGAGTTGTTGAATTTTACGGCCTCAAGACTGTGTTGGATCAAACCATGTCAAAAGAATTGGGCTCTGAAACCGGACGTCATGACCTAGTGCATCTGTCAAAAACTTCTAATGTGATTGATCCATCCTCGCCTACCCTGCGTATCCCATTGTAAAATGCCGATTAATGAGGATGGAATGTTCGACGAATCCCGTAACGTGCGGAAGAAAATCGCGATTGTAGGTGCAGGCATTTCAGGTCTCTCTGCCGCTTACTATCTATCTGAAAACAACGACGTGACGATTTACGAAGCCGAACCCCGGCTGGGCGGTCACGCGCGGACGGTCATTGCCGGAAAAAACGGTGATCAGCCGGTCGACACCGGATTCATCGTGTTCAACTATGTCACCTACCCCTATTTGACCAAACTGTTCGACGAGCTGAATGTGCCGGTCATCGAAAGCGAGATGAGCTTTGGCGCGACCATCGACAATGGCCGCATCGAGTACGGTCTGAATAACCTGCGTACACTGACGGCGCAAAAGCGCAATCTGGCACGGCCTGCCTACTACAAAATGATCGCCGACATCCTGCGCTTCGGCCAGGAGGCCCCTGATGCCGCACAAGACGATGACACCACAATAGGTGAGCTGGTTGATCAACTGCGTCTGGGCCACTGGTTTCGCCACAACTACCTGATACCGATGTGCGGCGCGATCTGGTCTACGCCGGTCGAGTTTGTGGATCAGTTTCCGGCCCGATCTCTGGTGCAGTTTTTCCGCAACCACGCGCTGTTGGCCAGCGGCCGCGCCAACCAGCACCAGTGGTACACAGTCAAGGGCGGCAGCATCGAATATGTCCGCAGGATCGAGGCTGCCCTACGCACCCGTGGTTGCGATATCCGCGTCGCCGCGCCGGTTCAGCATATAGACCGGCACGATCTGGGCGTAACCGTTCACAGCGATGGCCAAGCCGATCTGTTTGACGAGATCATTCTGGCAACCCACTCCGACCAGTCTCTGGCCATTCTTGGCAAGAGTGCAACCGTCGAGGAAACGGCAGCTCTCGGTGCGATCCGATACCAGCCTAACACCGCCATTCTACATTGCGACTCGGGCCAGATGCCAAGGCGCCGCGCGTGCTGGTCCAGTTGGACCTATCGCTCGCAAGCCGGCAATGTCGGGGTCACCTATTGGATGAACCGCCTTCAGAACATTCCAGACAGCGACCCGCTATTTGTTACGCTGAATGCATCTTCAGAAATTCCAGCGACAAAAATCTATGACCAAGTAGAATTCGCCCACCCGATATTCGACAAAGCCGCTTTGCGAGCACAAGGGCAGATCCGTGAGATGCAGGGACGAAACCGTACTTGGTTTGCCGGGGCATATAACCGACATGGCTTTCACGAAGATGGGATCGCCAGCGCAATGCACGTCGTCGATTTGCTGAATGGCACCTCGCAAACCATCGGAGCTTACAATGGCATTCTTGAAGAAGACCCGGCCATACCTGCGCCGGCCAATCTCTGACATCTGGCAGGTGGCCCTGGTTTCGATTGCATTGCTTGCCCCTGTCGGGCTGACGGCGTCACCGGTGGCAGATGCGCTCAACAATGCGCAGCTTAAAGGAAGTTCAACGTTTCGCTTTTTAGGCGTACCAATCTATGACGCAGAACTTTTCACGCCCGAAGGGGCTGCATTCAGTTGGAATGAAGATTTCGGCCTGAAACTGACATACCGCAAGGCTCTCAAACAGAAAGCGCTGGTTGAATCGACGCTTGAGGAAATGACTCGTCAAGGGAATCCCGCACCGACGCAAAGTCAGTTGGAACAGTGTTTTCAGGCGGTCAGCAAGGGTGACAGCTATCTTGCCGTCTCCAAGGGGCCGAACGTTGTCGAATTTTGGCGCAATGGCCGCAAGACCTGTTCCTTGTCTTATCCGGGCGCCAAGCGTGCCTTCATGTCCATCTTTCTGGGTAATGATACGCGGTCGGCCACCTTTACCAGGCGGTTAAAGGGGCAGTGATGCTGTATCCTCGCGTCAGTCTGTATGCCCTGATGCTGGCTGCGGCGGGAATACCGCTGTACATTCATCTGCCACGTTTTGCCGCCGTCAATCTTGGCATTGGCCTCGGCGTTATCGGAACCGTCTTGCTGGTCATTCGACTGGTGGACCTGGTGCAGGACCCTCTGATTGGGTGCGCCATCGACCGTTGGCCGAAAGGGCAGGCTTTGTTTGCGGCGATCGCGGCAGTCGGCCTGGCGATTGGATTTCCACTGCTGTTTACATTGCCCAAAGGGGCCAGTGTTAGTGTCTTGATTGCCATCCTGGTGCTGTTGTTTTCGGCCTACAGCCTCGGGACTATCTTGCTGTATGGTCGCAGCGCCACACTGGCAAAGAAACCGGATGCAAAAGAACTGATGACGCTGGCCGCCTACCGCGAGGGCGGGCAGCTGACCGGCGTTATCATAGCTGCCGCCGCGCCTGCTTTGTTTGTGGCCCTTGGTGCCAGTGCGCAGGGATATCCATCCTTTGGCCTGTTTCTGGGCTTGCTGGCTATTGTGACTCTGGTCCTGACACTTCCAATCTGGTGGCGCGCACCTATCACAGGGCAGGCTCTGTCCTTCGCCGAGCTTGGTCAGGTCGGAGCGCTGCGCCTGCTGGCTCTTGCACTGATCAACAGTCTGCCGGTCGCGATAACCTCGACCCTATTTCTGTTTTTTGTCGAAGATCGTTTGCAACTACCTGGTAAGGCGGGGCCACTTTTGATCCTGTTCTTTCTCAGCGCAGGTGTCAGCGTGCCGCTTTGGGCGCGGCTCAGCAACCGAATTGGACCAAAACAGACTCTGATGATCGCTATGCCGCTGTCTATCGCGGGATTTATCGGGGCTGCGATGCTGTCTGCTGGGAACCTTGGTGCGTTTTCCCTGATCTGCATCGCCTCAGGTGCAGCGCTTGGCGCCGATATGGTTGTTCTGCCCGCCATGTTTTCGGTCGTGTTGACCCGTGCGCGCCTTAATGCCTCGGCCGCTTTTGGCATCTGGTCTTTTGCCGGCAAGCTGGGCCTGGCCCTTGCGGCCTTTTTCACACTGCCACTGCTGGAACGCAGTGGATTTTCTCCCGGACAATCCAACACGGCGCAGGCGCTAAACACGCTCAATCTGGCCTATGCCGTTCTTCCCTGCATTCTCAAACTCGGCGCATTCGGAATGGTTCTGACGCTGCCGACGGAGGTCCCTACCAAATGAAACTCCTGGCTGTCATTCTATTCGCGGTAATTGCTGTAATTGTGGGCAAAGCGCGATTTCTCAGCTTTCGGTCTCAATCGCCGTCGGACTATGCCAGCACCGGGCCTGAGTTCTCGCTCAAGGATCATCTGAACGGAGAGATCCTGTCCGAAGGTCTGATCTATGGACCAAACGGAAAGATGTCGAACAGCTTCGTCGCCCGCATGATCGGCGAGTGGCAGGGTAACACCGGTACGTTGGCCGAGCAGTTCACTTACTCCAACGGCAAGCAGATGGTCCGCAAGTGGCATTTGACGATAGGCACCGGAAATACATTCACCGCCACTGCCGATGATATTGTGGGGGAAGGTCAGGGCTTCATATCGGGTTCTACCGTAAAACTGACTTACCGCATCATTTTGCCGAAGGACGCCGGAGGTCACATACTGGATGTCACCGACTGGATGTATCTGACCGAAAACGGTGCGATCATGAACAGGTCCGAGATGCGTAAGTACGGCATCAAGGTAGCCGAGCTGATCGCCACAATGCGTCCGGCCCCTGCCATTGCATCTGCACATCTGAACGGGGGCTACGGGCATGATGCAAAGGCTGAATCGAGGCCCCTGCAATGATGTCTCGTCGAATCCTGTTTGGCGCGTTCACAATTGCTGGTCTGGCCATCCTGACTGCCTGCTCTGCCAAACCTCGAGTCCCCAAGACCTTTCTGTCGGACAGACAGCTTAACCTCGAAGAATTCTTTGAGGGGAAGGCCATCGCCTATGGTCAGTTTCAGGATATCCTGGGCAACGTCTCACGCCGTTTTACGGTCGAGATCGACGGCACGTGGAACGGTGAGACGCTGACGCTGGTCGAAGATTTCGTCTATGACGACGGTGCAACCGAGCAGCGGATCTGGACCTTGATCAAAACGGGCGAAGACACCTGGACCGGTACTGCACCGGGCGTTCTGGGTACTGCGTCCGGGATTGAACGTGGAGATACCTTCAACTGGAAATACAAGATCGACCTGCCCGTGAAAGACGGCACCATGCGAGTGAATTTTGATGACTGGATGTGGCTGCTGAGCGACGACAGATTGCTCAACCGCGCCTATGTCTCGCGTTACGGGGTGCGTCTGGGCGAAGTCATTTTGTACTTTGAAAAGTAATGACATTTGACGCTGTCGCCTTGCGGCGGTTGACCCGTTCGACTTCATCCCCCATCCTTGCCAAAACCAGACCGGGCTTGATTATTAACACCGCATTGGCGCGGACGGTCTGAGCGTCATTATGGCAGGGTCAGGTGCATGCCCAAGACATCGCAGAAGACATATGTTCTGGATACCCATCGCCTGCGGGACCCGGAACAGACCCTTGCCATCGTCCGGCCTCATCTGAAACGGATGGGCATCACTCGCGTCGCCAACCTGACCGGGCTGGACCGTATCGGCCTGCCGACAGTGATGGTGACCCGCCCGAATTCGCGGTCTGTCGCCGTGTCTCTGGGCAAGGGCCTTTCCTTGCAGGCTGCTGAGGCGTCCGGTGTAATGGAGGCGATTGAATCCTGGCATGCCGAACGGATAGAGCTGCCCCTGCGGTTGGCCAGCCACACCGATCTGATTCAGGACAAGGCGCATGTCGCGGATGTTTCGGCCTTGCCGCAGGTTACAGGTGGCCGCTTTGATCCCCATCGCAGCATGCTGTGGGTGCAGGGACGCGATCTGACGGTCAATCAGGATTGCTGGGTTCCGTATGAGATGGTCGATACGGACTACACCGGTTCGCACAGTGCCGGGCAAGGCGCCTTTCCGCGGACGACAAATGGTCTGGCTTCCGGCAATAACGTTATCGAGGCGAGTTGCCATGCCATCTGCGAGCTGATCGAACGTGACGCCACCACGCTCTGGCACCATCGGCCGGTTCCACCGCGTGTAGATCCTGACAGCGTTGACGATCCAAGATGCCAACAGGCGATGGACCTGATCACCACGGCAGGGCTTGAGATGGGGATTTGGGATACAACCTCGGACATTGGAATCGCGTGTTTTCGATGCGTGATCAGTGAGGCGGGCGACAAACCCGGCCATATCGGCATCGGCGATGGTTGCCACCCCGACAGTTCAATAGCCTTATTGCGCGCCCTGACAGAAGCCGCTCAGACACGGCTGACTTACATATCCGGAGCGCGCGACGATTTGGATCCGGCCGAGTTCACGGACAAGGCGCAATCTGATCGGTGTTCCTATGTCCGCAACCTGATCAAAACGGCAACGGCGTCAACGGATTTTACGAACTGCCCCACCAATGTCACCAGGTCATTCGACGAAGATCTTGCCCTTCTACTCGAGCGCTTGTCGTCTGCAGGGATGCCTCAGGTTATCACCGTCGATCTGTCCCGCTCCGAGGTCGACATTGCCGTGGTTCGGGCCGTTATTCCGGGGCTGGAGGCGCCCCATGACGATCCCGATTATGTTGCCGGACACCGGGCAAAACAGCTCGGGGACGCCACCGCATGACATCTGTAATCTTCGTTGGCCCCACCCTCACCGCCGAAGAAGTGGCGCAGTGTCTGGATGCTACCATCCTACCGCCTGTGCGACAGGGCGATGTTTATCGCGCTGTCCACAGCAAGCCACGCGCAATCGGTATCATTGACGGCTTTTTCGAAGGCGTGCCGTCGGTCTGGCACAAGGAAATCCTGTGGGCGATGGAGCAGGGTATTCCCGTCTATGGCAGCGCCAGCATGGGGGCTTTGCGCGCCGCGGAGCTGGCCGATTTCGGAATGATCGGCGTCGGGCGCATTTTTCAGGATTACCTCAGTGGCGCATTGCAGGACGACGACGAAGTCGCGGTCCTGCACAGCCCCGCCGAGCTTGGGTTCCTACCACTTAGCGAGCCTATGGTCTCGGTCCGAGCCACCGCAGAGCGGGCAGTCAAAACCGGCGTTGTGACGCCGGACACAGCATCAGAGATGCTGCGCGTCGCGAAGGCGCTGAACTATCGCGAGCGGACGTGGAGCAGGATTTGCGATGCGCTGGGCGGACGTTCCGATACGGCAGATTTCACACTGTGGTTGCCCGAGGGTCGGGTTGATGCCAAGGCCGATGACGCTCGCGAAATGCTCACACAGATGGCGCAGCAGGACGCGCCGGAACAGGCCAATGGCACACCAGTTCGAGTCGAACCTACTCTGGCCTGGCGTGAGTTGCGTGCCCGCATTGACGGAGAACCTGCCGCGGGGGCAGTCAGTGATCAGAGCACAATCGATGAATTGCGGTTGGACCCGGAACGATATGCCCAGCTTCGAGACCTTGCTCTACTAAGCCTGCTGGCAGACGAGGACGCTCGACGTAACAATCGCGAGCCAGACCGCGATGCCCTCGTGCGGCAAATGTCTGATCACAGAACCAACGCAAGGCTTTCGCGGCGCTCTGATCTCATGCGATGGCTTGAGGAAAACGACCTGAGCCCACAGGATTATGAGGCCTTGCTGGCCAACCGGTCTCGCGTCCAGGCGGCCCTGTCTTCGCGCGCCGAGATGCTGGATGTCCCCTTGCTGGCCGAGCTGAGGCAAAACGGCGAGTACATCGCCCTGCGCGACCGCGCCGCCCGCAAAGCAGATGCTATCGCACATCTCCAACGGCCAGCTGGAAAACAGGCATCAGTGGATCGGTTGCAGGCTCTGATATGGTATTTTGAAACGCGGCTTGACCAAGAGGTGCCAGATGATCTTGAATCATATGCAGTTTCACTCGGCCTGGCCGGGCGCGATGCATTTTACGAATTGATCGAAACAGAATTCTTGTTTTGCCAGTCAGATGGCGATCGCACAGAACCCTGACCCTGCCACCCAGGCAGGCACAGGTCTGGCAAATTGCAGGAGGGTAATTTGATGAACCGGCCCGAGCACATAGAAGACGAAGCACCGGGCACGCGGTTCCTGCTATACCCGCAGTCCCCTTATCTGGAGCCGGGCGCACAGCCAGAGCTGGTGGAAATCTCGGCACCGCCCGGCAGTATCGGCGCCGGCCCGTCCGGGCCGCGCATGTACACCGTTAACCCCGTCGGCAAAACCACACCATATGGCGCAATAGTACCCGGTCCAAATGGACCACAGATGTATCTGCCGCCCTGGAACGGGTATTTTCAGCCGCCACCTGAACCCGATGAATTCGGAAATTTTGTCCATATCGCACCCTCTGACCCTAGCTTTGAGGCGGCGCACCTGTTCGGTTCGGCGCATTTCACAATGGACGTTTGGGAGGGGTATTTCGGCCGACCAATCCCTTGGCATTTCGCTCGCGACTTTGACCGTTTGGAATTGTCGCTACTACCCAGCCTCGACAATGCGCACATTGGCTGGGGATTTCTGGAAACCGGTGGAACGTGGGAACACGGCGACGAATACCGCCCCTATAGTCTGAACTTTGATGTCGTGGCGCATGAAATCGGGCATTCCATAATCTACAGCGTAATCGGGATGCCGTCGGACGGGGACGCCTCGGGTGAATATTACGGGTTCCACGAATCTGCGGCGGATATGGTGGCGCTACTGGCATCGCTGCATTTCGGTTCGGTCGTTGAGGACCTGCTCAGGAACACGCACGGCAATCTGTATACCTTCAATCGCCTGAGCCGATTTGCCGAACTGTCGCAGAATGCACAGATCCGGATCGCCGCCAATGACCGTACCCTGTCAGAGTTTGCCCAGGGTTGGTCCAGCGAACACGCCTTATCAGAGCCTCTGACAGGTGCAATGTTCGACATTCTGATCGATATCTATCACGAAAGGCTGCTGGTCCATGACCTGATCAGCCCCGAGATGGAAGACCTGTCGGACCAACTGGAAGGATCTCCCAAGTACAGCGAGATCATGCAGCAGATGTTCGATACTCAGTATGCCGCCAATCCCGAAGGGTTCCGCTTGGCCCTGCTGGAAGCGCGCGATTTCCTTGGCTCTTACCTCGCGGACGCGTGGGAGATGCTGGATGCGGATATGCTGAGTTATTTTGGGGTCGAACGGGCGTTGCTGACGGTGGACCATGAAATCACTGGCGGTGCGTTCCGGCAGATTATCGAAGGTAACTTCCGAATGCGGGATATAGGGCTGGTGGCGGCGGGTCCACGTCTGGCCGAACCAGACGACTCCAGCCATGCGTCTTCGGTGCGTACGCGGGTGCCTGGATAAGCAAAACCTTAAAGTCTTTGTTTTCACCCCGTTTTGTGGCATTTTGGCCGCGCGGGATGATATTTTTTTAATTTAGGCACGCACAGGTTGCGGGCTAACAAGGGGGGAGATGGGGTCTCTGGCGTCGTCGATCCTGTAAGAGGGAGATAGTGATATGTCTGAGTCCTTGCTCAGTTTTTCAGAAGTGTTGTTATTCGGACGCCTGCTTCACGACATCGGAATATTGGAACCTACCAAGGTCGATACTGCGTACGAGGCAGACACTGGAGCGGTGCCAACTATTGGAGCAGACGATAAGCTTAACGGTGTAATACTGAAAGCCGATGATCTGGTGTTGGTACAGATCGACGATGGGCCACTGAAGAGTGGCATCTACAAAGTATCTGGAACCACAGGCAGTCTTACTCTCGGCGGTCGCGCTACGATTGAGCGCGGAAATATTGCCATTGTAAAGAGAAGTGGCAAGCCCAGTCGTTCCGTCTGGCGGCAAAAAGCAAAAGAACTCAATGAGCAATCCTTCAAAAACACTGGTAAGCGTTGGCGGCGCGGCAAGGGGAACAACAATTTCCTGGGCGATCAGTTCGGAACTAATACCCGTCTCGCCAGAATTTATGGCTTCTCTTACGAAGGAACTTATTACGATCTTCCAGAGCCTTGCATTTTCCTTGTTCATGGCAACGGAGACAGCGCTACAGATGGTGATCTTCCAAGCGGCCAGGGAGCCCGTGCGCCTCAGGATCCTTCGATATCCGGAGTTGCAGCAGCGGACTATCAAATAGCTAACGATATCCGTGTGTGGGATTACGACAAGGCAGACTACACTATGCGCATGGACGTTCTAGCCGGCCAGTTTGAGCAGGTTCTGCTCGACATCTACTTCGGCTTTGACAGCCCGGCGATCAGTGGTGCGAAAGTCAGCGGCGCAAAAGTCAGTGGTGCCAAGGTCAGCGGTGCAAAAGTCAGCGGTGCCAAGGTCAGCGGCGCAAAAGTCAGCGGCGCAAAGGCACGCGGCGACTGACCCCCGATGAACCCAATCTCAGGGCGTGCAATTTGCACGCCCTTTATTGTTTTCAGAACCCGGCCTTTTTCAAGCCTTCCACGAAATGCTGGGTATCGTCCTCTAACCGGTCTGGCTGAACTTTTGACCACCGGTCCAGCGAAAAATTAGGGTGCGCCTCGCGGTGCTGGTCCGCGATGAGGCGGGCCATTTCCATGTTGCCCATCTGCGCATAGCTGGCCGCAAGAATTCGTTGACCTTCGGTCGGATTGTTCATCTTGTTCACCGATTCGATCACGTCTTCATACTGCTTCAGATTGTAATAGGCACCGCCCAGGTGCCACAGATATTGGTCGGGGAAATAGGGGTTCAGGCGCATGGCCTGCTGTAAATGGTTGATCGCCGCTTCATTGTCGCCGGAATGGGCCAACGCATCCGCAAAATCGGAATGCATATCCGCGTCGTTGGGATTAAGCGCCAGTGCCCGCCTATACGACTGGAGCGCCGAGTCATGCTCCTTGCGATAGAGATGCACGAAGCCAAGCTCACCAAAACCGCGGGCGTCGGTGGGGTCCAAATCGATCGCACGCTGCGCCAACCCCAAAGCTTTGTCCAGCGCACCTGACGGGTCTTCAGCCCATGAATACCGCCAATCTATATTCAGCGTCCGCGACAGCGCGGCAGCCGCCCGGGCGTAGCCGCCGTCCCTTTGCAGAGCTGATTCATAGAAATTCTGAGCTTTTCGGTTGTCGTTACGTGTGTACTTGAAAATATGGTGCTGCCCCTGCAACACCGACCCATATGCCTGGAGATCTGAAGGAACAGCCTGCACCGTCCGCTGTTTTTCATGAGACTCGATCATTACCGCCATAGCCGCAACGATGCATTCGGTCACTTCGTCCAGAATGTCGAATATATCGTCGATCTTGCGGTCGAACCGTTCCGCCCAGATAGTGCGCTCGGACTGTGCGTCGATCAGCTCGGCTGTGATCCGAATTCGACTGGAAGACCGGCGCACACTGCCCCGTGCGACATAACGGACGTTCAATCGTTTCGCGGCATCCTGCGGTGGCATGGACTGCGTCTTGAAAAAGAACGACGAATTCCGCGCGATGATGAACAGGTTACGGAACTTGGACAGGTTCATGATGATGTCATCTGTCAGACCTTCGGCGATCCAATCATCGTTTTCGTCCTGTCCGGTGATGGAAAACGGTAAAACGGCCACAGACGGTGTGTCGGGGCGCTGTAACAGAAGATCCGGTTGCGGTTCCGCGCGCATCGCAGCCGCCATCGTTGCGCCTTCGACTTCGCTGCGGACGCAGTAAGTGGACACGGGCGACATGATGTTCTTGAGTTGCTTGGGCCCCAGATACTCATAACCATAGCGTAAGCGGTTGCGGATCTGGTCATAGACGGCCGAGCTGACATAGACCCGTTCAGGATCGGCAATTTCCTGAAGCCGCGCGGCTATGTTGACATTGTCGCCGTGAATTCCGCGCTCATCGATCAGGACTTCTCCCAGGTGAACGCCGGCCCTGAACCTGATCGGCTCGGCATATGGACGCGTTTGGTTGTACTTGGCGGCAACACGATGCAGTTCGATCGTAAATTCGACGGCGCTGGTGGCAGTGTCGAACAGAGCCAAAATACCGTCGCCTCGTACTTCGACCACTTCTCCGGAGTAGGTTTCACAAGTGGTTTCCAGATGGGAAATAATGGATTTCAACGCGTTATACGTATCCATCTCATTTTCGCTCATCAAACGGGAATAGCCGACAACGTCGGCAAACATCACCGCGCCAAGCTTTTGTTTGATGGGTCTGTCCGAACTGGAACTATTCACTGGCATTACTCGATTGGGTTCTATCGATGATTCTGTCAGGCAAAATATAGTCGATTCTGCCGCGTTGTGCGGTTGCAAGCTTGTGACATTTCAACTGCCTCCAATCTCCCTGGGTGGCCATGACCAGCTGGCAGAAACATCAGATCCAAAGGTAACGACTGTCTCGGAACCCAAATCCCGCGCCAGGGATTGACGATGCGCGATCCAGTCCGGTTGCAAAAGGCCGACCACGACGATGTCGTGAAACTGCCCGTCCGCAAACCAGGCCTGACGCATCGTGCCTTCATCCTGAAAACCCAGGCTGCGAACCACGTCCCGGCTGCGCTGGTTGTCAGCCCGACAATACGACGTGATACGATTCAGACCAAGCTGCCGGAACGCAAAGTCCAGCAACAGGGCCGACGCCCGGATCCCTACACCGCTGCGCCGCACGGACTTGTCAACAAACAACGGAATAACCGCGTCACGGTTGATGCTGGATATCGCGTCTAGTCCGGTCATGCCCAGTGTCTCTCCGGTGTCGGTTTCGATGACGAACCAGCATTTGTTACAGTCTTTCGAAGCGCTGACGGCATCGTCCCACATGTGTTCAGTCTGTAATTGATTCAACGGAATACGGCAGGACCTGTCGAAAAGCGCGAGGTCTTCGACGTCCTGAAACCATCGCTTAACATTTGCCAGATCCGCCTTTTCCAAAGGACGCAATCTGAACAGCCTCGTCGGAATATCGGCCAAAAGAAATGACCCCCAAAATGAATGCGTAAATTTATTCGGAGGATACTAGCACGAAAACGCGTTAAACAAGAAAGGTGTATTTTACACATAACTCAGCGGGGTGTTTTTTCGCTGGCGAAGAGTGAGGTTACCCGAAGCAGCGCAAGCCGCGCCATCGCCAGACCGCGGGATGGCGATGGCGCGGCGGCCTATCGGCCTTTGCTCCGCGCTTAGTTCATCACGTGAAGATCAGCGGCTCACACCCAAGCCAATGAGCGCCAATGCGGCAGCAACGATGACGCAAACTGGTAAAACGAAATATTTCGCAAACGCACCTAAAACACCTGCAACTGAGGTCTTGTTCTCGCGTTGGGCCTGCTTTTCAAGTTTTTCGGCTTTTCGCTTATTTTCCAGATACTCCTGTCCCCGTAGGGTGAGCTTTAGGCTTTCAATGCTATCCTTTGTAAAGATGCCGTCAACCAAACGCTCTTTGCGAAGCATAGACAGATAGTGGTCTCTCTCGGAGATAGACATCCCGACTTTCGCTTCTGCCGTACCTGTGTATTGAGGCGAGTTTGGATACATGGCGTTCAATCGTTCAGCCCTGTCATCAAAAGAGGCTCCGGAAACACCCGAAGCCTCAATGTATTCCATAAGTTGGAGAAGCTTGTCAGAATCGCCCGTCACCGCGACAAACCACCATGCAGGTTCGGCATATCCAGCGCCGCAAACCCGTAGTGGCGCAGCCAGCGCAGGTCGGAATCAAAGAACGCCCGCAGATCCGGAATGCCATATTTCAGCATCGCCAGACGGTCGATGCCGATGCCAAAGGCAAAGCCCTGATAGACCTCGGGGTCGATGCCACCGGCGGCGATCACTTTGGGGTGGACCATGCCGGAACCCAGAATCTCCATCCAGTCGTCGCCCTCACCGATCTTCAGCTGGCCGTTGTCCCACGAACAGCGGATATCGACCTCGGCCGACGGCTCGGTGAAGGGGAAATGCGAGGCGCGGAAGCGCAGCTCGACATCGTCGACCTCGAAGAAGGCCTTCACGAACTCTTCCAGAACCCATTTCAGGTTCGCCATCGAGATGTCCTTGTCGAGGGCCAGCCCCTCGACCTGATGGAACATCGGCGTGTGGGTCTGGTCATAGTCGGCGCGGTAGACGCCGCCCGGGCAGATCACGCGGATCGGCGCGCCCTGTTTCTCCATCGAGCGGATCTGCACCGGCGACGTATGGGTGCGCAGCACGTGCGGCGGGCGGTTATCGCCCTCGGCGCGGTGCATGTAGAACGTGTCCATTTCGGCCCGCGCGGGGTGGTGGCCGGGGATATTCAGGGCGTCGAAGTTATGCCAATCGGTCTCGATCCGCGGCCCTTCCGCGACAGAGAAGCCAAGTTCGGCAAAGATCGCGGTCAATTCCTCGGTCGCCTGGCTGACGGGGTGGATCGAGCCCTGACGGCGCGCACGGGTCGGCAGCGTGACATCCAGCCATTCGGTGCGCAGACGCTCATCCAGCGCGGCATCGGCCAGTGCAGATTTCTTGGCGGTCAGCGCCGAGTTGATCTCGTCCTTCAGGGCGTTCAACGCAGGGCCTGCGACCTGTCGTTCTTCGGGCGTCATCTTGCCCAGCTCGCGCATTTTCAGCGCCACTTCGCCTTTTTTGCCAACGGCGGCGACGCGGATCGCTTCGAGCGTATTTTCGTCGCCAGCTTCGGCGATTTGCCCCAGATATTTTACCTTAAGATCGTCCATGACGCTTTCCGAACTGGCCCCTGAATTTGGTCCAGAACCTGCTATCGGCCTATCCTTGCGAATGCAAGCCGGACGGTGCGGATCAATAGCTGTATTCGGGGTAAATCCGGGTCAGATCGCCGTTCCAGTCACTGTCGTAGCGCTCCATCAGCTCGTCCGCCGGAACTTTGCCGGATTCGATACTGTCTTTGAGCGCGTTCAGGAAATGGGTTTCGTCCGGGACCAGACCGCCTGCGCCCGGTCGAGCGCGCGATTTCAACCCTGCATCGGCGATCGCAACAACTTCGCGGGACAGATCGTGCATGCTGATCCCGCCGACCTTAGCCTGAAGCCCGTCTTTGGCGGCCTCGACCCGCAAAGCCTCACGCGTCTCGGCATCCCAGCCCTTGACCAGATCCCAGGCGGCGTCCAGCGCACTCTGGTCATAGGTCAGGCCAACCCAGAAGGCAGGCAGGGCACACAGGCGGCGCCACGGGCCGCCATCGGCTCCACGCATTTCCATGAACTTCTTGATCCGCGCTTCGGGGAATGCGGTCGTCAGATGGTCGGCCCAATCGCTGAGCGTCGGCGTCTCACCGGGCAAGGCAGGCAATTTGCCTTGCAGGAAATCGCGGAACGACATGCCCAGCGCGTTGATGTATTCGCCATTGCGGTAAACGAAATACATCGGCACTTCGAGCGCGTATTGGACATAGCGTTCGAACCCGAACCCTTCTTCGAACACGAATGGAAGCATGCCGGTCCGCGCGTCGTCCAGATGCCGCCAGATATAGCTGCGCCAGCTTTTCTGACCGATGGGTTTGTCTTCAAAGAACGGAGAGTTCGCGAACAGCGCCGTTGCCATCGGTTGCAACGCCAGTGCCACCCGCAATTTCTGTACCATGTCGGCCTCGGACCCGAAGTCGATGTTGACCTGAACCGTACAGGTTCGGCGCATCATGGCACGGCCCATTGTGCCAACTTCTTCCATATAATCGTTCATCAGACGATAGCGCCCTTTGGGCATTAAAGGCATCTGATCATGGGTCCAGATCGGGGCGGCACCCAGGCCGATGAATCCTACGCCGATCTCGTCGGCGATATCCTTGACCTCGCGCAGGTGAATGTTCACCTCGTCACAGGTTTCGTGAATCGTCTCAAGCGGAGCCCCTGAAAGCTCCAGCGCGCCGCCCGGTTCCAGGCTGACATTGGCACCATCTTTCTCCAGCCCGATCAGATGTCCGGCCTCGCGCACTTCGGCCCAGCCGTGGCGATCCCGCAGCCCTTCCAACACTGCCACGATCGAGCGTTTGCCCTCGAACGGCAACGGCTTCAGCGTGTCCTTGCAATAACCGAATTTCTCGTGCTCGGTCCCGATGCGCCAATCCTGCTTGGGCTTGCAGCCCGATTCCAGATATTCGGCCAGTTGTTCGTGGCGTTCGATCGGTCCGCCGCCGGACTGGGGGATGGACATGAAGCGTGCTCCGATCCTGATGTGTCTTTCTTGGAGGTCTTTCGTGGGCGCAAACTGTCCCGGTGTCAATGCAGGCGGATATGGGCCGGGCGCATCGGTTGACGTTCCCAGATAACAACAGGATGCATTGCTCCGCCATTCAGTTCCGACAACATTTGTTCGGTTTTCAGCCCTGGCAGTGCTGAGAACACATCGAACAGCGCCTCAGCCCCTTCGGCATTCACGGGAATGTGAAGCGTCGGCTGTCCCGGCTGATCCAGAATCCAATGCGCCGGAGACGAAGTGGGGTCCAGCGCAAGCCGCTCGATTTCGCGCGCGGCCACGATGCCGCCATCAAGCGGCCCGAGATAGGTAATCTGACCTTCGTCAATCGTCACAACACCCGGCCCGCCGACCCCGAGTCGAAAGCGCGCGCGCTGCAAGCCGATAACGGCCAACGCAGCCGAGATGGCTACCAGCACCCATCCCAACCAGCCCAACAATCCCCCTGGTCCGTTGATCCAGCTGAGACCCAGAATCAAAACGAACACGGCCACCAACACTTCGCGCCAGCGCCACAGAGCCAGTTTGGCTTCGGGTCGGATGAAACTCATGCAACTTCCTCCGGGTTTGTGAACAGGATCAGAGAGTACTGGCCTGCGGGTTTGAACCCGATAGCAATATAGGCACGCGCGGCAACATCTGAAGCGGCAAACAAGACCGCGCGCGAAACTCCGGCGTTTCGTGCCTCGGTCAGATGCAGGGCAACGGCCAGACGGGCAATACCCCGACCTCGCAATTCGGGCGGCGTAAAGACGCCGCCTATCTGAACCACCTCGGGCAGGCGCGCGTTAAAACCAGTCATGCCTGCGGGTTGACCGTCGATTAACAAAACCCTGTGAGAATCGCGCGCCACGTAAGCTGCAATGTCTTTCTTGGCCTGTTCCTGCGCGCGTGCCGGGTCAAAATCCATGGCCTCGATCAGGTAGTTCTGCCGCCATGTTTCGGTGGCGGACCTATCGACTTCGCCCAACGACACAAGCTCCGCCCCTGTGGAATCAGGCAATACAAGATGGCTCAGCTCAAGCGAAAACCCCGGCTCGTCACTGTTCAGGGTCGCGGGTCGATCCTCCCACCCGGCAAGTCGCATGATCCGCCGGGTCTGGGCGGCCTCGGCAGCGATGCCGAACAGCTTGCGACCACGGACCAAACTGATTGCGCCCCGTAGTTCTTCGTCCGAACTATCGGGGCATTGCGGCAGAAGCATTCCCTCGTTGGTCACGGCGAACACCGCGCGCAATTCATTCCCAAGCAGCCACATACGTACCGCTCTTGGATTGGACCCGTTCAGACCGAAATCCTTCATGTTTGCCAATGGGAACATCGAACTTTGCACATGGCGATACAGGAATGCCTCGATTTCGGGCACGTCCTGAGCTTGCGCTAGTCGCCACATCACGCCCAGTCCCCAAGTGCCTGCTGCCACATGGTCATCGCAGCCACGGCGGCGGTATCGGCGCGCAGAATGCGCGGGCCCAAGCTGACCACATGGGCGTAAGGCAAGGCAGTCAACCGTTTGCGCTCTCGTTCGGAAAACCCGCCTTCGGGGCCGATGAGGATGGCCCATGGCAGGTCCCTGTCATTTTTGGCGAGGCGCAGGGCAGACCCGACTTCCGCCTCATCACAGAACATCAGCTGGCGACCTTCGGGCCAGGCATCCAGATAACGGTCAAGCCGCTGAAGCTCGGAAACCTCGGGCACAAATGTTCCGCCGCATTGCTCGGCCGCTTCGACTGCATGGGCCTGGAGGCGGTCCTGACGGATACGCTCGGAATTGGTAAACTCCGTCTGCACCGGAATGATCCGCGCCGCGCCCATTTCTGCTGCTTTTTCAACGATGAAGTCAGTGCGCGACTTTTTGATCGGCGCGAAAAGCAGCCACAAATCCGGCGGTAATTGCAAAGGCTTCGACTGCTCGAAACAGACCAGCACGCCCCCACGCTTGCCGGCTTCGGCAACCTCGGCCAGCCATTCACCATCCTGTCCGTTGAACAGCGCGACTTGACCACCAACAGTCAGGCGCATGACGCCAAACAGGTAATGTGCCTGATCACGCGTCAAAGGAACTGATTGCCCCGGACCCAAAGGGTGCTCTACATACAGTCTGATTTTTGCACTCATGAGACCTTACATATGCAAGGCAATGCCCCAACACCAGACGGTCAGGTCGCCGATTCTGTCACCGGCAACTGGGTCGATACACACGCGCCAGCATTTACCCGTCCGTATCTGCGACTGTCGCGTGCAGATCGACCGATTGGCACTTGGCTGTTGCTGATCCCCTGCTGGTGGGGTTTGGCGCTGGCTATCATCAGCGGTGGAAACGCGCGCTGGGGGGATCTGTGGATTGCTGTAGGGTGCGCGATCGGCGCCTTTTTGATGCGAGGGGCGGGGTGCACGTGGAATGACATCACCGACCGCAAATTCGACGCACAAGTCGAGCGTACCCGGTCCCGCCCGATTCCGTCTGGTCAGGTCAGCGTGCGACAAGCCGTGATCTGGATGGTGCTGCAAAGCTTGCTGGCGTTTGGGATTTTGCTGACCTTCAATCGGGCAGCCGTCGCAATGGGGGTGCTATCGCTGCTGCTTGTGACGATTTATCCCTTTGCAAAACGATTCACCTGGTGGCCGCAGGTCTTTCTGGGTCTGGCATTCAACTGGGGCGCATTGTTGGCCTGGACTGCCCATAGCGGCACGGTCGGCTGGCCTGCCGTCACCCTGTACCTGTCGGGTATTGCCTGGACGCTGTTCTATGACACCATCTATGCCCATCAAGATGCAGAGGACGACGAACTGATCGGCATTAAGTCTACTGCCCGCCTATTCGGAACGGATACCGCTCGGTGGCTCAAGTATTTTCTGGTCGCCACGGTTTGCCTGATGGGGCTGGCCATAATAGACGCAGCCCTTCCACAAGCATCCATTCTGGCACTTGTCGTTGCGCTGGCCGGACCCTGGGCCATGGGCTGGCACATGGCATGGCAACTGAGGGGTCTGGACACTGAAGACAATGCCAAGCTGCTTCAGCTTTTCCGCGCCAACCGAGACACCGGCCTTATTCCGCTGATCTTCTTCTGCGTCGCGCTGCTGCTCTGATTGCACCTTCCCCGCGTGCCCGCTATGAGTCCGGGGCCAATCGCCAGAGGAGTCCCAAGCTCACCCATGCGTCTGCCGTATCTCATCGCCGTTACCCTGATTTTTGTGGTGTCTGCCGTACTGTCTCTGGTCGGTGCCGGGCTTGCGGTTACAAAGATTGAAGAGGCATCGGAATTGGCAGTTCGCCGGGCACTAAATCTGAATGGCCATGACTGGGCCGAAGTTCAGTCTGACGGGTTGCGGGTCGTGCTGACCGGCACCGCGCCGAACGAAGCAACGCGATTCAATGCACTTACGGCCGCGGGCACCGAAGTCGAAACCTCTCGGGTTATTGACGACATGGACGTGGCCCCAACCGCGAACTTGACCCCGCCCAAATTCTCGGCCGAGATTCTGCGCAATGACAGTGGCATTTCCGTTATCGGGTTGGTCCCCGCAAGCGAAGATCGCAAAGCGCTGATGGACAGCCTGCAGGATCTGGACCCGAGCACATCGGTTTCGGACCTGATGGAAAGTGCGGATTACCCAAAGCCAAAGGGATGGGATGAAGCCATCGCCTATGCTGTCGAATCGTTGTCAAAACTGCCGCGCGCCAAAATCTCTGCAAGTCCCGGACTAGTTCGAATTACGGCAATCGCCGACAGTCAGCAGGAAAAAGAGCAACTGGAGCAGGCTCTGACCCGCGCAGCGCCGCCTACGCTGCGTATCGGCCTTGCGATTTCGGCTCCGCGACCGGTGATTACGCCATTTACGCTGCGCTATCTGATTGACGATCAGGGCGGCCAGTTCGACGCCTGTTCCGCAGAGGATGAAGAGGCCCGGGACATCATTGTTGCCGCCGCGCAGAACGCGGGGCTGACTGGTCCCTATTCCTGCACAATCGGCTTGGGCGTGCCATCACCAAACTGGGCGAAAGCGGCCGAACTCAGCATCAGCGCGCTGGCCGAGATCGGGCAAGGAAGTGTGACACTGACGGATGCCGATATCACGCTGGTCGCCGCGCAGAACACAAGTCCTGTATTGTTCGACCGGGTTGTGGGCGAACTGGAAACCGCGCTGCCCGAGGTCTTTGCCCTGCACGCCGTCCTGCCCGAGCCGGAAACCGAGGCACAGTCAGGACCAGTCGAGTTTTCCGCGACACGCAGCCCTGAAGGCCTTGTACAACTGCGAGGCCGGGTAGGCGATGAAACCCTGCGCGATATGACCGACAGTTTCGCACGCGCTGCCTTTGGATCCGGGCAGGTACACACTGCTACCCGGATCGCACCGGACCTGCCGTCAGATTGGCCGGTCCGCGTTTTGGCCGGTCTCGAAGCCCTGTCATTTCTCCATCACGGCGCACTGACTGTTACACCAGACTCGGTGGAACTGTCCGGGGTCAGCCACGAGGAAGACACGAAGGCGCGGATTGCAGGCCAGCTGTCCGAAAAGCTGGGCGATGCGCAGGATTTCACGCTCTCGATCACCTACCAGAAGCCGCCTGAACCCGAAGACGCCCTGCCCGATCCCGAGATTTGTGAGGCACGGATCGCCGAAGTTCAATCGGGCAAAAAAATCGCGTTTGAGCCGGGTTCGGCGACGATTGCAGGAGACTCTCGCGATTCCGTCAATCAGATCGCGGACATTTTGCGCGAATGCGGACCTATCCGGCTGGAGATTCAGGGCCATACGGACAGTCAGGGGCGTGAAGAGATGAACCAGCAGCTTAGCCAGGCTCGGGCGCAATCCATCCTGAACGAGTTGCGTGGACGTCGCATTCCGACCTCCAGCTATACCGCCGTCGGTTATGGCGAGACACAACCCATTGCCGACAATGACACCGAAGAAGGCCGTGAGGAAAACCGCCGGATCGAATTTCGTCTGATCCGACCGGAGCCGGTATCTAACTCCGAAACCGGGTTGGAGGCGATGGAAGCGACATCAGGTAATTCGGATACCGCCACCTCAGACGCGGACGCAGAGGACCAGTAAGTTGAACAGAACAGAATTCGTCATCGCAACTGCCATTATCCTGTTCGCAGCCTTCTGCATGGGCTGGTTCGCCAACTGGCTGGCACATCGCCTGTCCCGTGTGCGCCAAAGCGACGTGGCCGATTTGGACCGGATGAGCCAGGAACTGCACGAGGCCGAAGAAACCCGCGATCAGGCAATCACCTATCTGCAACAACGCGAGGCGGAACTGACAAATCAACTGACGCAGGCCGAGGCCGAACTGGCCGCCGCCATGGAAGGCTTACGCGCCGCACGACAAGAGGCTGAAGAACTGCGCGGACGGATCAACAACGCGGATTAAACTGCGGTCTCACTTATCTTCAGAGTGACGAAGTCAATCGGCGTGTTTTAGCCGGTTGATTTCTGCCGTCTTCAACCCTTCAAACAAATTCAATACCATGAATTAGTGCAAATTTGCCTGCACAATTCAATGTCCACGATCCAGAAAATTGGAGTGTATAATGAATTTCCAAACAACTTTTAAGACCGCCTTAATCCTCAGCGTTTTTTCTGCAACCTCAGCTTTGGCTGGCAGTGACGTGATCCCATCGGAGAACGACACATTTTCGAACTGGGGCGATGAATCGGGCTGGACCATCTTTGTGGATGATAACCGCGGATCCTGCCTGATCGAACGTATGGATGAAAACCAGAACGTCGTGCAGATGGGTCTGACCAAGGACCATGAAATGGGGTATCTTGGCGTTTTCACAAAAAACGACATCGGGCTGAAAGGCAAAAAGGAAAAGATCTTCCTGTCGCTCGACGGCAACGTGTACGAGGCTGAGGCGCACAAGAAAACCAAGCATCTCGCCGAAGGCTATACGGGTGGGTACATTCTGGCGAACAACGCACAGTTTGTCGACGACGTCATGCATAAACACGAAATGACTGTGTTTCCGGAAAAAGAGTTTGCTTTCACCGTCAGCCTGGATGGCACTCTGAAGGCTATCAAAGCGGCACGACAGTGTAACACCGAACAGTCCAGCTAAGCTGAACCAACGAATCCGGTACCTGCCCAGCGGGTGCCGGTGCAAACCTACCAGCGGGTCAGAGCGTCCTCGTCCTCATCCTTTGCAGCGACCCACTCGGCGCCGGATTTGGTAATTTCTTTCTTCCAGAACGGCGCACGGGATTTGAGGTAATCCATCAAAAACTCCGCCGCCTCGAACGCGTTCTTGCGGTGCCGTGATGCCGTGGCGACCATCATGATCCGGTCACCAGGCGCCAGACGCCCGTACCGGTGGATGACCAGCACATCACCCAAAGACCAGCGATCCATGGCTTCTTGTGCGATCTTGGTCAGCGCCCGCTCGGTCATGCCCGGATAGTGTTCGATCTCCATTACATCCAAATCACCGGTGGCCAGATCGCGTACAACACCGGTAAAGGTGACGACCGCCCCGTTCACTGCGTCACCTGCGGCAAAGGCGTTCGCCTCGGTCCCCAGATCAAACGCCTCTTCCTGAACTGCGATCCGCATTGCGTCAGCCTCCGGTCATAGGCGGGAAAAACGCGACTTCCCGAACACCGGACAAGGGCGCGTCAAAATCCGAAAGCTCCTGATCCAGCGCAACGCGCAAAGCGGACAGATCAGAGAATGCAGCAGCATAGCGGTCTTCGCGCGCGCTCAGTTCCGCAACCAGATCAGATACTGTTGCGGCATTGGTCTCGACCTTTTCCTTGGGCAAACCAATCCGTTCGCGCACCCAGGCGAAATATAGCACATCCATCCCTTAGCTCTCCTTCAGGTGGGGCATGGCTTTACGTAAGTAGTCATAGCCAGTGATCAATGTCAGTGCCGCCGCAACCCAAAGCAGCCACAACCCGATCCGGCCCGACCAGAACATGGCCTCAAGGTTTCGGCGCACACCATTCAGGTCTTCGAGCTGCCCGGTCAGGACCTGATCAATTGTTGTGGAATCCATTCCAAAAGTGGCCATGACAAAGTAATGCTCGAAGATCCCCTGCGAGAATAAAACCGCAATGGCGATCATTTGTGCCGTGGTCTTCCACTTGGCCAGTTTCGTCACCTTCAGCGTTCCGGCAACATCGCCCAGATATTCACGCAGGCCCGAGACAAAAACTTCTCGGAACAGGATCACGGTCGCGGGCAACACCAACCATGGCGTCCAGTGTTCGGTCGAGTACCCCACTAGGATCATCAACGCGACCACGACCATTGCCTTGTCGGCGATCGGGTCCAGCATCGCCCCCATCTTGGTCTCCTGCTTCCATGCCCTGGCCAGGTAACCGTCAAACCAGTCGGTGATCGCTGCCGACAAGAACAGGATCAGCGCGAACCAATCGGCATACGGACGGGTGAAGTACAAAAACATTACCGCTAGACCGGGAGCGGCGAGCAGACGAAGGACCGTCAGGATGTTTGGCAAGTTCCATTTCATGGATCGGACAGTACATCGCTGCTTCGGGACAGAAAAGGCAGGGTGAAAAAAAACTGGACCAATCACAGGCGTTTGGCGCGGTTCAGGTCAAACCGTCGCAACCGGGAACTCTCATCAGGATACAACTTGGCGCGCGGCTGGATTGCAGTCAGATTGCCCGACGTACGAGCCAGGGGGTGCACGCGACAAGAATGACTGTAAATATTCAAACCGACCCGCGATCAAACCTGATCGGAAGCGCCTGGATGATCGCCGCAATGGCCGGGTTCGCGCTGGAAGATGCGTTGCTCAAGGCTGCATCGGTCGCTCTGCCGATCTGGCAAGTTCTGGTTCTCTTCGGGGCAGGTGGCGCGGCAGTCTTTGCTTGCGTGGCAGGCCTGCGCGGCACTCCACTACTGCAGCCCGACGTGCTGTCCCGTCCGATGAAAATCCGTGTGCTGTTCGAGGTATTGGGGCGATTGTTCTATGTACTGGCCATCGCGCTGACACCCTTATCTTCGGCCACGGTGATTCTGCAGGCCACACCGCTTGTCGTCGTCGCAGGGGCCGCGTTGTTTTTTGGCGAAACCGTCGGTTGGCGAAGATGGGGCGCAATCTTTGTGGGAATGATCGGTGTCATAGTCATCATTCAACCCACCGGAGACAGCTTTTCAATACTTTCGGTTCTCGCGGTGCTGGGGATGCTCGGCTTTGCCGGGCGCGATCTGGCCAGCCGAGCTGCCCCCGCCACTCTCGGAACCGAGGTGCTGGGGTTTTATGGTTTCCTCTCAATTGTCGTCGCCGGGTTCGCTTACCGGTTCTGGGAAGGCGCCCCGATGGCATCGCTGTCGGTCCACACGAGCCTTCACATGTCCGGCGCGGTTTTCCTTGGCACAATCGCTTATGCGTCACTTATGAAAGCCATGCGAACCGGCGAAGTTTCAGCCGTAACCCCATTTCGCTATTCCCGGCTGCTGTTTGGAATCGGTTTGGGCGTTTTCTTTTTTGGAGAGAGCCTGGATCAGACGATGTGGACCGGCAGCGCGCTGATTGTAGCCTCCGGGCTCTATATTCTTTGGCGCGGACGGCAAAGCTAACCTTTGTCGTGGAAGAAATCATAAACCTTCTGCGCCAGCCCGGCTGAGATCCCATCAACCGCTTTCAGGTCCGCCAAATTGGCCCGGCTAACCGCCTTGGCGCTGCCGAAATGGGCCAACAAGGCGCGTTTGCGGGCCGCACCTACACCGGGGATTTCGTCCAGAGGCGTCGCACCGACAGCTTTGGCCCGTTTGGCGCGGTGGGTACCGATAGCAAACCGGTGTGCCTCATCGCGAAGTCGCTGGATGAAATACAGAACGGGGTCGTTGCGCTTCAATGCAAAGGGGCGCAGACCGATCCGGTGGAACTCTTCCTTCCCATGATCACGATCCACGCCCTTGGCGACACCGACCATCGGGATGTCCTCGACCCCGTGCGCCTGCATGATTTCGTGCACGGCGCTTACCTGCCCGGCACCACCATCGATAAGCAACAGATCGGGCCATATTCCTTTGTCACGGTCCGGATCTTCCTTTTGCAGGCGCGTGAAGCGCCGGGTCAGGACCTCTTTCATCATGCCGAAGTCATCGCCAGGGGTCAGATCGTCGCCGCGGATGTTGAATTTACGGTAGGCGTTTTTCATGAACCCCTCAGGCCCGGCAACAATCATCCCCCCGACTGCATTGGTGCCCTGAATGTGCGAGTTGTCATAGACCTCGATACGATTGGGCGGATTGTCCAGTTCAAACGCTTCTGCCACCCCGCGCAACAGCTTGGCTTGCGTGGCGCTTTCTGACATGCGGCGGGCCAGAGACTCACGCGCATTGCGTAATGCGCCCGCGATCAATTCCTGCTTCTCTCCACGTTGTGGCACAAGGATTTCAACCTTTCGCCCGGCCTTTTCGGACAGCGCCTCCTGCATCAGATCGGCATTTTCGATTGCGTCTGACAGGATGAGCTGACGGGGCGGTTCCTTATTGTCGTAGAACTGGCCCAGAAACGCTTCCATGACCTCAGCCTCAGAGACATCTGGCCCTACGCGCGGATAGAAATCCTTGTTGCCCCAGTTCTGGTTGGCGCGGATGAAGAACACCTGCACACAGGCTTGACCGCTGTCCATGTACAGGCCGATCACGTCTGCCTCGGCCACGCCGCGCGGGTTGATGCCCTGAGATGTCTGTACCTGCGTCAGTGCCCGGATACGGTCGCGCAGACCGGCAGCGCGTTCGAATTCCATCGCTTCGGATGCGGCCATCATCTGTTCGGCCAACTCCTCCTGCACCTTGGTCGATCGGCCCGACAGGAACCGTTCTGCATCCTTGACGCTTTCGCGGTAATCAGCTTCCGAGATCAAACCGACGCATGGGCCTGAACACCGTTTGATTTGATAAAGCAGACAAGGCCGCGTTCGGCTATCGAACATGGAATCCGAACAATTGCGCAGCAGGAACGCCTTTTGCAGCTGGTTCAGCGTCCGGTTTACCGCACCCGCACTGGCGAACGGGCCGAAATAGGCGCCCTTTTCCTTTTTCGCCCCGCGGTGTTTTTTGATCTGCGGAAAGGCGTGATCCTTGGCGACCAGAATATTGGGAAAGCTTTTGTCATCCCGAAGCAGCACATTGTATTTCGGCTTCAGCTGCTTGATCAGGTTTTGCTCCAGCAGCAGTGCCTCGGTCTCGGTGCGTGTCGTCAGGAACATCATCGAGGCGGTCGCGGCGATCATCCTCTCGATCCGCCCGGAATGACCCGGCCGCGCATAATTCGACACCCGTGCCTTTAGGTTTCGCGCCTTACCCACATACAGAACCCGGCTATCGTGATCGAGCATCCGGTACACACCGGGTGAGCTGTCCAGCGTTTTCACGAAACGCTGAATGCATGCATAACCGGTAGGTTGGGTTTCCGAAGTCGATTCGCTGTGAGCAGTCATGTGCCTGAGATATGATTCTCTGACCATGGCTGCAATCTTGTGGGCTTCAGATCAAGAGAAAACAAATCCACGGTTTCTGTGGATAACTATGCAGATAAGTTTTGGGGCAATACGATTTTCCCTTGAATCATTGCCTATTCTTTGATTTGCACAAAAATTAGGCGCTACACTAAGGTATTGTTTTTTCATTGTATTTTTTTCATCGTGAAACAAGTGTATGAAAAACAAGACAATTTTGTAACGCGCCGGTAACAGGAATGAGAGCGGTGCAAAACTTGTGACGATTATGTCTATTCTACGCCCAGAACATCCGGCGTTTGCCAGCCCAAATGTTGACCACCGTCCACGCACAAGAGCTGACCGGTGACAGCGTGTGCATCCAGAAAATAGCCCAGCGCAGCTGTGATATCGGACGGATTCGCCCCGCGCTCTAGTACGGTGTTCTTGCGCTGCGCTTTGAAGTGGCTGTCGCTTTGGCGATGCCCCTGCAAGGTGGGACCCGGCCCAATTGCATTGACCCGGATGGCCGGTGTAAGCGCCTGAGCCGCAGTGCGGGTCAGCGTCCACAGCCCCATTTTTGCTATGGTGTAGGACATAAACTCGGGCGTGAGTTTGCGCACCCGCATGTCCACCATATT
Organism: Ruegeria sp. HKCCD6426; assembly: GCF_057221115.1. Classification (NCBI taxonomy): domain Bacteria; kingdom Pseudomonadati; phylum Pseudomonadota; class Alphaproteobacteria; order Rhodobacterales; family Roseobacteraceae; genus Ruegeria; species Ruegeria sp. HKCCD6426. The sequence goes on along the minus strand of NZ_JBWVBF010000002.1, from coordinate 592,917 downwards.
GACGATCAGACCGGTCGCGACCGGTTCACCTGCCTCGTCCATTTCTGCGGCAAGACCCTGATCCGCCATAGCCTGCGTCAGAACGAATGGCGCCCGCAGGTTGCTGTCGAGGTGCCGATCCCAGCTTTGGCGCGTGGCGGTATGAATATTGTCGTATTCGAAGATCGAGGCGTTGTTCACAAGACAGGTGATCGGCCCGCCCAGAGCCTCGGCCGCGCGGGGCAAAAGCGAGGCGACCTGCGTTTCATCCAGAAGATCTGCCTGCAGCGCGACCGACGCTCTGCCCAAAGCCTGAACCTCTGCTACAGTCTCAAGCGCCGAGGCTTCGGAAGCTGCGTAATGGACGGCCACGTCGTATCCGCGCCGGGCCAGATACAAGGCCATCGCGCGACCCAGGCGTCTGCCGGCGCCGGTTACCAAAGCTCGGGTCATTAAGCACCTCCCTCAGTCAATTCATGCCAGAAGGATAATGACGTAGGCAACGTATAACAGGGTCAAAATCATGCCCCAGATACGCGTAATGTCCTGTTTGAAGAAGACAAACGGGATCAGCAACAGCGACGCGCCCAACATGACCCACAGGTCGAACCTCAGGAATTCGGGATCGACGGGAATACGCCCAAACAGAGTGGCAATTCCGACGATGGCCAGCAGGTTGAACATGTTCGACCCGATCACGTTGCCCAGCGCAACGTCAGCTTGCCGGCGCAAAGCCGCCATAACCGTCGTCGCCAACTCGGGCAGCGAGGTACCAACGGCAATCAGTGTCAAACCGATCACCGTTTCGCTCACCCCGTAAGTGCGGGCAATGACCGTGGCGTTATCCACCAGAAGGTGCGCGCCCATAGGCAGACCGATCAGCCCAAGGATCAGGTAGATCGACACCTTCCAATACGGCATGTCAGGATCTGCTTCTTCCAGCGCCTCCAAATCATCGTCATCAGCACACGCCTCGCCGCATGCCTTGCGGTGGGCATGCGCTTCGCGGAAGGCATTAATCAGGATGAGAGCCAGTCCGGCCAGCAAGATCGCACCACTGAGCAGGTTGAACACGCCACAGAAAGCCAGCCCAATGAACAGCACCGAAGCCAACAGCATGAAGATATAGTTCTTACGGCTGTTGCACTCGCTGGTGTGCAGCGTTGCCAACAGGGCAGGCACACCAAGAACCAACAAAATGTTGGCGGTATTCGACCCCACAACATTGCCCAGCGCAATGCCCGGAGCGTTTTCCTTGATCGCGCTGATTGCGATCAGCAATTCAGGTGCCGAGGTGCCAAATGCCACGATGGTAAGGCTGACAATCAGGGCCGGGACGCCCAGTCGCAGGCTGAGATTCACCGCACCGCGCACCAGCGCATCGCCGGCCAGCAACAGGATCAGCAGCCCGAGACCGGAAAGCAGCCACGCCGTCATCCACGGCCTCCCTTTTCACATGGGCAGGGGCCTTTGCCGATCCGAAAACGTCCACATTTTGGACATTTGGCAGAGCTAAGTCGCTTTTGTCCCGGAAAGCGCAGCTTGCCGAACATTGCCAACACACCCATGGCAATCAGGAAAAGAGTGACGGCTTTGATGATCACTTTACAACCCGAAACGCGCAAATGCCGCGCGCTCCTCCAGCCCAGCGACTGCGTCCTGCGCCAGTGCGGCCCCAAAACGTGACCAGATTGGTTTGCGCAAACCATAGCGGCGGAACTTGACCTTGTCGCCGTACCGTTCCTGCATCTTGGGCTTCAGATGCGCGATGCCGTCAATCAGCCCCAGTTCTTTCGCGCGTCGCGCCAGCCAGACGTCGCCATTGAACAAATCAGCATCTGCGTCCAGCTTGCCGTCCCTTCGGGTTTTGACATGCGCAATGAAATTCTCGTGGATATCGCCTAGCAAAACCTGGAGGCGCGCGACGTCCTCTTTCTTTTCTGGCGCAAACGGATCGAGCATGGACTTCGACTGCCCGGCCGTGTGAACGCGTCTCTCTATGCCTTGCCGTGCCAGAAAGACATGCGCGCCAAATCCGGACGAAATCACACCGATCGAGCCCAGAACCGAGCTTTCATCAGCCCAAATCTCGTCGGCTGCAGCTGCCAGCCAATAGCCGCCGGATGCGGCCACGTCTTCGACAAAGGCAATGACGGGAATTTCCAGTTCCTCCGCCAGGCGCCGAATGCGCGACCCTATCAGAGAGCTTTGGACAGGTGAGCCGCCGGGCGAATTAACTTCTAGCGCTACGGCAACGGGTTTGCCTTTGCGAAAGGCTTTTTCCAGAACCGGGGCCAGCGACGTGTCGTTCATCGACGCGCGCCCGGCCATTCCGATGGCGCCGGACAAACGGACAATGGCCACAACGGGCTGCTTTTTCAGGAAAGGCAGGCGTAGTTTCATGGAAGCCGATGTAGAGGGCGCCACGACCGTTAACAAGGGACACGCGCGCCCATAAACACGACGTGAACCAATTTCCCACACCCGATGGGCAAAAATGCAACGCCTTAGCTGCGGATACGCCAACCGGTTTTGAAGATCCAACCGATGACCGCAAGGCATATTCCGGTGAATGCCAAGATCGCCAGAAGGCTCCAGAAAATCGGAACATCTGCGATGCCGTAAAACGACCAGCGGAAGCCCGAGATTAGATAAACCACCGGGTTAAACAAGGTGATTGTCTGCCAGAGTGGTGGCAGCATCGAGACGGAATAGAACGTGCCGCCCAGAAAAATCAGAGGTGTCACAACAAGTTGCGGTACCAGCGACATCTGCTCGAAATTGCTGGCCCAGATGCCGATGATAAATCCCAGCAGCGAAAAACTGAGACAGGACAGGATCAGAAATGCCGCCATGGCAAAGGGATGTTCAATCCGCAAATCGACAAAAAAGGTGGCGGTAACCAAAATGACAAGACCAACGAACAAAGCTTTGGTCGCTGCTGCCCCGACATAGCCGATCACAATTTCTATGAAATTGATCGGGGCTGACAACAGTTCATAGATGGTACCCAGAAACTTGGGGAAATAGATGCCGAAGGACGCGTTCGAAATCGACAACATCACCACCGACAACATGATCAGTCCTGGTACAATGAACGCACCATAGGATACGCCTTCGATCTCCTGGATGCGGCTGCCAATGGCGGTGCCAAACACCACGAAATAGAGCGAGGTCGAAAGAACCGGCGACAGAAAGCTCTGCCCCAGCGTACGGAAGAACCGCTGCATCTCGAACCGGTAGATGGCGGCAATGGCGGACCAGTTCATGCGGGTTCTCCCGACACCAGATTGACGAATATTTCTTCAAGGCTCGACTGCCGTGTCTGAACATCGCGCAGTACCAGCCCTGCCTGGGCGACATCGTTCAGCAGCGTTGTAATCCCGGTACGTTCAGCATTGGTGTCGTAAGTGTAGACCAGCACATCCCGGTCACCGTTCAGGGTCAGATTGTGGGCCTTCAGGCAATCGGGGATGGTTGAAACCGGTTCGGTCAGCATCACCTCGATCTGCTTCTTGCCCATCTGAGCCATCAGCGTGTCCTTGTCCTGCACCAGCAGCAACTCGCCCTTGTCGATTACGCCGACGCGGTCGGCGATGGCTTCAGCCTCTTCGATGTAATGCGTGGTCAGGATGATGGTGACGCCGCTGGCCTTCAACTCGGCAACCATGTCCCACATGTCCTTGCGCAGCTCTACATCCACCCCTGCAGTAGGTTCGTCCAGAAACAGCACCTGAGGCTCGTGCGCCAGCGCCTTGGCGATCAGCACGCGGCGCTTCATGCCCCCTGACAATTCCCTGATGGCATTCTTGCGCTTGTCCCACAGGGACAGTTTACGCAGGATTTCCTCGATCCGGGCGTTGTCCGTGCCGTGACCGAACAGACCACGCGAAAACCGAACCGTGTTCCAGACCTTTTCGAAAGGTTCCAGCGCAATTTCCTGTGGCACCAAGCCGATCATCTTGCGAGCAGCCCGAAAATCCGTCTGAATATCATGGCCACCCACTGTGACCGAACCCGCAGTCGGCGTAGTGATCCCGCAAACGGTAGAGATCAGGGTCGTCTTGCCCGCGCCATTGGGGCCGAGCAGCGCCAGTATCTCGCCCTGCTCGATATCCAACGACACGCCTTTAAGCGCCTCAAAGCCGCCCGCGTAGGACTTGCGCAGATCCTTTATGGACAAAATCGGTGTCATGCGTCTCCTCGGTTCTGGCGGGCACCCTATCGCGCCGAACCGCAGCAGAACAGGTCAAATTCGCACAGCGCTCTGCGCGTCTGTGCAGGGCCTAGTCGCGCCCTGTCAGACGCCCCAACCATCCCTTTTTAGCCTCTTCATCTTCAGGTTCGCCTTCGTCCGTCTCTTCAGGCGGCCCCTCCAGATGCTCTTGCAGATTGGTAAAGAACTGGTCGGCCATCTTCTTGGCGAACCCGTCAATCAGACGGCTGCCCAACTGTGCCAGCTTACCACCAACCTTGGCATCAACATCATACGTTAATGCCGTACCGCCCGTTTCGTCCGGCGCAAAAGTCACCGAGGCGCTGCCCTTGGCAAATCCGGCTGCGCCCCCCTTGCCTTCTCCGGTGATTGTCAGCTGCTCAGCCTCGACCATATCGGACATCGTCACGGTGCCTTTGAAGGTTGCTTTCACGGGCCCGACCTTTTGCACCACGGTCGCCACATACCCGTCTGCCGGGGTACCGGACACTTCCTGTGCCCCGGATATGCAAGCTTTCAGAACTTCGGGGTCCAGCAGAGCCGCGTAAACAGCGGCAGGCGCGGCCTGAATAGTCCTCGTGTCGCTCAAATGCATCGCAATAACCCCTCTTGCAGCCCGGTGGCAGATCACCACAGACGTAGCCCCTAACACTAGGCGCAGGCAACCAATTTGCGCGCGCACCTTCGAGCAATCTCTTGCAATCCGGCCGTTCTGACGAAACTCTGCCCTGCGGGAGGCCGGGCTATGCTAGACGGAATGCGGATTATCGAAATCGAAGGTTTGGGCCCCGGCCCTTTTGCGGCGATGCTATTGGCGGATCTGGGTGCAGACGTGATCACCATTCACCGCAAAGGCGGTGCTGTGACTCCGGGCATGCCGGAACAATCCCTGCTGGATCGTGGCAAACGATCAATCGCGCTGGACCTGAAGGACCCTCAGGATTTGAACACGGCTCTAAACCTGATTTCCACTGCGGACGCCCTCATCGAAGGATTCCGGCCTGGCGTAATGGAAAAACTCGGCCTTGGGCCGGAGACCTGCCATGGATTGAACCCAAAACTGGTCTATGGCCGGATGACGGGTTGGGGGCAGGACAGCCCACTTTCCGACACGGCCGGCCACGACCTGAACTACATCGCGCTGTCCGGAGCGTTGTGGTACGCCTCACCCCCTGGTCAAATCCCACAGACCCCTGCAACACTCGTCGGCGATATCGGCGGTGGTGCGTTGTATCTGGTGACGGGCATTCTGGCCGCACTGATCCATGCGCGGGCAACCGGCACAGGTACGGTCGTCGATGCGGCCATTTATGACGGCTCGGCCCATATGATGAACCTGCTCATGAGTCTGAGCCAAACCGGCAACCTTTCGGAAACCCGCGGCCAAAGCTTGCTGGACGGCCCACACTGGAGTCGTTGCTATTCTTGTGCGGATGGAGGGCATATCTCGGTGCAGTGCCTCGAGCCGAGGTTTTACGCTATATTCCTGGATCTGCTTGGACTGTCGGATGACCCGCAGTTTCAGCGCCAGTTTGACCGCCAGCTTTGGCCCGAGCTAATCAATCGCCTGACGCATCTGTTTGCCGAAAGACCCCGCGATCACTGGGCGGCTTTGTTTTCAGGTACCGATGCCTGCGTCGCCCCGGTCCTCAGCCCCGCACAGGCAAAAGACCACAGGATGAACAGGCGTCAGACCTGGCAAGAGGCCCACGGCACACTTCAGGCTGCCGGCGCACCCAGATTCTCCACTGCGTCCTGGCACCCCAAGCCCAGCCCAACACGAGGTGAACACACACAAGAGATTCTGAGCGAGCTCGCCCAGATTCCTTCTGCGGACTTAAATCCCAAGGCAAGTTGACCGGAGGTCGAGAGGGGTCGCCCCCTCCCGCAACCGTTACCGCGCACGCACGGTGTCGATCATCAGCTGCACATTTTCAGGATCGGCATCCGGTGTGATCCCGTGACCCAGATTGAAAATATGCGGGCCTTTCGAGAATGCCTCGACAATGTGCCGGGTATCATCCACCAACGCCTGCCCACCGGTTACCATATGCGAAGAGGCCAGATTGCCCTGGACACAGCCGTCGACCTGCACCTGCGCAGCAGCCCAATCAGGCGAAACCGAATTGTCCAATGCAACACAGTCTACGCCGGTGGCTTTGGCGAAACCGATATAGCCCTCGCCCGCTTCGCGCGGGAAACCGATCACAGGGATACCCGGATGCCGCGCCTTGATGGCCTGAGTGATCACTCGGCAGGGTTCTACAGCGTATTTCCGGAACGCTTCACCTTTCAACGACCCGGCCCAGCTGTCGAAAATCTTGACGACCTCGGCACCGGCATCGATCTGCGCCGAAAGGTATTCGATCGTGGCTGCGGTGATCCGCTCCAGCAAGGCCTCGAACAAAGCGTTGTTTTCTTCGCGCAGCGCGTGGGCCGGGCCCTGATCCGGCGTGCCGCGTCCTGCAATCATATAGGTCGCCACGGTCCACGGGGCACCGGCAAAACCGATCAGAGTGGTCTCGGATGGCAGTTCGCGCGACAGGATGCGCACGGTTTCATAGACGGGCGAGAGGGTCTCGTGAATGTCCTCAACCGGCTTCAAGGCATCAAAATTCGATTGCTGCGTAATGGTCGACAGGCGAGGTCCCTCGCCAGTGACAAACCACAGATCCGCGCCCAGCGCCTGCGGTACCAGCAAAATGTCCGCAAACAGAATCGCTGCGTCGAAGCCATAGCGCCGGATCGGCTGCAAAGTGACCTCAGCCGCCAATTCGGAATTATAGCAGAGCGACAGAAAGTCCCCGGCCTGTGCGCGGGTCGCGCGGTATTCCGGCAAATACCGTCCTGCCTGACGCATCATCCAGATTGGCGGAACGTCCTGAACCTCGCCCGCCAGCGCCCGCAGAATTTTCTTTGTCTCGGCCATTCCTGCCCCCGATCTTTAGATGTGGCGCAACGGGTCTTCCTTCGGCGTCAATTTGTCAAGCTCTGCCCCCATTGTCAGGGCAATGTGACGCGACTAAAGCTAGGGCCATGACTTTGACTCTGCCCTCTCCCGCATCGCCTCTCAGAATCGGCACACGTGGATCCCCACTGGCGCTGGCTCAGGCCTATGAAACCCGTCAACGGCTGAGCGACGCCTTCGACCTGCCCGAAGAGGCATTCGAGATCGTCGTGATCAAGACGACCGGCGACAATCGTGCCATGATCGACGCGGATCGTCCGCTGAAAGAGATCGGCAACAAAGGTCTGTTCACCAAAGAAATCGAAGAAGCCATGCTGGGCGGTGAGATCGACATCGCCGTACATTCGACTAAGGACATGCCGGTCGAACAACCAGAAGGGTTGGTGCTGGACACATTCCTGCCGCGCGAAGATGTGCGGGACGCGTTCATTTCACCTAGTCTGAGTTCGATCCACGACCTGCCGCAAGGCGCAGTAGTGGGCACGTCGTCTTTGCGTCGGCGCGCGCAATTGCTGAACCGTCGCCCTGACCTGAACGTGGTCGAGTTCCGGGGAAATGTGCAGACCCGATTGAAGAAGCTGGCCGATGGCGTTGCAGATTGCACTTTTCTCGCCATGGCCGGGCTACGCCGCCTGCAAAGAGATGACGTTCCGGCGACCGCGATTTCCCCAGACGACATGTTGCCCGCCATCGCGCAGGGCACAATCGGGATTGAGCGGCGCAGCGATGACAACCGCGCCGCTGCAATGCTCGAAGCTATTCACCATTCCGAAACGTCACATCGCCTTGCGGCCGAACGCAGCCTGCTGGCTGGTCTGGATGGATCTTGCGAAACCCCTATTGCCGGGCTGGCGGAGCTGCGGGACGGCCAGCTCTATCTGCGCGGAGAGGTTCTGCGACCGGACGGATCCGAAGCAATCAGCGAAACGGCTACAGGCGCGGTTGAGGACGCTGCCAAACTTGGGCGTTCCATGGCCGAAACATTGCTGAAACAGGCTGGGCCAGGATTTTTCGACTGGCGCGGATGACAGTTTTTTTCTGTAATGTGAACTACTTCACTGTCGGGCACCATGAGGCTGTGCAATAAGAGGTTATTCCGGAAGGATATCCGGTCAGTCTCGAATATCGAATGTTTTAGCCCGTTTTGTTTTAGATAGTTCTCGAGGGGGCGAGACTGATCCTAAATATCCAATCGAGGCGGGTCGCTGTCATATAGTCTGGCAGCGATCCGTTTCCTTTTTCGCATCAAAACAAACCCGCCACATTCATCGGATCACCGTATTTCGACCGTTGTTATGGCTGAAAATAACTTGGTCCGTTCGACTGTCCGACCGGAAATCAGCGGACCGACCAAGCAGCGCAAGATAGAATTTCTCAAGCCCCGGCTCCAGACCCACTGCCAGCGCGGTACATTCCGCACACGCCACTTCAATGACCGATCGCGGTTCACCGTCTCGGATGGCTGCGATCAGCTTTCCATGCGCGGCCAGTAGAGATCTGAAGTCGGCACTTTCAGCAAGCATCCGGTCCCCTACCAGAACATAAACGGGCTCTGGTTCACTCCGCCCTTTCAGGTCGACGAACCCTGCCTCCAACAACGCCAGTGTCGACCCAACCACCTGTTGGACTGACCGCGAAACCAGAATGTCATAGTCAACATGACGGCAATTCTGCTCGATTCGCGCTGCTACATTCACGACATCTCCGATCACCGTATAGTTGAACCGGCTGCGTGAACCAATGTTGCCGACACAGGCCGTTCCGGTGGCGCATCCCGTTGCCAAAGCGATCGGCGGACGTTGCCGCATCTGGTCCGAGGTATTAAATTTTGCCAATGCCTGCCGCATCAGCAGCGCCGCCCGGGCGGCGCGCCAGGGGTGATCGTCGACTGGCACCGGCGCATTCCAGAACGCCATGACCGCATCACCGATAAATTTGTCGATTGTGCCGCGCTCCAGCAGTATCTGATCTCCGATCTCGGAAAACAGCTCGTTCAGCAAGGCTACCAGATCCGTCGGCGATACTGATTCCGACAGTGGTGTGAACCCCCGGATGTCCGAGAACATCACCGTGATCTCCTGCGATTCGCCGCCCAGCTGAAGGCTGTGACCCGAGGCCTCCATCTCGTCCAGTATTTCTGGCGCGACATAATGCGAGAATTTCTGACGGATCACCCGCTTTTCCCGCTCGGTTGAGATGAACAGATATCCCGCCAGCAACCCGAAATTCGCCATACCCCCTATCAGCGGGAATGTGGCGTCGAACAGAACGGATTGGTTTTGAAACGCCAGCCAGCTGATAGCCATCACGACAGCAGCAGCAACTCCACCGGCAATGAAAGAAGCCACAGCCCCGAAACTGGACATGACCACTGTCACCACCACCCCTAGTATGACAAAGGCCAGCAGCTCTAGTGCGGCTGTCACGTCAGATCGGCTGAGCATATCGCCAAGAATGATTTGTTCGATGATCTGTGCATGAATCGAAACACCGGGCACAGTCTCGCCCAGCGCGGTTTCACGTATGTCGAACAGACCCGCCGCCGTTGTTCCGACGAGTATGATCCGTCCCTCTATTTCCGCCCGCAAAGCAGGATCTTCTCCGCGCCGCATAATGTCGTCGGCAGACAGATACAGGCCCGGATCGTCCCGCCTGTAGCGCACCCAGATTTCACCGTTCTCGGTCGTAGGCAGCAGAAAATCACCGATTGCCACCCCCAACATAATACCAGCTTCGTCCTGCGCACCTTCGGCAAAGATGACTGGCTCGTCCAAGGCAACACGCAAGGCCTCAACGCCCAGGCTCGGCAGCACGCCTCCGGGGCCGGACCACAGCACCGGCACGCGCCGCACCACGCCCATCCCACCGATCGGTGAGACGTTGACGCCACCAATTCCCGCCGAATCTTCCCCCAACGGAGGGGCCAGCGTGGTCCAATGTGAAACCCGAACCAACCCGGCCGCGGGCTGCTCGCCAATCTCAACGACCCCAACCTTCGGTGTTATCGCAGGCCCGCCAGCTGTCTGTCGCGCCGCCACCCCCAGAACAACTGGCCAGTGGGCAATTCTTTCCCCAAAAAGCACATCGTTGTCCAAATTCGCGGCATCCTCATGCACACGCAGCATGTCGGCCAGTGAGGGATCCTCCAACAATCGTGCAGGGGAATAGCGATCCGGCTCTGCAAACAGTAGGTCAAAGGCGATGGCTGCAGCGCCGTAGTCACCAAGCTTGTCGACCATTTGCCCTAACCGGCTGCGAGGCCACGGCCACTGACCCCAGGCGGTCAGACTTTGTTCGTCAATGTCGACGACGCGCACCGGCAAGTCCGGGTTAAATTCGCGTGGTGCAATTCTTTGGAGCACGTCGAAGTAGATCATCCGGGTCGTCTGCACGGGATATGGATCGCTGACGCGCACGAAGCAACCAAGCAAAATCAGACCGACTCCAACCAGGCGGAAAGCCAACCGTCTTGCAAACCGGTCTTTTGTCATGCCCGCCACATCAGCCTCCTTGGCGTCCGGGGAATGGAGAATGTTCAGATGGCGAGGTCTCTCTGCATTCCTGGACGTTCAGCAGTTCAATCCTCGCCGGTGTGTCTCGCGGCAACACGAACCCTTCCATCAGGCCCCTACGGCCTATTGCTTCATTCATAGGCTCGAGCGCCCATTCCATGACGCATCATTCTCGCTCGGTATCAGATTCTTCCGCACCGCGATCTCCGTCCTCGTCACCTTCAGGGTCCCGGACCTCGTCGTTTTCCGAGTCTTCTTCCGGCTCTCTCTCCGGCCTATCTTCGCCCTCTTCTTCCGGCTCTTCTTCGCGCTCTTCCTCCGGCTCTCTCTCTGGCTCTCTTTCCGGCTCTTCCTCGCGCTCTTCTTCTGGTTCCCGGCCCTCGACTGTTTCGCCCGTGGGCTGAGGGGCAGTGACTTCGGCGACTTGTGGCCTCGCAGCCCGCACTTGACGCCTCTCTGGTTGTTCAGGAGCGATTGTCGGAACAAATACTGCTCCGCGGGCACATCCTCCGGCATTCACCTGGAACTGAGGCAGAAGCTGCTGTTCTGACTGAATAAATGGGAATCCAGTCTCCAATGCCTTGGAATACTGCTGCTGGTCAGCCGGACGGCCGACACCTCCGCTGGCATTTGTCGCAAACATGCTGCATTGGCGTCGGCCCGAACGACACGAGCCACCTTGGCCGCACATGCGTACGGTACCTTCAAGCACCAGCAACGCACTTTGCTTGTCTGCGACAATCCACATATCAAAGATCGTGCCACGCACTGCCATCGTGGCAGTTGGTGTTTTGACGGAATACGCACGTTTTCTGCTACTGCCGGAAATGAACCGGAAACTCCCCCCCAGGGCCTGCACAGCAAAGCTCTTGGCCCTGCGTTTTCCGCGAAGCATCGTTACATCCAGGACCATGCGCGCATTCGGTCCGACGGCTATCTTGGTTTCATCTAAGAATACCAGTTGCACGACACCAGAACTGTTGGTGGAGATTGTGTCACCCGACACGATCTCCATCCCTTCCCGCACCCGCGTCGTTTTACCAGCACGGGTCAGTTCGGCGCCCTGCTTAACGCTGAGAACTTTACCAATTGTCGCTAAAGCCGTTTCAGGAAGGGCCAGAACGGCCCAAAAAATCAAAAAAACTCGTAACCAGGCCAAAACCAAGTTCCTTTCCCCCAAAGGATCCCAGAAGGGCGTCAACCGCCCTTTGCCCGACACTCATTGCCCCTCAAGACCTTTAACTATGGTCATTTAACTCATTAAATATGAACAAATATGCATGATTGAGCGCTCGCTTTGCAAGCACTCTGTTCTGCAAGCAAAGTTCGACGAGTAATGTCGTCACGCGTAACTGGGTCTGGCACAGGTATTCAAGCAGTGGTTTTCAGGCACCCAACGACTTCCGCGCCGGATGTAGTGTTTGCCTATGCACATTGGAGTGCAGAAAATTGCCACGATCCGGGAAAATCGTCTTGTAACTGGATAACAGGCAAGGATATACCGGCCAGCGGAGACGTGGCCGAGTGGTCGAAGGCGCTCCCCTGCTAAGGGAGTAGGCCCGGAAGGGTCTCGAGGGTTCGAATCCCTTCGTCTCCGCCATTTACACGCAAAATACCTATATAATACAGGCCTTTAGGCCTCACCACCCCTTGAAATCCTTGGTTTGTCTGCGCGAAATGTGGGGCAAAATGTGATTTGAGTATTAATCCCAGGATGATTTGAATGCATATGCTCAGGATTCATAGACAGTAGATGACAGTTGCTGCGAGAGCGATGGCTGAGAGGAAGACCGGGACATCGGTCGTCGCAGATCGCTACGCGCCTCCCTTCCTTGAGCCAGCCAAACATGATCTCGATGCGGTTTCGCCGCTTGCATCTGCGCTTGTCGTGTTTGATCGGTGACTTGCGCTGTTTTCGGCCGCGGGGATGCCGGCGTGTATCCCTTTGTCTTTCAACGCCTCCCGGAACCGGTCGGCGTCATAGCCGCGGCCAATGAGTAGCCAGTCCACGTCTGGGAGACTGCTTAGCAAAGCCCGAGTACCGATGTAATTGCTGACGTGCCTGGCGGTAATAAACAGGTTGAGCACGACGCCATTTGCCATTGTGCTTAAACCAATAGCGCACCATGGCACATCTATCGCAGATGGCATGCAGCTTGGTATTCATGTCGCGCTTGGTTCGCCCCCCCTCTCGTCCGCACCTTTCGGATGCGCCTGCCGGACTGTGGATCAGGCGGCCAGGCTGACCATAATTCGGACGAAGATACCTTTCTCGCTCCAACGCTTTCACCGGCTGTCGAGCGTCTTGTGCGGCCCATGGGTTTCCGCAGCGCTTCGCCAGCGCAACCCATTTCGATTGATGAAGATCGTTCCCCTCAACACACGTTTGTCATCAACCCGAGGCTTGCAAATGACTTTGGGAAAAAAGGGGCAAGCTTGGCCATCTGTTCGACGGTCAGCGAACAAAGATCGCTCGTGTCACCACTCCGTTTTCCAAGACGTGAATCACGCAGCGCGGCAAAAATCAATGCGTTCTAGCCCTAGGTTTTCCCGCCATCGTTGATTGCATCAACCATCCTTGGAGCCCTCAACGTCTGACAACAGCTTTTCCGAGATTGCCATTGTGTCGTCCAGATGATCCGCCACTGCTTTGCGCGCCGCAGCTGCATTACCCGATACGATTGCGTCACAGATGGTCTCCATATGCACGATTCCCGGTCGTTTCCGATCAGTTGAAGACAAGGTCATCATACGAAGGCGACTTATCCGGCCATTCAATCGCTGGACAATTTCCCAAGCGATATGGTGCCCGGCGCCATCGAATATCTCAGAGTAAAAATCAGCTGTTGCACGAAACAACACACCGGGCGTGGGATCAGCAAAGCCTTCTTTCAAGCGATTGAGTGCAGCATTTAGGGCGCGTGCACGCTCGGGCGTGATATTTTTTGCGCAGCTTTCGGCAGCGGCGGTCTCGAGCATGCGGCGAATGTCGTAAATCTGACGCGCGTCCTCGAGGCTGATGGTGGCCACAATCGGACCGCGGCCTGGCAGAATCTCAACCAGCCCCTCGGCCTCGAGATACCGTATGGTTTCGCGAATAACAGTTCGGCTAACACCAAGCTGATCGCAAAGCGGACGCTCCACAAGCCTTTGGCCTGGCTGAAAAACCCCTTCAATAATGGCGTCTCGCATACGCTCCTGCACCATGTCGCGCAGGGTTGCGGGCGGGTGTTCGATCTTTGTCAGTGTGGGCAAGCTCATGGGCAAAGAGCTAGCAGCTTTGGGTAGATGTTTTCAAGGTATGATTGCCATATTGTATTATGGTATACCATATGACAACGCGCGAATCATTCAGGAGATACCCATGCCCGCGGAAATCCGTAAAACGCTGCTCCACGTCGAGAATACTTTGATAGAAGGCGGCAGGGTAGCAGAGCAGCCCCTGAAGATGATCGCTGCCATCGCTGTGATCAAAAACCCCTGGGCGGGCATGGGATTTGTTGAAGATCTCAAGCCGTCAATTCACGACTGTGCTCCCGGCCTTGGGCGACTGCTGACGGATATGGTGCTTGATTCCACCGGTGGTGGAGACATGATCGAGGGGTATGGCAAAGCGGCAATGGTCGGGCTCAACGGCGAGGTCGAACATGGATCGGCGCTGATCCACACATTGAGGTTCGGAAACTTCTACCGCGAGGCTGTAGGCGCAAAGTCGTATCTCGCTTTCACCAACACACGCGGCCCCGCCAACGCCGCCCTGCAAATTCCGCTGATGGACAAAAACGATGGTGGTCGACGCAGCCACTACCTCACGATCCAGACACAGATTGCAGATGCCCCTGCTGCGGATGAGATCGTGATTGCGCTTGGAGCGTCAATTGGAGGCCGACCGCATCACCGGATCGGCGACCGGTATCAGGACCTGAAGGAATTGGGGCATGACGTCGACAACCCTGCTGCTGTCTGAGCCTTTCGGCAAAGTCGCATTTCGACAAGCCGGGGTTTCCAATGCCGGAAAAGCCGCCCCTTTGGTTTTTGTCCATGGGGTCGGAATGCAGTCGGCCGCATGGGCGCCGCAGCTCAGAGAATTCGCAAAAACCCACCACATCATCGCACTGGACCTACCCGGCCACGGCGGCAGCGATCCAATTCCCACCGGATCGACGCTAAAGGTTTACCTGGACTGGTTCCGTGCGGTTTTGAATGCTTTGGATTTGGGTAGAATAAGCCTTGCGGGTCACTCCATGGGGGCCCTTATTGCTGGAGGTTTTGCGGTGCGCCATCCAGAAAGGCTGGAACGGGTTGCTCTGCTCAATGGGGTATTCTGTCGTGACGCGAACGCGAGCGCCTCGGTCAAGGCACGAGCCGACTTGATCGAGACGGGCGCCTTTGATCTGGAGACACCGCTCAACCGCTGGTTCGGGGACAGCCCGACCGAGCAGTCGGCAAGAGCACAGGTGGCGGAATGGCTCGGGGCGGTTAACATGGAAGGCTATGCAACGGCTTATTCGGCCTTTGCGCATGGTGACGCGACTTATGCGGAAGGGTTCGCCAACATCCCCTGCCCGCTGCTGGCGCTGACCGGAGAGGCGGACCCCAACTCTACGCCAGCGATGTCTCAGGCCATGGCAGATGCCGCCCCGCGCGGCTGGGCCGTTATCATAGAGAATCACCGCCACATGGTGAATCTGACGGCCCCGGAATCCGTCAATGCCGCGTTGCAGGAATGGCTGCACACCTCAACCGAGGAGATAGATGTCGCATGATACAGTTTGACACCCGGATGCTGAGTAATCCGCGCGCTCTGCGCACTGCGTTTGGTAGCTTCATGACCGGCGTTACTGTTGTCACCACGGTTGACGACGGGGATGAACCCTTAGGGTTCACCGCAAACTCTTTTACATCTGTGTCTCTTGAGCCGCCGCTTGTCCTGGTTTGTCTGGCCAATACATCCAGAAACTATGACACCTTCGCCAATACACAGAAATTTGCGATCAATATTCTGTCTGAGGCGCAGATTGACGTGTCCAATACATTCGCTCGCCCGGTAGAGGATCGTTTTGCAGCAGTCGATTGGCAGAATGGCCCCCATGGCTCGCCAATTCTGGATGGGGTTTCAGCGTGGTTCGATTGCGCGATGAACAAGACCGTGGATGCGGGTGATCACCTGATCCTGATCGGCGAAGTCAAAGCCTTTGATCACACTATCGCGCCCGGATTGGGTTACGCGCGCGGCGCGTATGTCACACCGGCAGCAGAGGTCGAAGCTCTGAGCAGGCGAACCGATATGGTGGTGTCTGCCTTGATCGAACAAGACGGCAAAGTTCTTCTGGTAGACAATGAACTTGGCCACCTCACGTTGCCCCTGACAGAGGACGTGTCGAAAGGTGCGAACAGCGCTTTGGCGAAGCTGATTTCGGACACCGGTGTCAATGCCGAGCCGGGTTTCATTTACTCAGTTTACGAAGATGAAGCGCGCAAACACCAACACATCGTCTTTCTGTGTCAGGCTGCAGGTGGTGCGCCGATCAAAGGCGTATTCACCGAACTGAGCGAGTCGACGCTGACAGATATCGCTGATCCGGCAATGTGCACCATGTTGGAGCGCTTCGCGCAGGAAAGCCGCATGGGAAATTTCGGGGTGTATTTTGGCAACGAAGTGGTCGGAGAGGTGAAGCCGATCATTGATGGGAGAAAGTGAGCATGAAGTTCTCGTTATTCGCGCACATGGAACGCATTTCGGAGGAACAGGATCAGCGGCAGCTTTACGAAGAGTTCCTTCAGATATGCAAGATCGCGGACGACGGTGGGATGCATGCGATTTGGACTGGCGAACACCATGGCATGAATTTTACCATCGCACCCAACCCGTTTCTGAGTTTGGTTGACGTCGCACGTCACACAAAACACGTCCGACTGGGGACCGGCACCGTTGTCGCGCCCTTCTGGCATCCAAT
This sequence comes from Ruegeria sp. HKCCD6426, assembly GCF_057221115.1. Taxonomy (NCBI): domain Bacteria; kingdom Pseudomonadati; phylum Pseudomonadota; class Alphaproteobacteria; order Rhodobacterales; family Roseobacteraceae; genus Ruegeria; species Ruegeria sp. HKCCD6426. The sequence continues at coordinate 576,285 of NZ_JBWVBF010000002.1, read as the reverse complement.
CCGACTGGCGGGTGAAGCGGCCATGACTGACATCATTACGGATGGGCGTCTTGATTTGGGCGTTGCCCGTGGTGCGTACAGTTTTGAGTATGAGCGGCTTATGCCGGGAATGGACGCCTGGGAGGCAGGCCAGCGTATGCGCGAGCTTGTCCCGGCGGTGAAGGCCTTGTGGGAGGGTGACTACGAACACGACGGGCAATTCACACAATTCCCTAAAACGACGTCATCCCCCAAACCGCTGCAACCAAACGGCCCGCCAATCTGGGTCGCAGCGCGAGATCCGAACAGCCATGAGTTTGCCGTTTCGAATGGCTGCAACGTGCAGGTCACACCATTGTGGAACGGGGACGACGAGGTCGAGAACCTGATGTCGAAATTCAACGCGGCCTGCCAGAAATTTCCCGAAGTCCCACGCCCCAAGATCATGTTGCTGCGACATACCTACGTGGCAGAGGACGAGGCCGATGCAAAGCTTGCCGCCAAAGAGTTGAACCGCTTTTTCTGCTATTTCGGCGCTTGGTTCATGAACAAGCGCGAGATCACTCAAGGCCTGATTGACCCCCTCACCGACGAAGACATCGCGGCGCACCCGTTTTATACGCCTGACGCCATGGAGCGGGATCTTGTGGTTGGCACAGCTGAAACCGTGATCGAGCGTATCCGCATATCGGAAGCGCTGGGTTATGATGAGTATTCATTTTGGATCGACAGCAGCATGAGCTTTGAACGCAAGAAGGCTTCGCTTGAGCGGTTCATCAAAGATGTCATGCCGGCATTTCATTGAGGGCTCGGGATAGATGCAGCAGTTTCAGCAATACATAGACGGTGAGTTTTCAAACGGTTCTGCACGGTTTGAAAGTCGAGATCCGGCAAGCGGCGCCGTTTGGGCGATGATGCCCGAGGCCAAAGCCGCAGATGTAAACGCGGCCGTAGATGCGGCCGAGGCTGCATTCTTCGCGCCGGAATGGGCAAACATGACTGCTACGGCCCGGGGAAAGCTGCTGTATCGGCTGGCTGATCTGGTCGAAGAAAACGCTCAGACCCTGGCCGCGCTGGAAACCCGTGATACGGGTAAGATCATTCGCGAAACCTCTGCGCAGGTAGCTTATGTTGCCGAATACTATCGATACTACGCGGGTCTTGCAGACAAAATCGAAGGCGCGCATTTACCGATCGACAAGCCGGACATGGAGGTCTGGCTGCGCCGGGAACCGGTCGGCGTGGTTGCCGCGGTCGTCCCGTGGAATTCACAATTATTCCTGTCCGCAGTGAAGATCGGCCCTGCTTTGGCGGCTGGTTGCACGGTCGTTCTGAAAGCTTCAGAAGACGGCCCGGCACCGATGCTTGAATTTGCCCGCATCTTTGATCAGGCAGGTTTCCCAAAGGGCGTTCTCAACATAATCACCGGTTTTGGCGCAGATTGCGGCGCTGTCCTGACCAGCCACCCAAAAGTCGACCACGTTGCATTTACCGGCGGGCCGGAAACTGCACGCCATGTAGTGCGTAATTCTGCCGAGAACCTTGCGTCCACTTCGCTGGAACTCGGCGGCAAATCGCCCTTCATTGTGTTCGAAGACGCCGACATCGAAAGCGCCGTAAACGCTCAGGTCTCGGGCATTTTTGCAGCCACGGGTCAAAGCTGTGTCGCTGGTTCGCGGCTTATCGTTTCCAATAAGATCAAAACTGTGTTCCTGGCCCGCCTCAAAGAAAAAGCCGAAAGCGTGGTGATCGGAAACCCAGATGACATGGCAACGGAAGTTGGGCCATTGTGCACTTCGGGTCAGATCAGCAAGGCGACAGACCTGATCGCGGCGTCGGAAGCGGCTGGCGCCAGTGTCATCACAGGCGGCAAGGCAGCGGATCGTGAGGGGTACTATTTCCCACCGACAATCATCGATTGCTCGGATGCCCCGGACGCCCCATGCCTGACGAATGAATTCTTCGGGCCAGTCTTGTCCGTCGTCGGCTTTAACACTGAAGCAGAAGCTTTGCGGTTGGCCAATGACACTGAATTCGGGCTGGCATCCGGGTTGTTCACAAAGGATCTGACCCGGGCACATCGAATGATGCGCGGCTTGCGCGCCGGGATAGTGTGGGTGAACACATATCGCGCGGTTAGCCCAGTTGCGCCTTTTGGCGGACATGGGCTTTCGGGTCACGGGAGAGAGGGCGGATTGCAGGCGGCACTGGACTATACCAAAGTTAAAGCGGTCTGGCTGCGCACAAGCGATGACCCGATCCCCGATCCCTTTGTTATGCGCTAGCGAACACTATCAACTGCTGAAACAGACCGGTGTCCAAACCATCGACCAACGCTGCGCTGGCGCGATTGGGTTGGTCTTACGGGTGGTCGACGGCGCGACATCTCAGACCTATTGTGGCCATGGCATCCCATGTATCGGTCAGCGGCAGTCGTTTTCCCGCGACGGAAGCCGGGACGCCGGCATCGCCCATCGAAAACAAACTGAGTTGACACAATTCCGTCAATCGGATCACGTCATTGGATCGAGTTCTCGGAGCGGGCATGCAGATCATCAACAATCCTCATCGGGCGGGTCAAAAAATTGTTCCCTCCGCACCTTACCCATCAACGGATGCGGCCAGAGTGGCGGACTTGCTATCTGCGTGCCCAGCGGCGAAGGAAACACCTCTGGTCGACGCCAGTGAGTTAGCACCAGTTTCTCAGTTTTGGGTCAAGGACGAGCGCACTCGAATGAACCTTGGGTCGTTCAAAGCCCTTGGCGCGGCGTATGTGATTGCTCGTCACGCCGCAGAAAAAGCAAGCAAACCAGGCGCAAACACGCTGGCTGGCACAACCTACGTCACTGCCAGTGCTGGAAACCATGGAATGAGCGTCGCAGCTGGCGCCAAAATGTTCGGTGCAAAGGCAGTCGTACATATTGCCGACACCGTTCCCGAGAGCTTTGCCCAACGCCTGCGCGCCCAAAATGCGGACGTTGTACGCAGCGGCGCCGACTACGCCGCCAGCATGGAAGCAGCAAGCGCGGCAGCCAGGGAAAACGGATGGATTCTCTTGTCGGATAGTTCGTGGGATGGCTATTTTGAACTGCCGCAAATTTTGATGGAGGGGTACCTGCAAATGGCGGCAGAAGCGGCGGGACAATGTCCTGAGCCGCCCACGCATATACTCCTGCAGGCTGGTGTTGGCGGTTTAGCCGGAGCAGTCTCAGCTTACGCGCGAACAGTTTGGGGCAACGCGCCTAAGATCATCGTGGTCGAACCCGAGGCCGCTCCTGCCTTGCAAGCAAGCATTTCGGCCGGAAAGTGCGTCTTTGCGGATGGGCCGGACAGCATCATGGGGCGACTGGATTGCAAAGAGCCTTCACTGATCGCATTGAATGGGTTGGCCAGAGACGCCGATCTCTTCCTGACGCTGACCGACGAGGAAGTGGCCCAGCAATTGGACGTGATCGCGGATGCGGGGCTGGAAACAACGGCGTCCGGCGGCGCAGGGATAGCGGCCGTAATGAATGACGAGGCCAGACAGGCAATGGCAATCGATGACCGGTCGCGCGTTTTGTGCGTTCTATCGGAGATCGCGGAATGAGGGGGTTCGAGCAGACCGAATTCGAAACGCGCACAAAACGCGCACAAGAGTTGATGGAAGCAGCCGGTCTCTCTGCCTTATTGCTGACCACCGAAACGGACGTGCGTTACTTCACTGGGTACCTGACCCGTTTCTGGGAAAGCCCGACGCGTCCCTGGTATCTGATTGTCCCCGCCAAGGGAAAACCTGTTGCCGTGATCCCGTCTATCGGGGCCGCGCTCATGGGTCAGACATGGATCGATGACATCCGAAGCTGGAGTTCACCAGATTTGAGGGACGACGGTGTTTCGCTTTTGGCAGATGCTCTGACGGAACTGACACCACTAGATGGTCGCGTCGGAATGCCTGATGGTCATGAGACCCATGCGCGTATGCCCTTGGCAGATATTGAGCGTTTACGTGGAAAACTCGGCACGCGCGGGATAGTGGGCGATAACGGTATTCTGCGCGCCCTGCGCATTGTCAAATCCGCAGCCGAGATTGCCAAGATTGAGACCGCTTGTGGCATTGCTGGCCGGGCCTTTGCACGTGTTCCCGAGATCGCCAAAGCCGGTGTTCCGCTGGACGAGGTGTTCCGCAAGTTTCAAATACTCTGTCTGGAAGAAGGAGCTGATTGGGTCCCCTACCTGGCCGGTGGAGCAGAACAAGGCGGATATACCGACGTTATCTCACCTGCCCGCCCAACTCCTTTGGTATCAGGAGATGTCTTGATGCTGGACACAGGATTGGTTTGGGATGGGTATTTTTCTGATTTCGACCGCAACTGGTCCGTTGGTCCAGCGAATTCTGACGTGAAATCCGCCCATGCCAGGCTCATCGAAGCCTCGGACGCCGCGCTCGATATCGCCCAGCCGGGCGCAACCGCCGCGGACTTGTTTCACGCTATGAACAACATCCTTACCAAAGATGCAGAAGGCACGGATGCAGGACGGTTGGGACACGGGTTGGGGATGTCGCTGACTGAATGGCCCTCTCTCATTCCGACCGATGACACTGTTCTTGAGGCGGGCATGGTTCTGACACTGGAGCCGGGCATAGCTGTCGGTGGCAAGATACTGGTTCATGAAGAGAACATCGTTGTTACGGATGGGAAACCGCGCTTTTTAAGCCCGCGTATCGGGTCGGAGATGATCGAACTATGACACACATTCCGTACACCCTGGACCAGGACGATCCGCAAGCCTCACCGCTTGGCCTGATTGTGCTGCAGACGGATGAAACGCTCGAGCCGGAGTTCAGCGCGTATTTCTCGGATCGAAAATACCCGATCCACGTGACCCGAATTCCGAGTGGCACCGAAGTGACCACGGACAGCCTGGCTGAAATGGAAACTGCCTTGCCTGCGGCTGCGGAATTGCTCCCCAGCGCAAGGCCTTACCGTGTTGTGGGGTACGGGTGCACATCGGCAAGTTCGGTCATCGGATCCGAACGTGTGGCGCAACTTGTCAAACAAACCTGCAACACGGCCGAGGTCACAAATCCGTTGCGCGCAGCCGCGGCGTGTGCCGAAAGCCTTGGTGTTTCGAAATTCGCGTTGTTGTCTCCCTATATTGAAGAGGTCAACGTGCCTCTGCGCCGGGCCTTTGCAGAGAGCGGGATAACGACCGATGTGTTTGGCACATTCGGAGAAGCCGAAGAAGCCAAGGTCGTTCGGATTTCCAATCAATCCGTGGTCGAGGCGGCAACACGGCTGGGATCAGATCCAACGGTGGATGCAATTTTCCTGAGTTGCACCAACCTTAGAACCCGTGACGCTATTCCAGAGATTCGCGCAAGAATTGGTAAACCTGTGCTTTCCAGCAATCAAAGTCTAGCATGGCATATGAGACATCTGAATTGCACCAATTGAATTCTCAATCCGACACCTAAGCCCGCAAATATCGTATTCACTGTTGCAATACGTATGCCGCTCGGTCTTTACTGATGCCTACTGATCAATGAAATCCGATGCTTTCGGATAATCATTTGACGAAACAGGGGGTCTTGTGACCGAAACAACGAACGACGCCGCGTTTGTCGAATTTCAACGCGTTCAAAAGTCTTATGATGGCGAAATTCTCGTCGTAAAAGACCTCAATCTGGCACTGCCGAAGGGCGAATTTCTGACGATGCTCGGGCCTTCGGGATCGGGCAAGACGACCTGTCTGATGATGCTTGCCGGGTTTGAAACCGCAACCCATGGTGAAATCCTTCTTGATGGACGCCCCATCAACAATATCCCGCCGCACAAACGCGGCATCGGGATGGTGTTCCAGAACTATGCCTTGTTCCCGCACATGACGGTGGCCGAGAACCTCTCGTTTCCGCTTGAGGTTCGCAAGCTGGGCAAATCCGAACGCGAGGCAAAAGTAAAACGCGCGCTGGACATGGTTCAGATGGGCGAATTCGGAAGCCGCCGCCCTGCGCAACTGTCGGGTGGACAGCAACAGCGGATCGCATTGGCGCGTGCCCTGGTGTTCGAGCCCGAGCTGGTTTTGATGGATGAACCGCTGGGCGCGCTGGACAAGCAGCTTCGCGAACACATGCAATTCGAAATCACGCGCCTTGCGCATGAGTTGGGGATCACCACCGTTTACGTGACACACGATCAGACCGAAGCTCTGACGATGTCCGATCGTGTTGCGGTGTTTGACGACGGGCGTATTCAGCAGCTTGCACCGCCTGATCAACTGTATGAAGAGCCGGAAAACAGCTTCGTCGCACAGTTCATCGGTGAGAACAACACCATGGAAGGTGTCGTGAAATCGATCGACGGCGACACATGCCTTGTCCAGCTGGATGATGGCTCGGAAATTGATGCTGTTCCGATCAATGTCCACAAACCCGGCGAGCGGACCAAAGTGTCGATCCGGCCCGAACGCGTTGAATTCAACAAAGACCGCCTGCATGCGGATGCGCATACCCTGAAAGCAACCGTCAAAGAGTTCATTTATATGGGCGACGTGTTTCGGTTCCGCATGTCGGTGGCAGGTAATGATGAATTCATCGTCAAAACCCGAAATGCGCCGGACGCCGTCCGCCTGACCCCAGGTCAGGAGATCGAGATTGGCTGGCTGGCCCAGGATTGTCGTGCGCTCGACGCATAGACCAAGCTGCGCGAGACAAGCGGAGCCAAGCTGAGGGACCGGCTGATGAAAACCCGTGCATCAGCCGACCATACAACAAACGGGAAGTACTGGGAGTAACACATGAAACCAACAACAACTTTATTGACGGCAGTCGCCCTTGCGGCCGTTGCGGGGGCATCTGCTGCCGAAGAAATGACCATCGTGTCTTGGGGTGGCGCCTATTCCAAGTCGCAGCTTAAGGCGTATCACGAGCCCTATTCGGAAAAGACCGGTGTCACCATTCTGAACGACGACAGCTCGAACGAGGCCGTTGCCAAGCTGCGCGCGATGAACGAAGCGGGCAACATCACCTGGGACGTGGTTGACGTGGTCGCAGCAGACGCGATCCGCTTGTGCGACGAAGGCTTGGCGCTTGAGATCGATTTCGACAGCCAACTGGCTGCAGCCCCGGATGGCACGCCTGCCTCCGAGGATTTTGGTGACCTTCTGGTCAGCGACTGCTTTATCCCGCAGATCGTATATTCGACCACCTTTGGCTATCGTACCGATCTGGTGGGCGACACCCCGCCAACCGACATCTGCGCCGTGTTCGATCTGGAAACCTATCCGGGCAAGCGCTCGCTCGAGAAGCGCCCGATCAACAACATGGAATGGGCTCTGCTCTGTGACGGTGTAGCCAAAGATGACGTCTATGACGTTCTTGCTACCCCGGAAGGGCAAGACCAAGCACTTGCCAAGCTGGGCACCATCAAGGACAGCGTTGTCTGGTGGTCTGCAGGTGCAGACACGCCGCAATTGCTGGCGGATGGCGAAGTCATCATGGGTTCGACCTACAACGGCCGTTTGTTCAGCGTGATCGAAGAACAGAAGCAGCCCGTAGCTATGCTGTGGGACGCACAGGTGTTTGACCTTGACGGCTGGATCATCCCCGCCGGCCTGAGCGAAGAGCGTCAGCAGCGTGCGCTGGACTACATCATGTTCGCAACCGACACCCAGCGTCTGGCGGATCAGGCCAAGTACATCTCGTACGGCCCGGCCCGTGCCTCGTCGGCTCCGCTGGTCGGCCAGCACGCCGATCTGGGCATCGAAATGGCACCTCATATGCCGACCGATCCGGAAAACGCCAAGAACACGTTCCTGTATAACTACGAGTTCTGGGCGGATTACCGCGACGATATCGACGCCAAATTCCAGGCGTGGCTGGCGCAATAAGCGTCTGATTTCCTAAGATTGTCGGGGGCGATCAGTCGCCCCCGGCCCCAAAAGCACCCAAGGGGCACTGATGACTGACGCCACCCAACAAAACTCCGGTCCGATGCTGGCCGCCGATGGAACACCGCTCAAGCAATCACTGGCGCGGTCGCTGCGACGGCAGAAACTTCGGGCTCTGATGCTGGTGGCACCGCTTCTGCTGTTCGTGATGTTCTCGTTCATTGTGCCCATTGCCTCGATGCTGTTCCGGTCGGTGGAAAACAGCATCGTCCAGGAAACGCTGCCGCTGACGGTCGAGGCGCTGCAGGACTGGGATGAGACCAGCGGCGAATTGCCGGAGGAGGCAGTCTATGACGCCTTTGTCCGAGATATGGTCGTGGCCGTCGACAACAAGACACATACCCGACTGGGCTCGCGTCTGAACTACGAAGAGACCGGCATGTCTTCGATGTTCCGCCGCTCGGGTCGGAAAATGGGCAAGCTGGACCCCGAAACAGACGGGCCGTTCAAGGAACAGGTGATCGAGATTCACGATGGCTGGGGTGAGCCGCAGACATGGGCGGTGATCAAGACCCACTCACCTGCCATCACCAACGGCTATTTCCTGAACGCGGTCGACATGCGCCGCACCCCCGAAGGCGCGCAATCACAGCCCGAGGACAAACAGATTCTGATCAAACTCTTTGGTCGTACACTGTTCATGTCCCTGGTGATCACCGGGGCCTGCATCCTGCTGGCCTATCCGGTCAGCTACCTGCTGGCGACCCTGCCGATGCGGGTCTCGAACCTGCTGATGATCCTGGTACTTCTGCCTTTCTGGACATCCCTTCTGGTGCGAACCTCGGCCTGGAAGGTCATGCTACAACAGCAGGGTGTGATCAATGACACGCTGGTCTGGCTGGGGTTGGTTGCCGATGATGCCCGGTTGATCATCATCAATAACCAGATCGGCACAATCACTGCCATGACGCACATCCTTTTGCCGTTCATGATTCTACCGATGTATTCGGTGATGCAGACCATCCCGCCGTCATACACGCGCGCAGCAAAGTCCATGGGGGCGACCAACTGGACAACGTTCTGGCGTATTTACTTCCCGCAATCCATTCCAGGCATCGGTGCGGGCTCGATCCTCGTGTTCATTCTGGCAATTGGCTACTACATCACCCCCGAAATTGTGGGCGGCACCAAGGGCGTATTCATCTCGAACCGGATCGCCTATCACATCTCGTCCTCGCTGAACTGGGGGCTTGCCGCGGCCTTGGGTACGATCCTACTGGGCGTCGTGCTGTTGCTCTACTGGGTCTACGACAAAATCGTGGGCATCGATAACGTGAAGTTGGGATAATCAATATGGCCGCACTCACACCGATATCCCGCAAGCCGATGTCCATGGTTCTGCCCAGCGTTGCCTTGGCAGGTGCCTTCGCAGGCATCTTCGTTGGCGCAGGCAACGGTTCAGTCTTTCTGGGAATTCTGGGCGGAGCGGTCCTGATATCCGCATTGGCCTGGGTCTACATAAACATACTGAAAAACGAAAACCTTGCCCGCTGGATCACCATCCTGGGCTTCGGCATTGTGGGCTTTTTTGCTTCCGGCCTGGTGGGCGGCGTTCTTGGCCTTTTGGGCGGCTGGTTCTTCAGTTGGTTCATCTATTGGCTTTATGAAGGGCGGTATCGTCGCAAACTGCTGCCCTATCTGACGGCTCAGCAGGTCTTTTATCACTACCTGTTCCGAGTCATCTGCGGCGCAATTTTTGTCTTCCTGATCACGCCGATCCTTGTGGTTCTGCCGCTGTCTTTCAACGCACAGGACTTCTTTACCTTCACACCCGAGATGCTGCGGCTGGATCCCGAAGGGTATTCGCTTAAACACTACCGGGACTTCTTCACCAACAACGAATGGCAGCGCAGCTTCAAGAACTCGCTGATCATCGCGCCGATAGCGACGATCATTTCGGTCTCGCTGGGGACTTTGGCCGCCATCGGGCTTAGCCAATCCCACGTCCCGGGGCGCCGGGCGATCATGGGCATCCTGATTTCTCCTATGATCGTCCCTTTAATCATCTCGGCGACGGGCATGTTCTTTTTCTACAGCGACATCGGACGGTTCCTCGAAGGTACGCTGGGCATGAACAAGAACATTGTGGGCTACCTGAAAGTCATCCTGGCACACGCCGTTCTGGGTATTCCATTTGTCATCATCACCGTGACTGCGACGCTGGTCGGCTTTGATCGCTCGCTGACACGCGCCGCGGCAAATATGGGGGCCGGTCCGGTCCGCACCTTCTTCAAGATCCAGATGCCGCTGATCTTGCCGGGCGTGATCTCAGGCGGTCTGTTCGCATTCATCACCTCATTCGATGAAGTTGTTGTGGTGCTGTTTGTGGGTTCCGCCAGTCAGAAGACTCTGCCCTGGCAGATGTTCACGGGTCTGCGCGAACAGATCAGCCCAACCATTCTGGCGGTTGCGACGATCCTTGTGGTCCTCTCGATTGCGTTGCTGACAACCGTTGAACTGCTGCGGCGCCGCTCGGAACGGTTGCGGGGTCTCTCTCCCGCTTGACGGAGCAATCTGTCTGATTTAACGATTCACCCGTTCATCCCCGCCGCGATGGCGTCGCGGCTCTCACGGGGATGATCGGCTCTCGGACCCCGAGACCGCCTGTCCTGAACGCCGGGACATGTGGCCGGGTTTTGCACATCCGGCAAAGTTGAGAGACCAGAGATGACAGATACGTCCAACCGCCCCGAATTCTTCACCTGCCACAATGGCGACAAAGCCCCGCTGCCGTTCAGCAAGGCCGAGTATGATCGCCGCCTGACTGCACTGCGCGCTATCATGGCAAAACGGGATATCCCTGTGGTTCTGCTGACCTCGATGCAGAACATCGCCTATTACTCGGGCTTTCTGTACTGCACCTTCGGCCGACCCTATGGCTGCGTTGTCACGCAGGATACTTGCACCACCGTTTCGGCAAATATCGATGCCGGGCAACCCTGGCGTCGATCAGTCGAAGACAACGTGATCTACACCGACTGGAAGCGCGACAATTATTGGCGCGCGGTTGCCAGCCTGATTGGGAATGCCAAACGGGTCGGCATCGAAAGCGATCACATGACGCTCGCGGTGCGCGACACGGCGCTGAACATGCTGGGTGGGCCCGAGCTGCTCGACATTGCGCCCGACACAATGGCTGCCCGCATGGTCAAGTCCGCAGAGGAGATCGAACTGATCAAAGGCGGTGCCCGAACCGCCGACGTTGGCGGCGCGGCTATTCACGCCGCGATCCGCGAGGGCGCAACTGAGATAGAGATTGCCATGGCAGGACGCGACGCCATGGAAGCCGAAATCGCCCGGGCCTATCCGGACGCCGAGTACCGCGACACCTGGGTTTGGTTCCAATCCGGTCTGAACACAGACGGCGCACACAATCCTGTCACCAAACGCGCCTTGCAAAAGGGTGATATCCTGTCACTGAACACCTTCCCAATGATCTCGGGCTATTACACGGCCTTGGAACGCACTTTGTTTCTGGGAGAACCGGACGCAGACAGCCTGCGCCTTTGGAAGGCCAACGTTGCTGCACATGAACTGGGTCTCAGCCTGATCAAACCCGGGGCCACCTGTTCCGGCATCACTGCCGAGATCAACCGCTTCTTTGCGGACGAAGGCCTGCTGCAATTCCGCTCATTCGGTTATGGCCATTCCTTTGGCATTCTCAGCCACTACTATGGGCGCGAGGCAGGGCTGGAGTTGCGCGAGGATATCGACACGGTACTCGAGCCTGGCATGGTTGTGTCCATCGAACCGATGCTGTGGATTCCCGAAGGACAGCCTGGTGCGGGCGGCTACCGTGAACATGATATCCTCGTTGTCGGCGAGGACGGGGCCGAGAATATCACCGGATTCCCATATGGTCCGGGTCATAACATCATCGGTGCCTGATCTAAACGGGTGGAGCATGTGCTCCACCCTATTTCAAGCGCCTCGGCTGCACGCAGAGTTGGGCCAAGAATATTCAGCAGGAGTATTGCTTGCCTCAGTTTCGCCCGAGCAAGCCAGCGCCTCGCAATATTCGCCCCATACAAACTCGGCCGCGAAGCCGCACAAAATTAGCTAGTTATTCGATAAAACTACCTGATTGCTTCCTGGAGCTAGAATACGAGCACCTTCCGCCCCTGTTGAAACTGGCTATTATCGAACCTTGGGTAAAGGTTTGCTTGTCTACAAAATCACCGGTCACACGGGCGATGGTTAGCCAAGGTTCTGAACGGCACGCATTTCCTCCATGCTAAGGGCCTTTGGCTTCCGTCCATGAGTAAGCAAAGCAAGTTTTGCGGTTTCCTCCAGTTCTTCCATCGCAAACACCGCGGCTTGCAAGTCTCTTCCAGCAACAACAGGTCCGTGGTTGGCCAACAGGACTGCAGTGCGTTGGCCAGCCAAACCTCTCACAGCGTTGCCCATCGCCGCATCACCGGGCAAATAGAATGGAAGCAACTTAACCTTTCCCAACTTCATTATCGAATAGGGCGTAAGCGGTGGCAGCACGTCGTCGGGGTCCGTTTCCGGTAGCATCGACAATGCGACCGAATGCGTTGAATGCAAATGAACGACTGCTCCGGTCCCGCTGCGGGTATCATAAAACGCCGTATGTAGTGGCGTTTCCTTTGTTGGACGGTCACCACTCAAAAGTTGCAGGTCTTTGTCCAGACGGCTGACGCGAGCGGGATCCAAAAAACCCATGGAACTACCTGTGGGCGTCAACAGCAAAGTTCCGTCGGATAGTCGCGCCGAAATATTCCCAGACGCGCCACAGGTGAGCCCCCGGTCAAACATAGACTTCCCCAGAACACAGATCTCTTCGCGCAACTTGGACTCTTCGCTCATCCCGATTGCTCCATTCTGGCAAGGGCATCTGCGAAGAAGTTTTGATCTCCGAAGTTGCCCGATTTCAGTGCCAAAGCGATTGGGTGTGCGCATTGAAGGCGCAACACTGGCACCCCGGCGGCCAATCGCGGGCCGATTTCCAGTGCTTGCGCCTGAAGTCCCTTGACCGCGGCGCCAGAAGTCTCACCTCCTGCCACGACAAATCGGGTGACACCTTTGGCGAGCAACTGAGCTGAAAGATCGGAAAAGAGCGTTTCGATTGCAGAGGCCGCACGATCCGAGCCGAATTCTATTTGTGCCGCCTTTACCAATTCAGGATCCGCCGAAGAGTAAACCAGGGGCGGCACACGCTGCGCCAGCACCCAATCAGCCAGCTTCTGTGTATCGACATTCCCCTTTACGGCATCTGCTGCGCTGATTTCGCGATGTGGGGCCAGTTCCTTGTAAACCTCCACCTGATGACGAGTAGCCCTGCTGCACGAGCCCGAAAGGACAACGCCCGGGCCTTGTATGGCAGACCATGATGGTTCTGTGGGGGCGATATCGAAGTTTGCAGGCAATCCCAGTGCAATACCGGAACCACCACATAGCAATGGCGCACCTTTGGCAGCCTTGCCAATTTCCAGCAAATCGGCATCGCGGATCGCGTCCATAATAGTGTGACCAATGGCCGGCAACGCGGCGCGAATAGCAGCCGCCCCCCGCATCACCGTCAAAGCGTTCACGTGATGAATTGGTTTGGAAGACTGAGCTCCCAGAACGCGCCTCAAATCACCATCACGCATGGGGGTCAGGGGGTGATCCTGCATGCCACTTTCGTTCAGCAACTTGTCCTGAACAAACAAATGCCCCTGATAGACGCTGCGTCCGTTCTCGGGGAAAGCCGGACAGACGATCACACCTTCTGCATTTAAATGGTCCGACAGCACATCCAGAACAGGGCCGATATTTCCTGCAGACGTGCTGTCGAAAGTCGAGCAAACCTTGAATACGATCTGCTCCGCACCTTGGGCCAGCAACCAATCACATGCTTCGAGACTGTCTTGTTTCGCCTCGCTGGCCGGTGCTGTACGGGATTTCAGGGCCACGACACCGGCGTCCAGATCCTTGATTACGGGGTTTTCGGGAACGCCGATGAACTGACAAACGCGCATTCCGGCTTCGGCCAACGTCAATGCGATGTCTGAGGCTCCGGTAAAGTCATCAGCGATCACACCGATCTTCATATTTCGATCTCCGCGATAGGCCCCGGGTCCAGCCGGTGGATATGAGGTGCTGCGCCGACGGGAAAAACGTCGCGGACAAGCGGGTCATGGCCCGGCACGATCAACTTGGGATGTGACGCCAGCATTTCTAATGTTTCAAACCCATCCATCATTTCTTGCAGGTCAACAACGATGGGAAAGGCCTTGCGGGCCATGAAGTTCTCGTAATAATGCGAAGCGTCCGAGGCCAAAACCATCCAACCAACACCCGTTCGCACCCGAACACATTGCAGCCCGCGCGAGTGCCCGCCAATGCAGTGAACCGTCACACCGTCGGCGATCTGTGCATCTCCGTCGTGGAAGATGACTTTGCCTGAAAAAAGTCGCCTTACAGCCTCGCAAACATGGTCAGCCGTGAACGGCGCACGCAGGTGGTCGTCGCACATGCAAGGTCCCGTGGCGAATGCCATTTCTGCGGCTTGCATATGCAACTTGGCATTCGGAAACAGATGCAGCCCACCGGCATGGTCGTAGTGAAGATGCGTCACGATCACCTGGCTAACTTTTTCTGGTGAAATTCCGAGTGGACGTAAAGCTTCGTGAGGATCCATCGCTACGGGACGACCCCGGGCGGCGCCTTCGGTCGAGTCATAGCCTGTATCGACCAGCAACATTTCATCCCCGCGTTTCAGGACCCACATGTAATAATCCATCGCATGGGGTGCATCGTGATTATCGTCGATGATAAAGCTGTCGGCCCGCGTTCTGGCATTGCGGTCAGCATATTTGACGGCGTGGATTTCCCAATCGTTCATCGGATGACCTCGGAAAACTGGTGAACAGTCTTTGCGGCGATCATATCGGCCACAGCCGCATCGAAGGACCTGAAGTGCGCGCTTTGAAGGTGCGCATCAAACGCTGCGCCATCATCATAGACCTCATACAGAAACACTGTCTCAGGCTCTTCTCCGAGGCAGACATCGAATTGGTGGCATCCGGGTTCATCACGCAGTGAGGTTGCGGCGTTTTCGATCATCAGCGGCAAGAAGGTCTCTCGAACCCCGGACTTCAGCGTGAAGGTAACAGTTACGGCAAACATCAGGCAGACAGTCCTTTCAAGCGTGAGAATGCGCGCTTGGCGATGGGCAGTTGGCTGAGTATCAGGCCAATGTTCAGCACCAGCAGAATGGCCGCACCGGGACGCGAAAAGAAAACCGACAAATCCCCGTCCGACAGGAACAGCGAACGGCGGAAGGTCTCATCGAACAATCCACCTAGGATCACCCCGATCACCAACGGGGCGATTGGGTATTTCATCAGGTTCATGAAATAGGCCACGGCGCCGACACCCAGCATCAAGTACAGGTCATTGATACCTCCGCCGACGCTGAACGAGCCGATCGTGGTCAATACCATCACGACCGGCAAAAAGATCGTCTGAGGAATAGCCAGTATCTTGATGAAGACCCTGGCGGTGAACAGCCCCATCAGGAACATGGTCAAGGACGCCATCACCAGAATCGCAACGACGCGCAGGATGATCTCGGGATCTATCGTCGGACCCGGGATCACGTTGTTGATCTTGAACGCTCCCATCAATGCTGCGGCTGGGGGCGAACCCGGGATGCCCAACACCAAAAGCGGTATCAGTGCGCCGCCAATGCAGGCGTTGTTGGCCGTTTCAGAGCACAACAGACCTTCCAAAGAGCCCCGACCGAACTTCTCACCCTCGGAAGAAACGGTCTTGCCAACCCCATAGCTGACCCAGCCGGCGACATCTTCGCCAACGCCCGGAAGAGCACCAACCCCGGTTCCGATCACACCTGAACGGCCAATGGTGGGCAAGTAGCGCCGGATGGATCGGAGGTTCGGCAAGATGCGACCTTTCAGAGCCAGAACCTTCCCGGCTTCGACATGACGCAAACCGTCGATGATTTGAGGAATGGCAAAGGCCCCCATCAGTACAGGAACCACCTGAAACCCGCTCAGCAGATAAGACCAGCCAAAGGTGTAACGCGGTTCCGACAAAAGTGGGTCAAGCCCGACCATGGACATCGCAAGTCCAATCAAGCCCGCAATCCAGCCTTTGATAACCAAGTCTTCGCTCATCAAGGTGCCCGAAAGAAGTATCCCGAACAGCGCAAGCAGTGCCTTCTCAGGGCTGGCGATGTTTTTCGACACCAAGAGCAGCGCCCAGACGAAAATCAGAAGCGTGATGGTCCCGATTACTGTGCCTATGAAGCTGGCAGTTGTCGTGAGGCCCAGAGCTTCGCCTCCGCGACCCGCCTTTGCCAAAGGGTAGCCATCCATGGCAGTGGCCGCGCTGGCTGCTGTACCGGGGATGTTCAGCAAGATAGAGGGGTACGATCCCCCATAAATCGCGCCAACATAAGCCCCAAGCAGGGCAATCAGCGAATAGTCCAAGGGTATCTTGTTGCCGAAAAAACCGGTCAGGATCGTTACGGCCAACGTTGCCGTCAGCCCAGGCAAAGCACCGAACGTGATCCCCAGAAAAACAGATACGATCAGATACAGGTAGGTCAGCGGATCACCTGCCAAGCCCACGAGAGCGGACCCGAAACCTGCCAGTTGCGATAGGATAAAGTCCATCCGGTTAGTCTTTCCATAACGGACGAAGCGTCACGTAGTAGTGGTATTCGATTTGATTGAAGATGAGCCCACCGCGCGCGGGAACGTTCTGGCGGAAGACGAAAGCCATCGCGCAAACAAGGATGAACGGCGCCAGTATTGCAACAAGTGGCACGATCCGCAAAGCGCGTTCGGATGCGGCCTTGCTCAGCACTATCAGGGTCAGGGCGATCCAAATAACCAGCGTGACCCAGTCGTCGCCGTGGGCATTCCAGTCCGCCTGTTCCGGAGAACTTGCAAATGCGAATAGCCCGGCGGCAACAACCGCGATGCAGGCCACCAAAGCGCGTCGTGCATGACCGCCGTAGAAACCGAAGGTCAAAGCGGTGATCAGCAGCGCAGAGCATAGAATGAAGTCCACTCTGGGGACTAACCCCACCACATAAGCCAGGAGAGTGAGCCCAATCGTTGAACTGCGGACGAATTCAGCCTTGTCCCATCCGATACCCGCAGCGTTCAAGGCGTTGCGTGCGCCACCAGATCCGATCGAGACAGCCAGTAAGACCAGAGACAGCACCAGCAATCCGCCAAATATGAACAGCGGCACGATCGCGGCCGAGTTATACCAGTCTGTTCCGCTTACGCCTGCCCGGTTTTCACCCCAAAGAGGAATCTCAGAGGTCTTCCAGAGAAAAAACAGCGATACTGCCAACAGCACAACCGCTGACCAGAAATCACGCGCCCGCAGGATTTGTGTTTCGTCGGTCTTGTCCATTCCCCTGCCTCCAGAAGGAAAGGGCGCGGTCAAGCGCGCCCTTTCTTGATAATCACCTTAGGGTTTCTCGATACCGAGTGTGGCAGGATCGACCGTAGTCGCACCCAAATCCTGGAGCGTATAGGCAAAGGTGGCCTCAAGATTGGCAAACAGCTCCTGCGCATCTGCGCCATGTTGACCGCCAACATCATAGTTGTTCGCTGTAGCCCATTCTGCCACCGTGTCTGAGGCAATCGCTTTTTCAAATGCCTCACCAAGGGCCGTTTTGACGTCATCTCCGGCAGAGTTGTGCACGGCAAATCCGATTGCTTGCTTGAGCGGCAAGTACTGGTCCAGCCCGTCATACATACCGAACGCAGAAGGCACTGTATTGCCGGCAATCTGCGCGTCTGCAGGTGTCAACATAGCCAGCGGTTTCAACTGACCACCTTCAATCAGCGGGGCTTGTTCAGCCAACGAGGTCACAACCAGGGCAACTTCACCCGCAATGGCGGCTTCCTGTCCCGGCGCAGATCCCTTGTAGGGGACAAACTTGAATTCGACCCCAGCACCATTCTGAATGGCCAACAGGTTCAGGTGGTGAATTGATCCTGCACCTGACGCGGCCGCAGGAATTGTGCCCGGAGCGGCTTTTGCGGCGTCGACCAATTCCTCCAGCGAATTATACGGGCTATCTGCAGGAACTGAGATCAGATCGGGTGACCCACCAACAATGAATGGGTACCAATAGTCGAACTTCTTGTCCCAACCACCCTGAACTGCTGCGGTGACATTGGACTCTGACAATCCGACAAGCGTGTACCCGTCATCTGGCTGATTCATCACGTAAACCATCCCGTTGGAACCTGCGACACCGCCGGTTTGATTGATCACGTTGATCGAAACCGGCAAGTGCTTTTCCATCTCGGCCATGATCATCCGGTTGATCGTGTCTGTGCCGCCGCCGGCACCCCAAACAACCGCCGTCGTTATGTCGCGATAAGGGTAATCCTGCGCACCTGCAGCCCCTGCAATTCCGGTGGCCATCAGGGCTGCGGCCGCAAACCGCCCAAGTCTCAATCTCATTTCCAAGTCCTCCCAAAACACATGTGCGTTTGTTATTGCATTTATTTGCGTATACGTTAAAGAATGCATTGTCAACGGACTGTGATGAATGCTGCCATCACGCCACTAAGGCAGAACGGGAAGGAAACGGGCTCAGATGAACGGAAATTATGAAGTTGCAGTATTTCATGGCGATGGAATTGGTCCGGAAATCATGGCGCCCACGCTGGAAATCCTGAATCAGCTTGCAGACCGGAATCCGGCCTACAACCTGACTTTCACCGATGCGCCCGCCGGAGCTGCACATTACGCAAGCACTGGCGACTCATTTCCAGATTTATCTTTGAAGATCGCGCGCGGGGCAGATGCCATTCTGCTTTCAGCGATGGGATTGCCTGACGTGCGATACCCGGACGGAACCGAGATATCACCGCAGATTGACCTGCGCAAAAAGTTGGGTCTTTTTGCCGGGGTCCGCCCGGTAAAAGTACGCACCGGACAATCAACGCCCCTGGCTTTGCCTGAGGGAAAAGAGATCGACTTTGTCCTAATCCGCGAAAGCACCGAAGGCTTGTTTTTTACACAAGGCGCGGGCGAAGTATGTCAGGACGAAGCGCGCGAGACATTGCTGATTACCCGAGATGTATCCGAGAAGCTGTTCCGATTTGCCTTCCAGTTGGCCAAGACGCGCAAGACCTCAGGGCGCGGGCGCGGGCGAGTGACTTGCGTCGACAAGGCCAATGTGTTTCGCGCTTTTGCCTTCTTTCGTTCATTGTTCGACGCCGAAGCTTTGCGCCATCCTGATCTGACGGCGGATCATGCCTATGTCGACGCAACCGCTCTTTGGATGGTGCAGAAACCTTGGGATTTTGATGTCCTGGTGACTGAAAACATGTTTGGTGACATCCTGTCAGACCTGGGCGCGGGCCTTATGGGCGGTCTGGGGCTTGCACCGTCAGCAGATATAGGGCTTGACCACGCTGTGTTCCAACCCTGCCATGGCTCGGCTCCGGACATTGCAGGACAAGGTATCGCCAACCCTTTTGCGATGATCCTGTCTGCCGCAATGATGCTTGAATGGTTGGGTTTGACGGACGAAAATCCGGCGCTTTTTGACGATGGCGTGCGCCTTCGCGAAGCCGTTGAAATAGTAACGGCAAACGGCTTTAACCTGACCCGGGACCTTGGCGGTACTGCGGGGACGAATGAGGCCGCCGCCTCTGTAATGGAAGCGCTACAGGCATGAACACCAAAAAGGAAATCAGAGTTGCCTGTGTCGGGGCCGGTTATTTCAGCCAGTTCCATTACGAAAGCTGGTCACGAATGCCCGCGGCTGTTCCAGTCGCATCATGTAACCGCGATATCGACAAAGCACGCGCCACCGGACTGCCAGCTTACCAAGACCTCGCGAAAATGCTGGGCACTGAGAAACCGGACCTTTTGGACATAATTCTTCCCCCGGTAGCCCAGACCGAAACGATCCGAACAGCCCTGCGCAACGGCGTAAAATGGATGATTTGCCAAAAACCATTTTGCCGCTCGTTGGCAGAAGCAGAGGAAATAACCTCAGAGGCCGAAACAGCTGGCGCGACCATCATTGTGCACGAGAACTTTCGCTTCCAGCCTTGGTACCGCGCCATCAAGAAGGTGCTAGCGGATGGGCGAATAGGCAAACCGCTGCAGGCTACTTTCCGGCTTCGTCCCGGTGACGGCAACGGACCACGCGCATACCTGGATCGACAGCCATATTTTCAGGAAATGCCGCGATTTTTGGTACACGAAACTGCGGTTCATTGGGTGGACACGTTCCGGTTTCTGTTCGGCGCGCCAAGCGCAATCTACGCCGACCTGCGCCAAGTTAATCCAGTTATCACCGGAGAGGACGCGGGATATATTTTGTTCGACCACCCGAACGGTTTGAGGGCCTTGTTTGACGGCAACCGATGCCTGGACCACAACGCTGAAAACTTGCGTCAAACCATGGGCGAAGCGCTGATTGAAGGCACCGACGGTTCATTGTTCCTAAACGGCGACGGCTCGGTTGAATTCCGCACCTTTGGTAAACGGGACCGGCAGCAGATTCTTCCGTCACGAACATGGGGTGGGTTCGGTGGCGATTGCGTCCATGCCTTGCAAAGTCACGTCGTTTCGGGCCTTTTAGAAGGCACAACGCTGGAAAACACTGCCCGGGATTATCTGGACGTGCTCCGCATCGAAGAGAACATCTACCGCTCTGACGCGGAAGGTAAAAAGATAAGCTTGGAGTAGCCGTGAAGGGCCAGGACAGCAAAACTCTTTCCAACACGCAACGCGCCGTCCGTGACCTGCGCAGTATGATCCTGTCCGGTGAACTGGCTGCCGGAACCGACCATCTGGAATCGGAGCTGGCGGAAACCCTGGGTATGTCGCGCACACCGATACGAGAAGCGGCCTTGATGCTGGAAAGCCGCGGATTGCTGGAAATGCGCCCACGAAAAGGTGTTCGCATTCTTCCCGTATCACCTGAAGACATGCGCGAGATTTACGACATCCTGACAGAGCTCGAGAGCCTCGCCGCCCAACGTGCAGCGGAAGCAAAATACTCTGAACAGGATCTTGAATTACTCGCCCGGTCGATTGCTGAAATGGATCAAGCCATCGAGAAAGAAGACTTGGAAGCGTGGGCTGAGGCAGACGAGCTTTTCCACCAGGAACTGGTGCGCCTTGGCGGAAACAAACGCGTTGAAGCGATTGTCGCGATGATGAGTGATCAAGTCCGCCGCGCACGGGCGACCACCCTGTTCATTCGCCCATTGCCTTCCCAGTCGAACGAGGACCACCGCGCAGTCTTCAAAGCGATCCGTGACGGTCAACCTGATGAAGCGCGAGAGCGTCACCGAAACCACCGATTGCAGGCAAAAGCCATGCTTTGTGGCATTCTCGAAAAACATCGTCTTAACAGCCTATAACTCTCATGCCGACCGGACGGACCTTTCGACACGTGGACTACCCTTCGTGAAGGCCCAAAGCCCCTACTTTCCAACGATTTCAATGGAAAAGTCTCGCCTTGCGGCAACCGGCGGTGGTGGAAACGATGCGGAGGCTCTCACTTGGGCAATCCAATCCCATCCGGACGTCATCTTCCAGCCCTTCCGCTGGCACGGTGCGGTCAGATCACTGATCCGATGTCCAGTCGCTGCGGTCGGGAACGTCCTGTACCTATTCGTGGACCTTGGTCTGGTTGAGCTCAAACACCAAGTGTCACGACAGGTTCGCCGAGGCTTTCGAAATCAGGTGTGACGCCAAGGCCCGGTGTATCGGGAGCATAGAGCTTACCGCATTCAACTGTTGGCCCACCGAGGCCGGTTGGACGTGTGTTGTAATTCATCAGGTCTGTGGTGTTCTGCAGATACTCTGCCGGGGTCGAGGCCGCAAAATGCGCAACGACGGAAGACGTTATTTCGCCGCCCCAGGTGTCTTCACAAACCACAGGAAGGCGGTTTTCAACCAGATAGTCACGCACTCTTCGGGCTTTGCTTAGACCCCCCAGGTTGGAAATCTTCAGGCAACAGATCTCTGCCCCGCGATCCCTGACAATGCGCTGCGCTGCACTCATTCCGGTGATGCACTCATCAAGTTTCATTGGCTGTTCGGCCACGCGCCGGACCTGCTGGCATTCCTCATAGGTGCGGCAAGGCTGCTCCAGGATGTAATCCAGGTGGCGCGTTGCGCGGGCCACGCGGATGGCGTTGTCGACCCGCCAGCCTTGGTTGGCGTCCGCCATAGCATTTTCGCCAGGCTCCAGCATGGCAATGCCAGCGTGAATGCGGTCGATGTCCCTTGCCCAATCACTACCCACTTTGATTTGAAACTGGCGATATCCCTGTACCCGGTACCGCTGCATTTCAGCCAACGTTTCGTCCGTCGCCCTTTGTGGTGCTACGCGATACATCGGTGCACCGTCGGTCAACTTCCCACCCAACAACATCCAAACCGGCTGAGTGCAGGCCTTGCCGAGAATGTCCCAACAAGCCGCATCAAACGGAGCCTTGGCGTAACCGTGGCCCTGGACGGCGTTGTCTAGAATCGTTTCGATTACTCCAACCTGACGCGGGTCTTCCCCGAGAAGCCGTGGGCCGACCAACCGCGCCAAAGCTTCGACACCTTCGGAATGGGCGACCATGTAATTCTCGCCGCAGGGCGTGAACTCTCCGCAACCCTGCAATCCTGCGTCTGTGTCAATCACGACAACGCAGGCCTGGGCAACCTTAATGGCGTTCCCCGCGCCCCAGACATACGCGCCATCGACGTAGGGCAGACCGGTTTTATAAATCCGGATGCGGGTTATTTTCACGGAACCACCACAATGTTGCCAGTGTGCTTTTTCGTGATGAATGCGGCTTGTGCCGCACGCAGGTCCTTCAACGGATACGTTGCAGCCAGAGTGGGTTTGATGTCGCCATTTTCGATATATCGAACAAGGTTCTCCGTGACCTCTGGCACGATGATCGTAGAGCCCGTGAAGGTCAGGTCACGCAGGTAGAAGGTTCGTAAATCCATCTCGACCATTGGTCCTGCAATGGCGCCGGAGCAGGTATAGCGACCGCCGCGCTCAAGAACATTGATGAGCTTTCCCCAGTTCGGTCCACCAACAACATCTGCGACAACAGTGATTTTTTCTCCGCCAAGCGCAGCGCGCAGGTCTTCGGGGGCTCGCGGCAGGATCCGGTCCGGGCCAAGCCCTGCGACTTCGGCATGTTTCGCCTCCGACGCCATTGCGATCACGCGGGCACCTCGACGCTTGGCCAGTTGCACCAGCGCTCCACCAACACCACCTGATGCCCCCGAAACGAGAACTGTGTCCCGTTTTGTCACAGCAGCACGGGTCAGCATCCCCTCGGCTGTTGAATAAGAGCACGAGAAAGTTGCCAATTCTGCGTCGCTCAGATCTGAATTGAGCGCGATTGCATTCTGTGAAGGGATCGTTGTGTATTCGGCGAACCCGCCGTCTCGCTCTGATCCAAAATAGCCGGTCTTGTTCTTGTCTTCCGGGTCATCCGGATCACGCAACCAGTTATCGGTGATTATACGTTGACCGATCCGGGCGGGGTCAACGCCCACGCCAACCCCGACGATTTCGCCACACACATCGGCGCCCTGAATACGTGGGAACGTTATTGGAGCACCACCCCAGGTGGGATCGTCTTCGTTTACAGTCCCGAATGCACCGCCCGTTGTCGCCTCGGACACGGCCTTCGAATACCAGCCGGACCGGGTGTTGACGTCAGTGTTGTTCAGACCGCAGGCGCCCACCCGGATCAGAACTTCGCCCGCAGCAGGTTCCGGACAAGGCCAGTCCTCGTGCCAAACCATCTGATCCAGATCGCCATGGCCCATGGTGACCATGGCGCGCATTGTCTTTGGCGTGGTCATTTTGCAGTCTCGTCTGCCATTGACGAATGATCGGGGAAGCTCACAATCTCTCTGTCCATTCCATGCCCTTTCAACGTGCAATTTTCGCTCGACACGTTAAGTGGACAAAAGTACCATCGTCAATCATGAATGACACAAATGTATCAAAGCGGGTTGCCTATGGCTGATCTTGCGATGCCACGAACCTGGAGCGCTGAACAAAAACTGTTTCCATACCAGGTTGGGTTTACTTGTCCGCCTTTTGATTTTGATGCGGCCCCTTCAGACTTCTTACGAATATGCCCCGAAAGCGTCGGAGTGCACGGGTGGATGCTTCATGTACCGGACTACGCACACGGGCTGGAGCAGCGGAAGCAGAACTTTGGCATGCTGGAGGATTTCGTTCACTGCATGAGCCGGAATGGGGTCGATGTCTGTGGGCAGGTTGGTTCCAACTGGGTGCATGCCTGCGGCCTTGGCGTCGAAGGAATTCGGCAACACTGCAAGGAACTGTCTGACAAGTATGGCACGCGGTTTCACATGGCTGGATATGCCATGGTCGAAGCCCTGCGTGCGATGAATGTGGAAAAGGTCGCGTTGAACGCAGCCTATCATTGGCCGGAGTGGTGGAAAGGCACAGTAGGCTTCTTGCGCGAGGCTGGTTTCGACGTTCTCTGGGCAGGGAATTTTGTCGACCAAGGCTGGTTCCAGACCCAAGAGGAAGTCAATTCAAAACGTTGGATATTTGACGGTGACCTGGCGGAGAAGAGCTTTTCCTATGTTGCGGAGCAGGCACCAAACGCGGACGCCTACCTGATCAACGGCATGTGCAATTTCCGCAGCGGGCCTGACGGCCTGCCACAACGCCCGCTACACCTGACCCGCCAATTGGAGGCGACGATCGGTAAACCAATCGTCGGTCATGACATCGCGCTTTATTGGCGGATCATGAAGGATCTTGGCATCGCCCCTACGACACCACAAGGAACCCTGCTGGAGAGCCTTCATGCATAAGATTATCGCGCTGTGGGCAGTGCCCCGTTCGACATCCACTGCGTTTGAATGGATGATGCGCCAACGCGGCGATCTGGATTGCCTGCATGAGCCCTTCGGAGAAGCCTGGTACCAGGGTGAAGACCCATTGTGGCCGCGATTTCGTGAAGGTGACAAGACAACGCCGGGATTGACGCTTGAAAGCGTGTGGGACGGGATTCAGGCGCGTGCTGAAAAGGGGCCGGTCTTCATCAAAGACTTTCCGCACTATATCAATCACATGTGGACGCCTGAATTCCTCGGGTGTTTCAACCACGCGTTTCTGATCCGGGATCCTGCTAAAACGATCACGTCGATGTATGACAAATGGCCTGATTTTGACGAGCTGGAGGTCGGGTTCCCGGAACAACGAGCGTTATTCGACCTCTTGACAGCGCTTCATGGCACTCCGCCACCCGTCATCGATAGCGATGATCTTTTGGAACATCCCGAAAAGACTGTAGAAGCGTTCTGCAACGCCGTGGACATACCATTTCTTCCCGAAGCCTTGACCTGGGCACCAGGGGGCGATCCGTCTGCCCATAGCTGGTGGGATGGCGGCTCATTTCATTCGAACCTAGCCAGGTCAACAGGCCTGACACCGCAAAAGCGCCGCTACGTTGAGCTGGACAATGCGCCGGAACGTGTTCGCCATGTCCATCGCCGTATGAAACCCCACTATGATCATTTACGACAACACTGCTCGTCACCATTAGATGGGGTCACTTCAAGGGAATTAGGGTCCGTGGATTGATCAACGGACGGCACTGAAAGTGCTAAGCAGATGTCGCCACATTCATGTGGAGTTCAGCTGGGCATATAGTCGTGGGGCTGATCGATCAGTCCAAAAAACCTCTTTCCTGCAATACCTTCCTTGCGACCCGGAAGCACTCAAGCGATTGAGGCACACCGCAGTATATACCGACCACATGGATGATCGCGCGGATTTCGTCCTTTGAAACGCCGTTGTTCAGGGCGCCGTTGCAGTGAATCTCCCATTCATGCATCTTCCCCAACGCACCGATCATGGCCAGGTTCATCATCGACCGCGTCTTGGGATCGATCGTGTCGTCGCCCCAGCCGAAGCCCCAGCACCAGGCTGTCATCGCCTCCTGAAAGGGGCGGGTAAAATCATCGGCCGCTGCCAGATTTTTCTCGACGTATTCTGCGCCAAGCGTAGCTTTGCGCTGGCCGAGGCCGCGCTCGAAAAGATCGTCATCCATGTTTATCTCCAGTGTTCCTAGGCAGTCCGCCGTTGTTTCATATGATGCGAGCCGCTATCCCACAGCCTCGCGCATCCAGTGTTGCAAGCGAGCGATAGAATGCTCGCTCATCACGCCGCAGGCCGGATCAAGTACCAGGGGGCCGGGAACATAGCCTTTGGACTTCATACCGCGGTGAACGGATTCCACCAACCGGACGTCTTCCGCCACTGTCGTTTCACGATCCTGAACAGCCAAGGTTCGGATCACATCGCTGTCGTGACCACCCTGGGTGAACCAACCGCGCCAGACGGTACAGCTGTCAACCGTATTGGCACGCCAGTGATATGTGTTCAGTACGTTGCCCGGATAGCACTGGAAGGAAAACATCGGCCATAAAAACCATGATTGGTAATCGCAGGCGTGTTCGTTACTGTCCGGGTCAATCTCATAAGTCATCTTGTCCAGACTCTGGCATTGTGTCGTATGCCGCAGAACATAACCGTCCTCCGCAGGCTGGATGTCATACGTGTCCGGATCAACCACACCTTCGGCAAAAGTCGGATGATTTGACGGACAGTGATAACACTCCGAGTAATTCTCGACCGAGATTTTCCAGTTGCAATTCTCCGGGACCTTAACCCATTCCAGCGGTGCCAGATCGTTGATCTGCGGCACAAATTCAGCCAGCTCCTGCCGAACGCCGGGAAACCACTCGTCCATCGGTGCAGCGTCCTGATCCAGATTGACAAACAGAAAACCCAGGAAGTCTTCCGTCCGAACCTCGGTCAGGCAGATTTTGTTGCGATCAAAGCCCGGTACATTCTTGATGTTCGGACCGGCCCGCAAACCGCCGGTCAATTCATAGGCCCATTGGTGATAGGGACACACGACAACGCGAGTATTGCCGGTGCCGCTGACCATTTCGTGGGCGCGGTGCTGACAGACGTTATAAAACGTGCGTACGACGCTATCGCGGCCGCGGATGGAAAACAGGTTCTGCCCGGCGATCTCGAACGCGAAGTAATCCCCGACATTCGGGATATCAGCTGTGTGGCCTGCATATTGCCAGGTGCGGGACAAAAGGCCGTTCATCTCGGCCTCAAATATAGCTGGGTCCGTATAATATCTGGCCTCAAGCGTATGCGTGAGCGGCGCATTCATCGGCAATTCTCCTGACCTCTGTCCCGGTAGGCGCTACCACGTAATTTGCGCCGCCGGCCTTCTCCTGATTTTGTTGTACCATTTTTATTTGACTTTGGTACATTTGTTTCACTAGGTAATCCACAGAAATCTGCAACTCTGGCACAGGAAAATCGGCCATGGCCCAGAACGAGCTGCCCGCACGGGCAAAAGTTGTGATTGTCGGCGGTGGGGTCATGGGATGTGGCCTGGCCTACCACCTTGGCCATGAAGGCTGGGGGACCGAGACAGTTCTGCTGGAAAAGGCCGAGCTGACCAGCGGATCGACATGGCATGCGGCGGGCCAGATCACGCATTCCACCAGCTCGTACGGGCTGGGCAAGATGGTCGATTACAATATCAGTCTCTATTCAGGGAAACTGGAGGAAGAAACCGGGCAGGCCGTTACCTGGCATGGCTGCGGATCATTCCGGTTGGCCTATACCGAAGATGAGATGGATTGGCTGCGTCACACACTTTCCGTGGGGCGGTCGCTTGGGTTCAATATCGAACTCGTCGATCCTGCATTCATTGCTCGGAAACACCCGTTCTACAATCTCGATGGCGTGTTGGGTGCGCTCTATACGCCAGATGACGGGCATGTGGATCCGTCCAACGTGACCATGGCGTTGGCCGCTGGCGCGCGTCAGAAAGGTGTCAGAATTTTCCGCCATTGCCGGGCGACCGATATTACCCAGAACGCCGCTGGGGAATGGGTAGTCGAGACCGAAAAAGGCACTGTTGTGTGCGAACATGTGGTAAATGCCGGCGGCACTTATGCCCGTCAGATGGGCGAATGGTCCGGACTGCAACTGCCGATGACGTCGATGACTCACCACTATTTCGTCACCGAAGATGTGCCGGAATTCCGGGGTCTGGATACCGAGCTACCCGTCATCCGCGATGACAAGCTGGTGTCGGGCTATATCCGGATGGAGCAGAAAAAGGGCCTGATAGGGATCTACGAAAAAGAGAACGTCAACTCGGTCTGGCATGACGAATGCCCGTGGGAATATGAGAATTGGCTTTTTGACGCCGATTATGACCGGGTCATGCCGTGGCTGGAAAACGCGCTGGACCGGATGCCGATCTTTGCCGATCTGGGTATCACACGCGAGGTGCACGGGGCGATCTCTCATCCACCTGACGGCAATCCGATGGTCGGGCCGGCTCCGGGTGTGCGGAATTACTGGTGCTGCTGTGGTACGCAAATCGGTATCGGCTGGGGCCCGGGTCTGACCCGCGAGCTGGCCAAATGGATGGTGCACGGTGCCGCCGACATCTCGATGCGCGACTACGATCCCCGCAGGTTTGGCAGCTATGCAACAAAAGATTGGCAGGTCATCAAGGCGCATGAGGATTACAAATTGCGCCACGAGATCCCGTTTCCGCATTTCAACCGGACGAAAGGACGACCGATCAAACCGTCACCCCTATACGGTATCCTCAAGGATCAGGGCGCGGTTTACGAAGAGGTCTACGGGTTTGAACGCCCCCGCTGGTTCGCCCGCGACGGCGTAGAACAACGCGATCACTATAGCTTCCGCCGCAACGCGGTGCACGACATGGTTGGTGCCGAGGTTCACGCGGTGCGCAACAGCGTTGGCATCATGGACGTCACGGCCTTCACCAAGGTCGAAGTCAGCGGCCCCGACGCCTATGCCCTGCTGGACCGTCTGACGCCCAACAAGATGCCGCAAAAGACCGGCTCGATCACTTTGACCCATATGCTGAACCGGCGGGGTCGGATCGAAGTTGAAACAACCCTCGTCCGGATGGCCGATGACCGGTACTATCTGGTCTGTGCGGCGTTCTTCGAACAGCGCCTTCTGGATCATCTGAACCATAACCGCGGCACCGAAGAGGTGACCATAACTGCTCTTTCAACCGAGTGGGCTGCCTTGTCGTTAAACGGACCCAAATCACGGGGCGTGCTGACGCAATGCACCGACGCTGATCTGTCCAATGCCAGCTTCCGCTGGCTTTCCGCACAAGAGATCACTATCGCCGGACACAAGGTCTGGGCTTTCCGCATGTCCTATGCCGGTGAGCTTGGTTGGGAATTCCACATGCCGTTTGCAGCCTGCGTGGACGTGTACAAAGCGCTTTGGGCCGCGGGTGAGACGTATGGGATCGTCAATTACGGGTCTTTCGCCATGAACGTGATGCGAATGGAAAAGGCCTTTCCGGGTGCAGGAGAACTGACCAATGAAGTCACCTTGCCCGAAGCCAACCAGGGGCGCTTCCTGCACCTCGAAAAAGAATTTCTGGGCGCAGAGGCGACACGGCGCAGTGCGGACCAGGCCTCAGAAGGCGAGATGCCGTGGATTTGCGCCTATCTGGAAATTGAACCCGACGGCATCGAAGACGGCCACGGCGGAGAGGCCATTATCGCAGATGGCGAGGTGATCGGCGCCACGGCCTCGATCGCCTATGGGCACACGGTCGGCAAAATCCTGGCCTTCGCCTATGTCAAACCGAGCGCCGCTGTTCTCGACAAAGAGGTCCAAGTGATCATCGCCGGAAAACCGCGAAAAGGCCGGTTCCTCGGGCAAGCCGCTTATGATCCAGCATCGACCAGGCCCCGCACCGATCTGGAACAGGTGGCGGCCGAATGACATGAGGATCACACGCATCTCTGTCTGGCATGTGCCTCTGACAAGTCACGACACCTATTATATGGCCGAGGGCAAAACCTGCGATACCACAACCTCGGTCGTGGTGCAGTTGGATACGGATACGGGCCAGTCGGGCTGGGGAGAGGTCTGCCCCATTCCCCACTACCTTCCCGCTTATGCCAAGGGCGTCGTTCCGGCGCTGGAGGAATGTACCCCGGTTTTGATCGGAGCCGATCCGGCAGGCCCCGAAGCCGTGATGGAAAAGCTTAACAAGTACCTGCCCGGTCACAACTACGCGAAATCGGCAATCGATACGGCCCTGTGGGATCTGACGGCGCAGGCCGCCGGTATGCCTCTTTTTGTATTGTTGGGCGGGCGCGCTGTGGCGGACATGCCGCTCTATCACTCGATCACCTGCGTCGCTCCGGATGAGATGGCCCGCATCGCACGGGAGGCATTCAATCAGGGAATACGCCAGTTTCAGGTTAAACTGGGCGCTGACAATAACTGGCAGGCTGATGTCGCCCGCCTGACTCTGGTGCGCGAAGCGGTTGGCAACGGCCCTCTGGTTTACGGGGATTGGAATTGCGGGTCGGATAGTCTGACCGCCACCCGGGTCGGGCGTGCTGTTGCGCATCTGGACGTCATGCTGGAACAGCCCTGCGCCACGATCGAGGAATGCGCCCACATACGAGCAGCCACCGGTCTGCCGATGAAACTGGATGAATGCGCGCATGACGTACACTCGGTTCTGGCCGGGTATCAGGCGGGATGCATGGATGCTGTGGCTATTAAGCTGTCCAAGATGGGCGGTCTGTCGGCCTCACGTCACGTACGTGATCTGTGCCTTGGCCTTGGGACACAGATGTGCATCGAGGACACATGGGGCAGCGACATAACCACCGCCGCCTTGCTACATCTTGCAGCATCGACCCCGGCGCGGGGGATCATGAATACCTGCGACCTGAGCCACTATGTCGGCCCACGGCTGGACCCAACCGGACCTAGCCGCAGAAACGGGCGCATCGCACCGCCAGAGGGTGCCGGGCTGGGCGTTTCTCCTGACTCGCAAGCGCTTGGAACCCCAGCCGCACTCTTTGACTGACCATTCGAAACGGAGGTCGCCATGGACGATCTGAGCAACGCCTACCCCACACATGATCCCGAATGGGTGCGCGATATGCACGCGGACCACTACCTGCAAAGCTGGTCAAAACAGGGTGCCCGCCCCCGAGTGATCACTGGCGGGCAAGGCAGCTGGTTCTGGGACAGTGACGGCAAGCGCTATCTGGATTTCCAAAGCCAGCTGGTGAATGCCAATATGGGTCACCAACACCCAAAGATCGTTCAGGCAATAAAGGATCAGGCGGACCGGCTGTGCTATATCGGACCGGCCATGGGCTGTGACGTGCGCAGCGAGTTGGCGGCGATCATAACTGAGATCACACCGCCAAACATCACCTCGACATTTTTTACCACAGGTGGCTCGGCGGCCAACGAAACCGCGATCCGTATCGCGCGGCACAAGACAGGGCGCACCAAAATCATTGCGCGCTATCGTTCGTATCATGGGGCTACCGGGGGCACGCTATCCCTCACCGGAGACCCGCGCCATCACCTGACTCGCGCCGATATGCCCGGTGTGGTTCGGATGCTGGACCCGTACACCTATCGTTTGCCGACGGGTCATACCGACCCGGCCAAATGTCCCGTCGCACAGGGCGGACCGCATCTGGAGGAAATCCTGATGTACGAGAACCCCAACACCGTCGCCGCCGTCATTCTGGAAACGGTAGTTGGCACCAACGGGATCATCGTGCCGCCTGACGGCTATCTTCAATCCATCCGAGAAACCTGTACTAAATACGGCATCCTGTTGATCGCCGATGAGGTCATGGCAGGCTTTGGCCGCACCGGAAAGTGGTTTGCCGTCGACCATTGGGGAGTCGAACCTGACATCATCACGAGCGCCAAGGGCATCAACTCGGGCTATGTGCCGCTGGGCACCATGTCGGTGTCGGCCGAACTGCACGACTGGATGCGCGAAACCCCTCTGCCCGGAGGATTGACCTATGCCGGTCATCCCCTGGCCTGTGCTTCGGGCGTGGCGGCGATCAGGGCGATGCAGCAAGAAGACATACTGAACCATGCCACCAAAATGGGGCAGAAAATGCGCACGGAACTTACTCGCCTTGCCGAAAAACACCCGTCGATCGGTGATGTGCGCGGCCTGGGCATGTTCAACGGGATCGAACTGGTGAAAAACCGCGACACCAAAGAGCCACTGGTTCCGTTTGCCGCAAAAGGAGAAGCGGCAAAGCCAATGTCCGAGATGATGGCCTACGCCATGGATCAAGGGCTTTATCTGTCCTTCTTCTCGAACGTCATTCGTCTGACGCCACCATTGAACATTTCGGAAGAGGACATGATGACTGGCTTGGAGAATCTGGACAGGACCCTTGAAATCGCGGATCGCGAATGTGCCTGATCCCGCAATGCCGAGACGGGGCGATGACTTTCGGCCAAGCGTGGGTTAAACCCCGGACACTCGAACAGGATACCTGAGCTATTGGCAGATACGAACGAAACGAACCTCTCTACAACCGTACTTTCCCGATTGGCGGAAGAGTTCGGTGACCTGACGCCCGAGGCGCAAAAGGCCGCCAAATACGTGTTGGAAAACCCACGTGACGTAGGTGTTTCAACTGTGCGCGAAATAGCCAAGGCGGCCGAGGTTAAGCCGAATACGGTTGTCCGCATGGCGCGGCAGGTTGGGTTTGAAGGCTACGAGGATTTCCGCGAACCGTTTCGCGAGGCGATCCGGCAAGGCAAGGTTGACTTCCCTGACCGGGCCAGATTTCTGCAAGAGATCCGCAAATCCGGCCAGATGGGTGAGCTTTATGCCGACATGGTACAGGCCGCTCTGCACAATATCGAAGACACGTTTGCGGGTATTACGGCGGAAGCCCTGACTGCCGCGGCAGAGATCATCTGGAATTCGCGCAACGTGTTTACGATGGGCGTAGGAGTGAACAACGCAAATGCGCGCAATTTCACCTACCTCGCATCGACCGGGATGGTGCAGTTTCACGCCATCCCACGAGCAGGATCCGTTGCGACCGACGACCTTGCCTGGTCCGACAATCGTGATGTCCTGATCGCCATCACCTGCGCACCGTACCGAAGCGAAGTTATCGAAGCAGTGAACGTTGCCCGGGAACAGGGCGTCTCGATCATTGGCATTACCGACAGCCTCGCTAGCCCGATCTACCGGGCCGCCGACCACGGGTTTGTCGTCGCTGTCGACACGCCCCAGTTCTTTCCATCCTCGGTCAGCGCCGTGGCGCTTTTGGAAACGCTTTTGTCCTTCGTAATCGCACAGGCCGGAAGTGAAATCGTTGAACGGGTCGAAGCATTCCACTCGCGCCGCCATAGACTTGGAATTTATCGCGACGAACCGCGTTGACGGCCTGAACGCAACCCCGCCTGCTATTGCTTGACGCACATCGGTTCATTCACTACCTACTCAGGAATGGAAAACACACGCATCATTTCAAAGCGTTGGTGGTTGGTCTCCTAGCAAGGCGACCGATAACTTTCACACGTATTGGGGTCGCCGTTTGGGCGGCCTTTTTTGTTTTCCTTGCTTCCCCATGCGGTACCTCAAGTTTTCAGAGGACACGCACATGAACAAACCTGTCATCCTTACCGGAGACCGAACGACTGGCCCGCTGCATATCGGGCACTATGCCGGCTCGCTTCGAAATCGCCTGCGCTTTCAGGACGATCACGATCAGTTTCTGCTTCTGGCCGATACGCAGGCTCTGACCGACAATGCACACGACCCCGCCAAAGTACGTCGCAACGTGCTGGAGGTTGCTCTGGATTACCTTGCTGTCGGTATCAACCCGGAGCGCACGACGATATGCTTGCAATCGCAACTGCCTGCCTTGGCAGAGCTTTCCATGCTGTATCTGAATTTTGTGAGCGTTTCCCGACTGGAACGCAACCCGACGATCAAAGATGAGATCCGGGCTCGAGGGTTCGGGCGCGACATTCCCGCAGGATTCCTGTGTTACCCGGCGGCTCAGGCGGCGGATATCACAGCATTCAAAGCGACCGTCGTGCCAGTTGGTGAAGATCAGGCCCCCCTGATAGAGCAGACAAACGAAATTGTGCGCAGGATCAACGCAACCGCGGGATCACCCATCCTTCCCGAGGCTCGAGCCATCATTCCCGCCGCAGGTCGGCTGCCCGGGACAGTTGGCGGGTCGAAAATGTCGAAATCGGGCGGCAACGCAATTGCACTTTCCGCCGCGCCCGATGACATCAGGGCCGCTATCAAAGCAATGTTCACTGACCCCAGTCATTTGCGCGCTGAGGACCCTGGACAAATTAAAGGCAATACCGTCTTCACCTATCTGGATGCCTTCGACGACGACAAAATAGCGCTCGCCAACCTAAAGGCTCACTATCAAAGAGGCGGGCTGGGAGATGCAAAAATCAAGCGCCGGTTAGAAGACGTTCTGCAAGCCCTCATAGCGCCGATCCGAGAACGGCGAGCTCAGCTTTCTCAGGATTTGTCTTATGTTCGCGACGTGATCCGAGCGGGGACTGAAAGCGCAAATGAACGTACTGAATGCACCAAGCGCGAAGTCATGGGTGGGATTGGAATGTTCAATTTGTGACTGTAATTGCCAAGTCGATCAGTTGGCGCGGCGGCACAGCAAGTTGCCAGTGGCCACAAAAACCGGTCCGCGAGCTGCTGATCGACCTGCACCGAGCAAGCCGATGTCTTGACCGACTGTATCAGCTACGGCGGGAGCTGATCTGCTATTCTTTTTTCATGAAGCCCCGGGCGTGGTCCGCACAAGGTATTCTAGCCTTCAATGGCGGAGGCGCGCGTCGACTCGACATCAGTAGTTTGAATACCGGAAGTTCACGACCGCGTCGTTTTGAATTGCGCAATGGGCTTTGATGTAACTGCGTGCGTCAGTCACGTCGCTGGAACGCGCAACTTCCAGGTCAATCAAATCTATACCGTCCGCGTTCGTGGTGTAGGAAAGCGTGCGCTCAAAGTCGACGGCGTAATACCCCTGATTGGACATCGCTGTATGAGTGCGGTGCATACACAGGCCGACCGCGTTCTCTTCAGGGGATACATTGGGGTGTTTCTGATAATGCGACCCATGCTTGTGGTGATGTTCAGCAATAGACGCCCCCAGCACGCCCAGCGCCACACCCGCAATCACTTTACCTGCGTCACCAGCCTGAACGGAAGGCGCGGCCAAGGTGGTCAAAGCGACAAGCGCACAGACAGGTCCGGAGTAGAAAAATCTTGGTCGCATCGGTTCCGTTTCCTTTTGCAGTCAATGATTTGAAATCTGATCAATAACTTATCCCACGAAAAGACTAGCCGAAGAGAAACCAACATTTCCAGATTTTTGGCAACGGCCGCGAACCCTATAGAAACAACAACGCCCCGCGTCTGGAGGAACGCGGGGCGCATGTTGCGATAATCATGGGAGGAAGGAGATTATCGCATGATCGTCAAAAGCCTTAGTTCACGGCCTTGGCATCAACTACATCTTTCTCGATGGCCTTAGCCGAAGAGATCTCGATCTTGCGCGGTTTCAGCGCCTCGGGCACTTCCCGCTTCAGGTCGATGTGCAGCATACCATTTTCGTGGCTTGCGCCGGTGACACGTACGTGATCGGCCAGGGCAAAGCGGCGCTCGAACGCGCGGGTGGCAATACCGCGGTGCAGATAGCTGCGGTCTTTGTCTTCGGCGGCTTTCTTGCCTGCCACGACAAGGGAGTTCTGTTTCACCTCGACCGTCAGATCAGATTCGGCAAAACCGGCAACAGCCACCGAAATCCGGTAGGTGTCGGCATCGGTCTTTTCGATGTTGTAAGGGGGATAGCTGGGCTGAGCCACATCATTGGTCAGGACACGATCCATCATGTCTGCGATCTGGTCGAAACCGACGGTGGCGCGGTGCAGCGGTGCAAAGTCAAAACTACGCATGTGTATAATCCTCATCCTTTGAGCGATTTACGAATATGCCCTCCGAATGGACGGGCGGTGATGATTACCAGACCCCGATTTTGGCGATCCGGTACATTTCACATGGGGAGCAGTTCAGCTCAGTTCAAGGCCTGCTCGAGCTGATGAATTTCGCGCCCGAGCCGGACTTGCCGGATCCGACTTGCAGGCGGCGGATCGTGGCTTTGGGCTGCGGTGCATCCCGGCGCAGGATCGACTTGAGCTCGGAGACAATTCCCGACAATTCCATCCCGAACCCAACTTTGCCGCGATGATCGATCCCAACGGCGGACACCACGGACAGAATCTGCCAGCGCGACCCGTTCTTTGCCAAAATGGCGGACCCCGACGACCCGAATGTAATGTCGCAGTTAAACGTAATCAGTCCTTGTCGGCGGTCGAGAATCCGGCAAGATCGTTCGCGGGTAATCGCTTCGGCTCGCCCGCGACCGTACGAGGCGATGCTGATCTCTTTGTCGGGGACCCGTCCGTCGTGTAACGCAAAAGGATCGGCAACCGAGTAGGGAATAGGCTCATCCAGCCGCATTAGAGCCACATCAACCCGGACGCTAGCTGCGGTTAGTGGATCGTTGGCGCCGTAATCGGGGTGCGCAGCAATTTGAACCACCTTGCGTTCCGCAAGTGCCGTTCCATTGCTGAGGCCGGCCCGGAACGTCACTTCTCCGGGCTCGTAAGCTTGGCCGGTTTTCTTGTCTAAGGCACAATGGGCTGCTGTTAGTACCATGTCCTGCGCAATCAGAGTGCCGGTACAAAAGGAATCGGTTCCTATGTCCAGCCGTCCGATGGCCTCCCATCCGTACAGGTCGTTTCGATCCGTCAGCTTTCGCTTGTCACTCTGGGCGTGCGCTGGGGATAAAAAGGCTGAAAAACAAACAACAAAGCTCAATACTATTCTGATCACGGCCTGATAAACCTCGCACCGATGTTCTTGCTTGCGCCTGCGTTGCCCGACGACGGACCAAATCCCCGCCCGGCGGTCAGTTCTGCCTGCAACAACTGCAACGAATCTTCGATCGGAGTCCCTAGCGCGACACTCTTTCCGCTGATCTCAGCTTTTGCGGCGACGACCGAGACAATACGAGGGCTATCACCTGAAAACGAAAAGACAGGCGCCCCTGACGAACCCAGATCCACATCACAGGACATAACCAGAATGCCCAGGTGGCGGTTCATGATCGAGCAGACCTCTTGCAGCGACGGCGCCTCGGCCCGGTCCTGTGCGTAAGAAACGACGCCGACCTCTTCACCACGCGCAGGACGGAGTCCGGTTTCAAACGGAACGACGGCGGTGTTCCTGACTGGCTGCCACAATTCGATTAACGCGATATCATGGCGCACACGTTCGGCCGAAGTTTGCCGTTCATAGCTGTAGTTGGGGTGAACGACGGCTTGGCGCGCAGCACGATATGCCGATGCCCGTCCAAGACGCCACCCTGCCAAAAATTGGATCTTGGCGGGATCAACCCGCTTCCGGGTTGCCCTGTCAAACAGGCAATGTGCAGCGGTAAGCACCAGCGTTGGAGAAATCAGTGTTCCAGTGCAAAACCCGGTCCCTTCAACGTCCAGACGACCGACCGCCATCCATTGCCGGCCGGAATCCGTAGTTTCGAGGCTTTTCAAACCGCTGTCCTGCGCCGTTGCCGACACAGGCAACATTGCCAGGACGGCAGCCGTAATCCAATTGCGCACGCGACTCTCCGATCCTTGGGTTCAACCAAGGATCCTACGCATGCCCTTTGGCGAAAATAGGGCAACAACGCCCGGTCGGGTTTTCCCCGGACAGTGATGCGCGTATGCCGCGATCAGGTTCAGCGCAGGATCGGCACCTCTGCCTGGGTGTGCACGCCTGGCCTAAGGGCGCGCGGTTCGGGCCCGCCTGTAGCCCAATCCAAAAGTTCAACTGTGTGCACTATTGGCAGATCGGTTCCTGAACCGATCTGAATCATGCATCCGATATTTCCGGCGGCGATGATATCAGGTTTTTTGG
This sequence comes from Ruegeria sp. HKCCD6426, assembly GCF_057221115.1. Lineage (NCBI taxonomy): Bacteria > Pseudomonadati > Pseudomonadota > Alphaproteobacteria > Rhodobacterales > Roseobacteraceae > Ruegeria > Ruegeria sp. HKCCD6426. The sequence continues at coordinate 538,456 of NZ_JBWVBF010000002.1, read as the reverse complement.
CTTCAAGCGTTCGCACTTTTCGGTGTTTCAGTTTTGCCGAAATCTCAGGCTGCATCAGGTTGTAAGTTCCTGCACTGCCACAGCACAGGTGGCTGTCAGCAGGCTCTAACACGGTGAATCCCGCACGTTTTAGTAGGTCCTTAGGGTACGAATTAATCTTTTGCCCATGCTGCAGGGAACATGCCGCATGATATGCAACCTTTGTCTCTTTGTCAGCGCCCTCCGGCAGGTCCAGCTGAACTAAAAGCTCGCTGATATCCATCGCAATGGCAGAAACACGAGCAGCGTCGTCAGCCAAAGATTCATTTCGAAACATATGACCGTAGTCCTTGACGGTTGTTCCGCAGCCTGAGGTGTTGATGACAACTGCGTCCAGACCCTCGCCGTCCATCTCCTGGGCCCAGGCGCGGATATTGGCGGCAGCAGTCGCGTGGCTTTCACGGGTCTTGCCCATGTGATGCGTCAGCGCTCCGCAACAGCCTGCACCTGCGGCGACGACGACTTCGCATCCCAGCCGCGTCAGCAACCGGATCGTGGCATCGTTGATATTGGTGTTCAGCGCTTTTTGCGCACATCCCGTCATCAAAGCCACGCGTTTGATCTTTGGACCCTTGGCGGCAAAGCTCTGCGGGTCGTCATTGCGGCTGACCGGCGGGATGTGTTTCGGAGCCATGTCCAGCATAGCCCGCAGCCGCGCATCCGGCATCAGAAAGCGGAACGGGCGGCCCAGCTTCGCCCCGATCAAGGCCCAGCGGAATCGCATCGGATAAGGCAGAATCTTCGCCAAAACCCAGCGCAGAATGCGGTCGGTCAGGGGACGCTTGTACTTTGCCTCGATGTATTCCCGCGCATGATCAACCAGATGCATGTAATGCACGCCCGAGGGGCACGTGGTCATACACGCAAGACAGGACAGGCAACGATCGATGTGCTTGACCGTCTTTTCATCCGGCACCCTTTCGTTTTCCAACATGTCTTTGATCAGGTAGATGCGCCCACGTGGGCTGTCCAACTCATCCCCAAGCACTTGATAAGTTGGGCAAGTGGCGGTGCAGAACCCGCAATGCACACAACTCCGCAGGATGTCGTTTGAGCGCTGTATTGCCGGATCTTGCAGCTGATAATCGGTGAAAGTCGTCTGCATCGCGTTACCCCATCAGCCCCGGGTTAAACAGCCCACGAGGGTCAAATTTCGCCCGTATACCTTTGGTTAGAGCCGAAATTGCTGTGTTTTCCGTCTGGAACCGTCCCAGTTTCTCGATTGTCTGGGCACTTGCGCGCACCAATGTCGCGTGGCCCGCAAACACGCCAAGCCGGGCGCGCAAATCTGTGCCGTTTGGAACACGCAGCCAAACCAAACCGCCGCCCCAATCGAACAACACCTGATCAGCTTCGGCGCGCGCTGCAATCTCGGGCGCATCGCCGGGTTTAACTGACAGGCGCCAGATGTCCCCATCCTCGCCTTTAAACGTGTGAATATCGCGGATGGCTGTCCAAAGCGTAGTGGAATCCCCTTCCCTGGACACCGCACCATAGGCCGCCAGTTCGGCGGTCAGTTTGTCGACCCGATAGGTTACTGAATCTACGAACCCTTCGACCCTAAGAAGGGCTTTTTCAATCTCCGGATCATATGCCGCTCCGTTCACCTCGAACGGAGATTTCAACGCAGCCGAAAAGACCTTCACCGCAGTCCCTGCGTCACGCACCGCAACCGATATAGTTGCAGTTCGTTCGGGCTTGGGCAGCACTTTTAACGACACTTCGGTCAAAACTCCTAAAGTGCCCCATGAACCACCCATCAGTTTGACCAGATCGTAGCCAGTGACATTCTTCATCACCCGGCCACCGTTCTTGATCACCTGCCCGTGCCCATCGACATAGCGCACGCCCAAAAGAAAGTCGCGGCATGCCCCGGCCTGGATCCGGCGCGGGCCCGAGATATTGGCCGCCACGACTCCGCCAATGGTCGGCACACCTTGAGTACCCAGTAATCCACGATGATCCATCGGCTCAAAGGCCAGTTGCTGCCCTTCAGCCTCCAAAGCGGCTTCGATCTCGGCCACTGGTGTTCCGGCCCGTGCAACAAGGGTCAGCGCACCGGGTTCATAGAGGTTGATGCCGGTCAGCCCGGCGGTGCTCAGGCGCGGCTCGGACCCACTCACGCCGCGGGTTGCGCCCCCGGCGATCCGCACGGGGTTATTCAGTCCAGCCACCAGATCCGCCAGCTCGACTTCTGTTTCAGGTCTCATGAGATTCGTCTTTCCTAAATACTCCGGGCATCCCGGTCGAGGCCTTACTCAGCGGCTGTTCTGCGCGGTTCGGAGACGTCCAGTGGAAACACCTTGGCTGGGTTCAACAGCCAGTCTGGATCAAACACGTCCTTAACCGTCATCTGCGCCTCGAGATCTTGCGGTTCATATTGGTGGTGCATCAGATCCCGCTTTTCGACACCCACGCCATGCTCACCGGTCAGACAACCGCCAACATCCACGCAGAGTTTCAGGATTTCGGCCCCGAAGGCCTCGCATTTTTCAAGGTCACCGGCTTTGTTGGCATCGAACAGGATCAAGGGATGCATATTTCCGTCGCCAGCATGGAACACATTACCCACGGGCAGTCCGTATTCTTCGCTCAGCTCGCCAATACGGCGCAAAACGGCAGGCAGAGAGGATACCGGAATTGTCCCGTCCAGGCACATGTAGTCGTTCAGTTGCCCCATAGCTCCGAACGCAGATTTCCGACCCAGCCAGATGCGGGCACTTTCATCGGCTGACTGACTTTCGCGCAACTCGACAGGATTGTGGCGCCTGGCAATTTTAACAATCTTGTCCAACTGGCTGTCGATTTCAGCTTCCGATCCTTCGACCTCGACAATCAACAAAGCTTCGCAATCCGGGTAGCCCGCATGCGCAAAGTTTTCGCAAGCCTGAATACACAGGCGATCCATGAACTCGATTGCGACCGGTAGTATGCCCGATTTAATAATGTCAGAGACACATTGGCCCGCGACTTCATTATCATCGAACCCCATTAAGACAGGCCGCGCACCCTCGGGTTTACGCAAGATGCGCAAGGTTGCCTCGGTCACAACACCCAGCTGACCTTCCGAGCCACAAATGACACCCAGCAGGTCCAAACCCGATGCATCCAGATGCGCACCTCCGATCTCGACCACGCTGCCATCCATCATCACCAGTGTTACGCCCAGCAGGTTGTTCGTGGTCACACCGTATTTCAGACAATGCGCACCACCAGAGTTCATCGCGATATTGCCTGCAATTGCACAAGCCAGCTGGGATGACGGATCGGGGGCATAGAAGAAATCTTCGTCTTCCACAGCGCCCGAAACACTCAGGTTCGTTCGGCCAGTCTGAACTCTGATGAAACGGTTGTCATAGTCGACCTCCAGCACTTCATTCATCCGTGCCACACCCAGTATCACGCAATCCGCCGTAGGCAGGGCGCCTCCGGCCAGAGATGTTCCCGCGCCCCGAGGGACGACCGGAACCCCCTCATCCTTGCAAATACGCAGAACGTCCGACACCTCCTGCGTGTTGGCAGGCAGCACCGCCAGCATCGGCGGGCATTTATACGCGGTCAGCGCGTCACATTCGTAAACGCGTGTTTCTGACGGGTCGTGGATAATCGCGTCCGCGGGCAGAACCTGCGAAAGGCGCTCGATAATCCTGTGCTTGCGTGACAGCACGTCAGGATTTGGCTGGGGCATGTCCATGGCTGATCCTTCATTTGGTAAAATAATATTACCAATTTCTGCATATGGCAAGTTCTCAAATCTGCCCGTACTGTCGCAGCCATGACCTGGATTGACCGTGCCGTTCTATTTTCGCCTCTGGACTACGCCGCCGTTCTGCTATTGCTGGGCGCGTGGCTTTGGATAGGGTGGAAGATCGAACACCCGTCCTCGGGCCATCAGTCAGTTTCGATGATGATGGACGATTTCCGCCGCAGCTGGATGCACGAGATGGTCACGCGGCAACCCCGGATGTTTGACGCACAGGTCGTGGCCGCGATGCGGCAAGGCAGTACCTTCTTTGCCTCGACTACCATGATTGCGATCGGTGGCGGTCTGGCCCTGCTAGGTAACACCGAACGTCTCGCCGGTGTCGCCGGTGATCTGGCATTCGGTAGCGCCCCCGCCGTAGTCTGGGAGATCAAGATACTGATCGTCATCCTGTTTCTGGCAAACGCGTTTCTGAAATTCGTCTGGGCGCACCGGCTTTTCGGGTATTGCGCGGTTTTGATGGCAGCCGTCCCGAATGACCCCGAAGACCCGCAGGCCTACCCGCGCGCGGCTCAGTCTGCCGAAATCTGCGTGAACGCAGCGCGCAGCTTCAACCGCGCGCTGCGTGCCACCTATTTCGCACTGGCTTCGCTGGCCTGGATACTGGGGCCGGTCGCCCTGATCTTAGGCACGGCGATCACTGCCGGCGTCTTGTACCGACGCGAGTTTGCATCTCATTCCCGGTCTGTCCTTGTGAACCTGCCGCCCAACACGCAGACGTGATGTCGATGTCGCGTTTCACCTCGTACATTCGGGTCATGCGATATGTGATTCTCAGCGGTCTTCTTGCCAGCTCGGCCCTTGCCGATCCTTCAATGATCGAAAAAGTTTCAGCCAGCAGCAACGATAGCACCTGGCGATTCGATGTAACGATCCGGCACCCGGATACTGGCTGGGACCATTATGCCGACGGCTGGCGCGTTTTGGACATGAACGGAAGCGAGTTGGGTATGCGCGTCCTGCACCACCCGCATGAGACTGAGCAGCCGTTCACCCGTTCGCTTGGCGGAGTACAGATTCCAGAAGGTGTGACGCAGGTGCAGATACAAGCCCGCTGCAGCGTGGATGGATGGAGCCCCGACACTACTGTGGTGACCCTGAACTGATTGTCAGAACACGCCTAGGCTGAGGCCGGCACCCATCGCTGCACCTACTTCGCGACACTGGTCCAATCGATCCTGAGGAATGCTCTTCTCTGCCAGAATGGCCTCGGGTGATTGTGCATGGGTGCAGATGATCAGAGGCGGCTGCGCCTCTTTCAGACGCCAGCCTGTTGCAATGCGCGCCATCTGACGCGCTGCGTTCTGCCCATCAGATCCAGCACAGACCATCTGGGCATATGGACGTCCCTCAATACGCCCCAAAACCGGATAGTACGTGCGATCAAAGAAATCTTTCATCATCCCGGAAATCGCAGCCAGGTTCTCGGGCGCGCAGAAGATGTATCCGTCCGCGCGCAGCAAATCCTCGGGTTCCGTCTGTTCGGCTGATTTCAAATTGGTCTCTGCTTCGTCGCGCGCGGCCTCTGCTGCAGCTTCGGCCATTTGGCGGCTACCGCCCGTTCGCGAATGGTAGACGATCAAAAGCTGCGCCATGTCATACCCGGTGATAGGGGCCGCCTGACAGAATGGTCGCAGCCCGGTAAAGTTGCTCGGCCAACATCACACGAACCAGCATGTGCGGCCAGACCATCGCTCCGAATGAGAGGGAAAAATCGGCCTCGGCCCGCAAATTAGGGTCTATTCCGTCCGCCCCGCCGATGATCAGCGCCAAGTCCTGCCGCCCGGCGTCGCGCCAACCGCCCAGCTTCTTGGCAAAATCGGGCGAGGACATCACGCGCCCGCGCTCATCCAACGTGCAGATTACTGCGCCCTTGGGTAGCGCTTTGCGCAGCAGAGCAGCCTCGGCGCCCTGACCGGCGTTTTTCTTGTCTTCAACTTCGATCACGCGCGCAGGCCCAAGGCCCAGCGCGCGGCCGGTCCGGTCAAATCGGGTCAGGTAGTCATCAAGCAGGGACTTCTCCGGTCCGGCGCGCAATCGCCCGACCGCAACTATGCTGATACGCATATTTCTCTCGCCTCCGGCCCTTTAATACAGACCGGGATGGCGCCTCAGTTCGCCGAGGCGCTGCCGCCCTGAGGCAGCCACATCTTTTCCAGCTGATAGAATTCACGCACTTCGGGGCGGAAGATATGGACGATTACGTCGCCCGTATCGATCAGCACCCAGTCTCCGGCATCCTTGCCTTCGACCTTCGAGGTGAAACCGAATTCCTGCTTGATGCGATCCGTCAGCTTTTCCGCCATGGCTGAGACCTGACGTGTCGAACGCCCGGACGCAATGACCATGTGATCCGCAACCGAGGATTTGCCCTGCAGGTTGATCTGCACGACGTCTTCGGCCTTGTCATCGGAAAGTGAGGAAAGGATACGTTCAAGCAGCTTGTCGCTGATTGACTGAGAGTGAGCCATTACACCGGCTCCGTCATCGGCGGGCAAACCCGCCTGGGTATGTAGAGACAGGACATAGTCCTCCTTTGCTGCGCGCCGCCAAACCCCGGCGCAGGGGTACTAATAAGGTAACAAGGGGAATGCAACATTTCAATGAATGCGCGCCGCGACACCCGCACAACTGGTCACTCTTTGGCGATTTGTTGCGCCTCGGTGTCGCCTTCCGTGCGCCCCAGAACCCGAACTTCACGCTGGGGAAACGGTATTGAAATGCCTTCGGCTTTGAACGCATCCCAAAGCGCCAGATAGACATTGCCCCGGATATTGGTCAGCCCCTTGGTCGGATCGCTGATCCAGAACCGCAACACGTAATCCACGCTGCTGTCACCGAATCCGGTGATGTGGCAAACAGGCTCATGTGATCCGCCGCTGAGCACCCGGGTCACTGATTTGACGGCCCGGATCGCCGTTGCACGGACCATATGCGGGTCATCGTCATAGCTGGTGCCGAAATCCAGGTCCAGGCGGACGAAGCGATCTGAATGTGACCAGTTCACCACCTGATTGGTGATCAAATCCTCGTTCGGGATTAGGTATTCCCGACCATCCCGCGTGACCACCGAGACGTATCGCGCGCCCAGCGCATTGATCCAGCCGAACGTATCACCCAGCGAGATCACATCGCCGGGTTTGATCGATCGGTCCATCAGGATAATGATTCCCGAAATCAGGTTCGACACCACCTTTTGCAGGCCAAAGCCGATACCCACGCCAATCGCACCGGACAGCAGCGCAATACCGGTCAGGTCAAAGCCGAGGGTGCGGATCGCCGCCATAAAAACAGCGCCGTACAACAGCACCTGAATGCCCTTGGCCAACAGAACCTGCATTGACGGAGTAATATCGTCGTTGCCTTTCAGGCCCCGTTCAGCAGCACGGGTACCCACGCGAGCGAGCGTTAGCAAAACTCCGATCAGCAGAATTGCCTTGATAATGCCCAGCGCCGAGATGTGAAGATCGCCGATGGAAATCGCTACACCGTCGAGAAAATCGGCAACGTCATCCGTCAGACCCAACGCAATCAGCGTTGCATAGACCCACATAGACCACTTGAAGATTTGTCGCAGCGTTCGGTTTCGCACCAACCGCGATACCAGTGCAATGGCCAGCCACGCGGCAGCAAGGGTCGCAATCACACCAATGATATAACTGCGCGATGGCCAGGTTATATGCTGCATCAAAAGATACAGTCCCCAGGTCAGTACTACAAAATAGACCAGCGTCAGGCGGCGCATCAGCTGGATCAGAATGCGCAGACGCCATTTCGGCCAACCGGATCTTGCGCGGGCCCACGCATCCCACCGGCCCTGAGTCAACAGCTTCAGTACGAAAGCCAACGCCCAGAGCAACAAGATGATGATCAGCTGGTACTGCCGCCAGCCCGGTGTGACGATCAACTCGATCAGGTTTTCAAACTGCGAGGAAAAGGCCGCAACCATATTGTCGTACAGGCCCGAGAGCGTATCCGGTAGCAGGTCTTGGTTCATGCCTGTCAGCTTGGACATCGGCGCTGCCCGATGCAAGCCCAACCTGCCGCACCCGGATTGAACCTTGAATGACTCGAAAGCCCGATATATCTGAAGCGCATGAGAGTCTACCTGGCCCCAGCTCCGACTTTGCAAGACCGCATGCGCCTGCGTGAACGGTTCTTTGGGGCCGCCCGCACGGTACTGGCCCGCCTATAAGCGGCGCCCAGCCACTCGCCAGCTATCTCAATACATACGGGAGAGGACCGATGTCCCCCAAAACACTCTATGACAAGATCTGGGATGCCCATGTCGCGCACGAAGCCGATGATGGCACCTGCCTGCTTTATATTGACCGCCATCTGGTGCACGAAGTCACCAGCCCGCAGGCCTTTGAAGGGCTGCGCATGGCAGGCCGTCAGGTCCGCGCCCCGGAGAAGACCATCGCGGTGCCGGATCACAACGTTCCGACCACGCCGGATCGCGTAAACGGGATCGAGAACCCCGAATCGCGCATTCAGGTCGAAGCGCTGGACAAGAACGCCAAGGATTTCGGCATTCACTATTACCCGGTGAATGACGTCCGTCAGGGCATCGTGCACATCGTTGGCCCCGAACAGGGCTGGACCCTGCCCGGCATGACCGTTGTCTGCGGCGACAGCCACACCGCCACCCATGGCGCGTTTGGCGCTCTGGCGCACGGAATCGGCACCTCCGAAGTGGAGCATGTTCTGGCCACTCAGACCCTGATCCAGAAGAAATCCAAGAACATGAAGGTGGAGGTCACCGGCAAACTGCAGCCGGGCGTGACCGCCAAAGACATCACTCTGGCTGTGATCGGTGAAACCGGCACCGCTGGTGGCACCGGCTATGTCATCGAATATTGCGGCGAAGCAATCCGCGATCTGTCGATGGAAGGCCGTATGACCGTCTGCAACATGGCAATCGAAGGCGGCGCCCGTGCGGGTCTGATCGCACCGGACGAGACCACGTTCGAATATGTCAAAGGCCGCCCGCACGCGCCCAAAGGAGCCCAATGGGAAGCCGCGTTGAACTGGTGGAAAACGCTCTACACCGACGAAGACGCACAATTCGACAAGGTCATCACCCTGCGTGGCGAAGACATCGCACCGGTAGTCACCTGGGGCACCAGCCCCGAGGATGTGCTGCCCATCACCGCAACGGTTCCACACCCTGAAGATTTCGAAGGAGGCAAAGTCGAAGCGGCCCGCCGTTCAATCGAATACATGGGGCTAGAAGCTGGGCAAAAGCTGAGCGACGTCGAAATTGACACGGTCTTTATCGGTTCGTGCACCAACGGCCGGATCGAAGATCTGCGCGCCGCTGCCGAAATTCTGAAGGGCAAAAAGATCAAGGACGGGATGCGCGCGATGATTGTGCCCGGCTCGGGTCTTGTTCGTGCTCAGGCTGAAGAGGAAGGCCTTGCCGAGATCTTCAAAGAGGCCGGTTTCGAATGGCGCCTTGCAGGATGCTCGATGTGTCTGGCGATGAATCCTGACCAGTTGGAACCGGGTGAACGCTGCGCCGCAACCTCGAACCGCAACTTCGAAGGCCGTCAGGGGCGCGGTGGGCGTACCCATCTGCTGAGCCCGGCAATGGCTGCCGCAGCGGCAATTACAGGACGGCTGACAGACGTTCGTGAATTGATGTAAGGTACCCTCATATCTAGATATTTGAGGGATTGAAGACATGAGTGACTGGATCAAATGGCTCCTGCTGGGGCTTCTATCCATAGCGTTCGGCATATTTGTGCTGGGCGCACCAGCGGTGGCATCGATTGCCGTGACAGTAGTGACCGGAGTGTTGCTGCTGATCTCGGGCGCGCTGCAAGTTGTAGGCGGTTTCACAGTTGAGGGAACCGGCAACAAAATCCTGTCATTCATCATGGGTGTCGTGATGCTGTTTCTGGGTTGGTCCTTCCTGGATCATCCACTTCAGGGAACGCTGACGCTGGCCACGGTGGTGTTGATCCTGTTCCTGGCAGGCGGCATCGCGCGGATCATCCTGTCGTTCCAGATGCGCGGGACGCAGTTTTTCTGGGCCACGCTGATCTCTGGCATCATGTCTATCGTCCTGGCGATCCTGATCTGGCGCCTTGCCAGCGCTGATCCCGCGGTACTGCTGCAATTGCTGGGCATTTTGCTGGGCATCGAGATGCTGTTCAACGGGTTTGGATTGGTCTTCATGGCGTTCTTCGTAAAGAACGCACCCAACGAAGAAACAACGGAAGCGAAAGAAGCTTAAACGCGGGGTATGGGGTCGGCCCTCTCCCGCAGGAGTGTGAACATGGAAAAGTTTGACAAAGTCCACGGGGTGGCCGCCCCAATGCCATTGATCAATATCGACACCGATATGATCATCCCGAAAGTGCACCTGAAAACGATCAAACGGTCCGGTCTTGGCGTCGTGCTGTTTGACGAGATGCGCTATCACGATGACGGGCAGGAAAACGAAGAGTTTGTCCTGAACAAACCCGCCTATCGCCAGACAGAGATTCTGGTTGCGGGCGACAATTTCGGCTGTGGCTCGTCGCGCGAACACGCGCCATGGGCGATCAAGGATTTCGGCATCAAGGTCGTGATCTCGACCAGCTTCGCTGACATCTTCTTCAACAACTGCTTCAAGAACGGCATCCTGCCCATCGTGGTCGAAGAAGAGCATCATGCGATCCTCATGGAAGACGCGCATAAAGGCGAGAACGCCCGAATGACTGTCCATCTGGAAGATCAGCAGATCACCACATCCGATGGCATCGTGATCGAATTCAACGTCGACCCGCACCGCAAGCACTGCCTGCTCAACGGTCTGGACGACATCGGGCTGACAATGGAAAAAGATCATCACATCGACAAGTTTGAGGATCACGCAAGTCAGGCTCGTCCCTGGGTGTAATTCCGGGGATGATTCTGTGGATACTCAACCTATCGGGGTCGCCTTGGCGGCCCCGCTCTCATTTTTGGGGTTCAAAATCCGGCAACCACAACATGTAGGGGGTATTCTTACTTACACGTCGAATTTGCGTCGGAAATGATGCAAAGGCGCACCAGTTTCGCCATCATTTTGCCTGAAAGTACGTGTTTTCTGCCCCTTGGCTTGAGCTAAATGCCCGTTACCGCCAGTGTTGGCAAAAACGAGGCATCCGTCAAAACAAAGAACGGCGGGCACAAGTTGGACTGTAAGTCGACGTAGAATCGACTGCTCCGGTTTGGAAAGGGTTCGGATTGTGATTGCACGCACAACGGGGGCGGCGATACGTGGACTTTTGGTGGCGCTTATGGTGCTCACTCCCGCGTTGTACCTGCCTACATCGACGTCGAATGGGACCGAGATTGTCGTGTTTCTCGCGATTCTGGCATTCATTTTGACGTTCTCTGAATACAACTCTGCCTTTCCCAGCTTTATCGAATTCCGTGACGCACCTCCGGTGAACCGTTTACGCTTTGTCGGCCTGACATCGATGATCACGTTCATGACGCTGATCTGCAAAAACGTTTACGCGCCGACTGAATTGACCAGCGTGTTCTATTCCATGGGTCTGATGGTCGCTAACGTGGCTGATTTTCCATACTCGCCAGTACGCCTGGTCGTTCTGATGCTTCCCGCTGACGCGACGTCGCCTTTGGTCGAGTTAGTGCGCATTTCAGCAAGCATAGCCTATGTCGCTGCGCTGGTCACAATTGCCAGCTTTGCCTACGCAATCAAAATACGCGGCTGGCCCACCGGGAATGGCGCTTTCAACGTCTGGACCAATCTACCGCTTTTCGACCCGACAAAAGGCGGCGACGTTGTCACTCGTCTGCAGCGGGACGGTCGGTTGAACATCATGATCGGTGCGCTGTTGCCATTTGTGATTCCCGCCCTGATCAAACTCATTTCCGAATTCGGCAGCCCAATCGCGCTGAGCAATCCGCAGACTCTGATCTGGACCCTCAGCGCATGGGCCTTTTTGCCGGCCAGCATGATCATGCGCGGTATGGCGACCATGCGAGTCGCCAATCTGATCGTTGAAAAACGCCGCGCCTATTCAACTGCCGAGACCACGCAAACCGCATGATCCGCGTCATTCTGCTGATGCTGCTGCCAATTGCGGCGCAGGCAGAGCAACTCCGCATAGCCACATACAACACGGAACTCAGCCGCGATGGGCCGGGGCTGTTGTTGCGGGATATCCGGCGTGACGATCCACAAGTCTCGGCCGTCGTTGCGGTGTTGGCTGAAATCCAACCTGATATCGTGGCATTGCAGGGGATCGACTGGGATCTTGACAACCTGACTTTATCAGCGCTGTCTCAGTCATTACTCGAAGCCGGGTTGGACTATCCCTATAGCTTTGCAGAGCGGCCAAACTCGGGACTTCAAACGTCGTTGGATCTGGACGGCGACGGTAGAACCGGCGGTCCGGGCGATGCGCAAGGGTGGGGAAGGTTCACGGGTCAGGCAGGGCTGGCTGTCCTGTCCCGCTATCCAATCCTGCGGGAAAATATCCAGTCATTCTCGGGTCTTTTGTGGCGTGAGCTGCCGGGCGCAACCCTACCGGAAGTCGACGGCGCGCCCTTCCCTTCCGCACAGGCACACGAAGCGCAGCGTCTGTCTTCGACCGCGCATTGGATTGTGCCGATCGAGGCCCCAATCGGTCAGGTAGACCTGATGACGTTCCACTCTGCGCCGCCGGTATTTGATGGACCCGAGGACCGCAACGGGCTTCGCAATCGCGACGAAATCCGGTTGTGGTCTCTGGTGCTGGACGGCGCGTTGGGTGGGCTGCTGGCTGATCGGTTCGTGATTGCGGGCGATGCGAACCTCGACCCCGAACTGGGTGAAGGGCGTAAGAAAACGATCCGGGATCTGCTTGCTGACCCTCGTATTCAGGATCCGCAACCTCGCAGCCCCTCGGGGTCGCTTGCGACTGTGATGTGGAAAGGCGTCGGCGAGTTGCGGGTCGACTATGTGCTGCCTTCTGCGGGTTGGAAGATTCTGGATGCAGGCGTCTATTGGCCCGATGCGGGTTCGCCAAACCGGCAGCATGCCGAAACTGCAAGTCGCCATCGGGTGGTTTGGGTCGATCTGGCGATGGATTGAGGCGCCGACAGGCCCGGGCAGCCTTGCACGATGGGCCACCAATCCGACCAATTGCTTTACAGCGCTCCGGTATAGGTACCGCGCGGCGGATACTTGTTATTCAAAGCATATTTGATCCCACCCGAAATGTCAGAAATCGAGGGCCGACCGAAAGGTGTCGTTTGCTGCCATGCGAAATACAAGGACCGGTCGGGCGCGATGTAGAAATGACCCGGCTCAGCGAAGAACGGCGCCTCAGCAGTCCCCTCGCGGCCTGTTGAGATATGCAGGCCCCACCCGTCCCGCGCTTGGGACAGGGGCAGGCTGTGGCCCACACGCAATTTCGAAGTTCCGGCTTTGGCGACCGTTTCTGCGGCACGATCTGAAGTATCCGTGCTGAGCATGATAACCTCGACGCCCAGTGCCGCGAAATCGTCCAGTGCAGCCTCGACCTCGCCCATCTGACGAATACAGATCGGGCAATGCAAGCCGCGATACTGAATAACCAGCGTTCCGTTTTCACCCTTGTCGGCGTCCAGATCAAAACTGCCGTGGCCCACGGTTTCAATTTTCAGCACCGGCACTGGGTTTCCCGGTATCAACATGTGTTTTCCTCATGAATTGTCGGGTTCGTCTCATTGACCCGATGCGGCGCAGACGCTAGGGCCTTTGCGACGAAACGCAAGGAGACCCTTCATGTCCAACCCCTCGCTCCTCATCCTGCCCGGAGACGGAATTGGCCCGGAAGTTATGGCCGAAGTGCGCAAAATCATCGATTGGTTCGGCACCAATCGCGGTCTTCACTTTGACGTGAGCGAGGATCTGGTCGGAGGCGCGGCCTACGATGCACATGGCAAGCCGCTGTCGGACGAGACCATGGCCAAAGCACAAGACGTGGACGCGGTTCTGCTGGGTGCTGTCGGCGGCCCGAAATATGACGATCTTGATTTCAGCGTCAAACCCGAGCGCGGCCTGCTGCGCCTGCGCAAGGAGATGGACCTGTACTCCAACCTGCGCCCGGCCCAGTGTTTTGACGCACTGGCGGATTTCTCGTCGCTGAAAAAGGACATCGTGGCCGGTCTGGACATAATGATCGTGCGCGAGCTGACCTCGGGTGTGTATTTCGGCGAACCGCGTGGCATCTTCGAAGAAGGTAACGAACGCGTCGGCATCAACACCCAGCGTTACACGGAATCCGAAATCGAACGCGCAGCGCGCTCGGCCTTTGAACTAGCGATGCGCCGGAACAAGAAACTGTGCTCGATGGAAAAGGCCAACGTGATGGAATCGGGCATCCTGTGGCGCGAGGTCGTTGACCGTGTCGCCAGGGAGTATCCCGAGGTCGAGCTGTCCCACATGTATGCCGACAACGGCGCCATGCAGCTGGTCCGCGCACCGAAACAGTTCGACGTCATCCTGACCGACAACCTGTTCGGCGACATACTGTCCGACTGCGCGGCGATGCTGACCGGATCGCTGGGCATGCTTCCCTCCGCCTCTCTGGGTGCCCCGATGGCCAATGGCCGTCCCAAAGCGATGTACGAGCCGGTGCATGGCTCGGCGCCCGATATCACCGGTCAGGGCAAAGCCAACCCGATTGCCTGTATTCTCAGCTTTGCTATGGCGCTGCGTTACAGCTTTGATCAGGGCGAAGAAGCGGATCGTCTTGAAACAGCCATCGAGAAAGTGCTGGCCGATGGTGTCCGCACTGCCGACTTGCTGGCCGAAGAAGGTGTGGTGCCGGTTTCAACCTCTGAGATGGGCGATGCGATCGTCGCGGCGTTGGACGCAAGCACCTAACCCGATCTGCGCTGGACTCAAACAGAATGGCGGTGCCCGGTGCACCGCCTTTTTTCGTTTGCCTGTCAGTTTCCAAAAATGCTGTTCAACAGGTTATTGATTTCCTGCGCGAACCCGCCGCCTTGCTTGCGGCGCGGTTTTGACGGCTGCGCTGTCTGAACCGGAGGATCAGGTGCCAACATGGGCAGGGGTGTTGGCGTCATGCCGTCGGTGACGCGCGTCATGGTCTCTTTCCAGATCTCGGCCGGCAATCCACCACCGGTGACACCCGATAGCGGCGTGTTGTCGTCATATCCCATCCAGACACCCGCGACATAGTCCGCCGTGAACCCGATAAACCATGCGTCTCGTGCCGCTTGGGTCGTGCCGGTCTTACCCGCTACCTGCCACCCCGGCAGTTTGGCCCGTGCACCGGTGCCTTCGGAGACCACACGCTCCATCATCCACGTCAGTTGCCTGGCAGCCTTGTCGTTGATGACACGCTCGCCGATGCCTGTCGTCGTCACCATAACGGGGGTGTTGTCACCCAACAGTTTCAATTCAGTCAGACCGTAGGGTTCCACCGCCGAACCGCCGTTCAGGATGCCAGCATATGCGCCCGTCATCTCGATCAGTGTGCTTTCCGATGCGCCCAGCGCCAATGCCGGCCCCTGCGCCAGATCGCTGGCAATTCCAAAACCACTTGCGACCGTACGGACGTTATCCAGCCCGGAAATCTCGGCTACTTTGACGGCCGGGATATTCAGCGAGTTCTTTAGCGCATCGGCCAGCGTCACCCGACCGTAGAACTTGTTGGTATAGTTCTTGGGGCACCACTGGCCCGAACCGGGAATATTGACGCAATAGGGTTCGTCATTAACTGTATCCAGCGGAGAATACCCCAGCTCCAGCGCAGTGGCATATACGAAGGGTTTGAAGGCTGAACCCGTTTGTCGTTTCGCCAAAGTCGCCCGGTTGAAAACACCCGCCACTCGCGTTTCCCGACCGCCGACCATGGCGCGCACCGCCCCGTCCGCCGACATCACGACAATCGCGGCTTGCGCTTTGGACCCTTCACGGACTTTCTCCTGAAAGATGAACTTCAGCGCCTCTTCAGCAGATTGCTGGATTCGCTGATCCAGCGTTGTCTGGATAACCACATCCTCGGTGGTGTTGCGGGTAAAGAACTCGGGCCCGCTGGCCATGACCCAGTCCGCGAAATATCCACCGGCCCTCGCGGCGGCGGCTTTGGACAATTGTGCCGGGCGACTGCGGGCTTCGCTGGCTTGCGCCGAGGTCAGATAGGCCTGATCCTCCATCAGCCCGACGACCAGCCGCGCGCGATCCTGCGAACGTTGCAGGTTATTAGTCGGCGCATAGCGCGTGGGCGCAACAAGCAACCCTGCCAGCATCGCGGCCTCAGCCGGAGAAACCTCTGCTGCCGATTTTCCGAAGTAACGCTGGCTCGCAGCTTCGAATCCACGCGCACCGGCCCCCAGAAACGCTCGGTTCAGATAGATCGTCAGAATATCGTCCTTGGAGTATTTGACCTCCATCGCCATCGCAAAGATGGCCTCTTTCCCCTTGCGCCAAAGAGAACCCTGTCGGCAATCCGCCTCATATGCGGCCTCGGACTCCCAATCGCTGGGCTCGTATGGAACGCCCAGACACAACAGCTTGGCCGTTTGCTGTGTAATGGTCGAACCGCCATGGCCGGACAATGGCCCACGCCCTTCGCTCAGATTGATCCGAACGGCACTGGCGACGCCTCGCGGGCTGACGCCGAAATGGCGGTAGAACCGCTTATCCTCGGTCGCGATCACCGCGTTTTTAAGATGCGGCGAGACCGTGTCGGCCGTGATCACGCCGCCAAACTGATCACCGCGCCACGCAAAGACCTTGCCGTCGCGATCCAGCAACGTTACCGACCCGCGCGCCCGCCCGTCCAGCAGAGCGTCGAGATCGGGCAAGGTGCTATAGACGATGCCGATCGCCAGCGCCAACATCAGCGCGGCAACGGCGCCTACGCGCCAGGTTACGCCCCAGATCAGACGCCCGATCCATCGTAACAGGCGACGAAATGGCCCCCCTCCTCCGCCCGACCGTCGACGTGTGTTTTTCCGGGCCGTCTTGCGCGTCGCGGTTTTGCGGGCCGTCGATTTCTTGCCCGCAGGCTTCGCAGCCCGCTTTGCCGTCGCAGGTTTGCGCCGCTTCGACGGGTATCTTTTGTCCGCGACCAGTGGCGGTTTGCGGCGCTTGGACTCAGTCATGCTCAAACTCTGCCCGATTATGCTTTTGTGGCACCATACCTCGGTGCCGCGGCCATGTAGAGGTGTGAATTTCTGGTATTTCCCTTCCCGTAACCGCCTATTTTTTTATCATCGCATCAAATTTGTGCAAAAAATGTGCAATTTTTGCGAATTTCGGACACGTCTACCCCGGAAACCCATTCCTATAAGCCTTCGCACACGCTCTTTTTCTGCAGGTGCAAAATACCGGCCATGCCGGAGACGTAGAGGGGAAAGACGTGAAACTAATCATTGCGACAATCAAACCGTTCAAGCTTGAGGAAGTGCGTGAAGCACTGACCGAGGCTGGTGTGCGCGGAATGATGGTGACTGAAATCAAGGGTTTTGGTTCGCAGTCCGGTCACACCGAAATCTATCGTGGGGCGGAGTACGCCGTGAACTTCGTGCCCAAGATCAAACTGGAAATCGTAGTTCCCGCCACGATGACCGACCAGATCGTCGAAACCATCACCAAGACCGCCAAGACCGGCAAAATCGGCGACGGCAAGATTTTCGTCCTCGATGTCGAGCAGGCCCTGCGCGTGCGGACTGGGGAAACGAACGAAGAGGCGCTCTGAGCGCCCCCACTCACACACATTCGAGGACTGACTATGAATCTGATGAAATCTCTCATCCCTGCCGCCGCGATTGTCGCGTTGCCGCAGATGGGCTTTGCGCAAGAGGCCGCCACCGGAGAAACTGCGCAGCATACGCAATATATCCTGACATCGCTGTTGTTTCTGGTCGGCGGTTTTCTGGTGTTCTGGATGGCCGCGGGTTTTGCCATGCTCGAGGCTGGTCTGGTGCGCTCCAAGAACGTTGCCATGCAGCTGGTCAAGAACATGGGCCTGTTTTCCTTTGCCGCCATCATGTACTGGCTGGTGGGCTTCAACCTGATGTATCCGGGCGATGGCTGGACAATCACGGGGTTCCTTGGCGCTTTTTCACCCACCTCGCTGGAGCCTGTTGGCCTGAGCGGTGTTGAAACCGACCTGTCCTATGCTTCGGTCGGATCTGACTTCTTCTTCCAACTGATGTTCTGTGCCACCACTGCATCGATCGTTTCGGGCACCATGGCCGAGCGCGTGAAACTGTGGCCCTTCTTCGCCTTTGTGATCGTACTGACCGGCATTATCTACCCGATCGAAGCGTCCTGGCAGTGGGGCGGCGGCTGGCTGTCCGAGATGGGCTTTAGCGATTTTGCCGGCTCGACTCTGGTTCACGCCGCTGGTGGTTTCGCAGCGTTGGCCGGTGCCATCGTGCTGGGCCCGCGTATCGGTAAGTACAACAAAGACGGCAAGGTTGTGCCGATTCCGGGTTCGAACCTTGCGCTGGCAACACTGGGTACGTTCATCCTGTGGCTGGGTTGGTTCGGCTTCAACGGTGGTTCTCAGCTGGCAATGGGTACTATCGGTGACATGGCCGACATCAGCCGCATCTTTGCCAACACCAACATGGCCGCTGCTGCCGGCGCCGTTGCCGCGCTGATCCTGACGCAGCTGATGTACGGCAAGGTCGACCTGACCATGGTCCTGAACGGTGCGCTGGCCGGTCTGGTGTCGATCACCGCGGAACCGCTGGCTCCGTCGCTGTTCCAGGCTCTGATCATCGGTGCAATCGGTGGCGTGATCGTGGTTCTGACTGTTCCGATGCTGGATCGCATGAAAATCGACGACGTGGTCGGTGCGATCCCAGTTCACCTGATCGCAGGCTTCTGGGGCACCTTCATCGTGGCCTGGACCAACGGTGACGCGTCCTTCGTGACCCAGATCATCGGCTTTGCTGCGATCGGCATCTTCGTCTTCGTCGTCAGCTTCGTTCTCTTCTCGATCCTCAAGGCAACTGTTGGCCTGCGAGTTGGCGAAGAAGAGGAGATCAACGGCCTGGATATGGGCGAGCTGGGTATGGAAGCCTACCCTGAGTTCTCCAAGGGCTGAACTCTTCGAGCTCTCCCAAAAAGACACCTGCCCGGGCTTTCCGCCCGGGCATTTTTCATATGGCACCAAGTCTGTACTGGTTAGCAAACCGCTAAGATTCACTCAGGCCTTTTAATTACTCAGCAAAGACTTGAATGCCAGTTCGGCGGTCAAACCGATGATGACTTAACTGCTGAAAAGCGGTGGGAGTGGGTTTATTTTTCCGTCAGCATCGACCTCAAAGATAATGAACTCATCTGCATCGGTGTAAGAACGGTGCATCTGGGACGCTTGGATTTCGAGCGTTCCTTCACTTTCTTCTCTTTCTCCACCGACAATCCGTCCATTTTCTACAGCCGCAATATATCGCCCGGCCTGCGGAAATCCGATCAACTTTGGACAAGCAAGAAGTTCGTCATAAGAGGGTGGGTGTGGCATTCTTTTTCCTATTAATTCAATCGTCCAAACGCACATATAGCTGCAGATGTAAACACACAATACCCGCATGAGTTGAGTCTCAGAGTTGCTGTAAGCTCGATTCCAAATCAAAAGTCATCAACCCTTTTTCCGCCACCAAAATCGAACGAAACAAAAAAAGGCCACCCAAAGGCGGCCCCTTAAATCCTTTAGTGGCGCCGTCAGACGCCGACGTCGACAATCGCCTTGGCCAGGATCGGCACGGTATTCGCATTCAAGCCAGCAATGTTCAGACGGCTGTCGCCGACCATGTAGATGCCGTGATCATTACGCAGTTTTTCCACCAGTTCCGGTGCCGCGCCCAAACGTGAAAACATACCGCGGTGCTGGGCAATGAACCCGAAGCGATCCGAGCCGCTCAGACGCTGAAGTTCATCCGCCAGATCCTGACGCAGACCCAGCATGGACAATCGGACCTCTTCCAATTCGGCAGCCCAGTCTGCTCGCAGGGCGTCGTCCATCAGGATCGTCGTTACCACCCGTGCGCCGTGATCCGGCGGGAAGGAATAATTCTGGCGGTTCAGAAACGCGAGTGTCCCTTGATTCAGTGCGGTTTGACCCGCATCAGAGCTGACAGCCATCAGCAGACCGGTGCGTTCGCGATAGACACCAAAGTTCTTTGAACAAGAAGCCGCGATCAGGCATTCCTTAACCGACGAAGCGACGAGACGGACAGCTAGCGCGTCCTCTTCCAAGCCGTCACCAAAGCCCTGATAGGCAATGTCGATCATGGCCACCAGGCCACGCGCATTGATCAGGTTCACGACCTCTTGCCACTGTACCATATTCAGGTTTGCGCCTGTCGGGTTGTGGCAGCAACCGTGCAGCAGAACGACGTCGCCTGCATTGGCGGTCTTTAGGTCCTCGATCATCCCGTCGAAATCAACACCACGGGTTTCGCTGTCAAAATAGCGGTAAGCAACCGTCTCGATGCCCAGATAATTCAGGATCGACAGGTGGTTCGGCCAGGTTGGGTTTGACACAAAGACGCGGGCCGAGGGGTTGGCCATGCGGACCATCTCGAACGCCTGACGGCAGGCACCGGTACCACCGGGTGTCGCTACGGCGGCAATGTTGCCGCGCGGAACCGAAGCGCCCAGAATCAGTCCAATCATCGCATCCGCATAAGCCGGATCACCTGCAAGGCCGGTGTACGCCTTGGTTTCCTGCTCTTCTAAAATACGCTGCTCGGCCGCTTTCACTGCGCGCATGACCGGGGTGATGCCCTCGGCGTTCTTGTAGACACCCACACCCAGATCGATCTTCTGATCACGTGGATCCTCACGGTACATCTGCATCAGCGCCAGAATCTTGTCAGCGGGCTGAGGTTTGAGAAATTCGAACATCAGTTCTCTCCGGTTGCGACGGGCAGGGTTGGGAAGGCACCCCATTCAGCCCAGGAGCCGTCATAAAGCGAGTGGTCTTTCTTGCCCATGCGCTCGAGCGCAAGGCTTAGGATCGCGGCGGTCACGCCCGAGCCACAGGATGTGATTGCCGGTTTCGACAGGTCCACTCCCGCACTTTCAAACACGGCGCGGCATTCGTCAGGCGACTTCATCGTGTTATTCTTGTTCAACAAAGTGCCGAACGGCACGTTTCGCGACCCCGGAATATGACCAGAGCGCAGACCCGCGCGGGGCTCTACCTCTGCTCCGGCAAACCGGCCAGAAGAACGGGCGTCGATAATCTCATGATCCGCCAGCTTAGCTGCGGCCGAGACCTGCGTCACGTCCCGCACCAGATGGTTCTGAACCCGAACAGTCATGTGTCGATCACGGATGACGGGTGGCAAGTCCTCAATCTCTCGGCCTTCAGCCTGCCACTTGGGCAGCCCACCATCCAGTACAGCAACGTTTTCCTGCCCCATCAACCGGAACAACCACCACACGCGCGCAGCCGACATCAGTCCGGCTCCGTCATAGACGACAACCTGATGGCCATCCCCCACGCCCATCGCGCGCAGGCGCGACATGAATTTCTCGACCGGCGGCACCATGTGTGGCAGGTCCGAGCGGTGATCGGAGACCTCGTCGATGTCAAAGAACCGCGCCCCGGGAATATGACCGGCGTCGTATTCGGCCTTTGCGTCCCTCCCTTGCTGCGGCAGATGCCAAGACCCATCCAGAATCCGCAGATCCGGATCCTTTAGATGGGCCGCAAGCCATTCGGTGGAAACGAGGGTTTTTGGATCGTCCTGCATCAATGCCTCCCCTAATCGCGCTTGGAAATTTCCTATACCCGGTGGGATAGGGGTTCAAGGTTGGATAGCGCTAGCGCCCTTGCAACACGGGATTTATCTGGCACCGCGCAGGCGGAAGTACTGAATGATCCCGATCAGGCTGATCAGAATCCAGAACCCTTCGATCAGCATCGAAGCCAGATTGAAGTTTTGCAGCAGCGAAAAAACGATCAGAACCGAACCCAGCAGGTTGAACGCCGGAAAGGCCAGATCGTCAGAGTTCATCAACCGCATTTGCGTCGCAAAATAAGCGGCAACGACAATCAGCGCTCCGCAAGAGCCGATGGCGTCCACAAATGTCAGGCTGTCCCAAAATGCGGTCATGAGAGCTTTCGATTCTGTTCTGAAAATTCTGCCTGTTGCGAATAGTGATGCATGTTGAGGAAAGCCGCCCCCTGATCGCCAGCACGGTAGCCATGCGGCAGGTCGGCGGAAAAGCGAAGTCCCTGCCCTGCGTGCAGCGGCACCCATTCCCCATCCCGTAATATGTCCAGCGCGCCGTTGAGCACAAAGACTTCCTCGGTCACACCGGCGGCGTGGGCGGCGGATTCGTGACTTTGGTTCGGGGCAAGTTCAACGTGAAACGTCTCGGCCCCCAGGGCTGGATCGAACGGGAAAACGATCTTTACTTCGATGCTGCCAGGAAAGGTTACGGTGCGAAACACCGACGCGTCTGCAGGATCGCGCATAGCCGACGACCCAATCAAAGCGCTTAGCGGCAATTGAAACCCCTTTGCGATTTTCCAAAGAGTCGCAATCGTCGGGCTGGATTCGCCGCGTTCGATCTGGCCCAGCATGGCTTTGCTGACACCCGTCATTTCGGCGACCTTGGACAGGCTCAGCCCCGAGGCGGCCCGCACGTCCCTTAGTTTCAGTGTAATGTCTTCCGTTTCCATGCCTGCGCTCTGCAAATTCTATTGTACGTTATAACGCACATGTGCTACGTGCGCTATAACGTACGCATCCCGCATATCGCAACCGGGGCAAAAGGGAAACAGCATCATGCCAATGTACCGATCCAGAACTTCTACCCATGGCCGCAACATGGCCGGTGCCCGCGGCCTGTGGCGCGCAACAGGCATGGGCGACGATGATTTTGGCAAGCCGATCATCGCCATCGTCAACTCGTTCACCCAATTTGTACCGGGGCACGTCCATCTGAAGGATCTGGGCCAGATGGTTGCGCGCGAGGTAGAGGCCGCAGGCGGTGTCGCGAAAGAGTTCAACACGATCGCCGTCGATGACGGAATCGCCATGGGTCACGACGGAATGCTATATTCGCTGCCGTCGCGCGAAGTCATCGCGGACAGCGTCGAATACATGGTCAACGCCCATTGCGCGGACGCGATGGTCTGTATCTCGAACTGTGACAAGATCACTCCTGGTATGCTGATGGCCGCGATGCGCCTGAACATCCCGGCGATCTTTGTTTCGGGCGGGCCGATGGAGGCCGGCAAGATCGACATCGCCGATCTGGACGCCAAAAAGATCGACCTGGTCGACGCCATGGTCGCGGCAGCTGATGACAGGTTTACCGACGAACAAGTCCAGCATATCGAGGAAAACGCCTGCCCCACGTGCGGATCGTGTTCGGGCATGTTCACTGCCAACTCGATGAACTGTCTGGCCGAGGCTCTGGGCCTCGCACTGCCGGGCAACGGCTCGACACTGGCGACACATGCGGATCGCAAAGAACTGTTTCTTGAAGCCGGGCGCCGGATCGTCGAGATCACCAAGCGACACTATGATCTGGACGAAAAAGGATTCCTGCCACGTGAAATCGCCACATTTGAGGCATTCGAGAACGCGATGAGCCTGGATATCGCCATGGGCGGATCGACCAATACAGTTCTGCACCTTCTGGCTATTGCGCATGAGGGAGAGGTTCACTTCAACATGAGTGATATGGACCACCTCAGCCGCAAGGTACCGTGTTTGTGTAAAGTCGCACCGAACACCGAAAACGTACATATGGAAGACGTTCATCGGGCCGGTGGTATCTTCTCGATCCTGGGTGAGCTCAGTCGGGCGGGATTGCTTCACGAAGAGTGCAGCACGGTCCATTCCGCCACGATGGGCGAAGCGATTGCCAATTGGGATATCAAGATTGCAAACAATCCCAAAGCACAGGACTTGTTCAAAGCAGCGCCGGGCGGTGTGCGCACCACGCAGGCGTTCAGCCAATCGAACCGCTTCAAGGAACTGGACACCGACCGCGAAAACGGCGTGATCCGATCCAAGGAACACGCATTCAGTCAGGATGGTGGCCTAGCAGTTCTGTTTGGAAACATTGCGCGCGAAGGCTGCATCGTGAAAACGGCCGGGGTGGATGAGAACATCTTGAAATTCACCGGTTCGGCCTATGTTTGCGAAAGCCAGGACCAGGCGGTGAACGATATTCTGACCGGCAAGGTGAAAGAGGGCGACGTAGTAGTCATTCGTTATGAAGGCCCACGCGGTGGACCGGGAATGCAAGAGATGCTGTATCCGACCTCGTATCTGAAATCCAAAGGTCTGGGCAAAGCCTGCGCTCTACTGACCGATGGCCGCTTCTCGGGCGGCACATCAGGTCTGTCTATCGGCCATGTATCCCCCGAAGCCGCAGAAGGCGGTGAGATCGGACTGGTGAAAACTGGCGACACAATCGAGATCGACATCCCCAACCGCACCATTCATCTGGCCGTATCGGATGAGGAACTGTTCGAGCGGCGCGAAGAGCAGGACGAGAAGGGTTGGCACCCGGCTGAGCCGCGTAAGCGCAAGGTTTCAACGGCGCTCAAAGCCTATGCCAAACTCACTACCAGCGCGGCAAAAGGGGCCGTGCGCCAGGTCTGAGAATAAACAACCGGGAACACTCCCGCGTCCGATATGCACCATCGGCTTTGCCGACACCGCTTTCGGACTTGGGCCCGGCGCCGCGCAAAAGCGCGGCGCCGGGCCCATCAAGAGGAGATGTCTCGTCAGAGACTTTGACGATTGGCGGGAGCCCCCACCCGATTCTTAGTCACCCAGTTTGGCGTGAACTTCATCCAGGTCGATCTCTCCGACCGGCATCTTGTTTGCAGGATTTTCGAAATCGTATTTGAACAGCTCGAAGTCTTTCTTGTAGATCTCATAAACCAAATGCATCGAAAGGTCGTCAAAGTAATCCTCAACCGGATGCGCCCGCTTGGGACCGTGGCCTTCGGATTCGTTGAAACGTGGAATCTCGGACAAGGTCACAGGGTGTGCCGTATCGAGATCTTCCAATACGCCCCGCATCCCGTCATTGAACTTCTCGGTCCAGAAGATGCGATCGTACCGTCCCCCATTCACGATCAGCGTTGAAACATGGCCTGACATGGCCGACCAGTGAATATCAGGATCCATCGGACGCCGCCAACGGATCGTATCTCGGGCAAACAGCAGAAACCGGCGAAAGCTGGCGATCTGGTCAAACTCGCCCTTCCCGTCTTTCCCGCCAACTTCGATGCCGTAGTTGTAAATCAGCGTCGGCACCAGATTGCCGCGATAGCGTTTTCCGTTTCGCTGAATACCGCAGATCTTGTCAAAGAAGGAGCTGAGGATGCGAGTATAGGGATTGCGGACACAGGTGAACGTAAAGGACTCATGCGACCGCACATTCCTGGCAATCACATCCTGACTGCCATCAAAGGCCCATTTGTGCATACCGTCCTGCGCATCATGGATATCGCCATCAAAGAACTGACCGTGATCGGAGTAGTACATGATCTGCCCGATGGTCGAGCAGGCACATTTGGGCACCACGCGATAAACCATGCTTTGGCTTTCGGTCATCCATGTCCCGGGAAAACCCATTCGCTGCGCCTCCTTCGCCGGTTCGGTCTCAGGCCGATACTCCGGCATTCGATGTAAAAGAACCAAAAAAATTCTGTTTATTCAATCGTTCATCCTCAGTATCACGGTTGGAAACGAGCAGAAACGGGAATTGCGGACCTCTATGGCAAAGATTGCCTATATTTTGTTGTGCCACAAAAACCCTGACGCAATCATCGCGCAGGCAGAGCAACTGACCGCTGCCGGCGACTGCATGACCATCCATTTCGATGCACGCGCCGGTGCAGTAGATTATGCGCGCATTCGTGACGCGCTGAAAGACAATCCAAATGTTACCCTCGCCTCCAACCGGACCAAATGCGGCTGGGGGGAATGGTCTCTGGTTCAGGCAACACTTTACGCGATTCAGGCAGCGGTCGAGGCCTTTCCCCGCGCCACGCATTTCTACATGCTGTCCGGCGATTGCATGGCGATCAAGACAGCAGAATACACTCATCGATTTCTCGACGAGAACGACAAGGATTTCGTAGAAAGCTACGATTTCTTCGAAAGCAACTGGATCAAGACCGGTATGAAAGAAGACCGGCTGATCTATCGCCACTATTTTAACGAACGCACCCAGAGCCGCCGGTTCTACGCGGCCTATGAAATGCAAAAGCGTTTGGGCCTGACCCGAGAGATACCTGCGGACATACAAGTCATGATCGGTAGCCAGTGGTGGTGCCTGCGCCGCCAGACGATCGAGATGATTCTCGCCTTTCTACGCCAGAGACGGGATGTGGTTCGGTTTTTCTCGACCACTTGGATCCCAGATGAAACTTTTTTTCAAACGCTGGTCCGACACCTGATCCCAAGAGCGGAAATCGAAAACCGCACGCTGACGTTCTTGATGTTCTCTGACTACGGGATGCCGGTCACGTTCTATAACGACCACTACGATATGTTGCTGGGTCAGGACTACATCTTTGCGCGGAAGATCAGCGCCGAGGCGCATGAGCTAAAAGACCGGCTTGGTAAGCTATACGCCAGCGAAGGGATCACGTTTCAGGTATCGGACGAAGGGCGCAACCTCTACAGTTTTCTCAGCGGTCGGGGGCGTGTCGGGCGGCGCTATGCAAGACGGTTCTGGGAGGCCGCGAACACGCTCGGATCTGAGCGGGACTTATATTTGATCGTCTGCAAAAAATGGCACGTGGCCAAGCGGCTGGTCGGTCAGATCGTGTCTGAAACCGATATTCCCTGCGTCGAGTATCTGTTCAATGAACTGGAAACGCCCCTGCCTGATCTGGGGGGGATCGAAACGACCCTGACCAAGCGTTCTCGTCATCGCCGGGCCCTTGTGCAGATGTTGTTTGACCACTTCAATTCGGATCGGCTGGTGATCTGCCTGGATCCGTCGAATTTGGACATTGTTCAAGACTTTTGCGCGGATCAGGCCCGGACACATGTGCTTGAAATCGAGTGTGATTATTCCGACGACTATCTGATCGGTCACGCGCGGCGCGTTGGTCTGGCCGGAGAGGCCAGCCCCGTCCGGACGGTCGAGCGCCTGCTGCCGACCATCCGTAACGATATCACCTATGAATCCGAGCAGATCCGGGGCGCAGGGTTCGATGGGTACTTGCGTTTGCGTCAGTCGGCACCAAAGGCCGACAACGAAATCGCAGTCGCCAAGTTTCTCGGGGTCGCCACCGATAAGGCGCAGGCCATCATGCAGTTGGAATACCTGTTCTCGGATTAAGACCCGGCGACTTTGTCGGACACCGCCGGGTCATAGGGGTCAGATATCGAACTTGACGCCTTGTGCAAGCGGCAGTTCGGCCGAGTAGTTCACAGTATTGGTCTGACGACGCATATAGGCTTTCCACGCGTCCGAGCCGCTTTCACGCCCCCCGCCCGTTTCCTTTTCACCGCCGAAGGCTCCACCGATCTCGGCACCCGACGGGCCGATATTGACGTTGGCGATCCCACAATCCGAACCGGCAGCTGTCAGGAACTTTTCCGCCTCACGCATGTTCAGGGTGAACACGCAAGAGGACAGGCCTTGCGGTACATCATTCTGGATTTCCAGCGCCTGATCAAAATCGTCGTACCCCATCACATAAAGGATCGGAGCAAAGGTCTCGGTTTTCACCGTCTCGGTTTGTCCGGGCATTTCGACGATCGCCGGTTCCATATAGACGCCTGAAGGAACACCTTCGGTCACGCGATTGCCCCCGAATACTGTGCCGCCCTCGGCTTCAGCGGCCTTCAAGGCGGATGTCATCGCAACCCCGGATGCTTCATCCACCAACGGACCGATTAGTGTGCCTTCGGCCAACGGATCGCCGATCGGCAGCCCCGCATATGCCTTTTTCAAACGCGCAACCAGTTCACCTTTGATCGATTTATGCACGATCAGGCGACGCAGCGTGGTACAGCGTTGGCCTGCGGTACCCACGGCCGAGAACACAATCGCGCGCACCGCCATTTCCAGATCGGCCGAGGGACCAACGATCATCGCATTGTTGCCGCCCAGTTCCAGAATACATTTGCCAAACCGCTGCGCCACGATGGGTGCTACCGCCCGTCCCATGCGGGTCGACCCGGTGGCCGAGATCACCGGGACATCCTCGCTGGCAACCAGCGCCTCGCCCAGCGCCGCCCCGCCAATCAGGGTTTGCAGCAAGCCGTCCGGCGCATCACCAAACCGCACCAGCGCGCGCTCAAAGATTTTCTGACAGGCCATCGCTGTCAGCGGCGTCTTCTCGGACGGTTTCCAGATCACCGGATCACCACAGACCAACGCCAGAGCGGCGTTCCACGACCAGACGGCAACAGGAAAGTTGAAGGCCGAGATCACGCCAACCGGACCCGCGGGATGCCAGGTCTCCATCATCCGGTGGCCGGGGCGTTCGGAGGCGATGGTCAGGCCATACAGCTGACGCGACAGGCCGACCGCGAAGTCACAGATATCGATCATCTCCTGCACTTCGCCCAGTCCTTCGGACGTGATCTTGCCTGCCTCCCAACTGACCAGCGCACCCAGGTCATCCTTGGCGGCGCGCAGTTCTTCACCCAGCAGCCGGATCAGCTCACCACGCCGTGGGGCGGGAACAACCCGCCATTCTTTGAACGCCGCTTTGGCACGGGCAAAGATGGCGTTCATCTCAGCGACAGGGGTCTCATGTACTTCGGCCAGCAGACTGCCATCGATGGGTGAGGTCACCCGCAGTGTGCCGCCGGTCAGTTCCTCTTGAGTGAGATCTAATTTCGCAAGGGTTGCTTCAGCTGTCATCACTACGTCTTTCATATCTCAGGCCGCCTTGTTCTGTTGGGTCACATCACCAGCACGATAAAGCTGGCCAAATTCTGTATTGAGGAAGTCGGCAAGTTTCACCTGCTCCTGCCGGACAAACCCTTTGGATGGCAGCGCCCCGGTGCGCACCAGATCGACCACGCCCAGCACACCTGCTGCAGTCGTGACTTGAATGGCGCTCCAGACCTGTCCGTTGAATTCTCGCGCAAAGGATTTGTTGATCAGGGACTTCTCGCGCAATTCGCCTTCGATCTTACCTTTGGCCGTGCAGTAGACCAGCACAACGTCCTGATCGGTGCGCGGCAATGCGGCTTCGAAAATCTCTTTCAACAGATCGCGACGGCGTTCCAGCCCCAGATCACGAAGCAACAGTTTCAGGATGTCGCAATGGCCCGGATACCGGATCGAGCGGTAGGATACGGCGCGCGCTTTGCCCTCCAGCGTTTCGGGCAAAGTGCCCAGACCGCCCGAGGTATTGAAGCATTCGTATTCCACACCATCGTGGCCCAGAACTTCGTAATCCTCCAGCGGAGCGGTCTTGACCAGTTCACCGTTCACGATGGCATCACAGGGATTGCAATACTCGTTGATCAGGCCGTCGGTCGACCATGTCAGATTGTATTTCAACGCGTTGGTCGGGTAGAGCGGCAGTGCACCAACCCGCATATGCAGGCTGTCGATTTCGTCAAATTCCGCTGCCAGGGCAGCCCCCGCGATGCCGACAAAGCCCGGCGCCAGTCCACATTGCGGCATAAAGGCCGTATCGCTGTCTTCTGACAGCTTGCGCACGGCATTCGTTGCGGCCACGTCTTCGGTCAGATCGAAGTAATGCGCGCCTGCCTCTTTGGCTGCCTTGGCAATGGCCGGCGTCAGAAAAAACGGCGCGGCTGAAATCACTGCATCAAAACCGGCCAGACCTGCGGTCAGCCCCTCTTCGTTTTTGGCGTCGATTTGTTTAGTGCCCACGCCCATCTTGGCGATCTCGCCCAACGCCTTCAGGTCATGATCCGCTACAGTCACTCGGTAGTTCGGTGATCCCTTCAGCAGGGTCGCAATCATCTGCCCGATTTTACCGGCGCCAACGACACAAACATTCCAGTTCAAAACGTGCCTCCATTATCCGTTTTTCTTGAATATGGAGGAAAACCTGTTCGAAAAGCAGCGTGTATCTTGACGAAATCACGGACATTTGCGTCATAACGGCGGTATTTTCGACATTATGCCGAAGCTTTCCAATTAGTGGCTGCTACGTAGGATTAGCTCGGGATCCAACAGTACTTCTTCCTCGGGCTTGCCGGGATCTTCTGCGCGGCGGTCCAGCAAACCGATCACCGCTTCAACCAGTTCCGGGATCGGGTTGCGCAACGTGGTCAGCGAAAACGCGGGCCAAGCGGCCATAGCTATGTCATCGAATCCCAGCACCGAGACATCTTCGGGAACCCTATGCCCGCTTTCGCGCAGCGCCGTCATCGCCCCGATTGCCATGGCATCATTTGCACAAACCAACGCATCCATTGAGGCTGACAGTAAAAGCCGACCGGCAGCGTCATATCCGCTTTGGACAGTGAAATCGCCGGTTTCTTCGGCAATCAGCGACAGGCTTCGGGCCGACAGGGCCGCGCAAAGCCCTTTTCGCCGCCACTGTGACGAGCCAAAATAGGCAGGCCCGCCAATATACGCAAATCTGCCTCGACCTTTGTCCAGCAACACATCCGTTCCGCGCCGCATTCCCTCGGCGTTGCGACAGCTCACATTGTCGACCCCGGGCGCATTCAGCAGCCGGCCGCTGGAAATGACCGGAATGCTCAATTTACCACAGGATTCCACGATATCTTCGTTCAGGCTGCCCGACCGCAGGATGATCGCCTCGAGCGGATAGCGCAGCACATTCGAAACCGCCTCGCGAGATGTATCTTCGGTACCGCCGATCACGATGGGCCACCGGCCCGCACCGCACAGCCCTGTCGTCAGGTGTCTGAGAACCTCCTGATCGTATTCGTTTGGCATTTCACCGACGAAGATGGCAACCAAGTTCGATCCACCTGCCTGCAAACTGGCGGCCAATGCATTCGGGCGATAGCCCAGCTCTTCGGCTGCCTTCAGGATCGCCTTACGTTTTTCGGTATTCAGATAAGCGCCTGGTGTGAAGGCACGCGACACGGCCGAACGGGAAGATCCGGCCAGTTTCGCCACATCCTCGGCAGTAACCCGTTTCGTCCGAGTTCCGGTCTTGGGTTTCATCTCAAATGCTCACAGTCTTTTGTACGATGTCGTTAAAATACTTCACATTCGTCACAGCCGCGTTACAGTGCATCTGTATGTGAACACGTGTGCAGAGTTCATGCAAGAAAAACAGAGCTGAAAACCATTAATTTTTTCAAAGGTTTAGCTCAGTAGTTCGGCGTGGAATCACGTGCTTACCTTTTGGAGTCGCAGGTCTCTGCGGGCCAAATCAACCCAAAATGCCCTCAGGGCTTCTTTGATCGGAGATACAGAATGACTCGTCTGACTCTCGCCACTGCCGCAGCCGCGACGCTGCTGTCCGGCGCAGCATATGCGGAAACCGAAATCACCTTGTGGCACGCGATGGGTGGTGCACTTGGTGAAACCGTTAACCAGATTGCTGCGGATTTTAACGCCAGCCAGGACGAATACGTCGTCACCCCAGTGTTCAAAGGTACCTACGAAGAAGCCCTGACGGCCGGTATTGCTGCCTTCCGCGCTGGTGAACAGCCCAACATCCTGCAAGT
The DNA here is from genome assembly GCF_057221115.1 of Ruegeria sp. HKCCD6426. Lineage (NCBI taxonomy): Bacteria > Pseudomonadati > Pseudomonadota > Alphaproteobacteria > Rhodobacterales > Roseobacteraceae > Ruegeria > Ruegeria sp. HKCCD6426. The sequence continues at coordinate 507,054 of NZ_JBWVBF010000002.1, read as the reverse complement.
GTTCGACGCCGGTGCCGCTACTGTGATTGGCGCCAAGGGTGCAACCATCCCGGTTCAGGACCTGCTGACAGACAATGGCGTGACCTTCGACATCGAAGACTATATCTCAGGCGTGCGCTATTTCTTCGCGGACAGTGACGGCAAAATGATCGGAATGCCGTTCAATTCGTCCTCGCCCATCATGTATTACAATGTGGATGCGCTGGAAAAAGCCGGTGTGACCCCGCCGAAAACCTGGGAAGAGTTCCAGACCGTCACCGCGCCCGCACTGAAAGAGGCCGGATATACTGGCCTGTCGCAGTCGCACCTGCCGTGGATCTTCACCGAAAACTTCATGTCGCGCCACGACTTGCCGTTTGCCACCAACAACAACGGTTATGACAGCGTCGACACGCAGATTCTGGTGAACAACGATGCCATCAAGGCGCATTTCAACGCTGTTCAGGACTGGCAGAAGAACGGCTATTTCGAATGGTTCGGCACCGGTTGGGGTGACAACCAAACACCGTTCGAAGAAGGCAAAGTTGCGATCTGGTTGGGCTCATCCGGTTCCTTCGGCGGCCTGTCCAAGAAAGACCTGCCGTTCGAATTCTCGGCCACCTACCTGCCTTATTGGGAAGCGGTAACGACTGAGCCCAAGCAAACCTTCATCGGTGGCGCCGCTCTGTTCGCGATGGCGGGTAAGCCTGCCGAGGAAAACGAAGCCACAGCTGCATTCTTCGAATTCTTGACCTCGCCTGAAACCCAGTATTTCTGGCACAAGGAAACCGGTTATGTTCCGATCACCGAAGCTGCGTATGAACTGGCCAAATCCGATGGACACTATGAAAAAATGCCCGCCGCCGAGATCGGCATCAACCAGTTGTCGCTGCCTGCCGGTGAAAACACCAAAGGCTATCGCATGGGCTTTTATGTTCAGATCCGCGACGTGATGAACCGTGAGTATGGCCGCATCCTGACCGGCGAAACCTCGGTTGAAGATGCATTCCAGAACATCGAGACGGAAGCCAACCAGCTGCTCGAGCGTTTCTCGAAAACCCAAGGGTAATCTGATATCCTGAACGGGCGCGGCGGCCGCAGGCATCTGTGGTCGCCGCCCTTATTAAATGAAAGGAAGGCCCGCATGAAGCGCGCAGGCTTTGACACGAAATGGCTGCCTATTCTGTTGCTGCTGCCTCAGCTGATAATCATTGCGGTCTTCTTCTATTGGCCCGCAGCACATGCGATCCAATCGTCTATGTTCTTGCAGGACCCGTTCGGATTTGGGTCGACCTTCGTTGGCTTTGACAACTACACCGACCTAGCGGCAAATTCCGAATACCGCCGCATTGCATGGTTCACGGTGATCTTCACCTTGCTGGTCACGTTCTTTTCACTTGCGTTGGCATTGCTGCTGGCAGTCAAGGCGGACAAGGTCATTCGCGGCGCGCGCAGCTATCGAACACTGCTGATGTGGGTCTACGCGGTCGCTCCTCCGGTTGCTGGATTCATCGGCCTGATCATGTTCGACCAAAGCTGGGGACCCCTGACCGAATTTGTCAAAAAATTCGGCTGGGACTTCAAGCTGGGCGTCAACTACTTCGACACGGCATCTGCCATGATCATCGTCTCGGTTTGGAAACAGGTGCCCGTCAATTTCATCTTCTTCCTTTCTGGCTTGCAATCCATACCGCGCTCCGTGCGCGAAGCGGCCTTGATCGACAATGGCTCGGCCATGGGTCGCTTCTGGGATGTAACCTTCCCACTGTTAGCGCCGACCGCGTTCTTCCTGCTGATCATTAACATCACCTATTCTCTGTTCGACACGTTCGGCGTCATCGATACGCTTGTGAAGGGGGAGCCAGGGAACAACCCGATGACACTGGTCTACAAGGTCTATGTGGACGGGTTCCGCGGCAACGACCTAGGTGGTTCGTCGGCGCAATCGGTTATCCTGATGGTGCTGGTCCTAGCCCTGACCGTCTTCCAGTTCCGGCTGGTTGAACGTCGTATCCACTATACCTGAGGTTTCGCCATGACACATGTTCATACCGCCCAAAGCGTCGAGACCTCGACCCCCACCGCATCCAAGCGCGGGGTCCGGCTGAGCGATATCGGCGACCATCTGGTGCTGATCCTTGGCTCTCTGTTCATGCTGCTGCCGTTGATCGTGCTGCTGCAGATGACCACCATGCCGGATGTCGAAGTCATCAAGACCGGCCCGACCCTGCAAATCGGCGATCAGTTGGGTCCCAACTTCGATAAGGCCATGTTCGAGGCATCGGGCTTTTCCGGCAAGAACACCGGAACCAGCATGCTGATCAACTCGTTCATTCTTGGCATCGGTTTTGCAGTCGGTAAAATCGTGATCGGAATGATGGCAGCTTATGCCATCGTCTATTTCCGCCTGCGGTTCGCCACGCTGGCGTTCTGGATCATCTTCACCACGCTGCTTTTGCCGCTCGAGGTGCGTATCCTGCCATCATACGAAGTGATCCAGAAACTCGGTATGCTGAACACCTATCAGGGTCTGATCATTCCGCTGATCGCTTCGGCCACGGCGACGTTCTTTTTCCGGCAATACTACCGTTCAGTCCCCGAGGAGCTGGTCGAGGCAGCTCGAATCGACGGCGCGGGACCTGTCAAATTCTTCATCGACATACTGGTGCCGCTCAGCCGGACGATGATCGCCGCGATGTTCATCATCATGTTCGTCTTCGGCTGGAACCAGTATCTGTGGCCGACCATGATCACCACCGAAGAAGACATGTTCACTCTTGTCCGCGGGATCAAGCAGATCACGCAGGACCTTGAGGGTACCAACATCCCCGAATACGGCCGCGCGAACATGCTGGCATTCATCGCCATCATCCCACCGGTCTTCGTCGTCATTTTCTTCCAAAGCTGGTTCGTCAAGGGCCTGACGGAATCCGACAAGTAAGGAATACTACCTATGGCTCAGGTTTCCCTGAACTCTATCCGCAAACTCTATCCCAACGGGTTCGAGGCCGTCACGCCGTCGAGCTTCCACATCGACGATGGCGAGTTCGTGGTGTTGGTTGGTCCATCCGGCTGCGGCAAATCCACCTTGCTGCGCATGATCGCGGGGCTCGAAGACATCACCGAAGGTACTCTGCGCATTGACGAGCGTGAGGTAAACAATGTCGATCCTGCCGACCGGGATATCGCGATGGTGTTCCAGAATTATGCGCTTTACCCGCATATGACAGTTCGCAAGAACATCGCTTACGGCCTGAGGAACCGCAAAACTCCGGCAGGTGAAATTGACCGCAAGGTGGCCGAGGCGTCAGCGCTGCTGAACCTTGATGAGTATCTCGACCGCAAGCCTTCACAACTGTCGGGTGGTCAGCGGCAACGGGTGGCGATGGGCCGGGCCATCGTGCGTGACCCTGCATTGTTCCTGTTTGACGAGCCGCTGTCGAATCTGGACGCCAAGCTGCGCAACCAGATGCGGATCGAGATCAAGGCGCTGCAACGACGTCTGGGCGTGACCTCGATCTACGTCACCCACGATCAGGTCGAAGCCATGACCATGGCCGACCGCATCATCGTCATGAACAGCGGCAAGATCGAACAGATCGGGACCCCGGCCGAGGTCTACCACGCCCCGGCGTCGACCTTTGTAGCCGCCTTCATGGGTGCGCCGCCGATGAACCTGCTGAACGCGCAAGCCAGCGGTGGCGCAGTGCGTTTTGCCGACACCCACATCACTGAAGGTGCGCCGACCGATGGCCCGGTGACCCTTGGCATCCGACCCGAAGACCTGTTGCTGGACCCGGCCGGACCGCTGTCCATCACGATCGACATTATCGAGGAACTGGGCGCTCACCGCCTGTTGCATGCCTCGATCGGGCAGGAAAAACTGACCGTACACGTAGGCAAGGATACCGAAGTCTCACCCGGCCCGGCCAACTTGTCGGTCAAACCCGGCGCAGCGTCGCTGTTTGCAACTGAGACCGGAAAACGCCTGTGACCCACGCTGTTTCGACTTTGCCGCTGGTCTCGGAAGCAGAGCACCAGCGCATTCTGGCTGCGCCGCGTACCGCGCAGGCCCACCGCGCATTGCTGGCTGATTTACCCGCGATGAACCTGTTGCAGACGGGCGGTGAAACTCAGGAAACCGCTCTGCCGCAGGAGATTTCGGTTGTGGCCTGGAATCTCGAACGCTGTCTGTTCCCTGAGGAAAGCGCCAACCATATCGCCCCTTTCGCGCCGCAGGTTGTGCTGTTGTCAGAAATGGATCATGGGATGGCCAGAACATCTCAGCGCCACACGACCGAAGATATGGCCCACGCCTTGGGCATGACCTACGCCTACGGGGTCGAGTTTCATGAACTGGGCCTTGGCGGTCCGACCGAGCGACCCTATTGCACCGACGATTTCAACGCCCGCGGTTGGCACGGCAACGCCATCCTCAGCGCGGTCCCGTTTGAACGGCTGGCGATGTTGCGGCTGGACGAAGATGGGCACTGGTTCATGACCGAAGGCGCGGGCGATCCCGAGCAACCTCGGGTTGGAGGCAGAATGGCTCTGGCTGCGATCCTGCCAGGTCAGAGCGGCCCGGTCTGTGTCGTCTCGACCCACCTGGAGAGCAACTCGGGCGCGGCTCATCGCGCAGCACAGTTTGATGCGCTGCTGGATATGATGGACCAATTTGCGCCGGACATGCCGGTGATTATCGGCGGAGACCTGAACACCGGAAACCACATTCCCCCAGACTTTGACTGGCGGGACGAAACCTTGTTTCAAATCGCTGAAAACAGGGGTTATGACTGGGCCTGTTCCCCCGAGGGCATGACCACGCGGCCCAGCCTGATCACCCCGCATCCAACCCGACAGATGCGTCTGGACTGGTTCTGCACACGCGGATTTATCTGTTCGGATAAAAGACGCGTGTCCTCTCTGACTGAAGAGGGCAAACCATTGTCCGATCACGACGCCGTTTGGTGCCGGGTTGCCCAGGCCTGAGACAGGCCCGGTGCTACAATGACCAAGTTGCGACCGGGGCCCCGAAGGCTTCGGTCTTTACAGTTAATCCCAGACCGGGCGCCTGCGGGACCAGCACACCACCGTCGACGACCGGCGCATCAAACGCGGCGGTTTCCAGGGTGACCATGTCGCGACAATCAAGCACGCAGCGTAGAAAACGTTCCGGGACGGTTGCGCCCAAATGAACGATGCCCGCAAAGGCGATGGTCGAACCAACCGTGTCCTGAACGCTGATCGTCAGCCCTGCGGACCGGCAGATATCGCGATGCCTGCGCCCGCGCGTCAGGCCGCCTGCTTTCGAGATTTTCAACCCGATCCCATCCGCGATGTCCTGCGCAACGATCTGAGTGACGTCCTGATCCTGCTGCGCCAACTCGTCAACAATAATCGGCACGTTACACCGCTGCCTCAGAGAGATCGTTTCGCGCCATGACGCACACGGGGCTTCAAGAACGAAATCCAGACCCTCCGGCAGCAACCTGAGCATCCGCAGGGCGGTCTCAGGGATCATACCGCCATTGGCGTCCACAATGAAGTATTCGCCCGGTCGCCGGTCCGCCAGCGAGGCCGAAATCCGTTCTGCATCCAGCGCCGGGCCACCTTCGGAATCCAACGCTCCGATCTTCACGGAATGGCCCAGATATCCACGGGCCCGGTGATCCGCAACGCGGGCACGCATGTCTTCGGGATCACCGGCATAGATCGAGGATATGACCGGCATGCGGTGGTCGGTTGATCCGCCCAACAACTCGCAAACCGGCAGGTCGACAGACTTTCCGAAAATGTCCCAACACGCGATGTCCAGCGCAGTCTTGGCGTGATTGTGCCCGACCAAAGCTTCGTCCATTGCGTCATTGATGCGGTCCAGCTGTCTGGGATCACGGCCCAGAAGGCAGGGCGCGATTTCTTCGACCCCGGCGCGAGCGCCGCGGGCATGTGCGGCGATATAGGTCGACCCGAAAGGCGTACTTTCTCCCCAGCCTTCCAATCCGGTATCCGTTTCCATGCGAACGATCGTGGCGTCAAAGCCGTGATACTCACGCCCTCCGGACAGCAGATAAACCCCGCCTGAATAAGGCAGCTCCACCTGATAAAGCTCGATGCGGCTGATCTTCATGGTGTGGTCTCGGGCGGCAGCAAAACCAGTTTGCCTGTGTGTTTCTTTGCCAGGAAATCTTCCTGCGCCTGGGCGATCTCGGCCAAGGGGTAAGTGGCAGACAAAGCGGGGCGGATTTCACCACCTTCGATATACGAGATAAGGTTCGGAAAAACCTCATCCGCCTGATAGGTCGATCCGAATAGAGACAAATCCTTCAGATACAGCGACCTGACATCAAGCTGTGTGATCGGTCCGGCGATCGCACCGGCGGTGGCATAGCGACCGCCTCGGCGCAAAACATCCAGAAACGAAGGCCATTGCGGGCCAGCTACCAAATCGATCACCACATCGACAGACCCGGCACCCAGTGTACCCACCAGATCCGCATCCCGGTCAACCACCTGATCCGCGCCCAGCGCGCGCACTTCATCCGCCTTGGCTGCCGAGGACATCGCAATGACAAAGGCACCGCGTCGCTTGCACAACTGAACGGCTGCCGATCCGACACCGCCGGACGCGCCCGAGATCAAGACCCGCTCGGCCCCGACAGATGCGCGATGCAGCATGTTTTCGGCGGTAGAATAGGCGCAGGGGATCGATGCGAGCTCGGCATCAGACCAGTTGCAGCGCACGGCATGTGTGAATTCAGACTTGGCGATGGCGAACTGGGCAAACCCGCCGTCAAGTTCCGACCCATAGGTGATGCACGTAAACGGATCTGCCTCCCGGATCGGTTGGATTGATTGCACCAAAACACGCTGTCCAATCCGTTCCGGGTCTACGCCCTCTCCCACCGCAGTGATGTAGCCGCAGACATCTGCACCCTGAATGCGCGGGAAGGTCAGTGGAATGCCGGACCAGCTGGCATCGTCGGTATCCACCTTGTCGAACCCTTCAGCACCACCCGATTCCGTGTCGGAGGTCACGACTTTGGAATACCAGCCGATCCGTGTGTTGATATCGGTGTTATTGATCCCCGCTGCAGTCACACGGATTTGCACTTCGCCTTTGCCCGGTTCGGGAATCGCTACATCAGTGCGAAAGTCCAGTTTTTCCAGCCCGCCATGACCGGTCAGAAGAACCGCTGCCATCTTGCCTTGAGTTGCCATGTATTGCCCTCTAGCTACGGCGTTTTGGCCGTAAATTACTTGAACAGGAACTTGTGTTCCAACCTCCGGTACAGGCATCGCCCTATCACCGCATTTCAGTTGAAACTGGCTGATAGTTGCTAATTGCGTCGCGTTGTCAATCACCGGATGGCTGTTGAGAACACCTAAATTGGGATAATTAGCAATGGCGCTTTAACCTCCTTCAAGAGCCTAAACTGGTTCGCCAAAAAGGCGGGCCATTCATTCGTGACTGGTAGTCTCAATCGGACAGAGCAGCGGAAATCTTGCGGTCGCTGACGTTGGAAACGTCATAATATTTGAACCCGGTGTCGATCAGCGGCGGTACTTCTTCACCCATGACCGCATCGATGGTTCCTGTGGAGGTTTCATAACCGATGCCCACGGGGCACTGGGGAATAGCACGCGCCATCCAGCCGCCACTGCCCAACGCGATGATCTGGCGTGACAAATGATTGGGCGGCATCACCAATACCCTGACGGGTTGATGCCGTTTCCGGGAACCCTCTTTGCACCCACACAAGACCGCGATACACCGGACGGCGAGTTCACCCACAAGGCGGGAGATATCGTGACAATTGCAAATGACCAGCTGGGCGCACTGGCCAACACGGTGCGACTGTCCACCGAATGCCCCGAGTGGCAGTTCGGGGCTTCCCACCTGATGCGAAACATTGCCCATCGCGGCCTGGCTTAAGAAAGATATGCAAATGTTGACCGGAAAACACCCGATCGCAGGCAATTGGGTTAGCTCGGAAGCCACCTTTTCCTCGGACCCTGCCCATGGCTCTAGCCATGACTTTGCCATCGACACGCCGGCGGATGTAGACGCGGCCGTTACGGCGGCAGAAGACGCCTTTGCCACGTTCGGCTGTTCTTCGCGCGCTGAACGTGCCGCCCCGCTGCACGCAATCGCAGATGAGATCGACGCCCGCGCAGTCGAGGGTCAGTTGACCTGCACCCTTCACATGGGCGACGCTGATCGTGACGCCGCCCGTGCGTTGCAGCCTGTCCTGGAACGCAAGGCCGGTCGCCTGCCGGCCAACGACTTTCCCACCGAGGTCGAGGTCTACGACAGCATGGTTCTTCGCGGTCACCAACCGGCATCGACCAACTTCGGCGCTACATCGGTCGAAACGCTGCCAATTCGCAGCTTCCTGCGCCCGGTCTGCTATCAGGACATTCCTGCAGATCTTTTGCCTGAGAAAGTATGAGGACAGTTATGGCGTTATCCAACCCCTCCAACCGGCTGTCCGGCAAAACTGCCCTGATCACCGCTGCGGGTCAGGGCATTGGCCGCGCCACAGCCGAACTTTTCGCCGCCGAAGGCGCCCAAGTAATTGCCAGCGACATCAACGATGCTTCTCTGGTCGAGCTGGACGCAATCGATGGCGTTAGCGCCTTAAAACTTGACGTTACAGACGCCGATGCCGTGCGAGCGGCGGTGGATAATCTGCCGGTACTAGACGCTCTGTTCAACTGTGCCGGTTATGTGGCTTCGGGTTCGATCCTTGAATGCGAAGAGACCGATTGGGATTTCAGTTTCGATCTGAACGTTAAGGCGATGTACCGGCTGATCCGGCTGACCCTGCCGGGAATGCTGGATAATGGCGGCGGATCGATCATCAACATGTCCTCGGTCGCATCGTCGATGAAGGGTGTGCCGAACCGGTTCGCTTACTGCGCCTCAAAAGCGGCCGTGATCGGCCTGACCAAATCGATCGCATCCGACTATGTGACACAAGGCATCCGCTGCAATGCGATCTGCCCGGGAACTGTCGACAGCCCCAGCCTGCATGATCGACTGCGCGCCACCGGGGATTATGATCAGTCCATGACTGATTTCATTGCCCGTCAGCCGATGGGTCGGATCGGTACTGCGGACGAGATTGCGGAACTGGCTCTCTATCTGGCCAGCGACACCAGCCGATACACAACAGGACAGCCCTTTGCCATCGACGGCGGCTGGACGATCTGAGTGGAAAAGGACCCTTGAATGAAACTTCTACGCTATGGTGCTGCGGGTGCGGAGAAACCCGGCCTTCTGGACAGTGATGGTGCGATCCGCGACCTGTCCGGTGTGGTGAAAGACGTCTCGGGTGATACACTGAGCGATGAAAGTCTGGCCAGACTGCGTCAGATCGATCCACACAGCCTTCCATTGGTCGAGGGTGATCCCCGGATTGGCGCCTGCGTTGGACAGGTCGGTAAATTCATCTGCATCGGCCTGAACTACGCTGACCACGCGGCAGAAAGCGGTATGGAACTGCCGCAAGAGCCGGTGATTTTTTTCAAGGCAACCTCGGCTATCATCGGACCCAACGACACTGTCGAAATCCCGCGGGGCTCGGTCAAAACGGACTGGGAGGTTGAACTGGGCGTCGTTATCGGCAAAGCGACCAAATATGTCTCGGAAGCGCAGGCGATGGACCATGTGGCCGGGTATTGCGTGATTAATGACCTGTCCGAACGTGACTTTCAGCTGCACCGCTCGGGCCAGTGGGTAAAGGGTAAATCGGCAGATACGTTCGGTCCGATTGGCCCGTGGCTGGTCACACGAGATGAGGTCGCGGACCCGCAAAACCTGCCGATGTATCTTGAGGTAAACGGGCAGCGATATCAGGACGGCTCGACCAAAACGATGTATTTCGGGGTGGCAACAGTGATCTCGCACTTGTCGCAATTCATGTCACTGCAACCGGGCGATGTGATCTCAACCGGGACGCCTCCGGGCGTAGGCATGGGGCAGAACCCGCAGGTTTACCTCAGACCGGGCGACAGGATGGAACTGGGCATTAAAGGATTGGGCGTGCAGCGTCAGGAAGTCGTTGCTGGCTGAATGATGGTTTTTGTATTGCCACCGCCCGCAGAATACCCGACGGGCGGTGGCAAGCTAGAGTAATCAGTCGCTGATCGCGCCTTCCTCGTCGCGGCGCTGATGCATCTTGGCTTTGACCCTTGCGCCCACGATCAGGGGTAGAACGAAGCCGATGAAGGCAATCGCCCACAGGGCAATCGCCAGTGGACTGTCGATCAGGGTCCACCAGTTGCCATTGTCGATGGTGACAGCACGGCGGAGGTTGTTCTCCATCGAGTTACCCAGCAACGTACCAAGAATGATCGGCACCAGCGGTACGTCCAGCTTGCGCAGAACCCAGCCCATGACGCCGAACCCGATCATCACCAGAAGATCAAAGCTGGAGCCCGAAATGCCGTAGATGCCCACAAAGCTGACCATGGCCACAACCGGCATCAGGATGCGTGAAGGGACCATCAAGACACGAGTGAACAAGCCAACCATTGGGATGTTCATCGCCAGAAGCATGAAATTGGCTATAAACAGAGCCGCAATCAAGCCCCAGACCACGTCCGGGTTCTGCGTGAACAGCAGCGGTCCAGGTGTGATATTCAGAGCCAGCAAAACCGCCAACAACACGGCAGTGGTGCCCGACCCTGGCACGCCCAGCGCCAGCATAGGCACCAACGCGCCACCTGCGGCGGCGTTGTTCCCGGCCTCGGGTGCGGCCACGCCGCGCGGATCACCGGTGCCAAAGGTATTTTCTTTGTCCACCAGCCGTTTTTCCATCGAATACGAGATAAACGACCCCAGCGAGGCCCCCGCCCCAGGCAAAACACCGGCCAGGAAGCCAAGGAAAGAGGTGCGCAGCATTGTCGGTGTGCACTGCTTGATCATCGACATCGGCGGATACAAACGACCAATGTTCAACTTACGACCTTCAGCATCCGATCCGCCGTGGCGGTGCTCAAGGAAGATGAACACTTCGGACAACGCAAACAGACCCACGATGGCGACAAGGAAATCCAGACCGTCATACAAATGGACTTCACCAAAGGTGAAACGCGGAACGCCTGTCTGTGTATCGACACCGATGGTTGCCAATCCCAGGCCCAGTGCGGCAGCAAAAGCCGACTTGGCCTGATTGGTCGAGGACACACCGCCCAAGGTCATAAAAGCCAGCGCAAAAAGCGCGAAGTATTCGGCGGGGCCGAACAACAGCGCGATCTTCACCAGCTGCGGCGCGAGGAAAATCAAGCCCCAGGTAGCCAGAAACGCACCTACAAATGATGCGATACCTGAAAGCGACAACGCTTCGCCCGCGAAACCCTTCTTGGCCATGGGATGACCATCGAGACAGGTCATCATGGCGGGCTCATCCCCGGGGATGTTCAGCAGGATCGACGAGATCCGCCCCCCGTACATTGCCCCGTAATAGACACTGGTTAACAGGATCAGCGAGGGCGTTGCCCCCAACCCCAGCGTAAACGCCAGCGGGATCAGTATGGCCACGCCATTTGACGGGCCCAGACCGGGCAACGCGCCCATGATCGTGCCCAGAAAACAGCCCAGCAGGGCCAGCATCAGGTTCTGCCACGTCAGCGCGATGGCGAAACCGTCTCCGAGGGATGCCAGAGTTTCCATGATCCCCTCCTTAGAAACCCAAAGGCCCGCGAGCCAGCGACAGGCCCAGAACCAGATGGAAGATTACGTAGATGCCCAAGGACGTTCCAACGCCAACGAAAATGCTTTCCAGCGGGCCGGAACCCAGCCGCCAAGCGAGGTATGCCGCAGCAAACGCGGTCGCGATGACAAAGCCAACAACCGGCAAGAACTCGGCATAGAGGATCATCACGACCACGGCCGCTCCAACTTCGACGAGGCGGCCAAGGGCAGGCCATTGCGGCTCGGCATCCGGGCGCAAAGCGATGACTGCGCTGGACAGACCCAGAATTGCGGCGATGATCAGAGGGAAAGCTTTGGGTCCAACGGCATCGGAAAGAAAGCTCTCTTCGATCGCAAGCGCGGAAATAGCGAATCCGATGGCGAGAAGTATTCCGACGACCCCGAAGATGCGGTCACTCATCGGTGTCTCCTATTATTCGGGTAAAGATGGTGATCCGGGAGCCATTGGTCAGAACGGCACCCGGACACATACGATTGTTGTGGTTATTTGATGATCCCGATCTCTTTCGAGATGGTCTGGATCTGACCAACGGATTCGGCCACGAAGTTCTGGAAGTCTTCGCCCTGCAGGTCCAGCGGAGCCAAGCCGTTGGCAGCCATTACCGTTTTCCACTCGTCCGAAGCGTATAGGTCACCGATCTTGCCGACCCAGTCACCGTATGCCGCGTCGGTCATACCACCGGGTGCGTAGAATCCGCGCCAGTTGGCACCAATTGCATCGATACCCTGTTCTTTGGCTGTCGGGAAATCTGCGAATTCACCCGGCAGACGGTCGGGTGCCAGCACCGCGATCACCTTGATGTCACCAGAATCAACGAAGCCTTTGGCTTCCGAGATATCGCCGGTGAAAGCCTGAACCGAACCGGCCAGTAGCTGGGTAACGGCCTCGCCACCGCCATCAAAGGCGATGTATTTCACTGAACGCACATCATCGATGCCATAGGCATTTGCCGCAATCAGCACTTTCAGGTGGTCCCAACCGCCCACGGCCGAGCCGCCAGCGACCGAAACAGATGTCGGGTCAGCTTTGATCTGGTCCAAAAGTTCGGGCAGCGTGTTAACACTGCTGTCCGCGGCGACGGCAATTACGCCATAGTCCGCACCGATGGCTGCCAGCCAACGGACCTGATCCATGGTATTGCCAGGATACGCGCCCTGCGCCAGACGCGTCGCAGTGGCGGCACTGGCTGCAACGATCAGGCTGTCATCCTCGCCACGCTTATTGACCACCTCAGCGAAAGCGACACCACCGCCGCCGCCGGCCAGGTTCACGACCTGCATGGTCTGATCGATCAGACCGAGGTCCTGCAGCGACTTGCCCACCTGCCGGCAGGTAAAGTCCCAACCGCCACCCGGGTTCGCCGGCGCGATACATTCAGGGTTTTCCTGTGCATTTGCGGCAAAGCCGGACAGGGCAAAAACGGCAGCAGCAATCGCACCACTGGTTCCAAACAGTTTCATTTGTTCCTCCTCCTCAGGTCTTTTTGGGCTACTTTTGCGCAGCCGAAACCGGTCCCTGCACAGATCGGGCACGCAGACCCTTCCTTGCAGGTTGATTTTCTTTAACGAATAATGCTGTCACGAACCTGTCACACCGGTGACCGTTGGTTTGCGGGGGACCCATGCGCGTTTTGATGATCGAAGATGCCGAGGATCTGGCCGAGGGTGTGGTGGCGCACTTGGCCCGGTCTGGTGTTGTCTGCGACCTGGCCACAACGGTTGAGTCGGCCCGAGATTTCTGCGCGGTCCAGAGCTATGACGCCATTCTATTGGATATCAATCTGCCTGACGGGTCAGGTTTGAGTTTCCTCGGGAAAATTCGAAACTCGGGTGACCGAACACCTGTTCTGATGCTGACGGCCCTGACCTCGGTCGACGATCGGGTTGCCGCATTGGACAAAGGCGCCGACGACTATTTGGGCAAACCTTTCGATCAGCGCGAACTTGAGGCCCGGCTGCGTGCACTGGTCCGTCGTGACGCGGATCGCAAAAGCGAGCAAATTACACTTGGCCCCCTGATCTACGCCCCAAAGGACCGTAGCGCTAGTTTGGGGGGAAAGCGTCTGAACCTGACGGCGCGCGAGGCCGCTGTTCTGGATGCGCTGATTCGACATGAGGGGCAATACCTATCAAAATCAAGGCTTTACGACTCTCTCTATGGGTTCGAAGACGCTGATGTCGGTGAGAACGCGATCGAATTATATATCGCACGACTGCGCAAGAAGTTTACCGGTAGTCAGGTTTCAATCACCACGCAACGCGGTGTGGGGTATCGGATCGGTCTGAATGGCTAGGTTGCATCTGCCACATAGCCTGACAGCACGCGTGCTCAGCGCAGTGATCCTCATCCTTGTGCTGGGCGGGTTGCTGGTTGCTTTGTCAATCTGGGCCAACGGGCGACTGGCGGCGCGACAAGCCTATGACCGCCTGTTGCTGGGCGCGGCCAGCGATATCGCCGAATCTATTCGAATTCAAGATGGCCTGCCTGTCGTCGACTTGCCCGTGTCTGCCTTTGAATTGCTCGCTCAGGCGCCCGAAGACCGCATTTATTACGCGGTGCTTGCGCCCGGAGGGCGTTTCATCACAGGGCTGGATCGAGACACAATCATTGAAGCTCCGGACCAGGCAGGCACGGCGCCTCTGTATTTCGCGGCGGACCTTAACGGTGAACCCGCACGGTTCGTACGGGTGACACGCCTGTTTGCCGAGCGTGATTTTTCCGGAGAGGTTGAAATTGTAGTCGGCCAAACCTTGCATGCGCGGCAGTCGATGACAGCCGGCCTGATGCGCGACGCGCTGTTGCCTATGGGGATCGCCGGGGTATTGCTGCTGGTCATGTCGTGGTTCGTCACCCGTTCCGCACTACGCCCGCTCGAGGCGCTTTCGGACGACCTGACCCGCCGCGACCCCTACGACCTGACTCCCATGGCCAGCGACGGGCTGCCGCATGAATTGCAGGTCATGTTGGGCGCGATGAACCGGTTTATGGGTCGATTGGACCGACAGGTGGACACGATGCGCAATCTGATCGCGGACACCGCGCACCAGTTGCGCACACCCGTTGCTGCCATTCGGGTGCAGGCCGAAATCGCGCAGGACGACCCCGACGCTCCGGCTCGCAAGCGCGCGTTGGAACGTCTGTTGGGGCGCACGCGATCACTTGGCGCTTTGCTGGACCAGCTCTTGTCACGCGCCATGGTCATCCACCGCATCGACAGCGCTCCGCGTCGTCCGGTGGATTTGCGCGAAGTAGCGCTGGACATACTCGAACAGCGCGACCACGAGCTGATCGCACCGAGTGTCGAGGTGAGGCTCGAGATTGGCGAAGACCCCGTGATGGTGAATGCAGATGCCTTTTCCATTGGCGAGGCGGCCAAGAACCTGCTGGGCAACGCATTGCGGCACGGCATACCACCAGTCAGCATTGGCGCCGATCATTTGGACGGGCGTGCGGTTTTGTGGGTGCACGATTGTGGAGCGGGACCGGATACGTCGATATCCGAACAGTTGGGCGGCCGGTTCAACCGTACCTCCGCCTCTGGCGAGGACAGTTCAGGGCTTGGCCTGTCCATCGTCAAATCCACGGCCGAGGCTTTTGACGGTAAGGTTGAAATGACGCGCGGGGAAAGCGGCTTCCGTGCCGCCCTGAGCTTTCCAGCAGCAGGCGCGAGGGTATGATGATCCGGCTTTTGGTCCTTTGCAGCTTGTTTTTGCTTCCGCTGGTGCCGCATCAAACCCGCGCGCAGGAAGCCGTCGCACAATTCGGCACGGGCTCTGAAGAGATGCTAATCCGTTCGACCACGGACATCGTCATTATCCGCCCGGTAATGGAGCAATTCGCAGCCCTGAACCCCGACCTGACCATCAGCTATGAGCAATGGGGATCGAACGCCCTGTTCCAGCACAGCAAAACCGTCTGTAAAACTGGTGAGGGCGCAGCGGATGCGGTGTTTTCCTCGGCTGTTCAGCAAATGGTGTGGCTGGTGAATTCAGCCTGCGCGACCCGGTATTCTTCGGACGCGACCAATGCTCTGCCACATGCCCGACGTTGGCGAGATGAGTTGTGGGGGATCACAACTGAACCTGCAGTCATCGTTTACAACAAGGATCGCCTGCCGGACGACAGCGTGCCCCGCAACCGCTTTGCGCTGCTGGATTCAATGCGCACACAGCCCGAGCTGCTACGCGGGCGTGTGGCGACGTATGACATCGCAGCCTCGGGGTTGGGGTATCTCTTCGCCTACGGCGACAGCCTCGAAGCCACGACATTCGGGTCGCTGATCGAAGGTTTTGCCCGCATTGATGCCGTTGCCACCTGCTGTTCCGCTGAAATCATCCGAGATGTGGCCGAGGGGCGGTTTCTGATTGCGTACAACGTTTTAGGGTCTTACGTCGCCAACGCAAACGCGCCCGGTCTGGGTGTAATCCTGCCTGAAGACTACACGCTTGTCCTATCGCGCGCCTATATGATCCCGCGGCAAGCCCGCAACGCGCATGCCGCAACACAACTGTTGGATTTTCTGCTGTCGGCACAAGCTCAGGACCTGTTGGCAACTGCGGGGCTGGTCGCGCGGCTGGACGCAACCGAGACGGGTCTGGCGCCCAGCGCCCGCCGTTTTATCCCGCTGTCTCCGGCCTTGCTGGTGGCCAGAGATCAAAACAGGCGGGCCGAGCTGTTCAAACTGTGGAACGACGCGTTCAACGTCGAGACCGCGCGTTAAGCTTGCTTCTCCACTTCTTCGACCGGAGCGGCATCGGCTTCGATCACGTCTTCGACCTCTTTAACGTCTTCCGGTTCAGCCTTGTCCTCCAGCGCACCGACGATCAGCGGCAACATATGAACACCGGTTGCACTTGCGATTTCCGGTGTTCGCGGTGTTTGCCAGCTGAGCGTGTCGAAGCTGTGGCAGTTCTGGCAAACCGGGCCCCATTCAGCCTGAATGTCATGGCAATTATCACAGACCCATTGCGGCCCACGCGGCGCGTTGAGAGCTCGTGCCAGCCACCCCTGCACCACAGCATCAGAAGCGCCCTCGCCCCGTTCTATTGCCGCCATCAGTGTGTAGGCCCGCGCATCGCCCTGTTTTTCCACAATGTCACCTAGGGCGCGGCGCGCCTCGGGAAAGTCCTCGGCTACAATATTCAGTTCGGCCAGAATCAGGCGGGTTTCCATGTTTTCTGGGTGAACGCGCGTCAGTGCAGTAAACCGTTTGATCCGGTCCTCAGCGGATTCATCGGGCGCAATTTCGGCAAAGGCATGGGCCAGATCGGGATGCGGCTGAACCTCCCACGCTTTTTTCAGAATCTTGGTCGCGGCGCGCAGCTTGCCCTTGGCAATATAAGCACGTGCAGCCATGGCCGCAGCAGGAACCAGGTCAGGAGAAAGCCGGTTGGCCTCGATCGCATGTTCCTGTTGCTCGACCGTAGCGCTTTCGTCCAGAATTTCCTTGGCCTCGGACAGGGCCAGAACGGCGTCGCGACGTTTGAACACGTCGCGCGGCAGGTACCCGGACTTTAGTTTGGACGTCAGGGTCGAACGCGCGCCGGCCCAATCCTGCGCCTTGGTTTGCAGATTCAGCAGCACATCCTGAGTTTCTTCATGGCGCGGTTTGATCGACAATGCCTTTTCGGCCAGCTTGCGCGCAGTCTCATCATCGCCTTCTGCCAGCTTCTGTTTCATGATGCCGCGCACCCCGACAAAACGGGTTGCGTTGTTCGTGACCAACTTCTTGTAAGTCTCGGATGCCTTTTTCGTGTCGCCCGTCATCTCAGCCGCCTGCGCCACAAGAAGGTTGGTGAGCTCCGGCTTGTTCAGCAGCTTTTCGGCTTTGTTGGCCTTGGTCATGGCCGCGCGCCCCTCGCCCGAGGCCAAAGCCATCAGCCCATCGGCCAGCGCCTGATAGCCGCGCTTCTCCCGGCTGCGGTCAAAATAGCGCGACAGGGCAGTTTCGTCGCCATTGAGGAATTTCAGCGTCGCAACCAGCAGGCTGAGCAACTTGAAAAACAGCCAAACGGCAACAACCAGCACGCCTAAAGCGATCACTGATTGCAGTGGCCCCAACGTATATTCCGTGCCCGCTACGGTGATCTGAACGCCGCCGCTGGACTCCATGAGAAACCCTGCACCCATGGCCAGCAGGCCGATAATCGCAACAAAAACAAGGATCTTTAACAATGACCACAGCATGGCAGGTCCTTCAGTTCGAGTTCACGCTTGAAACAAGCGCATTCGCGGCTTCAACAGCGGCGGCCCGTGCCTGGGCCGTCTGCACCCAATCGGCCATCGCAGACTGCGCGGCCTCAGGCAATGATTTGAGTTCATTCAGCGCAGCTGTAACATTCCCTTCCGCTAGATCCGCCTGAGCCCGTGACAGAATTGCGTCCGGATTGTCACCGTCCTGAGGTGTTACTGACCGCGCACCAGTTTGGCGCTGAAGGAACGCAACCAGCCCGGTCCCCTTGTCCGCGTCTCGTGCGTCAGCAAGTGCAGAGCGGGCAGCTGGTGAGAACGACGCGCTGAGGGCAGAGATCGTCGCAACCCCTTTGTCTGCCGGAGCAGACAAAGCGTCGGGCACGGTCACTCCACCGGCTTGCAACTCTGACAGCAGATCAGAATAGGGTTGGCCAGCATCCAGCTTTCCGACCAACTGGGACAGGATGGCCCCGTTGGCGGCGGCCTGAGCATCGGCAGCCGCCTTGGATTCCAACGCCTGTGCATCTGCGACCATCTTTTCCACTTCGGCACGTTGCGTGGCCAGCGAATCCTGAAGCTTCTTCAGTTCGGCTTCATACGCCGCCACTGCCTCTGGCGATGCGCCTTCGGAAATGGGTCGTTTTTCCAGCGCGCTCAAACGGTCGGCCAAAGGATCGACTTTACCTGAAAGAGTATCCAAGCTGGACTTCACGCCCCCGATTTCACTTTCCAAAGGCGTCAATTTGTTCGACAGGGTCGTGACTTGATCCGACAAACTGGACAGGTCCGGGTTCTCTGAGAGGGTCTTGGACAGCTTAGCGATCTCATCGGATTGATCGGCCAGTTTCGCCTCCAGCGCGGAAATCGCGTCCGTGGCCGTGGAGTCATTGGTAAAAAGCCCGGCATTTCCCGCCGCAAATCCGATTGCTGCTGCAACTGCACCGCCAATCAGAGCTGGTATGAATCCGCCACGTTTTTCCACTTTGCGTTCGATGACTTTTTCTTCGACATTCGCGGCTTCGGCTTCGGCTTCGGCTTCGGCTTCGGCTTCGGCTTCGGCTTCGGCTTCGGCTTCGGAAATCACCTCTTCGACGGGCTCTGCCGCGTCAAGGGACGTATCGACGTCTTCCGTCTCGCGTTGGACAGATTCATCCTGAACCACCGCGTCGGGATTAGGGTTCTCTACCGGCTCCTGATCGGACTTCTTCTTGCCAGCCACCGTCACATTCCCCTTATCGATTCCAAAAACACCTGAACTACGAACCAGTCCAAGTTAATCCGCGCTTGGCGCGCTCTCAACCCGCATCGCAAGTTTCACAAGCTTTTTAACGGCTTTCCGCATTTTTACGGGCGTCGGCTGCTTGGCGACTTTCAGGTGGCTGTAACCCAGATTTTCAAGGGGTTCAGCGGTCGCATCGCTGATTGCCGCCAGCCACAATGGCGCTGTTCCCGACCAAACATCGGCAAATTGTCGCGCCGTGCGAGGTGAGAACAATGGCGCAAGAACCGCGGCGTCGCCCGTGGTTGCTTCCACGGCTTCGTCGGAAAAAGGCAGCAGGTTCTGCCGGTAAACCGGTTGCTCAAGCACTGTCAAACCCGACTCGGTCAGCCGCTCGGCTACATTCCCACGACTATATTCACCCCTCAAATGCATCAAAGGGCTTTGAGGTCTGAGTTGCAGCAAGGTAGCAATCAGTTCTTCCGCCGTCCCGCCACCCATCTGCGCCTTCCACCCGGCATTTACTGCGGTTCCGGTCGTTACAGGCCCGACACAAAAGGCCGGCAGACTTCGATCCACGCCCATCGAGGCCGCCGCATTCACAGCGTTTGCCGATGTGAAGATCAGCCCTTTCACGCCGCTCATGTCAGCCTGAACCTGCATCGGTTTGATCTCAATCAGCGGAGAATGAATGACCTTCACCCGCGACCTGGTGCGGGTCGGCAGCTGCGCAACGAACCTCTCCGAGGCGGCGCGAGGGCGGGTCATCAACAAATACAACGGGCGGCGCCTTCGGCCTTGGGATTGTTTGCATCCGCGCAGGGTGATACCCCGCTTGGCAGTCATGATGCAACGGATCAGGCCAATGGTGCAAACACTTACCGTCCTTGGACTGGAGAGCAGCTGTGACGATACAGCCGCCGCAGTCGTGCGCCAATCCGAAGGCGCGCGGGTTGAAATTATGTCTTCTGTCGTTCATGGCCAGACCGAGTTGCACAGCGCCTATGGCGGTGTAGTGCCCGAGATCGCAGCGCGGGCACACGCTGAAAAGCTGGATATTTGTGTGATCCAGGCGCTCGAGGACGCCGGTTTGAAGCTGCGCGACATGGACGCCATCGCCGTGACCGCCGGTCCGGGCCTGATCGGAGGCGTAATGTCGGGCGTCATGTGTGCCAAAGGGCTGAGTGCGGCTACGGGCCTGCCCCTGATTGGCGTCAACCATCTGGCCGGGCACGCATTGACGCCGCGCCTGACCGATGGAATTGCCTTTCCCTATCTCATGCTGCTGGTCTCAGGCGGTCACTGCCAGTACCTGATCGCTCACGGGCCCGAGCGATTTACTCGCCTCGGAGGTACGATTGACGATGCCCCGGGTGAAGCATTCGACAAAACCGCCCGCCTGCTCGGCTTGCCACAACCCGGTGGCCCCTCGGTCGAGGCAGAGGCGCGAATGGGTAATCCCAAACGATTCCGATTTCCGCGGCCCCTTCTGGACAGGCCCGATTGCAATCTGTCCTTTTCCGGTCTCAAAACGGCTTTAATGCGTACACGAGACCAGATCGTAAATGAACAAGGCGGTTTAACACGTCAGGACCGAGCTGATCTATGTGCTGGTTTCCAACAAGCCATTGTTGACACCTTGGCCGAGAAAACCCGCCGTGCCATCTCAATTTATCTTGACGAAAACCCTACTGATCCGGTGATCGCTGTCGCCGGTGGCGTCGCGGCAAATACTGCGATTCGTCAAGTGTTAGAGACTGTTTGTTCCGATATGGGCGCGCGGTTCACCGCACCGCCACTTGCCCTGTGCACCGATAATGCTGCGATGATCGCGTATGCCGGGATCGAGCGATTTCTGACCGGGGCACGGGACGGGTTGGACCTGACTGCAAGACCCCGATGGCCATTGGATCAGACCAGCCCTTCGATGTTGGGCAGCGGTAAGAAAGGCGCAAAAGCATGAGTGTTTCTGTACTGGGATCGGGGGCTTTTGGTACAGCGCTGGCAATTTCACTGGCCGGAAACGGGCCGGTGACATTGTGGTCGCGATCCAAGAAACAAGCGCAGGTGATGCAGACTGCCCGGGAGAACGCAGCGCGCCTGCCCGGCGTCTCACTTCCCGAAAACCTGACCGTAACGGCCGGATTGCCCGAGGCTGCACAGAGTACTGTTTTGCTACTGGCGGTTCCAATGCAGCAATTGCGCGCTGCATTGGTACAAAATGAAACTGCTCTGGCCGGAAAAACCCTTGTCGCCTGCTGCAAAGGGATCGAATTGTCTTCGGGTCTTGGCCCAGTTTCCGTCATCAGGCGGATTATCCCGGATGCAAGCCCTGCCCTTTTGACCGGTCCCAGCTTTGCCGATGACATAGCACGGGGTCTGCCCACGGCTTTGACATTGGCCTGCGAGGACACTGTATTGTGCCAGCAATTGCAAGCTGATCTGACGACCGCAAACCTGCGGCTCTATCGAACATCAGACACAATCGGTGCCGAGCTGGGCGGGGCACTCAAAAACGTGATGGCAATTGCTTGCGGCGCGGCTATCGGTGCAGGGTTGGGCGACAGCGCACGCGCCGCATTGATGACTCGTGGGTTTGCCGAAATGCATCGCTTTGCGGCCATGCGCGGCGCACAGGCTGAAACCTTGATGGGCCTGTCAGGGCTGGGCGATCTGGTCCTGACCTGCTCGTCTGAATTGTCCAGAAACTACCGTTTTGGCCTTTCTTTGGGTCTAAACCAATCATTTGACAGTGCGACAACCGTCGAAGGTGTGGCCACCGCCCGCGCTATGGCCGAAATTGCCAAGACCGAAAGGCTGGACATGCCGATCAGCACGACGGTGGCAGATCTTAGCCACGGCGCTTACAGTGTGCCCGAAGCAATCCAAAACCTGCTCAATCGCCCGCTTAAGGAGGAATAATATGCTGATCGCACTGATCGCACGCGACAAGGACGGTGCCCTGCAAACCCGGCTGGACAATCGGTCCGCCCATTTGGCTTACATCGAGGAAACCGGCGTTGTCTCTCAGGCTGGCCCTTTGTTGAACGGCGACGCCATGATTGGCTCACTGATCATTCTCGAAGTCGAGGACGAGGCCGCTGCGCAGACCTGGGCCGACAACGATCCGTACGCCAAAGCCGGTCTGTTCCAGTCGGTCGAGCTGATCCCCTGGAAAAAGGTGATTGGCTAATGGCGTATTGGCTGTTCAAATCCGAACCCTCGACGTGGAGCTGGGATCAACAGGTTGCCAAAGGCGACGTGGGCGAAGAATGGGACGGTGTTCGCAACTACCAGGCGCGCAATTTCATGCGCCAGATGCAGGTCGGTGACCGCGGGTTCTTTTATCATTCCCAAAAGGACAAAGCGATTGTGGGCATTGTCGAAGTCTGCGCCGAGGCGCATCCCGACAGCACCACTGATGATGAGCGTTGGGAATGTGTTGATATCAAAGCGGTTCGCCCTTTCTTGCTATCAGTAACGCTGGATCAAATTAAGGCTGATGAACGATTGGCGGACATGGTGCTTGTCAAGAACTCACGCTTGTCCGTTCAACCCGTAAGTGAAGACGAATGGGTAGCGATATGTGCACTGGGTAATACCCCGGCGGATTGACAGGATAGGTTCTGACGGGCGCAAACCTTCTCAAAAGCGCTATAAAATGCTATATTTTACAGGCTGCACCTGGTGGGGGTTTGCCGACCGCGTTTTGCGCGTTCACGATTCCTGTGGTGTTGCTCGAATACTGATTGGTCATTTCGAAAGCTTGAACCCATGTCTGACGTTGAAGGCAGCAATGGGACAACCGAAGATTTTGTTGCTGAGCAAAACTCAAAAAGCTGGGAAGCGCGCCTTGAAGTTGCGCGCAAGCAGCGTGCAATCGCGCTCGAACGGGTGAAACAGTCGGCTGCAAAAGCCTCTTCAGAGATTATGCCGCAAAAACAAGACGACAGCTCGCCGCCCACACAGGGCGTCTCGAAGCTCGAGCGGGTTGTTTACAAGTTTACCCACTCA
Source organism: Ruegeria sp. HKCCD6426 (assembly GCF_057221115.1). Classification (NCBI taxonomy): domain Bacteria; kingdom Pseudomonadati; phylum Pseudomonadota; class Alphaproteobacteria; order Rhodobacterales; family Roseobacteraceae; genus Ruegeria; species Ruegeria sp. HKCCD6426. The sequence goes on along the minus strand of NZ_JBWVBF010000002.1, from coordinate 483,930 downwards.
ACTACCCAAGCTCGGAAATACCAGTTCCAATTGCCGTCTGGCATCCTTCTTATCGTTCTGGCAGCAATGATATGCGGAGCCGTCTTGCAATGGGCAGCCACCAGTCTCTTAGGCAACTGGCGGCATACTGAAGAATTGCCCGAGGTAAGTCAGGCTCTTTCTCCGGAAATCCCACCATCGCAGATCAGGGCCGCGGCCAATATTGCTTCACCACCGTTGGAGGCTGACATATTGGCAGAATTCTCCAAAGTTATGTCATTAACCCAATCGGCAGAGGATGCTGCCAATAGCATGTTCCAGCCCGAACTTCCGAGCTTCAGGGGCGTTATGGATTTTTCCGCTTCTGCGTCAACATTGGCCGAACCGCTTCCTACGTTCGACTATGCGCCGGATTTGCCAGAAGACACTTCTGCAGGATTACCACTATCCTCGATCCAGGCTGTCGACGGGCCTGCGTCCTCGTCAATAGCTGGGCCTGCACCTGCATTACCTACTGGCCCTGCGTATTCGGATGAGCCGGTGCCAACGAACGTGGACGTAGCCGTTCTTCAGGCACTGGGCATACCGGATTCATTTCCGTCGCAAATCCAGACCGGCATTGCGGAGGTGTCACTTTTTGTTCCAGCCAAAGTGTCTGATAACACCAGCACCAACGCGCTTGAGGCATTGACCGAGAGCCGGGCTGAGGTTGTCGCGACATCACGGGTACACTACTCGGTTAAAGAAACCCAAGTTCGTTTTTATCACCCGATTGACGCAAAAAAGGCTGCGCTGGCGGCAAGGGCACTTGGCGGTGTTTCACGAGATTTTACAAACGCTGGTACTAAAACGCGACCGGGGCGAATTGAAGTATATTTGGCTGGACAGGGTGGTAGCCCGAAACGCAACTCAAGTGGCTCGTCTCAAAAGATCGAGCAGTTTGTCGCCAGGCTTCTTAACGAATTCAGGTGAGATTATCGGGAAGGTTCCGACGATGCAGAACCTTCCCAACCCCCGCGTGTTCCCTACTCACCACACGCGTATGGAAATTCTTGGTCCTGACCGTCCTGGTCACAGCTTGACGTTAGCCGATATCAGTTCAAATAAGAAAGCGCCAAGTATTTAAAATATATAGAAAAGTCAAAGCGCCCATCAGATAGTCCGACGGGCGCAAGACATTAACGAGATGATCAGCCGTAAACCGATTCCTTGCCGAAATGTTTGGTCAACATGTAGTAGACCACGGCGCGATACTTGTTGCGCTCGGACATGCCATATGTTTCCAGAACCTTGTTGATGCCTTCCGCTAGCTCGGGACCATCCGACAGACCCAGCTTTTTGATGAGGAAATTGTTCTTAACCGTCTCCAGCTCGCCCTCCTGGCTTGCCGCAACGGTGGACGCATCGGCGTCGTAGATGGCCGGGCCGCAACCTATAGTGACCTTGGTCAACAAGTCCATATCGGCATCCATGCCACATTTCGCCTTCAGGTCTTCGGCATATTTAGCGATCAGTTCGTCGCGTTTTCCCATTGTTGTCTCCTGATTTGGGTTCATTTCTGGCCACTCCAGCGCCGCAGACACGGTAACGGGCGCAAGAATTTGCACAAAGGGAAAAATTCCGCGCATTCCCCCCTTCACTGATCCCGAATTCTGATCGGGCTTGATTTCCAGGCCTTCTTTATTTAACATTTTTGTTAAATTTTCAGACCAGGAGGTTGCAATGAGCGTATCCCTACCGAATGAAAGCCCTGATTACCGCACCGCCCGAAATGAGTTGCTAAATGCCGAAGTCGAGCTGAGAGCCCGGATTGAAGACGTGGCCAGATTGCGGCGTGGTTTGCCGAAAGGCGGGGCGATCCCGCAAGATTATGCATTTCGAACCGTTCAAGGCGCAGCTGCGCCCCTGTCATCTTTATTTGGTTCCCATGACACCTTGGCTATTTATTCATTGATGTATGGCCCTAATGCCGAAGGCCCCTGCCCGATGTGTTCGGCCCTTCTCGACGGGCTGAACGGGCAGGTCGTACATCTTTCGCAAAAAATCGCCTTTGCGGTCGTCGCTCAGAATACCCCTGAAATACTGGCTGAACTGAAAATCAAAATGGGCTGGAACGATCTTCCACTCTATTCAGCACTGGGTACGGATTATCAGCGCGACTATCTGGCCGAATCAGAGGATGGCAGCCAACTGCCGATCCTGAACGTCTTTCAGCGGGATCAGGAGGGAATCCGTCACTTCTGGAGTTCCGAGATGTTCTTTCAACCGAGTGACTGGCACCCAAGGCACGTGGATTCGGCCTGGCCACTCTGGAACGTTCTGGATTTCACGCCACAAGGACGTGGGGATTTCTTCCCCACCTTGCGTTGAAGACTTGGTAATGAAAACGGCGGCCGCACGGACCGCCGTCTCTATTCAGCGAGAAGCGAAAATCAGTAACGATAATGCTCGGGCTTGTACGGTCCTTCCGGCTTCACGCCGATATAGGCCGCCTGTTCGCCATCCATCTGGGTCAGCTTCACGCCAATTCGGTCCAAATGAAGGCGCGCGACTTTCTCATCCAGATGTTTGGGCAGGATGTAGACCTTGTTTTCGTACTCATCGCCCTTGGTGAACAGTTCGATCTGCGCCAGAACCTGGTTGGTGAACGAGGCCGACATTACGAACGAAGGGTGACCAGTGGCATTGCCAAGGTTCAGCAGACGTCCTTCGGACAGCAGGATGATGCGGTTACCCGAGGGCAGCTCGATCATGTCCACCTGGTCCTTGATGTTGGTCCACTTGTGGTTCTTCAGGTTGGCCACCTGAATTTCGTTGTCGAAATGACCGATATTGCCGACGATGGCCATGTCCTTCATCTCACGCATATGCTCGATGCGGATCACGTCCTTGTTGCCGGTGGTGGTGATGAAGATGTCGGCACTTGCGACTTCGTCTTCCAGCAAAGTGACCTCGAAGCCGTCCATAGCAGCCTGTAGGGCACAGATCGGGTCAACCTCGGTCACTTTCACCCGGGCTCCGGCGCCGCGCAGGGACGCAGCCGAACCTTTACCGACATCACCATAACCGCAGACCACAGCAACCTTTCCTGCCATCATGGTATCGGTCGCGCGGCGGATACCGTCGACCAGCGATTCCTTGCAGCCGTATTTGTTGTCGAACTTCGATTTGGTAACCGAGTCGTTCACGTTGATCGCCGGGAACGGCAACTGGCCGTCCTTCACCAACTGGTACAGGCGGTTCACACCGGTGGTGGTTTCTTCGGACACGCCTTGAATCTGGTCGCGCATCTTGGTGAACCAACCCGGCGAGGCTGCCATGCGTTTGGCGATCTGGGCTTTGATGACTTCTTCTTCTTCCGAGGACGGCAAAGGGATGATGTCCTCTCCGGCTTCGGCACGAGCACCCAGCAGGATATACAGTGTTGCGTCACCGCCATCATCAAGGATCATGTTGGGGCCGTCTGCAAACAGGAACGACTTATCCAGATAATCCCAGTGCTCTTCCAGCGTCTGACCCTTGATAGCAAAAACCGGTACGCCGGCCTTGGCAATCGCAGCAGCCGCATGGTCTTGGGTCGAGAAAATGTTGCAAGAGGCCCAGCGCACATCAGCGCCCAACGCCACCAGCGTTTCGATCAGAACAGCGGTTTGGATGGTCATGTGCAGCGAACCGACAATTCGCGCGCCATTAAGCGGTTTGCTTTCACCGTACTCGGAACGCAGGGCCATCAGGCCTGGCATTTCCGTTTCGGCAATGTCCAGTTCCTTGCGGCCAAACTCGGCCAGTGAAATGTCTTTGACGATATAGTCCCCGGCCATCAGAAGCTCCATCCCGGTAAAAATTGGTCCGGGCAGCCACTAGCATCCCTTCAGGCAAGTGGCAACGGAGATGGCCGGAAACGGGTTTAACGCCTATGAAATCAACTTGGCGTACCCTCAGCTTTGATCTTGGGTATTGCTTCAAAGAAATCCGTGCCGGCGGCAACAATACAGCTAATGCCGTTGGCGTGGGTCACTAAAACGGTATAAGTACCCGTTTCTTTCGAGGACCAGACCTCCATGACCATTTGCGCGCCACGTGTCTTTTGCAGACCGCCAAAAGTCAGTTCTTCGGCATAACTGTTCTGCAATTTGGCAATGACATCGTCGCGCATTGCACAACTTTGGGCAAAAGCGGGCGGCGCAGTGGCAGCCATTCCAAAGGTCAGGGCAATTGCGAATAAGCGTTTGAACATAGCTTGCTCCTTTCGATACGAGTTTCGTTTCGAGAGGGGCTCACCGGGAGGAGTATGCACCCCCCTCAGTCCTTATGTCGTGATCATCCTGCACCCGTTCAAAGCACGAATGCTCAAGAAAATGTTGGCAGCAAGTGATCCAGACAGGTACATCATAGCATAAAAAAGCGGCGCAGGCGCGTCTGGCGTCAGGGGGCATGGCAATATGGCAACACAACCCAGAGCATGGCAGAGGATGCTGTCTGGTCGCAGGCTCGATCTGCTGGACCCTACACCGGTAGATATCGAGATCGAGGATATCGCCCACGGACTGGCCTTTGTGGCGCGCTGGAACGGGCAAACACGCGGCGATTTCGCCTATTCCGTGGCCGAGCATTCCCTGCTGGTGGAAGAGCTTTTTGGCCGGATTGCCCCCAAAGCACCGATAAAATGGCGGCTCGCGGCATTGTTACATGACGCACCCGAATATGTGATCGGAGATATGATCTCACCGGTGAAATCCGCCGTCGGCCCGGACTATGGCGCGCTGGATGACCGTTTGGCGGCGGCAATCCACATCCGGTTCGGCCTGCCTGCTGCGGTGCCGAAAACGGTGAAACGTCAGATCAAGAAGGCCGACAAGATCAGCGCGTGGATGGAGGCCACCCAGATCGCGGGCTTTTCCGAAGCTGAAGCCACCAAGTTCTTTGGCCGCCCGGATATGGCCGTGATGGAGGGGTTGGAGATCAGGCTCAGACCACCGGTTGAGGTAAGAAATGCGTATTCGGATCGGCATGGAGCGCTGATAGGGTTACTTTAGCAACCCATTTTGAAGCAACGTCAGCTCTGAGCCCACAATCTTCGTTAACAGCCAAGGGCAATTATCCCTCATAGCTAGTGTTCAAGCGGTAGAGATTATTGGAGGCCAAACCCAGCCCCGTGACTTGGTGGCGGATTTTAAGTAAAGTGATTGGGGGTAGTCGTTATGAGAACCGTCCTTACAATCCTGATTTCATTTTTGGCTTCGCAGTCTTTTGCACAAGAAGATTCGATAAATGGTCGAATTGTGTGCAATGTTATCACAAGTCAGTTTGTCCCAACCAAGGATGGTCCCACTAGTTCAAGTACAAGATTTGGTGCGGGGTTAGCGTCAGGTACAACGCTCATTATTGATTACACGCACGATCTAGATAGCGGCCTATCTGTGTACATGGGGGCGCCAAATAGAACAAACATATTGATCGAAGAGCCCTTTCCAACAAGTAGTTTCAAAGGGATTTCCCAGATAACCAAGATTGCCGAATATCGGTCAACATACAGTGAGGTTTCGCTGGGCGAGTATTCATTGAACTATAAAGGCAACGACCAGCTTACGCTTAGAAAATGCAACGGTGATGGATGGCATGGTCACTATGTCCAAACATATGTTAGCGGTCACTTCACTCAAGTCGTCTCGCTGAGCTGCCGTCCGTTGGTGGACGCGATCGATGAAGTTCTTACTCGCCTGAAGTCTATGAACTAGCTCTCACCATGGGATAGTATCGAACCAAAGCTCAAGGAGCAGTGCGCTACCGCGGACTGCGCTTCGCCAAAATCCGCTGCAATGTCCGGCGGTGCATGTTCAACCGTCGCGCTGTCTCGGATACATTCCGGTCACACAGCTCATAAACCCGTTGGATATGCTCCCAGCGCACGCGATCCGCGCTCATGGGGTTTTCCGGCGGCGGAGGCAGTTCGTCGCCCTTGGCCAGCAGCGCGTTGGTGATGTCAGTGGCGTCTGCGGGTTTTGACAGATAATCCGTCGCGCCGATCTTGACGGCGGCCACGGCTGTGGCAATCGCGCCGTATCCGGTCAGAACCACAACCCGGCTGTCAGGGCGCTTTTCCCGCAGCACCTCGACCACGTCCAATCCGTTGCCATCCTCAAGTCGCAGGTCGACCACTGCATAGGCGGGCGGGCGGGCGGTGGAAATGGCGCGGCCTGCGGCGACAGAGCCTGCGGTTTCAACTTCGAACCCGCGTTTTTCCATGGCTTTGGCCAGACGTCTCAGAAATGGCTCGTCATCGTCCACCAGAAGCAAGGATTTATCGGGGCCGATGTCGAGTGGAGAGCTGTCCGCCATTTTCTATTCTTTCCGCTATTTCACGCCGTTGGCTTAGACAAGAGTAATAGCAGCGCCATGACAAAGGTCAAACAACACGTTTCAGCTACATCTTATCCAGGAAGCAGCCGACCTGATCCGCCATCTGCTCGGCCGAAGTGTTGCGGTCGAAAAATTCCACGAACCCATCTTCAGGTGTCACCAGATAGGAAAAGGTCGAGTGATCGACCAGATAGTACTCGTCGCTTTTATCCTGCGCTTTGAAATAGGTCTTGTAGGCCTTGCTTGCCGCCTTGACCTGCTCGGGCGATCCAGTCAGCCCGATCATCTTTTCATGTAGGTTAAAGGCAAAATCACCCACAACCTCGGGCGTGTCGCGGTCCGGGTCAATTGAAATGAATACGGGCGTGATCGATTGGCCACGCTCGGCCAGCAGATCGACGGCCTCGGCGTTGCGCGACGTGTCCAGCGGGCAGACATCGGGGCAGAACGTATAACCGAAATAGATCATTGCGGGTTCGGTGATCACGTCCTTGTCGGTGACCGTTTCGCCCTTGGCATTAATCAGTTCGAAGGGCCCGCCAATGGCAGCGGTTCCGCCAGCGATCTGGCTGGTCCGGCATTGAGCAAACTTGTCATCCGAGCCCGCACCACGCGTCAGCAACCACATGGCGCCCAGACCCACGGCCAGAATAACGGTTGCGAGAATGGCGTAGAGGCGGGTCATGATTGTCACCTGATGCAGGGGGTTGTTGATCGTTTCGGCCCGGACACCTATCAAGTTACTCAGCCGGTGCAACAGGACATAATAGACCAATGGCAAATTCCAATACCAGTCTTTGGCGTGGCCAGGAACGCAGCAGCTGGATTCGCCTGCGCACGTTGATCCTGTTGCGCTGGGTGGCCATCATCGGTCAGATCACCGCGATCACCGTGGCGCAGAAAACCTATCACGTCCAGCTTGAGCTGGGCCTGTGTTATATGGCGATTGGCGTTTCGGTAATGGGGAACCTGACTGCGATCCTGCTGTTTCCCGAGAACAAACGCCTGTCCGAATATGAGAACTTTCTGATGGTTCTCTTCGACCTGCTGCAGCTGTCGTTTCTCCTGTATCTGACAGGCGGGTTGAACAACCCCTTTGCGTTGCTTCTTGTAGGTCCGGTGACAATCTCGGCCAGCGTGATGAGCACGCGCTCAACCCTGATTGTGGGCAGTGTCGCGATCGTGCTGACGACGTTGCTGGCGCAATTCCACCTGCCACTGCGGACCAATCTGGGGCTGGTCCTGGACACCCCCGACATCCTTCTGTTTGGCAACTGGGCCGCAATAGTCATCGCTATCGTGTTTCTGGGCGCCTATTCCCACCGGGTGAGTTCCGAAGTGCAGTCAATGTCCGAGGCGCTGTCGGCCACTCATATGGCACTGGCCCGCGAACAAAAGCTAACCGATCTGGGCGGAGTAGTCGCCGCAGCCGCGCATGAGTTGGGCACACCATTGGCGACGATCAAACTGGCCAGCTCGGAACTAATCGAAGAACTGGAAGCTCGTCCAGATCTGAAGGAAGATGCAGCTTTGATCCGGGAACAAGCTGACCGGTGCCGCGATATTCTGCGCGATATGGGTCGGGCAGGAAAGGACGACCTGCATTTGCGCCAAGCGCCTCTGTCCAGCGTCATTCACGAGGCCGCCGAGCCACATATCAATCGCGGAAAACAGGTGCATTTCGACGAAGGCCCAACCGGGGATGGCGATGTTCAGCAGCCGTCGATCCTGCGTAAACCCGAAATCATCCACGGACTGCGCAACCTGATTCAGAATGCCGTGGATTTCGCACAAGGGAATGTCTGGGTCGAGGCCGAGTGGACTTCGAACTGGATCACCGTATGCATCATGGATGACGGGCGCGGGTTTCCGCCTCAAATGTTCGGGCGCATTGGCGACCCGTTTGTGCGTCGGCGGCGATCCGAATCCGACCAACGCACTCGTCCAGAATACGAAGGCATGGGTTTGGGCCTGTTCATCGCCAAAACATTGCTGGAGCGCAGCGGCGCCGAGCTGAAATTCGCAAATGGTGTCGACCCCTATCAAAACCTGACCAAGCTGACCGACCGGCGCGGCGCCATCGTTCAGGTGGTTTGGCCGCGCAATCTGATTGACGCTCAAACTGGCGACTCACCGGTTCCTTCAGGCGCAAATCAACCGTTCCAAATCTGAATTAAGACGCTATTAACCTTTATTACCCATAACGGTTCGCGCATTTGTCAGAGGCGGAAACCATGGTGGACTGGATCATTCTGGCCGGGATCAGTCTGGTCTCGATCACCTTTGCGGTACAGTGGCTGCTACCGCGCCGCCCGAACAGGCCTGCGGATTTCGGGTTGTCCTCTCCTGCCTCACTGTTTGACACGGTTTTTCTGTTTGATGGCGACCAGCTGATCAGCCACTCCGACATCGCCCTGGCTGGATTTGAGCGTATTGCCGACTGGGGCGACCTGCGACGGATATTACAACGGGATTTTCCCGCCTTTCCCGAAACCCCCGAAATCGTGCGAGACGAAGGCAATCTGGTCGTCTCCGCCATAGACTGCACCGTTGAACGAGAGGTGCTGTGCGAGTGGATTGATGGAATCCTTCGTGTCCAGCTGCGCGATCTGACGGGCGCTCCGGGCCCCAAACGGCGCGATCCCAATGACCCGATCCGTCTGGCCATGGATAAGGCCCCTTATCCCGTCTGGCTTCTGGGACACAACGAAAAAATTCGCTGGTGTAACGCGGCCTATGTCGCTCTGGTTCGCAAAGCCCGTGGGCCGGACGCTGATCTGACGGCCCCGCTGTTTCCAGCCCTTGTGGACGAGGCGCCCCTTGGGCGCAAAACCCGTATGTCTATCACGGTCGGCAAAAACGAAGCCAAGATGTGGTTTGATCTGACCCATGTAGATCAGGACCAGGGGCATTTGTTCTACGCGGTTGACATCAACGCTATTGTTGAGGCCGAAACGGCCCAACGCAAATTCGTACAGACGATGACCAAAACCTTTGCTCAGCTATCTATCGGACTAGCCATTTTCGATCGGAACCGACAGCTGGCGCTGTTCAATCCGGCGCTGATCGACCTGACCACCCTACCCCCGGATTTCCTCAGCTGCCGCCCTAGCCTTTCCAGCTTTTTCGATCGAATGCGGGATCAGCATATGATGCCGGAGCCCAAGAATTACCGCAGCTGGCGTCGGCAGATGAACGACCTGCTCGAAGCTGCGCAAGACGGAAACTACCAGGAGACATGGTCGCTGCCGTCTGGGTCGGTGTATTCCGTCAGTGGCCGCCCCCACCCCGACGGAGCGGTGGCGTTTCTGTTTGAAGATATCACAGCCGAAATCACTCTGACGCGCCGGTTCCGGTCAGAAATGGACCTGATGCAATCCATTTTGGACAAATTGGCCGATGCTATCATCGTGTTCGCTGATGACGGTTCGCTGGCCTTTACCAACTATGCTTATCAATCGCTGTGGGGCGACAGCGATGAGGTCGGCTTTGACCCCATCACTGTTCTGGATGTGACACGCGGCTGGCAGGAGCAATGCTATGCCACGCCTGTTCTGGGGGAAATTCGCGATTTCGTTGAAATGCGTGACAATCGGGCAGAATGGTCCTCGGAAATCCAGATGCGCAACGGTACGCAGTTGAGTTGCACCATCAGCCCGATGCAGAACGGTGCAACCATCGTTCGATTTTCCACTTTGGACAGCATCGAAAATATGGACAGATTGCAAAAAATCAGCGCCTGAACCGGGTTGCAGAGGATCGGGCTCGGGTTCATTGTGGCGCCATGAATGCGCCGCTGTCGATCACACTGAAATCACCGGAAGAAACATCGGTTCTGGCTGCCCGTCTGGGGTCAACGCTGCAACGCGGCGATGTACTGTTGCTAGATGGACCCATCGGCAGCGGGAAAACCCATTTTGCGCGCGCCCTGATCCAGTCTGTATTGGCAAACCCGGAAGATATCCCATCGCCAACCTTCACCTTGGTTCAGGTTTATGACACCGGGGTTGGCGAAGTCTGGCATTCAGATCTGTACCGCCTGACGGCAATCGAAGAGGTTGAAGAATTGGGACTAACCGAAGCGTTTGAAACCGGCATCTGCCTTGTTGAATGGCCGGACAAACTTGGCTCTGTCCGACCGAATTCGGCTCTAACACTGAAGTTTCGAGCCGACACAGATGACGAGGATACCCGTCATCTAATCTTGTCCTGGTCCGATCCAAAGTGGGCTTCAAGGCTGGAGAACTCTGTATGACCAACCGGGCTATTCTGGCTGAAGCGCTGATCGCTCAGACCCCTTGGGCAAATGCGACGCACGCGCCGCTGGCAGGTGATGCGTCAAACCGTCGATACGAGCGACTTACCGATCCGACCACAGGCCGAACTGCAGTGTTAATGGATGCGCCGCCGGAAAAAGGCGAAGATGTTGAACCTTTCGTGCGGATAGCTCAATACCTGCGCTCGATTGGATTGAGCGCACCAGAAATATACGCCGAGGACAGCCAGTACGGCTTCCTTTTGCTCGAAGATCTGGGTGATGCATTGTTTGCGCGTGTCCTGGAAAAGGATCCCGCGTCCGAGCGGATGCTTTACGACGCAGCCACAGATGTTCTGGTCCATCTGCACGCGGCACCGGTCTTATCCCTGGACAGCTACGATCCAGCCCTGATGACCGAATTCGCAGCGCTGTCCTTCACGAAATACTCTCAAGGCATACTCGGCACACACGACTCCGATGCCCGGTCCCGGTTCGAACTGCGTTTTGCCGACATCCTTCATCGCGAAACGGGCGGAACGCGTGTTGTGGTGCAACGGGACTATCATGCAGAAAACCTGATCTGGCTGCCTGAGCGCGAGGGCGTCGCTCGGGTGGGTTTGCTGGATTTTCAAAGCGCTATGCTGTGTCATCCGGCCTACGATCTGATGTCGCTGTTACAGGATGTTCGCCGGTCGGTTCCCGCCGGGATCGAAATGCGCATGATTGATCGGTATATCACGGCAACCGGTGTTGACAGCCATGATTTCCGCACGGCGTACAGCGTTCTGGGCGCTCAACGCAATCTGCGTATTCTGGGGGGCTTCGCCCGTCTGGCCACAGATTATGGCAAACCGCACTATGTCGATCTGATTCCGGCCGCTTGGGCGCATCTGATGCGCGATCTGGAACATCCGGCGCTGGTACCCGTGGCCGATTTGCTGCGAGAGGCTCTGCCGAAACCAACCCCTGAAAACCTAGCCAGACTGAGGTCGCAATGACCCGAACGCCGCAGGCCGTCATGTTGTTTGCCGCAGGATTCGGAACGCGCATGGGTGCGCTGACCAATGATAAGCCCAAGCCCTTGATCCACGTTGCTGGCCGACCTTTGATCGACCATGCCCTGGATCTGGTCGAAGACGCCGGGCCCAAACGCGTGGTTGCGAACCTTCATTACCGAGCTGACCAGTTGGCCGCGCACTTGAAGCCCCGTGGAATATTGCTGTCACACGAGACCCCCAGGATTCTTGAAACCGGTGGGGGTTTACGCGCCGCGCTGCCACTGCTTGGGTCCAACCCAGTATTTACCTTGAATTCCGATGCCATCTGGTCTGGCGTCAATCCATTGAAATTGCTCCAAGAATCATGGAACCCCGAAGAGATGGATGCATTGCTCATGTGCATTCCGGTGGGTCAGACCATCGGCCATTCCGGACCGGGCGATTTCACCGCGGACGAAACTGGCCGGATTAGCAGGGGCCCGGGTCTGGTCTACGGCGGCGCACAAATCCTCAAAACCGACGGGCTGCACGATTTCCCGCAAGAGGCTTTTTCCCTCAACCTGCTATGGGACAGGATTCACGAGCAAGAACGTCTTTTTGCACTCAGCTACCCCGGACGCTGGTGCGATGTCGGACGGCCCGAAGGTATCGCGCTGGCTGAAGGTTTGATTGCCGATGTTTGAACCCGTCACCAAGCCAAGAGTTTTCGCTGTACCACCGGGCGCGGATTTTCCCAAGGTTCTGGTGAACGGCTTGCGCATGCGCAGCGCTACGTTGCCGCCGGAAAGCTTGGCGCGAGTTCAACTGGTGGTGAATACCCGCCGGATGGCGCGCCGCGTGCGCGATCTGTTCGACGAGGGTTCACCATGCCTGTTACCGCGAATGTCACTTGTAACAGATCTTGGCGCCGGTGCGGACCTGGAACATATTCCTCCTGCCGTTCCACCTCTGCGCCGAAGACTTCAGCTAACCCAGCTGATCGCCAAATTGCTGGAACAACAGCCAGATTTGGCCGCACGATCCTCGCTGTTCGACCTTTCCGACAGTCTGGCCGCCCTGATCGATGAAATGCAGGGTGAAGGTGTGTCGCCCGACGCCATTCGTCAGCTGGATGTTAGTGACATGTCTGGCCATTGGGCGCGGGCGCAGGCGTTCATCGGCATCGCGGATCACTTCATAGATGCGGAACAGGGCGCCTTGGACGCACAGGCCCGGCAGCGGCGCGTAGTTGAAACACTGATTTCGCAGTGGCAGGAGAGCCCGCCTCAGCATCCTGTAATCCTCGCAGGGTCTACCGGATCGCGCGGAACCACGATGATGTTGATGAAGGCCGTGGCGCAATTGCCGCAAGGTGCCCTCATTCTGCCGGGTTACGATTTTGACCAGCCTGATCAAGTCTGGCGCAATATGGATGATGCGCTGGCCTCTGAAGATCACCCACAATTCCGGTTCCACAAACTAATGTGCGAACTGAACCTGTCCCCGGATCAGATCCAACCTTGGACCGAAGATCAGGTACCTTCGCCCACGCGCAACAAATTGATTTCGTTAGCATTACGCCCCGCGCCCATCACTGATGCATGGATGAGCGAAGGCCCGCGCCTGACTAATCTAGAGGCCGCAACTGAAGATCTGACGCTAATCGAGGCGCAATCGCCGCGGTCTGAAGCGCTGGCGATTGCTCTGCGTCTGCGTCAGGCGGCCGAGACCGGTCAGACCGCCGCTCTGATTACACCGGATCGGATGTTGACCCGCCAGGTCAGCGCCGCATTGGACCGCTGGAATATTCTGCCGGATGACAGCGCTGGCCTGCCGCTGCAATTGTCCCCACCTGGTCGGTTCCTGCGTCACGTGGCAGGTTTGTTTGCCCATCGATTGGACGGTGAGGCCTTGCTGACACTACTGAAACACCCGCTTTGCCATGACGGCGGTGACCGTGGGGCACATTTGCTGCACACGCGCGATCTTGAGCTTGATTTGCGCCGCAATGGACCTCCGTTCCCCGATGCGGCCAGCCTGTCGGGCTTTGCTAATCGCAAGGACGGTGTCGAGGCTTGGGTACGTTGGGTCACCATCCATTTTTGCGACCGGCAGTTTCCGGGCGAGCTGCCGCTGACAAATTGGGTCAACCGTTTGCGTGAACTCGCCGAGGCGATTTCAGCGGGAACTTCCGGCGAAACGGGCACGCTTTGGGACAAAAACGCGGGCCAAAAGGCGTTGGCGATTCTGACTGCATTGGAAACCGAAGCAGAGCATGGCGGTTCGATGACCGCGCACGATTTCTCTGCCTTGCTGGGTGCTTTGCTGGCGGGGGAAGAGGTCCGTGATCGCGACGCTCCGCATCCGCATATCATGATTTGGGGGACCCTTGAGGCGCGAGTTCAAGGGGCCGATCTGTTGATCCTTGGAGGTTTGAACGAAGGAAGCTGGCCCGAAGCTGCTGCGCCAGACCCTTGGCTGAACCGCCAGATGCGCGACAAGGCAGGATTGCTGCTGCCGGAAAGGCGTATCGGGCTATCAGCGCATGATTTTCAGCAAGCTGTCGGTGCGCCCGAAGTCTGGCTGACACGCGCCATGCGTTCGGATGACGCCGAAACTGTTCCGTCACGCTGGCTGAACCGCCTGACAAACCTGCTGCAAGGCCTGCAGGGGCAGGGTGGTCCGGAGGTGCTGTCCAAAATGCGCGAGCGTGGCCAGCAATGGCTGCACTGGTCGCAAGCTCTGGAACACGCGCCCCGGATAGAGGCCGCACATCGTCCTTCTCCCAAACCTCCGGTCGCGGCTCGCCCGAGGCGGCTTTCGGTTACCGAGATCAAGCGTCTGATCCGCGATCCTTATGCGATCTACGCCAAACACATACTTCGACTGAAACCGCTGGATCCCTTGGTGCGCGCCCCGGACGCCTTGCTGCGTGGAATCGTCATCCACGAGATTCTGGAACATTTCATTAAAGACAGCGTTTTGGATTCCGCGCTTCTGACTCGCGAAAACTTTCTAAAGCGCTCCAACGCCTTGCTGGAGACCCAAGTAGCCTGGCCCACAGCGCGCAAGTTATGGCTGGCGCGCCTTACGCGGATCGCCGATGCGTTCCTGAGTGCGGAATTGGGCCGGCGGGCCAACGGCGGCCCCGTAGCATTCGAAGCAGCAATGGCACTGAAACTATCGCCGTTGGACTTCATCATAGCAGGCCGGGCGGATCGGATCGACCGCAACAGCCGTGGTGCGCTGCAAATCATTGATTACAAAACCGGTACGCCGCCATCAGAGAGCCAGCAGGCCAAGTTTGACAAGCAGCTGCTGATCGAGGCCGCGATGGCCGAACAGGGTGGTATTGAAGGGTTCGACCCATCACCCGTTGCACAGGCCATTTTCATCGGCATGGGCGGTACCTATAAAGAGGTTCCCGCGCCCTTGACCAAGGAACCGCCAGACAAAGTACTGGCTGAGCTAAAACAACTAATTTCAGCTTATTTAGAGCCTGATCAGGGCTTTTCCTCCCGCCGCATGCTACACAAGGACTCTGATGCTGGTGACTATGACCATTTGGCTCGATTTGGCGAATGGGACCGCACCGCGGAGACCCGCCCCGAGGACTTGATATGACCTTGCGTAACGATGCGTCCGAGCGTCAGGTACAGGCCGCGCGGCCAGACGCCTCGACCTGGTTGGCGGCGAATGCCGGCTCGGGCAAGACGCGGGTTCTGACCGACCGAGTGGCGCGTCTGTTATTAGGTGGCGTGCAGCCGCAACATATCCTGTGCCTGACCTACACCAAGGCTGCGGCCAGCGAAATGCAGAACCGCCTGTTCAAGCGCCTTGGTGAATGGGCGATGCTGAGCGACGCCCCCTTGCTGGAACAGCTAACGGACCTGGGGATCCAGGGCGTCGTTGACCCTGACAAACTGCCTCAAGCCCGCACGCTGTTTGCCCGGGCTATCGAGACGCCCGGTGGACTGAAAATCCAGACCATCCACTCGTTTTGTGCATCACTACTTCGCCGGTTTCCGCTGGAGGCCGGCGTCAGCCCCCAATTCACCGAAATGGAAGACCGCGCAGCCGCCTTGTTGCGAGATGAAATCGTAGAGAATTTTGCCGATGGACCACAGGCCGATCTTGTCGAGGACGTCGCTCGGTTTGTAACTGATACCGGGTTCGACAACCTGACCGCCGCCATCACGCAAAAGCGAAACCTGTTTTCGCAACCACTGGACTGGTTCGACCTTTTAAAGCGGTTCGGATTACCCAAGGGGTTTGACGAAGATGCGTTGCTAAAAAGCGTCTTTCTGGGGGGTGAGGTTGAGCTGATCCAGGCCCTTTTGCCTGCGCTAACCGAAAGCGGCGGCAACAACGCCAAGGCAGCGGCAAAACTGGCAACACTCTCAGGGCCACAGCTGATGGCGCTTCCGGTTCTCGAAAGCGTTTTGCTAACCGGCAAATCTGCAAAAGAACCCTTTGCCGCCAAAATCAACGGCTTCCCCACAAAGCCATTGCGTGAAGGTGCACTGGCCGACTGGATGCCGCAACTCGAAGCCTTGATGCTGAGGGTTGAGGCCGCGCGGGAACAGCGTTTGGCGCTCGTCGCGGCGCAGAAAGCCCATGTTCTGCGCCGGTTCGCCGCCGCGTTTTTGCCAGAGTATGAACGACGCAAACAGTTACGCGGCTGGTTGGATTTCGACGATCTGATATTGCGCGCCCGGCAAGTATTGAACGACCCGGCTGTGGCGGAGTGGGTACTATATCGTCTGGACGGCGGCATTGATCACATTCTGGTGGACGAGGCACAGGACACCAGCCCCGACCAATGGGATGTGGTGGAAAAACTGGCGCAGGAATTCACCAGCGGGGAAGGGGCCCGATCAGGTGTTGAGCGCACGATTTTCGTGGTGGGGGACAAAAAGCAGTCCATCTATTCCTTTCAGGGCGCAGATCCGAAGGCCTTTGACCAGATGCGAGAGCAGTTTGGTCGTAAACTGCAGGAATCAGGCTCTAAGTTGTGGGATTCAACGTTGGAATATTCCTTCCGATCCTCCAGCGCGATCCTGTCTCTGGTCGATATTCTGTTCGAAAGCCGAATAGATGCCGGGTTTCACAAAGAGTCTCAGCATCGCGCCTTCAAGGCGGATCTGCCCGGTCGGGTCGATCTGTGGCCGGTGATAGAAAAGGTCGAGGACAATCAAGAGGGCGATTGGACCGATCCCGTCGACCGCCCTGGTGCACGGCACCATACGGTCATTCTGGCCGAAAAGGTCGCCAACTCAATAAAGTCCATGATCGATGATGGTGAAACTATCCCTGAGGATGGCTCCGAACCCGGCCGTTTTGTGCGTCGCAAAGTGCGGCCCGGCGATTTTCTGATCCTGGTTCAGCGACGCTCGGATCTGTTTGCTGAGATCATCCGCGCCTGCAAGTCCGCTGGATTGCCCATCGCCGGGGCCGACCGGTTGAAAGTCGGGGCCGAATTGGCGGTAAAGGACCTGGCCGCTTTGTTGAGTTTTCTGGCAACGCCGGAAGATAGCCTGTCTCTTGCCACCGTCCTTAAATCTCCGCTGTTTGGTTGGTCCGAGCAGCAATTGTTTGACTTGGCACATCGGCGAACAGACCCGTTCCTGTGGACGGCTTTGCGAAACCGGGCAGAGGAATTCCCTGAAACGCTGGCCGTTTTGCATGATCTGCGGGGTCAGATCGATTTCTTGCGCCCTTATGACCTGATCGAACGCATCCTGACCCGCCACGACGGTCGCCGCAAACTGCTGGGCCGTCTGGGCGCCGAGGCCGAAGATGGGATCAACGCCCTGCTATCGCAGGCGCTGGCTTATGAGCGCACGGATATACCCAGCCTGACTGGTTTTCTGATCTGGATGCAGACCGACGATCTGGAAATCAAACGACAGATGAGCGGCGTCGGAGATATGATTCGAGTCATGACCGTTCACGGGTCAAAAGGCTTGGAGGCGCCGATCGTGATCCTGCCGGACACCGGCAAGCGCCCCCCGCCAAGGGACGCGGAAATCATGGTTTCGGAGGGAACGCCGGTATGGAAAGTACCCGCGGATAACTCACCAGACCTGATCACACGCGCGAGAAACGAAGCGCGAGAAAGAGAAGAGAATGAACGGCTACGGCTGTTGTATGTGGCTCTAACTCGGGCGGAAAAGTGGTTGATTGTGGCCGCTGCGGGTGATGTCGGCAAGGACGGATCCAGCTGGTATCAGATGGTCGAAGCCGCCATGGCGAAGGCGGGGGCCGTTCAGGTCGAAGGAACCGACATCCGCAGACTGGCGCATGGGGATTGGGAAGAACTGCAGCAGGTTACGCATGCTGTCACTTTGGCCCAATCTGAAGCTTTGCCAGAAATGTTTCAAAAATTGCCACCGGAACCGGTTGCGTTACAGGATACACTCAGCCCCTCTGACCTCGGCGGGGCGAAAGCCTTGCCCGGTGACGACGGGCTGGACGAGGAGGCCGCCAAACTGCGCGGAACACGTCTGCACCTGCTTCTCGAGCATTTGCCAGCGGCGCAACAGCATGATTGGCCCGAGCGTTGCGCCCGACTTTTACCGGAAATGCAGAACTTGGATCGGCGGGAATTGCTGAACGAGGCCGCAGCGGTCCTGACAGCAGATCACCTGAAATCCGTCTTCGCGCCTGACGCCCTGGCCGAGGTCCCATTGTCGGCGGATCTGGAAGGGGCCCGGCTGCATGGGGTCGTTGACCGTCTGATCGTCACCGATTCAGAAATACAGGTTGTTGATTTCAAAACGAATGCCACGGTTCCCGCCACTGCCGAAGAGTGTCCCGAAGGGCTGCTGAGGCAAATGGGGGCTTACGCGAAGGCCCTCTCGCAAATCTATCCGGAGCGCGAAATCCGCACGGCAATCCTGTGGACGCGCACCGCGAGCCTGATGTGGTTACCCCACGAACATGTGACACAAGCGCTGCGACGGGCGCGGGCGTCTTGACCTCCCAAATCGCCGCACCTACGTTCTGAACCCAAGTATTCCCCATTCAGGAGACAGAAAATGTCGACCGTAGCCGTAACCGATGAAACCTTTGACGCCGAGGTCAAGAACTCGGACGTCCCCGTTGTTGTGGATTTCTGGGCCGAATGGTGCGGTCCCTGTAAGCAGATCGGCCCCGCGCTGGAGGAACTGGCGTCCGAATACGGCGACAAAGTGAAGATCGCCAAGGTCGACGTAGACAGCAACCCGAACGCAGCCGCCGCGATGGGCGTACGTGGCATTCCGGCGCTGTTCATCTTCAAGGACGGCCAGGTTGTCTCGAACCGTGCAGGCGCAGCGCCCAAGGCCGCGCTGCAAAGCTGGATCGAAGAATCAATCTGATCCGTTGTGATCGGCAAAGATCCAAGGCGCCTTTCGTAAGGCGCCTTTTTTATTGAGTATCGGAGTAGCAGATGGCGAAGACACGGGTTCTTGTAGAGTTCGGGATGGGCACGTCGTTGCGGCGCATGGACTACACCGAGGCGTCACTGCGCGCGATCAGGGATGCCCTGTGGCACAACTCGATCAACATGGCCGAACTGTTCGGCTTTCCCAAAGAGGCGATGATCATCGACGTAGAGATCGGAGTCCAACAGCCAGATCGGGTTGATACCAGCAGGCTTTTGGACGTTTTTCCTTATGGTCAGCCCAACGTTACTGTCACACGGGGAGGTCTGGATATCGAAAAGCCCGGTGACGCGGGACACACGGTCATTGCCAATGCGGCCTTGGCAGTCTCGTTCGATATGGAGCCTGCGCAATGAGAAAGAAACGCATCATTCTGGAAATGGGTATGGGGAATGACCTTTACGGTCAGGACTACACCAAGGCCGCCCGACGTGCGGTGCAGGACGCGCTGCATCATTCCTCGATCACCTTGTTTTCAAAGCTGGGAATCGACCACAGCGAAATGCGGGTGCGGGTGACAATTGGCGTTCAAAACCCTGATCAGGTAGATTGCGATGTCATAGCTGCTGACCTGCCAAGAGGTCTTGCCGAAGTGCGCGCGGTCCTGGGCGGCCAGGATGTTGTCGATGATGAGGCGGGTACCCGGCATGTCGTTGCCACTGCCGCTATCGAGGCGTTCGTTCCGGATCAGACCGGCAAATACGTACAGTGCTGACATAGAAAAAGCCGCTCGGATTTCCGGGCGGCTGTTCTGACTTGGTGATCCGGATGATGGATCAGAGTTTCGCGATATCCGCCCGGACAAGGCCGATGTCGTCCAGCTGAGCGTCGCTCAGTTGCGAAAGCGCCTTGCGGGTCTTACGCGAAGTGTTCCATTCGACAACAGTGTCGAAAGCATTTGTGAACGCGTCCACTACGTGCAGGATGGTAGCTGCTCCGAGCGGCGCATGGATGTTTGCAGTAGTTGCCATGTACCCAGTCCTTTTCGATGAAACAGCCGACCCGTTGTCGGTTGTAAGCCCCATGTAGGACGAACCGCCGAGTCTCACAATTGCTCGTTCAACAGTCCCGGATTGCATTTTGTGCATATCTTTCGGGCAGTTTTGGAACGGGTTGCGCCCTTTGCCTGCCCAGCCCATATAGGACGCCAGAGATTACGGAGGCATTCATGGCAGACAGCGATTTTCCCGGATGGCATGGCACAACGATCATCGGCGTCAAAAAGGGTGACAAGATCGTCATTGCCGGAGACGGGCAAGTCAGCCTGGGTCAAACAGTGATCAAGGGCACTGCGCGCAAAGTACGCCGCCTGTCGCCAGGCGGGTTTGAGATTGTTGCCGGGTTTGCCGGATCAACCGCCGATGCCTTCACGCTGCTTGAACGCCTTGAGGCCAAGCTGGAGGCCACGCCCGGCCAATTGGCGCGCGCCTCGGTCGAGCTGGCCAAGGACTGGCGCACCGATAAATACCTGCAAAAGCTTGAGGCGATGCTGATCGTCACCGACGGCAAGGATCTGTTCGTGATCACCGGGGCAGGGGACGTGCTGGAGCCAGAGCATAACGTCGCCGCCATTGGTTCGGGTGGTAACTTTGCCCTCGCCGCGGCACGCGCGATGATGGACGGCGACAAATCAGCCGAACAGGTGGCGCGTGAAGCTATGGCGATTGCCGCCGATATCTGCGTGTACACCAACGGCAATCTGACGGTTGAGACGATCTCAGGCTAACAGCGCCCTGATCTCTTTACCCTTCCAGCGCATGTGCATCCCGATCAGGCCCATGAGGGCCGTCGCGATGACGATGTAGTAAGGCATGCGGATATCAATGCTCATCAGCCCACCGCCGATCAGTGACATGACTCCGCCGGCCAGACAGAAGACTGCCGTTGTCACGCCCATGACCCAGCCTTGATCAGTCTCGCTGACCGCCGAGGAAAACAGGCCGAGCAAGGTCGGGTAAGACACACCGAAAAAGAAGTAGAAGAAGAAGACCGGGACATAGCTCAATACCCCGCTGGGACTGAAGGCAAAGCCAAAGCCGCAGATCACCATGACGACCAGCGAGGTGTAGATGATCACGTGCTTGCTAACTCTTTCCTGCGCGGGCTTAACCAGGAAGGTGCTGGAGAATGCCAGCGCAAAACCAATCACAACCATAGCCATGCTGCCGCCAATCACTCCGTAGCCCCACGCGCTGGTCAGGAAATTATCAACGAACACATAGAACGTGACGTTGGCGATCATGAACAGTGCGTAGACTGGCAGGATTCTCAAAACCATCGGGTGCCCACGAACGGCAATCAGGCTGTCGGTAATATCCCGAGGGCGAAAAACAAACGCTGTACGTTCTGTACGGGTATCTTTGAAGAAGAACACCACAAGGAATATTGCAATCATCACCAGAACGAAGGCGCCATAGAATGGGGTTTTCAGCGTTGCCGCGCTGCCCAGCAGGGCTGCGTCCGACAGCACCGCTCCGATGATCGGACCGCCCACCAGACCAAAGCTGACGCCGGTCACGATGTACCCCATGTTGCGGTCTCGGTCCGCTGCATCGGTGCTGCCGTCAATCATTGCCGCCTGCGCAATAGGCTGATTGCCTGCGGTAAACCCGGTAATCGATCGCCCGACGATCAGCAGCAAAAGGCTATCGAGATACAGAGACGCAATTGTAATTGCGTAACCGGCAAGAGCACCGCCCAGACAGATCAGCAAGGCGTTCTTGCGTCCGATGGAATCCGAGACCTTCGACACATAAACAACGCCCAGAAACCACGACAGGAAGAAACATCCAATCACCAGCCCATAATAGAAATGCCGGCGGCCCTCCGGGGTGCTTTCCGGCAGGAACCCGGATTTCGTCTCCATGATCAGAGAATTGATGATGGGAAACACGAGACCCTGCCCAATCAGGTCGACAAACACCACAAACAGCAGGGTGATCTTGGCAATCTTCGTCATAAAATGCGCCCCGGTTCGAAATTTACCGAGGAGTGTAACAGATGGATGTCCCGACACCTAACGGTGTATCAGAGGCCGGACGCAATCCGGCCCCTGCAGAAATACTAGTTCAGCGATGCCACGCCCAGCGGAACGCCGGCAACTTCGCACCAGATGTAGACTTCGTTGTATTTTGAGACGTCCATGGTCGGCGGCACGGCATAGGATTGTTGGCCCGTCAGGTTCAGCAACGCGCCCAGTTTGGTTTCAGGATCATAAGTGCCGTCCTTGCCCAGCGCCACGCGCGGATCAGGGCCACCATCCAATGAGAAATCATCGCCCAGTTCGACAATATAACGGTCGCCGTCCTTCGTCAGTTTCACTGAACCTGTGGTGACGTGGTTGGAACGGCCCTCGAATTGACCCTTTTTCTTTCCGCCGGCCAGGGCACCGCTGGCGCTGGCCAGTGTCAGCGCCGCGCCCGCGGCAGCAGCATTCACAAAAAGCGAACGACGAGTCATCATGATGTGTTTCTCCAGTTTCCAATACAGGCTGGTTTGCCCGTCGAAGCCGTTTATGGCGCATACCCGGATCACATGGCGATTCACATCATCACGAATTTCCGTGTGCTTTTCGTGTGTTGGCGTGAGATCTGCGTGATCAGCTTGTGTTTTCGCGCCTTATGATTAGGTTCCGGTTCGAAACAACCGGATAGAACACACATGACCGACCTGACCCCGCGCGAGATTGTCTCGGAACTGGACCGCTTCATCATCGGGCAAAAGGACGCCAAACGCGCCGTGGCCGTTGCTCTGCGAAATCGCTGGCGGCGCAAGCAGTTGTCGGATGAAATCCGGGATGAGGTCTACCCAAAGAACATCCTGATGATCGGCCCCACCGGTGTTGGTAAAACCGAGATCAGCCGCCGCTTGGCCAAACTGGCACGCGCGCCGTTCATCAAGGTCGAGGCAACCAAGTTCACCGAAGTGGGCTATGTCGGTCGCGATGTGGAACAGATCGTGCGCGATCTGGCAGATGCGGCAATTATCCAGACCCGTGAATACATGCGCGAAGACGTCAAGGCCCGCGCCCATCAAGCCGCTGAGGATCGTGTGATCGAAGCCATTGCCGGCGAAGATGCCCGTGACGCCACGCGTGAAATGTTCCGCAAGAAACTCAAGGCTGGTGAGCTGGACGACACAGTGATCGAGTTGGAGCTGTCCGATTCCTCGAGCCCGATGCCAATGTTCGACATCCCGGGTCAGCCGGGCAGCCAGATGGGGATGATGAATCTGGGTGACATTTTCGGTAAGGCTTTCGGGGGACGTACCGTTAAAAAGCGGATGACCGTCGCCGATAGCTATGAAGCCCTGATCGGAGAAGAGGCGGACAAGCTGCTGGATGACGAGACTGTCAACCGTATCGCGTTGGAGTCGGTGGAGCAGAACGGCATCGTGTTCCTTGACGAGATCGACAAGGTTTGTGCCCGAACAGACGCACGCGGCGGCGATGTCAGCCGCGAAGGCGTACAGCGCGATCTGCTGCCTCTGATCGAAGGGACGACCGTGTCGACAAAGCACGGCCCCGTCAAAACAGACCATATTCTGTTTATCGCATCAGGCGCATTCCATATTGCCAAACCTTCGGATTTGCTTCCCGAGCTACAGGGTCGCTTACCGATCCGGGTGGAATTGCGGGCACTGACCGAAGAAGACTTTGTACGCATCCTGACCGAAACCGACAACGCGCTGACCCTCCAATACACCGCGTTGATGGGTACCGAGGAAGTCACGGTAGGGTTTACGGAAGACGGCATTGCCGCGCTGGCTCGTATCGCGGCAGACGTGAACCAAAGCGTAGAAAACATCGGCGCTCGGCGTTTGTATACGGTGATGGAGCGGGTGTTCGAAGAACTGTCCTTTACCGCCCCCGATCAGGCCGGGGCAGAGATCATCGTGAACGCGCAGTTTGTGGACGACAATCTGGGTGAGTTGACCAAATCTGCGGATCTCAGCCGTTACGTTCTGTAACATAACCCGGCCGGAACTTGCCGGCCGCCATAAAGGTATGACTGGACGCCGGGCTTGAATTAGGTAGCGTGGGCGCAAAACCTCATTGGGGCGACTGTGCTACGCTATCTGATCATCTGTGTGACCCTGTTTTCGCTGTCCGCCTGCGTGGATCGGTCTGTAACCGAAATTGCGCCCGACGCCCTGAGGGTCGGCACGCCTGTGACTGTCTTTGCGACGACAACCCGCGCTCGCGAGGCTGATGGATCCTATGGGTCCCAACGAGCCGAGGCATTACGGTACCTCGAGCTTACCGTTTCCATCCCGCCTTCGCATACGCCGGGAAGCCTGAACTTCTCGTACGCGAACCCCAACCCGAACAAGCAATTTGTTCTGGCAGACGTCACCGAGTATTCCGGGCCGCAAGATTTAAAATCGCGCCTGCGTGGTGTTGACGACGTCATCATCTTTGTCCACGGCTACAACGCCACGCAGACCGAAACCGCTTTTCGGGCGGCGCAGTTGAGCCACGACATCGGTATTCCCGGAACAACTTTCATTTATTCCTGGCCCAGTAAGGGCAGTGGCACCGGATACGCCTATGACCTGGACAGTATGCTGTTCGCTCGAGACGGGCTTGAATCCACAATCCGAAACATCAAGGCAATGGGTGTAAGTCGAGTGATCCTGATGGCGCATTCCATGGGCGGTGCCCTGTCGATGGAGATGATGCGCCAAGCCGAGTTGCGCGAGCCCGGCTGGTCCAAACGAAACCTGGAAGGGGTGATCCTGATTTCACCGGATCTGGATGTGGATCTGTTCCGGTCGCAAATGGACAGCATAAAGTCTGCTCCGGATCCGTTCATCGTGATGGTGTCGAAGAAAGACAAGATTCTAAACCTATCAGCGCGATTGCGTGGAACTGCGGACAGCCAGCGACTGGGCAATATCAGTTCGGTCGAGGAACTGGCCGAGTATCCGATCAGCGTCATTGACACCACAGCGTTCAACAGTGACGCAGGATCGTCGCATTTCGTGGCTGCGACCTCTCCGGCGTTGCTTGCCATATTGAGTTCGGTTCGCCGCGTCAGCTCCACCTTTGGACCGGATCGACCTGGAATTGATGTCATTGCACCACCAAGCACACGCAATCCGGACGGCGCAACCGAGATTGTTCTGACGGAATCCGGGCAGGCTAAGGTCAGCGCTCCGTGACGCAGTTCAACCTGCGTCGGTATCTGATTCAGAACACCACCTGGTTGAGCGCGGGCGTGCTGTTGACCTTCCTGTCCAGTTTTGGTCAGACCTTTTTCATTTCGATCTTTGCGGGCGAGATCCGTGCCGAATTCGGATTGAGCCATGGCGCTTGGGGTGGGATCTACTCGCTCGGCACGACGGTCTCAGCCGTGGTGATGATCTGGGCGGGCGGATTGACGGATATCTTCCGCGTTCGTGTTCTGGGGCCATGGGTTCTGGCTGGTCTGGCGTTAGCCGCACTGGCGATGGCGCTGAACGTTTGGGTTATCCTGCTGCCAGTTGTGATCTTCTTGCTGCGGCTGTTCGGGCAGGGGATGAGCACTCATATTGCGATGGTTGCCATGGCCCGTTGGTTTACCGCAACGCGAGGACGGGCGCTGTCGATCGCCACGCTGGGTTTTGCCGCTGGAGAGGTTGTGCTGCCTATCAGCTTTGTCGCTGCGATGGCACTGGTGGACTGGCGGTGGCTTTGGGTGGTCGCAGCATGTGTAACCGCACTGGGTGTTCCGGTTCTATTGCGTTTGCTGCGCCAGGAGCGCACGCCGCAAAGCCTTGCAGAGTCCTACTCTGCGGTGGGAATGGAAGGGCGCCACTGGACGCGGAAAGAGGCCCTGTTCAACCCGTTGTTCTGGTTCATGGCACCAGCTCTTTTGGGTCCGTCTGCATTTGTAACCGCGTTTTTCTTTCACCAGGTCCATCTGGCTGAAATCAAAGGTTGGGCACATATTCAGCTGGTGGCCCTGTTTCCCGCCTATACCGGGGTTTCGATGTTGGCGATGTTTGCCTCTGGCTTGGCTTTGGATAAATGGGGCACGGCGCGCATGATGCCCACGTTTCAGCTGCCAATGGCGGCAGGATTTGTCATCCTGTCGCTTGCCACATCCGTTGGCGGCGCGTTGTTGGGTCTGGCCGTACTTGCTCTGACCGTCGGGGCCAATAGCACCTTGCCCAGCGCCTTTTGGGCCGAGTTCTACGGCACCCGCCATATCGGTGCGATCAAAGCCATGGCCACAGCTCTGATGGTTCTGGGCTCTGCAATCGGGCCGGGCTTAACCGGGGTTCTGATTGACGCGGGCGTCCCCCTGGAAACTCAGTTCCTCTGGATCGGGGGGTTCTTTGCATTGTCCTGCCTGTCGGTCTGGATCGGCGTCAGCCGAGCCGTGCGCAGTCTTTAGCGGTTGCGGCGCAGATAAACATAGTAAGCCCCGTCGCCACCATGGCTGATATGCGCTGGGGTCACCTGCAAAACTGCCTGGGCCAGCGGCGGAAGGGATAACCATTGCGGCACCTGATTGCGCAAAACTCCGCGAGGCGTGGGAATCGGACCGGGCTCATCCCGATCTTTGCCTTTTCCTGTCACCACCAAGATCAGGCGTTTGCCTGATGCCTGAGCCGTCAGGACAAAGCGAACCAATGCCGGATGTGCCGTGTCCACGCGCATTCCATGCAGGTCGATCTTGCCCTCTGGCTTCAGCTTGCCGCGCTTCATACGGCCGAAAGCTTTGGTGTCCATCTGCACAGGGCTGGACCGCAGGCTTTCAGTGACCGATAGCTTCAGAGCATTCCGGGTCGGTTTCGCCTGCGCTTTCTGCCCAAGCTCAAACGTGTCGATCCGGGGTTTAGGCACTTTGGACGGCTTGGGTCTTGGCAAAGTAGACGGATGAACGGTCTGAGGCAGTTCTGGATGCAGGCGCTCAGCCTGCTTGGCAACCTTACGCCACAACTCGATCTCATCCGCGGTTAGTTTGCGTCGCGACATCAGAACTCATCCGGCAACAGGGCATAGGCGCGTTGGATCGGCAGCAAAACGACCATCCGACCGGGATCCTTCAGACGGCCGGCAGCCTGACCGGCATCATCCCCGGTTCCGAAAAAGATATCGGCCCGTTGCGCACCCTTGATGGCCGACCCTGTATCCTGTGCGATCATCAAGCGGCGCATTGGCACTTTGCCGTCTTTTTCAACCCAGACTGGCGCACCCAGTGGAGTAAAGGTCGGATCCGCCGCGATGCTGCGCATCGTCGTCACAGACCGGTTCATCGCCCCCAGAGGCCCGAATTCGGGCGCAACACGGGTAACCTCACGGAAAAAGACATACGAAGGGTTATGGAACAACAACTCGGCCCCGGCCTCGGGATTTTTCCGCACCCAGGCACGGATCATCTGAGCGCTAACCTCATGCGCACCCAATGTACCGCGTCGCACCAGCTCGGCCCCGATGGAACGATAGGGGTGCCCATTTGCCCCACCGTAGCCGACCCGCAATGCACCGCCATCGGGCAGGCGAATTCGGCCCGAGCCCTGAATCTGCAGAAAGAACAGCTCGACCGGATCGTCCACCCAGGCGATTTCCAGCCCGCGCCCTTGCATCACATCGCCCGTCAGCAACTCGCGCCGACTGAGCCACCGATCGGCATCGCGCGCTTCAGGTGGTTTCTTGTAAAGCGGATAGCGGTACTTTTCAGACCGGGCTCTCGATCCATCCAGTTCCGGTTCGAAATACCCGGTAAATAGCGCGTCTTTGCCGTCTTCGATCAAAACCGGTCGGAAGAACAGTTCAAAGAACGGCCGCGCAGCGTCGCTGTCATAAGACCGGGCAACGGCGCACAGCGCCTGCCAATCCGGATCATCCAGATCAGCACAAGTGTTCAGAAATACCGAAAGCGCCGCGCCATGATCATCATCGGCCCAGCCGTCTAGATCGTCAAATGACAGGATGGACCGCGTCGCCTCGGCTCCGGCGGCGCTGGTGGCGGTCATGACACCCACCAAAAGTAGCGACCGGAGTGCTGCAATCATGCGTCCGTGGCGACAAGCAGCCAGTTTGGATCGTCCTTGCCCATGACGCGGGCAAAGGTCCAGCTGTCCTTTTGGCGTTTGACGGTGTTGGGGCTGCCTTCGATGATGTCTCCACCGCGATCCCGCACGACCGAGGTCAGCTCACCGACAAACTTCATGGTGATCTCGGCCTGATTGGTATCCTTGTCGAAACTCACATCAGCCAGAGTGGTTTCGCGCACTCCAACAAACTCGGCTTCGATCGTCAGGCCCTGATCTTCACGGGACGCGACGACAGAAACAAAAGAATCAAACACCTCTTCGGACAGGAAGGGCTGAATTTCGTTAAGATTGCCTTTTTCGAATCCCATCACGATCATCTCATACGCCCCGCGCGCGCCCTGCACGAATTCGCCAACCGAGAATCCGGGTTCAACGCGCTTCATCGCAGCGAGTGTCTGTGCCTGTTCGCTGTCTTCAGGAACGTGGTCGGTGATGTCATGATCCGGACCGCCTTCGATCACTTCGAAATCGCGGCGCGACTTGCTTGTGTCAGACTGCTGCAAGGGCGGCTTTTCAAAGCCTTCCCGTGTGCCGAGAACGCTTTTCAGGCGCAGGATCAGGAAAATGGCAATTCCGGCTAACACCAATAGCTGGATCAGGGGTGAGTTCATTTCGTCCTCTTTTCAGAACCGAGACTTTGTACACGCGGCCTCATGCCACTATGTAGGTGACAGTTGGTGGCAAGTCCACATCCCGGCCTATGGTAAAGGATAACGCAAATGTATCTGTTCTTGGCATTTTTATTGGTCCCGATCATCGAAATTGCCCTGTTCATTCAGGTCGGTGGATTGATCGGCCTGTGGCCAACGCTTGCAATTGTGGTTCTGACGGCCGTTCTGGGCACTGTTTTAGTGCGGACACAAGGTCGCATGGCCCTGGCAAACCTTCAGCGATCCTTTGCCGAACTGGATGATCCGACCGAACCGCTGGCCCATGGTGCCATGATCCTTTTGTCGGGTGTGTTGCTTTTGACACCGGGCTTTTTCACTGATGCTATTGGATTTGCCTTGTTAATCCCCGGCATTCGCGTTGCGGTTTTCCGCTACCTCAAATCAAAGGCGACGATCACCCATTTCCAGATGGGCACAGGGGCGCAATTCCGATCAGGCAGCGATCCGTTCGATCAGGGTGACATCATCGACGGTGATTTCTCGGAAGTTCACCCGCGTAGCGACCCGGCAAAGCCCTCGAAATGGGTCGAAGGGCCGCACCAGCATTGAGGTGTCCCGCCCAACTTGCTAAGCAGTGGCGAATTTCATTTTTGGAGTAGTTCCATGGCCGAAGAAGGCGCCACAGAAAACACCGCGGCCCAAGCCGCACCGCAAGTTCAGATGCGCGTTCTGTCTCAGTTCGTTCGCGACATGTCTTTTGAAAACGTCATGGCCCAAAAAGGTGTGTCAGGCGAGGTACAGCCAGAGATCGCTGTTCAGGTAAATCTGGACGCGAAAAAGCGTACACCGGATCACCAGTTCGAGGTCGCGATCAAGCTGAACCTGAAATCCAAGGCAAAAGGCCTGGAAGACGTTCTGTTCCTGTTCGAAATCGATTATTGTGGTCTGTTCCACATCGAAGGTGTGCCCGAAGATCAGCTGCACCCCTTCCTGATGATCGAATGCCCGCGGATGCTGTTCCCGTTCCTGCGTCGCATCGTCAGCGACGTGACCCGCGATGGTGGCTATCCGCCGGTCAACCTGGACAACATCGACTTCGTCGCACTGTATCGTAACGAGCTGATGCGCCGTCAGGCCGAACAGGCGCAAAAGACCGAAGCCTGATCTTTTGACCCGCGCCGGGCAGGCCTCAGGCGCGGGTCCACAGGGCGTTCTCGCCTAGTTTTTCCACAAACTCCTGATGTGCGGCCCGTTCTGTTTCGGTGACCCGAGACGGCAATGGCGTTGGCCGTGGTGTCGGTCGCCAGTCGTCACCCCCGCCTGACATGCCTGTCGCCACAGAAGACAGGCCGAAGTCCGGCTGCCTGCCACCGATCAGCTCCAGATAGACCTCGGCCAGAATCTCCGAGTCGAGCAGTGCTCCGTGCAGAACCCGGTTCGAGTTGTCGATACCAAACCGGCGGCACAAGGCATCCAACGAGGCAGGTGAGCCGGGGAACCGCTTGCGCGCAATGGCCAACGTGTCCAACGCTTGTTCCATCGGGATTAACGGGACACCCATCCAGCCCAATTCCGCATTCAGAAATTTCATGTCGAACGAGGCGTTGTGAATCACCAGTTTCGCGTCGCCGACAAAGTCGCGGAAACCTTGACCAACCTTTGCAAAGACCGGCTTGTCCTTCAGCGTGACCTGTCCTTTTTCAGGTGGGCGCGGGGGTTCCAGCAGGTCCGGGCCAATGCCATGCACACCGAATGCTTCTTCCGGCATCGAACGTTCGGGATTGATGTAGACGTGATAGGTCTCGCCGGTGGCGACATGATTCCACAATTCGACTGCACCGATTTCAACGATCCGGTCACCACTTTCAGGGTCAAATCCTGTGGTCTCGGTATCGAGCACAATCTCACGCATCTGCCATCCCCGCCCTGATCTGCCTGACCACATTCTGCACTTGCGCGCGCGCGTGGTCCAGCGTGTCCGTAACAATTACAAAATCCGATCGAGCGCATTTTTCGTCATTCGGCATTTGCTTGGCCCGGATCTGTTCGAACTGGGCTTCGGTCATGGTTCCACGTTCCATAACCCGTTGTTTTTGTATTTCTGCCGGTATTGATACGCAGGCAACTGCATCCATCGCCGCTTCACCACCGGTTTCAAACAGCAGCGGAATGTCGAACACCAGAATATCGGCCGTTGCAGTTTCACGAAACGAAGCGCGATCTGCCGCCACCAGCGGATGCACAAGCGCCTCGATCGATTTGAGGGCTGCCGCGTCCGCCGCGATGATTTGCTTCAGCGCATCCCGGTTGACGGCACCATCGACGATGGCTGACGGAAAGGCCGCCAACATTGGTTCAACTGCCGCGCCCCCCTTGGAATACAGCCTATGTACAGCGGCATCCGCATCCCAAAGCGCACAGCCTTCATCCACGAACATTTGTGAAGTGGTGCTTTTGCCCATCCCGATCGAACCCGTCAGACCAAGCGCAAAACTCATGCCAACGCCGCCGCGCGGGTTTCCGCATCCACCTCGGGACGCAGACCAAACCAGCGTTCGAACCCGGGAACAGCTTGGTGTAACAACATACCCAGACCGTCCACTGCCGTGCATCCTGCCTCTTCGGCTTGAGACAGCAGATGGGTTTTCAGCGGCGCATAGACCAGATCGGTCACAACGGCACCGGGTTGCAAACCATCCAGTGGTACGCGCAGTTCCGGCTGGCCCTGCATTCCAAGGGACGTGGTGTTGACCACAAGCTCGGCATCTTCAATGACATTCCCGGCCTGAACCCAATCAACGACCGAAATGCGCTGACCAAATTCCTCATTCAGGTGATCGGCGCGGGTGCGGGTGCGGTTGGTCAGCAAAATTTCGGGCACCCCTGCCAGCGCAAGCGCATGCAGAACAGCCCGCGCCGCGCCGCCGGCGCCGAAGACCACCGCCGGGCCGTCCTTTGGGTTCCAATCAGGTGCTCCACTGCGCAGATTCTCCATGAATCCATAGCCGTCGGTGTTGTCAGCATGGATCGACCCATCTTCGCGAAACACCAAAGTGTTGGCGGCACCGATCACCGAAGCCCTGTCCGAAACGTGATCTGCCAGCCGCAACGCCGCCACTTTATGCGGCACGGTCACGTTGGCGCCGACGAAACCCGCCTTGGGCAAAGTGCGCAGAACCAGCTCAAGATCAGCAGAGGCCACATCCATCGGAATATAATGACCCGCCAAATCGTACTTTTTTAGCCAATGCCCATGCAGTTTAGGCGACCTGGAATGCGCAACAGGATGCCCGATCACTCCGGCCAGTGGGATGCGGTGGTCCGTCATTGATCAATCACTCCGTTAACAGCCAGAAAATTGAGAAGCTCCAACAGGGGCATACCCAAGACGTTAAAATAGTCGCCGTCAATGGTGGCAAACAACCGGACGCCTTCCTCCTCGAGCTTGTAGGCGCCGACCGCATGACGAATGCTGTCCCAATTTCGTGTAACATAGTCCCGCAGGTAAGCATCCGAACTCATACGCATCCGCAACCTTACCTGTCCAACATGTCGCCAGAGGGGCTCGCCATTTTGAAAGATGACCGCGGCTGAAAACAGCATGTGCCGCTTGCCCCGCATGGCCTTTAGTTGTGCTACCGCTTCTTCGGGTGTCTCAGGTTTGGACAATAGCTGCCCGTCGAAATCCAGAACCTGATCGCAGCCCAAAACCATGGCACCAGGAGATTTGTCGCTGACTTTGTGCGCTTTCATTTCAGCCAGTGTATCGGCCACATCGCGAGGTGACGCACCCTCGGCCAGCAGGGCCCGCTTGGCTGTGTCCTCGTCCACTCGGGCAGTCTGGACCGAAAATGGTACGCCTGCATTTCGCAATAGCTGCGCGCGGATCTCAGACCCTGAAGCCAGGATAATGGGGACAGACATGTGGAAAACCCCGTGTGCAATTCGATGAACGTTCTGGAGTGGTTTGTATGGTTTTCTGGTTGACACGCAACCCGGGGAATTTCGGGAAAATCTTCGCCGAGTCGCCCGGATACTATCCAATCTGGGCAAGGATAAGTCTGAAAATCAGGATAACCTGATTATCCGGAAATACTCTTGGATTTATCCCCATGGTTCTACGATAAATATCAGCACAACATATTGTTTTTAAATAGGTAATTTTAATATCAACAGAATCGGAAGACGGGTGAAGGTACTTATTCGCCCTGGGGAAAAGTCCTGAGTAAAAAAGTAATCCACGGATTTTCGCCTCTCTACAAAACCATCATCCTTTTTCTTTTCATATTTTTTTATTAGGGAAGATCAGATCCAAGCCGAGAGTCAGAATGACGGATTTACTTTTCACGCTGTATCCATGGGTGAAGTCCCTGCACATCATGGCGGTGATTTCGTGGATGGCAGGCCTGTTCTATCTGCCCAGACTGTTCGTCTACCACGTTGAGAAGGCACAAGCCGTCAATGGGGCGCAGGAAATCTTCTTTGAAATGGAAGACAAACTGCTGCGCGTGATCATGGGCCCTGCGATGATCGTGGCGTGGGTGTGCGGGCTGATCATGGTCTTTACGCCAGGTATCGTCGGATGGGACTGGACCTGGCCTTGGGTCAAAGGGGCAGCTGTGATCGGGATGACCTGGTTCCATCACTGGCTGATGGCACGGCGCAAGGATTTCCTGGAGGGCCGGAATAAGCTCACAGGACGCCAGTATCGCATGATGAACGAGGTCCCGACCGTTTTGATGATTGCCATCGTCCTAGCGGTCGTTCTGAAGTTCTGAGGGCTATTTGACTCCAGACCTGTTGATGCGTATGTAACGCATAACACGCCCGTCCGGGCGGCGTATCTTCCGTTCTGAAATTTCACTGAAGTGCCGCGATCCATGCGGCCAAGGTTCGTATCATCATGACAACTGAATCCCTGCATCTGGCCGAGCTAAAGGCCAAAAGCCCCAAAGACCTTCTGGCAATGGCCGAAGAGCTTGAGATCGAAAACGCCTCGACCATGCGGAAAGGCGAGATGATGTTCCAGATTCTGCGTGAACGCGCGGATGAGGGCTGGACCGTCGGCGGCGATGGCGTGCTTGAGGTACTGCAGGACGGGTTTGGTTTCCTGCGTTCGCCCGAGGCGAACTATCTGCCCGGTCCGGATGACATCTATGTCTCACCTGACATGATCCGCCTGCATTCGCTGCGGACCGGCGATACGGTCGAAGGGGATATCAAAGCCCCGGATGAGAACGAACGCTATTTTGCGCTGATCAAGGTCACGAAGATCAACTTTGAAGAGCCCGAAAAAGCCAAACACAAAATCCTGTTCGACAACCTGACGCCGTTGTACCCGGATGAGCGCCTGAAGATGGAGATCGAAGATCCCACCATCAAGGACAAGTCGGCCCGTGTAATCGACTTGGTGTCGCCTATTGGTAAAGGTCAGCGTTCGCTGATCGTGGCGCCGCCGCGGACCGGTAAGACGGTGATCTTGCAGAACATCGCGCATTCGATTGAACAGAACCACCCCGAGTGCTACCTGATCGTCTTGCTGATCGACGAACGCCCGGAAGAGGTGACCGATATGCAGCGCTCGGTGAAGGGTGAGGTTGTGTCCTCGACCTTCGACGAACCTGCGACGCGCCACGTAGCCGTGTCCGAAATGGTGATCGAGAAAGCCAAGCGTTTGGTCGAACATAAACGAGATGTTGTTATTCTTCTCGATTCGATCACAAGACTTGGTAGGGCCTTTAACACGGTCGTACCGTCCTCGGGTAAAGTTTTGACCGGTGGTGTTGACGCAAACGCCCTGCAACGGCCCAAGCGGTTCTTTGGTGCGGCGCGGAACATCGAAGAGGGTGGCTCGCTGACGATCATCGCAACGGCCTTGATTGATACCGGCAGCCGGATGGACGAAGTGATCTTTGAAGAATTCAAAGGCACCGGTAACTCGGAAATCGTTCTGGATCGCAAAATCGCAGACAAGCGCGTGTTCCCGGCGATCGACATCCTCAAGTCCGGCACCCGGAAAGAGGACCTTCTGGTCGACAAGGGCGACCTGGCCAAGACCTTTGTTCTGCGCCGGATCCTCAACCCGATGGGTACAACCGACGCGATTGAGTTCCTGTTGTCCAAGTTGAAACAGACCAAGACAAACGGTGAATTCTTCGACTCGATGAACACCTGACATAGGTCTTAACCCACGCGAGGCCTTCGAATGGATACGATATTCGCCTTGGCCAGCGCGCAAGGCAAAGCCGGCGTTGCGGTCATCCGCTTGTCGGGCCCACAGGCGCATACGGCCGCAAACGAAATTTCTGGTGGTGATCTGCCATCGCGCGGTATGCGAATGCGTAGTTTACGGGCCCAAGATGGGTCACCCTTGGATGATGGTCTGGTCCTAACCTTTGAGGCTCCGGCCAGCTTCACTGGCGAGGACGTGGTCGAGTTGCAAATCCATGGCAGCACCGCCTCGGTTAATGCGGTGCTGCGTTGCTTGTCCGAGTTTGAAGATCTTCGTCTGGCTGAACCGGGCGAATTCACCCGCCGCGCACTTGAGAACGGCAAGATGGATTTGGCCCAGGTCGAAGGGTTGGCTGATCTGATCGATGCGGAGACTGAAGCCCAGAGAACTCAGGCCCAAACGATTCTTGCAGGCGCGTTGGGCGCGTTGGCCGAACGCTGGCGCCGAGATTTGATCCGGGCGGCATCATTGTTGGAAGCAGTGATCGACTTTGCGGATGAAGAGGTTCCGACAGACGTCAGCCCCGAAGTTCGTGAGCTGATCGCTGGTGTCATGGCTGATCTCGAGCGTGAATCCCAGGGAGTGAAGATTGCTGAGCGAATTCGAACCGGGTTCGAGGTCGCTATTGTTGGACTGCCAAATGCGGGAAAATCCACACTTCTGAATGCACTGGCTGGGCGTGAGGCTGCTATTACGTCGGAATATGCAGGAACAACCCGCGATGTCATTGAAGTTCGGATGGATCTAGCGGGGCTGCCAGTGACATTGCTGGATACGGCAGGGCTGCGTCAAACAGATGATCATGTCGAAAACTTGGGTATCGAGCTGGCTCGTAAGCGCGCGATGTCTGCCGATTTGCGCGTTTTTCTGACGGATTCGCTGCAAGAGCTGGGTATTGATATTCAGGAGGGCGATATTCAGGTCTTCCCTAAATCTGACCTGAGGGACAGCTCGGTTGGCGGGATATCTGGTAAAACAGGGCAGGGTATTGACCAGTTGATATCCGATATTTCGCGGAAGCTTAGTGTTAAGACCACTAAATCTGGTATTGCGACGCGGGAACGCCACAGAGTGGCAATGCACAAGGCGATGCAGGCACTTGGTGCGGCGCAAACTGTTCTGGAATCGGGTCCGGACATGTATGATATCGCGGCGGAAGAGCTGAGAACAGCAATTCGAGCGCTTGAATCTCTGGTGGGCAGAATAGATGTAGAAACGCTTCTGGACGAAATTTTCGCCAGTTTCTGCCTTGGTAAGTAAGGAGTGTTTCACGTGAAACATTCGAAATTTGATGTCATAGTAATAGGTGCCGGCCATGCCGGAGCAGAAGCTGCACATGCGGCAGCTCGTATGGGAGCGAACACAGCGCTTGTGACATTGTCCGAGAAAGACATTGGAGTGATGTCGTGTAATCCGGCGATTGGCGGTCTAGGTAAAGGTCATCTGGTTCGTGAGATCGATGCTTTGGACGGCGTCATGGCTCGCGTAGCTGACGCGGCGGGGATTCAATTCCGCCTGTTGAACCGACGCAAAGGTCCGGCAGTTCAGGGGCCGCGCGCACAGGCGGACCGTGCTCTGTACCGCTCAGCCATGCAAAAGAGGACATCAGAGCAACCCGGCCTTACGGTTATCACCGGAGAGGTCGTGGATTTCCTCATGGGTGGTGGAAAGGTTTCGGGTGTCATTCTTGGCGACGGCTCAGAGATCCCGGCAAAAGCAGTCATCCTGACATCAGGGACTTTCCTACGTGGTGTCATCCATATTGGCGATGTCTCGCGATCTGGTGGTCGAATGGGTGATCGCCCATCCTTGAAATTGGCCGAACGACTGGATCAGTTCAACCTGCCCATAGGGCGGTTAAAAACAGGTACACCACCACGGTTGGATGGTCGGTCGATTGCCTGGGATATTCTCGAAAGGCAAGAAGGCGACGAAGAACCGGTGTTGTTCTCCTTCCTGTCCAAGGCGGTTACCGCGCCCCAAATCGCGTGTGGTATTACGCACACCAATTCGAGAACACATGAGATTATCGAAAAAAACCTGACGCGCTCTGCCATGTACGGTGGTCATATCGATGGGGTCGGTCCGCGATACTGCCCGTCGATCGAAGACAAGATTGTTCGTTTCGCTGACAAAGAATCTCATCAGATCTTTTTGGAGCCAGAAGGTGTGAATGATCACACCGTTTACCCCAACGGTATCTCTACGTCTTTGCCGCAGGATGTGCAGATTGAATATGTTCAATCAATCAAGGGGCTTGAACGCGCCGAAATCCTGCAACCAGGATACGCAATAGAATACGACTACATTGACCCACGTGTCCTGACTTCCTCATTGTCACTTCACGATGTACCGGGGCTATATCTTGCGGGGCAAATCAACGGAACCACAGGATATGAGGAAGCTGCAGCTCAAGGCCTTGTTGCCGGTCTAAATGCTGCATTGGCAGTACAAGGGCGGGAACCGGTTCATTTTACCAGAGCAGACAGCTATATCGGAGTGATGATAGACGATCTGACAACACGCGGAGTCGCAGAACCGTATCGCATGTTCACGTCCAGGGCCGAGTTTCGTCTTTCACTAAGAGCAGATAATGCGGACCAGCGACTGACACCAATAGGAGCTAGGCTGGGTTGTGTGGGTGAACGACGACGTCAGGTGTTTGAAGAAAAAATGGACAGGTTGAGTACAGTCAAATCTATATTAACCGGGCAAAGCTATACACCAAAAGAAATCCGCTCTGCAGGTATAAGCATAAATCAGGACGGAAATCGCAGAGATGGTATGGCGGTACTCGCGTTTCCAGATGTTTCATTCGAAGATCTAGTCCCCTTAGTTCCGGGCTTGAGTGGGACAGACAGTGACACACGCCGTCAGATAGAACGAGATGCTCTCTACGCCAATTACATAGCGCGTCAGCAAAGAGATGTGGATGCGATGAAACGCGACGAGTCCCACGCGATTCCGATGGACTTCGATTACTTTGCCTTGGATGGTCTTTCGTCAGAAATGAAACAAAAGCTATCCAAAGCCAGGCCGACCAATATTGCTCAGGCGAGTAGGGTTGAGGGCGTTACTCCGGCCGCATTGACTTTGGTTTTGGCGCGGCTAAGGCGTGATCAGAAAGTTCGCAAGGCATGAGTTCGGAAATTGGGCTGAATCCCGACGATTTGAATGTTTCACGTGAAACATTCGAGCGTTTGAAGTTATATGCCGAACTGGTGAAGCGATGGAATCCCAAGATCAATCTGGTTTCGCGTAACAGTCTTCAGGATTTGTGGACGCGGCATATACAGGATTCGATTCAAGTTTTTCGTTGTGCTGACCCCGCGGCCCACTGGGTCGACCTGGGCAGTGGCGGCGGGTTTCCGGGATTGGTATGCGCCATCATTGCAATTGAAGAGGCGCCGGAAACCAGATTTACCCTGGTTGAAAGCGATCAACGTAAATCGGCATTCTTGCGGAACGTGATCCGTGAATGCAAAGCAAATTCTACAGTGATTTCGAAGCGTATCGAGGCGGTTGAGCCATTGGAAGCCGACATTTTGTCTGCACGAGCGTTGGCGGACTTGAAAACACTAATCTCCTTTTGTGACAGACATTTAAGCCATTCCGGTGCGGCCTTGTTGCCCAAAGGCGCAAGCTGGGAAAAAGAGTTGTCGGACGCACGTGAAGAATGGCAATTTCAGGCGGAAGCAATTACAAGCATAACCGAGCCTCAGGCTGTTATTCTGAAGATCAAAGGAGTCACACGTGGTTGATCTGTCTCGTCCTTCTGGTCCCCGAATTATTGCGGTTGCCAATCAGAAAGGCGGGGTCGGGAAAACCACAACAGCAATCAATCTGGCGGCTGGTTTAGCTGAATCTGGATGTAAGGTTCTGGTGGTCGACTTGGATCCGCAAGGAAATGCTTCCACGGGATTGGGTGTCGATGATCGGGATTGGACAACTTACGATTTACTTCTGGATGATGCTCCACTGGAAGCCGTGGTGCAGGATACAGAGATCGAGAACTTACTGGTAGTTCCCGCGACCGTCGACCTTAGTTCGGCAGATATTGAGCTGATTTCAAACGAAAAACGCAGTTATCTGCTGCATGATGCATTGCGGCAGACGGCGATTGATGCGTTTGAATTAGATTTTGTGCTGATCGATTGCCCCCCATCTTTGAATCTGTTGACCGTAAACGCGATGGTTGCAGCGCATTCCGTCCTTGTTCCGTTGCAAAGTGAGTTCTTTGCTCTGGAAGGTCTTTCGCAATTGATGCTGACAATTCGCGAAGTAAGACAAACAGCAAATCCGGACCTAAGAATCGAAGGTGTTGTGTTGACTATGTATGACAACCGCAACAACTTGTCCCGTCAGGTTGAAAAAGACGCGCGTGACAATCTGGGAGAGATGGTATTTAAAACCAAGATACCCAGAAATGTGCGGGTCAGTGAGGCTCCGTCCTATTCCTTGCCCGTGTTGCAGTACGACTCTGGATCTTTGGGTGCGATGGCTTATCGGCATTTGGCACGAGAAGTCTTGCACAAGAATAACAAGGTAGCCGTCTAAACGGCCGTCAGGAGGGCGAAGTGAACGCCAAAAAAGGCAAACCCAGGGGATTGGGGCGGGGATTATCCGCATTGATGGCGGATGTTACGACCGAGGCAGACGGCCGGGTGACATCAGAACCGCGCCGACCAGATTTGAAAGTCCCAATTGAAAAATTGAGGGCAAACCCAGATCAGCCGCGCCGCACGTTCTCGCAGACGCAACTGGACGAGCTCGCTGCCTCGATCAAGGAAAAGGGCATCATTCAACCTTTGATCGTGCGCAGCATTAACGGTGGCGACTATGAAATCGTCGCGGGCGAACGTCGTTGGCGTGCAGCTCAGATGGCGCAACTTCATGACATTCCAGTTATCGTCCGAGACTTCGATGATACTGAAGTCCTTGAGGTGGCGATAATTGAAAACATCCAACGCGCTGACTTGAATGCTGTAGAAGAGGCGGCTGGGTATAGGCAGTTGATGGACCGTTTCGGCCATACGCAGGAAAAGATGGCTGAGGCGTTAGGTAAAAGCCGCAGTCACATTGCCAACCTGTTGCGTCTTTTGTCGCTACCGATGGATGTGCAGGCTTTGGTGGTCGAGGGTAAGCTGTCGGCGGGACACGCACGTGCGCTTATCACGGCTGAAGACCCGTCAGAACTTGCGAAAAAGATTGTTCGGGACGGCCTTTCTGTTCGCGCGACAGAGAATCTGGTTAAGAAGCAACAGCAGTCGGAATCGGACCGGCCTGCACCCAGATCTAGAAATCTGAATGCCGGGAAGGACGCTGATACGCGTGCGCTCGAGAAAGACCTGTCTGCAATTCTCGCGATGAAAGTTGCCATCAACCACAAGGCTGGCAGCGAATCCGGGCAAGTCGTATTAACCTATGAAAATCTTGATCAATTGGACGATCTTTGTGCCAAACTTAGCCGCTAGGGCGGGTCCAGATAAAGAGCATCACGCCGCTCAGAACCACGAACTGAATGATCAGTACATGAGTCGGTGCGGAAAACAGAACTGATAGAGCAAATACGGCGGTAACGGACAAAGTTGCCGCCTTTTTTGCGGCTGGTCGGATTGCGCCTGAGCTCTGCCAATCCAGGATCAAAGGGCCGAACGCGCGATGCGTTATCAGCCAGTTATGCAGCCTTGATGACGATCGGGCGAAGAAAAAGGTCGCCAATAGCAAAAACGGAACGGTGGGCAGTAAGGGCAATGCAATCCCAACCACTGCTAAACCCACACAGATTAGTCCCAAACTGGCCCACAGATAGTGCATCATCTACTCCAAAAGTTCTCGGATGACTGCATTCAGCACAGCACGACCGTCTGGCGTGGCAATTAATTGTCCGCCCTGGCATTGAATCATGCCCAGTTCACTCAGGTGTTGCAGTTTGTTTTGGGGCAGGGGGTGGTTTGCCAATTTCGTGTATCGATCAATATCTAGTCCATTAGAAACTCTCAACCCCATCATAAGGTATTCATTTGCCTGGTCCTTCGGGGGCAGCACGGTGCGCTCTTTTTCACCGTTGCCCTGAGAGGCTGCATCCAACCAGCGTTGCGGAGCGAGGTAGGTTTCGGTCGCGTATTTACGCCCGTTCAGCGTAATCCGCCCATGAGCGCCCGGTCCAATACCGACATAGTCACCGTACCGCCAATAAATCAGATTGTGCTGCGATTCCGCGCCGGGTCGTGCGTGATTGGAAACTTCATATGCGGGTAATCCGTGTGCCTCGCATATGTCCTGAGTCGCCAGATACATATCTGCTGCGTTGTCATCCTCAGGTAGGCCGCGCAATTTGCCGACGGCATAGCGATCCCCAAATGCGGTGCCGTCTTCGATTGTCAGTTGATAGAGGGACAGATGATCAACCGCCATAGAAAGCGCTTCGTTTAACTCCGCGCGCCACGCGTCCAGAGTTTGATGTTGCCGCGCATAGATCAAATCGAAGCTGACACGGTCAAAACAGGTGCGCGCAATGTCGAAGGCGGCGCGGGCCTCGGCCACAGTGTGGATGCGCCCAAGACGGCGCAGGTCTTCATCGTTCAGCGCCTGGACACCCATTGAAATGCGATTGACTCCGCCATCTCGGTAAGCAGCGAACCGGCCGGCCTCAACCGATCCAGGGTTGGCTTCCAGCGTGATCTCCATATCGTTGGCGGGTCGCCACAAGGCTCTGGCCTCGTTGATCACAGCGGCAACGGTTTCGGGCGCCATCAGCGAAGGCGTGCCGCCGCCAAAGAAAATGGTGTTCAAAACGCGGTCGGGTGTTTCCGCGGCGCTGCGGTGAAGTTCCTTCAGATACGCGTCAAGCCATTGTTTTTGATTGATATTTTTGGAAACATGGCTGTTGAAGTCGCAATAGGGGCACTTGGCCTCGCAAAAGGGCCAATGCACGTACAGGCCAAAGCCCCCGTTGCGCCAATCATCCGCCAAAGCAGCCTTTCACGAACATCTCCACCGCATGGCCGCGATGGCTGATCTTGTTCTTTTCCCAGCGATCCATCTCGGCAAAAGTAATGTCATAGCCGTCGGGGACAAACATTGGGTCATAGCCGAATCCGTCCTTGCCGCGGATCGGCCAGACCAGATGACCGGGGGCAATGCCCTCGAACACTTCGTCATGGCCATCGGGCCAGGCCAGAACCAGCGTACAACGGAATTGTGCGGTACGCGGATGGACGGCGTTTTTTGCCTCCAGCTCATCATGCGCGCGGGTCATCGCCATCAGGAAATCTCGGCCATTGCCGGTTTCGGCCCAATCGGCGGTGTACACCCCCGGTGCACCGTCCAGCGCGTCGATGGTGATGCCTGAATCGTCCGACAGTGCAGGCAGGCCGGTGGCCTGGGCGGCGGCGTGGGCCTTGATCCGGGCGTTGCCGACGAACGTGTCTTCGGTTTCTTCCGGTTCAGGCAGGTCCATCTC
Source organism: Ruegeria sp. HKCCD6426 (assembly GCF_057221115.1). Lineage (NCBI taxonomy): Bacteria > Pseudomonadati > Pseudomonadota > Alphaproteobacteria > Rhodobacterales > Roseobacteraceae > Ruegeria > Ruegeria sp. HKCCD6426. Next base: position 441,576 of record NZ_JBWVBF010000002.1, on the reverse strand, counting down.
TCCCGCGCCAATGACCGTCACACCAAAGGGTTCGAGGAGATGTGCCATCTCCTCAAGCTTGCCTTTGTTGTGGGTGGCTACCAGCAGCCTGTCACTGTCGAACTTGCGGGTCATGCAGTGGCAGCCTTTTGGGCCGCAACCAACTCACCGACGCCTTTTTCGGCCAGATCCATCAGCTGGTTCATCTGGTTGCGATTGAAAACCGAGCCTTCGGCAGACATTTGCACTTCGATCAACTTGCCGGAGCCGGTCATGATGAAGTTTCCATCTACGCCTGCTTCGCTGTCCTCGGGGTAATCCAGATCCAGAACCGGTTGACCAGCGTAGATACCACAGGACACGGCGGCCACCGGATCGACCAGCGGATCGGAAATAACATCTCCGGTCTTCATCAGCTTGTTCACTGCCAGACGCAGTGCAACCCATCCGCCCGTAATCGAAGCGCAACGGGTGCCACCATCGGCCTGGATCACATCACAGTCGACGGTGATCTGACGCTCACCCAGTGCAACCCTGTCCACCCCAGCGCGCAGCGCACGCCCGATAAGACGCTGAATTTCCACGGTACGTCCGCCTTGCTTACCGCTGGCAGCCTCGCGCCGCATCCGCGTGTTGGTCGCGCGCGGAAGCATACCGTATTCGGCGGTGACCCAACCCAGGCCCGAGCCTTTGATGAAAGGCGGTACGCGATCCTCGATCGTGGCAGTGCACAATACATGGGTGTCGCCCATCTTGATCAGGCAGGAACCTTCGGCATGTTTAGTAAAGCCAGTTTCGATTGAAACCGGGCGCATTTCGTTTAGATCACGTCCTGAGGGTCGCATGGAAAATCCTTTGTTTACTGGCTTGGGGATAACTCCCAGTACCATGGTGATGCAACCCCGATTGACCTTTCTGATGCCTGCTATTTAATGACATGCCAGCAGGAGACCCGCGATGAGCGAAGCGAGCAAAATTCTGGATGAGATGAACGAGCGGTCGCGCGAAGTGTTCCGTTTGATCGTTGAGAGTTATCTGGACAGCGGCGAGCCCGTCGGCAGCCGCACACTGACGCGCACCTTGTCGGAAAAAGTCAGCGCCGCAACTGTGCGTAACGTGATGCAGGATCTGGAGTTTCTTGGCCTACTCGACAGCCCACATGTTAGCGCGGGGCGGATTCCGACGCAGCAAGGTTTGCGTATGTTTGTGGACGGGCTGCTGGAAGTTGGCGATTTGGGTGCGGATGACCGACAGAAGCTGGACGAGACATTAGGCTCTAACGCTGGCGATGTTGGGGGGATGTTGGACCGGGTCGGCTCGGCCTTGTCACATGTGACACATGGCGCCTCATTGGTTCTGACGCCCAAGCATGAGACGGAAATCAAGCATATCGAGTTCGTGTCGCTGGCCCATGACCGGGCGCTGGTGGTTCTGGTATTCTCTGACGGGCAGGTCGAAAACCGCCTTTTCACGCCGCCACCCGGGCAGACGCCAAGTTCGATGCGCGAGGCGGCGAATTTCCTGAATGCACTGATCGAGGGGCGAACGCTAAGCGAGGTGCGTCGTCAGATGCAAAGCCAGATCGCGGCGCGGCGGCAGGAAATCGACGCGTTGGCACGCGAGATGGTGGAAAGCGGTATGGCGGCCTGGGACGGTGACGGGACGGATTCGGCCCGTCTGATCGTGCGCGGCCGGGCGAATCTGTTGGGCGAACCCGGTGAAGCCGAGGAACTTGACCGCATTCGCACCCTGTTCGACGATCTGGAACGCAAGCGGGACATCGCCGAATTCCTTGAATTGACCGAAGATGGCGAGGGTGTGCGCATTTTTATCGGGTCTGAGAACAAACTTTTCTCACTTTCGGGTTCCTCTTTGGTGGTGTCTCCATATATGAACGCTGATCGAAAGATTATCGGTGCGGTCGGGGTCATCGGGCCCACGCGTCTGAATTATGGACGGATCGTGCCGATCGTGGATTATACGGCGCAACTGGTCGGCAAGCTGATATCCGACCGGAGCTAGAGGGTAAGAGATGGCAGAGCCCAAGAACGAAGATTTTCTGGACGATATCGCAACCGCCGAAGCGGAAGAGCTTGCGGACGAATTGGCTGAATTCAGCGAGGAAGTGCTGGAGCTGGACGCATTGCGAGCTGAGCGGGATGAATACAAAGACAGATTCATGCGTGCGCTGGCCGATGCGGAAAACGCACGGAAACGCGGTGACAAGGCTCGCCGGGATGCCGAGCAATACGGTGGCTCGAAACTGGCGCGCGACATGCTACCCGTCTATGACAACATGAAGCGCGCGCTTGAGGCCGCGACCGATGAGCAGAAAGAGGTCGCTGCCGGTCTTATCGAAGGCGTCGAACTGACCATGCGTGCGCTGAAGGATGTATTTCAGAAGCATGGCATCGAGGTGATCACCCCGGAAGTTGGCGACCGATTTGACCCGAACGTGCACGAGGCGATGTTTGAGGCTCCGGTCCCTGGAACCAAGGCAGGTGATATCATTCAAGTGTCTGCCGAAGGCTTCATGCTGCATGACCGCCTGCTGCGCCCGGCACAAGTCGGCGTGTCGTCGATGCCTGCAAACTAAACGGATTCTGAATAAATTGGTATTGAGGCGGTCAGGATCTGGCCGCCTCTTTCAATTTGTAGATCAGATTCAATGCCTCGCGCGGGGTCAGTTCATCCGGCAGGATATCGTCAAGCATATCGTTGACAGGCGACGCCTTGGGGGTTGGAGGCGGCGGCGGTGGAGCGGCCGAAAACAGAGGAAGATCGTCGATCAGGGCCTTCTGCTTACCGCCCTCGCGTTCGGTTTTTTCCAGTTGATCCAATACAACGCGGGCGCGCTCGACCACTGACGCCGGCAGTCCGGCCAGCTGTGCCACCTGTACCCCGTAAGAGCGGTCGGCAGCGCCTTTATGAACTTCGTGGAGGAAGATCACCGCACCTTCCCATTCCTTGACCGCGACGGTGGCGTTGTCGACGCCCTCCAGATTGCCTGCCAAGGCCGTCAATTCGTGGTAATGAGTGGCAAACAGGGCGCGGCATTGGTTGGCGGCGTGAAGGTGTTCCAACGTGGCCCAGGCGATCGACAAACCATCATAAGTCGCTGTACCTCGGCCGATTTCGTCGAGAATGACCAGCGCACGGTCATCGGCTTGATTGAGGATTGCGGCGGTTTCGACCATTTCAACCATGAAGGTCGAGCGGCCTCGGGCCAGATCATCTGAGGCGCCAACGCGGCTGAACAACTGGCTGACTACTCCGATATGTGCTTGTTCGGCTGGAACGTAGCTGCCCATTTGAGCCAGTAGTGCGATCAGCGCGTTTTGGCGCAAGAAGGTCGATTTACCGGCCATGTTGGGACCGGTTAGCAGCCAGATCGCGGCTCCTTTCTCAGCACTCAGGTCGCAATCATTCGCAATGAACGCATCCCCGCTCTGTTGGCGCAAAGCATGTTCCACGACCGGATGGCGGCCTCCCTGCACGTCGAATGCGCGAGATGTGTCAACTTGCGGACGGCACCAGTTTTCTCCGCGGGCAAGATCAGCGAGGGCGGTGGTCAAATCCAGTTCGGCCAGCCCTCGGGCGGCTTGGTTCAGACGGGCGGCGAGGTTCAAAATCTCGCCAGAAAGCCTTTGATAGAGCCGCTTTTCAATCTCCAACGCCAGATTTCCCGCATTCAGAATTCGTGTCTCGATTTCGGACAGCTCGACCGTTGTGAAGCGTACCTGATTGGCGGTGGTCTGGCGGTGGATATAGGTTTCGCTGAAGGGTGGGTTCAGCATTTTCTGGGCATGAGTGGCCGTAGTTTCGATAAAATAGCCCAGCACATTGTTGTGCTTGATCTTTAGCGATGTGATCCCGGTGTGCTCCGCGTATTTCTGCTGGAACCCTGCGATAACAGACCGGCCTTCGTCTCGCAGGGTGCGCGCTTCGTCCAGTTCGGAGTCGAAACCGGGAGCGATGAACCCTCCGTCGCGGGCCAGAAGGGGCGGTTCAGCGACAAGAGCCTCGTCGAGCAGGTTCAGCAGGTCGTCAAAACCAACAAGGTTTTGCAAGGCGGTGGCTAGCAGGACTGGCAAATCTTGGCCATCGCAGATCTCTGCAATAGCAGCTGCTTGCGAAAGACCATTACGAATGGCTGCCAAGTCCCGGGGGCCGCCACGGTCCAGAGACAGGCGCGACAGGGCTCGGTCCAGATCTGGCGTTTTCCGCAACGCCTCGCGCAGGTCAGAGGCGGTCAGACTGTCTTCGGCAGCAAAACTCACCGCATCCAATCGCGAGTGGACTACATCCAGATTGCGCGAGGGGCTTGAGAGGCGTTGTTCCAGAAGCCGCGCACCGCCCGGCGTGACGGTCCGGTCCACAACAGACAAAAGCGATCCGGCGCGGCCGCCGGACAGTGAACGCGTCAGTTCCAGATTGCGCCGTGTGGCGGCGTCGATCTGAACGACCCGGTCTTCTGCTTCTTTCAATGGCGTCTGCAGCAGGGGCAGTTTCCCTTTTTGCGTGATCTCCAAATAGTCGATCAGCGCGCCCATGGCCGAAATTTCAGCGCGTCCAAAACTCCCGAACGCGTCCAACGCCCCGACATGGAACAGACCGCAGATGCGCTTTTCCGCCGCAGTGCTGTCAAAACTGGCGCGCCCAATCGGCGTCAGTGAAATACCCAGATCGCGGGCTGGCTCATTTAATTTCTGTTCTACCCCGTCCGCCACGATCAGTTCCGAAGGCGCTAGCCGTGCAAGTTCCGGGCTCAGCCTGACCGAAGTCAAAGGCATCACATGAAACGCACCGGTTGAGATATCGGCCCATGCCAGGGCGGACTCATCCCGCACCTCGGAATAAGCGGCCAGAAAATTGTGACGACGGGCCTCAAGCAAAGCGTCCTCTGTTAGCGTGCCGGGGGTAACCAAACGCACAACATCGCGCTTTACGACCGATTTAGAGCCTCTTTTCTTCGCTTCGGCCGGGCTTTCCATCTGTTCACACACGGCCACGCGGAACCCTTTTCTGATCAGAGTCAGCAGGTAGCCTTCGGCCGCGTGTACTGGCACGCCGCACATCGGAATGTCGGTGTCGTTGTGTTTGCCGCGCTTGGTCAGGGCGATGTCCAGCGCCTCGGCGGCGTTTACGGCATCCTGAAAAAACATCTCGTAAAAATCGCCCATGCGGTAGAACAGCAGGGCGTCGGCATGGGCCTCTTTGATCTCAAGATATTGCGCCATCATCGGCGTGACTGTGGACAAAGGCGGCCCCCTTCTGGCGTATTCCGGTCGCGACCTTACAAATCCCCCATCAGCTGCGAAAGGTGAAAACGTATTGTCGTTGAGGCGCGCATCTGCCTGCGCTATGAGGCAAAGGCCCCGCAGTTGCAAAGAAACGACATATCCGATGCCCAAAGCGAAAATCACCAAAGAAGAGGCGCTGGCCTTTCACCTGGACCCAACCCCCGGAAAGTGGGAGGTGCAGGCCACCGTTCCCATGACCACGCAGCGCGATCTGTCGCTAGCGTACAGCCCCGGCGTTGCAGTTCCGTGTGAAGCCATCGCCGAAACGCCGGAAACGGCATACGATTATACCAACAAGGGTAACCTGGTTGCGGTAATCTCGAACGGGACAGCTGTTCTTGGTCTTGGTAATCTGGGCGCGCTGGGCTCAAAACCGGTGATGGAAGGGAAATCGGTCCTGTTCAAACGGTTCGCTGACGTGAATTCGATCGATATCGAACTGGATACAGAAGATCCGGACGAATTCTGTCGCGCCGTGCGTCTGATGGGGCCGACTTTCGGCGGTATCAACCTCGAAGACATCAAGGCGCCCGAGTGTTTCATCATCGAGCAGCGACTGAAGGAAGAGATGGACATCCCTGTATTCCATGATGATCAGCACGGCACAGCGGTGATCTGCGCGGCGGGGCTACTGAATGCGCTGCATATTTCGGGAAAGAAAATTGAAGATGTGAAGATCGTCCTGAACGGGGCCGGGGCCGCTGGGATTGCGTGCATCGAACTGCTCAAGGCGATGGGCGCGCGGCACGAGAATTGCATCGTCTGTGACACCAAGGGCGTGATCTATCAGGGCCGGACCGAGGGCATGAACCAATGGAAATCGGCCCATGCAATCACGACTGAATTGCGTACACTGGAAGAGGCCATGGAAGGTGCTGACGTGTTCCTTGGCGTATCGGTCAAAGGGGCCGTGACGCAAGCTATGGTGGCGTCGATGGCGGATAATCCGGTTATTTTCGCCATGGCAAACCCGGATCCGGAAATCACTCCGGAAGAAGCGCATGAGGTCCGCGTCGACGCGATCGTTGCCACAGGTCGCAGCGACTATCCCAATCAGGTGAACAACGTGTTGGGCTTCCCGTATCTGTTCCGCGGTGCGCTGGATATTCATGCTCGTGCCATCAACGATGAGATGAAAATCGCCTGTGCCCACGCATTGGCCCGTCTGGCGCGTGAAGATGTGCCCGATGAGGTGGCGCTGGCCTATGGCAAGACCCTGACCTTTGGTCGCGACTACATCATCCCGACGCCGTTCGATCCGCGCCTGATCCACCGCATTCCGCCCGCCGTTGCAAAAGCGGGTATGGATACCGGCGCGGCGCGGCGTCCGATCATCGATATGGAGGCTTATGAGCTGAGCCTGAAATCTCGTATGGACCCGACGGCCAGCATTCTGCGCGGCCTGAACGCCCGCGCCCGCGCTGCGCAAGGCCGGATGATCTTTGCCGAGGGCGACGATCCTCGCGTGCTGCGTGCCGCCGTAATGTATCAGCGCTCTGGTTTCGGCAAAGCGCTGGTTGTCGGTCGGCCAGATGACGTGAAGCAAAAGCTGGAGGAAGCTGGCCTCGGCGACGCCGTGCGCGAACTGGAAGTGGTGAATGCCGCCAATACCACGCATCTCGAGACGTACAAGGATTTCCTGTACAAACGTTTGCAGCGTAAAGGGTTTGATTCCAAGGATATTCACCGGCTGGCGGCGCGGGACAGGCACGTGTTTTCGTCTTTGATGCTGGCTCATGGGCATGGTGACGGCCTTGTGACCGGTGCAACGCGTAAATCCGCACATGTGCTGGATCGGATCGACCACGTATTTGACGCCGATGCGACCCATGGCGCAGCGGGTGTGACCGCGCTGCTGCACAAAGGCCGAATCGTGCTGATTGGCGATACGTTGGTGCATGAATGGCCGGATGAGAATGATCTGGCGAATATCGCCGAACGCTCTGCCGCTGTCGCCCGGCATATGGGTCTGGATCCCCGTGTCGCGTTCGTCAGTTTTTCCACCTTTGGCTACCCGGTTTCTGAGCGTGCAGAAAAGATGCACCGCGCGCCTGCTGTTCTGGACCAACGCGGCGTCGACTTCGAATACGAAGGTGAAATGACCGTGGATGTTGCCTTAAATGTTGATCAGCAGGCAAGCTATCCGTTTTCTCGCCTGACCGGTCCTGCCAATATCCTGATTGTTCCGGCACGTCACTCGGCCAGTATTTCGACCAAACTGATGCAGGAAATGGGTGGTGCGACTGTCATTGGCCCGATCCTGTCCGGTATAAATAAACCGATTCAGATTTGTTCGACAGTTTCAACGGCCAACGACATTCTGAACATGGCGATCCTCGCCTCCTGCGATATCGGATAAACCATGACGATCTGGAACCTCGGCTCGATCAACGCGGACATGATCTATGACGTGCCGCACTTACCCGGGCCGGGAGAAACCCTTTCGGCCAATCGTTTGGACCGGTTTTTGGGCGGCAAAGGCGCAAATATGTCCGTCGCAGCATCCCGCGCCGGTGCGCGCGTCGCGCATATCGGAGCCGTAGGATCGGACGGGCGCTGGGCCCGGGATCGCTTGACGGAATATGGCGTCGATACACGGTTCATTGCCGAGGCAGATGTGCCTACAGGCCACGCAATCATCGCTGTCGATGCCCAAGGTGAGAACAACATCATCCTGTTTCAGGGCGCCAATCACGCCATCGCCAGCGATCAAGTAGGACAGGCCCTTACGGCGGCGGTATCGGGCGATCTGTTGGTGATGCAGAACGAAACCAACATGCAAGTTGAAACGGCAGAGATGGGGCGTGAACTGGGTTTAACAGTATGCTACGCCGCCGCCCCGTTTCAGGCTGAGGCCGTGAAGGACGTTTTGCCCTATCTGGATTTCCTGATCCTTAATCAGATCGAAGCCGACCAACTGCGGCAAGCCACCGGCATCGCGCCCTCGGACTTGCCGGTAGAGCATGTGATTGTAACGCTTGGTGCCGATGGCGCGCGTTATTACCAGCAAGGCAGTGAGCCGGTTGATTTTGCGGCCCATAATGTTGAGCCAGTGGACACGACCGGTGCTGGTGACACCTTTACCGGGTATGTCCTGGCCGGAATGGATCGCGGCATGCTGATGGCGCAAGCAATTGTGCAAGCAAACCGCGCCGCAGCCTTGATGGTCACGCGTCACGGAACGGCAGATGTTATTCCTGATCTGAAAGAAGTGCGCGAGGCGCGGCTCGACTAGGATCCGGAAAACGGCGCGTCGCTGCCCCAAAGCTGTTTGACGCGTGCATCGCGGCCACAGGCTTTGCGGTACGCTTTATACGCGTTCTGCTGCCGTTTGGGGCCAAAGCGTGTAAATACCAGCTTGTTCCCCTTGTAGTAGTCCTGGTGGTACGCCTCGGCCGGATAAAATGTAGATTGGTTCAGGATCGGCGTTACGACCGCCTGACCCAAAGCGCGTTGAGCTTCATCTTTTGCTGATTGCGCAAGCGCCTTTTCCCCTGCGTTAGAGACAAATATCGCCGTACGATAGCTTTCGCCGCGGTCACAGAACTGTCCTCCTGCATCGGTAGGATCGACCGAGCGGAAGAACAGGTTCAGTAGCGTTTGGCGAGATACGCGGGCCGGGTCAAAAGTGATCTGAACGGCCTCGTAGTGGCCTGAGCCGCCTTTGGATACCTGATCATAGGTGGGATTGGTCGTTGCTCCTCCGGTGTATCCGGATACCGCGCCGATGACACCTGGGACGGATTCGAAATCGGATTCTACGCACCAGAAACACCCTCCTGCAACCGTCAGCGTTTCGGTTCCCGCAGCCGGGGCAGGCAAAGCGCGCAGCAACGCAACAAGTGTAATCAGTGTAAACAGTAGGACGGGCTTGAGACAGTCGAGAGTTGCAATCCTGATCATGGCAGGCCTCCTTCCGAGACGAGGCTGCCTTGTCTTTTCGACTGTGGCAATCCGCTGACATGGTTTGTCACACGCTGGTGATGTGAGTTTATCAGGCCTCAGCCCAGTAGCTGACCCAGCTTCATGGCCACGCCCATATTGCCCGATATTTTAAGTTTGCCCAGTGCCACGCCGGTCATGGGGTTCAGCTTTCCTGTCAGAAGTTTGGTCAGGTTCTCCTGAGATATTCGGATGGTACAATCGGCCTCTTGATCCTGCGTTGTAGCCTGATTGTTCGCCAGGACGATGACGCCGTCGTCGCCGCAATCGAATTTCAGCGAGCCGTCAAAAGTCTTACCGTTCAGACCTTTCTGAATCCCGTCGGCGATGTCTTGAAGCATCCGAATTCCTTTCACAATTTTCGATTGCGTAAAGGTCGAGATGGCAAACAGGCAAGGGTGACCTCACGGGAACCTGTGTCTACGCGCCGTCCAAAAACTGCATGGTTAGGTCGCAGGGCTTTCCGTTATAAAAGGTGTCTAGAACAGCTTGAAACTCAGCCGGCGCATCAGGGACAGACGAAAACAGCGTCATGGACGAGCGCAGTTTCTTGGCGTCAATCCCGCCAAGAATATCGCTGGCATCAAGCCCTTTGTGCGAAAGCATCAGCCGGGAAGCTTCAATCAGGCGGCGGCGCAGTTCGGGATGGGCGAGATAAGCCGCAGCCTCGTCCAAGTCCTCTATCCCATAAAGCTGCGCCATATGGGATCGGCCAAGCTCGGCCAATTGAGGAAAAACGAACCACATCCAGTGGCTGGTTTTCTGCCCTTGTTCAAGCTCACGCAGGACATCGGCCCAGACCGTGTCCTGCGCTTCGATGAACATATCGAGTTCGTCGTTTATGCCGTCGTCTTCGCTCACTTGGACAAGCGCTTGTCGCGCGCGGCCAGCAGTTTCAGACGCAATGCGTTCAACTGGATGAAGCCCGCTGCATCTTTCTGATCATAGGCGCCAGCGTCTTCCTCAAAGGTCACATGCGCCTCGGAATACAGCGAGTGGTCCGACCAGCGACCGACGGTTGAGGCCAGCCCTTTGTACAGTTTCACGCGGACGGTACCGGTGACGTGTTCCTGAGACTTGTCGATAGCGGCCTGCAGCATTTCCCGCTCGGGCGAGTACCAGAAACCGTTATAGATCAGCTCGGCATATTGCGGCATCAGCTGGTCTTTCAGATGCATCGCGCCGCGATCCATCGTGATAGATTCGATGCCACGGTGCGCTTCCAGCAGGACTGTACCGCCAGGTGTCTCGTAGATACCGCGCGATTTCATACCGACGAACCGGCCTTCGACCAGGTCCAAACGGCCAATGCCGTGCTTGCTGCCGTATTCGTTCAGCTTGGTCAGGATGGTGGCCGGGCTCATCGCCTCGCCATTGATGCTGACCGCGTCACCTTTTTCAAAACCGATCTCGATGAATTCCGGCTCATTTGGCGCGTCCTCAGGGTGGACGGTGCGCTGATAGACGTAATCAGGTGCCATATCGGCGGGGTCTTCCAGGACCTTACCTTCAGACGAGGTGTGCAGCAGGTTGGCGTCGACCGAGAAGGGTGCCTCGCCGCGCTTGTCCTTGGCAATCGGGATCTGGTTCGCTTCGGCAAATTCCAGCAGCTTGGTGCGGCTGCTCAGATCCCACTCACGCCATGGGGCGATAACTTTGATGTCGGGGTTCAGCGCATAGGCAGCCAGTTCAAAACGCACCTGATCGTTGCCCTTGCCGGTGGCGCCGTGGGCGACAGCGTCAGCACCGGTTGCTTCGGCAATCTCGACCAAACGCTTCGAGATCAGCGGACGCGCGATCGAGGTGCCCAGCAAGTACAGGCCTTCATAAACGGCATTGGCGCGGAACATGGGAAAGACAAAGTCGCGGACAAATTCTTCGCGCACATCTTCGATGAAGATGTTTTCGGGCTTAATGCCCAGCAGCTCGGCCTTCTTGCGGGCGGGCTCCAATTCCTCACCCTGACCCAGATCGGCAGTGAAGGTCACGACTTCACATCCATACTCGGTCTGCAGCCATTTCAGGATGATCGAGGTATCAAGGCCACCGGAATAGGCCAGAACAACTTTCTTGGGCGCGGACATCTGACTTCCCCTTATTCGTAAGACGATTGGCCCCTAGCGGGTTTTGGCACCGGGGGCAAGTTATGAGCGTTGACGCAGGGCGGGAATTGGGGTGAAACAGTTAATAAATAACAAGGTTTGGTTGAAGGGCAGGAATTATGCTGGGATTGGAGATATTCGTTCATTCTGTGAAGATGGTCCTGAGGAACCTCACCCAAGCGTTGCAGATTTCTGTTGTGCCTGCGCTGATTGGCGGCTTTCTGGTGTTTGGGTTGTTCTATCTTTTTGATATTCCCTTTGAAGAGTTCGATAGCGAGGCGACCGGGCTCCCCGAAGGTGTGACCTTGGGTTCCTTCGCCGGGTTCGTGTTGGCCCTCATCGCTGTTGTATTTGCCGTCATGCTTTGGATTGTCGTTTCCTGGCACAGGTTTGTGCTGCTTGAGGAGTATCCGACCGGGGTGGTTCCGCCATTCAGGTTCGACCGGGTATTGGCATATTTTGGGCGGCTATTGATGCTGGGGTTGTTGGCCGTTGTTATATTTATTCCGGCGGGGCTCATCATGAGCGTTTTGGCCCAGGCCTCCGTGGTGATGGGGATACTCTTTTGGGTAGCTTTGGTGATCTTTCTTACGATCGGATTCTACCGGGTTTCGCCGATCCTGCCAGGCGCTGCCATCGGGAAATCGGTCACGCTATCCGAAGCATGGCAGGCCACTTCCGGGGCAAGCGGTGCAATTGTACTGTTGGTCATTCTGTCAATGCTGTTCCAGATACTTCTTCAATTGCTGGCTTCACTGCTTTTGTTCATCCCGATCATAGGGGTTTTGATCGTCGTATTTGCGGGAATGTTGGTTGTGCCATTGATCAATGTTAGCATCCTGACAACAATCTACGGCATCTTCATTGAAAAACGCGAACTCGCCTGAACCCGTACACATATGTATTCCTTGCCCTTGTCGCACTGATGCGGCAGTGAAACGGTCATGAGTGATTTCATGACCCGCGCCCGCGCCGCCGAACAGGCGATGCGCTCTGTGTTCCCGGCAACTCCTTTGCAACGGAACGCACACCTGTCCGAACGCTATGGGGCCGATATCTGGCTCAAGCGTGAGGACCTCAGTCCGGTGCGGTCCTACAAGATCCGTGGTGCCTTCAACGCCATGCGCAAGCAGCAGGGGCAGGACCTGTTCGTTTGCGCCAGTGCGGGCAACCATGCTCAGGGTGTTGCGTTCATGTGCAAACATCTGAACGTGCGTGGTGTGATTTTCATGCCGGTCACGACACCGCAGCAGAAAATCCAGAAGACGCGTATCTTTGGTGGTGACAATATCGAAATCCATCTGACCGGTGACTATTTCGACGATACGCTGGCCGCAGCGCAAGCTTGGTGCGCCGAGCAAGGTGGGCACTTCCTGTCTCCGTTTGATGATGAGGATGTAATTGAAGGTCAGGCCTCATTAGCCGTTGAAATCGAAGCGCAGCTGGGCGGTGTTCCTGATCACGTGGTGTTGCCTGTGGGCGGCGGCGGCATGTCCTCGGGTGTGGCGACATGGTTCGGGGATCGCACCCATTGCCTGTTTGTTGAACCGTCGGGCGGCGCCTGCTTGCGCGCAGCACTGGCCGCTGGACACCCTGTGGCGCTGGATCATGTGGACACGTTTGTCGATGGTGCTGCTGTAGGGCGAATTGGCGAGAAACCTTTTGAGTTGCTGCGTTCACGCCATCTCTCGGATGTTCTGGTCCTGTCCGAGGACCGCATCTGTACCACCATGATTGAAATGCTGAATGTCGAAGGCATTGTTCTGGAGCCCGCCGGTGCTTTGGCGGTCGAAGCGGTTGGCGATATTCAAAGCTTTGTCCGCGGCAAGACCGTCGTCTGCGTCACATCGGGCGGCAACTTCGATTTCGAGCGCTTGCCCGAGGTCAAGGAACGCGCGCAACGCTATTCCGGCGTCAAGAAATACTTCATCCTGCGCCTGCCGCAGCGGCCCGGTGCATTGAAGGAATTTTTGAACATCCTCGGCCCCGAGGATGATATCGCCCGGTTCGAGTATATGAAGAAATCGGCCCGAAATTTCGGCTCGGTTTTAATCGGGATCGAAACCCGCAAGCCCGAGAATTTCATGCGTCTGTTCGCGCATTTGGATGAGGCGGGATTCACCTATACGGATATCACCGAGGACGAGACGCTGGCACAATTCGTGATCTAGCAAAGGTTTTCGGCCAACCCGGCTTCGAATTCTTGTTTCGATTGCTCAAAGACCGCGATGATCTCAGGCAAGTCGACCTCCATCCCTTCGCCCGCGGCGGCGCGCCGTTCTCCGTCCTGACATAGTTTCGAGAACTGGTCGAATCCCAGACTCAGCGCGCTGCCCTTCAGGAAATGCAGGTTCTGTTCCACATGTCGTCGTGCGATATCCTGATGCAGACGAGTGATCGCTTCCTGCACCTCTTCCAGAAAGATCTGGACAACCTCATCGAATTCATCTGCGCCGACTTCGTCACGCAATTGTATAACCCTGGGCCAGTGAATCATGGCCGCCCTCCGTATCTGACCGCGCAGGGGAATTTGTAGCGCAGGCCGGTAAAGGGCAGGTTAAGGCTTTCATCCAGCCCGGTTTTCACCGGATGTTAAGTGTCGCCTGCCTAGCGTTGGGCCGTTGAGGCCACACAGGGAATCTAGGGTGTCAGGAACCAGTCAAGCCGAGGTCAGGGTCGAACTGGACTTTGGCGCGATCCAGAAAGTGCTGATTGTGGACGATAGCCGTCTGCAGCGGCGTATTCTGGCGGCTTCGCTCAAGAAATGGGGTTTTGAGGTGATCCAAGCCGACAACGGCGAAGAGGCGATTGCCCTGTGTCAGGCTAACCAGCCCGATCTGGTTCTCAGCGACTGGATCATGCCGGGGATGAGCGGGCTTGAGTTCTGTCATGCCTTCCGCGCGCTGGGCAACGATCAGTACAGCTATTTCATCCTTTTGACATCAAAAAGCGAAAAACAGGAAGTCGCGCGGGGGTTGGACGCCGGGGCGGATGACTTTCTGATCAAACCTCTTGAAGCGGACGAATTGCGCGCGCGTATCTCGGCTGGGGCTCGCATACTGGACATGCAACGCGAGCTGTCTGAAAAGAACCGCATGATCGAAACGGCGCTGGATGAGTTGAAGCTGGCCCATGATGCCATCGACAAGGATCTGATACAGGCCCGAAAGATTCAGGAATCGCTTGTACCCGAGTTGACCGGTACCTTTGGTGCATCACAGGTCAGCCTGCTTTTAAAACCCTGTGGTCACATCGGCGGAGATCTGGTCGGGATGTTTTCACCAGGCGTCAATCGATTGGGATTCTACAGCATTGACGTTTCTGGTCACGGTATCACTTCGGCAATGATGACTGCGCGGCTGGGCGGCTACCTGTCCAGTAAGCATTTCGATCAGAATATTGCGATGGAGCGACGCTTCAACAAGTTTTATGCGCTGCTTCCGCCCGAGGAAGTCGCGGCGCTTCTTAATTCTCGCCTGATGGCCGACGCGGGGATCGAGGAGTATTTTACGATGATCTACGCCATTATCGATCTGCGAAACGGGCATCTTAAGATGGTGCAGGCGGGTCATCCCCATCCTCTGTTGCTGAGGCAGGACGGCAGCGCGGAATATCTGGGCGATGGCGGCCTGCCGATTGGCTTGTTGCCCGACGTCCCGTTTCATCAAACCGAAACTTATATGCAACCGGGGGACAAACTGCTCTTGTACTCGGATGGGTTCACCGAATGCCGACTTGAAGATGGCAGCCTTCTGGACGAAGAGGGACTGAAGCGAATGGCGACAGATAGTATTGCGGAAAGAACCGGGCGTGAGTTTCTGGATGACATGTTTTGGCGCCTTACACAGGTCATGTCGCCGGACACTGGCATGGAAGATGACGTTTCAGCAGTATTCTTCGAGTTCAACGGATCCTGAGGATCGGTGGGTCAAAACCCCTGCAAATGAAGGTTGGTGAAATGGCGGTCACCCTCGTTGCCCAGTAGCCCCACCGCATCGGTGATGTCCATCCACCGGGCTTCGTGGAACGCTTCGGTCGGCGGTCCCATACGGCGCACTGGCTGGGCGCGGTAGATGGTACAGACCTTCTCGGCCCAAAGATCGTATTCCGGCATGAAAGTGAACCGACGAAAAGCACCAACGCGGCGAGGTGAGGCGATCAGCCAGCCGGTTTCCTCAAAAACTTCGCGATGCAAGGCGGTGAGAGGGGATTCGCCAGGATCAATGCCCCCTCCTGGCAGCTGCAGTTCCGGGTTTATGCCATCGTCGTACCAAGTCACCAGCAGTGAGCGTCCCCGTGGTAGCAAAACATATACGCCTGGGCGCCGGATGTACCTCCGCCCCGGCTCTGGGGTTTCACCAAACCGTCGGATCATGTATGGCCCCTTTCAACCCGGATTATTGGACTTATATGGTGGCGGTATGCCAACCTGTGGCGTGTAAGGAAACCCCATGTCTATTGGAACGAAAATCGCGTGGGACGATACTGTCCTGCCCTTTCAACTTGATGTCTCGGATATGCGTGGCCGTGTGGCGCGGTTGGACGGGGTGCTGGATGGCATCCTGAAACAGCACGACTATCCTCCTCAAGTCGAAGCGCTGGTGGCCGAAATGGCTTTGCTGACCGCTTTGATCGGCCAGACTGTTGCGTTGCGCTGGAAACTGTCGTTGCAGGTTCAGTCCAAAGGTGCAGTGCGAATGATCGCCACTGATTATTATGCGCCTAAGCAAGACGGCCAGCCCGCAAAGATTCGCGCCTATGCCAGTTTTGACCGGGATCGGCTGACGGACAGTGCGCCCTTTGATCAGGTGGGTGAGGGGTACTTTGCCATCATGATCGACCAAGGCGAGGGCACGCAGCCTTATCAGGGAATTACTCCTTTGGCTGGTGGTTCGCTCAGAGCCTGTGCCGAAGCCTATTTTGCACAGTCAGAACAATTGCCGACACGTTTTTCGCTGAGCTTCGGCAAGTCGACCGAACCCGGCGTCGGAGAGCATTGGCGCGCGGGCGGAGTTATGTTGCAACATATGCCCAAGGCTTCACCCTTTGCAGCGTCCAGCGAAGGCAGCGGTGACATCCTGAGCGCCGCTGATCTGGTCGACGGAGAAGAGGGTGAAAACTGGGGTCGTGTGAATATCCTGCTTGATACGGTCGAGGATCTAGAGCTGATCGGGCCATCGGTTGCTCCTACGGATCTGCTGATCCGCCTGTTTCACGAGGAACAACCGCGTGTTTACGATGCACAGATGGTACAATTCGGCTGTACCTGCTCGGAAGACCGCGTGCGGCAAAGCCTATCGATCTACTCGGCACTGGATATCGCCAAAATGACGACGGATGAAGGTACGGTGACGGCCGATTGCCAGTTCTGTGGCGCCCATTATGTGCTGGACCCTCGCACGGTGGGCTTCGATGCCGAAGACACGGATGGCGCGTGACCCCATTAAGCAGCTGACGGCGGCCTTACGTCGCCCCGGTACCGGGTCCAGTGATTTTGATCTGAACCCTGATGTCGTTCTGCCGGCTGGTCGCAAACTGCGGCCTGCTGGCGTTTTAGTGTCTGTATCACTGGTTCACGAAGTCCCCCGTTTAATCCTGACCAAACGCTCCTCGGCGCTGAAACACCACCCCGGCCAAATCGCGTTTCCGGGGGGCAAGCAGGATGAAAGTGATGCGGACGTCACGGCCGCCGCTCTGCGCGAGGCGCGCGAGGAAATCGGCCTGCCTTCGGCCATGCCTCGAATTCTGGGCCATCTTCCGATTCATGAAACCGTGACGTCTTTCTCGGTCACTCCGGTTGTAGCGGTACTCGAACAGGGATTTGATCCGATCCCGGAGCCGGGTGAAGTGGAAGAAGTCTTCTCGGTCCCCCTTGCGCATGTGCTGGACCCGGCAAATTATGTAATCGAATCGCGCCGTTGGCGTGGTCAGAAACGCTATTACTTTGCGGTGCCCTACGGCCCCTATTACATCTGGGGCGCTACGGCGCGAATTTTGCGGGGGTTGGCAGCGCGAGTGAGTGAATGAAGCAGATCACCGAAGACTGGATCAAAGCCGAGCCGACGCAAAAGGTGTGCGCTGCGCTGACGGAAGCCGGTGCGCAAGCTCTGTTTGTGGGCGGTTGCGTACGCAATGCTTTGCTGCGGGCACCGGTTTCGGACATCGACATCGCAACCGATGCGCGCCCAGAACAGGTGATGGAGCTGGCGCAAAAAGCAGGGCTGAAGCCCATTCCGACCGGTATAGACCACGGTACAATCACCATTGTCAGCGGCGGTATTCCCCACGAGGTCACCACCTTTCGCCGGGATGTCGAAACTGACGGGCGGCGTGCCGTCGTCGCGTATTCGGACAAAGTTGAAGAGGACGCAGCGCGCCGCGACTTCACGATGAATGCGCTTTATGCCCGCGCGGATGGAACGATTCTGGATCCGCTGGGTGGGTTGCCGGACCTGCAAGCGCGCCGTGTGCGGTTCATTGGTCAGGCCGAGGATCGCATTCGCGAGGATTATCTGCGATCGCTGCGGTATTTCCGCTTTCACGCTTGGTACGGGGATGTTGAAGCCGGGTTTGATGCAGATGCGCTGGCTGCCATCGCCGCCAACCTTGATGGGTTGGCGGGATTATCGCGAGAACGTGTCGGAGCTGAGCTTTTGAAACTGCTTGGCGCGCCGGATCCTGCGCCGTCGGTTGCAGCCATGCGCACTGCTGGCGTAATGGCGCACCTCCTGGCTGGGGCGGACGACCGGCCCCTGCCCGTATTGATCAAGATCGAGCACGACGCAAACGCCGCACCGGAACCGGTGCGCCGCCTGGCCGCGATCACACCGCCAGAGGTGGCTGCGACCCTGCGCCTGAGCCGGGCACAATTGCAACGCCTGACTCGTATGCGAACCGAGGCTACGGGACCGGCCAGTATTGCCGAGCTGGGGTATCGCAACGGGGCCGAAGGTGGGCTGAACGAAGCCTTGCTGCGTTGCGCATTTTTGGAACTGCCCTGGACCGCAGATTTGGCGGAAGAGTTGAAACACGGTGCTGCGGCCAGTTTTCCCATCAAGGCAGAAGACCTGATCCCCGCATTCACAGGTGCGGCGCTGGGCAAGAAACTGGCCCAACTTGAGGCCTGCTGGATCGCCTCTGATTTTGCGATGACCCGCAAGGAATTGCTGTCCAAGTGAATTCAAGTCTCAAAAGGGGATGACAAGCGTTACCGTTTTTGGCTAGGGTGCGCCTGTCACATGGATGGAGG
The DNA here is from genome assembly GCF_057221115.1 of Ruegeria sp. HKCCD6426. NCBI lineage: Bacteria > Pseudomonadati > Pseudomonadota > Alphaproteobacteria > Rhodobacterales > Roseobacteraceae > Ruegeria > Ruegeria sp. HKCCD6426. The sequence goes on along the minus strand of NZ_JBWVBF010000002.1, from coordinate 423,001 downwards.
AATGCGGATGTATTACGGGATCTGGTTCGGCTAAAGCCGGGACGCTCGACCCGTTGGGGTGGTGTTCTGGCGCCATCTTTCTTCGCATGACCTATTTTCTGCTCAATCGGAGCACTTTCCATGTTTCGCTATTTCGAAAACCTCGTAGACCCTTTTGTTGCCTATAACGAAGTCGACACGCCGCCAACGCGGCTGTGGCCTTTTATGCTGGACTATTCGCGGCCCTTCTTTCGCGTCTTTGTCTGGACCGCGCTGATTTCGGTGATCGTTGCCGGCGTTGAAATCGGGCTGATCTACTATATGGGCCGCGTTGTCGACCTGCTGGGAAGCTCTCCCACCGAGGTCTGGCAGGAGCACGGGACCGAGCTTTTGCTGATGGCGGCATTTGTTCTGCTGCTGCGGCCGATATTGCATGTCGTTGACGTGTTGCTGCTCAACAACGCCATCCTGCCCAACTTCGGCACGCTGATCCGCTGGCGGGCGCACAAACACGTGTTGCGCCAATCGGTTGGCTGGTTCGAAAACGATTTTGCCGGGCGTATCGCAAACCGCATTATGCAAACCCCGCCCGCCGCAGGAGAGGTCGTCTTTCAGGTTTTTGACGCGATTTCCTTTTCTATTGCCTACCTGATCGGGGCTGCAATTTTGTTGATGGCCGCTGATCCGCGCCTGCTGATCCCGTTGCTGATCTGGTTCGTCTTTTACGGCTTTTTGGTGCGCTGGACGGTTAAGCGGGTCGGCCCGGCGTCGCAGGCTGCGTCGGACGCGCGGTCGACGGTCACGGGGCGCGTGGTGGACAGTTATACAAACATTCACTCGGTCAAGATGTTCGCCCATGCAGACCAAGAGCTGGATTACGCACGCGAAGCTATCGAGAAAACCCGCCGGACGTTCCAGGTCGAGATGCGCATCTTCACTATCATGGATGCTGTTCTGGTTACGTTGAACGGACTTCTGATCGTTGGGGTGGTCGGCTGGGCGATTGCCTTGTGGATGCAAGGCAGCGCATCGGTGGGTGTTGTTGCGGCGGCAACGGCGCTGACGCTGCGGCTGAACGCAATGACCGGCTGGATCATGTGGGCGCTGACAAGCTTCTTCCGTCAGCTAGGTGTTGTGGCCGAAGGAATGGAGACCATCGCGCAGCCTGTAGATCTGTTGGATGCACCGGAATCCACACCACTGCAATTGACAAACGGACGGGTTGAAGTTCGTGACTTGTCGCATCACTACGGGCGAAAAACAGGTGGTCTTGATCATATCAACCTGACCATCCAACCGGGTGAAAAGATTGGTCTGATCGGACGTTCGGGCGCTGGAAAATCGACCCTAGTTAAGCTGCTTTTACGGTTTTATGACGTGGAGCAAGGGGCGATCCTGATCGACGATCAGAATATTGCGCGGGTCACACAGGACAGCTTGCGCAGTCATATCGGCATGGTTCAGCAGGACAGCGCTTTGCTACACCGCTCGGTGCGCGACAACATTCTATACGGAAGACCTGACGCAACCGAGGAACAAATGATCGCTGCGGCCAAACAAGCTGAGGCGCATGAGTTCATCCTCGACCTGCAGGACCCGCAAGGCCGCACGGGCTATGACGCGCATGTTGGGGAACGTGGGGTCAAGCTCAGCGGCGGTCAGCGTCAGCGTGTGACCTTGGCCCGAGTGATCCTGAAGAACGCGCCGATATTGTTGTTGGACGAGGCGACATCCGCCCTAGATTCCGAGGTCGAAGCTTCGATTCAGGAGACCCTCTACGGCATGATGCAAGGTAAAACCGTGATTGCCATCGCCCACAGGCTAAGCACCATCGCACAGATGGACCGCATTTTGGTGATGGATGGCGGTCGGATCGTTGAGGAAGGTGCTCATGCAGACCTTCTGGTGAAGGGCGGGCTTTACGCGCAGTTCTGGGCAAGGCAGTCTGGCGGTTTCATGAATCCCGAAGCCGCAGAAGAGGCAGCAGAATGAGAATTGCCGATCTGATCCAGCCGTTCAGGACAACCGAAACGCCCCCGCCACAAACACTGGGGGCGTTCATTCATTGGTGCCTGTCGGGCGCATGGCCGATGCTGTTCCTGGCGGCTTTCTTTTCGGCTGCCGCGGGCGCGATGGAGGCCGGAACCGCTTGGATTCTGGGCCTTGTCGTTGACACAGCCACCGCCAGCGGGCCGGAGGGTTTTCTGACCACGGGGAATATGTGGATGATCGCAGGCGCGGTCGCGTTCTTCATGTTGCTGCGTCCTGCCTTGTTCGGCTTGTCGTCGCTGTCGAACAACTACATCGTAATGCCGAACTTGCCGCCGCTCGTTTTGGCCAGGCTGAACCGCTGGACGCTGGGTCAGTCGGTGACCTATTTCGATGATGATTTTGCCGGTCGTATTGCGCAGAAACAGATGCAGACGTCGACGGCTCTGACCTCGGTCGTGTCTGAAACGATCAGTGCCATTGTCTTTGCGCTGGCCTCGCTTTTGGGCTCTTTGCTTTTATTAGGGTCTATTCACCCACTAGTCATGTTGCCTTTTGCAGCCTGGCTGGTGGTCTATTTCTTGCTGATCCGCTGGTATCTGCCGCGTATTCGCAAGCGTTCGGCCGCACGGGCCGGTGCGCGGGCGATGGTGACAGGGCAGGTGGTTGATACGATCACCAACATCAAAACGGTCAAGTTGTTCGCGCATTCCGCCTTCGAAGATCAGGCCGCGCGGAACTCAATGGTTGAATTGCGGGAAAAATCGCTGGATTTCGGCAAGCTTTCCGCCAGCTTCCGTTTTGTCCTGATGACGCTGGCCGGAGTTCTGCCCGTTCTGCTGTTGGGGGCGACCCTGTTGCTTTGGCAGGCGGGGGCTGCGACCGCGGGTGATATTGTGGCTGCAGGTGCCGTTTCCATTCGAATTGCGCAGATGACCGGCTGGGTCAGTTTCACGCTGATGGGGCTTTATGCCAATGTTGGTGAAATCGAAAATGGCATGAATACCCTGACCAAGCGGGATCGGGTCGAGGATGCACCCAATGCCCAAGAGCTGCACGTCACAGATGGTCAGATTGATTTTCAGGATGTCAGTTTTGCATATGGTCGTGACGTTGGCGGAGTTTCCCACCTGAATCTGACCATAAACCCGGGTGAGAAGTTGGGAATTGTGGGCGCATCCGGTGCGGGCAAGTCCACCCTCGTTTCGCTTCTGCTCAGGCTGTATGACAGTGAAAGTGGCGCAGTATTGATTGATGCTCAGGACATTGCAGCAGTCACACAAGACAGTCTGCGACACCACATCGGGATGGTTACGCAGGAAACTTCCATGTTCAACCGCTCGGCCCGAGACAATATCCTGTACGGCAACCCAACTGCGTCCGAAGAGGCCCTGATTGCCGCTGCCCAAAAGGCTGAAGCACATGAATTCATCCTTAGCCTGCAGGACGCACAGGGGCGTACGGGTTACGAAGCGCATCTGGGTGAACGGGGCGTCAAGTTGAGCGGCGGTCAGCGACAGAGGATCGCGCTGGCGCGCGCGATCCTGAAAGATGCGCCGATTCTGGTGTTGGATGAGGCGACGTCGGCGTTGGATTCCGAAGTCGAGGCCTCGATCCAGACGGCTTTGCACCGGGTGATGGAGGGCAAAACTGTTCTTGCTATCGCCCACAGGCTGTCCACCCTCAGCGAGATGGACAGGATCATTGTTTTGGATCACGGACGGATTGTCGAAAATGGCACCCACGAAACTCTGCTGGCGCAAAACGGGCTATACGCTCGGTTCTGGCATCGCCAATCTGGCGGATTCATTCAGACCGAAGCTGCAGAATAAGGGTTTTTTTGCGGACCCGGCCCGGCTATCAGGCCATTCATGACACAGGACTACACAATTCTCCGCCTTGGCCACCAGGGGGACGGTATAGCCGAAGGCCCCGTTTATGCCCCACGCACTCTGCCGGGCGAGGTGGTGAGTGGCGTTTTGGCTGATAATGCGCTGACGGAAATTCGTGTCCTGACACCGTCGAACCATCGTGTGAAAGCCCCCTGCCGGCATTACAAGTCTTGCGGTGGGTGTCAGTTGCAGCATGCCGCAGATGAATTTGTCGCTCATTGGAAAGTCGATATCGTCCAAAATGCGTTGTCCGCGCAGGGTTTGTCCGCCCCGATGCGCCCGATCCATACCTCGCCAGAGCGTTCGCGCCGTCGCGCCACGATAGCCGTGAGGCGTACGAAGAAGGGGACATTGGCAGGTTTTCACGGCCGTGCGTCCGACACCATCACGGAAATCCCCGATTGCCATCTGTTGGACCCGGCCCTGATTTCTGCCATTCCAGTGGCCGAAACGCTTGCCGTTCTGGGCGGTAGTCGCAAAGCAGTTTTGGCGGTGACACTTACGGTATCCGAGGCCGGGCTGGATGTCTCGGTCAAGGGCGGCAAACCACTGGATGGCCCGCTGGAACTGGTACTTGCGCAAGCCACCGAGAAACATGGTCTTGCCCGCCTGAGCTGGGACGGCGAAGTGATTGCCATGGTGCGGCCACCGACACAGCGGTTTGGAACAGCCGTGGTTGTTCCGCCGCCCGGCGCGTTTCTTCAGGCAACTGCAGACGGAGAACAGGCTCTATTACAGGCGGTTTTGGAAGCGACAACCGGTGCAAGACGGATCGCCGATCTGTTTGCGGGATGCGGAACGTTCTCATTACCTTTGGCGCAAAACGCCGAAATCCACGCGGTTGAAGGTGAGGCTGAAATGACCCGGGCAATGGATTTGGGCTGGCGCAAGGCGCAGGGGCTCAAGCGGGTTTCGACCGAAGCGCGCGATCTGTTCCGCCGCCCGTTGATGCCGGATGAGCTGAAATCCTTTGACGCTGTTGTTTTGGACCCACCCCGCGCTGGGGCTGAAGCGCAGGTAAACGAACTGACACAGGCCAAGCCCGCAGTTATTGCCTACGTATCTTGTAACCCGGTGACATTTGCCCGAGACGCAAAAAACCTGACTAATGCTGGATACACCCTTGAATGGGTTCAGGTGGTTGACCAATTTCGATGGTCGTCGCACACGGAACTTGCCGCGCGGTTTACTCTGAACCCCGCAAAGTGATCAGACAGGAGACCGCCGGACATGGGGACCACCCAGCGTTTGCAGACCATCATCGAAGCTCCGGCCTTTGGTCGTTTCATCACTGGCGTGATCATCTTTAACGCGGTGTTGCTGGGGATGGAGACGTCGCCCTCCCTGATGGAACATGCAGGGCCGTTGATTGTCACTCTGGACACAATCTGCCTGTCGATATTCGTGGCCGAGATCGCGATGAAGCTGGTCGCCACCGGGCGCCGGTTCTTTCAGAGCGGTTGGAATATTTTTGATTTCCTGATCGTCGGTATCGCGCTGGTACCCGGAGCTGCGGGGTTGTCCGTGTTGCGAGCCCTGCGGATTTTGCGGGTACTGCGGGTCATCTCGGTTGCGCCGCGCCTGCGTCGCGTGGTCGAAGGCTTCATTTCGGCTTTGCCGGGCATGGCCAGTGTATTCCTGCTGATGGCGATTCTGTTCTATATCGGTTCGGTGATTGCGACGAAGCTGTTCTCGCAATCCTTCCCTGATTGGTTCGGTGACCTGGGTTTGTCCGCCTATACGTTGTTCCAGATCATGACGCTGGAAAGCTGGTCGATGGGCATCGTCCGCCCGGTGATGGAAGTTTATCCCTACGCCTGGGTCTTCTTTGTACCCTTTATCATGGTCACCACGTTTGCTGTAGTGAACCTGTTGGTGGGTCTGATCGTGAACTCGATGCAGGACGCGCACCATGCTGAGGATGAAGTCAGAACCGATGCTTACCGGGATGAGGTGCTGGAGCGTCTGGAGAACATTGAACGCCGCCTGGCTGAGCAATCAAACATCAAAAAGTGATTTCAGTTTTCACGGAATTTGGCATAATGGCTTTAAAAAAGAGCAGTAGGCAGTGAAAACAATGGATCGTCGAGCATTTGGAATGGGTGCGATGGCAACGCTGAGCCTTTCAGCATGCGCATCAGCCAACCCCAGAATTCTTACCTATGACGGGCCCGAAGTGACCGCACTGGTCATAAACAAAGGCGCGCGAAAACTCTATCTTTTGCACAATGAGAAGATTCTGAAGGAATACAAAGTCGATCTGGGCTTTGCTCCGGATGGAACCAAAACCAAACGTGGTGATGGCCGTACGCCCGAAGGAACTTACCTGATCGATCGCCGTAACCCAAAGAGCCGGTACCACCTCTCGTTGGGCATCTCGTACCCGAACTCGAATGACAGAGCGCAGGCCAAGGCCGCTGGTCTCGATCCCGGGGGCGACATTTTCATTCATGGTGAGCCTAACAAGCGATCCGAACGCAAGCGCGCGAAAAAGACCTCGGATTGGACAGCGGGCTGCATTGCGGTCAAGAACGAAGAGATCGAAGAGATCTATGCCATGGTCAATGAAGGCACGGTCATCACATTGCGCCCTTGATCCGGCCTACAGTGGTTTCCAGTCCTTGAACCCGAATTGCAGATAATCGCGCTTGTAAACGTCGGCTGCCTTCGCCTCTAGCTCGGCGTCGTAAATTTGGGACAAGGCAAACGGCGCGTCCGGCTCTGGCGTCTTTGGTACAGGTGGGTTTGGGTGCCCGACATGCCGTGCCAGATCAGGCAGAGCCGTCGCAAGTTCATCTTCGCGCAGGATCAGATCAGGCATTGCAAAGGTGGCAATCCCTTCCAGCGTTTGCGCCTGACTACACCATAGCCCGTCCACACGGATCGGGGTTTGACCGGCCAGGATGTGGCCTAGCATGGTCAGAAATCCTGAAAAAGCCGCATGGTGCTGGTCTTTCGAGTAAGCCCCGGCCTCGTTTTTTGGTGGCAAGGGCAACTTGTAGCGGTTGCGCAGCATGTTGCGGATACTGACATAAGCCCCCGGGCCGGTGCTGAGGATGCGCTCGCAAAATACAGTATGGGCTCGGGCCAGTGGATGCCGAAGCACGGTAAACTTGCGGTGATCCGGATTGGATTGCATCCACTGACGCATCTGCTTTTGATTGCGACCGGTTATCAGGTCTTCAGGTTTTATTTTATCCAGATTGGCCAACCACTGCGCCACCTCAGTCTCCGGCCCGCCGCGTACAGGTAAATACAACAAAGGCGTGTTTGGCGCGGCCACATAGCGCGACACCGCAGGGCCGCGCCGCGGCTCAAAGTTTGGGGTGCGATGCAGGTTGAAGAGGTCCAACCGGGAAACGGCTCGCTCCATCTCGTCCGGGTTCGTCACTTTGGACAAAGCCCCTGCAGGGTTCTGCCGTTTCAGATGGTCGTTTGGCCCGTCCAGTCGCGCACTGACCCCCAGCCATTTTGCAAGACCGTTCAGAACGTCGACATCGTTCAAGTCGTCATAGCCGATGTAAAACGCGCTCTGGCCAGTCTTTTGTAGGTGATTGAGCGCTGTTTGGTAGAAGGCTTGCCGTTGTTCCAGCTGGTCAGCAAATTCTTCGGCGTCGAAGGAAATCTGTGTTTCACGCCGCTGTTTGATGTTCACCAGTTTCCATTGCTTGGTCGCTATGGCGATTTTCCACGAGATATAGCTGTCCAGCGGATTGCGCGTCAGAATGATCTTGGCACAGCGCGGGTCGTCCAGAGCAGATTCCAAGGCGCGCGGATCGTGGTCGCTGAAAAACCGAAATCCATTTATTTCGCCCGGGGCCGACCGGATGGCGTCCAGCAGGGCCAATGGATCGCGGTCGCGTTTTTCGACTGTGAAGCCCAACAATTCGGTAAGTTTGGGAAGGCCAGCAAAATATGGATTGAACGCCTCACCGTGGCAACTAACACCGTCTAACGCATTCAACTGCGATTCCAGCAGGTTGGACCCGGTGCGCATATCGGCCAGCACAATGAAATAGTCGAACTTTGGTGACATCTCTGTCTATTGCACCAGATAGGGTTTGCGATATGGCTTGGTCTGCGTGCCAAAAACGTCATCGACCGGAAAGTCCCCCATCAGGTAGGGGTGCATCCCCTGGTTCTTGAGGTTTTGCAGGAACTTTCCAAAACCGGTCAAGTCCACCATCTGTGGGGCCTCGGACAGGTGGCTGGGTTGCTGAATTGCGATCTCATCCAGCACTGTTTGCAAGGGTTCCATCGGTGCTTCTACGAAATCTGCCATCGACCAGACCCGAGTTCGCGATGCGGCCCCGACGGCCTCAAGCGTCTTGAGTTGTTGCGTTTCGATCTGTTGCAGGCGTGCGGCCTCAGCCCGGATGTCTGCAAAATTCAAGTTGGAGCGAAATAGAGGAACAGCCCAAGCACCGGTTATGATCGAGATCTGGGCATTCTTGTCCCGCGCCAGAAACTCGTTGATCTTCTGCCTGTCTGCGGGACCGTGCTGAAAACACTGCCGTTCGCCCCTGGTGTTCCAGATCAGGTTCGTCAGAAATGCCGTGGGGTTGTAATCTCGCATGGTGGCGCAATCCGTAAGCGCGCCATTCATCAAGCTCTCATTGTTTGCAAATTGGGCCCGGTCCGGGTGGTACAGATGCCCGTGCACCCGCGCCCCGGTCGCGTTGCTCAACCACGAGCCGAAGTCTTCGAATACTTCGGCAAAGCCTTGAAATACGGAATAGGGAAAGGCAGTCAGGCCATAATCGTTTCCATGCCGGGGAAAGCGGCTTGCCATGTAAAGCCCGTCGCGCCCCCGAACGCGGCGCTCTACCGCTTTGGCGAATACGCGATCGATTTTACCCGGGTTGGGTTCAGCTGGTTTCAGTGCACTGGTCTGATCGGTGAGGAAGGTCTGAAAAAGACGATCTGCTTGAGGCCATATTTTGCGTGCGACAAAGCAATCGGATCGGCGCAGCAGTTGCAGGTGGTCGTCGTAGAAAACATGTGGTCGACCTTGGTAGTCGAACTTTGACAATGTGAGCGAGCGGCTTTCGATATGAGTGGAATAAAGCCTTGTTAGGGTCTGAAAATAGCTTTCATCTGGTATCCAGACCCGTCGAAAATAACGGTCATAGACCCCACGCCTGGGGTCTTGAAGGATCGCCGACAGAGTTTGTCGCGTCAGGCACCACCACTGGCTGCCCATGTGGGGCACCAAACCATCCGGGATCTTGCGGCGCAGATTCAGCCGCCGTTGCAGATGCACGTAAAAATCAAATAGCTTGCGCTGTTTTCGCCAAGAAAACGGGAACCGCAATGTAAACCGCTCAAGATCCAGGCCTCCAACGGTCCACGTCACGTCGCCTGTCGTGGCGCTTTCGATGAAATCGACGCGGGGGCGGTCGGCCAGATAATCGATCAACTCGTCCACTGGGCGCAGAGGCAAGCAGGCACCGGAAGACAGGAAAACGTGTCGGACGTCAGGAAAACGTTCAAGCATCAGGGTTGCGGCGGATTGCGACGCCGCAACGATGCCCCATCCGCCCCATTCGCACACGTGGCGGTCGGAAAACAGGATCAGCGGATCATCGGAGCAGGACGAGACAAATTCTGAATAGACCGTGTCGCTGACTTTGCGGTCCACATGAATGACAACCGGGCAATGCGATGCCGTCCAATGACGGGCCACCTGTTCGGCCCGGTCCAGTGCGGTATGCACCAGCATGACTATGCCGAGACCGCTCATGCCCAATTGCCCTTGGACATTAGGCCCAAAATCTCAAGCTGACGCCAGTTCAGGTATTTTTCGGACCATTCATTCCGGAAAACGGGTTTATCTTCCAGCTGTTCGGCATAAGCCCGATACTCACCCGAAGCGCGGTAATGCTCACCGCGTTGCAGCTCCTCGTTGGCTTTTTTGCCCAAAGTGTCGATCAGCTTGGCGTGCAACAGGGCGCCGCTTGCTTTTTCTCCACCTCGTTCATCATAAACCTGATTCAAGCCGCGGGGCAGCAGGGAGTGGGTCGAGCTGACATAGACATAGCGTTTGTTCCACTTGACCAGTGGAATTTTGTTAAGCGCGGGTGCTTTCGCGGGGTTGTCTCGAAAGAAAACCCGGGCGCGGGGGCCGCCTTGAATCCACAGATTGCCGTAGGTCGGGTTCCGCGTGATCATATAGTTACCGGGGTCAAACCAGGGCGCGATTTCGAACGGGTTCTGACCAGATTGGTATGTTGCGTCCTCAATCGGGCCTTCAGGATACATATCGACCAGCATCGTGCCAAAACTGCGAATGCCGGACCCATCCAACCAATCGGTCAACGCGCGGATTGGTCGTGTATCGCAGAAAGGGTATATGAAGAACTCGTCCGGATCGACTGTCAGAACCCAGTGCCCGTGTGCATAGGTGCGCAGCAGATAGTTGGACCAATCCACCCCGAACGTGGAGTTCTTATAGCTGGTATTGGCGCGCCAAACCGAGACATCGGGCTGGTTCGACAAATACTCGCGGGTGCCATCGTCACTATTGTTTTCAACAAACAGGAAATGATTGACGCCCAGTTTTCGGTAATAGGCCAAGAAATACGGCAGCCGGATCATTTCGTTCCGTACGACGCTGACCAACAGCACATCATTGGATTGAATGGTCGAGGTATTGTCGCGGACCGGCTTCAACTCGCGCCGTTTTCGAAGGCACCGCAACAGGCGACGCTTGCGCCGCAATCTCATGCGATAGGAATCCAAAAGGCTCACGCGACTGCCCAACCTTTATTATACGCGAGCATGCCCGGGGCGGCCGAGGCCAGAGTGGTGCCGGACAATTGCCGCATTATGACATTTTAGAACTTTGTCAGGCAACGTATTTATATGTCGTTAGGAAGAAACGGTTTTTCCTCATGAAGTATTCCCCGTACCGCCCCATCCGCCGGAATTCATCAACCCGAGGCGCTCCAATTGCGTCCAGTTTTCGTACCGTTCAGACTGATCCGTCCACAGATCCGGGCCACTGATCACGCCATCGTAATAGGCGCCAAACTCGTTCGGGTCGTGAAAATGCTGCCCCCTCTGCTTCTCGATGCGAGACTTCTCAACGACCTCGGGCAGAAATTTTGTATGCAGCAGAACGCCCGACGGGGCATCGGTTCCAGGCCCATCGTAGCCGAAGTTCAGTTGCCTCGGCAGGGCGGAATGGCTGGAGTTGACATAGGCATAGCGTCGCGACCACCGTATCAGCGGGATCTTGTTCAAAGTGGGTGACCGTTGGGGTCGGTCAAAAAAGAACGCTCGTTCGCGCACTCCGCCCTGAACCCACAGATTGCTCATCGGGGACTGACGTTCGGAGCGGTAGGGGCCGGGATCAAACCAGCACAGCGGATCGCAGGGATCGGATTCCGGATCATAACGCTGATCCCCCAAAGGCCCTTTGGGATAGAGGTCCAACATCAAAGTGCCAAATACCTGACGATTCTGATCCTCCAGCCACTTGGTCAGGTCGTGCAACGAACTGGTGTCGTGATGGGCGTAGATCAACAGCTCGTCCGCATCCACCATCAGGGTCCAGTGGCCGTGCCCATACCGCATTTGCAGCCAGCTCAGCCAGTCCACCCCGAAGCGCGAGGCGCGATAGCTGGACCGGGTCTGCCAAAGCGAAACATCAGGTTGGTCCAGAAGGAACTCCACCGTCCCATCGTCGCTGCCGTTATCGACCATCAGAAAGTGATCGGCGCCCAGGGCGCGATAGTGGCGAAAGAACCAGGGCAATCGGGTGATTTCATTACGCACCGTGGTTAAGGCCAGAATGCTATCAGGTGCGATCAACCGGGTTTTGTCTGACAAACTGTTCAGATCGTGCCGGCTGCGAAAAGAGCGCCACAGAAGGCGTCTGCGTTTCAGACGCAGGCGGTAATTTTGCAACCAGCCGAGGGTCGGCTGCATCTGTTCACCGCTTGCCGTCATGGATCGCTCATTTCTCGTAGTGACCGTTTTGGTGCCAGCGCCAGGCATCGGCAATCATCGTCTCTAACGTTGACCTTTTGGCCTTCCAGCCCAGCTCGGATTCGGCCCGTACGGAGCCGGACACCAGCTTGGTGCAGTCTCCCGCTCGGCGGGCGCCGATCGAATAGGGAACGGGCCGGTTGGTGACGGATTTGGAATGTTCGATCACCTCCATTACGGAAAACCCTGAGCCTGTGCCCAGGTTGAAGACCCGGCTGTCCTTGCCTTGTTCCAGCCATTCAAGGCCCAGAACATGCGCATCCACCAGATCGCAGACATGAACGTAGTCGCGAATGCAGGTTCCGTCGGGCGTGTCATAATCAGTGCCGAACACCGTCAGCCCGTCGCGCTTTCCATCGATAGCATCCAACATCAGCGGGACAAGATGCGTTTCGGGGCGGTGAAATTCACCGATTTCTCCGTCGGGATCGGCGCCGGCAACGTTGAAATAGCGAAAAATCACGTGGTTCAGCCCGTGCGCGGCCTGAAAGTCGCGCAGAATGTCCTCGATCGCACGTTTCGAGGCACCATAAGCGTTGAGAGGAAGTTGCAGAGAGTCTTCGTCCAGAACCACATTGTCCTGATCGCCGTAAGTTGCGCAGGTGGAGGAAAACACAAAGCTCCTGCATCCGGATGCCACGGTTGCCTCGATCAGATTCAAAGATCCTGTGACGTTGTTTGACCAGTATCTTCCGGGTTCGGACATTGCCTCGCCCACCTGACTGAGTGCTGCGAAATGCATTACGGCGGCAGGTTGGTATTTGGCAAAAACCTCATTGAGACGTTCACGGTCCATCAGGTCGCCTTGCTCGAATGGACCGAACTTCACCGCGTCCTGCCAGCCTGTGTTCAGGTTGTCAAAAGTAACCGGTACGTAGCCCGCGCGCGCCAAAGCTTTGCAGGCGTGGGATCCGATATATCCAGCCCCGCCAGTAACAAGTATGTTCGTCATTCCAGCCCCATCGCGGTCATCATCTCTTCGATCTTTGCCACGTCCTGCGGGTTATTAAGCTCCCAGAACTGACGTCCTTTGGCCTCAACCTCGACACACAGAACTTTGCGACCATTTTCCATGAAGCGCAGTTGTTCCAGCCCTTCGAGTGTTTCCAGAGGCCCAGTTGGCCAGCCGGGATAGGCCGCCAGGGCATCCGGTCGGTAAGCATAGACCCCAACATGGTGGAAAACGGGTGTTTGTTCGGCGCTGGAATAGGTTTCGGAAGTGAACGGGATTACTTCCTTCGAGAAGTAAAGCGCGCTGTTGTCTGTTCCGAATACAGCAGTTGTGCCACCGACGCGGCCGTGGCGCCGATCATTCAGAAGGCCGTTCAGGGCGTCGCCGTCACAGCGCAAGACAGGGGTGGCAATTTCGGCACTTGGTGAAGCGCGCAGGCCATTGATGAGGTCCTCGACAAACCAATGCGGCGTCAGCGGGGCATCGCCTTGCAGATTGACTACGATGTCATACCCGCTACCCAATACCGCATGCGCCTCGGCGCAGCGTTCAGTGCCGTTGGCACAGGATTCCGAGGTCATAACGACTTCGGCCCCGAACCCTTCCGCAACGTCGCGAATACGGTCGTCATCGGTCGCCACCACCACACGATCGACGCCTGCGACCGATTTCGCGGCACGCCAGCTGCGTTCGATCAGGGTCATTGAGGTCCCCTTGGCGCCAGTCAACGGAACCAGAGGTTTTCCAGGGTAGCGGGATGAAGCATAGCGGGCTGGAATAGCGATCAGTACAGACATCAGGCTTCCTTCAGTTCAACGCCCGGAGCATAGGCAATGAAGAACGGGTTGGCGTAATCGTCTTTGCCGTAGGTAAGCGGGTTGTGATCGTCGAACCGCACTACTTTGCCACCCGCTCCGGTCAGCACTGCGTGACCAGCGGCCGTATCCCATTCCATCGTGCGGCCTACACGAGGATAAAGATCGGCTTCTCCGGTGGCGACCAGACAAAATTTGAGCGACGAACCCGCGCTCTTGCTGTCACGAACATTGTATTTGTTGATGTAGTCTTCAGTTGCCTGATCCCGGTGCGACTTCGAAGCGACGATCAGCAGCGCGGAATTGTCAGGATTAGAAACTGAAATTGGGGTTACTTCCCCTGGCGTTTCTTTATCCAATGTTCCGGTTTCTTCGACCGACTGTCCATCGGCCTGCGTATAGAACATACGTCCCTTGGCGGGCGCATAGACGACGCCTCGGGTGGGAACTCCGTTTTCAACCAGCGCAATGTTCACTGTGAAATCGCCCCGTCGATTGATAAATTCCTTGGTACCGTCCAGAGGATCGACAATCAGGAACGTTTCACCCTTTTTGGTATGCGAGGCCGCCTGTTCTTCGGTTACCAGAAGAATGTCCGGGAAAGCCGCGCGAAGCCCGGCTGAGATCAAAGCGTCTGCGGCCTCGTCCGCTTCGGTCACCGGGCTGGAGTCGGATTTGACCTTTACGTCGAAATCGTCTGCCTCATAGATCTGCATGATCTTGTCTCCGGCCTCCAGGGCAAGGCGCCGGATTACCGGGATAAGGGCGTCATAGGTCACAAAATGCTCCGTCTTCATGGTTTGTTGATCCGAAATCGTGACGGTCTTATGCTTTGGTGGATACGGAACGGCAAGAATTTCGTGCCAGATTACTGGTGTCACAGCAGGAAAGAACGTTCGAGTGTTTCACTACAAGCGCAATCAGACGATGCTGGGCGGTGCCTTCACCACTGCCGAACTGGTTTTTCATGCGGTGGTGCGCAGCGTACGCGCGCAGCATTCCAATGCTGTTGTGGCGATCGTGATAAACATCGTTCAGGTGATATTGGTGGCCACCGTGTTCTACCTGATCTTGTCGCTAATGGGTGCACGGGTGGCCAAAATCCGCGGAGAATTTATTCTATACATCCTCTCCGGAGTGTTCCTGTTCATAACACATATCAAGTCAGTGGGTGCGATCGCAGGGGTCGGGAGCGGAAACAACCCGATGATGCTGCATTCGCCGATGAACATGATGGTGATGCTGTTGGCATCGGGGTTCGGCGCGCTCTACACGCAACTAGTGTCCATACTGGTTATTCTGTTTGTTTACAGCGTAGCCGTCACTCCATTGGAGATTCAGGAGCCCGGTGGGGCCTTCGCGATGCTGGTTCTGGCATGGTTTACGGGTTGTTCAGTTGGGATGATCCTATTGGCACTGACACCCTGGTTCCCCAGATTGGCCACCATCCTCTCGAACATCTACCGAAGGATGAACATGGTGTTTTCGGGAAAGATGTTTGTCGGCAATGCGCTGGGCGGTTTCATGTTAGGCATGTTCGCGTGGAATCCCTTGTTTCACGTGATTGATCAATGCCGGGGATTTGTCTTTCGAAACTACTTTCCACGCAATTCAAGCTGGGAATACGCGCTTTGGGTCGGGATTGTTCTGTTGATGATCGGATTGCTGGCCGAGTTTTATACCCGCAAGCAAGTCTCGCAGAGCTGGGATGCGCGTCGCTAAGACGCCACACGCAGTGTTAGGTTGATCCGCCCACCCTTCGGCAACAGCCGGGACGAACCAAATCGGATACGGTCTACCCCGTGATACGCCAGCCGGGCGGGACCGCCCATGATCACCACATCCCCTGAGTTTAGCCAGACCGACTCGGTCTTGCCGCCCCTCGTAGTGTTGCCGATGCGGAACAAGGCATCGTCGCCCAACGAAACCGACACCACAGGCCACGAGAAATCTTCTTCGTCCTTGTCCTGATGCATCCCCATCCGGGCGTCTTCACCATAATAATTGATCAAGCAGCAATCCGGCGCACGTTTCGCGCCCGTCACATCCTGCCAGATGTTCAAGATTTCATTGGGGATTTCGGGCCACGCCATGCCCTTTGGGTGGTTGGCCTGATATCGGTAGCCGCCGCGGTCGGACACCCATCCCAGCTGCCCTGCTGATGTCATTCGCACCGACATTTGTTTGCCCGAGGACGTTGATGGCCGAAACAACGGAGCGGATTTCAGAATCGGTCGCAAGGCTTCGATCAGGGAGTTTTGCGCAGCGATGTCCAGATACCCTTTTCTGATGTCGAAGCCCCGCAATATCAGCCGTGTCATCCCGGAATCCCCATTCCTTACCAATTCATTGCGAAAAAAGGCCTCAGATTCCCGAAAACCTGCATTTCTGAACGCTTGCAGGCCTCCGGTCCCGCCCTTATATACGCCTCGACGCGCGATGGTGTAGTGCTGTCGCGCACATCAGATCGGGGACGGGATGCCAAAACGGGTCCGGCCCTCGGGACATCGCCTTGAAGAGAAAGGGATTGCAAAAATGGGAAAAGTAATCGGGATTGACCTCGGGACCACCAACTCATGTGTGGCCATCATGGATGGCTCGCAGCCGAAGGTCATCGAAAACGCCGAAGGGGCGCGGACCACGCCCTCGATTGTCGCCTTCACCGAAGATGAGCGTTTGGTCGGTCAGCCTGCGAAACGTCAGGCGGTCACCAACCCCGACAACACGATCTTTGGTGTCAAGCGCCTCATCGGCCGTCGTGTGGATGATGCCGAAGTCGAAAAAGACAAGAAAATGGTGCCGTACGCCATCGTAAATGGCGGCAACGGTGACGCGTGGGTTGAGGCCCGCGGTGAAAAGTACTCCCCAAGCCAGATCTCGGCCTTCACTCTGGGTAAGATGAAGGAAACCGCCGAGAGCTATCTGGGTGAGGAAGTCACGCAGGCGGTTATTACCGTTCCGGCATACTTCAACGACGCTCAGCGCCAGGCCACCAAAGACGCCGGTAAAATCGCCGGTCTGGAAGTGCTGCGGATCATCAACGAACCGACAGCCGCCGCGCTGGCCTATGGTCTGGACAAGGAAGAAACCCAAACCATCGCGGTTTATGACCTTGGCGGCGGTACCTTCGACGTGACCATTCTGGAAATCGACGATGGTCTGTTCGAGGTCAAATCGACCAACGGCGACACCTTCCTGGGTGGCGAAGACTTTGACATGCGCATCGTCAACTACCTGGCGGATGAGTTCAAAAAAGAACACGGTGTCGATCTGTCCAGCGACAAAATGGCCCTGCAGCGTCTGAAAGAAGCCGCTGAGAAAGCCAAGATCGAGCTGTCTTCGACCTCGCAGACCGAGATTAACCAGCCGTTCATCTCGATGGGTGCAAACGGCCAGCCGCTGCACATGGTCATGAAGCTGACCCGTGCCAAGCTGGAATCGCTGGTTGGCGATCTGATCAAGAAGTCGATGAAGCCCTGTCAGGCCGCTCTGAAAGACGCAGGCTTGTCGGCTGGCGACATCGATGAGGTTGTTCTGGTCGGTGGTATGACCCGGATGCCGAAAGTCATCGAAGAGGTCACAAAATTCTTCGGTAAAGAGCCGCACAAGGGTGTGAACCCGGATGAAGTTGTTGCCATGGGCGCCGCCATTCAGGCCGGTGTTCTGCAGGGCGACGTCAAAGACGTGGTTCTGCTGGACGTGACCCCGCTGTCGCTGGGTATTGAAACGCTGGGCGGCGTGTTCACCCGCCTGATCGACCGCAACACCACGATCCCAACGAAAAAGTCTCAGGTCTTCTCGACCGCCGAGGATAACCAGAACGCCGTGACCATCCGTTGTTTCCAGGGTGAACGCGAGATGGCTGCGGACAACAAGATCCTGGGTCAGTTCAACCTCGAGGAAATCCCGCCGGCACCGCGCGGTATGCCTCAGATCGAGGTGACTTTTGACATCGACGCCAACGGCATTGTCTCGGTTTCGGCCAAGGACAAGGGCACCGGAAAAGAGCAGAAGATCACCATCCAGGCTTCTGGTGGCTTGTCCGATGAGGACATCGAAAAGATGGTCAAGGACGCCGAGGACAACGCCGAGGCGGACAAGGAACGTCGCGAGCTGATCGAGGCAAAGAACCAGGCGGAAAGCCTGATTCACTCGACCGAAAAGTCTGTCGAGGAACATTCGGACAAAGTCGATCCGACAACCGTCGAAGCCATCGAACTGGCCATCGCGGCGCTGAAAGACGAGCTGGAAACCGAGAATGCCGACAAGATCAAGTCGGGCATCCAGAACGTCACCGAAGCTGCGATGAAGCTGGGTGAAGCCATCTACAAGGCACAGGCTGAAGAAGGCGAAGAAGAGCCTGCAGCAGCCGATGCCGCGCCAGGTGAGGACGACATCGTCGATGCCGAGTTCGAAGATCTGGACGACGACAAGCGTAACTAACGGGTAACCGGGCCAATGCGGGCCGGTCCGGTTGCCGGGCCGGCCCGATTACGTTGAGACATAAGGAACTACTGATGTCAAAACGCGACTATTACGATGTGCTCGGCGTGTCCAAGGGCGCATCGGCGGATGAGATCAAGAAAGGCTTTCGCGCGAAGGCCAAGGAATTGCATCCCGACCGTAACAAGGACAATCCGGATTCCGAGGCTCAGTTCAAGGAAGCGAACGAAGCCTACGACGTGCTGCGCGACGCCGAGAAAAAGGCCGCTTACGATCGATTCGGCCACGCTGCTTTTGAGAACGGCATGGGTGGCGGTGGACGTCCCGGCGGTGGTTTTGGCGGGCAGGGTGATTTCTCCAGCGCCTTCTCGGATGTTTTCGACGATCTGTTCGGCGACTTCATGGGTGGCCAACGTGGGGGTGGCGGCGGGCGCCGCGCTGCGCGTGGGTCTGACTTGCGTTATAACCTGCGAGTGTCGCTGGAAGAGGCTTATGCTGGTTTGCAGAAAACCATCAATGTGCCCACGGCAGTGGCCTGTTCCTCATGCGAAGGAACGGGCGCCGAAGGCGGTGTGGAACCCACAGCATGCC
The DNA here is from genome assembly GCF_057221115.1 of Ruegeria sp. HKCCD6426. Taxonomy (NCBI): domain Bacteria; kingdom Pseudomonadati; phylum Pseudomonadota; class Alphaproteobacteria; order Rhodobacterales; family Roseobacteraceae; genus Ruegeria; species Ruegeria sp. HKCCD6426. The sequence continues at coordinate 404,348 of NZ_JBWVBF010000002.1, read as the reverse complement.
CGACCTGTTCTGGTATGGGTAAGGTTCGGGCGCAACAGGGCTTTTTCACTGTAGAGCGTACTTGCCCAACCTGTTCCGGTCTTGGGCAGATCATCAAGAACCCGTGCAAATCCTGTAAAGGCGCAGGGCGTGTCGAGAAAGACCGAGCGCTGTCCGTAAATATTCCCGCCGGTGTCGAAACCGGGACTCGTATTCGCCTTGCGGGCGAAGGTGAGGCCGGAATGCGCGGCGGCCCTCCGGGTGATCTGTATATCTTTGTCGAAGTGTCGGATCACAAGTTGTTCGAGCGTGACAGCGTGAACCTCTATTGCCGTGTACCGGTCAGTATGGCCAAGGCAGCGCTGGGCGGTTCGATCGAGGTTCCGACCATCGACGGCGGCCGCGGTCGTGTTCAGATTCCGGCCGGCAGCCAGTCCGGTCGCCAGATGCGCCTGCGCAGCAAGGGCATGCCTGCCCTGCGTGGTGGCGGTGTCGGTGATATGTTCATAGAGCTGGCAGTGGAAACTCCGGTCAATCTGACCAGCCGTCAGAAAGAGCTTCTGCGCGAGTTTGACGATTTGGGCGAAGACAATCATCCTGAATCCAAAAGCTTTTTCTCATCCGTGAAGTCTTTTTGGGATGGGATGAAGGGCTGAAGCCAAATTTATTCGAAACCAGAAGGACCGGTTCCGTTGAACCGGTCCTTTTTGTTTCATAAGTCCAGTTTGACCGCGAGCCGGGCCTAATTGGCCCTTGATTCCCGTCCAAACCCCTGAGATTGTCCGCGCCAACCGTTGGGGTGCCCTGTCCTGGGGCTGAGAGGCGTGAATGCGCTAACCCATCGAACCTGATCCGGGCAATTCCGGCGTAGGGAACGGTCTCGCAGTTTACAGACGTTTTCCATGCCCGTTGCCCAAGAAAAGTTGGAGCAACAACATGGCGCCTATTGCGTTGACAATTGCAGGATCGGACAGCGGCGGAGGCGCCGGGATTCAGGCCGACCTCAAAGCGATGTCCGCTTTAGGGGTTTATGGTGCCAGTGTCATCACCGCAGTAACGGCTCAGAACACGCAGGCGGTGACCGCTGTTCACGGTATTCCGCTGGGAGTGATCGCAGATCAGATATCGGCTGTTCTAAGCGATCTGGACGTGCGCGCAATAAAGATCGGGATGCTTGCCACGCCCGAGATCATCAGGACTGTCACGGATGGCCTGGCGGACTTCTCGGGTCCGATCGTACTGGACCCGGTGATGATTGCCAAATCCGGCGATGCCTTGCTGGCCGAGGTAGCTGTTTCGACGTTGCGCGAGGTGTTGCTGCCCCGGGCCACTGTCCTGACACCAAACTTGCCCGAGGCTGCGCGCTTGCTGGATTGCCAGCCATCCGAGTCTGTGGCGGAGATGGTCGATCAAGGGTTGGCACTATGCGGACTGGGGCCTCAGTCCGTTCTTATGAAAGGCGGGCATGGCGCAGGAGATGTTTGCCACGATCTTCTGATCGGCAAGTCCGGATTGGTGGCCGAATACCAAGCGCCTCGCAATGCAACCAAGAACACGCACGGCACTGGCTGTACCCTGTCATCATCCATCGCGGCAGGGCTTGCTAAAGGGCTAAGCCTCACTGAGGCCGTCGCGGATGCGCATGCGTATTTGCAAGCGGCCATCGCGCGTGCTGACGAGTTGCAGGTGGGGCAAGGTCATGGGCCGGTTCACCATTTCCATCAGGTTTGGCCGGCGTGACGGTCTGGTCGGTCATAGGGTCCGGTGTTGCCGGTCTGGCCGTGGCGTCCGAGTTGGTTTCACGTGGCGCCAAAGTTCAGATGTTTGATCCCGGAGGGCCTCCGGGGGCGCACGGGTGTTCGTGGTGGGCCGGGGGTATGCTGGCTCCGTGGTGTGAATATGAGAATGCCGAAGAACCCGTATTGCGGTTGGGTCAGACGGCGATCGACTGGTGGGCATCCCGTACGCACGTGCACCGACGTGGCACTTTGGTGGTCGCCAACTCCCGTGATCTGCCAGAATTGCGCCGGTTTGCGCGGCGCACGGAAGCATTTACCGAGGTTGAACAGGCGAAAATCACTGAATTAGAGCCTGATCTGCATGGATTCAGCAAAGGGTTGCATTTTGGGGGTGAGGCGCACCTTGATCCGCGGCAGGCCCTTCAGGATCTCTATCGTCAGCTTCAGATCGACGGGGTCACCTTTCACCGCAAACTCGCACCAGCGCGGTTGGAGAACGCCATTGATTGCCGTGGATTGCACGCGCGCGAAATTCTTTACGATCTGCGTGGTGTTAAGGGCGAGATGCTGGTGATCCGATGCAAGGACGTGACGCTGACCCGTCCGGTTCGCTTGTTGCATCCGCGCATGCCTCTTTACATCGTGCCTCGTGGGGACAGCGTTTATATGCTCGGTGCGACGATGATCGAAGCCGAGGACAGCGGCCGCATAACAGCCCGGTCGATGCTGGAACTGCTCAGTGCTGCCTATGCGCTCAATCCCGCCTTCGGCGAGGCAGAAGTGTTGGAAATTGGCGTCGACCTTCGCCCTGCTTTCCCCGACAACCTGCCACGTATCCGGCGATTGGGGCGGACAATCTATGCAAACGGGCTCTATCGCCATGGCTACCTGCTCGCGCCTGCGCTGGCGCAAGGCGTGGCCGACCTGGCCCTTGAAAACAAACAATCGGAGTTGGTCGATGAAGATCGTGCTTAACGGTGAAACCCGAGATGTTCAGGCCGAAACACTTTCGGATTTGCTGACGGAATGCGGTTTTTCCGGCCGTGTGGCAACAGCAGTGAATGAAGAGTTCGTGCCGTCCAGTCTGCGCATTGCACTCAAGCTCGGCGATGGGGATCGGGTTGAGATCGTCGCGCCGATGCAGGGAGGTTGAGGATGAAATCCTTTTACGGTGTTGATCTGCCCAACCCGCTGATGCTGGGCACCGCGCAGTATCCCAGCCCCGCGATCCTTGAACGCGCGTTTCGCGAAAGCAAGGCGGCCGTCGCGACCGTGTCGCTGCGCCGGGAATCGGGTGGTGGCCAGACATTCTGGCAGATAGTCCGAGAACTGGGAGTTCGCATTCTACCGAATACGGCCGGTTGCCACACGGTGAAAGAAGCCGTGACCACCGCCCAGATGGCGCGTGAAGTTTTCGAGACACCGTGGATCAAACTCGAACTGATCGGTCACACCGACAGCTTGCAGCCGGATGTGTTCCAACTGGTCGAAGCGGCACGCATCCTGACCGAGGACGGATTTCAGGTGTTTCCCTATACGACCGATGATTTGATCGTGGGCGAGCGTCTGCTTGAAGTCGGGTGTGAAGTTCTGATGCCTTGGGGTGCGCCGATTGGCTCCGGGCGTGGATTGAACAATGAATACGCACTACGTGCGATGCGGGCGGAATTTCCGGACACACCGCTGGTTATCGACGCGGGAATCGGCCTGCCCAGCCACGCCGCTCAGGCGATGGAGCTGGGTTATGATGCGGTTCTCCTGAACACGGCGGTGGCACGGGCAGGCGATCCGGAGGTGATGGCCAAAGCGATGGCACTGGCGATCGAGGCCGGGCAACTGGCGCATCACGCCGACCCGATCGAAGCCCGTGATATGGCGGAGCCCTCGACCCCAGTGATCGGAAAGGCGTTTCTGTCATGACTCTTGACCGTTTTTACCCGATCTTCGACCACTCGGACTGGCTGCGGCGGATGCTACCTTTGGGTGTCAAACTGGTGCAGTTGCGGATCAAGGATCAGGCAGACGCCGTGGTGCGCCAGGAGATTTCCATCGCGCAGGCAATGTGCCGGGATCACGATGCCGTTCTCGTGGTCAACGACTACTGGCAGGCCGCTATCGATTTGGGCTGCGACTGGATTCACCTGGGGCAAGAAGATCTGGACGATGCCGATCTGAAGTCGATCCGAAAAGCGGGTCTAAAACTGGGCGTTTCCACTCATGACGATGATGAGCTGGAGAGAGTTCTGTCTATGGCACCGGACTATGTTGCGCTGGGGCCCGTCTATCCGACCATCTTGAAAAAGATGAAATGGCACCAGCAGGGCTTGCCGCGCGTGACTGAATGGAAAGCGCGTGTCGGAAGTATTCCCCTGGTCGGCATCGGAGGTATGAGTGTCGAGCGCGCGCTGGGTGTGCTCGAAGCCGGGGCGGATATCGTTTCGGCCGTCACCGATATCACACTGAACACGGACCCGGAGACGCGTGTGAGTCAATGGATCGAGGCCACAAGATGAGTCGGTACCACCGCCAAACGGTGTTGCCCGAAGTGGGGGCTGTGGGGCAGGCGCGTCTGTCCTCTGCCCGTGTATTGGTGGTGGGTGCGGGTGGCCTTGCCGCTCCGGTTCTGCCTTTACTGGCAGGGGCCGGGACAGGGCGGATCACGATTGTGGATGGCGACACTGTCGATTTATCGAACCTGCACCGCCAGACATTGTTTTCCGAGGCAGATTGCGGGCGTTACAAGGTTGATGCCGCTGCTGACCGCTGCCGTGCATTGAATGGCGAGATTGAGGTTTTCAGCCAAAAGCTGGCTTTGACAAGTGAAAATGCGGCCGCTTTCGTCGCGCAGTCGGATGTGATCCTCGATTGTGCGGATAGCTATGCCGCCAGCTATATCCTCTCGGATACCTGTCTGGCGCAGGGAAAGCCGTTGATCAGCGCATCGGTGCTTGGATTGTCAGGCTATGTGGGTGGCTTTTGCGGCGGCGCACCATCGTTACGAGCGCTTTTCCCGGATGCGCCGGACAGCGGTGCCAGCTGCGCCACCGCTGGTGTACTGGGTCCTGTCGTAGGATTGCTCGGCGCGATGCAGGCGCAGATGACGCTGAATCTGATATTGGGGGTGGGGCCATCGCCTCTGGGTCAGATGGTGCAATACGATGCCCGAACTTTGCGCAGTAATGGCTTCCGGTTCGACGAAGCGCCAGAGCCAAACAACTGTTTCCACTTCCTGTCTGCCAGCCAACTGACCAAGGAAGATCAGATTATCGAGCTGCGCGGAACAGAAGAAGTGGAAATCCCGATCCACCCGGATGCGAAGCGAATATCGCTGAATGACTTGCATCGAATCGACCCTAATCAAGGGAAAAGATTGGCTTTGTGCTGTGCCACCGGGCTACGTGCCTGGCGTGCTGCCGAACAAATTCAACCAGATTGGCCCGGCGAGATTGTTCTTGTCGCGGCCTCAACCTCGTGAATGAAAAGGAAACGCGAGATATGAAGAAACTGATCACAGCTATCGCCGTGCTGGCCGCCGCGCCAGCCTGGGCCGAGGACAAGATGACCGTGCTGCTGGACTGGTTCATCAACCCCGACCACGGTCCGATCATCGTGGCGCAGGAAAACGGATATTTCGCCGAGCAAGGGCTTGAAGTCGAAATCGTTCCGCCCGCCGATCCCTCTGCACCGCCGCGTCTTGTGGCGGCTGGTCAGGCCGATCTGGCCGTGTCCTATCAACCGCAACTGCACTTGCAGATTCATGAAGGCCTGCCCTTGAAGCGAGTTGGTACCCTGGTCGCTACGCCCCTGAACTGCCTGCTGGTTCTTGAAGACGGTCCAATCAAATCACCTGCCGACCTTAAGGGCAAGAAAATCGGCTTTTCGGTCGCCGGCGTGGAAGAGGCCGTCTTGGGCACGGTTCTGGGCAAATATGACGTAACTCTGGACGAAGTCGAATTGATCAACGTAAACTTCTCGCTTTCGCCGTCACTGATGACCGGTCAAGTGGATGCAGTAATCGGCGCCTACCGCAATTTTGAACTGAACCAAATGGACATCGAAGGCGTCCCGGGCCATTGCTTCTATATCGAAGAAGAAGGCGTGCCGCCCTATGACGAACTGATCTACGTGGCCAACCCCGAGATCATGGATACCGACAAGGTCGCGCGTTTCCTTGCTGCTACTGAAAAGGCCACCCAGTTCATCGTAAACAATCCGGAAAAAAGCTGGGAAGTCTTCTCGTCCACGTCGCCCGAACTTCAAGACGAGCTGAACGCCCGCGCTTGGGTCGATACGCTCCCCCGTTTTGCGCTTCGTCCTGCGGGCCTTGAAGCTGGTCGTTACGCCCGGTTTGAATCGTTTCTCAAAGACAGCGGCATGATTGACAGCGTCAATCCTGTCAGCGACATCGCAATCGATGTGACGGCGCAATGAGCAGCCCGAACTTTGGCCGCGCCTTCACGCTGATGCGCGACGCGGCACAGCGGCCGTGGCGGGAATATACCCGCCACGCTTTTGTCGAAAGGCTAAAGGACGGTACTCTGCCGCGCGAAGCTTTCCTGCATTATCTGCGGCAGGACTATGTGTTCTTGACGCATTTCTCGCGCGCCTGGGCGCTGGCAGTGGTCAAGGCGCAAACTCATGATGAGATGCAGATTGCTGCCGCCACGGTGAACGGTCTGATGCATGAAGAGATGATGCTGCATGTTGGTGTGTGCGCCGAGGCAGGCATTTCCCGGGACGATCTGTTTGCAACGCCTGAAAGGCCGGAAAACCTGGCCTATACCCGCTTCGTCCTCGAGGCGGGCTATTCGGGCGATTACCTGAGCCTGCTTGCTGCATTGCTGCCCTGCGTTATCGGCTATGCCGAGATCGGTTCGCGGCTGGCTCAAGAGGCGACATCGGAGACCTATCGCCCCTGGATTGATACCTATGCCGGCGACCAGTACCAAAGCTACTGCCGTGATATTGGTGCGTTGATGGACAGCGCGGTCATACGAAGGTTGGGCAAGGGCTACGACGAACTTCCGGTTTGGGCTGATCTCTGCAAGACCTTTGAGACCGCAACCGTCTTAGAAGTCAATTTCTGGCAGATGGGTTTGACGCCATGACCCCAGCGCCCGATCTGACAATCAGCGGCAAAGCCAGCATCGACGGTGCGCCTTTGTTCGCGCCGCTGTCTCTGTGCCTTGGTGCAGGGCAATGGACTTGTTTGCTGGGCGGATCGGGCGTTGGTAAAACAACCGTATTGCGTCTTATTGCCGGTTTGGAAACCGGCGCACAGTTCACCGGAGAGATCGCCGCCAGCGATGGCCAGCCGGTAGCTGAACGCGTCGCTTATATGGCGCAGGACGATCTGCTGCTGCCTTGGGCGACTGTCGCGCAGAATGTCTCGCTTGGCGCGCGTCTGCGGGGTGATGCGGTCGACCTCGAGCGGCGGGACCGATTGATCGGCCGGATGCGTTTGCATGATCACATGAACAAGAAACCGGCCGAGCTTTCGGGTGGACAGCGTCAGCGCGTGGCCCTTGCACGCACATTGATGGAAGACCGTCCCATTGTTCTGCTGGATGAGCCATTCTCGGCCCTCGATGCCCGCACCCGGGCGGACATGCAGGATCTGGCGGCCGAGGCGTTGCGGGGCCGTACCGTCTTGCTTGTGACCCATGATCCCGGCGAAGCGGCACGGCTGGGACAGACCATCGTTGTCATGACGCCGGGCGGGTTGACCCCTTGCCAGCCACCGCACGCACCGGCGCCGCGCAATGTGGACGATCTCGAGACGCTGGAAACGCAAGGATCGCTTTTGAAACTGTTGCGGGAGACGGCGGTATGAAAGTCTTCTCGGCCGTTGTTGCAACGTTGTTTGCCCTTGCTGTCTGGCAAGCGATCGTCACCCTGACCGGGTTGCCCAAATTCATCCTTCCGGGGCCGGCGGTGGTGGCAGAGACCTGGTGGCAATATCGTTGGGTTATTGCCGAACACACATGGATCACAGCGATCGAAGTGGTGATTGGTCTTGCCTGCGGCACGATTCTTGGCGTGGTCACTGCCCTGCAACTTGCCAATTCAAGGGCAGCGCGGGTGCTGGTTCAGCCGATGCTGGTATTCACGCAAGCCCTTCCGGTGTTTGCGCTTGCGCCGTTGTTGACGCTTTGGCTGGGTTATGGATTGTGGTCCAAGGTCGCGATGGCCGTGTTGATCATTTATTTCCCCATCACTTCGTCCTTCTTCGACGGCTTGATGCGGACGCCGTCAGGCTATCTTGACCTGGCGCGCACCATGCAAGCCAGCCGCCGCGCGATATTGTGGCACATTCGTATTCCTGCAGCGTTGCCGTCGTTGGCCTCGGGGATGCGATTGGCCGCGGTTTATGCACCTATCGGGGCCGTGATCGGCGAATGGGTCGGGTCGTCGCAAGGTCTGGGCTATCTGATGCTGCTGGCCAATGGCCGTGCCAAGACCGACCTGATGTTTGCTGCAATGTTAACGCTGGGCGTGTTTTCAATACTGCTGCATATGGTTGTCCGACGCGCGACGGCGCGCATGGCAGGTGAGACGCGTTAACCATTCAGAAACCGATTCTGCGTCAGGGTGGTCCCATGACACAGGACGCCTTTGCCGAAACCCCAATGCTGTTCGATACGGACGAAGCACCGGCGCAGCCGCTGCCGTCGGGTCGGTTACCCTCCTACATCAAAGATCACCGGCGGCGGCTGCGCGAAAGGTTCATGTCCGGCGGATCTGCGGCGATGCCGGACTACGAATTGCTGGAGCTGGTTCTGTTCCGCTCGATCCCACGTCAGGATGTGAAACCGCTGGCGCGGGCCTTGATGGACACGTTCGGTGATTTTAATCGCGTTCTTACCGCGCCCGAGGAAAGGCTGCACCAGATCAAAGGTATCGGTGATTCAGTTGTCACCGACCTGAAAATACTCGAAGCCTGCGCCCATCGAATGGCCCGCGCACGGGTGATGCAGCGGCACGTGATTTCGGGCTGGGACGCGCTGCTGGATTATTGCCACACGACCATGGCGCATCGTGAGACAGAACAGTTCCGCGTATTCTATCTGGATCGAAAGAACGTGCTGATTGCGGACGAGGAACAGGCCAAAGGAACTGTGGATCACGTTCCTGTTTACCCGCGTGAAGTCGCGAAACGGGCGCTGGAGCTGAACGCCTCCGCCTTGATACTGGTGCATAACCACCCGTCGGGTGATCCGACACCGTCACAGTCGGATATCGACATGACCAGCCGCATTCAGGATGCCTGTGCGGCGCTGGGATTAACGTTGCACGATCACCTGATCATCGGAAAATCGACCGAGCTCAGCTTTCGATCACAAGGGTATCTGTGATCGTTACTTTACCCAGACTTCGACCCTGCGATTGGCTTTCCGGCCCCATTCCGTGTCATCGCAGGCCATTGGCATGGCCTCGCCAAACCCTTCCACGGCGATCTCGACAGTTTCGGGAATAGAGGTTTCTATCGCTGCCAGAACTGCGTTGCGCACTGTTTTCGCGCGGAGTTGGGCGATACGCTGGTTCGCAGTGGCGGCACCGTGTCCGTCGCTGAAGCCGACAAAGGTCAGTGTGTGCGCATCAAAAGCACCAGATTCCAGTGCTTGCGCCAGTTGCAGGATGTTCGACCGAGATTGCGCGTCAGGTCGTGAAGAGCCGGGCTCAAATCGGAAAGACAAGGACAAACGCGCCATGGGCCGCAGCAACTCAATCATGCGCTGCAATTCCTCAAGTCCTACTTCAGGCCCGCCGGATGCGATGGCGTTGGCCAAACGATCCCCCTGCACTCCAAGACCCACGGTTTCCGGCGCCTGATCGACAAATCCAGCCTGACGAATGACCGATTGCGCCGGAGAGCTCTGTACATAAGCCAGAAACTGCCGCGCGATCCGGGGCAGGCGACGGGCAGGCAGATACAGAAACATTGGGGAGGTCAGGGGATAGTCCTCGGTTTTGACCGACTGTCGTGTCGCCGCCAAAGCATGTCCGCACCCGCCGGTCAGAGGCAGAGCGCGCGCGTCACCGATGTTGGACCGGCTGGCAATGCCGATGCCAAAAGAATCTTCGGCGACACTGCGCACCAGCACGCCGTTTCGTTCATAACGCGTAGCGGTTTCGGTCAGCGTACTTTCCGCTGGAACCAAAAGCTGAGTCTCAATTCCCTGTGCCATTCCGGACCGTGCGTTTGGCACATACAGATTAATCGGCGCATCCGGCCCGCCCAGTTCTGTCCAGTTAGTGACCTCGCCCGAAAGGACCCGTGCCAGATCGATCAACGAAATCTGCCGGACGGGATTATCCGCCGCCACAATCGGCACCATGGCGTCCAGAGCCACCACGCGCGACCGGCGCGCCTGACGCAGGTCGCCAAGGCCGGCCGCATGCGCTGCCTCGCTCTCTTCCGGCCGAATCTCACGCAATGCCATTGCGATGTCGGCCTCGTTTGCAATCAGATCGGCAAAACCCTGATCCGTGTTACCGACACGAAAACGCAGGCGTGCCAATGGGGCTTCCCGGTCAGGCCGGTGCAATTCATATACAAATCCCGAAGGCGCTTCGTGGATCGGAACAGCCGTCAGTCCTTCCTGGCGCGCGAAGCCAACGACCAACGCGGGCAGAATGGTTTCGGCCATGACTGATGATCCGGATAAGGTGACCTCGGCCACGAAGTCGGTCAGGTTTGGGCAGGCAAGGCCATCGCACGTGACGCCCGAACCATCCACGGTCAACTCTCCGAATTGGGTGTCCACGCGGTAGAATTCACCATCATATCCCAGAAGATTGCCGGTCACCTCGACCTTGCCATCATGCGAGGTCAGGGTGATATCCTGCGCTTGCGCGCCACTTGCAAAGGCGACGCAATACAGCGCAGCTGCCGCCACACGGGAAAATGCCATTGGAATGCCGAGCCTGCCTGCCGTTTATTTGGACGCGATTGTCAGGTCTTCGAGCAGATTATTCAACACCAGAAACTCACCTGCGCGGGAACATTCCGGCAGTGTCAGCGACAGGTCACGCGATCTGAGTGGGCTGTTGCCATGCAATTCCAGCGCTTGCACGCTCAGATCGCGGCCACAATTGGCTTCGGTAACTTCGGCCTCGACGCTTAATTCGATTGTGCCAGAGTATTCCGAGGATTTCTTTGGGAAGGAATAAACCTGCACATTCCGGGCTTTGGCAATTTCGGTCTGACCCAATTGAACCATTGTTCCCGCCCCGCTGGCGTCGGGGTTCGCCCAGACATGGCCGTCCTGGCCATAGCTTGCGCCGAATTCCAGCGCGTGCAGCTGAAGATCGGTCTGGCCTTGCCATTGCAGCGCGACACGGTCGTATTCCCCAATATCGGGGACGTGAGTGGTGGCGACAGTGCCGCGCTTGTTTTCAAAAGAAATCAGAAAAATTGCGTATTCGGACAGGGCCGGGACGGTTAGATCCACGGCGCCGTGCGCGTTGGTCATAGCGGTGAAGGTCAGGCCGCTGTGATGAATCTCGATCTCTGATGTATCATGGCAGGGGGCTTTGATCTGCAAGCGTGCATTGGCACCCGGCAGGGCCGTCGCCCGTGCGCTGAGGCTGCAATCGGTTCGGAATTGCGGCTGTGCGCGGGATGGTTTGCCGGACGCCTTCGGTAGATCAATTGCGGTTGTGTTTGCGCTCGGGGAAGAGGTTAGCACAATAGCTTCTATCCCAGCCAAGACTGACGCTTGTCCAGTGACACTTGCCACTTGTTCGGACCCTTGCGCAGCATTGCGCTGCGACGCGGGGCCGTATTGCATCAAATATCCGATGGCCAGGGCGCAGGCAACGGTACCGCCCATGGTCACGTAGTTTCTTACGACAAACAAAACACCCTCCCCAGTTGAAGGAGCGAGTCGGACTGTCGTTAACAATCGCGGCTTAATTGTGGCGGGCCAGCGGAGTCATTGTGTTCCAATACTGGCCGCCTCAGGTCAGGCGGCCATGACAATGCTTGAATTTCTTGCCCGACCCACAGGGGCACTTGTCATTGCGCGAAGGATTACCCCAGGTTTCGGGATCGTCCTCGACAAATCCGGGAAGCGGGTCGCCGGATGCTTCGGCCTCGGCCAGTGCTTCGGCCCGGTTCGTGGCCTGATCCACTGCCTGTTGTGTCTGCGCTTGCTGCGCGGCCATCTGAGCCAGCATCTCTTTCTGTTCCTCCTCAGTCAGAGGACGCACACGGGAAAGCTGCTGCGTGACCGTTTCGCGCAGGCTGTCCAGCATGGATTCGAACAGCTGGAAGCTTTCGTTCTTGTATTCGTTCAGAGGATCGCGCTGGGCATAGCCGCGGAATCCGACAACCGAGCGCAGATGTTCCAGTGTCAGCAGATGCTCGCGCCATTTTCCGTCGATGGTCTGCAGCAGCACCTGCTTTTCAATATTGCGCATGTTTTCGGGGCCGAACGCGACGGCTTTCTGAGCCATCATTTCATCCGCAGACTTGACCAATCTCTCGCGAACCTGTTCGTCATCGACGCCTTCTTCGGCGGCCCAATCCTGAACCGGGGCGTCAATGGTCAACTTTTCCTTGATGGCTTCGTGCAGACCGTCTGTATCCCATTGATCGGCATAGGACTTCGGAGGCATGTATTCGTCGATCAAATCGTCGATTACCTGCTCTCGCATGTCCGACACGATTTCCGACAGATCTTGCGTCGACATGATCTCGCGCCGCTGGCTAAAGATCACCCGACGCTGATCGTTCATAACATCGTCGAACTTCAGGACGTTCTTGCGCATATCAAAGTTGCGGCCTTCGACTTTGGACTGCGCCCGTTCCAGCGATTTGTTTACCCAGGGGTGAATGATCGCCTCGCCTTCTTTCATGCCCAGCGTGGTCAGCACCTTGTCCAGCCGTTCCGAACCGAAAATGCGCATCAAGTCATCTTCGAGGCTCAGATAGAACACAGTGCGGCCTGGGTCACCCTGACGACCCGAGCGGCCACGCAGCTGGTTATCGATGCGGCGGCTTTCATGGCGTTCCGAAGCCATGACGTAGAGGCCACCAGCCTCAATCACTTTCTGCTTTTCTTCGGCGTGGCGTGCCTCTTCTTCGGTGCGTAGCTGGGTAGGATCGGCTTCGGGGTTCTCGGCCAGTGCTTTCAGAACCTTCATCTCGACATTGCCGCCCAGCTGAATGTCGGTTCCGCGACCGGCCATGTTGGTTGCAATGGTCACAGCGCCAAGCCTACCTGCATCGGCAACGATCTGTGCCTCTTGTTCATGCTGACGGGCGTTCAGAACATTGTGTTCGATACCTTCCTTGGTCAGCATCTGGCTCAGCAATTCGGACTTTTCGATGGAGGTGGTGCCCAGCAGGACCGGCTGACCCTTTTCAGTAGCTTTCTTTGTCTCCGTGATCATCGCGCCGTATTTTTCAAGTGCGGTGCGATAAACCTGATCGTCTTTGTCAACGCGGGCAATCGGCATGTTGGTCGGTACTTCAACCACACCCAGACCATAGATTTCGGCAAATTCCTCGGCCTCGGTCAGTGCGGTACCAGTCATACCACCCAGCTTGTCATAGAGGCGGAAGTAGTTCTGGAAAGTCACGCTGGCCAGCGTCACGTTCTCCGGCTGGATCTGTACGCCTTCCTTGGCCTCGATAGCCTGATGCAGCCCTTCGGACAAACGGCGGCCCGGCATCATACGACCTGTGAATTCGTCGATCAGAACCACATTGCCGTCGCGCACGATGTAATCCTTGTCGCGCTGGAACAGCTTATGCGCCCGCAGGCCCTGGTTCACGTGGTGCACGACCGTTGTGCTTTCTGGGTCATACAGCGAATGCCCTTCGGGGATCAGCCCCGCGGCCAGTAGCTGCTGTTCCAGAAATTCGTTGCCTTCGTCGGTAAAAGTCACGCTTCGGGATTTTTCGTCCATCGCGTAGTGATCATCGCTCAGGGAGGGGATCAGCCCATCAATGGCGGTGTACAGGTCCGACCTGTCTTGCGATGGTCCCGAGATGATCAAAGGCGTCCGCGCCTCGTCAATCAGGATCGAGTCCACCTCGTCCACAATCGCGAAATTGTGGTGCTTTTGATAGATTTCGGCAAGATCGGCTTTCATGTTGTCGCGAAGATAGTCGAAGCCCAACTCGTTGTTGGTGGCATAAGTGATGTCGCAGGCGTAGGCGGCCTTTTTCTCGGCATCCGGCTGACCTGACCAGATCACACCTGTGGTCATGCCCACGGCGGCAAACACCTTGCCCATCCATTCCGAGTCGCGTTTGGCCAGGTACTCGTTCACCGTGACAACATGCACACCCTTGCCGGTCAGCGCATTCAGGTAAGCCGGGAAAGTGGCGACCAGGGTCTTACCCTCGCCCGTTTTCATTTCCGAGATGTTACCCTGGTGCAGGAACACACCACCCATCAGCTGCACGTCAAAGGCGCGCAGTCCCAGCGCGCGCTTGGCGCCCTCGCGAACGTTGGCAAAAGCCTCGGGCAGCAGGCCATCAAGGCTTTCGCCATCCAGCGCGCGTTTGCGCAGCTCGGCGGTCTTTTCGATCAGACCTTCATCCGACAGTTTTTCGAACTCCGGCTCCAGCGCATTGATCTTTTCGACCAGCGGGCGGGTCGCCTTGATCTTGCGGTCGTTCGGTGTTCCGAACACCTTTTTGGCGAGCGTTCCGAGTCCCAGCATGTTCACTCCAGCGGATCTGTTCTTGTCTTGGTTGCGACAGGCTTGCCCACCTTGCGCGCAACCCATAGATACGGGGGGTGAAAGGCGGCCCTGTCCAAGGCTTCAAAGCGATGTAAGCGGCAGGTCCCAGAGTGTCAACGCTGCGCCCTGTCGCGGCAAAGAAATAGGATAATTCCATGCCCAAAGGCCTCACATTTCTGCCATCACTGGCTCTGGCTGCTGTGATGGCGCTGCCGTTGGCCGCCGAAACCAAGCCTGATGCCAGCACAGTGATCGCGCGCGTGAACGGAGATGAGATCACATTGGGTCACGTTATTGCCACTGTTGCAGCCCTGCCGGCGCAGTATCAGCAATTGGAAGACGACGTATTGTACGACTTCATTGTGGAACAGCTTGTAAATCAGCAATTGCTGAGCCAGGAGCAGGAAAATCTGTCTTCGCTGAACACCCTGACGCTGGAAAACGAGACCCGGTCTTTGCGGGCGGTGCAGACGATCAATGCGATCGCAGACGCGCAAGTTACCGAAGATGCCATCCAGGCGGCGTATGATGCGCAGTTCGCCAATTTCGAAGGCGAAGACGAGTTCAACGCCAGCCATATTCTCGTCGAAACCGAAGACGAGGCCAAAGCCATCAAGGCGCAGCTGGACGATGGTGCGGATTTTGCCGAGCTGGCCAAAGAGAAATCAACCGGACCCTCCGGTCCGAATGGCGGTGCGCTGGGATGGTTCGGTAAAGGTCGCATGGTGCCGGAATTCGAAGCAGCCGTGCTTGAGCTGGAAAAAGAGCAGATTTCCGAGCCGGTCCAGACTCAGTTCGGCTGGCATGTCCTCATTTTGAACGACAAGCGAAAAACTGAAGCCCCCGAATTGGAGGCAGTGCGTGGTGAACTGGCTCAGACGCTTCAGCAGGACGCCATTCAGGCGCGGATTGATGAGTTGACCCAGCAGGCCCAGATCGATCGCCCGGCGCTGGATGGCGTTGGCCCTGAAGTCATCCGTCAACTGGACATGGTTCAGGAGTAATACGTCGTGGCCAATATTACCAAGGTATCCCCGCTGGCCCCGGCGGCCTTTCCGGATTTGCCCGCGATAGACGGCGTACGCTTTGCCACGGTCGAGGCTGGTGTGCGCTATCAGGGCCGAACCGACGTCATGTTGGCAGTGTTGGATCCCGGTACCTCGGTGGCGGGTGTCTTTACCCGTTCGGCTACGCGCGCCGCGCCGGTTCTGGACTGTCAGGAAAAAGTTGGAGGTCCGAGTGACGGCCCGGCGGCAATCCTTGTGAATTCGGGCAATGCCAATGCGTTCACCGGTCACTATGGACAAACTTCGGTGGCCGAGATTACTCAGGCTGTTTCGACAGCAACCAGAGTGCCGGTTGAGCGTGTTTTCACATCCTCTACCGGGGTCATTGGCGAGCCACTGCCCCACGATCGAATCGTGACGCAGCTTGAGACACTGAAAACGGGGCTGAGCATGCACGCGCTGGAAGATGCAGCGCGCGCGATCATGACTACGGATACTTTTCCCAAAGGGGCGAGTGCCCAGGTCGAGATTGACGGTAAAACAGTCTCTATTTCAGGGATTGCCAAGGGTTCTGGCATGATTGCGCCCGACATGGCGACGATGCTGGTTTACATCTTTACCGATGCTCAGATTGAACAATCGGCGTTACAACGGATGCTTGGCGCGCAGACGGATCGTACGTTTAACTGCATCACTGTGGACAGCGATACTTCGACCTCTGACACGCTGCTGCTCTGCGCAACAGGCGCGTCGGGTGTGGATGTAACCGGCAACACCGCCTTTGCAGACGCTCTGGAAAGCGTGATGCTGGATCTGGCGCAGCAGGTGGTGCGCGACGGTGAGGGTGCCACGAAGTTCGTGGAAATCCGTGTAACCGGCGCGGCATCGGACGCAGATGCCAAAGTGCATGGTTTGGCTATCGCCAACTCTCCGCTGGTCAAAACGGCTATTGCCGGTGAAGACCCCAATTGGGGCCGCGTGGTAATGGCAATCGGCAAATCCGGCGCAGCAGCGGATCGCGATCTGTTGAGCATCTCTTTTGGCGACATTCTGGTGGCGGAAAAAGGGTGGGTCAGCCCTGATTACCGTGAAGAGGACGCCGCCGCCTATATGAAGGGTCAGGATTTGGTCGTTGCTGTTGATCTGGGGCTGGGTGAGGGCCAATCCACTGTGTGGACCTGCGACCTGACCCACGGCTATATCGAGATCAACGCGGATTATCGCTCGTGAAAACAGTATTAGTGTCTGCAGTTGCCCTGATCGACATCGAGGGCCGCGTGCTGCTGGCTCAACGCCCGGAAGGCAAATCCATGGCCGGTCTGTGGGAATTCCCCGGCGGTAAGATCGAACCCGGTGAAACCCCCGAGGCCGCATTGATCCGCGAGTTGCACGAGGAACTGGGCATCGACACCTGGGCCTCTTGCCTTGCGCCGCTGACCTTTGCCAGCCACAGCTATGGCGATTTCCACCTGCTGATGCCGCTGTTCGCCTGCCGTAAATGGGAGGGCATTCCGCAGTCAAAGGAAGGGCAGGCGCTGAAATGGGTGCGCGCGAACGAATTGCGGAGTTATCCGATGCCTGCGGCGGATGTGCCGCTGATTCCGATTTTGAGGGATTGGCTATAGAATGAGGATCGACATGTTGAAGAAATTTACGCCTCTGAGCGTCCTCATAGTTTTAGGTTTCACTGCTCCTGCTTTGGCTGATGAGATCGAACTTGATTGGAATTCGGTGGAATTGGGTTTCTTTGAGAATGTGAGTGATGCAGGCGAGGTTAAAAACGGCTTAGCGGTGTACGTACCCGGTAGTCGGATCGCTACCACTGATGACTTTTACACGGTCATTCCTGAATTTTGCAGTTCAAGACTTGAGGGTATGTTGGAGTTCGCCAAGCAGATCGAAGACGCGCCAGAAGTCTCTTTGCTAAAGTTGCAAATCGACTTCTATGGTTCAAAGCTAGGTGAAAACGAGACATATGTTGCTCGTTCAGCGATCATAGATTTAACAGATCGTAAATGCTCGCTGTAGTTAGAATCTGTCGGCGGACATTTAAGAAATACTGAGGATTTTGCGTTCCGAACATCACGTACAATCCGAAAGGTCACTCCGCCCCCACCCCCTGTTACAATTCGTAAGAATTGAGAAAACATCAGGAAAAAGTTGACGCTGATCTTCCAGATGTCCCTTATCGGGGCGTTGGCGTTCGGGAACTATCCCGGACCCGCCATTTCCGGCCCGGAGGAGGGGTCGGATGGGGAGGAGAAAGAGATTGGCTCAGACGCAGTCGGGCGCTGAAGGGTTGCATTCCCTTCCGGCGCTTTTACACCGCAATGTGACGCAGTTCGGGGATGCCCCGGCCTATCGTGAGAAAGAATTCGGTATCTGGCAGTGCTGGACCTGGGCCGAGGCTGCCAGTGAAATCCGTTCGATTGCGCTCGGCTTTCTGGAACTGGGTGTCGAAAAGGGCGATCATATCGCAGTGATAGGACGCAATCGACCGGCGCATTACTGGACAATGAGTGCAGCCAATATGGTCGGTGCGGTTCCCGTCCCGCTCTATCAGGACGCCGTTGCCGAAGAGATGGCTTATGTGCTGGAGCATTGCGGCGCAAAATATGTCGTCTGCGGTGATCAGGAGCAGGTCGACAAGGTCATCGAGATTCAGGAAAACCTGCATCAGGTCAAGCATATCCTCTACACCGACAAGCGCGGGATGCGGAAATACGATCACAGTCAGATGAACGCGCTCGAGGACATCATGGCCGAAGGCAGCGCCGGTCATTTCCGTTTTGACGCCGAGCTGGACCAACGCATTTCCGAGATCACTTATGACGATACTTGCGTGATGCTCTATACCTCGGGCACCACGGGCAAGCCAAAGGGTGTGGTGCTGTCGAACCGCAATGTGATCGAAAGTGCGAAGAACTCGGCTGCCTTCGACCACCTGACCCGCGACGAAGATATTCTGTCCTATCTGCCGATGGCCTGGGTGGGTGATTTCATCTTTTCGGTCGGTCAGGCCTATTGGTGCGGATTCTGCGTGAATTGCCCTGAAAGCGCGGACACGATGATGACCGACCTGCGCGAGATCGGGCCAACCTATTTCTTCGCTCCGCCGCGCGTGTTTGAAACGCAGCTGACCAACGTGATGATCCGTATGGAGGATGCGAGCAAACTGAAGCGGAACATGTTCCACCATTTCATGGCGCATGCCAAGAAAGTCGGCGGTCTGCTGCTGGATGGCAAACCGGTTGGTATTGGGGATCGACTAAAGTACGCGCTGGGCAATCTGCTGGTTTACGGACCGCTGAAAGACACGTTAGGGTATGGCCGTTTTCGTGTCGGCTATACTGCAGGCGAGGCCATCGGACCCGAAATCTTTGATTTCTATCGGTCTTTGGGCATCAACCTGAAGCAACTTTACGGTCAGACCGAAGCCACGGTATTCATCACTGTGCAGCCGGATGGAGAGGTGCGGGCGGACACCGTTGGCGTTCCAGCGCCGGATGTAGAATTGAAGATCGACGACACGGGTGAGATTCACTATCGCTCGCCAGGTGTGTTCGTTGAGTATTTCAAGAATCCGGATTCAACAGCTTCGACCAAAGACGCCGAGGGTTGGGTCGCCACGGGCGACGCCGGGTTCATTGAGGAAAGCAGCGGCCATCTGCGCATTATCGACCGCGCCAAAGATGTAGGCAAGATGGCCGATGGGTCGATGTTCGCGCCAAAATATGTCGAGAACAAACTGAAATTTTATCCCGATATATTAGAAGTCGTTCTGTTCGGAAATGGCAAGGACCGCTGCGTGGCCTTCATCAACATCGACCTGACGGCGGTGGGCAACTGGGCGGAACGCAACAACGTGGCCTATGCGTCATATCAGGAGCTCGCGGGGCATCCCCGTGTGTTAGAGACGATAAAGTCGCACGTGGAAGAGGTGAACAAGTCTGTTGCCGCCGACGAAATGTTGTCGGGTTGTCAGGTGCACCGTTTCGTCGTTCTACACAAGGAACTGGATGCGGATGACGGCGAGATGACCCGTACGCGGAAGGTGCGGCGCGGGTTTGTCGAAGACAAGTTCAGCGACATCATTGCCGCGCTTTATGACGGATCCGAGACTGTCTCGACCACGACCGAAGTAACCTATGAAGACGGCCGCAAGGGATCGATCAGCGCAACGCTCGAGATCGTCGATGCGCCGGTTGTTCCGGTCGCGCAGCACAAGGTAGCGGCGGAATGAGGGCCGCACGAGCGCCGCTCGACCTGCGGTCTTCGCCCCGCCCGCCGTCCCGTTATTGCGAAAGTCAGGGAGTGACTGATGCTGGATAACTCCGAAGGATATGTCACCGAGGATGGCCGCAAAATCGGCGGTGTGGTGATGGAGATGAAAAACATCACCCTGCGCTTTGGCGGCGTGGTGGCGATCAAGGATATCTCGTTCGACATTCGTGAGGGCGAGATCCGCGCGATCATCGGGCCGAACGGGGCGGGCAAGTCCTCGATGCTGAACGTGATCTCGGGGTTTTATGTGCCGCAAGAGGGCGAGGTCTGGTTCCATGGCGCCAAACGCCCGCCGATGCGTCCGTATGAGGTGGCACGGCAGGGTATCGCCCGGACGTTCCAGAACATCGCCTTGTTCGAGGGTATGAGTGTTTTGGATAACGTCATGACCGGGCGGCTGAATTACATGAAAACCAATATTTTTCAGCAGGCGCTCTGGAAGGGTAAAGCCGAAGCGGAAGAGGTTGAAAACCGTGAGGCGGTCGAGAAGATCATCGACTTCCTTGAGATTCAACATATCCGCAAGACACCGGTATCGCGCCTGCCTTATGGCCTGAAAAAACGTGTCGAACTGGCCCGCGCATTGGCGGCAGAGCCCAAGCTTCTTCTGCTGGACGAACCGATGGCCGGGATGAACGTCGAAGAGAAAGAGGACATGAGCCGATTTATCCTCGACGTGAATGACGAATTCGGCACCACCATCGCGCTGATCGAACATGACATGGGCGTGGTGATGGACCTGAGCGACCGTGTGGTCGTTATGGATTACGGCAAGAAAATTGGCGACGGCACACCAGACGAGGTGCGCAACAATCAGGAAGTCATCGACGCCTATCTGGGGGTCAGTCATGACTGAGCACCGGACAGAATTGGAGGGGGGCTGGCATGCCTGAACAACTCGTATTTGCGATGGAGGTCATCCTCAACGGTCTGATGGCTGGGGTGCTATATGCGCTGGTCGCGCTGGGCTTTGTGCTGATCTACAAGGCTTCTGGGATTTTCAATTATGCCCAAGGGGTTATGGCCCTGTTTGCGGCGATGACGCTGGTGGGGATCATGAATGGGCAGGTGCCGTTTGCGCATCTGATCAACGCCACCTTCGGCACGCATATCCACTATTTTGGCTGGAATGTCCCGGCCTTGCTGGCCATCATCCTGACCATGGGTGTAATGGTGCTGCTGGCCTGGGCAGTGCAGCGGTTCGTGATGCGGCATCTGGTGGGACAGGAGCCGATCATCTTGTTCATGGCGACAATCGGTCTGGCGTATTTCCTTGAGGGCGTGGCCGACCTGATGTGGGGGTCCGAGATCAAGACGCTGGATGTGGGTCTGCCGCAGGGTATCAACCTGTGGATCGATGAGACGACCTTCAACATCTTCGATTACGGCTTCTTCATCGACAATCTGGACATCGTGGCGACGATCATTGCGGCGCTGTTGGTTGCTGCTCTGGTGGCATTCAGCCAGTACACCAAGCAAGGCCGCGCGATGCGTGCGGTGGCAGATGACCATCAGGCGGCGCTGTCCGTTGGCATCTCGCTGAACTTCATCTGGGTCATGGTCTGGTCGGTTGCAGGCTTCGTGGCGTTGGTTGCCGGCATCATGTGGGGCACCAAGTCGGGCGTGCAGTTCTCGCTGTCGCTGATCGCGCTCAAGGCGCTGCCGGTGCTGATGCTGGGCGGGTTTACCTCGATCCCCGGAGCTATTGTCGGCGGACTGATCATCGGTGTGGGCGAGAAGCTCTTTGAATTCTCAATCGGTCCGCTGGTGGGCGGCGCAACCGAGAACTGGTTTGCTTATGTACTGGCGCTGATCTTCCTGGTGTTCCGGCCGCAGGGCCTGTTCGGCGAGAAAATCATCGAGAGGGTGTAGGGCGTGAGCAAGCTGATTGCCATCATAAATGTGATCGCTTGGGCAGGGTTTTGGGCCTTTGGGTACCTCGCGCTCACGGCGGAGGGTTTGACCAAAGGCCAACTGACGGTTGCTGCGATCCTGGCCTTTGCCGGCCTGGTGACGGGGGTCGTAGCCTACATGAAGCTGGTGCGGGTAACCGAACAGAGCGGTTATGCCAAATCGTCGAAACAACTGGATGCGGCGACCCGCAACCGGGCGCAGGAAGAATGGGGAAGGTAAAACATGTTCTATCGTGAGGCCGGAGATTTCAAAGTCTCTTACGTAGATGACAGCCAGACTTTCCCGATCAAGTTTGACCGGTACCGGTACTATGTCGTGCTGGCGGTGGCATTCGGGATCATCCCGTTCATCATCAATGATTACTGGGCGAATGCGCTGCTGTTGCCCTTCCTTATTTACGCCATCGCAGCGATCGGGCTGAATATCCTTGTGGGCTATTGTGGGCAGGTCTCGCTGGGGACCGGCGGTTTCATGGCTGTGGGGGCCTACGCCTGCTACAAACTGATGACCGCGTTCCCGGATGTCAGCATGTTTATCCACGTGCTGCTGGCAGGTGGTATCACAGCGGTTGTAGGCGTTCTGTTCGGATTGCCGAGCTTGCGGATCAAAGGTTTTTATCTGGCGGTGGCGACGCTGGCGGCGCAGTTCTTTCTGGTCTGGCTCTTCAACCGGGTGCCGTGGTTCTACAATTACTCCGCTTCGGGGCAGATCAATGCGCCCGAGCGTGATGTGTTCGGCATCATTATTACCGGGCCGAACGCGCCGGCCTGGGCAACCTATCTGTTCTGCCTGATTTTCCTGACCGTCTGCGCCATCATTGCGCGCAACCTCACCCGTGGCACAACGGGTCGGACGTGGATGGCGATCCGCGACATGGATATCGCCGCCGAGATCATCGGGGTGAACCCACTGAAGGCGAAACTGACCGCCTTCGCAGTCAGTTCATTCTTTGTCGGCATCGCTGGAGCATTGTTCTTTGCCGTCTATCTGGGAGCGGTCGAAGTGGGCGAGGTGTTTGGCATCCAGAAGTCGTTCTTGGTGCTGTTTATGGTCATTATCGGCGGATTAGGGTCTATTTTTGGTTCTTTTGCCGGGGCTGCGTTCCTGGTCCTACTGCCGGTAGTTCTGAAAGTTGTCGGCGTCGATGTACTGGGCTGGCCCACGGATATTGTGGCGCATCTTCAGCTTGTGATCGTAGGGGCCCTGATCATCATGTTCCTGATCCTGGAACCACATGGCCTGGCGCAACTGTGGCGTGTGGCAAAGGAAAAACTCAGACTCTGGCCGTTCCCACACTAGGCGGGGCCGGCCCAATCAAAAAAGACGGGTGCAAAGCCCGAATTCAACATCGGATCAATCAAGGGAGGAAACACCCGATGAACAAGAAAATAGCAACCATGGCGCTGGGCGCCCTTATGGCTGCGGGGCCGGCACTGGCGGATCTTGTAATCCCGGATCTGAGCTACCGAACCGGCCCATATGCAGCCGGCGGGATCCCGTTCTCGGATGGCTACAATGACTACTTCACTCTGCTGAACGAGCGCGATGGTGGCATTGGTGGCGTTCCGGTCCGAGTGATCGAATGCGAGACCGGATACAACACCGAAAAGGGTGTGGAATGTTATGAGTCCACCAAAGGCGAAGGCGCGCTGGTTTATCAACCACTGTCGACCGGGATTACCTATCAGTTGATCCCAAAAGTGACCGCAGACGGCATTCCGCTGCACACGATGGGCTATGGCCGCACATCGGCTGCCAACGGCAAGGTGTTCAGCAACGTGTTCAACTATCCCGCCAACTACTGGAACGGGGCGTCGGGCGCGATCAACTATCTGCTGGACGAAAATGGCGGCGACCTGAGCGGCAAGAAAATCGCACTGGTCTACCATAATTCGGCCTATGGCAAGGAACCGATCCGCACCTTGGAAACTCTGGCCGAAAAGCATGGCTACGAACTGACCTTGCTGCCAGTGGACCATCCGGGTCAGGAACAGAAATCGCAGTGGTTGCAAATCCGTCGTGAAAAGCCGGATTACGTGGTCATGTGGGGCTGGGGCGTGATGAACCAGGTTGCGGTACAAGAAGCGGCCAACATCCGATTCCCAATGGAGAACTTCATCGGCGTTTGGTGGTCCGGTGCGGAATTCGACGTTGAACCTGCGGGTGACAAGGCCACTGGCTACAAGGCACTGACTTTCACCGGACTGGGAGATGACTATCCGGTCTATGACGATTTGCGGAAGCATGTCGTTGACGCGGGCAAGGCCGCGGGTGCAGGCGATCAGCTGGGCGCGGTGCAGTATAACCGCGGTCTCTACGCGGCGATGCTGGCCTCTGAGGCGATCAAGACCGCGCAAGAGATGCATGGCGTGGCGGATATCGACGCATCGATGATGCGTGATGGCATGGAAGCACTGGAAATGACCAACGCCAAAATGGACGCGCTGGGCATGACCGGATTTGGTCCTGAATTCTCGGTGAGCTGCGAAAACCACGGTGGTCCGGGTTTGGTGGGCGTCGTCCAGTGGGATGCATCGACAGGCACCTGGAACAAAATCCAGGACTTCAAGCCGACCGACGCTGAAGTGATCGGTGCGCTGATCGCAGAAGACTCGGCGGCCTATGCGTCCGAGAACAACATTTCGCCACGCTGCGAATGATACAGGGTTGCCCCGGAAACAATCCGGGGCGCCGACAAATCCCGAGCGGCGGTACCGCTGCCGCTCGAACCCCAAAAGGCCCGGTTTTCCGGGACAGGCATGAGGACACGCGCTGATGCTGGATGCGGCACAAACCACTGACGTGCAGGCGGAAACCCTGCTTGAGGTCAACAATATCGAGGTGATCTACAATCACGTGATCCTCGTGCTGAAAGGCGTCAGCCTGTCTGTGCCCAAAGGTGGGATCACGGCGCTGCTGGGCGGTAATGGCGCGGGCAAGACGACCACGCTCAAAGCGGTCTCGAACCTGCTGCATTCCGAGCGCGGCGAAGTCACCAAGGGTTCGATTAAATATCGCGGCGAGAGTGTTCATGAAAGCGACCCGGCTGTTCTGGTCGAAAAGGGCGTCATCCAGGTGATGGAAGGCCGTCATTGCTTTGAACACCTGACGGTCGAGGAAAACCTATTGACCGGCGCCTATACTCGCAAAGATGGTAAGGGCGCGATCCAGCAGGATCTTGAACTGGTTTACAATTATTTCCCCCGTCTCAAGGAACGCCGCCGCTCTCAGGCAGGCTACACCTCTGGCGGTGAGCAGCAGATGGTTGCAATGGGCCGCGCGCTGATGTCCCGGCCCGAGACGATCCTGCTGGACGAACCCTCGATGGGTTTGGCACCGCAGCTGGTCGAAGAGATCTTCGGCATCGTGAGGGACTTGAACGAACAGGAAGGCGTGTCTTTCCTGTTGGCTGAACAGAACACAAATGTGGCTCTAAGGTTCGCGCATTACGGTTATATTCTGGAATCGGGTCGTGTGGTGATGGACGGCCCCGCCGCCGACCTGCGTGAGAATCCGGACGTCAAGGAATTCTACCTCGGTATGTCCGAAGAAGGCCGCAAGAGTTTCCGCGACGTACGCTCCTATCGCCGCCGCAAGAGGTGGCTGTGAGCGGATGGAGGATCAGGTGATGACATATTTCGACGCCCTCGAAACGCGCTCCGCGGACCAGCGTGCATCCGATCAGGCGCAGGCGCTGCGCATTCAGATCGAACGGGCAAAGTCCGCGCCTGGGTTCGTTGCCCATTTGGCGGATGTGGATATTGATGCGGTTACCTCGGTTACCGATCTGCCAGTGCTGCCGGTACTGCGGAAATCCGATCTGACACAAGCACAGGCGACGCGACCTCCGTTTGGCGGCTTTACCGTGAAACCGGCGCGACATTTCCACCATGTGTTCCAGTCGCCGGGGCCGATCTACGAACCGGGCAGCACCGATCACGACTGGTGGCGGATGGGGCGGTTCGTCCATGCAGCAGGCGTCGGCCCCGGTGATATCGTCCACAACTGCTTTGGTTATCATCTGACACCAGCCGGCATGATCTTTGAAAACGGAGCCCGCGCGGTAGGCGCTGCGGTCCTTCCCGCCGGGACTGGTCAGACAGAATTGCAGGTTACAGCTGCGCGTGACGTCGGGTGTACCGCTTATGCAGGTACTCCAGATTACCTGAAGGTCATTCTGGACAAGGCTGAAGAGATGGGCGTAGGCCTGAATTTCTCAAAGGCTGTTGTTGGTGGCGGGGCGCTGTTTCCCAGCCTGCGTCAGGATTATGCCGATCGCGGGATTTCTTGTCTGCAATGCTACGCCACGGCTGACTTAGGTAACATCGCCTATGAAAGCCCAGCGATGGAGGGGATGATCATCGATGAACACGTTATCGTGGAAATCGTAACCCCCGGCACTGGCACTCCGGTCGCACCGGGTGACGTGGGCGAAGTTGTGGTTACCTCGCTCAATCCTGACTATCCGCTGATCCGATTTGCCACTGGTGACCTGTCCGCTATCATGCCGGGTGTTTCACCGTGCGGTCGCACCAATTTGCGCATCAAAGGCTGGATGGGCCGCGCGGACCAGACCACTAAAATCAAAGGCATGTTTGTCCGCCCCGAACAGGTGGCTGCGCTGGTCGAAAAACATGATGAGATCGTCAAAGCCCGTGTCATCGCCGCGCGACAAGGTGAGATGGACACGATGACAGTTCAGATTGAAAGCCCCAGTAGCAACGGCGACGCCTATGCCAAGTCTGTGGTCGAAGTCCTGAAGCTGAAGGGAGCAATAGAGGTTGTCGCCCCCGGGTCACTGCCTAAGGACGGGTTGGTGATCGAGGATCAGCGCGTCTACGAATAAGGTGTCTGGCAGTATCTGCGGCAGTATGTGCCGCAGATTTATTGGTCGCCCCACTGGCGTTTCCGAGCATTTTGGTCGATTAAAGGCAGAACCTTCGGGACCGTCAGTCACAAGCCATGGCCGAAATCGAATATTCAGAACACGGAGCACGCAATCGAGGTGTGCTGGGCACCCGACTTGTCGGCGGGATCGCTTATACCGTCGCTGCGGCGTGCCTTTTGCCGATGTTGGCCGTGATTCTGGCCGCAGTGACCGGTGGAACGGAAACGATATCGCATTTGTTAGAGACTGTTTTGCCTGGGTACATGATGACCACGGCAATACTTGTGGTGCTGGTGGCCATCGGTACATTCTCAATCGGCGTGGGTGCCGCGTGGCTGGTTACCATGACTCGCTTTCCCGGTGTTCGGGTTCTGGAAGTTGCACTTGTGCTGCCCTTGGCTTTTCCGGCTTATGTGCTGGCCTATGCCTACACGTTCATCCTGGATCACCCCGGCATCGTGCAAACGACTCTGCGAGATGTAACCGGGTGGGGACCACGGGATTACTGGTTCCCCGAGATCCGCTCGACCGAGGGCGCAGCCGTGATGCTTGTTCTCGTTCTTTACCCCTACGTCTACCTGCTGGCCCGTGCCGCGTTCCTGCAACAAAGCGCCACAGCCTTTCTGGCAGCGCGGGCATTGGGTAATGGCCCGTGGTCAGCCTTTTGGCGCGTCTCACTACCGATGGCGCGTCCTGCAATTGCGGGCGGCGTGCTACTGGCCGTGATGGAGACAATCGCTGACTTTGGTACCGTGGCCTATTTTGGTGTGCAGACCTTTGCGACAGGGATTTACACAAGCTGGTTCTCGATGGCCGACAGGGCAGCCGCCGCGCAGCTGGCATTATGCCTGCTGGCTTTTGCTCTTGTCATGGCCGTCAGCGAACGAACGCAGCGTGGCAAGGCAAAATACTATCAGGCCGGGAAGCGCCATTCGGGTCTGCCTGCCGCTCAGCTGAAGGGGTGGCAATCTCTTGCAGCGTTCCTGCTATGCGCAATCCCAGTCCTTTTCGGGTTTCTGCTGCCTGTGGTGATCCTTGTGCAAATGGGGTTGGAATCCGAGCAAAACCTCATGTCACGCCGCTATGTCGGATTCATTCGTAATTCACTGACTCTGGCTGGAACGGCGGCCGTTCTAACCGTTTGCGCGGCCGTATCAATTGGGTTCTATCAACGCCTTAGACCTGGGCGGGGTTCAGCCACTACAGCCTATTTGGCGCGTCTGGGCTATGCCGTTCCGGGCGGAGTGATCGCCGTGGGACTGATTGTGCCATTCGCAGGCTTCGACAACGCACTGGATGCATGGATGCGCCAGACTTTCGGTATCTCGACTGGCTTGCTAGTTACGGGTTCGATCTGGCTGCTGGTTGCGGCATACATGATACGGTTTCTGGCCGCCGCGTTGAGTGCCTATGAGGGTGGGCAAAGCACGGTACACGCCAACATGGACGCGGCCGCGCGATCGCTGGGTCAGACTCCGCTGGGAACATTGCGACGGGTTCACCTGCCGATTCTGACGCCTTCCCTGCTGACCGCGCTGTTGATCGTGTTTGTCGATGTCATGAAGGAATTACCCGCAACATTGATCATGCGGCCCTTCAACTTTGACACATTGGCGGTACAGGCTTTCAGGCTTGCCTCGGACGAACGGCTTGAGGGCGCGGCGGTGCCCTCGCTGGTTATTCTGGCCGTGGGATTGTTGCCGGTTATTCTGATCTGTCACCAGGTTGGGCGCCGTTAATGGTGCTTCAAAAGTACCACACTGATTTCCACCGGGCTTGATTCAAATGCAATTTCCGGCAAGGCTGGTCATATGAACATGCAGCCTCCAAGCCGGTTTCCCTCACAATCGGCGCAGATGCCGGTGGCTTTTGACCGGCGAGAGATGTCTCAGATCCTGTCCGTCTATGGCCGGATGGTTGCCGCGGGGGAATGGCGAGACTACGGGATTTCAAACCTGCGAGAGACGGCGGTATTTTCGATTTTTCGAAGATCTGCGGAACATCCCATCTATCGCGTGGAAAAGCACCCTCGTTCGCGCATGAGACAAGGGATGTACTCGGTCGTGGGTATGGATGGGCGAATTCTGAAGCGCGGGCATGACCTGCGTTCGGTTCTGCGTGTGCTGGAACGCAAGTTAATTCGATCAGTTGATCCGGATTAGAGCCTTTTATGGGCGGTAACCGGCCCGTCCCCCTGAGCTTTGATGCGGGCGATCGCCTGATCTAAAGGTTCCAGTGCCACCGCCATATGATAAGCATTTGAATGCAGCAGCAGATTGTCTGCGGCGACCCAGGCGACATGCCCTTTCCAGAAAAGCAGATCGCCACGTTTGGCAGGAGTGCCGGCAGGCACGGCCGTTCCCAACGCACGCTCCTGCTCACTGCTGTCGCCTGGACATGGAATGCCACAGGCCAGCAGACAGGCTTGCACCAGGCCGGAACAGTCCAGCCCAAACCGGCTGTTGCCGCCCCAAAGGTAAGGTGTGCCTAGAAACAGTTCGGCTGCAGCCACCGGATCATTCAGGCGGGAATAGGTGGGCACAGCATGAACAGCGGGAATAAACCCCAATGAGGTCTCCAGAAATCCGTCCTGCTCGGACAGCGCCCGTATTTTACTGCCAAAGCTCAACGAGGTTTGATCGGGACTTTTCAGATCCGGCTCTGCGTAGGCGTGTGTCGCGCCCGCAACGATCCAATGCGTCTGCGGCTCAATCTGCCCCAAATGCTCTGAGACGACCCAGCCGGAGTAGCCATCCTTTTCCGCTGTGACCCTGCTATACGCCTCATCTTCTTCGGCCACCGACACCATTTCTCCGTACAGCAATTGCCGATCCCGGGGGCCATCGGGGCTGCGCAGCAGGTCGACGACGGGTTGGATTACGCGCATTTGGGTCATAGGCTAAGAATCTCCGGCAAGGCGGTCAGCAAGGTACGCGGTCCTTGTCCAAAGCCCCCTTTGCTGCGTCCGGGTTCTTTGCTGCGTTGCCACGAATAGATGTCAAAGTGCATATAGCGGCTGTTGCCTACAAAACGCCTCAGGAACAGGGCGGCGGTAATTGATCCGGCGAACCCGCCGGAAGGCGCATTGTCCAAGTCAGCGATACCCGGTTCGATCAGCGCCTCGTAAGGGTCATGAAAAGGCATCCGCCAGACTGGATCTGCTGCTTGTTGAGCAGCGTTCACCAGAATGCCCGCAGCGAGTTCGTCATCCGTGTAAAACGGAGCCAGATCCGCCCCTACGGCAACCCGCGCAGCACCCGTCAAGGTTGCCATCGAGATCATCAGATCCGGATTGCCTTCCTGCGCCAAAGCCAACGCATCTGCTAGAACCAGACGCCCCTCAGCGTCGGTGTTGTTAATCTCAACTGTCAGGCCGTTACGCGCGGTCAGGATATCTCCGGGGCGAAAGGCGTTGCCGGCGACGGCATTCTCGACCGCAGGTATCAGCACCCGTAATCGCAGCGGCAGGCCCAGCGCCATGATCATCCGGGCGAGGCCCAGCACATTGGCTGCTCCGCCCATGTCCTTTTTCATCAACCCCATCGCCGCGGCCGGCTTCAGGTCTAAACCGCCGGTATCGAAGCAAACACCTTTGCCGACCAGAGTCAGCTTTGGCCCGGTGTTGCCCCAGTTCATCTCGATCAGACGGGGCACTTGTTCCGCAGCCCGGCCTACAGCGTGGATCATGGGAAAGTTCTGCTGCAAGAGCCCCTCATCAATGACCACATCACAAGACGCGCCGAATTCCTGTGCCAACGCTTCGGACGCTGCCTGCAATTGCGCAGGCCCCATGTCCGAGGCGGGCGTGTTGACCAGATCGCGAGTCAGTGCTTCGGCGCTTGCCATGGCCTCGATGCGGGCGGCGTCAATCCCTTCAGGGGCAATCAGCCGCGCTTTGGCTGGCGATTGCGAGGCATAGCGGTCAAACGCGTAACCCGTCAGGAGCCAACCAAGGCATTCCGTCTGCGCGACTGCCTTGGGCAACCCAGAAGCAATGCGGTATGTGCCCTCGGGTAAAGCTTCGGCAGCAGCGGCCAACGGAAACCGCTTGCGTGCGCGTTTCGCCTCGGTGCCGTAGCCCGCCAACGCGAAACCCGGTGATCCGTTTGCCTCGGGAACCAGCAAGACCTGGCCCATTGCGCCGGTAAACCCGTTGGATACAACCCAGGACTTCACCATTTCCGGCTGGTCTTTGAGCCAGCCTTCCAGATCGGGCTGGGCAACAAGGTGCAGGGCAAGGGCTGGATCGGCGGGCGAAGCGAAGGACAGGGTCATGGGCGTCTCGGCTGGTTCGGTCGCGCCCAGACTATCCGTCCACACCCCGCCCGCAACCCCCGTCAGACCGAAAGATCCTGTTGATCCCAAACGGCGGTCAACGAACGTTCACCTACGCGGATCAACCGGTTGAGCGTGGCCCCGGTGGCTACAGCGTCTCCGGCATCGACCGTGTGCACAACGTCACCCGCCACCCGGGCCAGCGCAGTCATCCCAACCTGATCCGAGATCGCGACCAGCGACTTGGCGCATTTGCGAAGACCTGCCCAGTCGCGCTGCCGCCAGAAGCGTTCGCAATTGGACAGGCGCAGCGCCAGCTCCTCGATGGTTCTGCACAATACGTCCATCGTGTTGGCATCGCCGAGCGAACCGCAAAGCCCACTCAGGCGGTCCGGATCCAGACGCACGGATTCCTTTTGTTCAAGTGTGATTATCTTATCCACCACATTCACCCCATTCGTTACGCCCCCACGGCGTGCGCCGATACTGACGTGAAATCCCTTTGCAAATCGTTGCCTGCAATTTGGATAATGTCTCGAATTTTGTGCGAATTCAGGTTACATCATCCAGCAAACGTAAAGACAGGGACATGAAGAATGGACTTTGCCAAACCTCTGCCGAATTACTTGGTGAAACGGTATCATGGCTGGAAAGCCACGACCTATGCCGAAAACCAGGTGTGGTACAAGCGGCTGGCGACAGAAGGTCAGCGACCGCGAGCAATGGTGATTTCGTGCTGCGACAGCAGGGTGCATGTAACATCAATGTTTGGCGCAGATCAGGGTGACTTCTTTATTCACCGCAATATCGCCAACCTTGTGCCACCCTATTTGCCGGACGGAGATCACCACGGCACCAGTGCTGCCATTGAATACGCCGTTACGGCGCTGAAAGTGGCGCACCTTATCGTGTTGGGTCATTCCCAATGCGGCGGGGTGCAGGGGTGTATAGATATGTGCAAGGGAAAAGCGCCCCAGCTTGAAGCAAAGGACAGTTTTGTCGGGCGCTGGATGGACATCCTCAAGCCGAAATATGATCTGGTCGCCGATGTAGAGGATAGTGTTGATCAGGCGCGGCAGTTCGAACGATATGCGGTCGTAGCCTCGCTTGAGAATCTGATGACCTTCCCTTTTGTCGCCTCAGCCGTTGAAGAGGGCGCGCTGAGCCTGCATGGGCTATGGACCGATATCGGTGAGGGCGGTCTGCAATGCTATGATCCGAAGGAAAAGGTCTTCACTGTGGTCTGAAGAGAGCAGCGCGGAACAATTCTCTGACTTCGCGCTACTTTTCGGTAGGCTGGTCGTATCCAAATTGGATTCGGAGCCTGCCATGAGATTGATTAAACGAATTTTCGGGACCTTGTTGGTTATTGTTCTGGCGTTGGTTGGCGTGTCCTACCTGCTGCCAAGTAAGGCACAAGTATCCCGCAGTATTACAATCAATGCGCCTGCCGAGAAAATCTTTCCATTCGTGAATTCGATGCAAGAGACCGAGAAATGGTCCCCCTGGCTGTCCCGAGATCCGGAAACCAAGCTGGCCTATAGCGGTCCTGAGGCGGGGGTCGGAAATACCTTGAACTGGAGTTCTGATCACCCACAGGTGGGAACCGGATCGCAGGAGATCGTGGAGAGCATCGATAATCAGGTGGTGAAAACCGCGCTGGATTTCGGTCAGATGGGAACGGCGTCCGCTACTTTTGTACTGCAGCCCGAGGGTTCGGAAACACAGGTCACATGGGGGTTTGAATCCAATCTGGGCTTGAATCCCATGGCACGCTGGATGGGGCTTATGATGGATAAATGGGTTGGTGGAGATTATGAACGCGGGTTGGAAAACCTGAAGGCCCTGGTCGAAAATGCGACCTAGTAATCAGTCACTTTCTGCGCTTCTGCGCTATTGCAGCTGAAACCGTGCCAGTTTACCCAGATGGTCCGACCCCAAATAAGGACGCATTTCAACTGTCCCCGTCGTGCCTTTTGGGAACAGAAGATTGTCGATCGACAATGGCAATGTCCAGCTGCCGAAGTAATGCGTGTTTTCGGTTGTCCCAAAAATTTCATTGCCTGCCGCTGCACCAATCCGTTTCACACTGGCGCCCCACGGCACCATGTTGAAATCGCCGCCAATCAGTACCGGACCATCCAGTTCTGCGATGCGCTCGGCGATCTTGCGACTTTGCTCGGATTGCTCGAAAGGGAATGGCCAATACAGATGCAACGATACCGCCCAAACTGGATCACCGTCAGGCGTCTCGACCTGTAACCCGGCCAGCCCATAGCCAGACATACAGAATTCAGACCCTTCGACGACCGGCAAACTTGTCAAAACGGCCACCTCTTGATGGGGGCGAAATCTGCAGAAAAGTTTGTTCGGATAGTGCTCGTACATGTTTGCCATGTATTTGCGGTTGTGGCTGGACA
This sequence comes from Ruegeria sp. HKCCD6426, assembly GCF_057221115.1. NCBI lineage: Bacteria > Pseudomonadati > Pseudomonadota > Alphaproteobacteria > Rhodobacterales > Roseobacteraceae > Ruegeria > Ruegeria sp. HKCCD6426. Next base: position 371,140 of record NZ_JBWVBF010000002.1, on the reverse strand, counting down.
CTTCTTGCAATGTCACGATGTCTGCATTCGACGCAATGATGTCGTCGGCCAGTGAATAGCGTGGCCAGGCCCTGCTCAGCAGGTTCTTCTGGTACAGCGTCAGGCATGATCCGTTGCAGTCTTTCGCGGGCGCGGTAAACCCCATTGCGATCGAACCGATTGCGATGATGGCTGCCACCAAGGCGGTCAGCGCCAGGTACTTGGCGCGCATGAAAAAAAGAATGACTGCAAATACTGCGAGCAAGACACCGGTCTGCGGACGTAGCAGAGCAATGGAATCCCCGGCCGCGAAGTAGCTTCCGGTAAACCCGAATATCACCAGCCCGATCAGGATGGCCGAGCATCCTCTGATCAGGGTTCGCCCAAGCCTTTTGTTGGTCAGAACTTGCATTCGCTGCCTCAACTGCCGCGTCGGGGATAACGAGAGCGGCTTCGCTGTTCCACGCCCCGTTGGAATTGCCTGACGATCAGGTGGCAAGGACCATCGGGTTTGTCAACATCGGGAAGAAGAAGGATTTAAACCGTTATCGTCAACCAACCCCGATGCAGAATCGGTTAATTAGCCGGCCTCCGGGTAGATTAAGAAGCCGATAGCTCTTCCAGTCTGCTAGGCGTTCAGCCAAAATGGGTGACCGGGGGTAGGATCAACCTCTTAAGTCAAAATTCCCTGATTGTGGTCTCCTTTCCGACGGATTGGCTTGCGCCGGCCGAGAAACAGTTGAGCCATTTTGTTCGGAAAACGAATCTCATTCCAAATGCGGAGCGCCCCGGGTTAGCTAGAAAACTGTCCATACAGATTCGCGCACGCTCAACATCTTTAAGGAACACGAAATCAGACAGGCACCGCCGCGGTTTCGAGTCAGTACATGACAATTTGCGGCCGACCCTTGGAATAGTTCTGCTATCGGGTCAGTTAAAACGCTGGCCATTAGGGCGGATCATGGGAGGGCAGGAGAGTATCGAATGTTTTGAGAGCCGGACAGACAGAACCATGCTGTATTTTCGGTTAGGTGGTTATAGCACAACATTTTTTGTCTTTCGGCCCAACGGAAGCCGGATTCCGGTCACTTCCTGTCTGAGGCCTCTCTCAGCATAGCCCGATTTTGCGCAATAAAGAGCTGATAGTGAGCATCTGAGGCTGCAGAGGCTTCGAACCCGAAACCGCGCGCCTCACGTGCTGCTCGAGGGGCAGGGGTGGGTAGCCGATAATTGTAACGAAAGGTTGGTCTTCTCCCGATTCAACGCCGTCGAACAAACCGATGGATGTGTTTCCAAGGATAGCGAATAACACTACGCAGTTCCTTTAAGTGTTCGTCCACTTTAGCCCGCGCTTCATCTCTTTCTTTACGCAATTTTACTGCGTCGGTCGCGGTCAAATCATCGATGTCGCGCTTTAGCAAACTTGTGGTTGTCAGCAGAACCCGAAGCATGGTTTGATACTCATCCTCTATCGGGATTGGTGTCTTGGGCTGCCCTATACCAATTTCTGTTCCGTCGACGACTTGATTGACTTTTTCAAGAGAGTTCTCGAAGTTTTCCCGTATGGCTGAAATTTCTTCTTCATTGGGACCTTCGGTTTTTAAGCCGGGCGACGAGGCCTCGAAACTGTTCCACAATTGGTTGCCCGCGTCCTTACCCGACAGCCTGTTCACCATCAATAGTGCATCGGCTTCACGACGTGTAAGTGATCTATTGACGCGAGTGAAAGTGCCGACTGGATGGTTTTCAGCTTTTTGGCCCAATAGCGCGTTCAGAAAAAAGCCAATAATGTCTCCTTTGGCGTCTTTATAGTTTAATGCGGAATAAGAAAAACTGGAATTGCTTATACCTTCAATAGAATCCACGACTTCTAGGGGGTCGTTTCTGCATTGAGAGACAAAAGTTCTAAAGTCCCGTTTCTCGCCGTGAACTTTTAAGCATTGCAGGTAAATGGAATAAAAGTACTCGGAGAAATCCCGGAAAAGCCAAATAAAGTGCGTATTATAGCCCTTTTTGCGAAAGAGCTCCGTGATATCATTTAGTGTTTCGCTGTCGCTTAATGTAAATACCTCGCTTGAAATCAGGATGTGTTTGGAATTCGTTTCGAAGATATATTCCAAACCTGCTAAAATTTCTTTTCGAGAATGCCTCCGATCCTTTGCATCGGCAATATTTTTGCACTCCCCCAACTGCTTAGCAATTCTACCTACGTTTCCAAGCGTTACGTTGCCCTTTACTGCCCAATGGGTACCCTGCGTTGGGTAGTGAATTCCATTAGAGTTCAGGTAGTCGGAGTGCTCTGCAAAGTAACTCTGGAGTGTTGAGCTTCCCGTCTTGAATAGGCCGGCATGCACAAACACCGTTGGTTCGTCATAAAAGTGCTCCGCAATCGGGGTGGTCGCTGTGTTGCCCATCTGCTTCCTTCTTCTATTCTTACTTCTATTCTTAGACAAAGAACTATTGGCGTTCTATTCTTTGCCTTGTCAGACCGTAAGCCCTCAACGTTTTCTTGCTGTGCAGTATGTTAAACTGGGTAATATGCCAATAGCCCTATGGTTTCGGTGGAATTGCCAGTTCCTGTTTGGTGACCGAAACCATAGGGTGCAGGAGAACAAATCTCATTTCAAACTGTTTTCGCTGGCTACTGGTTCCCAAGAGACGACTTATCCAACCACTGTCATCGTCTGCTTCTCCGACTTAACCTTTCTTCAGTACCTCACGGCCCAGAAGCTCGGCGATCTGTACCGCATTCAGCGCGGCACCTTTGCGCAGGTTGTCGGACACGCACCAGAGGTTCAGGCCGTTCTCGACGGTCGAGTCCTGACGGATGCGGCTGATGAAGGTGGCGAAATCACCGACGCATTCGGTGGGCGAGACGTAGCCACCAGCTTCGCGCTTGTCGATCACCATGATGCCCGGTGCTTCGCGCAGGATGTCGCGGGCTTCGTCTTCGTCCAGGAATTCCTCGAACTCGATGTTCACAGCCTCTGAATGTCCGACGAAAACCGGCACGCGGACACAGGTGGCCGTGACCTTGATCGACGGATCAACGATCTTTTTGGTCTCGACGACCATCTTCCACTCTTCCTTGGTCGAGCCGTCTTCCATGAAGACGTCGATCTGCGGAATGACATTGAAGGCGATCTGCTTCTGGAATTTCTTCGGTTCAACCTCTGTGGTGGGATTGTAGACCGCTTTGGTCTGATCCCACAGCTCGTCCATGCCCTCTTTGCCTGCGCCCGACACTGACTGATAGGTCGAGACGACAACGCGCTTGATTTTGGCGCGGTCATGCAGCGGCTTCAGCGCCACTACCATTTGCGCGGTCGAGCAGTTGGGATTGGCGATGATGTTCTTCTTGGAGTAATCGTGGATCGCATTTGGATTGCACTCGGGCACGATCAACGGGATGTCGGGATCATAGCGATAGAGCGACGAGTTATCGATTACCACACAGCCAACTGCGGCTGCTTTTGGCGCGTAGACTTTAGTCGCTTCAGAACCGACGGCAAACAGCGCCATGTCCCAGCCGGTGAAATCGAATGTGTCGAGATCCATGGTAGTGAGTGTCTTGTCGCCAAAGCTGACTTCGGTGCCCAGCGAACGACGGCTTGCCAGAACAGCAAGTTCATCGACAGGGAACTGGCGTTCAGCCAGGATGTTCAGCATTTCGCGGCCCACGTTACCCGTGGCGCCAACGACAACGACGCGATAGCCCATATCATGTCTCCAAAGTTAAGGACGCGCGTTCATAGCCGCGTTGCAGCAAAGAAAAAAGGGGATTCTCGGTAATATTCTTAGGACGGCAGCGAATAGAGGTAATTTCCTGACGCTTAGCTTTGGCCCAGTAGGGATCGATAGACCTTAACGATTTCTTCGGCCTCGCGTTCGATTCGAAAGTTCTCTTCGACATGCTTTCGGGCTGCGGTGCCTGCTGCGGCCATTTTGTTGGGGTCGCTCAGCATGTCGTTCAGGGCCGCGGCGAGAGCACTTGCGTTGTCTTTTTCCACTAGGCGGCCCGTTATCCCGTCCTGAATCTGCGCGCTGAACGCACCTACACCGTGGCATGCAATGGCCGGTACGCCTGAAGCCATCGCTTCAAGCGGTGTCAGCCCGAAACCTTCGTGGCGTGCCGGTGCAACAAACAGGTCCAGCGCACGGTAGATTTCCACAATTTCTTCCCAAGGGCGTTCGCCAAGAAACCTGACCCGGTCTGTCAGACCCGCCTGTTCCAGCTTTTCTTCCTGTTCACGCTGAAAGGATTCGAACTCTTTCGTAGCGTTGCCCGTAAAGATAATCTTGGCGTCCGGGTAGGACGGAAGCACCTCAATCGCGGCATCCACCAGAAGATCGACACCTTTTTGCGGACGGATGCGCCCGAAACATCCAATCAGCGTCCCGGAGGGCAAACCAAGATTGGTACGCAACGCCTCTTTGTCATTGGTTGGGTGGAAGATCTGGGAATTCACGCCATGCATGATCACTTTGGAAGGGCGTTCAAGGAATGACGCAGCCTGAGGCGTTGTCGCGATCAGCGCGTCCATCTTAGCGATCAGGTTTTTCGTAAAACCTGAGTGATTGCGCTGGGCAGCTGATGTAAAAAGAAGCTTGTAGTTCCGCCTAAACACAGTTTTCAGGAACAGGCCCATCAGCATTTCCGTGTTCCGGCGGGCGTGCCAGACAATGGGTTTCCGGTTCGACAGAAACAGTGTCTTCCAAAGGCGAATATGCGGGATGTCTCTCGGAAGACCCGGGCCAGTCGCGCGAATACCAATCATCTTCGCCTGAATTGGCAAAAGCCGGATAACCGTAGTCGTCACACCAGAGAGGCTGTGTTTCAAATTCGGCGCGATAACCTCGATATCCCGCATTGCGCTCTCCTATCAGATTCTGACGAAAGTCAGTCTATGCTGTCGCGGCTGAACAGGTAGATTACACAGCCAATACCCAGAGTTACGGCAAAAAAGCCGAATATGGCTGTGTAGGGTGCGGTCGGGCCTATGTCCACCGTGGCCGCATGAATGCGCCCGGTCGCGAATTGCGCGAGCCCAACCCCACCGATACCAAACAGGTTCAACAAGGTCACACCGCGTCCGACCAGGTGCGGAGGGATGAATGCGCGACCATGGGCCATGATGACCGGGAAAGAGGCGCCGGTGAAGCCGATCACGGCCAGCAACAGAACCGAAATCCAACCTGCTTCGCTGATCCACAGGCACAGCATCACCAACGCCAGAACACCAAGTGCATTACCGCCGAAGATGACCCATTTGCGCGTTCTCAGAAAGCGATCCAATGGACCGTAGGCAAAAGTTCCCGCAATCATCGCGGCGCCCATAACCAGCGTGGCCTTACCAATCTGAGAGGTATCGAGCGAAAAAACGTCCCCGAGATAAGGGCCGGCCCATAATCCGCGCAGTGCGCCTGACGGGGCGTAAGCGACGAACATCAGGGGCAGGATCGTCCACAGCGCTGGCTCTTTCAACAAGTCCAGAAGCGATCCCTTGTGTTCGGTCTCAACCCGTTTGGGGTCGTGCACCGTGAACCAGATACCAACGGAAACGCTGGCCGAGATAATAGCCAACCCCATCAGTGTGGCTCGCCAGCCGATCCATTCGACGGCAAGCGCTGTGGGATATGACGCGACCAGATTGCCCACCGAACCGACGCCCAGCATCACTGCCGCCAACGTGGCGAATTTTTTCGGCGGAAACTCACGCGCGAAGATGAAATACGATGCCATCAATACAGGCGAACAGCCGATTCCGATCAAGGCCATGGCAAGACTGATATGGGCGGGGCTTGTTGCTACCGCGAATAGGCCGGCGCCTCCTGCGCCGCCGATCAGTAGCAGTACAGCTGCGCTGCGCCGCGGTCCGACTCGGTCCAGTGCCCAGCCCACCGGGATCTGCATGGCAGCAAACACCAGAAACCAAAGGCCCGAAGCAAAAGCCAGGTCTTCGGGTGTGGCGCCGATATCGCGACCCAAATCAGCCGTCAGAACTGCGAGGAACGCGCGAAAAAACTGGCTGAGGACATACGCCAGGCACAAAATCACCAAACCTGCCTGCATCGCTTTCCTCCTCGGCGGAATGCTTGGCACGTCCCGATGGCACATACAAGCGTGCGTGATATGTTGCATGGGCGGAAACTATTTACGATTGGACTATCTCTTCTGCAGATCAAATATTTTGGGGGGGCAATGACCACCGCCGTTAATGACTTTTATGCCTCTGTTCCAGTTTTGGACGATTTCCTTCGCCTGAGTGATCCAGCAAAGTTTACTGCATTGCCAGACGATTGGGTGGTCGGAGTAGCCGACATCGTCGACTCGACTGGCGAGATCGCGCGGGGCCGCTATAAAACCGTAAATATGGTCGGTGCAGCCGTGATCTCGGGTATGATCAACGCATTGGGCGGCCGTTCTTTTCCCTATGTCTTTGGCGGCGATGGCGCCGCCTTTGCCGTTCCCGCGGCAGATTCTGAACGGGCTCGCGAAACACTTGCGCAGTTGCGCAGCTGGGCCGAGGCTGAATTCGCGATGCCTTTGCGCGCTGCCTTGGTTTCTGTTTCCGAAATCCGTGCCGCAAGACGCGATCTGCGTGTTGCGCGTTATGCGCCGTCATCCGGAGTGGATTATGCTATGTTTTCCGGAGGCGGGTTAGCCTGGGCTGAAGCTGAGATGAAGGCCGGTCAGTTCGTCGTGCCACCCGCTGGATCCGATGCGCAACCGGACCTGACAGGGTTGTCATGCCGCTGGTCGAACAGCCCGGCCCAGCATGGTCAGATCGTATCTCTGGTCATACAACCTGCATTAGACTCTGATGAGAAGGCCTTTGCAGAATTATCCCAGTCGATACTGACGATGTCAGAAGCGCTTGACCGGGCGGGACATCCCGTGCCCGCCAATGGTCCTCCGATCTCGTGGCCGCCGCCGGGTGTCGGGATCGACGCACATGTTTCGCGGGCGGGGCGCAATCTGTTGGTGCATAAATTGCGTTTGTTGGGTGAGAACCTTTTGATCGGTTTACTATTCTGGACCGGACTGCGTTTGGGGAAGTTCGAACCAGAACACTACAGACGTATGGTCAGCCGAAACGCGGATTTCCGCAAATTCGATGATGGGCTCAAGATGACGCTGGATTGCGATCCGGTGACACTAGCTCAGATCAAGCGGATGCTTGAAGCGGCCCAGGATGATGGAAGTATCCGGTACGGCTTGCACGCTCAGCAAGAGGCGATGATGACGTGTTTTGTGCCTTCGGCCATGCAGGACGACCATGTTCATTTTGTCGACGGCGCCTCGGGTGGGTATGCGCGGGCCGCCGCGATGATGCGGGGTCGGGTCAAGCACTGAGCCGAAAATGCAGAGTACATTCAACGACTGGTTGCAAGGTTCGGGAAATTCGGCAAAAGTTCAGTATGACCGACGAACTTCCTTTAATGTCCCGATCTTTACCGATCGCCTTGTTGCGCGGACGGGAAAAGGTCATGGGGCCCATTCGGGCCATGTTGGCTGATGCTGGCGTCACTGAACAACAGTGGCGTGTGCTGCGCGTGTTAATTGAAAACGGGCCGCAAGAACCCACGCAGATTGCTGATAAAGCCTGCCTTTTGCTACCCAGCCTGACGCGTATTCTGAAAAAGCTCGAAGAAAAAGACCTGATTGCTCGGCGTTCGGACACTGAAGATCGCCGACGGCAAATTGTTGAAATCAATGACAAGGGCCGTCAGATCATCGAGGCCAACCTGTCCGCCAGTATTCAACAAGCTGAACGTATCCGAGTGCAGATGGGCGCCGAGCGTCATGAGATGTTGCTGGACCTTCTGGGCGATCTGTACAAGCTGGACATTTAGGTCGGGCCCGTCAGTCTCTCAGCACACTCGGTCCCGACGACACGTATTGTTTGTGCGACCGTAGTGCCGAACTTTGTGCACTATAATACACGCTCGGATCAAAGTTATTGTTGCGTCGGTCGAACCGTCTGAATCAAAACAGCTGCGGAGTGGGAAAAATCCGCCAAATACCCCTGTTCAGAGTCTGGGTAAGCGGGTTGGCGCGCGTGTGCGCAAAACGCAGCAGACATGCGGTATGTTCCGCAGAGTTCTCTCTGAAAAGTCTGGAATTTAGCCCCGTTACCTTGCTCAGTTGGAGACCGGAGAGGGTAATATTTCGATCGGATTGCTGCAACGCGTAGTGCATCTTAGAATTGTACCGTTGTGCCGACGAAGACGTAAAGAAAACTGCACGAAACCTTCTGCATTCAAGTTCAATCAATGACGTTCGAACTGGGCGCATTTGCCTGATCGGTCTGCGTGGCGCCGGGAAATCGACACTGAGCGCGTGGCTGAGCACTAAACTGAAGCTTCCCTTTGTTGAATTGACCGACGTGATCGAAGAGATGGCCGGGATGCCCCTGTCCGAGATTATGGCCTTCTATGGTCAGGATGGGTATCGCAGACTTGAATCGCAAACCCTAGACAGAGTCATTGCGACCCATGGTCAACTGATTTTGGCAGTAGCGGGAGGGATCGTGGCCGAGCCAGCGACATATGATACTCTGCTCTGTCAGTTTCACACGATCTGGTAACGCGCGTCTCCGGCTGAGCATATGTCACGGGTCCGGGCGCGGGGGGATGAGCGACCCATGGCCGGAAATCCCGCAGCACTGGCACAATTGAAATCGATCTTGACCAGTCGCGAGGCCATGTATGGTCGCGCCACTGCGCGGCTGGATAGTTCTGTCAGTCCCTTGAGAGTTCTTTGCGGCAGGCGCAGGAATTGATCAGAAACCTAAAATTATTACCGCTAAGATAGAGTCTATTTCGGTAGTTTCTGCCAGTTGTCTTCAAAAATAACGTTTTCCAGTCCAGTGAACTTCCTGACTCTTTCCAGTTCAGATTCCAATCGTCTGGTCCGAGCATCGGACCAACGAACAGAGCTTTCGGGCCACAGGGCTTTCACGCGCAGCTCGCCGCAATCGCGATGTGCTTTCATGTCAATCCGTCCCACCAAACGGTCGCCTTCCAGCAATGGAAAGACGTAGTATCCGTAAGTTCGTTTGGGTGCGGGAACAAAGACCTCGATGCGGTAATGAAACCCGAACAGGCGCTCGGCCCTTTGTCGATCGCGCAGCATAGGATCAAATGGGCTCAGCACCCTGATCCGACCGGGTGCAGCCGGTAAGGTTTCGGCCTCAGCTGCGAGTCCCGGTCGTGCAAGCAGTTTCCGGAATCGGCCATCCGCGCATTCGATACATATCTCCTCCAATTCTCCTCGTGTTAGAGCCGTATTGCACCAAGACCTGGCCTCTGCCGGGCTGACAGTATCCCAGAAGGAAGCTAATTCGCCCGAGGTCGCAAAGCCGAGGCGATCCATTGCCGCGTTGCACAGCCAATCCAAAGTTTCAGCCGGGTTGCAAGGCTGGTTGCCTGGGCAAAGGTGGTGTTCAATCACACGTTCCGTAAGATCATACCGTTTTTGAAAACCCTCCCGCCCGATTACGGTCAGAGCACCCGAACGCCACAGATATTCCAAAGCTGTCTTCGAGGGATGCCAATCCCACCAACCGCCTGAACCTTTCCGTTCATCCTTACCGACATCAGACGAGCTTACTGGCCCATGGTCACGAATGTGTTGGAGTACGGCTTCGAATTGTTTTTCATACCCATCCCGCCGCCAGTTCTTCCATCTGGCCCTCAACACATCCGCGTCGCGGCGAAAACGCAGATGCCAATGGGGATAGAACTCCATCGGAATGACGGCTGCATCATGGGTCCAGTGCTCGAACAACGCTTTGTCGCGCTCGTACAGTCGTTTCAGGTTGCTGGCGCGATAGGAGGGCCTGCGCGAATACAGGATCATGTCATGGGCACGCGCGACGGTATTGATGCTGTCCAGTTGCACAAAGCCCAAACGGTGGATCAGATCCAGTAGATCCGCGTTTTTTGCACCCCCGGACGGAGGTTCCAGCAATGCGTGACGCTGCATGAACACGGCGCGCGCAGCACGATTGTTCAGCTTCGGCAACGACAAAGGGTCAGCGCCGTTTCAGCGTGTCACCGTAGCTGATCTTGGGGGTCAGAGTGACGCGCGTATCAACCTCGGTATCCGGGTCTTGCAGTTGTGCAGCGATGATCTCGGCCGCTTTGCGCCCGATCTCAAGCCGACAGGCATCCATCGTGGCCAATTTACGTGGCAGCCCCTGCAACAGCTCGACATTGTTAAAACCTGCTAGACCGATTTGGCCGGGCACATCAATGCCCTGGTCCAACAGATACAGTAAGCCGCCAGCGCCAATCATGTCATTGGAATAATAAAGAAAATCCAATTCAGGCGAACGATCCAGCATCGCCTTCGTCATCTCGCGGCCCTTGGCGAGCGCAGAGCCGCCCGAGTAAAACTCGCGGTCTTCGATCTCGACCCCGTGCTTGCCCAGCACTTCAGTAAAGCCCTCGAACCGCTTTCGCGCGCGGTGATCCAAAGGCATCTTGGTGCCCATAAAGCCGATATGCTCGTATCCGGCTTTGAGTATAGCCTGAGCCATCTCGCGCCCTGCGCGACGGTGAGAAATACCGACCATCGCATCCACAGGCTTGCCATCTGCATCCATGATTTCGACCACCGGAATGCCAGCTGAATCGAGCATCGCACGCGCGGCGTCCGTATGCTCCAGCCCCGCGATGATGACACCTGATGGGCGCCACGAGAGCATCTCGTACAGAACCTTCTCTTCTTTCTCGGGCAGGTAATCGGTGACACCGACCACGGGCTGCAACTCCGTATCCTCCAGCACCTGGTTGACGCCGGTTAGGACCTCGGGAAACACCATGTTCGACAGGGAAGGGATGATGACCGCAACCAGGTTTACCCTGCTGGATGCCAGCGCCCCTGCGATCTTGTTCGGCACGTAGCCAAGTTCCTTGGCAGCGGCCAGCACCCGGGTCCGCGTTGCGTCTGAAACGTCGCCCCGGTTTCGCAGTACACGGCTGACAGTCATTTCCGACACTCCGGATGCTTCCGAGACATCACGAAGGGTAAGTGGGCGTTTTGTTTCTGTTGTCACCGGGAATACCTGCGTTGTTGTTTTGCCTGATGGTAGCGTGAACAGGGCAATCTTTACAACTGTTGTGCAAAGGCAATGACAAGCCCAGAAAACCCGTTTACAGAAGGCGGCGCGCGGCCCCGTGGCTCAACTGGATAGAGCAGCCCCCTCCTAAGGGGCAGGTTGCAGGTTCGAATCCTGCCGGGGTCGCCAACTCTGGCGCACCGGACACTTGCGCGCGGCTGCCCAACCGTCTAAACGACCTATCGCGTCGTCGCGTCACCGGGCTTGTGCTCTGGCAGGACACATAGCCGCGACAAAGGGTGCCTCAATAGCTCAGCTGGTAGAGCAGGTCCTTCGTAAGGACAAGGTCGGGGGTTCGAGTCCCTCTTGAGGCACCATTTCGTCAGACGTGTAGAGGAACTTCAACTTCTTGAAGGTTAAGGTTGTTCCTCAGCTCGAAATCCTTCGTTCGTACAAATTTTCAACGGCAGAAAGCACTAGTCGCCGGACTAGGCCTTTCATCCCACAAGTTTTTCTAAGTATTGTGAGGGCTTGTGAGAAACGACATTGAAAGCTTGGACGTATTATCGAACTATCCTTCGTTAACGATCAGATTGGCGATCTTGTCTTCCAGCTTTGCTGCTTTCGAGCGCAGTTCGGGGATTTGGCCTTCGCTTGCTAGTTCAAATTCCTTCCGAATGGCTCGCGGCGAGTTGTTTGAAAGTGAGTCCACTTCTGTATCAATGCCTCAGTCTAAGTTGATGCCGACGGGCCACTTGGTGGGGCATCGAACGATGTTTACCTGATATGAACACTGCGCTATGTAGCGGCGGTCAAAATTCTCCAAAACTGATCGGGAAAATGCCATGGCTTTCAGTCTTCGTTCCCCTTTCCTTTCCACATGGCGATCCAGAAAACCCCGGCGAGCAATAGTACATTGTGGGTTGCATAAAACCGGCAGCACTTTTTTGCAGGCTGCATGCAGAACGCACGCGACGGAGATGTCAGGCAAAGGTGTTCATTTCGAAGTTGTCACGCCTTATCCTGCGCACCACAGTCTGGCATGGTCGATTTTGCGCTGGGAGTATGACGGCCTGAAAGAAGCAGTTGATGGGATGCCAGGACACTGTACAGACCTATTTATTTCTTCTGAGGAATTCGAAAACCTGCTATGTGATTTGGAGTCCGCAAAACGTTTGGATGAAAAACTCTTCAGTCTGGGGTTTGACGAAGTGGAATACCTATTCGTGTTGCGAGAGGCTGGGGTGCGCTTTGCGTCTGTTATGGCCGAGATGTGCAAACACGGCGTGTACCTTGATTGGTTTCAGTCTTTTTCTTCGGTTATGCAGGCGGGATATTTATTTGTTCCAAGGTCAGGGAGCCAAACTGATGGGATTCCAAAAGGATGGAACTTTATTTTTGACTACAACTCGCATATTTCGGTGTTTTCCGAGTATACGAAAGGGAAGACCCGGGTAATCCCTTTTAACGGAGGTGGGGCCTTTCCTGGTGCAGAAATTATTCAGCAATTAGTTGGGGCGGAAACTGGCAAGTGGATTGATGAAGGCAGCGATATTGAAAAATGGAGAAACGCAAGCAAAGATGCCGCCTTTCAAGAAAGAGCTTACAAAGAAAACCTTAACTCCTTGATTGCTGCTGAATCATTTGTTTCAAAAGAAATGACGCGCTCGATAGATGCGAGATTCCCAAATCATCATGTCCGACGGGAGCTTTGCGAGAAAATTCGACTCCGCTTTCCAATAAATGATGCGATTTTTTCGAACTACCGGTAGCAGGGGCGCTGAATCGGATTTGTTTGTGTACGCAATGAGCTCGCCAGCCGATGCGAAAGTATTCCCAGCTTACCGCGAGCAGACGGAAGCACACTGATGCTTGGGTTGAGGTCTGATATGTGCTTATGACGAGCGCACAATTGACTATTGCGCACAAATCTAAGCAGGGTTCAGATTTCGGGTAAGTTCTTTCGTCTTCTGAAGAAATTCACTCGCGCCCGCCCGAGTTTTCCAAGTGTGGTTACGTAAGCCTCCGGCCATGAGCTACGCTTCAGGTTATTGTAGTGAGAGCTTCGTTCGCCAATCATTGTCAGGCTTTCGCCGATATCATCCCCAACTCCCGAAAAGACCCGGATGTTGCGGAATCGGTGCGCATCCTGCTTCGATGGGTTCTCCATGAAATCCCAGAAATCACCGGCATCATATTTTTTGCTTAGCTCTCTGATTTCTTCGTACGGCAGTTTTTCCAAGAGTCCTTCGATCGCACGATAAGCCCCGTTTTGTATGTGTCGAGCTAAATCCATTGTGGTGCGTTCCGAGGCAGATATTTCATACTTGAGCCAAGTGAACTGGTCTTCTTTAGGAGAAACGGAGTATAAGCTGCCGTGGTCGGCTGAAAAAAGAAACTCTATCAGATCCCGGTAGCGGTCCAGCATTTTCGCTTGATATGTATTCAACCCATTTCGACACAAAAAGGCCTCGTGCTTGCGTTCCTTACACTCGAGGATGTCAATTGCGTCCTCGCTTGTTCCGACGTAGAAACCAATGACATTTTGGTTCCCCATCAAGCATTTTTCGATTGAGTCTTGAAGACTACCGCGCCACCCCAAGTCGATCAGACCGTTTAATTGTTCAGACGGGAAAGTTTCGTCATAATAGTCCTTAATGGTTTGCAACTCGGGAAGAAAACTGCGTTGAAGAGGTTCAGAGCTTTCTGAAAGGGCGCGAAGAAACGCTTTCCGTGTATTTCGAGTGAGGGTTGCGTTGAGGTCAAATCCCAAGTCTTGAAAATGAGTCTTTAATGATTGGGACGTCCTCGACTTGAAAAGAAACTCGGAGATTGTCTTTGAGCCTTCCAGTGTCCTATGAAAAAAGTTCGCTATTGTCCTAGAATCCAAAGCAGTGGAGGGCAACGTTGTCATGCGTCGCGATGCCGCCACGTATGTCGTTGACCAACCATGTGGGTGCAAAAGGTCGAACACTCTTTTTATGAATTTCCCATCTCGTGCCAGGAAAGCGAGATGTTGGATATTATGTCTGCTCGCATTGTCGGACAGCCAAACACAAAAAGCGGTTACAAATGGTGCGAGGACAGTAGCTCCAATTGCTTCAAAATACTTATCTTCACTAAAGTGGCTGATGTCGGCGCTTTCGAGATCTGAGCACTCCTCTTCTAGGAATTGCGCCGCGAATGCCTGTGTCAAGGGATGTTTCCCATGCCGAAGGAACGTTCCTTCAACTGCAGCTTTTTTGCGGTCTTGGGTGCATTCTCTCGGTATAACGTAATGGGTTGCGTAGTTCATGCGTCCAGGTATTTGAATGTCATCACGCCAATTGCTCCCGATGTGCATAATTTCGGCTGGTCGTGCCTTGAAATGACTTACAGCGAGGTCAAAGGCATTTCCCTGGCGTTTGGTTTTTTGTGTCTCGCTGGAAAGAAACAGCTTTTCGTACCCTGTGACACCGGCGTTGTTAAGGAGCTCCTCTATGACCGTTGCGGGAAGGTAGGTGTCAGATGTGATGACATAACGCCCGCCGGTCGATTCGACGTGGTCCAAGAAATTGCGCCCGAAAACCGACAGTTTTGTCGCGCGTTTCTCAGCGGCGACTTCCTTGCTCATGAGTAATTTTTTTTCTGCCTCGCTGCAGCGCACCAACAGACGGAAATTGTCGTAGATTTCGTTCAGGGTGATTTCGTCCCTACCGGCGTTGGCGGCAAGGCGCCTGGCGAGTTTTTCGGCTTGAATACGGTAATCCGCAAAGTCCTCAGTGATCTTGCCCACATCTGAATCGCCCTCCATGCCGACAAAAACATCGGTCGGTGTTTTTGTGAGCCGAAAGACAAGTGTTCCAAAAACATCCACTGAAAAATGAGTGATTTGGGGGTGGGGCGGGAACAATGAGGTATGACCTTTTGTGGAACCGGGGATGGGATGTTCTCTATCCCACAAAAGGTTCAATTATCCAATGAATTTAGGATCAAAGCTATTACGACCGTCTTGATCCGCCCAGTTGCGCTGAACCAGATGTGCGCCATAACGCGACCGGCTGGTAACAAATCAAGCCCGGCCCGGATACCGGACAAGGCTTGAACTCCGAGTTCAGTTGCACCTGATAGATCAGCCCGGCGGGAAACCTGACCGTGCAATGTAGGTCTATCGCGGGTAACTAGATGAACTGGATGTCGTCCAACGTGATATCCAGTGCTGAAATTCCATCCAAATGAATTGTTCCAGATCCGGTGTCTATCAAAGCGCCCGTAGCTGTCGAGCTGATTTGAAGCTCTGCGAAATCCTGAACAATACCGTCCAATCGGATAATGTCTTCTCCTAGCGTGAAATCAGTGATGTGATCAGTTCCGAAATTATCTGCGAAGACGAACGTATCGGCACCAAACCCGCCGGACAGATTGTCATTTCCTAGACCCCCGACCAGAACGTCGTTGCCGGCTTCACCGTAAAGGAAGTCGTTTCCGTCACCCCCCTGCAAGATGTCATTGTCGGCACCGCCCCATATCCGGTCTGACCCTGTCCCTCCTGACAGAAAATCGTTTCCGTCACCTCCAACAACCCTATCGTTACCGTGATCCCCGTACGCGGTATCCTTGCCTTTGCCTCCGACGAGAAGGTCGTTGTTTTGGCCACCGCGCAGATTGTCGTCTCCGTCGTCACCCCAAATCTTATCGGATCCTGTCCATCCGCGCAGAAAGTCTTTGCCGACTCCTCCAATCAGAAGGTCAGCCCCGCCATCACCGAACAGGGTGTCATTTCCGTTTCCACCTTTGAGAATATCGTTATCATGGCCTCCGCGTAGAGTGTCATTTCCCGCATCACCCCAAAGAACATCATTGCCGTTCCCGCCCCACAGTTTGTCTGTCCCACTACCACCCGCCAGGGTATCGGTGCCTTGATTTCCGAACAGGTCGTCGTTGCCAAGACCGCCGACAACAGTATCGTTCCCGGTGCCGCCGTGTAAGGCGTCGTTGCCGGTCAATCCAAAAACCTTGTCGTGGCCCCCGCTGCCGCGGATATAGTTATTCTGACTGTTGCCATAAACAGTGTCATTTCCCTGCCCGGCAATGTAATTCTCAATGTCTGTTCCGCGCATGATGGCCATGTTTCCGATCAGACCAAAAACATCGGAATAGCTTTCACCCTTCAGATCAACGCGTTGGTTTGAGTGGTCGTAGTAAAAGTCGATCGTATCCACGCCGCCATCGTCAACGATAGTAAATGCGACCTGGCCTCCGACGGCCGTGATCTTGTCATAAACACCCCCGGCGTTGGAGTCGTACCCGTATCTTGTATTATTGGTACGGATGTCGTTGGGCTCTCCATAGAGTTGCCAAACCGCAAGGATATCGGCGATCATTGGGGTAATGACATAAGCGTGTGACGCGTTCACACTCGTATTTTCGTATTGTGAGAAATACGACATGATGGAGGCTTGCCAACTATCGTTCTCATAGTGGTTGTCAACACCATATGTCGCGACGATGTTGTAGTCTCCTGCGTGCCAAAGCCCAATGGCGTGGCCAATTTCGTGCAGATAAGTTTGGTGAGAATAGCTATCGTATCCAGTTCCGTAGTACGCAATCCAATCTTTGCCGACATTTACGTCTTGTGCTGAATAGTACCAAGTCGACGCGTTCCCTGACCCATAATAAGGCTGCGCATAGGCGCCGTCGTCGTTATCATCGAACGTGATTTGTGCCGATGAGCCTACATTGTAAAAGTTCAGACCGGAAACGCTCGACCATGTGTCGAGCGCCATTGACACAAGGTGTTTCACATGTGGCGCGACACCATCGAAATTGACAGAGATGTTCGTAGATCCCCATTTCCTCTCAACGCCCCTTGTGTCATAGATCAAAAAATCGGCAATCTGATCGTTGGTGTAGACAACCACAGTCGTTACGTCCTTATTTGTTAATAAGTCTCATGAGAGACAAAATTTGCCCTTCGTTCAGACCATCCACGCAAATAGACGTCATTATCTTTTGAAAATTTTCGATTCTGTCTTCAGCGTCACGGTCCAATTTCCACTTGCCTATCAGTCGTATCAAACTGATAACAAGTAACTTTCTGAAGTGCCGGCACAATTTGTCCAAAGTTTGTCGAACTTGAGCAACACTCTGGATTTTTGCCGTTCCGTCATCTTTTTTGGGCTGCGCTGACCATGGGCGCCGGCCCGGATCCGCCATACGGCTCCACGCCATAGCACAGCTGAAACCAGTTGCAAAATACGGCGACTGACGAGTTGATTTGGTGGTTGAGTTTCGAAAGCTCTAACTAGGCTCGTGAGTTTTCTCGGCGGCCAGTGTGGCGCAGTCGATAGGCCTGCGTAGAAAAAAACGCTTCAAATTGGGACTTCGCAATTGATTCAAGGCACTGCTGGGCAAATCATGCTTTGGCGCAGCAATTTGGCCGAATGCAATCAGGAGTTCCTGATGTCAAATGCAGCCTTCCAATACGCCTGTTCTCGGGCTCTGTTTCTTTTTCTTCTGTTGCGTGCATCAGCCACGGGTAGCTTAGGCGCAAGTACAATCCGATCAACATTGCCACCCGGCGAGTCAGAATGAGTAATCTCCGCGAGGTGCTCTATTTGCTCCGCCGACGGGTTCATGGTCATCTCCAGGAAAAACTCTGCCCATATCGGTGTTGAGAGCGTGGCGGGCGAGAACATCTCCAGCAGGAAGCGGTAGTCCTCGACGAACTTGATCACGCCGGCTTGCGCCTTTGCCGCCATGCGCTGATGCTCCTGCTCCTGTTCTCCCTGGGTCTCAAATACAGGCGAAACCTGATCCCCTTCTCGCTTCAGATCGATTGTAGACCCGTGATCAGCCGTCAGTACAAATTCCATCAACTCGACCCCGCCCGAAAGCAGTGCCGTGTTGAATTCGTCATATCGGCCAGAACCGTTCAGCCACCCTTGCATTGGCAATCCCAAGTTTTGATTTGGGTGCACAAAATCCCGATGCAAGCTTACGTAGAAACCTTCGACTCTTTCATATGCTGTCGGGTCGGACAAAGAGTGGGAAAAGCACCTCTGCAGATTGCCGACCCAACCAATATCGATCAGCGCGATACGATCAGAATCTTTTAAAGGGCGATCATAATAGCATCCATAGCTGGCGCGCGTTTCCACGGATTTTCTCAACACATCGGAATGCAGCTCATTCAATATATTAAACAAGCTTTCACGCTGACTGGTGTTTAGTGGTTCCTTGAGGTCGGAAATCCCGCGATCTTTCAGCATTGCCTGGTAGTCACGCGGATTCAGGTTCGCTGCGAAAAAGGCACGTTCAGCGTTCTGGTCTGTCTTACCGCCGATATAGTTCCACGCCCGAACTGGATCCCAATCACGCGTCCCTGTCTTGTACCCAGTTTTGCGTGACATAAAGAAATACTCTGATTCAACGCCAGGCACGGCCGATACTTCGTTGCACATTTCATAGAGCCGCTTCATCAGCCAACCATCCCGCGCCACAAAGAGTGCCCGGTCGATGTTCTTTTCCTTCAACTGCGTCATTAGCCAGCATACGTAGCCAAACAGCATTGGTCCCCAGACCAAATAGCCGATCCGTTCAAGTGGATCTTGCGGCAAGCGTCGGGTTGCCTGAGGCAGCGACAAACCTTCGATGAGAGAGTAGATGAAGTCGCCAGAAAATTCCTGACAGCGTTCGGTGCGAATGTTGTTTACGCTCGGCCAGGTCGCATGAAGTGCGTTTAACCCTGATGCGCGTGCTTGCTTAACATCGGCATGACGATTGTCACCAACATGCAGCCAGCTTGAGTCACGTGACCAACCCTCGGCCTCGGCAACGTGCGTATAGAGTGCACCCGAGTGTTTTGACAGACGTACTTCGCCAGAAACGTAGATTGGATGTGTTTTTGCCTGCTCGTACCCCAAGTCAACCAGCCTGTCCGTAAGCCAGTCGGAAGGAAGATACATGTCGCTTAGGAACGCAATTTTCTTTCCTTCGGACAAAGCCTTTGAATACAGTTCCAGGCCCTCTGCGGAGACATAAAAAACGCGTCTTTCGCAATCAAGTTCCAGCGCCTTTAGCCATTCCGCGATCTCTTGAGGTGCTTCGTTGTCTCGAACCCATTGCTCATAGATCTCGTCAAAGGTGATTTCGCCTTCGCCGCCATGTTTTTGTATCCGGTGATGTCGCGCGTCACTCTCGGCTTGCCAGCGCGATATTGCGAAATTATCAAGCAGATCATGGTGGTACAGACTTCGCTCGTCCTCGAACGCGCGCAGTCTCACCATTTCGAACACGTCAACTGGTGCCTTGGTCAGCCTGTGCAACAGCGTATCGAAGATATCAAAAGAAACGACACTCGATCCCGCGGGAAAATCCTGTGTTGTTCCAGAGTTCGTCACTGTTTGAACCTCAGTGCTTTTCTTCGATAATTCAGATCCGAAAGAAACTTGGCCAAGCCGGTTTTCTTCTTCTTGGGCTCATCAAAATTTCTTACAGATGGTGCTGCGTCCGATGTTCCCATCGGGCGCATTTCCATCTTGTCAAATTCAAGGCCCTGTTCTCTCAACAGAATTGCAAGCGGGGCCTGCACGTTTTGATCCTGCGCGGCTTCCCTTAGCCAGCGGTTGCGGAGGTAAGTATTGTAGAGGAGGTGTTTGGATCTGCCGGCTATGACAGTATTACCCAGAGCTCCGGTGGCATTTTGGCGATGATGATAGAACGCCAACGCTTCTGGGTGGACCCAAACGTCATATGCCATGCAAAAACGCTGATGGAAATCCCAGTCGCCTAGCACCGGAAGAGTTTCGTCGAACATTCCAAGTTCCCGACAAACCTGTAGATCGAAAATGAAGCCAATGGGCGGATACTGGTTTTTAACCAGCATACGGGACAAGTCGATCAATCCCTCCTGAAGTTCATCCTTATCACCTCGTTGCCAGGGCTTAATGTCTTCGATTCTGACGTGATTACCCACCACGGTTTCGCGAACCCAGTTTATGCGCGATACAACGCCCCTTACGGTCGGGAACATGGTGTTCTGCTTCCGCAGGACACCAATTGCCACGGTCAGCATATCAGGCGCCCAGCTGTCATCATCGTCGTGGATCACCGCCAAATCGGTATCCAACCTCAGCAGGCCAGCGTTGCTCGCAGCTTCCATACCCTTGGAGGTTTCGTGATGCAAAACTTGAACGCGCTCATCGTCACCCAGAATGGCTGCGACCAACTCGTTGACTGGTTCGGGCGCGCCTCCGTCGTTAACAACAACCAGTTGCCAATTCGGATATGTCTGGTTCTTTACACTTTCCAGTGCGCGTCGCAACAAAACCGCGCGATCCTTCGTTCGCGTGACGATGCCGACCGAGCAATTCTTGCCATAGATTGAAGTCGGCTTTTCTGCCCGCTTCGCTTTGGTTGCCTTCGCGGGTGAGGTAATTGTTGCCCTGTCCACGAAGACTAGATTGATATCGGTGCGGGCCGCCAAGATATATCTCTGACTGGCCATAAATTCGATCATGGCGTCGGATGTACCTGCCACGTGGTGGTCGGAGGGTTCGACCTGAACAACCACTGGGCGCCATCTGTTCCAGTCAAAATCCTGCAATATCTGTAGATCCAGACCCTCGACGTCAATTGCTAGAAATACCGGAGCCTCGTCTTCAAAGTGCTGTTCGACAAGTGTGTTGACGCGCATAGCCGGAACAATACGTACATCGGCTATCCCAACCTTGCCATCTTGCCATTCTTCGACAAAACGCCGATCCAGTGAACTCAGCTCGGATTGATTGGAGATATAGAACTCAATTTTGTCACGATCTTCCGGGGTGATCGCGCAATGAACAATAGTATCGTTGGGCCTTGCGGTGCGCAGAGGCCCGATCAGGTCGTCATTTGCTTCGACGATGACGCCGTGCATCCTTTGCTTACGGCTTAGAAGAAATGTTGCGCTTGTCGCAAAAGGATGATTTCCGCCGATCTCAAGGTATCTCAGTGACTTCAGGTTCGATCCGGTGCGCACGGCCCAAGCTGACAGGAGTGAATCTACAATCACGTCTTCGGCTAGCTGCCCGTATTGTTCGCGCAGTGGAACGTCTATGTCCGGCTTGGGAACCCCCTCTGTCTGGATCAACTCATACAAAAAAGGGTTCAGATGCATTTCTCAACTCCGTGAATATGAACGGACTTCAACTGAGAGCAATCCTGACTAAGGAATATTTCACGCAAACTATTGCTCAATTCAGGGGGACTTTTCCGGTCTGGTAGGGCAATAGTCAACCCCTATTAGTTGCGTCATTCTGGTGTCGTCGACCGTTAACCTTGAGCTACTTCGCGGGTACTATAAAGCTTGCCGCCTCAAGTGTTTCTTTGGTCTCAAATTATTCGACTTTACCAGCGAAACCTGGGTGTCCGGGTAGAAACGATTCACCGTATACTCGCCCGATGGGAGAAATTGCGGAATACCTGGTCAAGAACGGCAGTCTGTGAACTTTGAGATTGTAGCCCGACCTGAAGCGCTGCACTATCCCGTTTCGTGGGTCTTGAATTGTTGGTCGAACAGTTTTTTGAAATTGCCGCCACTTTCCAAAAGTTCGTTTAAATTTCCTTGCTCGACAACTGCGCCGTCCTGAATAACCACGATTTTATCCGCCTCCAACACGGTGGAGAGGCGATGAGCTATCACAAGTACGGTCATCTCTTTGGTCAATGCGTCCAGTGCTTCTTTTACCAAAGATTCAGATTCCGCATCGAGGGCGCTGGTCGCTTCATCCAGCAAAAGAATCTCGGCCTTGCGCAGGATGGCCCGGGCGATTGCCACCCGTTGTTTTTGCCCTCCGGACAAAAATATTCCGTTCTCACCTACCTGTGTCTCATACCCATTAGGTAACTCACTAATGAATCCGTGTGCGTGAGCAGCTTTTGCCGCTGCTATGACTTCTTCGTCAGTGGCGTCCGGTGCGGAACAACGCAGGTTATCCATTACAGAGGTCGAAAACAGAAACGTGTCTTGTCCGACATAGGAAATCTTGCGGCGTAACGATGAAAAACTGACCCCCCTGAGGTCCTGGCCGTCAATTTCGACACTCCCCCGGTCAGGATCGTAGAATCGCATGATCAATCCAAAAATGGTAGATTTTCCACCGCCGGATTGCCCCACCAATGCCGTAGTTTTACCCGCCTCAAAGGTCACGTTCATATCTTCGATCACAGATATGGAACCTTGATATCCAAAGCTGAGATTGCGCAGTTTGATCTCGCCCGGACCTTCAAGCAGATCATGAGAGTCGGGACTTTCCTGCATAGTGTCTTCTTCGTCCAGCAGACCGAATAACAGGCTGACGCCAACCATGAATGTTTCGATCTGAACGCGCATCCGAGAAAGCCGTTTTGCGGGTTCGTACGCCATCAGCAAAGCCGTAATGAACGACATCAACTGTCCAGCTGTTGGTTGCTCGGAGCCCGCTACTCCAATGGTGCTAATGACCAGAACTCCGGCAACAGCCAGCCCCGCCAGAAACTCCATCAAAGGGCTGGCGATTGATTGCAACTTCGCAATATCGTTCGAGCGCTGCTCAACCTTGTGGATAGCCGTATCCATGCGTGTGATCATCCGGTCTTCAAGCGAAAACACCTTGATCACCTTTATTCCCGCCGATGTTTCCTGCAGCACCCGGATGATTTCGGCCAGGGACTTAAACTCGGCCTGCATGATTGAGCGCACTCTTTTCAGAAGTTGGCGAACCCCAAGCATAGCAATCGGCCCAACAACAAAGAACATTACGGACAAAACCGGCTGCTGGTACACCATAACAATGACAAGCCCCACAAGTGTCAGTGCATCGCGAATAAAGCCCGTAACAAGTACGTCGATCAGCCCCCGCGCGGCCTGCGCTCCGTGCGTTGTGCGCATCAAGAGGTTAGAGGATTCATTTTTGCTAAAAAAAGCAATGCCGTGTCTGAGCAGCTTGCGATACAGTTTCTCTTGCTGGGCAGCAACGATCCGGTTGCCAGCGCGGGCAAGAAATACGGCCTGAATGTAAGACGCCACCGCTTTGAGAAAGAACAGTCCAACCACACTTAGGGAAATGACCTTGGCCCAGCCTCGCATTTCGGGGCTGGTCATGGCGTCGACAATATACTCCATCATATAGGCCGAACCGGCGGTAGTTGCCGCAACAACAATCATCGCAACAATTGCGACAAAGTATAACCCGCCCTGAGCGCGAAAGCTTTCACTGACAAGACGGCCCATATAGCCGCTTCGCCATTTGTCCCAGGCAGATTTGATCATCTCTTATCTCCAGAAAAAATCCAGCGCTCGGTCAAGAAGCCCATTTTCGAGTTGGCGTAAAGAACAGATGTCGAGTGCGGCGATTTGATTGCGTCTTCCGAGAAGCCAGGTCATGTATCTCAGCCAATAGACGATGGAATTGATAACAGCAAACAGATGGGAGAAGGCATTGTAATATCTGTCGTGCATGGTGATTATGTTGAATCCGAGAGAACATTAAATCTACACCAGTGCAGCGCGGCTAACGCCGCTTCCTGTGCCAGTCTGTTGTGGCCCAAGTTCAAAAAGATTTCTCATCAGTGCTCTCATTGCATAACTCTTTCGAATAGACGACTGACAAGAGATGCATCTTAAAGGACGGATACAGCGAACGGCTTGAGGGGTTGCTGTTGAGCCAGCGCTGCCAAGGACGTGTGCGCGGTGTCCAATGCCTCGCGAATTGTTACGTCCATATCGAGATAACGGTATGTTCCCAAACGTCCAACAAAGGTAACGTTCCGGGTCTTGTCGGCCAATTTGACATAGTCACTAAGCAGCGCTTTTTCTTCTACCTGACGGATAGGATAATATGAAATATCGTTAGGACCAGCCGCGCGGGAATACTCTCGATAACACACCGAGCCTTCATGAGATTCCCAAGGCGCAAAATGTTTGTGCTCGGTGATGCGCGTATATGGCACCTTTTCCTCACCATAATTCATGACCGCGCAGCCTTGATAATCTCCTTCATAGGTGAAGCGTTCGAAATCAAGGGTACGGTAACCCAGGCGACCCAACTCGTAGTCAAAATAGCCATCCAGCGGACCAGAGTAGAATACATGGTCGAAGGAAGCGCCCATACTACGATCAAAAACGGTATTCAGTTCTACTGTGATCGCCGGATGATCGAGAATTCCGGCGATCATTTCAGTGTAACCGTTTTCTGGCATACCCTGGAATCTGTGGAAAAAGTAGTTGTCATCGTAGTTGAAACGCAGTGGAAGCCGCTTGAGGATCGATGCAGGCAGCTCAGAGGGATGGCAGCCCCACTGCTTAATCGTGTAGCCTTTGAAGAACGCTTCGTACAAATCACGCCCGACAAAGCGCAATGCTTGCTCTTCAAAGCTTTGTGGATTTGTTATGGATGTGTCGGCCTGCTCTCGTGTGATGAATTCGAATGCTTCATCGGGGCGCATGGTCTTGCCGAAAAACTGATTGATGGTGTGAAGGTTGACAGGTAGCGAAAATACCTGCCCCTGAGACGTGGTTTTGACCCTGTTCTTGTATGGAAGGAAGTTGGCATAACGGTTCACGTACTGCCAAACTTCTTCATCATCCGTATGGAAGATATGGGGCCCGTAGACGTGCACCATGACTCCGGTTTCGGCATCGCGTTTCGTGTGGCAGTTTCCGCCGACATGGTCGCGGCGATCCACAATGGTTATTTCGTGCCCTTGCTCTGCGAGCTCGCGACCGATTACGGCACCGGACAATCCAGCGCCGACCATTAAGAACCGGCTCGCTTTCATTCAGGCACCTTCTCGTTTCAGAGAAATCGTCGTCATGTCCAAAGGCTTGCTCAATTGACGGCGGGCGATCTTGAATATCCCGGCCCGTGCCTCGCTGGCGCTACGAAAGCTGGATAACATGGATAACCATGCACGGCACATGCGCCAACCCACCTGAACCCGACCTGAGACTGGCTGCCCGCCCTTCATAATTGCGGCAAATACCAAAGGTACAGTACGCCGCGATAGATCGAACAATTCCTTGATCACCGCCTCTTCGTCTTCTGAGCTGATATTTCCCGCTTCAGACATGGCCACCTTCAGGTTTTTCCCAACCGGCCGGGTATGGTGCATGGCGATCTCATCCAGAATGGCAGCTCGAAACGCACCGGCCTCCGCCCAGCGGCACCAAATGTAGTCCAAACCATATCCACTCATTGTACTCCGAAACAACGGCAATGCGGTTTTAAGGATATCACGGTGCATACATGGGGCCATGATTTCGATGTAATTCGTGAACCTTAACACAAATCCCGGGCACTGACTGAATACGAAATGAGAGAAAAAACTGTCTGGAGTGAGCGACGGCTGTGCAATTCGCAATCCGTAAACGCGCATGGCCTTGAACAAAGCGTTCACGTCTTGTGCACTGATATCGAGGTCATCGTCTGGAAGCCAAAAATACTCATACCGGGTCAGGTCTCGACCCGCGAGGGTTTCAAATAGCCCGTCCCATTTGCCGCCTTTGATCAATACGGCTTCGACGCCGGTTTCGGGCACAAAATTCGCAAATGCTTCTTCGGAGAAGTAGCTTATCAGAAGATCGTAATTACGATCTTCATACGCGATCTCCTGCCACCGGTGATGTAATGACCTGCTACCGGCGCGTACAACCACAAGGTTCTTTTTCATGGCAGATTCCGAATAGGTTTCTTGCCCCTCAACAATGGCCTCAGACCATCGATCATGTCCGGATTCAAGGGGTGGCTCAAGCGACCGAAATTGTACTTGGCTTGGAAGGCTAAATTCCGAAGGAACCTGCGCAATGGTGAGCCAGGTTTGTTCTTCTGACGCACACTTTCTATGTTGCTGCCGAGCGCCTCGTTTTCCGCAATCATCTGTTCCCGGAGGGTCAAGATGGGCACCTTGTGTTCCCAGTAGAACTTTAGGTCAACATCGATGGGACGCGAAATAGGGGCCTCGAGCTTTGCCAACTTCGCCGCGGCACGTCGGCCAATGGTATACCCAGTCGTTCTGGGCGGAAGATGGTCGGACAGTACGAGAGTTTGGTCAACGAAGGAGGTAAGTGTCTGTTTGTTCTTGCGCGACACGCCATCCAGTTTGACTATGACGTTTTCGAAATCTTCCGAGCACTTGGAAATCGCGGTGAGAAAAGGTCTGGGATCCTTAACAAAGGTCGCGTCATCTTCCAGAACCAGCGTCAGGTGGTCGTTTGAATCGGCTATTTTCTTCCAAATCCGACGATGCCCTAGAAAACAGGCGACTTCATTGCGACTCAGGGGGCGCTTGAATCTCTTGCGGTTAAGTTCGGGGTCGTAGACTCTTTGAAATTCAGAATCTTCAAGCTGCTCTCCGGAAATCGCATCGACAAACTCATGCTGTAACCCGAAGCGCGCAATTTCACCTTCACATGAACGCCTGCGCTCAACGTCGCTCGGCAGGCTCAGGATGATGATTTTTATGGGCATTTTTTCACGTGCAGAGCTAATTTTGAGTACAGAATAGGTGCGTCATAATGCGAGAAACACCAAATCACAATGCAATACCGCCGGCAACATTAGCGGTACTGTCAACAAGGTGCCCAGCCAGTCATTTCCAAACTTTATCCTATAGGCGCAGCTATTTTGTTTATGGTATTTCTACAACCTATAGATTACCAGTTATTCAGGCGACATTTTGCCGGTACAATCGTCTCAATGACCTAATGCATCAAGTCTGGTGTGGCAGCGAGATAATCACGTTAGATGCACATGGCTATGTATATCTTGTGAATATCTCCATTGGTCTTTGGCTCGCTCGCCAAGCCTATACTGCCATTTCAGTTGTTGGTGATTGCTGCACTATGTATGGCGGGCTGATAAAGCGCCCAGTTCCAATACTAACACGCCGTGATTGCATTCATTTTTGTCTGCACGAGTACGGCGGATGTAAAGCGGTTTATTGCAGTTGGTCGCCAGAGCTAAACGCCCCGGCGCCGCCGCAGTTGCGCTCCACATGTAGCACTCTCGCCCTCACACCGTTGTACCCTTGCGGCGAATGGCCGTGCCGAGGCTTCCCGCACAGACGCCAACGACAACGGCAATGAACAGCTCCACGAGTTCGACATGGGAGAATTGCCAGCCCGCAAAGACCAGTGTCTCAAACACTCCCATGAGACCGCCCATCGCAGCGCCCAGCCATAGCCGGCGTGTCATCATTCCCAGTGCAAGGCCAAGAATCCCGGGCAGGCTCAGGACGTTGCCGCCGATGGTTCCGAGTAGATCCAGCATATCAAACCCCCACCTTAATTACTGCTGTTGTTCAGGAATGTGCGGATATCGTCACCTGATGCCGCTGCATGTTCTTGTAGTCTTTCGCCAGACTGCCCATTCAGTGCTTCGGTTACGTTTTGATATTCCTCCAGATAACCGGGCGGCAGGCTGTGGGCGATCCCCTGATGGCAATCAATACAAGTCATGTTCTCATCGATTGCACGCTGGTGCTCGGACGCAGCACGGGCTTCTTGAGTGGTAAAGTCCATGTAGTCGAAGTTGTGGCAGTTGCGGCACTCACGGCTGTCCGATGCCTTCATCTTTTTCCAGACGGCCGATGCCATGCTCAGACGGTGTGCTTCGTATTTCTCGGGCGTGCTGATCGTGCCGGCCATTTCGTGATAGATGTCTTTGACCGCCATGATCTTGGCCTTGATCTTGTGGTTCCATTCATGCGGCACGTGACAGTCGGAACAGATTGCACGCACACCTGAGTGGTTGTTGTAGTGAATGGTTTCACGATATTCGCCCAGATTGGTTTCCATCGTGTGGCACGAGGTGCAGAATTCCTCGGTATTGGTCATTTCCAGGGTCCAGTGAAACCCGCCCCAGAACAGGATGCCTGCCAGAAAACCAGCAAGCAGAGTAAAACCGACGCTCAGGGCGGCTAAAGGGCTCCAGAACCAGTCCCAGAGGCGACGGATCGGTCCACGTTTTTCTTGGGAGTCGGCCATGTCGCGTGCTCCTTTTCAGATCTGAGTTCAGTTTCCGGAGGAAGGTTCAAAGATGTTTTCCACCAGCGGCGGCGCGTCAGCCTGCGGGACGTGACACTGGTTACAGAAGTACCGTGTGCCAGCGATATGATCCAGCTCAACACCGTCCCGATCCAGATAATGGGTCATCGAAAGTGTCGGTGCGTTGCGTTCACCTGCTTTGGTCCAGTCGTGGCACGACAGGCACTGGTTGGTGCGCGTATCGATCTGATATTGCTCGATCGAGTGCGGGACCAGCGGCGGCTGCTGGCGATAGTTGCGCTGCATCCGGCCTTCGACAGTGCGGGGGATCTGATCGAGGATGACGGGCTCGTCAACCTCGGCGCCACGCAGTGTGGTAACGCCGGTGGATTGCGCTAAGGCCAGGCCACCGAGGAGCAGCGGCGGGATCAGGGCAAGGCCCATCAGGATCGACTTTTTCATCTTCTCACTCCTTCAAAAAGGTCTTGAGGCGCCAGCTCGGGCGCGGCGGTTGGTTCGGTTGGCGCGACAGGAAGAGTGTCGAACCGATGGGTGAATTTGAATACGTCTACGGCGCAGACGTCTATGCAGCGACCGCAATTGGTGCAGTCGGGCGAAAGAATCAACGGAGTACTGTCCGGTTTGCCCTTCAAAGCCGGTGAGATCACCTGGTTTTCCGGACAGACCGCATAGCAGTCCATGCAATCGTCGCAGGCAGTTCGATTGGCGGCACTGACGCGCAGCAGGCTTTTGGTGCCAACCAGTCCGTAAAAGGCCCCAACCGGGCACAGGTGTCCGCACCAGCCGTGCCGGGAAACGAACACATCGAATAGGAAAATCGCACCGACCATGGCCCAGACGAAGCCCATACCGAAGATCAGGCCTCGGTGCAGCATGGTGATCGGGTTGACCAGTTCCCACACGATCGCGCCGGTCAGGCCCGAAACGATCAGAACGGTGGCCATGATCCACAGTCGCGTGCTGCGTTTGGGTTGCCAGCCTTTTTGCAATCCCAGCTTCTCATGCAGCCAGTGCGCCGCATCCGTTACCGGATTGATAGGGCAAACCCAGGAGCAATAGACCCGGCCTCCGATCAGCGCATAGGCAACCAGCACGATTGCTGCACCAATGGCGGCCGTCAGTTCAGGCCAGTGCCCGGCGACCAGACTTTGAAGAAACACGAAGGGATCGGTCAGCGGTAACACGCCAAGGGTCAGCGACCCGGCCAATGTCCCTTGCACGATCCAGAACCCAAACCACGGGCCAGTCAGGAACAGGGCCAGAAAGAACAACTGGCTGGCGCGCCGCAACAGCAGATAGCGATGGGCGCCGATCCAACCTTTTGCTTCGATGGCCTCATGCCCTATCGGCAAATGCGTCCGGGTGGTCATTGGGTGACCTCCGGTAACTTGAATGTGGGCTCGAATCCGCCGGGGGCCGCCAGATTGTCCGTACCCGGACCCGGCAGGCGATCGGGCAGGTCGATGATGCCTTCGACAACAGGCGAACCTTTGGCTTCTTTCTCTTCCCAGCCTTTAAGGTAGTGATCCGCCGCGCTGCCTCGGGCCAGACGGTTGGGAAGAACCTTGATGGCGGCGTCGGGCAGCACACAGCTTTTTTCACACATTCCGCAGCCCGTGCAGCGATCAGCATGAACGGTCGGGATGAATACCGCATGACTGCCTGAACGTGCGTTATGTGCAACTTCCAGCGTGATTGCTTCGTCAATGACAGGGCAAACGCGGTAGCAAACATCGCAGCGCAGGCCGAGGAAGTTCAGGCAGTTCTCCTGATCGACCAGAACGGCCACACCCATCTTTGCGTCATCGATATTGTCCAGCGAGGGGTCCAGTGCACCTGTTGGGCAGGCGGCGACACATGGGATGTCGTCACACATCTCACAGGGAATGTCGCGCGCGGTGAAGTAAGGGGTGCCAGTGGCTGCGGCATCCACCCCAAGCTCGGCCAGTTTCAACGTGTCATAGGGACAATCCCGCACGCATAAACCACAGCGGATGCACGCGGACAGAAAATCCTTTTCAGGCAAGGCACCTGGTGGACGCAAAGCCTCGGCCGGCAACGCCCTTGCATCGCGGGCCAGCCAGGCCAGCAATGACCCGGCTGCTACGCAGCCGCCCGCCACGCGCGCCGTATCCTGCAGGAAACGGCGTCGTTGCGGCGAAAGAGGTGTGCCGACAAGAGACATGGGTCTTACCTTTGCCTTGCCTGTCCGTTACGCCCGTTCAACCTTGCAGGCGCATTTTTTGAAGTCGGTTTCTTTCGACAGCGGGCAGGTTGCATCCAAAGTCAGCTTGTTGGTCAACTGGCCTTCGTCGAACCATGGCATGAAGACAAGACCGCGTGGCACTTTGTTCCGACCCCGGGTTTCGACTCGGCTGACCACTTCGCCGCGGCGGGTGGACAACACGATCTCCTGCCCGCGGCGAACGCCGCGACTTCTGGCGTCTTCGGGGTGCATGTAGACCACGGCGGTCGGATAGGCGCGGTGCAACTCCGGCACGCGGCGGGTCATTGAGCCCGAGTGCCAGTGCTCCAGAACCCGGCCTGTGCAGAGCCACAGATCGTATTCTTCATCAGGCTCTTCTGCGGCAGGTTCATAGGGGGCAAAGATGATATTCGCCTTGCTGTCCTTCTTGCCATAGAACGCCACGTCGGCGCCTTCTGGCACATATGGGTCATACCCTTCGCGGAAACGATAGAGCGTTTCCTTGCCATCCACGACAGGCCAGCGCAGGCCGCGCGCCTGATGGTAGGTTTCGAACGGTGCCAGATCGTGGGCGTGCCCGCGACCAAATTCGGCATATTCCTCGAACAGACCCTTCTGGACGTAGAAGCCGAAATGCTCGGATTCGTCGTTGTCGAACCCTTCGGGGGTTTCCGAAAGAGGGTACTGGTCCACTTTGCCGTTAGCAAAGAGCACGTCATACATGGTCTTGCCGCGATGTTCGGGCATGGTCGCCAGCAGCTCTTCGCCCCAGACCTCTTCGACCGTGAAGCGTTTCGAGAATTCCATCACCTGCCACAGGTCGGACTTGGCCTCACCCGGTGCTTTTACCTGTTGGCGCCAGAACTGGGTGCGACGTTCGGCGTTACCATAGGCGCCTTCTTTCTCGACCCACATGGCAGTGGGCAGGATCAGGTCGGCAGACATGGTGGTAACGGTGGGATACGGGTCCGACACCGCGATAAAGTTCTCCGGGTTGCGATAACCGGGATAGCCTTCTTCGTTGATGTTGGGCGCGGCCTGCATGTTGTTGTTGCACTGCACCCAATAGGCGTTCAGGTCACCATCCTTAAGTTTGCGGTTCTGCAGCACGGCGTGGAAACCGGGCTTTGCCGGAATGGTGCCGGCGGGCACGTTCCATGCGGTTTCGCAAATCTCGCGGTGCTTGTCGTTCATTACGACCATGTCGGCGGGCAGACGGTGGGCGAATGTGCCAACTTCACGTGCCGTACCACAGGCCGAAGGCTGACCGGTCAGCGAGAAGGGCGAGTTGCCCGGTTCCGAAATCTTACCCACCAGCAGGTGAACGTTGTACATCAGCGAGTTTACCCACGATCCGCGGGTGTGCTGGTTAAAGCCCATGGTCCACAGGCTCATCACTTTGCGGTTGGGGTCGGCATATTGCTTGGCAAGCTTCTCCAGCTTGTCGGCGGGCACACCGGACAGTTCCGCTGTGTATTCCAGAGTGTATTTCGAGACTGCTTCGGCATATTCGTCAAAGCTGATGGTTTCCAGCTTGCCGGAATTCGGGTTCTCGGCCTCTTGCTGCAGCTGATTTTCGTCGCGCAGGCCATAGCCGATATCGGTGTCAGTCTTGGTGATGTTGACGTGGTTCTTTACGAACTCTTCGTTCACCGCGCCATTTTGAATGATGTAGTTGGCGATGTAATTCAGGATCGCCAAGTCAGTTTGGGGTGCAAAAATCATGCCATTGTCGGCCAGCTCGAACGAACGGTGTTCGAAGGTCGACAGTACATGCACTTCGCATCCCGGTTTGGTCAGGCGCGTGTCCGTCAGGCGCGACCACAGGATCGGGTGCATCTCGGCCATGTTCGAGCCCCACAGCACGAAGGTATCCGCGTGCTCGAGGTCGTCATAACAGCCCATCGGCTCGTCAATGCCGAAGGTACGGATAAAGCCGACCACAGCTGAAGCCATGCAATGCCGCGCGTTAGGGTCGATATTGTTGGATCGGAACCCGGCCTTCATCATCTTGGCGGCGGCATAGCCTTCCCAGACTGTCCACTGACCGGATCCGAACATGCCGACGCTGGTAGGGCCCTTCTTGGCCAGTGCCTCTTTCCATTTGGCGGCCATGACGTCAAAAGCTTCGTCCCAGCTGACGGGCTCGAATTCTCCGTTCTTGTCATATTCGCCGTTTGTCTTGCGCAGCAGCGGCGTGGTCAGGCGGTCCTGACCGTACATGATCTTGGACAGGAAATAACCCTTGATGCAGTTCAGGCCCCGGTTCACCGGAGCGTCCGGGTCGCCTTGCGTGGCAACAACACGGCCCGCTTTGGTGCCGACAAGCACCGAACAACCGGTGCCGCAGAACCGGCAGGGTGCTTTGTCCCAGCGAATATCAGGGGAGCCGGCCTGCGCGTTCGCCTGGCCTGTGGCCAGCGGCAAGCCCGCTGCCGACGCAGTCGCAGCGGCAGCAGTGGATTTCAGGAAGGTCCGGCGGGATTCAGAGATGGTCATGACATGGGTCTCCGGCTTTATATCTTGCGAGTAGCGTTAAGGTGCGGACGGCTCTCCGCGAGGTCTTCGAAATGGTGGTAGGTCAGCGACAAGGAAATTACGCCCGGGATCTGGTGCAGATCCATGATGGTTTCTGACGCAAGTCGATCCGCTGTATCTTCCACGACGACAACCAGGCGGCCATCCTCGGAGGTTGCGTGGACTTCGGCACCGTCCACGCTCTGGATCGTTTCCTGAGCGCGCAGTGCGGCGTCAGGCATAACATGGACTAGACAGCCGCAAATGTTCATTCGGCAACCTCCGGATTGGGTGTGGTAGGGCGTGCAAAGCTGACAGCGTCGGCCGGGCAGGCCCCGGCGCACGCACCGCATCCGGTGCAGGCGTCTGTTTCAAGTGTGGGCTCCGAGCGTCCGCCAAGTTGCAACCTGAACCTGATGGCATCTTCCTCGCAGGTGTCCTGACAGACGCGGCAAGTGACTCCGTTCTTCGACAGACATGTCGAAGAAAAGGTCGCGCGCCAAGGCCAGTTGGTAACCTGTGCGGGCTGCAGGGCACCTGTGGGGCAAGCCTGGGCGCAGTCGCCACAGAACGTGCAGGGTCCACTGTCAAATTTAACGACAGGCCACCCCTGTGCATCAAAGGATATGATGTTTTCGGGGCAGGCCCGAACACAGTGATCGCACTGCTCACACAAGTTGTAAAAGCCGCGCTCATCCGCGCCAGGCGGCCGGATGGCATGCCTGTCTTGTCGCAGCACTCGGCCGCTAAGAAATGCGCGTCGGTTGGCGAGCTGATTCACGTGCTTGCTACCCTAGAGGAATCGGACACAGCAGATGCCTGCCCTTACACACGCTCATAGTCTAGCATGAAGATTCTGAATTTGACCTAGATCATTTATTAAGTATCTAAACCCCAATCTTCGCACGAAAATCGCGTAAATTTGATTCCAAAATGCAAATTTTCCGGGAAGGCGCATATCAGGCACGTTTTTCGCCAATCGTTGCGACACCCAGAATCGAAAGCACCTTGGCCTCGATCTGTTCGGCGTTCATACCCGCAACTGCGTACATATCGTCCGGACTTGCCTGATCAATGAACGTATCGGGCAGCACCATTGACCGGTATTTCAGCCCTTGGTCGAAAATCCCTTCTTCGGCCAGAAGATTCGCAACATGGCTGCCAAATCCGCCTATGGCACCCTCTTCGATCGTAATCAGCGCCTCGTGATTTTCAGCCAGTTCCAATATCAGTTCGCGGTCCAGCGGTTTGGCAAAGCGAGCATCTGCGATTGTTGGCGTGATGCCCCGGGCCGCGAGTGCTTCGGCTGCCTTCTGAACCTCTGCCAATCGCGTGCCAAAGGACAAAAGGGCCACCCGTGCACCTGACTGGATCATTCGGCCTTTGCCGATCTCCAACACCTCGCCACATTCGGGTAGTTCAACACCCACGCCTTCGCCGCGCGGATAGCGGAAAGCGATCGGGCCTTCATCATGTGCCGCGGCAGTGGCTACCATATGTACCAGCTCAGCCTCATCTGCAGCGGCCATTACGACCATTCCTGGCAGGTTTGCCATAAAAGCAATGTCGAAAGATCCCGCATGGGTTGCGCCATCTGCGCCAACAAGCCCCGCGCGGTCGATGGCAAAACGAACGGGCAAGCGCTGGATTGCCACATCATGCACGACCTGATCATAGCCGCGCTGCAAGAATGTTGAGTACATTGCACAGAAGGGTTTCATCCCTCCCGCAGCCAGTGCAGCCGAAAACGTAACGCCATGCTGCTCGGCAATTGCCACATCGAAACAACGCGACGGGTAGCGTTCCGCAAACAGGCTCAGACCAGTTCCATCCGGCATCGCTGCGGTCACGGCTACGATCTTGTCATCCCGCGCGGCCTCATCCACCAGCGCCTTGCCGAATATGGAGGTATAGGAGGGCGCGTTTGACGGGGTCTTTTTTTGCTCACCCGTCACCACGTCGAATTTTGCAGTCGCGTGACCTCTGTCGCGAGCCTGTTCCGCCGGGGCGTATCCCTTGCCTTTTTTCGTTAGCACGTGGATCAGAATCGGACCCGTGGCCCGTGCCTTTACAGTGCGCAGAACCGGCAACAGCTGATCCATGTCGTGACCGTCGATCGGGCCGATATAGGAAAAGCCCAACTCTTCGAACAACGTTCCGCCAACGGCCATGCCTTTCAGCATTTCCTTTGCACGTTTGGCGCCCTCGCGAAACGGTTCCGGCAGTAGCGAGACTGCGCCTTTGGCGGCTGCTTTCAGATCGTGAAAGGGTTCTTCCGCGTAAATGCGCGAAAGATAGGTCGATAGCGCGCCAACGGGTGGAGCGATGCTCATCTCGTTGTCGTTCAGGATGACGATCAGCCGCTTTTTCAGATGGCCCGCGTTGTTCATGGCTTCAAACGCCATGCCAGCCGACATCGACCCGTCGCCGATCACGGCAATCGCGTCGCCCAGCCCCTCGGGAGTCACGCCGCCCAGATCACGGGCGACGGCAAAGCCCAGCGCCGCGCTGATCGAAGTTGAACTATGTGCCGCGCCAAACGGGTCATAGGGGCTTTCGCTGCGCTTGGTGAAACCGCTGAGACCTTCTTTCTGACGCAGGGTGCGAATTCGGTCGCGCCGTTCAGTCAGGATCTTATGAGGATAGCATTGGTGGCCAACGTCCCAAATAATCTTGTCGCGCGGGGTGTCAAACACCGCGTGCAGCGCCGTCGTCAGCTCGACCACCCCCAATCCCGCGCCGAGATGCCCGCCGGTAACGGACACGGCAGAAATCGTCTCGGCCCGCAACTCGCCTGCCACTTGGTGCAACTGCGTGTCCGAGAACTGTTTGAGGTCCGCAGGACGGTTCACGAGATCCAGCAGCGGAGTATGCGGGCGGTCAGAGGTCATCTTTAGCGCGTTCCTTGCGGCTTAGCTGTCCCGGGCAATAACGAAGCGGGCGGCATCCTTCAAGGTTTCAGCCTGCACCCCATAAACATCAATCACTGCGCAGGCCTGATCCACCAGTTCCGCCGCACGGTTTTTGGCCGCATCCAGACCCAAAAGCGAGACAAAAGTGGCTTTTCCTGCCTCTGTATCTTTTTGCAGCCGTTTTCCGGCTTTTTCGGCATCGCCTTCGATATCCAAGATGTCGTCGGCGATTTGAAAGGCAAGGCCAAGCGCTTGCGCATATTTACGTAGAGGTTCGGGGTCTGCCTGTGCCAGACGCGCTCCGGTGCAAGCGGACCATTCGATCAGCGCTCCGGTTTTGCCTGCCTGAAGCTGTGTGACTTGCTGCAGGGTCAACGGCGATGCGGCCGTTTCCGCTGCTATGTCCAAAGCCTGCCCAAGGACCATTCCCTGCGCACCGCTTGCTTTAGCGAGTGTTAGAGCCAATTCCGCGCGAACTTCCGCATTTCCCGTCTCGGGCTGCGCGCACATTTCAAATGCCAGTGTTTGCAAAGCATCCCCAGCCAACACAGCTGTGCCTTGGTCCCATTTCACGTGTACTGTCGGACGTCCACGTCGAAGGTCATCGTCATCCATACAGGGCAGATCGTCATGAATCAGCGAATAGGCATGCAAAGCCTCGATCCCGATCGCGGGCCAGATTGCCTGGGCTTCGTCAATTCCGTGCAGGCGAGCGCTTTCCAGCACCAGAAACCCACGTAGCCGCTTGCCGCCCCGAGTGGCATAGGCCATCGCTCGGGTTACATCCAAATCGTCCAGTGCGCCCAGAACCAGATCAAACTGCTCCTGAATCCGCGCCGCATCCTGGGCCAGTCTTTCGCGAAACATTTACTGACCTTCGACAGGCGTCGTCCCGGTCGGCTGACCATCTGCGTCCAGACTGATTGCGGCCACTTTTTCCTCGGCCCGCTTCAGCTCCTCCTCGCAGCGTTTCTTCAATTTCGCGCCGCGCTCGTACAGATCGATAGACTGGTCCAGTGCCACGTCGCCACGTTCCAGTTGACCCACAACGGCCTCAAGCTCTTTCATCGCCTGTTCAAATGTCATCTGCTCAACTGGAGTATCGGTCATCGTCCTGCCTTCATCAGTTCTTCCACATGGGCGCGTGTCGCCTCGGCCAGTGCGTTCAGATCATACCCGCCTTCCAGAGTCGAGACGATACGGCCTGCGCAAACCTCACCAGCGATCTTGCAAAGTTCCGCCGTAAGCCAGGCAAAATCCCCGGTCGACCAGTTCAAATTTGCCAACGGGTCATCCTGGTGGGCATCAAACCCGGCCGAGATAATAATGAGCTCTGGTTTGAAGCTGCGCAAACGCGGAAAGGCTTGGGTCTCATAGGCGGCCTGCATCTCGGCCCCGCCTGTGTTGGGAGCCAACGGGATATTAAGAACCGTCTCATAAACGCCGGTTTCATCCGGACGACCGGAACCGGGCCACAGCGGCATCTGCTGGCTGGTAATCACCAAAGCTCGCTTTTCATCCCACAGCAAGTCCTGCGTGCCATTGCCGTGATGGACGTCGAAATCAACGACGGCGACGCGGCTCAGCCCATGATGATCCAGCGCGTGTTTTGCCGCGAGCGCGGCATTACCAAACAGGCAAAAGCCCATAGCAGTTTCGGTTTCAGCATGATGTCCGGGAGGACGAATGGCACAAAAGGCGTTGGAGGCTTCGCCCCCCATTACTAAATCCACCGCCCGCACTGCCGCTCCGGCGGCGCGGTAGGCAGCTTCGACCGAACCCGAGGACATGAAGGTGTCGCCGTCTATTTGTTTGAAACCTTCAGTGGGTCTGCCATCACGAATGTCGTTGATATGACTTTCCGGATGAATGCGCAGAAGATCATCGTCAGCCGCCAGAGGCGCCGTCACGCGCTTTAGGTCCAGCGCCTCCAGCGCATGCAGTATATGCTCCAGCCTTGCAACACGTTCGGGATGCCCTTGCGGGGTCACGTGCTCAAGACAATCGGCATGGGTCAAAAGCGCGGTCGTCATCGTAATCCCCTGTTCATTGGTTCAAGAAAAACCTCACTGAATGATAAAACCGCTGTACGGTTGTAAGCTCAATCCGGTGCCAGCATATACCCGGCACCCCGCACAGTCTGCAGATAGCGCGGCTGTTTGGGGTCTTGTTCGATCTTACGGCGCAGTCGCGTGATCTGCACGTCCACTGCACGCTCTTGCGCCTGACCCTTGTCGCGACCGAGGTCTTCGACCAGTTTGGCGCGGCTGATCGGCTCACCCGGCTGGGTCGAAAAGATCTTCATCAATTGGCTTTCAGTGGCTGTCAGGCGCACCGGATCTTCGCCCTGCCACATCTCGCCGCGCTCGATATCATAGCGGATCGGGCCCAGGTGCAAGATTTTCGCGGCCGTATCTTGCGCCGGTGTTTCTGGCATGCGCCGCAAGATTGCGTTGATCCGCAACAACAGTTCTTTGGGCTCAAACGGTTTGGCCAGATAATCGTCAGCCCCTGCCTCAAGCCCGGCTATCCGATGCTCGGTTTCACCTTTGGCCGTCAGCAACAGGATGGGCGTCGTATGTGTCTCTCGCAGGGCGCGGGTCAGGCTGACGCCATCTTCGCCCGGCATCATCACATCCATGACGATTAGATCGAAATCCAGCCCGGACAATACGCGCCGCGCATGGGCAGCGTCGCGGGCCGAGGTCACCAGAAACCCGCTGCGCATCAGGAATTTCTTGAGCAGATCACGAATACGCTCGTCATCGTCGACGATCAGAAGATGGGCGTCCATTTCGCTCATGAAGTCGTATCCCGCAGTTTGGTATATGCACGACGCATATCAGCATCCATCATTGCTTCAAGCACTTTGCGAAATCCGGCCACCGCTTCGGGTCCGGCATCTTTGTATGCGGTGCGCATTCGGGCGCGCTGGGCGTCCGACAATTTGGCTTCAAGAGCCTTGCCCTTGTCCGTCAGGAACAGGTGGCGTTCGCGCTTGTCGATCGTGCCGACCCGGCTTTCCACCATGCCATCATCTATCAGGGTGCGAAGAACCCTGTTTAGAGACTGTTTCGTGACGCCCAGGATGGCCAGAAGGTTGTTGACCGTCGTTCCCGGAGCGCGGTTGATGAAGTGGATGGCCCGGTGATGTGCCCGGCCATAGGCCATCTGTGCCAATATGCGATCAGGATCAGCAGTAAAACCGCGATAGGCAAAGAACATTGCCTCGATTCCCTGCCGCAACTGCTCATCTGTCAGAAACAGCAAACTCTCACCAAAGGCCGGAGCGGACCGGGTTTCAGACATGTATTGCCTCATGGTTTAGGTCGCCCGAGTTTAAGTCAGCGTTGTTGACATTCCAAGGGTGGAGGAGTATCGAAACTCGAATTTTGCGCATTATTTCGGCGAAATCGGAACGTATCTGCGCAAGGATCGGAAATTCATCCCATTTCTGGAGGGTTCACATGGCTGGATATGATGATCGTGATGGTGTCATCTGGTTGGATGGCAAGTTGGTGCCCTGGCGTGAGGCCAACGTACACATTCTGACCCATGCGATGCATTATGCCTCGTCCGTATTCGAAGGTGAACGCGCCTATAACGGCAAGATCTTCAAAAGCCGGGAACATTCCGTACGCCTGATCGCTTCGGCCGAGGCGCTGGACATGCCGATCCCCTACTCGGTGGACGAAATCGAAGCCGCCAAGGAAGAGGCGCTGAAAGCCAGCGGTTTACAGGATGCTTACGTGCGGGCGCTGGTCTGGCGCGGTTCGGGTGATGACATGGGTGTCGCATCGGCCCGGAACCCGGTTCGGATGGCCATCGCTGTCTGGCCCTGGGGCGCGTATTATGGCGATGCCAAGATGCAAGGCGCCAAACTGGACATTGCAGAATGGAAACGCCCCAGCCCCGAGACCATCCCGGTGCATGCCAAAGCTGCCGGGCTTTACATGATCTGCACCATCTCCAAGCACAAGGCCGAGGCCAAGGGCTGTTCGGACGCGCTGTTCATGGATTGGCGGGGATATGTGGCAGAGGCGACCGGCGCCAACGTCTTTTTCGTCAAAGATGGCGAGGTGCATACCCCGCTGGCCGATTGCTTTCTGAACGGTATCACCCGTCAGACAGTCATCCAGATGCTGAAAGATAAAGGCATCACTGTGCATGAGCGTCGCATCAAGCCCGAGGAAATGGCAGATTTCGAACAATGCTGGCTGACCGGCACGGCGGCCGAGGTTACGCCCGTAGGTCAGATCGGTGACTACACGTTCGAGGTGGGCGATCTGACGCGCGAGATCGCGGCAGATTACGAAAAGCTGGTTCGTTCGTAACATCCCAATATTACAAACCCCCGCTTTGGCGGGGGTTTTTTGCAGGGCGTGCAATTTTCTGTGCAGTCCGTTCGCAGCCGTGGACGAGGGCGCCAAACTGCGTATCTTGAAGCCATGTTGGACCTTCTCAGCGATATTCTCACCCGCCTGTCACTGCGCGGGACGTTCTATTTCCGCACATCCTTCACTCCGCCCTTCGGCATTCAGGTACCCGAATTCGAAAATGTGGCCCGGTTCCACTTTGTTCAACGCGGCGAGTTGAAGGTTCACATTTCATCCACCGGCGAGACCCTGCGACTGCGGCAGGGTGATTTGGTCCTTATTCCTCACGGGGCACCGCACGCTCTGTTGTGCAACGAGGTTAGGCCGCTGGACGCACTTCCATTGGAACAGGTTATTGAAATTGCAGGTTACAAAGGCGATGGAGTGCTTGTTTACGGTGGCAACGATGAAGACCGCGACACGCAGTTGATTTGCGGACATTTCTCGTTCACCGGACCCGCCGGTCGTCGTGGCACCGGGCATATGCTGATCGATCGGTTGCCGCCCTATATTCTGATCGAGAATTATGGCGAGGAAGCCGGCGCATGGGTCGAGGCCACATTGCGCATGATCGGATCCGAAGTCGCTGGTGCCCGAATCGGCGGTGATTTGATCGCGCTGAAACTGTCCGAGGTTCTGTTTGCCCAGGCTATCCGCGCCTATCTGGAACGCCAAAGTCCGAACAACGCCGCGTTGGCGGGCTTTGCCGATCCACGTATCTCCCGCGCTCTGACCGCTTTTCACCAAGCTCCTGCGCAGGAATGGAGTGTTGCAAGCCTGGCGAAAGAGGCTGGCATGTCGCGCACGGCCTTTGCCCAGCTTTTCGCTGAGAAAATGGGGACCACGCCCATGCAGTATTTAACGGACTGGCGGATGCAGATCGCCTGCCACGGATTGACCGAAGCACGATGGAACGTGGCGGATGCCGCGGCCGAAGTTGGATATGCGTCCGAAGCCGCATTTTCGCGCGTGTTCAAAAAGCAGGTGGGCCTTTCTCCGGCGGCCTATAGGGCCATGCACTGATGCGCCGTTGTTTTTGAACGATCTGCAGGATTTATCAAACGATCTGAGCTGCAACGTTCGATGCGCCTTTCCTACCTTTCTTTCATCACTGTTTGAGGAAAGGAAGTTCAAATGTCTCTGCGTTTTGTTACCCGTTCTGTTCATGCTTACCTTGACTATCCGGTCGCCTTGGCGCTGATGGGCCTGCCCTTTGTTTTGGGGTTGGGCCAGTCCAACCCGATAGCTTTATGGTTGTCGGTGGTCACTGGTGTAGCGGCCCTTGTGTTGACGGTTCTGACCGATCACCACTTGGGGATCTGGCGGGTCTTGCCCTACAAGTTTCATCAGGCGGTGGATTTGATCGTCGGCATCACGTTCTTGCTAGCGCCCAGTTTGTTTGGCTTCTCTGGCATTGACGCTCTGTATTATTGGCTGAACGGTGCGGCAGTCGTGGTTGTCATATCGCTTAGCGCACCGGAACACGAAGCCTTGGCCTGAAAAAAGTAATCACTGATGTCGCGGTATCCACTTGATATTTCCGACAGAAATGATCAGATAATTGCCAAGGCCAGATATTCGACATCCAGCACGGAATTTCGGGGTGGTTTGCGAGTTTAGCGTATGAACTGGTGAGAACTTGCCGCCGCCCCGGAAACGACATGGACCAGTGTTTCAGAGGTCAGGAATGAGCGATCCACTTGGTGAAATCATTGTTCGGCACGAGGCGGCAACCTGTTGCGGTTGCTGCTGTGATGACGATTTTGCGGCTTATGTCGAACAACGTAAACCTACGCCCAAAGCTCACATCGACACGCGAGAGAACAGGCTGCCAACCAGCGCGGCCAGTCAGCGCGGCTCGGTCAGATATGTGTATGAAAACATGCGCACCGAGCAAACTAGGTCACAAAAAGAATAGCGCAGCCAGTTTTGGGCTGCGCCGAATGCCAGTTTTCAGAAATCCACGCCCCGCTGGGCTTTGATTCCGGCCTGGAATGGGTGCTTTTCCTCGGTCATCTCGGTCACCAGATCGGCGTAATCGCGCAGTTCCTGCGGCGCGTCGCGGCCCGTCAAAAAGACGCTGGTCTTGTCGGAACGAGTCTTTAGACCCTCAATAACAGTGTCTACTGTGAGGTATTCGTACCGCAGCGCGATGTTAATCTCGTCAAGTACGACCAGATCATAGTCGCCGCTGCTCATCAGATCGCAGGCTTTCGCAAAGGCGGCGGTTGCCGCCGCGATGTCGCGCTCGCGATCCTGTGTGTCCCAGGTAAATCCTTCGCCCATCGTATGCCAGGTTACCAGGTCGCGATCTTCAAAGAAGCGCCGCTCACCCGTTTTCCACTTACCCTTGATGAATTGCACCACGGCCACCTTCTGGCCCCAGCCCAGAGCGCGAATGACGACACCGAAGGCCGCCGAAGACTTGCCTTTGCCCTTGCCGGTATTGATCAGAACCAATCCGCGTCCTGGATCAACCGCTTCGGACACCTTTTTTCGGTGCTTGGCCTGCACCTCTTGCATCTTTTCCTTGTGATCCTGCGCGTCGCTCATGGGGATACCTCGTTCATTGTCGCGCCCAACCTAGGGGAAGTTCGTAAAAGGTAAAGTCATGGTTTATGATCGCTGAGCGCCCGAGCCTTGCCGCGCTCCAACCCAAGCTGATGCTCGCGCCAGATCACTACCACGTTGCCCGCGAT
Source organism: Ruegeria sp. HKCCD6426 (assembly GCF_057221115.1). Taxonomy (NCBI): domain Bacteria; kingdom Pseudomonadati; phylum Pseudomonadota; class Alphaproteobacteria; order Rhodobacterales; family Roseobacteraceae; genus Ruegeria; species Ruegeria sp. HKCCD6426. Next base: position 328,377 of record NZ_JBWVBF010000002.1, on the reverse strand, counting down.
GACCAGAGCCGCCCCAGCCAGGATGGCAATTGTCGGCAGCTCGTCGAACCAGACATAACCAATGATTATGGCAAATAGCATGCTGGTGTAATCATAGGGTGCCAACATTGAGGCTTGCCCAAACCTGTAAGACGAGGTCACGAGAATCTGTGCAACACCTCCGGTCAAGCCAATGGCGATCAGAGTCACCGTTTGCTCCCAAGTCGGTAAAGTCCAGCCCCAGAATACGGTCAGCCCGGACAGCAACGTCGCCGTCATGGAAAAATAGAAGACGATGGCTGCGGGGTGATCTACCTGTACCAGTTGCCGGATATGGATTTGCACAAAGGCACGGGCGATAGTCGCGCCGAGAACGCACAGCGCTCCGATGGTGGCGGCCAATTCCATTTCACTGCTGCCGAGGCGCGGCCAGATCATGATCAGAACCCCCAGCAAGCCTAGTGCGACAGCACCGATGCGGATCATACGAATACGCTCACCCAGCATGATAGCCGCAAGAATCAGGGTGAAGATTGGGGTGGCATAACCAATGGCAGTTACTTCGGGCAGCGGCAGCAAGCTGAGGCCGGTAAATGTCAGGCCCATGGCGGTTGTACCCAGAACTCCGCGCCAGAAATGACCCATCGGCTTTTTCACGACAAAGCCTTGGGCTAATTCTCCGCGCGATATCAGCCAGATAATGATGACGGGAATCGCAAACAGTGATCGGAAGAATACCAGCTCACCTGGTGGAAAATCGTCTGACAACGCTTTGACCAGTGCCGACATCGCCGTGAACAGAAACAGGGCGCAGAGTTTCAGCGCCACGGCAAGAACAGGTCGATGCGATGTTAAGGATTTTGCCATCGGCGCGACCCTGCGCTTTTGTCGGGCAAAGATCAACGCCCGGCGAACTAGTTTAGCGGTTTATCCAGTTTCGCGGCAAGCTGCTGCCGATCTCATCCGCGAATTCCTCGAGAAACCGGATCATTCGACCAGTTCGGTCCTTCGCGATCTTTTTCCCAGTCTCCGTCAGCATATCATCCGGGAGGTTCAGGAGTTTGACCTTCCAGTGGTCGATCGAGAATTGTAGATCGTCCAGCCGCCGGTGCTCGGCGAAGGGGTCGGACGGGTCGTACAGGGCGCGACCCAATGCGCCAGCAACCGAAAACGTACGTGCAATACCGATGGCACCCAGCGCATCCAAACGGTCGGCATCGCGTAAAATGCGCGCCTCTGGTGTGTCAGGAGAAATCCCGGCAGAAAAACTATGCGCGATTATGGCATGTTGCGCGGCCTGGATTTGGTGTCGATCAAAGTCCATTTCCCCAAGAATAGACTCTGATTCCTCGGCTGAACGATGAGAGGCCAGATGACGGTTAGGATCGTTTTTCGGCAGATTGACCAGATCGTGCAGGTAGCATGCGGCAAGCAGCACTTTCATATCGGTCTGGTCGTCCGAAATGACCTGCGCGTTAACCCAGACCCGATCCAGATGGGCCAGGTCATGGGCTGGGTCCGTTGCCATGCGGGTCTTAACGATAACACGCAGGACGGTGCGCAGATCAGCCAATCCGGCCACGGTTCTCGCCAATTTGTCCACGGTGGAGCAGCAGATGATCAAGGATCACACAGGCCATCATCGCTTCGCCGACAGGCACTGCGCGAATTCCCACGCAGGGATCGTGGCGACCCTTGGTAATAATCTCGGTCTCTTCGCCCGACTTGGTGATCGTTTTGCGGGTGGTCAGGATTGAAGATGTTGGTTTGACCGCAAATCGTACAACAACGTCCTGACCCGTTGAGATGCCGCCCAAAATGCCGCCCGCGTGGTTGGAGCTGTATTGCGGGCCGTCTTGACCCATAAAAATCTCGTCCGCGTTAGCCTCGCCCGTCAGTTCGGCGGCGGCCATACCTTCCCCGATCTCAACGCCCTTCACTGCGTTGATCGACATCATGGCGGCGGCCAAATCAGTGTCTAACTTGGCATAAACGGGCGCTCCGAGCCCGGCTGGCACACCACGTGCCACCACTTCGACGACAGCGCCGACCGAGTTTCCGGATTTGCGCAGATCGTCCAGATAGGTGGCCCAGTCCTGTGCGGCCTGTGCATCTGGCGTCCAGAATGGGTTCTGTTCGATCTGGGACCAGTCAAAATTGCCACGGTCAATCTTGTGCGGGCCGATCTGAGTCATGTATCCCGTGATCTGTACGTTTGGCGCGATCTGCTTGATCGCCTCGCGGGCCAACCCTCCTGCGGCCACGCGCGACGCGGTCTCACGGGCCGAGCTACGCCCGCCGCCGCGATAGTCGCGGATGCCGTATTTCTGCCAGTAGGTAATATCGGCGTGGCCCGGACGGAACTTGTCCATGATGTCGCCGTAGTCCTTCGAGCGCTGATCGGTGTTTTCGATCATCAACTGGACAGGAGTTCCGGTGGTCTGGCCCTCAAACACGCCGGACATGATTTTCACAGCATCTGCTTCGCGCCGCTGTGTGGTGAATTTGTTCTGCCCCGGTTTGCGCTTGTCCAGCCAGTGCTGGATCATGCCTTCGTCAATTTCGACGCCCGGTGGGCAGCCGTCGACTGTGGCACCCAATGCGGGCCCATGGCTCTCGCCCCAGGTGGTGACGCGGAAGAGGTGGCCAAAACTGTTCATCGACATGGGCATGCTCCTTTGAACGTCGTGATTAGCGGGGAGTGCCTTTGTCCTCAAGCGGATTTGCAGACCAGGCAAGCAGGTAGCGCCACCTGGCGGCGACGCCAAGGCCCGAAATCAGGCTGCTTTGGAAAGAGCCGCCCGCGCCTCATTGATCTTCAGCGTGGCCTGCGCTGCTTCGCGACCCTTCTGAACGAAATGCTCCCGGTAGATCGCGTTGTGGTGATCAGTCTCCTGATACTGGTGCGGAGTGAGTGAGACCGACAGCACCGGGATACCTGTGTCCAAACCTGCACGCATCAACCCGTCAACCACGGCTTGAGCGACAAAGTCGTGCCGATAAATACCGCCATCTACGACAAAGGCAGCGCAGACCACTGCTCCGTATCGCCCAGTCTGGGCCAGATCGCGGGCCAGCAGAGGCATCTCGAAAGCGCCGGGTACGTCGAACACATCGACCTGTTCGGCAGGTATCAATTCAAGAAACCCGTCGAGCGCGCGGTCAACGATATCGGAATGCCAGTTCGCTTTGATAAAAGCATAGCGGGTGTGTGTCATCATGATCTCCTTTCGCAACAGACACGTCACCCAAGGCGATCACGAGCAGACACGCCGCGAAACGGCGCGCTGCACGTTCTCTTTCATCCGGACTATCACCGTCGGCTCTGGCTTCTCACCAGATCTGCTGACACCCCGAAGACCGGGGCCGCTCGCGGGCTTACGGGTCGCTGCCCGCATACCGCCGGTGGGGAATTGCACCCCGCCCTGAGAACGCACCGAACTTGCCAAGATGCGGACGGTTCTGCAAGAGAGATTGACAGGAGGACAGTCATGCATCCCAATCCAGCATTTCGGGCCGAGGACCGTGCGCGTAACATAGAATTCGCGCGAAAACGCGCGTTTGGTGTGCTTGCTGTGTCCGCGGACGGGGCGCCACTACTCAGCCACGTTCCGTATCTTTTGGCCGCGGACGGTCAGAGCGCAGAATTGCATTTGGTTCGGTCAAACCCGATCGTCCGGGCGCTGAAGCATCCGCTGCCGGCACGAATCGCCGTGCCGGGTCCGGACGCATATGTTTCTCCTGACTGGTACGGGATGGACGATCAGGTCCCGACCTGGAACTATGTTGCGGTTCACCTGACCGGGCAGCTTGAGCTTCGTCCGCAGGATACGCTGAATAGTCTGCTGGACCGACAGTCGGAGTTTTTTGAAGATCGCCTGAGCCCTAAACCGTCGTGGATGCCACAAAAGATGACACCCGAAGCGTTGGAACGGCTTTTGCGGATGATCGTGCCCTGCCGCATGCGCATCGAAGACATACAGGGCACCTGGAAACTGAATCAGAACAAGCCGGAAAACGCGCGCCTGGGGGCCGCGGCTCAGATCGAGAACGTCGGGTTTGGAAGTGAGGTGGATTGGCTGGCCGCGTTAATGCGTAAAGCGTGACCAGCCCGGATTTGGCGGCTTGCCCCTATTGGACTGAGAACGTCGCCAGATAGGCGGCAATGTCATCGGCCCCCTTCTTCAGTTTGACCGACATATTTGGGCGCGCGGTCTCATCCTGCAAGTATTCTTTGATAAAACCTATCGGGTCCTTCGAATAGGCCGATATGTTTTCTTCAGTCCAAACCAGCCCCTCTTGTCCCGCGCGGATCATATCATCCGTGAACATGCCGACAGGCAGACGTTCACTGCCATTGAGGTAATCGTTTTCCGTTCCTGCGGCCCGCCCGACCACACCATAGAGATTCGGTCCGGTGATGCCGCCTTTGACCAGAACCTCGCCATCCTTGATAATTGCGTGGCACGATGAGCAGCGGTTATAAAGCTTTTCACCTTTAGCCGGATCGCCCGCAGCAAGACCCTGAGTGGCGGTCGCGACTGTGAACAGCAGTGCGGTTGCAGATATCTTTGACATGGGGTGCTCCTGTTTCGCAATTGCTTGAAGGTGCCCTTGGGGCATTCACGCAAAGGGTGCAACAAGAAACGAGGCGCAATAGGCCTTTCAAAAATATCTATTTTAAATGAATGAATTAGATACGCTCAAATCCCGCTAAAGTAGAAATCGGTGGGGCAATTCTGTGGCAATTCTGAGGTTCTCATGTCCGCGATTTTCACTCGACGCCAATTAATCCGAGATCACACAGCCCGTCAGTGCGCGCGCGAATCACGTCCTGCCGCCGCCGCCGTTTGGGTCGGATTGAATGGCCCGAAAGATGTGTAACCTTGAAATATTGCCGCCTCGTTGTGACATGAATGCCCAGATGAGGCGTACTGCGCGCCTATGACCGCTGGACGAACCGTTTTCTCCCGGATAGATAGCCGCGATGAGACGCCGCTTTGATGCGGTGCTGACGCATGTTTGCCCGAAACGTCGGGCGCTGGAATCGGAGAAAACCTCGTGTCCCACGCAGAAGACCACGAAGGCACCCGCAGAGATTTCCTCTACTACGCCGCTGGCGGTGCAGGTGTCGTTGCGACGGGTGCAGCCGTATGGCCCCTGATCAACCAAATGAACCCATCGGCAGACGTTCAGGCTCTGTCCTCGATCCGTCAGGATGTGAGCGGGGTTGAGCCGGGCACGCAGCTGACCGTGAAATGGTTGGGTAAGCCGGTATTCATTCGCCACCGGACCGGTGCCGAGATTCAGGAAGCGCAGGAACAGGATGCAGAAGGCGTTGACGCACTGCCCGACCCGCTGGCCCGCAACCTGAACCTGAGCGCCGATGCGCCGGCAACCGATGCCAACCGCGTGATGCCTTCGCCCGAAGGCGAAGCGCCCGGTGCCTGGATCGTACAGATGGGCGTTTGCACCCACTTGGGCTGCGTACCTTTGGGCGACGCTGGCGACTTTGGCGGCTGGTTCTGCCCCTGCCACGGCTCGCACTACGACCTTGCCGGTCGTATCCGCAAAGGCCCTGCGCCTGAAAACCTGCCCATTCCGCCTGTGGAATGGGTTGACGCCACTACCATCAAGCTCGGCTAAGGGAGACCCAGATGTCCGGAATTCCCCACGATCATTACGAGCCGAAGACAAATGGCGAGAAGTGGCTGAACAGCCGTCTGCCGATCGTCGGCCTGCTTTACGACACCCTCATGATCCCGACCCCCAAGAACCTGAACTGGTGGTGGATCTGGGGCATCGTCCTGGCGTTCTGCCTGGTGCTGCAAATCGTCACCGGTATCGTTCTGGTGATGCATTATACTCCGCATGTCGATCTGGCCTTCGCCAGCATCGAACACATCATGCGCAACGTGAATGGCGGCTATATGCTGCGTTACATTCACATGAACGGCGCCTCGCTGTTCTTTGTTGCCGTTTACATCCACATCTTCCGTGGTCTGTTCTACGGCTCGTACAAAGCCCCGCGTGAGATCACGTGGATCATCGGTATGCTGATCTATCTGATGATGATGGGCACCGCGTTCATGGGCTACGTTCTGCCATGGGGTCAGATGTCCTTCTGGGGTGCGACCGTGATCACCGGCCTGTTTGGCGCGATCCCGTTTGTGGGTGAAGCGATCCAGACCTGGCTGCTGGGCGGACCGGCCGTGGACAATGCCACGCTGAACCGCTTCTTCTCGCTGCACTACCTGCTGCCGTTCGTTATCGCGGCGTTGGTGATCGTGCACATCTGGGCCTTCCACACCACCGGCAACAACAACCCGACAGGTGTTGAAGTGCGCCGTGGATCGAAAGCCGAGGCCGAGAAGGACACGCTGCCGTTCTGGCCATACTTCGTGATCAAGGACGTGTTCGCGCTGGCCGTTATCCTGGTCGTGTTCTGGGCCATCGTCGGCTACATGCCGAACTACCTGGGCCACCCGGATAACTACATCGAAGCCAACCCGCTGGTGACGCCTGCACACATCGTGCCCGAATGGTACTTCCTGCCGTTCTACGCGATCCTGCGTGCCTTCACGGGTGAGGTTTGGGTCGTACAGTTCGCAAGCTTCATCACCGGCGGCATCATCGACGCCAAGTTCTTTGGTGTGATCGCGATGTTCGGTGCGATCCTGGCCATGGCGCTGGCGCCCTGGCTCGACACCTCGAGCGTACGTTCGGGCAAATACCGTCCGATGTTCAAATGGTGGTTCTACCTGCTGATCATCGACTTCTTTGCCTTGATGTGGCTGGGTGCGATGCCCGCGGAAGAGCCCTATGCGACCTTCTCGCTGATCGCATCTGCCTACTGGTTCGCTTATTTCTTCGTGATCCTGCCGATCCTGGGTGTCATCGAGAAACCCGAGGCGCAGCCGGAAACCATCGAAGAAGACTTCAACGCGCACTATGGCAAGGCTGACGCCGACGCCACGCCGGCCGAGTAAGAAGAGGGACCGGAAACATGTTCAAGAAACTTGCAATCGGCGCCGCGTTTGCTCTGGCTTTGACCCCTGCTGCATCCTTCGCAGCAGGTGGTGGCGATGAGCATATCGAGGACTTCGCATTCTCTTTCGAAGGCCCATTCGGCACCTACGATCAGCACCAGCTGCAGCGCGGACTTCAGGTCTATACCGAGGTTTGCGCGGCATGCCATGGACTAAAGTACGTCCCGCTTCGTGACCTCGAAGCGCTGGGTTATTCGGAAGAAGAAGTCATCGCCTATGCGGCTGACAACTTCGAAGTGTTCGATCCGGAGCTGGACGATTTCCGCCCGGCCATCCCGACCGATCATTTCCCCGCCAATGACGGTGTTGGCGCACCTGACCTGAGCCTGATGGCAAAGGCACGCGCAGGCTTCCACGGACCATACGGTCTGGGGATCAACCAACTGTTCAAAGGCATGGGTGGCGCTGAGTACATCGCATCGCTGCTCGATGGCTACACTGGTCACGAAAAGGAAGAAGCGGGCGCGGTTCTGTATGAAAACACCGCCTTCCCGGGTGGCTGGATTTCGATGGGCCCGCCGCTGTCGGAAGATCAAGTCGAATTTGCAGACGGGCACCCTGCCACTGTCGAGGCGATGTCCGAAGACGTAGCAGCGTTCCTGATGTGGGCAGCTGAGCCCAAGATGATGGACCGCAAAAATGCCGGGTTTGTCGGCGTTCTGTTCCTGACCGTTCTCTCGGTGCTGTTGTATCTGGTCAACAAGCGTTTGTGGGCGCCGGTGAAAGGCAAGAAGTCGGTCTGACTTCTGTTCTTGCAATAAGATCGGACAAGCCCTGCGCCACGCGCGGGGCTTTTCTTATGTGGGCGACTGTCAACAGAGGTTTTGCTGCGGCTGCTTCATTCGCTTCCAATGACCGTTTCGAGCCCAATTTTCCGATTTTCGGAGCAAATGCAGATGCCTGCATTCCCAGTCACGGGGTTGAACAGTTTTCCAAGCGGGCTCAATTGACCGATCCGCATTTTCACGTTTACTCCAAAGTAAAGACCATCTGAAACGATGCCGCTTGTTGCCGTCGAAGGATATCGACGAGCATCAACAGTCTTTTAATCCGACCGCATCTGAAGGCGTTGTGCCATCCACTTAGAGGAGCAGCCCACCGGGGAGTTCTCAACACTCCTTCACGCCAATGCTTATCAGGTATTCACCCGAAATAAAAAGAAGCTCATCTGGCCCGGCATATCTAGCCGTGGACATAAACCAACTTCTCACGGGCTCTGGATAATAGCTGGAAAACGAAGCGCTATACCTGTCGAATTCATCTCTGGTCATTTCTTTTCGAGACGAAAGAAAAGGGCCATGAAACCCGAACGTAGTATCAGATGCGATGCACGCGTTGTCCGCACCCAGAAGCAAGGTGCAGCTGGAATAACAGTAGTCACCGATTATCTGAACTTGCGCGTTCTTCCGATTGGCGATTTCAATCTGTACTAAGCGGCTCAAGAACCGCCCGCCTGTATCATTTCCAACCTGTATTTCTTCTGATGCCACCGGCAGGCCCATCAGGATAAGCCCTGCCAAGGCTGTAATAATGCCTTTCATCCGCCGCCTGCTCTAACGTGGAATCCTATTGTTTTCTTTACGCTTAACAGAAGCACTTGCATCGTGGACGCTAAGAAAGGTTCGTTCTTTATTTATCGTTGCTGATACGCCACAGGTCTTTGGATTAAATTCCACGCGAAGAACTACGGGTGCTACACGTAACTTCAGAGCCAAATCGCTCGAATTTCTCGACCATCAAATTCGCGGTCACCGCATCACGGGTATGTTCCCCAACAAATTCGAATCCGTTTTAGCCAACTAGAATGCAGACCTTGGAGCCAAAGGAGCGAAGGCTAACATTTCCCGCTCAGCTGACCTTGAGTTGGTGCCTGAACAACTTACCCTCGTGGGCGTGATGCCGCTGGGTTTGGGCCGTGCCTACCTGAAAAATCTTACCGACATTTTCGAGATGGAGCATTGGACCATGAAGGAAACTATCGCCGAGGGCAATCACGTGGTTGGTGTCGCGGTGACAGCCTGGAGGCACAAAGAAACCGGCAAGACGGGGGAAACGCCGGTGGTTATCATCTGCCGGTTTCGGGATGATCTGGTCACGAATGCGAGGAGCTCTATGACACCGCCGCCGTGTCCGCCGCCACCAGCTGAATAAGATCCGTGTCAGGCAACCAAATACGTGTCGGTGTTGCCGGAGATTTCGGATTCAACAATCTGACCCTCAACCTTTGGTGTGACAAATGTCACTTCGGCAAATTGTTCGGTCCGGCCCATATGCGGGTTCTCCATCAGAATCCGATGTGTTTTCCCGATCTGCTCCGTCAGGTGCTTTGCCACCTGCAGATCCCCGGCCGCGCGCAGGCGGGCCGCGCGTTCTTTGATGATGTTGCCGTTGGTCTGTTGTGGAATGCGGGCTGCCGGGGTGCCTTCGCGTTTGGAGTAGGGGAAGACATGCAACCAGGTCAGATCGCACTCTGAGACCAGTTTCAGCGAGTTCTCGAAATGGGCATCGGTCTCGGTCGGAAATCCAGCAATGATGTCGGCGCCAAAGGTCATATCTGGCCGCAGCTTGCGGGCCTCTTCGGTAAATCGAATGGCGTCATCGCGCAGGTGCCGGCGCTTCATCCGCTTCAGAATAAGGTCGTCGCCATGTTGCAGCGATAGGTGTAGATGCGGCATCAGGCGCGGTTCGGTCGCGATGGCACGCATCAGGTTCTCGTCCACTTCAATAGAATCGATCGAGCTGATCCGAAGGCGCGGCAGGTCCGGTACGAGTTTCAGGATCCGCATGACCAAATCGCCCAACTTGGGTTGCGCGGGTAGATCCGCGCCCCACGACGTCAGGTCGACACCGGTCAGAACCACCTCGTTATAGCCCCGGTCCACCAGCCTCTTGATCTGGTCCACCACAACGCCGGCAGGAACGCTGCGCGAGTTGCCACGGCCATAAGGGATGATGCAGAAGGTGCAACGGTGGTCACAGCCATTCTGGACCTGCACATAAGCGCGAGAGCGGGTGCCAAAGCCATCGATGAGGTGACCCGCTGTCTCTGTCACGGACATGATGTCGTCGACCTGCACATTCTCGGTTTCGCCAATGAAATCGGCCGCCATACCTTTCCAGGTTTCAGGCTGCATCTTTTCGGTATTGCCGATGACGGCATCAACTTCGTCCATCGATGCAAAAGTCTGAGGCTCCGTCTGCGCGGCGCAACCGGTAACGATCAAGCGCGCGTTCGGGTTCTCCCGACGTAGCTTGCGAATTTCCTGCCGCGCTTTGCGCACGGCTTCGGCGGTGACGGCGCAGGTGTTCACAACCACGGCGTCCTGCAGACCTGCCTGTTGCGACAGCTCTTTCATCGCCTCGGTTTCATAGGCGTTCAGGCGACAGCCCAATGTGGTGAATTTGGGCGGATTCATCCCAGTGTTTCCAGAAACGCGGGTGTCAGGGTTCCCGAAAAGACGTGGCAGGTCGGCCCGGTCATCCAAACTCCGTCCTCGCGCCAGTCGATCCAGATCGTTCCACCATCCAGTTCAATCTGCACCTTGCGCCCGGTCAGGCCGCGTCGCGCTGCTGCAACGGCCGTTGCACAGGAGGATGAACCAGAAGCAAGCGTGATCCCTACGCCCCGTTCCCACACGCGCATACGGATGTGGTCCGGGCCAATCACCTGCGCAATCTGAACATTGGTGCGTTCTGGATAGAGCGGGTGGTATTCGTAGCGGGACCCGAACTCTTCCAAGGGTATCGCTTCGGCATTTCCCACAAAAAACGTGCAATGCGGGTTGCCCATTCCAGTAGCCGTTGGTCCGCCCTCGATCGGTAGTTCCAGCGTGTCCATTTCTTCGGCCAGCGGAACTTCGTTCCAGGCCAGTTGCGGCTGTCCCATATTGACTGAGGTCAGGCCATTACCTGCATCCCGTGCCAGCAACGTGCCGCGTTCGGTTGTCAGGGTCAGTTCGTTTTTGTTCTGCTCATCCATCAAAAACCGGGCGATACACCGTGTGGCATTGCCACACGCTGCCGAGGTTGAACCATCAGCATTGAAGAAAACCAGATGGGCATCCGCGTCGCCGTTTTCGATAACGGCCAATTGGTCAAACCCGACACCAAACTGCCGGTGCCCGATTCCCTTGGCCAACGCCGTGGTAACCGCCACTGCCTGCGCGCGCGCGTCTACAATGACAAAGTCATTGCCCAGCCCGTGCATCTTCATGAAGGGCAAGCCTATGGGATGAGTCTTTTGCATGGCGGGCATATAACGCTCGTCGAGAAACGAATCCACCCTGACGCGCAGATTCCTGAAAAAAGGGGTTGACCCCCCTGCGTCACCTCCCTAATTAGGCCGCCTATCGGGGCGCGCGAAACACTGATAAATCGCGTGAAACGAGGTGCAAATTAGGGACTTGAACCCGGTTGGGAAAATGCCTTAGAGAGCGCCACGGATCGACAAGATCCAGAAAAGAGTGGGCCGTTAGCTCAGTTGGTAGAGCAACTGACTTTTAATCAGTGGGTCGCAGGTTCGAATCCTGCACGGCTCACCACTTTTTTCAATAATAACAAGTATTTACACGGAGTCGTGTAGAGCGCGCTTCGTGACGTGCGGCTTGCCGGAAGCAATACGGAAGCACTGTGACAAAGATTGAAGTGTGCCTATTGGATCACAACGGTATAGCGCGGCGGCAGCTCTCGGACACGGGTGTGCAACCTCCCGGACAAACTCAAGCGGGACTTGAGCAGGTCGGCCACTGAGCTGCCGTTCGCTGCGGTTGCGGCACTAGGCCTCAGCGACGGCGGCAATGCACAGGAAGCGGACTTTAAATCAAATATGCAGTGTTTTGGGGCCTTGGACAGTAGCGATGCGGACAAAGCGGCCATTCACATGGTAAAAGCGAATGGCGGCTTTTGAGGTGGTTCGGGCGCTCAATGCCTTAAAATAGTCACTCGGGAAAACTAGCTTTCACACATGGATCGTCCAGACTTTCAATTTCGACAGGCGCAAGCTGCATTCGACCTGATTTGGTTGCTTCAAGCCCAAGACGATGTTCTGCTTGCTCAGATTGGTGGTCAGGAGTTTCCAAGGATCGTTCGGGAAAGGTCGTGTCGCTTTGAAGACGAGGCAGACGCAAAGTGCTATGAACGGCTCGCGATCATAGCTTTGGATTCCTCAGAAGGGGCAGACATCGCAGTTGCAATGATCGTGGTCAACGATCTTCAAAGGGGATTGTGGAGCGGCGACACAAAAGACTTCGCCAAAATGGCGGAAGAGAAAATACTCGCCTCACGTCGGCATCTTCGCACCGCAATACTTCGCGGCTTGGACATTCTCGAAGACTTCTCCCACAGCTATGAACCGGCAGAGTACTTTCTGCCTCATGAAACTAGGCTGACACGCCCAGCCGAGCAAATACTTCCCAAACTGTGTGAGGTCGCCAAGACAATGGACGAGCCAACGCGCAAAAGCGTTGCTGCCGCCGATTACGGAAGTGATATCGACCAGCATCTGGAAGCTCTGAACGACGCGCTTTCGTCTGAGACATGCCTGTTCCCAAAAGATGTTTGGTATCCAAGCGAAGTCGTCGAACTTGTATCTCACGTGCGATCAACGCCTGGTTTCGTGCCTTGTACTGCGCTCCTTTTGGCAAATGCACTACAGGGCAGAGACAACGTCGGCTGGTTTAAATTTCGTTGGACCAACTTAGCGGCTGACTACAACAACCTTCCCAAGAGCGCTCGCGCTCCAATTTTAGCGGGCCTTCGAATTTTGTATGAGTCTGGCAAAGATTTCATGCCTTACTCCGGAGGCAAACACTGTGATCCAGTCACTACGCCGGAAGGCATGATTGATTTTGTCAAATTGCCAGATGACTCGTTTTAGGTTGTCTGAAAGCGGTCACTCGTTGGCGATGCAGCATCGGACACTCTGGGCTCGCAGCCGACATTCGGTCATTTCACTCAGACAATTGACCGACACCTAGGGCTCAAGGCCGGCAAAGTGCTTTTAGCAGCCTAATGCACCCGCAGCAGCCAATTTACGCAGCAATGGCAGCAAGGGGCTCAAACTGCTATCCTTGGCGCGACGACTGCTTTGAGTTTCTCTCGGGCCCTCAGTCTCAACAAGACTTGGAGGACAGTCGAATGAGGTTCAGTTCGAATTTGGGCTGATCTCGCGCTCTACCACCCGTTCCACGTCACTTTTAGTTTTTATACTGAAATTCCGGATGACTGCAGATCGGGCCGGTTATGTTTGCAGGTCGTGACATCTACCCTAAGATTTGCGCATCCAGTAACTGCCTCAAATCATTTGCCTGCATAACTGTAAAAACGTCCGACCAAATTCCAGCTGAAGCCGCTGCTGCAATAAGAAGGCAGGACTCTATTCCATCGACATCCTTGGACTCACCACCATGTACTAGCCATACCGCATACTCACCTTTTTCATCTTCATTGGTGGAGTAAATTCTACCTACGTTGCATCCTTCGTTGCGGAGTTCCTTTGAGCCAAATAATTCTGTTATCTCCTCGGGCAGTTCTAAGCCGTCTGGTTTCACAAACATGCCTTCCGAAACTATTTCAGGGTCGACAAAGACAGAAAAAAAACTCTGCCCTTACCAGATCATACTTGTTTGAACTCGAGGCCAAGTACCGATCCACAATTTCATGAGCCGCCTCAGAAACTTTTGGATCACTTATATAGCCGTATAACGGAACACCTTCATGTTCGTACGCGACCAAGCTCTTCGCTTTTTCAGGCTCTTGCGATAGTGCTCGCGGAATATTTGGCAAAGGAAGAGCAGTACTTTCCGAGGTACGTAATCCATTTTTCTGTGGATGCTCAGCCAAGTACGGGCGAATAACTTCCAAAGCCTTCTCTGAAATTGGTGGAATAGTTATTTGGATAGTTTCCGTGTCCGCTTCAGGTTCGTCGAGTACCTGGGCGTTCGTTTCTCCTGATTCTTGTGCCACAGCGGGGAGATTATTGAGTAAGATAACGGCCGAAACTGCTGCACAATATGCTGCTGCGCGCCAAAGCGCACTTTGTCCAAATTGAAATTTTTCTGCCGTTTCCAATTTTGTCCTCCGGTAGTCTCAGTCGTGGTCGATTTTGTGCGTTAAAACAGATAATTGTCTCATTTCTGTTCTTATCAATTATGTAGATGATTTTAGCATATGACGTCAAACACAGGGTTTATTGAGACGCAGGGCATGCCCGCTGAGGCGGTGCCATTCGCCGGTTCGAACCCAAACCGGCGAATTTGGCTGGTGAATCGAAAGCGGCTATTGGCGCAGTTGCGGTGAATTTCTACTTTGTCCGCTGCCTTGCCATCTGAGAAGCGCGTGGGAATGTCCGGTTTGCGTGGTTCAGAGCCTTCTGCACGAGCAAAACTCAAAGTGCGGTTAAGGTCTGGTTGGGGCTCTTTCAGCCAGTCAGGGCGCACCGCAGAGAACAGCGGCATCGAGCCCAAATTGACTCTGATCTCCGACGTTTTCCGCTGATGAAACGTCCCAAAATATCCATTTCAAAACCCGCCTGTGTCCTATGTTTTCGGAGGTTTGGAGGAAAATCGAATGGCGACGCGTGGGTATTGCCTGTGTAGGAAAATAAGTTGGGTCTACCGGGGTGATCAAACATGGGCATGCTATTGCCACTGCGATGACTGCCGTCGGAATTGTGCCGCGCCGGTGGTTGCGTGGTTCGGTGTGCCAATAGAGAACTTTGAGTGGACCGGTGATAAACCCTGTACTTATGAAAGTTCCAAAGGCGTTTTCAGGCACTTTTGCGGGACGTGCGGCTCACCCATTGGATTTGAAGCCGATCACTATCCGGGTGGTATGCACCTCTACGCTGCATCGCTCGAAAACCCGGAAGATTTCAAACCGACTTTTCACGTCAATAAGCAAAGCATGTTGCCTTGGCTGCAAATGACTGATGATCTCGACGCGTTTGAAGGCACATTGCTACACACCCCTAACGACCCAGACGGATATCAGTAGATGGGGAAGCGACCTGATTTTCACAATGGCAGCTTTGTTCGGATTGCGGTCCGCTGCATGTGCGAAATGCGGAATTGGGATTTAGGGCAGCTTAGGGCTCAAACTGCCCAAATGGACACGGCAAAAATGAAGGCGGGTGCTCGTCAGTGGTTTACGCAATGAACCGATATCTGTTCTTCGCTTCATGCAGCTTGTTTGCGGCGCGCTCGGGATCGGCCTGTACATTCTCTGCGAGCCTGCCTCCAACACTTTGCATGAAATCACCCAGCTCACTTTCCTGAGTATCCTCCAGTGCGGCTAGCGTGATCCCAAGGCCTGCAATTTGCGCCGTGATCAACCTAATTTGCTCAGCGCGATGTACGTGCTTGACGCTGGTTGCGTCGATGTGGCTGCGCATTTCCAGCAAGTCATCCTCCGACGATCCAGCAACCAAATCCCAAATTTGATGATTGGACCACCGAGCGCGATTGCTGTCATCAGGATCAGGCTCACAGTAACGTATCTTCTGCAACGCCTCGGAAATGACATCGCCGAACATGGCATCGAATTGAGGCCATGTCCTGATCTGCCAACGATCCTTGAGCAAATCTTTCCCAGCACGAACCTCAACACGCCACACACGACTTTGAGACGCATCAGAATGGTCCAAAGGGGGCAAATCATCCCGCTCAAGGTTTGTGTTCCAGATATCCCACCAGATCGGTTTTTTCGTGTCGATCACTTCGCGACGCTTGTCATAAATGATGACCTGACGTCCCGGCATTTTACCGACCGTAACGGATGTGAACTGACCAGATTTACCATTGCTGCGCATGTCGTCCTGAACTGTGAGATAGTCGGCGCGGTTGGTGTGACTGTGAATGACGAAGTTTTCAGGAACTAGTTCAAACTTTGGTGCAAGGATATCAACGCAGAAATCGGCGCGGCCAATGCTGACTTGATGTGACTCAAAGCGGATTCCGAGCCTTGTTAGGGTCATATCAATGTAGGAACGCGCGTGCCCGAGGCCGTGCGTCGCAAGGAGTGTTGAACCGACCGAAACCCGAATGCCCCACGGGTCGCGCGCATTTGGCTTCTTGAAGAACCAAGTTACGTCCAATGGCCCGCCTTTGAGGATAAAGCGATATCCGTTGCCACCGTGAGGGAACAAATCAAAGTCCGCGCCACCATAGCTGAACGGAATGGGATGCCGCTCTTCCTCGGCTCGTTCCCGTTCGGTGTTCAATACCTCGAACAACTCCTGCGAGATATTCGCCTGAATCGAAAGTGCGATGGTGTCGAAGCCTCGATGAACAACTTGCATTTTTGGGTCTCCTTGGGTTTCGGTATTTCCAGAGGGGGGTGCTACAATCACCCCCCTCTTTCGGCGAATGCCGCGCGATATGGTAAAGGTTTGGAAAGGGGCGGGCGCTGATGCGCCCTTCGATAGTGCCTCCGGCGGGGCAGCTATTGTTTTGGGGCCGGGCTGGACGCCCGGCGGGTATCATTGGCTGGCTGCAGCCTGCTTGCGTGAAATCCAATTCTCTGCACGTTCGGCGCATTTGGCGACGTTCAGAAGATCATTGTGAGAAAACGCGCTGGTGGTGCGCCAGTCGCCCTCCCCGTTCTTGTAGGATCGTGAGATATCGACTGAGAAAAACCCATCATTGTCCCAGATCGTTGCGGTGATGAGCCCGATTTTGAATTTGAAAGCGGGTTGCTGTGTCATGGTGAACTCCTTGTTCGAACTGTTTGGCAGACACAGTAAGGGCGCGAGGTGGCGACACCCCGCGCCCCTGAGAGCCATCCGGCCCCAAAATCCCACTCAGCGCTGCCAACTCTGAGCGGGCAAAACTCGAAAGTCAGGAAGGTGCGGCGCTGGTATTGGCGACCCGCTTTTCGGCAATCCATTTTTGCAGATCGCGGCGCGTGTAACGGACAGAACGACCGGACACTTTCACGAACATCGGTCCGCCGCCCCGAACCCGCCAGTTCTGCAAAGCGCGTACCGAATAGCAAAGATAGCTGGCGGCTTCTTTTTCATCGATAAGTCGGTCGAAGTAGTCCGGATCAATCTGTGCTTGCATGGTCGCCTCGCTGCATGCCGTTTCGTTGCAACCAGAATGCAGCGTAGGCGCGGATTATTCTAATGTCATATATGGCTCAAAATCTGTCCATTTATGACATCCCCTATTTTTTAAAGCCAAACACGCGCAATGTCGTGTTCCCGATAGTGTGCGATGTCGGGAATTTGTGACTCTGATCAGCCCAGAAGAATGCATACAGGAAGCTAAAGAAATCGCTTTTGTAAGGCTGGTCTTCGTCCAGTTCGTCGTAGCGATAAGTCTCCATCGGGTTGCGCCCGCTATAGTGCAGGAAGACCTTCGCGAGTTGTTGGATCGTTTCTTCCAAACTTTCGTTTTGCTTAGGTCTAGCACGTGGGCGCTTGTGATGCTCTAGTGCGTCTCCAATCAAGAACGCAATCTCGGGAAGTTTCTCGTTCAGGACATCAATCAGATACTCTCCGTAATCCAACCCTTCGTGGTCAGCACCCATCGCATTTTCAAAGTAATCTTCTGGCTCATTCGCCATTCCAACCTCTTCAAGTTCCCATTGAATAGATGGAGGCAGGTTTGAAAGCTGATCCAGCAAGGATCTGACAGTCTTGTCTAGCTTGCCGTAGATGGCTTTGCGCTCTTTCGCAGGAAGTTGCGATATCCGTCGGTCTTTGGGGTGGTAGTGCTGAGCAATCCACGCAATGTCCGTAGCAAACCCTTCTGCTACGGGCAGTGGAAGTTGCATCTGGCTCCACATGTTTTCGAAGTCCAATTCGCTGTTCTTGTCGTGATTATCCAACATATGTCCGGAGCCTGTATTGCTATTTCTCTTATGGTTGCTGCGAAACGGCCTATGTAACGTAACCTATACGTAGGGCGTCCAATTCCGCAGCGCTGTCCCTATGTAAGGTAGCGTTACTGTACAACCCGCAGCGGTGTGGTTCTGACGTCCTTTCGAACCGCGCGAGCCAAACGGGCGGCAACTGACCCCGCTGCGCGCTGAACGGCATCGTCCGCAAGGTGAGCATAGCGCAGGGTCGTGGTCAGGTTCTTATGGCCCATAATCTCCTTAAGGGTGAACGGGTCGATCCCGTCTTTCATTGCCACAGAGGCATAGGTGTGCCTGAGATCATGTATACGGACGTCTTCCAGTCCTGCTGTCTTACGTATACGCCGCCACGGCTTTTGCAGGTTGTTAAGTGGTCCGTTCTCCGACTCGCCCAATATGACGTAGGGATTGCCCGGTTGTCGGGGCAGGTCCATTAGGATGTCATAAGCTTCCCTTGGCAACGGGATGCGGCGACGTCCGGTTTTACTGTCCGGCAATTCCAGATGGTGAGACGTTATAAAGTCCCAGCCCAGCGTCAGGATCTCGCTGAGGCGGCATCCGGTGTAAATAAGTAGAAGAAGGGCCGAAACCACGTATACAGTCTCTGTACCGTCTTCCAGCGCCTCTGCCAGCACTTCGCCGAGCCGTATCTGTTCCGCGTCTGACAGATATCGTTTCTTCTCTTCTTCGCGGAACTTCTTGATCCGGCGCGCGGGGTTCGATCCGGGCTGCCGCAATCCCCAATCCTCGGCCAGATTGAACAGCTTCGACAGCATCGCTGCCGCCCGGTTGGCCTGATACGGGGTTTCGCGCAAACCGTGGTGAAACGCCACCACGTCGGCGCGGGTCACCTCGGCAATTGGGATCGGGCCAAGCTTGGGTCGGATAAACCTGCGAATGACGCTGTGATAGTCACGGGCTGTGGTTGGCTTGCAATGCTGGTCGACATATTCCTCTAGAAACCGATCACAGAGACCCGCAACGGTTGGTGCGCGCCGCCTGGCTTGTTTTTCGGCGGAAGGGTCCGATCCGCGCGCAACGTCGCCCAGAAGCTGCTTGGCTTGTGTCCGCGCTTCCTCAGCCGTCAGAACGCCATGTTGGCCGATGGTGATCCGTCGCGTCCTACGTCCGGCCCGGTACTGAACCAGATAGGTCTTTTTGCCGGAGGGATAGACCCGCAGCCCAAAACCGCGCATGTCCCGGTCCCAGACAAGGTATTCCTTGGTCTCAATGGAAAGACCCTCTACCGCGCGTTTGGTCAGTTTGAACATATCCAGAACACTCCTTGCTTCCGGCCTGCTTCCGGAAGCTATACGGAAGCAAATGGCGGCGAATTCTGGAGTAATTCATGAATTCAAGGCGCAGCGAAGGTCAACGTAAAATACTGTTTTTGCTTCATTTTTGTCAGTGTAGCGAAATCTGGAGAAATACAGAGAAATGGCACTGGCCGTTCTTTTAATCAGTGGGTCGCAGGTTCGAATCCTGCACGGCTCACCACTTTTTTCAGTGACATAGCCGATATTTGTCTCTGACTGGAGATAGCGTGGGTACCGCTGGGCTACCACGAAACGTAACTTCATCGAAATAAAGTCGTTGAGCGCCTCAACCTTTGGCAGCGCCCCGGCAGTTGTCGCTTGAGGTGCCGCGTGTACCTGGCGTAAGAACCCGCGATCAATCCTCTATTCTCTGTGGAAGCTTCAATGCCATCAAAAAAACGCCTGACGATTTCGTTCTTCGCCTCACTTTTCTGCGCCTTTGTCATGCTGTTCGAAGATATCGGCGAAGCGATGGGTGTAGCCTGGATTGATGAATGGGATGACATTCATGTCTGGGAAGTCCTGATCATGTTGTCCCTGTTTGGTGCAATAATGCTTCTTGGTTTCGAGGTATTGAAGATGCGCCGGTATCAGGAGACGCTTGAGGATAAAGTGGCCAGAGCTTCAAGCGCGTTTGAAGATTTGTTGAATGCCTATTTCGAGAAGTGGTCTTTCTCAGAGGCGGAACGCGAGGTTACCCGCCTGTTGATCAAAGGGTGTTCAACCGCCGAAATGGCAGAGATCCGCAATGCCAAGGAAGGCACCATCAAGGCGCAAACCAACTCGATCTATAAAAAATCAGGATACGCCGGCAAGGCGCAGCTGCTGAGCGCATTTCTGGAGGACCTGACCGACGGCGGATCGGTGGCCTGATTTCAATCCTGTCGAGTCGCGTGCAGCCTGAACCTCGCAAATATAGCGGGAAGTCTCAAAGTTGGATAAACGCCTGTCACGATTGCATAAACTAAAGTTCTAAACCGCCGATTTGGCCACATTTCCGCCCTCATCACTCTTTTAACGCTGCTCTGGAGTGTGCAAACACACATCGCATTGAGTGGGTGACGCTGGGGAAACAACCCTGCGGACTCGGGGAACGGAAATGAGCCAGATGGGGCAGAGTTATATGCAGATCGAGCAAAGAGTTCGTGCTTTCACGCGCGGGGGGCGTTTGACCAAGTGGAAGGGTAGAGTAGCGAGTGTCGCCCCCTCAGTATTTTTGTGTTCTGCCTCGGTTTTGGCAGTTTCCGCGGGATCTGTTTTTGGCGAAGTGGTGAACGGGCCACGGACGACACCTCTGGTCAGTAGCGTCGACGAAGATCATACGATTACGGCAACAGGTTCGATTGACGTCAACCTGTTGACCGGGCCGGGGGTGGTCCAGATCAATGTGCCGGATTATACCAGTACGCTGACAAATGACGGGCGGCTGACAGCGCCGGAAGGTACACTGAGGACCCGTTCAGCTATTGACATCAATGGTGATCTGTCCGGCACAGTTCTGAATTCTGGAACGATTTCGATGGGCGCAGCGACTGGCGACAGTGCTGTGCTGTACGGTGTCGATGTATTGGGGAATTTGACGGGTGCCGTTCAGAACACAGGCACCATCGACATTGCAAATTCCGCTCTGACATTTGGCACCGCAACAGGTATTTCAGCTAATCAGATCGACGGCGCGCTATCCAACAGTGGAACGATCAATGTTCGGGCTGACCTCAGCTCTCGGGTATCGGCCGTCGGGATAGCGGCTCAGACCGTGAATGGGACTGTCAGCAACAACGGCAACATTACCGTCGACGCGTCCAGTTCTGGCGGCAGTGCCTTTGCAGATGGCTTCAAACTGGCAACTGTCGCCGGGACGGTCGAGAACTCAGGGCCTATCGTCGCTGCAGCTTCGGGCAGCGTAACCGCAAGTGTAGATGGAATTGGTATCAACTACCTTTCAGGCCATCTGATCAACTCCGGTGCCATAAACGTTGTGGGCAACGCTGGAAGCAACGCAAACGGCGATGCGATCGAGATTGCGACTGTCTCAGGTCGTTTGGAGAACAGCGCCGCTTTGACGGTTTCGATGACGGCGGGTGACACCGGTCGTGCTTCCTTTGACGTTGTCGAAGTTTCGAACCTGACAGGAACGCTAACTAACTCGGGAGCTATCAACGGAACTGCCATGGCCGGAAGCGCTGGCGCCGATGGATTTGACATTGCGGATGTAGCCAACAGTGCCGTCTTCGACAACTCTGGCGCGGTGAACGTTCAGGTCCTGGGCACCACAGCGGATGCAAGAGCGGATGGTTTGGATTTTGGTGACGTCAACGGCAACGTCGCGAATTCCGGACAGATCAATGTCATTGCGAACGGAACCACCTCGGCGACAGCCCGGGGAATTCACGGAGGAAACATCTCTGGCACACTGGTCAACAGCGGACGGATTTTCACGGATGCAAGGTCCGGTAACAGGTCAGCTGAAGCTTTTGGCTTTCAGGTTGATGAGGTTCGCAATCAGCTGACCAATGACGGGCAACTGGTGATCGCGGCGGCCGGGGTGAGCAACGTCTCTGCGATTGGAATTTCTACGGATTTCGTTCAAGGCGCGTTAACCAACAACGGAACCATCACTGCAATCGGACAAGGCGGCAGCACTGACGTGATCGGGATAGAGACTGGAAATGTCGACGGCACCCTGATCAACACAAATACAATTGCTTTGGACGCAATCGCCACCTCATTTTCGGCTCTTGCGACAGGCATTGACGCTGGAAGGTTGAACGGGCTGCTACAAAACTCTGGTAACATCCTCGTTCAGGTGGAGGCCGTTAATCATGCATCGACCTACGGTATTGAAGTCGGAGAAATAGATGGCACTCTGAACAACTCGGGAACGATTACCGTCAATGTAGTCAATGGTTCGAGCGTCGAAGCCATAGGAATCCGGTCTTCCACTCTGACGGGTTCATTCGCCAACAGCGGGAATATCTCGGTTGTTGCGCAGGGGGCTGAAGTAACAGCGGAAGGGATCAGCGTGAACGGCGTACTCGCAGGGGCCGACGTCACCAACGCCGGCACGGTTTCCGTCCTCGCCGAAAGCCCAAGTTCTTATGCAAGCGCTATTGGCGTCACGGCCAACGGTACCGTCGAGGGCACGTTCAGCAACAGCGGAAGCCTGATCGTTCAGGCGGTTTCCGGTGGTTTCACGGCAACCGCTTACGGTATCGAGATCTCTCATGTCGAAGGACAATTCTCCAACAGCGGTTCGATCATGGCAACTGCGCAGGGTATTACTGCGCAGGCCACCGGTATCCGCAGCGGCCTAATATTCGGCGCGACCAGCAATTCCGGTTCAATCACCGTTCTGGCCGATGGGCAGACAACCGCCTTTGCGCTGGGGATTGAAATGAACGATCTCGTCGGGTCTTTTGCCAACACGGGGACAATTACAGTTGCCGCATCGGGCGGGTCGACTGCCGGTGCAGTCGGTATCACATCGAGCGACTACCTGGGATTCGCAAGCGGACAGTTTGAAAATTCGGGTAACATCTCGGTGACCGCAATAGCCGATAACGGGTCGAGCGCCAGCGCGGTGGGTATCAGCACCAGTAAAAGCGGTACCTATTTGAATTCCGGCAACATTTCCGTCGCTTCGAAAGGCGATAGGATGGCATATGCCTACGCACAGGGGCTGCGCATCGGAGAGGTCGAAGGGTCCACAGCCAACAGCGGCGACATCTCGGCGCGGGTCGAAAACACCCACGGCACCTCGGCCTACGCTGAGGGGATGTTTGCCGGAATAATTCAGGAGAACGCGCAGATTTCAAATTCGGGGACAGTGCAAGTCGCCGCCATCGGCCAGAATGTATCTACGGTCGCTGCCACCGGTCTGGGCTTTGGCCAGATCGAGGGCATAGCCGAAAACTCGGGAACAATCTCTGTATCCGCTCTGGGAGATTCCCAGATCAGGGCCGAAGGGTTGTTTGCCGGCGATCTGACCGCAACCGGCGTCCTGACCCACAGCGGCTCGATATCCGTTACCGCCACCGGGGGTACCGCAGAAGCCTATGGCTTGCATCTGCAATCGGCTCAGGGCGTGGTCAACGTCACCGGCGACATTGCGGTCCAGTCGTCAGGCCAAAGTTATTCCGTCTTTCTTGGCGATGGCGGTGGCACGCTCAATGTCGAAACTTCAGCCAATATTGATGGAACCATTCGGGTCAGTGATCATGACGTCAATCTGAAGAATGTCGGTGGACGGGTTGTCTATCACTTCCAGGACGATGACACGTCCACTGGTGTCTTCACCACGACGGTGTCCTCACCGTTTCAGGGTTGGTTTGTTGACGACGAAGGCGGCACGGCCCCTGTCTATGCCACATTTGATGCCACTGAATTGCAGCCCAACACAAACCAGGCGTTTGAAATTGCCGGACTGTCTTACGATTTGGCCCGCCAGTTGGATAGCACTGATGGTGGCACTGTTAGTCAGGACAGAGTTGTTCTCAGTACCCGTGGAAGTGGTGCCATCGAAGGGTTCAGGCCGTATTTTCTGATCAGCGGCAGTCGAAGCGATGGAACTTCGAGCGGGAGTTCTGCGTCCCTGTCGTCGAACATGTGGAGTGCCAGCGCAGGTGTAACCCGCGATCTTGGAACCGGCCTGCGATACGGGCTTGGGGCCAGCTATCTCAAGAATGACGGTACCTTTGGCGCTACGTCTTTCGACACGTCCGGTGTCTTCATGAGCGGCATCATCGCCCAGAACTTTGGCTTTGCTGATCTGAGCTTTGGTCTTGGTTACGGCAACCTGGATCACGACGACTCCACCACAAGCGGAAACACCACAACTGATGCGGATTATTCCAGCGACATGATTACTGTGCTGGTGGCTGCCGAACGGGACTTCGGAATGGAGAATGGTGCGATCCTGACCCCGCGGGCCAGCTTTTTGCATGGCGAACAGGACCTGGATGGTTACACCGAGACGGGCAGCAGCCCCAATGCGACGGTGGGCGATAGAACCGTCACGTTCAGCGAGACCCGGATAGGAGGCGCATACTCGACCGCCGTGGGTGGCGGAAGTCTCTCGGCGTCGCTGGCCGCCGTACATCGCGACGCGGATGCGCCGTCGGTTGTTGATGTCGCAATTTTTGGCAACACCCTTGCACTTGCCTCAGGCGGCAGCGGAACCGACACTTTTGGCGAAGTGGGCCTGAGCTATGAGAAAGCCTTTGATCACGGTGGAAACCTACGCCTTGAGGCGAGATCAACGCTTGGTGCCGACGTATCCACGCAGGCTCTCTGGGCGTCGTACGAATGGCGGTTTTAAGCAATAGATACGTCATAGTGAGGTAGCGCAGTAGCATATGCAGTCTCACGTGGGCCATCTCGAACCTTCTCAGGTGGCCCACAGAGTATTTTGCTGGGAACTAATCCGATAAGCCCAACAGGATAGATGGGCATAAGAGTCCATAGGATCAACGAATTGGAGGACGCCCTCCGATTTCCAGCCGGATCTGGTGCGCAAGATGAAGCGCTGTTCGTCTCACCAGTTACAACGGGAATTCCCCGCGCTGCGCAGGCGCTATTGGAGCCGCTGGTTCTGGGGCAGGGGATATTTCTTAACCACAAACGGTGTCATCACTAGGGGTGTCGTTATGCAGTATCTCGAATACCTCATCGCCGATCCCACCAACGCCGGTCGACAGTTGTTCAGTTCAGGCCGAGCTAATCGCCTTAGTTGGCATAAACTTTCGGCCTAAGCCGCTTGAATTCTGCCAAAAGTCCAATTTTGTCGATCTCAAGAACTTCTCAGATAAGAGCAACCGCAATCTCGCGGTGGCAGATTTCTTGGAAAGGAATGCAAATGAACAATCTTGGAAAACTGGCGATTCTGGCTGTTCTCATTACGCCCGGATTGGCTCTGGCGCAGGTCAATGTGGGCGATACCCTGGGAACGTCGGTGGCGGCCATTCGCTCTGCGTTAGAGGCGGAGGGTTACGTCATTTCAGAAGTAGAGACCGAGGATGACGAAATCGAAATCCAGGCGTCAATGGGTGGCACAGATTTCGAGATCGAGGTGTCGCCTGAGACCGGCCAAATACTCGAGATTGAACTGCAAGACCCCTCTGACGACAGCTGACCGTCGATTGGTGCGCCTTGTCTAAGGGCGCACCCCTTTTTCCGAAAGCCGATTATGACACGTATTACCATTTTATGGTCTTTGTTCGCTTTGCAGGCCGTCTGTAGCGCTTACTTCCTGATGGATATTATCCTGGATCTTCTTTGGCCGACATCCTCCATCCAATTGGCTGAAAGCGATCTTGTCGAGGCGCTGGTAACAGTTGCGCTGATCAGTGGGTTGGCGTTTACGGCGAACGAGCTGCGCCAAGTTCTGACCCGCCAAACCCAACTTGAAGATCAGGTAAAAGTTGCGTCAGGGGCATTCAGTGAGCTTCTGAAAACCCGATTTCAAGCGTGGTCTCTCAGCAAGGCAGAGCGTGAGGTCGCCATTCTCGCCATCAAGGGTTTCTCGATCGCTGAAATCGCCGATCTGAGGAGAACCAAACCGGGCACAATCAAGGCGCAATGTGCTTCTGTTTATCGAAAAGCTGGTGTGTCAGGTCGTCTGCAGCTTCTAAGTACTTTTATCGACGACCTTCTCGCGGACGAACTGATCAGCGCCGAATTTCAAACGCAGATCGAGGAAAACTCATGAAACCAATCGGACTCTTTTTGATCGGTGTGACGATGCTTGTCCCGGCTTACCAGCTTTTTTCTCTGCCGGGCATCACCGACCAGACAGCGCTGTTTTCCCAATATTTGGGTCTCGCAGCGCTGGTTCTGATGGCGTGGGGGCAAATTCTGTCAACGCGTCTGCCGGGGATCGAGCACTTATTCGGTGGCCTTGATCGTGTTTACGTCTTGCATAAATGGGCAGGGATCGCAGCAATGGCAGCAATTTTGTTGCACGATACAATTGGGGCCGAAATGCGCGGTCTTGGCCGCGAGACCGCATGGAATGACTTCGCTGAATCTTTGGGTGAAGTCAGTTTCTACGGGTTGCTCATCCTGGCCCTGATTTCCGTTGCGACGTTTATCCCCTATCACCTGTGGAAGTGGACGCACAAAGCCATGGGAGCCTTGTTTGCTATCGGTGCTCTCCATTTCTTCCTGATCATGAAGCCCTTTGCGATGACGGATCCTGCCGGATTGTATACCGGTTTTTTCTGTGCGCTGGGCATTGGTGCCTATTCATGGATGCTGCTGCCGCAAAAACTACGTCCGTCATACGGATACAAAATCTCGAAACTTGAGACGACCGGCGGTGCTTTGGCTGTTACACTTGAGCCTGAAGACAGACGGCTCAACCCAGTCCCTGGGCAATTTGGCGTTCTGCGCTTCACCGGCGCCGGGAAAAATGAACCGCATCCGTTCAGCTTTTCGAAAGTCGGTCCTGACGGCACTCTGCGTGTAACCGTGAAATCCCTTGGGGATTATACATCTACTCTGGGCCGCGCCCTAAAAGAAGGTCAGTCTGTTCATATCCAAGGCCCTTATGGGCGGTTCCGCCATATAGGCAGGGGCCCTGAGGTCTGGGTCGCGGGCGGCATCGGTATCACTCCATTTCTTGCATGGGCCAATGCGTTGAACGGTGACGGCGAACCAGTTGATCTTTTCTTTTGCGTCAGCTCCCGAGGGGCCGCCCCGCATTTGAAAGAAGTCGAAAAACTTGCTGAACTCAAACCGAATTTGAGGTTGCACCTCGTAATATCTGACGAAGGTCAACGCATCAGCGCTGAAATGATCGCCGGCGTCATAGGCCCGAACCTGTCGCGTGCAAAAGTCTCCTTTTGTGGGCCGGTCTCTCTCCGGGTGTCTCTCAGCGAAGGCTTGCGTCGCTTCGGTGTGCCTGCGCGAAGGTTCCAGTTTGAGGAGTTTGAGTTTCGAACAGGCGTCGGCGTCAGGGGTCTGGCTGGATGGTTGCGAACCCGAAACCTTACCAGCGTTTCTCAATTTCAATTTGGCAACCGTGAATGACGGTTCCAATAATACCAACCGTCTTTCCAAGGATGGGCGGTTTCCTGTTTTGAACGATCATGAAGATAACACCACCGCGTGCGCATGAGGTACGAAATGCAGTTACGCCACTTGTTGTTGCTATGGGTGACGCGGAGGTGACGTTTTTGGAGCTGCAGTAGCAACAAGTGGATTAAGGAAGCCGTTACAGGCAAAACAACACCGGATAATAAGTCCTTGAAAAGACGCCGTACCTACACAGGCGACGTCGTTCCCTTCGGTGATAAGTTGTCGCATCTATCTTTTTCGCTGTGAGTTTGCCAATCTTTGCAGAATTTCAGGACCCAAGGGGATGTAAATCAGCATAACATTCCCTATCTTATTGGGTATATAAGAAAAATAAGGATAGGACAGATGTCGAACCAGCAATTCGAGGCGTTGATTCAAGAGACTCAACAGAAAGTACGTGAGAGCCAATCGCAGATAGAAGGGCTAACATCACGGATCGAAGCCGCGCGAGCCAAGATCGGAACCTCCGAGGCGGATATCGACATTGAAAACGCTACACTCGAAGACGTGCACGCGCACACCGAGGTGATGAACGCCAATATCGCCGAGCTGATCATGGGGCTGGACGACGTCACCAGCGCTTTCTCCAAGGATTTCGATGAGATGCGTTCGAAATCCGGATGGGAGACCTTTGTTGGTATCTTCTCGAAAGGCAAATCCGAGTCGATGCGGCAGGAGCGTATGCGCACCGCCAATATCGACGACAAGCTGCAGGACCTGATCGCTAAATCCGATGTGATCGTGAAGTTGTTGGAAGGCCAGCTGTCGGTGCTGGAAGAACAGCGTGTGAAGGTCGAGGATAACCTGACCGGCACACTGGATGACCGCGAGGCGACTGTGGCCGAATTGGAGGCTCTGCGCGCCGAGATTCAGGGCATGGACCCGACGATCATCACGCTGGAAAACAAGATCAGCGTCGAACAGGACGCCGCCGCGCGCACTCAGCTTGAGACCGAACTGGCTGAGCTGAACAAGCAATACAACGCCAAGGTTCAGGAAGAGCAGGTCAAGCTGGCCAAAAGCCAGACGCTGGAGCGCTATATCGAAAAGGGCAAGACCTGGGTCGATTCACTGCAAAACCAGGCGGCAACGCAGATGGTGCTGATCAACAAGCTGCAAACAGACACGCAACAGCGCGTGGTGCTGTATGACGCCCTGACCAAGTCGCTGAAAACGGCGCAGCAGCAGGACGTGGCCCACCGCATAAACGAGATCGGCGTGCAGACAGATCAAGAGGCACAAACCGCCATGGCCGCCATCGGCACCGCGACCAACCAGAAAATGGCCGACATGCTTGAGGCACATGAGGACCACATGGTCTTTGCCCGCGACGTGCTGGAGAAGAAGGCCAAGGCAGACGAACGCTTTGCCCGCCGCTTTGCCTCGATTGTCGAGAAGCATGATAAGAATTTGTATGGGGGTTGAGCTGGGTGAGCTACGCATCACATCGCATTCTCAACCTTCTTTTCGGCGCGTTGTTTGTTGCATTGCTTCTATCCATTGCTGCGGGCATTGCATCTGACAAACCCAATCTCAGCATCTTGGCCTGCTGGAGTATCGTGCCTCTTTGGATAGTAAAATCGTTTATTCTGAGGGATGGCCGTGGCCGGGACAAAGATTACCTGACCATTTCAGAGGCGGTGAAGTCCAAGCGTTTTTGGCGGAAATATTTCAGAGAATGGGCTTTGCCGTTTTCAGGATTTCTGCTCGGCGGACTTTTGTATCTTTATTGGGGTTTACCGATAGCTGGTGCCGTTGGTCTGTACCTATTCCTTTTCGTCGGAACAGTGGACCATTGCCGTTTGGAATCCAATCGTCGTAGACGCACTCAATGACTGACCCAACCCACGACCATGTCGGCCTGACCGACACCTTCGCCTCGCGCCGCTATTTCCGCAAATTTGAGGTGATCACCGTCCACCTCCTGCGCGTGGCCGCGACGATGGAGGCTGAGGGCGTGATCAGCAAGCAAGAGGTGCGGATCGTGTCGCGCTACCTCTCAGGGCTGCTCTACACATTTCGCGCGCTGAGCATGAAATACCTGCTGGTCGGGCGCGATACGGGGCGATTCTTTGGCAGCCTCGCCATGGACAAGCGCGACAGCGGGTTTCCGGTGGCGGCTGAGCTGCTGACCATGGCCAATGACGCGCAGCAGGCGCAGGTGCATCTGGCGAATATGCCCTCGGAAGAGGACCTGAAAACCGACATGGTGCGGACGATCATCGGTGATCAGAAAATTCCCACCAAACTGCAATTCGCGCTGTCTCAAAGGCTCTATTACGAGGAATTGCTGAAGGGTCAGCTGTTCTGGGCCCGTAACGATCCTGAATGCCACTGGATCGGGAATGAGGGCGAGCGGCGCAAGTTCATGATTCATTGGGCAGTCTATGACAGCCAGATCAACCTGCCGGTCATTTACCTGATGCAGCTTGAGGACAGCGGTAAAACCGCCCTGCCCAAGGACCAACGTCGCTGGCCCGAGGTGCAGGCGCATCTGATGGCGCAGTCCCTTGGCGGGTTGAAACTGGTGACCATCGCCAAAGGCTTCGATCAGGATTTCGACGACCTGCACCCCAAACATCTGCGCCGCATCCATGTGGGGCCGATGTATTCCTCGGCCTATACCGAGCAATCCGGGCCTCTGCGGCAGGTGCTGGAGGGCGCGCAGGCGCCCGAAGGTCAAGACTGGGCGCTGGCCTGGACCACGGAAGAGCTGGAAAGCGAAGAGGTGATCGAAGAACGCGCCGGGTGGTTCTCGACCGTTGAGCGTGAGGTCTTTGCGCTGGACCCGTTCGGCGGGCAGGGGGCCGAGACCGGCGCGACCCGGACAGAGCGGTCAATTATCCTGCCCCAACGCCCGTTTCAGGTTTTGGCCGAACGCAACCCGCCGGGCTTTGCCGATGTGCGCAAGTTTGTCGTCAGCAAGACCGGGCAGGTGTTGAGATATTGAATACAGCGAAGGCGATTTTGAAATGAGTTTGACGTCAGATCAGATGGAATTACGCGAGGCGGATATTCGCAAACATTATCCCGCAGCGACCGCCTTGCTGAACGGGTTCGAACATGCGCCGCGAATTGCAAAGGCGGTTGAAACGTCGACTGAACGATCCCCGGGCGTGGCCACGGGGCGGCGGTTCCGGTCGACAACGCCGGGGCTGGTGACGCGACGCACCGTGCGGGCCGACGGGGTGCATCTGATCAAGCGGATCGAGGCCTCGGATGACGGCGATACACTGGTCTCTCCGCCGCAGGCCACCACGCAGCAGGCCCTTCGCCGCGCCATCGCCATCGCTCTGGCTGTGGCCGAGGCCTATGCAGACCAGACCCCGCTGGCCGATCTCAAACGCGCAAACCTCGCCGGGGATCTGCCCGCCGCGCGCAAGACTGAGTTCTCTGAACTGCTGACCGCTGAGGCCCTGATCACTTCGCATACCTTCGGAAATGCGCTGGCTTACCTGATGTCCTCGCATCTGGGCGAGACCACCGTGGACCTTGGTGAAATCGAAGAGGTTCTGACCGACAACGGCCAACTCGCCCTGCATGGCGCGCTGTGGGAGCTGGACCAAACACTCGCCAAACATGCCCCCGACGATGCCCACCTGATCGCTGCCACCAGCGCCTATGCCGAGCAACTGATGGAGAAGGTGGCGTTGCGTGCGCAATCCGCAGGCCATCTGGCACCGTTCCAGAACGCCGCCTGGCATATCGAGGCTGACGACCTGACGATCCGCGGTTTTGAACCGGCCTCCAAGGCCAAATCCACCACCCTGACCATGACGTTCAAGAAACCGAATGAGGTGGTGGGCAACCACATCGCCAAGTATCAGGCCATGAAACTGGCCAAGATGTTGATGGCCTACGACTTTGACCGCCGCTTAAACCCGTTTGCGGAACTGGGCGGGTTCATCTTCACCTTTATGGGCGACGGCAAGCCGGGCACCGGCAAAACCACCCTGATCCAGATGATGGCCGGGCTGATCAACGATTATTGCCAGAGCGCGGGCTATCCGTTCCGCTATCAGAACCTGAGCACCGACAATATCGACAGCTATCAGGGCAAATCCGGCCAGAACGCCAAGGCGTTTATCAACACGATCATCGACCCCTCGGTCATCGGCTTCGGCACCATCGACGATATCGACCAACTGGCGGGCAAACGCGGCGATCGGCAGTCCTCGGCCGGGCAACTGGAAATCACCGCCGTGCTGATGGAGAGCTTTGCAGGCGCCAACACCGTCGTGCGCGGCAATTGCACCTTTGGCATGTTCTCGAACTACCCCGAGAATGTGGACGACGCTCTGCGCCAGCGGGCCGGTGCGCGGTTCCTCGTGGACGGGCCGCAAACGCGCGAGGACTATATCGACATCCTGCATCTGCTGATGGGCCGCAACCACGACATTCCGCTGGGCGAACACGAAGCCTATGCCGCGCAGGAGATCAAAAAGGCTGTCGCCGCCAGTTTCGAAAGCCACGCCCGCCCGCATGAGGACGCCTTGCTGCAGGTCTATGACCGGGTCTCCGGCGATATCGGCCAGATGGACACAATCGCCAAGCTGGGCACCTACCTCAAGGCGATCCAACAGGCGGATGAGCGTTTCACTGGCCGCGCGATCAAGAACATCACCGACGCGATCAAGGTCCGCGCAATGGACTTTGAACTGCCGGACGAATGGATGGAAAACCCCGACCTGTTCCTGTTCCGCGACTACGACACCAAGAAGGCCATGATTGAGGACCTGCGCCAGCCGATCACGGTGGAAATGGTGATCCAGGAGATCAACCGCTACGCCGACAGCGAGTTCCGTTATGCCGACAAGAGCGACGAGGTCGCCATCGAGAACGCGGTCCGCGAGATGGGCCGGATGGAAGAGGCCAAACGGCGGTATCTGGAGGGGAAGGGGTAAATGTTATCTTTGATTACCTGGATACTTATAACAATGTCGCTGGCTTGGTTTCTACCAAGACTTCTTTGGCCTTTTCGTTACCCAAATTGGTTTTCCGTCGGCTTGATGGCGGTGTTCTCCAACCTTTTTACACTATTGTTGATCGTAGCTTTCCTTCTCGATAATGGCTTCGCATTTTCGAACGGCTTGGAAGAAAGTCATTCGGGCTTGGAACTAGACTGGACCATAATGATTGCCCTAACCTTCCAGATTGCATTGATAGGGATCTCGGTGCTTTCAGGCCTTCGCTTTGCGCGCCACCTCGCAAATGGTGGGGATAGAATTGGGACTGCAGTTCTCAAACATTTAGGTTGGGCGATAGGAATTGCGTTCAAAAAGCTAAGTAACTGGATAAGGCTGAGTTCCGGAGCATCCAAATGATCCGCCTCATCAAAAAAGGCCTGATGTTCGGCAATCTCGTCCACATCTCCAGCCCGGCTCTGGTCGAACGGTATAACCGCGCGCTGCAGCACCTGGCAGGCAAGACCACGGCGCTGACGGATTTCCATGTGGATATCTCGGGCTATTCGCCCGAGGTAGGGATTGAGCTGGAGGACGAGCTCTACCTCAACCCCAACGGGGTTAACCGGCAGTTCATCCTGCTGACGACCGAGCAGAAACGCGCGCCTTTGTTGAACGTCAAATTCTCGACCTCTCGCGATATCCTGCGCGAATTCATCGAGATGAACGAGGCGCAGCTGTTCGCCCTGACCGCCACCGATGCGGTGGCTGGAGAGCTGGTGAACTCGGTCATCACACTCACCACGCCGGGCGATCTGCTGAACCTGCAAAAGATCGAGATCGAGGCCGACACCGCAGGCGGCACCCTGCGCAAGGCACAGCAACTTGCAGGCATGGTCGAACGGTTCAAGACCAAAGAAGACGCCTGGTTCGACGATGTGCTGATTGCGGAAATGATCGAGACGGCCAAGGAAACCGGCGACGTGACACGCAACCCGGTCCGCCTGCGCCACACAGCGTTTGAACAACGCAATTTCTGGACAGCGCATTTCGGCGGGCTCTACCTATTCCCGGATTTGGAACATCCGGCTGCAATCTGTATGGCCGAACGGCTGGACGATCTGCCGATCAAATACGTATTTGACGTGTCTCAGAGAAATCAGATCGCCAAGTTCCTCGGGTACAACAATCTGGTCGAAACGATCATCGAAGCTCGTGGTGTGGATTCCGCAGCTATCCTGCAGCAGAAGATGGATTTCCTGACCATTGACGCCGCCGCAGATGCGGGCGTTGACCTGACGGGGCTGGATCGGGGCGACATGCGGCGTCTGGCCCGCAACCACGCGGATCGTCTGCCCGAGGCCTATCACGGCCTGGCACAGTTGTTGCGCTGGGCGAAAGATGGCGGTCCGTGGCCCCGCATTACCTCAGATCACCCAGCCTATTTCTACACGCTGCGTGCGGCGGATACCCCGAGCCGCGATCTGGTGAACATGCTTTTGGCCGAGCTTGCCCCGCTGGACCCTCGTCAAATGTTCATCTGCCATAAAGAGCTGTTTTACAGCACATACGCCCTATGGCCTGAAACCAAAAAAGCCTATGTTGCCGACTTCCTCGCACGCGAGTATCAGGTGGACAAGGCAGGTGCCCGCGCCGCGTTGTTCGGCCATGAGCCGGACATGAGCGGCAACGACAGGGTCAGCGACGAGGTCATAGCTCGCGTCGGTCCCTGGGGCGCTGTTGGGAGGAATTGAATGATCGTTGCAATCCGTTTCTTGATCCCGCTTCTGATTGTTCTGACGGTGATCTACATCGGTCTGTCAATCTATTCCCGCCTGATGCGGCGGCGTAAGCTGATCGCGCATTGGGAGAAGAAAGGGTTGACCGGTGATCGCGACGCTTTTGTCGCGCGGGGGTTGAAGAAATACGACAACTCCTTTCGCAGGAAACTGCTGTTGGGCGTCTATGTCGTCCCGCTTGGGGCAATTGCCCTGCTGATCTATATTACTAATTTTATGTGAGGGCCGGATAGATGGTCTATGTCAAATGGGCGTTCATCATAGTTTTCTGGGGTTTGGTCGCCGCAGTGCTGGAATACACCCTGCCGCAGCAGGATGTGGTGCGGATCGTCAAAACCGAGGTGAGGCGCGTCGATTTCGGTGAGAATTCGATTTTCTGGGCGCAGCAGGACACTGGTCAGGAAACCGCGCAGACGGTCAATCGCGATGTGCGTTTCGTCGAAACCTTCCGCCCCAACGGCAAGCCGCGCGTTTATCGCAACGAGGATACCGGCTGGGGCTGGCCGCCCTATTTCAAGCTCGACAGCTCGAATCTGCAGGCGGAGCTGACCAATCTCGTGTCGACCGAGGCGGACCCGCAATGGGTGGTGTTGCGCCATTACGGTTGGCGCAATCAACTCATGTCGATCTTTCCCAACGCGGTGTCGGTGCGCCCGGTGGACAGCCCCGATGTACGGCTGATCCCCTGGTTCAACATCATCTTCCTGACGGTGTTCTTTGCCATCGTCTGGGCGATCTGGGTGCGCTGGCGACGATTTCGGCAGCGCCGCATCGACCCGATGCTCGAAAATGTCGAAGACAGCTTTTACGCGGCGGGCGATGCAATTGAAGAAAGGCGCACCGGGTTCCGCCGTTGGCTGGACAGCTGGAAATCAAAATGACGATGGCGCGACAGGTCTGATCTGGCCATCCGTTGCGGTCAGAACGCCTATCGGACAACGAACTCGGCATGAAGCGCCCCGGCGGCCTTGATCGTTTTCAGAATGTCGATCATGTCGCGAGGCGACACCCCAAGGGCGTTCAATCCGGCTACCACCTCTGACAGAGTGGTCGCTTCGGGGATTTCAGCCAGCCCGGTGCCCTCTTCCTCCTCAATGCCTGCGATCGTGCGTGGAACAACGACGGTTTCGCCACGGGCAAAGGGGTTGGGCTGTATGGCAATCGGAGCTTCTTCGACGGTCAGAGTCAGGTTGCCCTGCGAAACGGCCACGCGCGAAATCCGAACGTCCTGCCCCATAACAATCGTACCAGACCTTTGGTCAACCACGACTCTGGCCTTGCTATCTGGCTGAACCAGAATGTTTTCGATGCGCCCGATGGCATGAGCGGGTGATATGGCCTGCGTTGCTGCGATATTCAGTTCGACTGTGCCGGAATCCCGCATAATTGCGACAGCGCGGTTGAATTCTGTGTTTATCGCAGCTTCGATCCGACCCGCCGTCGTGAAATCAGGTTCCCGCAGCGCCAGTCTAATTTGTGCGAGGGAGGATAATTCAAAGTCTATTTCCCGTTCCACTCGAGCGCCGGAGGGGACGATACCCGACGTAGGAACGCCACGCGTAACCGAGGCTGCTTCGCCCTCGGCCACCGCGCCACCGGCCAGAACTGTACCCTGAGCTACAGCGTAGATCTGACCGTCGGCTGCGTTCAAGGGCGTCATGACCAGAGTCCCGCCCAACAGGCTTTTACTGTCTCCGATGGCGGATACCGTTATGTCGATCTGGCTGCCGACCCGGGAAAAAGGCGGCAGAGCCGCGGTGACAAGAACGGCCGCAACATTTTTGGGGCGAAAATCCTCTCCGTTCACGTTGACGCCCAGGCGTTCCAGAATATTCGACATAATCTCTTCGGTGAACGGAGAGTTGCGTAACCCGTCGCCGGTACCGTTCAGCCCGACAACCAAGCCGTATCCCACAAGGTCGTTGCCGCGCACCCCGTCGAAATCCACAAGATCTTTCAACCGGATCGCACCAGCGTTGGTTAGGCTGGGCAACAACACCAAAAGGAACAGAAGAACTCTCATCTCAGGAAATTTACCAGTGAAAGGTTGGCGTTGCGAACAGTCACGGAATACAGGCTTTCCAACTGAAACTGCACTGTTTGCAATCGGGCAGCGGTTTCATATGGGTCCGCGGCGATCAGCGCGCCGCGTGCGTATTCCGCACTGGTTTGCGCCGCAGCATTTCGCGCGGCAGCCTGTTCAACACGGGCCTCTGCCGCGCCCACTTGCGCTCGCAGTTTCACGGCTTCGTCCTGTGTGCTCGCCAAATCTACACCCAACTGTGTGAACAACGCAGTCCTCTGGGCTGGCGCCAGATTGAGCGCGCTGTCTGATACAAGTGCTGCGACGGCGACATCGCGCAGGGCCGCCTTGAAGGCAGGATCCGTTGCCATGATCGGGACGTCGATCCTTTCGTTGTCGGAGATTTGCATCGGGGCCAGCGACGTCGCGGCCCCTTGATAGATGACGGCGTCAAACCCGGTAGGATCATTGAACCAGTCTTCAGCGGCTTGTAGGATGTCCGCGGCTGTTGTCAGCCCTGCCAATTCGGTTTGCAAAGCGTTCAGCAGTGTATCAGCTGACGGCAAGGGCGACATATCCGTCGCCGTTCCTGCATACAAGCTGCGTCCGCCAACTCGTGTGTTGAGGGCAGAGACCATCGTATCCAGCTCATTTCGGGCCTGAACCGAGGCCTGTTCATGTGTTACCGTCTGGTTCGCCGTCCCAAATGCCAGCAGTGAGGCGGATAAATCACCAACGGAATCGCTGAATGTTGTCAGGCTAAGCTGCATCGCATCCGTGAACAGACGCGCCTCGGCTGTCGCGACGCCATAAGCGTCCAGCCGGGCCAGCCCATGATCCAGATCGAGCAAATGCGAATAGTCACCGCCCAACCGGCCCGAGACATCCTGTACCTGACCGGTGGACATTTCATATGACAGGGTTTCGATCTGGGATTTGATCTCGGTGCTGCGCGACCTCAGGGTCAGACCTCGCGCCAGATCGCCAATTGAATTCAGTGTCATGATCAGAGCCTCAGCAAAGTGTCCATCAATTCGTCGACCACCGCGACTATCCTCGCGTTGGCTGCATATGCCTGCTCGATCTGCATCATGCGTTGCAACTCCTGATCGCTGTCAACACTCTGCTCGGCAACGATTTTTTCCATTTCAAGCTGAGCACTGGCGGCAAAGGACATGCGTTGGTTGGCGGCGTGTGCATCTGTACCCGCTTTCGACAGTAACGCTTCGGCGATTTCAGCCGCGCGCATGTTGCCGGTTCCAAAGCTTGCTCCAGTCACCGCGCGTCCAGTGTCGAGTGCCGCCCCAAACGCTTGCAGTTGAGTGGCGTCACCCGGGTCTCCCGGTGAAGCGGCGCCCAGCCCTGCACGCAGTTTCCAACTTGCGCCGCCCGCGTCCGGACTCACGGCGGCATTAAGTTCAATCCGGGATGCGAGGCCAGTCAATGTGGCCGCGTTGAACCTGTTCCCGTCATCGGTGAAAAGCCCTGGATCCGCGGCGGTCAGGGTAGGATCCAACCCCGGCGTTTCAAACCGTTCGATCAGATCACGGGCAACGGCATCCAGATTTGTCTGCGCTTCAACCGCCAGTTCATCGCGGATTTCGAACTGTGCAACAAGGGCACCCCCCCGGATCTGGGCGTAATCACCACTGACCCTTACCGGCTGCCCGTTGACCTCGAGGCCGGACAGTAGCCCGTTGCTTACCGTCATATGAGGCTTGGTTTCACCGGTCGTTGAAAACGAAAACTCGACGGCGCTTCCTTCCAGCAGGATGAGGCCTCCGTCAGAATAAAGTGAAACCCGGTCATTTTCGCGAGAGACGACGTTGACGGGAACAAGCTCATTCACCTGATCGATCAGGACCTGCCGCTGATCCAGCAATGCGCCGATGTCCCCTCCCGAATTTCGCACAGCTGGAATTCTTGCGTTCAGTTCCTCGATATCCCTGAGAGTCTGATTCAGCGTTTCGACCTGGTTTCCGATCGTTCTGTCCGCATCAGACCGCATTTGCCGCAATCCCTCAGAAGCTGCGTTAAGCGCACTCGACAACTCATTGCCTGCGCCCGCGACCTGATCTAGACGTACGGTGGAATCCGGCAGACTGGCTGCTGTAATCAGGCTGCTTTCAAAGCTTGCAAGGCGTGCGGCGATCGAGGTTGGGTCCGTTGCGGAACCAACCAGTTTTTCAAAACCTGCATGAAACTCTGATAGGGTCGAGGTGTTGGCCATATCCGCATCCGTCGTGCGGCGGTTGGCAAGAAGTACGGGGTCCTGGTGGCGAGTTATTCCGACTACCCGAACACCGTTGCCGGAAATAGGGCTGGTCGCCAATTCCAGCGAGCGGCGCGCATAGCCCGGGGTCAACGCGTTGGCGATGTTTCCCGAAACAACCGCCGCGCCGCGACTGGCTGCGCTTAACCCGCCCAGCGCGTTGTTCAATGCCGTCGACATGTTCATGGATCAGTTCCTTTCCGCCGGTCAAACGCGGGATCAGCGTTTGATATTGGTGGTTTCCTGCAACATTTCGTCGACGGTCTGGATCACTTTGGCGCTAGAGGAGTAGGCCCGCTGCGTCTGGATCATCGACGTGAGTTCGGTGGCGACATCGGTGGTCGATTCCTCGCGCGCGAAAGAGATCAGATCACCTGTTGGACCTTCACCAGCATCCCAAAGGAAGAACGTTCCGCTTTCCCGGGATGGGGCATATGTCTGGCTGTCCAACGCCGTCAGGCCGTTGGGGTTCGGCACATCCGCCAGCGGAATCTGGAACATGCGACGACTGACGCCGGTATCGTAGAAGGCGTAAACATATCCTTTTTCGTCGACCTGAACGCTGGTCATTGTTCCAACGGCCGAACCGTCGCGGGTAATCGAAACAGGGGCGAAGGTATCGGACAGCTGTGTAATGCCATCCGTATCACCAATCTGGCCAATGTTGATTTCCACCGGCCCGCCTGCAACGTTTACGACAAAGCCGCCGGTAACCGGATCATATGCGCCGCCGGAAACGGCAGTGACGCTGGCCAGCGTTCCGCCCGCTGTCCGGCTGTCAGTAAAGGTAAGAGTGTATTCCCCGATCACCGCCCCGCCCGAGGCCGAATCCCGCAAGGTTAGTGTCCATTCATTGCTTGAACCGGTTGCCGGGATCGTTGGCGTTAATTCAATATCTACGCTTTCCGATTTGCCGAGATTGTCAAAATACTCCACCGACAAAGGCTGAACATCGCCGGGGGCACCCGCTTCGGTCGCTGTGGCAGGCAAGTTCATTCTCAGGTTCATTGCGGTTGTAGGGGAACCCGAGAGCTGATTGACGCTCAGTTGGACAGGCACCAATGCAGCGGGCGTGTCGCGCGGCACACTGGGAATCGATCCATCAGCTGCCGCGGGCCAGCCCAGCAGCACCAGTCCGGATTCTGTCACCAGATAACCTTCTTCATTTGTGCGGAATGAGCCGGTGGTCGTCAGTTGCATTTCATTCGAACCGGTTCCGATCTGCGAGCTGGGCCGTACCGGCAACATGCCGCGCCCACGAACGGCCAGATCGGTGGAATTATTCGTGGTCACCAAAGATCCGCGCTGGTCGATCAGGCGCTGACTGGTGGTTCTGACACCCCCAGCGGAATAGCTGCCGCCTTGGCCCGATGTGACCATCGAATGAAAGTCAGTCTCAACCCGCTTGTACCCAAATGTCGAAGAATTGGCGATGTTGTCTGAAATGGTTGCAAGCCTGTTGGCATTGGCCTTCAACGCCGCCACACCGGCATTCAGCGAAGAGGATATGGTCATCAGCACGCCCTTCTGTTGCGTATATCGTTATTGCAACAGGTAACGCGCCGGGCCTTAACAGCGCGCTAACAGGTAAAATGCGTCCTATCGTTTTGGATCAGGGGCTTCGAAGGAAGATGACTTCGATCCGGTTGTTGCGCGCTGCCATCGGATTTTCGGTCACCAATTCGCGGTCCGCATGGCCAGCCACGCGATCAAACCGCGAACCTACCATTCCTTTGTTTTGCAGTATCTGTCGCACGACCTGAGCGCGCGACGTCGATAAATCCCACGAGGGGTTTTTGGCCAGGACCAGCGGTTCAGATCGAACATGCCCCTCCACTGCGACATCATTGGTCACGAGATCCGAAGACCGGGCCACTAGCAGGGCCAGTGCTCGCATCATGTCCGTCGGCTTGTCGGATCCTGATTCGAAAAGCGGCTGGTCTTCAGTATCGAACATCTCGACCACCAACCCCTCGTCTGTGACGCGCGTAATGATGTGCTTCAGCAGTTTTTCTGATACAACACTTTCACCGGTACGGCCCAGCAGGTGCGCCTCGAGCGATGAGAATTCTTCGGACACTTGGTCGTCACCGCCCTCGGCATCCACACCGGTCGAACCGCGTGCTTCTTTGGCCCTGGTCGGGTTGCGTTTGGTTGCACCTGATCCGTCCATTACCAGCGTTTTTTCGGAAAACATGTTGTTGCCGCCAAAGGCACCGTCGCCGCCACCCGAAACTGGGTTCACCGGAATCGTGGGCGAGAAGTAATCCGCCAACCCTTTTCGTTGCTTTTCTGTTGTTGCATTCAGCAGCCACATCAACATGAAGAAAGCCATCATGGCCGTAACAAAGTCAGCATACGCGACTTTCCACGCGCCACCGTGATGTCCAGCGCCACCCGTTACACGCTTCTTCTTGATGATGATTGGCGCCGCATTGGATTGCGCACCCATCTCCACCACCTTCTTATCACCCGTCTACCGGGGTAACAGGGCAGATCTTAAGGTGGACTTAACACTTAAAACTGTCTCGGTTTTCCTTCATCTGGGCAACCCGGAGCTGGCGCGGCGCAGAATCAGAGACAGGTGGTTGAAACTGTTCTCAATCCCGTCGGTTTCCTGTTTGCCGAAAAATGCGTCCAGTTCCTCATGGACCCGCACGGCCTGATCCAGCAACGGGTCAGTGCCTTCGGCATAAAGCCCGGCTTTGATCATAACCTCGGACTGTTCATAGCTGCCGACCAGTTTGCGGGTTTCCGATATAATCCGGTTTTGCTCCTCCGTCGCTGCGCCCGGCAAGCTGCGCGAAACTGATCGGCTGAGGTCAATCGCCGGAAAGCGTCCGCGTTCGGCGATGTCCCGGCTCAACACGATATGGCCATCCAGAACACCGCGGAGGATGTCCGCGATCGGTTCATCCATGTCCGATCCGGCCACCAGAACGCTGAATACCGCAGTGATGTCCCCCTGTTCGGAAGTCCCAGGTCCGGCGCGTTCGCAAAGATTTGCGATCAGCGTCGTCACGGATGGAGGGTACCCACGCAAAGAAGGCGCTTCGCCCATCGCGGCAGCAATTTCACGATGCGCTTCAGCGAAGCGTGTCACTGAATCAGCCAGAAATAAAACGTTCAGACCCTGATCCCGCAGATACTCTGCCACTGACATGGCTGACCAGGCGCAACGCCGACGCGCCAGCGCCGACTGGTCCGAAGTAGCGGCAACGACAACAGACCGTTTCATGCCATCGGGCCCAAGGGCGGTGTCGACGAATTCGTTTACTTCTCGCCCTCGTTCACCCACCAGCGCGACAACGACCGCATCTGCCTGCATCGCTCTGGCCAAGGTGGCGAGCAAAGTGGATTTCCCCACACCGGAGCCGGCGAACAGGCCGATGCGCTGACCGCGAACAATTGGCAACATGGTGTTGAGAACGGCCAGCCCGGTTTCCATACGCTCACCCAGCGGTTTGCGTGCAACGGCAGGCGGAGGGGTGCGCGTCAGATCAACTTCATGCTTCCCGCCGATCAGAGGTTTGCCGTCCAGCGGCTGGCCGAACGGGTCAACAACTCGCCCCAGCCAATGCATCCCGGGCGCAAACGCAGCTACAGGTTCAAGCACTACCGGGTCGCTTAGCGATACGCCGTCTGGCGCGGACCCTGGCAGCATGTGCATCCTGTCCGAATCGACACGCAGCACTTCGCCGATGATGTCCGGGCCTTTGCGACGGCGCAAAATAAGGTGATCCCCGATCTTAGCCCTGTCGGACAGACCGTCGATTTCAATAACCCCGTGCGCCACCCCCGCAACGCGGCCCATATTGCGCACAGCAGTCATCCTGTCGAATTCGCATTTCAGAAGTATCGGATCGAAATCGGACATCGCAGGTCTCCAACTTGGTTCTGAAAACGCTTTCTAAAGGAATCGGGGTTAAGCCTTGATTGAAATTGATCGAGGGAGAAGCCCCGATGTTCTCTGACCTGAACGTCTTTAAGACAGCGTACGCAATGGCAACCCATGCCGGGCAACGGCAAGCGGTCATCGCGCGAAACATGGCCAATGCGGATACACCGGGCTATCAGCCGTGGGATATCGAGGCTTTTCAGACTGCTTTCGACAAGGCCGGGCGTGAGGCCGAGATGGTCGCCACGCGCCAGGGTCATCTGCACGGTAGCACGGGTGCGCAGCCCTGGGCCGAACATGTGGCCAATTCGTCCGGCGATCCCAATGGCAATGGCGTTTCGCTGGAAGAAGAGATGCTGAAAGCGGTTGAAGTCAAACGGCAGCATGACCGGGCTCTGGCCATCTATCGCTCTTCCATCGGAATCCTGCGTACCAGCCTTGGCCGCGTGTAAGGAGGGATTGAGATGAGTGACTTTTCCCATTCCCTGTCTGCCTCGGCCAGTGCTCTGCGCGCGCAAGCGACCCGATTGCGCCATGTTTCCGAGAATATTTCAAACGCGGATACGCCGGGCTACCGGCGAAAGACTGTGCCGTTTGAAGCAGTCGAGCGGAGCGGCGGCACAACGGTGCAGGCGGGGAGGGTCAAGCTGGACCGGCGTGATCTGACG
Source organism: Ruegeria sp. HKCCD6426 (assembly GCF_057221115.1). NCBI lineage: Bacteria > Pseudomonadati > Pseudomonadota > Alphaproteobacteria > Rhodobacterales > Roseobacteraceae > Ruegeria > Ruegeria sp. HKCCD6426. The sequence continues at coordinate 285,536 of NZ_JBWVBF010000002.1, read as the reverse complement.
CGCATCTACGACCCGAGCCATCCCATGGCTGATGGAACAGGATACTTTCATGGTTCGAATGTCGATCTGATGATCGAGATCGCCGACGCGCGCGAGGCGCAACGCAGTTACGAGGCCAATCTGAAAATGTTCGACCAGACCCGGCAGATGTCGTCGAGTCTGATGGATTTACTTCACAAATAAAGGAAAGCCAGAATGGATATCCGATCGTTGACCGCAGCGCAGAATTACGCTGTTGCGCGCCCTGCAACACAGGCCAATCCCGATCAGCAAGGGATGGCGCAAGGGTTGCGATCCTCGTTTCAGGATTTCGCCACAACGCTGACGCACAGCGAACAGGTGGCGCAATCCTCGATGGTCGGGCAGGCCGATCCGCACGCGCTGGTGCAGGCGTTGGCGCAGACCGAACTGGCCGTGGAAACCGCTGTTATTGTCCGTAACAAGGTGGTCGAAGCCTATCAGGAAATCCTGCGGATGCCGGTCTAGGCCATGCTGAGCGAAGGCCTTTTCTACGACATCGTGCGCCATGCCTTATGGGTCGCGGTGATCACCTCGGTCCCGATCCTGGCGGTGGCGCTGATCTCGGGCCTTGCTGTGGGTCTGTTTCAGGCGCTGACCTCGGTGCAGGAAATGACACTGACCTTCGTTCCCAAACTGATCGCCATTGTCATCGTGTTCTGGATTTCGATGGGATTCATGACCCAGACGCTGGTGACGTTCTTTACCAAAACCCTCATCCCTTTGATCGCAGGAGGCCGCTGATGGACACCACCTATGTCACTCTGTCCCGCCAGTCCGGTTTGATGAATGAAATGCGGCAAGTGGCCAATAACATCGCCAACGTCAACACCACCGGCTACCGCGAGCAGGGGTTGGTGTTTTCCGAGTTCGTTCAGGACATGCCGGGCAACCCATCCCTGTCCATGAGTCGAGCCGAAGTGCGCAATACGTCTATGCTCCAAGGATTGCTTACCGAAACCGGTGGGCAATTCGACTTTGCCATCGAAGGCGATGGGTTTTTCATGGTCGAAACGCCATCTGGCAACCGCCTTACCCGCGCGGGCAGCTTCTCGCCCAATGCTGACGGGGATTTGGTCGCATTGGATGGCGCGCGCGTGCTGGACAGCAATGGTGCACCAGTTTTTGTCCCGCCAGATGCAGCCACGGTTGATGTTGGCAGCGACGGCACGCTCAGCGTGGATGGGCAGCTATTGGGTCAAATTGGCGTTTACCAGGTTGCCGAACCCAATGAATTGGTACGCGAAGGCAATACGCGATTCCGTCCCGCGGGCGATGTGGAGCCGGTCGAAGATCCGGTCATTCTGCACCGCTTTCTGGAAGGGTCGAACGTGAATGCCATCGAGCAAGTCGCCCGGTTGGTCGAAATTCAACGCGCATATGAGCTTGGGCAGAGCTTTCTGGAAACCGAAGATGAACGGGTTCGCGGGGCGCTCAAGGCCCTGATGCGTTGATTTGTACAAGGAGATTTCACTATGCGCGCTTTGAAGATTGCTGCCACAGGTATGACTGCCCAGCAAATGCGGGTCGAGACGATCTCAAACAATCTCGCGAACATGAACACCACGGGTTTCAATGCCCGTAGGGCCGAGTTCGCCGATCTGCATTACCAGCAAATGGCGCGCGCCGGGACGGTAAACGCTTCGGACGGTACGGTTCTGCCGACCGGAATTCAGCTGGGCCTTGGGGTTCGCGCCGCGGCCGTGACAGTACAGCTTTCGCAGGGCGCCCTGTCTGCCACGGGCAGTGATCTCGACATTGCCATCGAAGGGCGTGGATATCTTGAAGTGGCTCTGCCGAACGGCCAGTCTGGATTTACCCGCGACGGTAGTTTGAAAAGATCCGCCGAAGGGTTGATTGTAACCTCAGACGGGTTCGCCGTGGCGCCAGAGATCACCATCCCGGACGACGCCCGATCAATCTCGATAAACGCCACAGGTGAAGTCTATGCCTATTTCGACGACACCGCAGAAGGTCAGTTGCTGGGGGAGTTGACGCTTGCGAGCTTTTCGAATGCCAAAGGGCTCGAAGCTATCGGCAGCAACCTGTTCAAAGAGACAGAAGCCTCGGGCGCACCTGTGATTGGCACGCCGGGTGAGGACGGGTTGGGCACCATTCGGCAAGGCTATCTGGAGGATAGCTCGGTCGATGCTGTGCGCGAAGTTACCGAACTGATCGAGGCCCAGCGCGGCTACGAAATGAATGCCAAAGTCATCTCTGCTGTTGATCAGATGATGGGCGCAACGACACAGGTGCGCTGATGAGAGGGCTGATTCTGTTTCTGGCACTTTCTCCTTTGGACGCATTGGCCGAGATTTTGGTTCCGACCCGGACCATCCGCGCCAAAGAGGTGATCATGGCCGAGGACCTCGAAACCAAAGCCATAGATGCCGTGGGGGCCATTACGAGGGCCTCTGACCTGATCGGGCAGGAGGCGCGCGTCGCGCTCTATCCGGGGCGCCCCATCCGTGCCGCGGATTTCGGTCCACCCGCAATCGTCAACCGTAACGATCTGGTGACGCTGGTTTTTGACCACGCGTTGCTGTCCATCTCGACAGAAGGGCGCGCCCTTGGGAGGGGTGCGGCCGGCGAGCGGATTCGCGTGATGAACCTGTCGTCGCGCACCACAGTAACGGGCTTAATCCGGGCCGACGGTCATATCGAGGTCCAGTGATGTTAAAAATTCCCGCTCTCCTACTTTTGTGCATGCTTTTCGCGTCCGCCTGCGGGCGTGTGGACCATCTGGGTAAACCACCTAGCCTTACGCCCAACACGGAATCCCCGGAACATGTGGCGATGCTTTGGCCAGGACTACCGCTGCACACTCAACCGCAACGGTCGGTTGATCAGTCTTCACTATGGAGTGGGGGGCAGCATTCGCTGCTTGGTGATCAACGAGCAATAAAAAAAGGGGATATTCTGACCGTTGTAATCGAGCTGGACGAAAAAGCAGAATTTTCAAATGACACAAATCGTTCGCGGGTCGGATCGGAAAGCCTTGCTGTGCCCAGCCTGTTCGGCTTGCCGCAACGTGCGGCAGACCGACTGCCGACAGGAGCGTCACTGGATGAGGCGGTCTCAATCGACTCTGAATCGTCCAGCAAGGGAAAGGGGTCGGTCAAACGCAAAGAGAAACTGACGCTGCGCGTAGCTGCGACAGTTATCGACGTATTGCCCAATGGTGTTCTGTCAATCTCTGGCACACAGGAATTGCGGGTGAACTTCGAACTGCGAGAGCTGCTTGTTTCCGGATATGTGCGACCTCAAGATATCTCGCGCCAGAATGAGATCACCTATGACAAGATCGCTTCGGCGCGGGTGTCCTATGGTGGCCGGGGGCAAATAACGGATGTGCAACAGCCGCGGTATGGCCAGCAGATCCTCGATTTGCTGCTACCGTTCTGAGGTGCCGACGTGATCAAAACGCTCTTACCATTTATCTATCTGATCGTTGGTTTGGCGGCTGGTGTCGGCGCAGGGGTTGCACTGGCGCCATCGGACCAAGGCAAGGACAAAGCCAGCGAAGCTGCCGCCGAAGCCGCGCCGAAAGAAGACAAGCCAACCAAACTAAAGCCAGCAAGCAACGGTGAAAACCCCTCCGAGTTTGAGTACTTGAAACTGACAAAGCAATTCGTGGTTCCGGTCGTAGGGGATGACGAAATCTCGGCGCTTGTAACTATGGCCCTAAGCCTCGAAGTGAAACCGGGAATTGAGGAATCGTTTTACGACATTGAGCCGAAACTGAGGGACGGCTTCCTGCAGGTGCTTTTCGATCATGCCAATACTGGCGGATTTGATGGGGCATTCACCCGGTCTGACAATCTGACTACCCTGCGAAAAGCCTTGTTGGAGGTGGCCCGGATAAATCTGGGTGAAGATGTTTCGCGCGTCCTGATCATGAGCGTTGCCAGGCAGGACACCTAGAGCAACCTTTCCCGGCCACGTTCATATGCCAGGGCGTTCTAGTCGAAGACCTGGTTCAATTGTGCTCTTTTTTGTTTCCGCCGTTTCTCATTTTTTGCCTGCAGCGACAGTCTTTCGACGGCCTGTTTTCGACCAAATGCCTTGCGCAGGTTTTCGATTGCGGACAGCTTTTGCGATCGTAACCGTGCAAGTTCCGTGTTCAACTGGCGGCGCATTTCAGATTCCCAGCTATACCAAAGCATGTCACTGCCTGTGATGTAATATCCCTCGGTCTGAATGCTGTCCGAGCGTACTTGAGAAAGCTGTGCGTCCAGGCGTGCCAATTGTTGTTGCACACTAGCCTCTTGTTGCAAAAGCGGGCGTAGTTGCTGGAATTCTTTCTGGAAGACTGCCTCGGTCACTGCAGCAAGATCAGATATGCGGGCGCTTTTCATCCAACTTGCCCTTTTGCCCGTTTTCGCATCGCTTCGGCAAACCGAATGGCGGCGGCCACGGGACGATAGTGCTCTTCGGCGATCTCCTGGCCGATGTCGACGGTGGCGTGCAGTGCTCGGGCGGTTGGCGGGTCGGAATGAACGGGAACACCGGATTCTCCAGCGGTGGTTCTGATGGCGGCTGCAACTTCGTCCACACCCTTTGCGACACAGACAGGTGCGGTACCGGTGTCGCGCGACCACTTCAGGGCAACCGCATAGTGAGTCGGGTTAACTACGACGACATCAGCCTTAGGAACATCGGCCATCATTTGGTTGGTTGCGATATCCTGCGCCCGCTGGCGGCGTTGTTGTTTAACGTGCGGGTCGCCCTCCGAGTCCTTGGTTTCGTCCTGAATCTCCTTGCGCGACATCCTGTTCTTGCGCAGATGTTCGGCGTGCTGCCACAGGTAATCCACAACGCCGATCGTCAGTGCGATCGTGATCACGATAAACAGGAAGCGAAACAGCAGGTTCATCATCAGCAGGATCGAAGACCGGGCCGGTGCGGCGCTGGCAGCAAGAATCTCGGTCAGGTTCGAGCGTAGAAACAGTGTCAGGCAAATGCCGTAGATCACCAGCTTTACGAAGCTCTTGGTAAATTCGAACAGGCCGCCCCGGCCAAACTTGTTCTTGGCGTTCGACGGGATCGAAATTCGTGACGAACGCGGTTTCAGCTTGTCAGGTGCAAAGACAAGCGCCCGTTGGGCGATCAGGCTCAGCAGTACGGCTGCAGCCGGGACAGCAAACAGCAGGGAAACTGGCACAAGGGTTGATTGCAACAGCCCACCGACAGTGACGAAAGCCGGTCCGGTAGCCAGCAGATCTGAAAACTGCTCGGGTTGGTCGATTAGAACCACAAATACTGACCCCAGGTGTTCAACTGAAAAGCTTCCCACCACCAGAAAGGCAATCAACAATCCGGAATAAGCGGCGACCACGGAAAGATCGTTGGATTTTGCCACCTCACCCTTTTGGCGGGCCTTCTGCAGCTTCTGCGGGGTCGGCTCAAATGACTTGTCGCTGTCATCATCCTGTCCGCTCATCAGTTCCCACCCAGCGGGTTATGGAGAAAAGCGAACAGCGCATCGGACCAAACTGATAGAATGAGGGGAGTGCCGGCAAAAAGAAGGAATAGGCCGGCAAAGGTAATGGCCGGGGCACCGACAAAAGCAACCATGAGCTGCGGCATGGCCCGGTTGATCACGCCCAGCGCCAGATTGTAGATCAGCGAGGCGATGACAAATGGCGTTGCCAGAGCGAAGGCCAGAACAAAACTCCGCGCGACCTGCAAGACGCCCCAATGCGATAGATCAGGTGCAGCAGGAACTGCGCCGACCGGGAAGAGGATGTAGCTGTTGACCAAGAACTGGGCTGCACGGATGTGCAGGCCCAACAGTGCGGCCAAGGCTAGCCCCGCCAGCGTCAGCAGATACCCCATTGCAGGAACAGGATCTGCTGCTGCCCCGCCCAGAAGCTGAGACAGAGATGTAGCTTGTGCCGCAATAGAACCCGCTGTCCGAAGCGCAAGAACGAACAGGCGCAGCCCCATTCCCAAGGCCAGGCCGATCAGAACTTCGGTGCCGACTAAACCGGCCATCGCGACAAGGTCCGGAGCGGCGGGCGGCGAGGGCGCAGCGGGGGTCACGATCAGGGTGAAGGCCACCGCGATGCCAAGTTTCACCCTTACCGGGATGCTGCGCTCACCAAAGGCGGGTAAGACTGAAACCAACACGGAAACCCGTAGGAAAACGGCGAAGACATGCCAAAGACTGGCCGCTAGCTGATCCAATAGTTCAGGCGGCAGAACAATCATGCAGGCACCGTTCCGACCAGCGCAGGCCTCGCCTCGAGCCCGATTTCCTCGAAAGACAGCACCGGATTAGACACTCCGCGCGCGTGCATGATCGTGCGCAGCAACCTGCGCCGTCGGGTTGAGGTCACAACAGCCGGGAACAAGCCGTGATTGGCTGATTGCGCGACGCTGTTGACGACGCCATCGGCCAGTTTGTTGAACAGGTTCGGCGGTAATGCGACATCGAGGCCGGCGTTGGGCGTGTCAATCTGGTAGGTGGAAAAGGTGTCCTCCCATTCCGGGGCCAGTTGGATCAATGGGATCGACCCGTCTTCGCGCTTCATTTCAGAAACCAGTTGAAAGCCCAACCTCTGACGTACCAGTTCACAGATACCTTCGGGCTGGGTCGTGGTCAGGCGCGCTTCGGCCACACCATCAAGGATCAGAGCCATGTTGCGGATCGAGACCCTCTCATCCAGCAGCAAGCGCAGCACGGCGTGCAACGTGTCGATTGGAACCTTGTCTGGGATCAATTCATCCAGCAACTTACGATTTGCCTCGGCCCGGACCGGATCGCTGAGGCGCGTCATCTCGGACAACAGACGCCGTAAGGATTTCAGCGTCAGCAGACGTGAGAAATTCTGCTTGATAATTTCCAGCAAATGCGTCGCCAGGATTTCGGGCGGTGTGACGATGGTGGCTCCGTTCAATGCGGCGGCCTCCTGATCCTTGGGCAGAATCCAGCGGGCGGGGGCGCCGTAAACGGGTTCGGTCACATCGTTGCCGTCGGGCAGCAAGTCATTACTGTCCTGCACCAGTGCAAGAACCAGATCGGCGCTTAGAACGCCGCGTGCCTGTTCGACGCCCTGAACCTTGATCACGTATGTGCCAGTGGGAAGGTCGGCGCGATCGGTCAGGCGAATCTCTGGCAGGATTAATCCAAAGCTCGACGCGACATAGGTGCGCATATTAGTGATCCGCGCGTCCAGACCTGTCCCGGGGTCCAGCACCATGCTGACCAGATCGGGGGAAAATTCCAGATGCACATCGTCCAGATCCAGAATGTCACCGATGGCCTGCGATACCGGTCCATCGGTTTCGTTTGCCGGAGCTTGTTCGGCCAGTTCTTGCGCCTTTTGGGTGCGGTAAACGCTGTAAGAGGCGTACCCCAAAACGGTCGCACCCAGAATGAAGGGCAAAAAGGGCAGGCCGGGTACCAAAGCGAACAGCACCATCAAAACAGCAACGGTGCCCAACGCCGCGGGATGTCGCCCAAGTTGCGAAAATATGGCGCTGTCCGTCGCGCCTTGCGTGCCTCCGCGTGCCAACAACAAGGCCGACGCAATCGAGATTATCACTGCGGGAATCTGCGAAACCAGTCCATCGCCTACAGTCAGAATCGCGTAGGTTTCAAATGCCGATGTGACAGGCATGCCGTGGACGATCACGCCCATGACAAGCCCCATAACAAGATTCAGCAAGGTGATTAGCAGCCCGGCAATGGCATCGCCTTTGACGAATTTTGACGTCCCGTCGAGTGAACCGAAAAAAGTGGTCTCCTGCTGCTCGCGCTCTCGGCGTTCCTTGGCTTGCTGGTGATCGATAGCCCCGGCGGACATGTCGCTGTCGATGGCCAGCTGTTTGCCGGGCATCCCATCCAGTGCAAATCGTGCGCCAACCTCGGCCATACGGGCCGCGCCTTTGGTGATTACCATGAAATTCACGATCAACAGCACGCCAAATACGACGAGACCCAGGAAAATGCTGCCCCCCATGACGAACTGGGCAAAACCTTCGATAACGTCGCCTGCTGCGTTGGTGCCCGTGTGCCCCTGGCCAATGATCAGCTTGGTCGAAGATACGTTCAGCGACAGGCGCAACATCAGCGAGGCCAGCAGGATCGTCGGGAACGAGGAAAAATCTAATGGCCTTTCAATGAACAAGGTCAACGTGAAGATCAGGATCGCCAGTGCGAACGAGGCCGCCAAGCCCACGTCCAGAACCCATGCGGGCATCGGCAGGATCATCATCACGATGACCGTCATAAGCGCGATGGCAAGCAGGACAGTCGGTGAGAAAAGGGTGCGGATGTCGATCCGGGGCACTGGCGGCTCCTAATTGAAGGCGATGAAAGCAGAACCAGATCCCGTCGCGGGAACCAGCGAGCCGAGCGAGCTTGGACGTGTTTCGGCGTGCCACAAGGGGATCAGGGGTGCCGCAGACCATTTGAATGGATCGTGCGCAACCTGAGCGGTTTGAGCCTGGGGCGCATCGTTCAACTGCGCCAGAACCGTTTGAAAACGTCCGGAATAAGCATTCGCCAGGTTTGGCGATCGGGAATGATAAGCTCCGGCTGCGGCGGCCCATGTGCCAAGTTCTGAGTGAAGCTGCTTTAGAAACCGGGCGGCATAACCTGCGTTCTCATCTGGATCGAACATGGAGTCGATCGAGCGGAACGCCTTGCCGTGCCAGCGGTAATTGATCTGGAAACAGCCCACATCGAAACTGCGCGTTCCGGATCTGAAAACGTCAAACACATGCGCCTTGGCCTCAGCCTCGGATTCGAACCAATACCCTTGGCCTGCGACATTGACAGCCCACGGCCAAGGTTCCAATTGACCCTTTTGCACGCGCCCGGTTTCCACGCGCGTGATTGCCCGGAGCACGTCCAACGGCACTTCTTCGGATTGTGCAGCGCGTCTGGCGGCCTGATCGCAGATGCTGACTGAATTGGGGGCAGGTTTGGCCAATACCTGCGGTAGCGCAATAAACTGCGCCAGCATAAGAAGCATCAAGGTCTTTGGGTTGGGCATTCTGCCGGTCCGGGATTTTGATCAATCCGGGACAAGCTAGCCAATCATCGGTTTACAGAGGGTTATCGTCGGCTCAGTTTCGGTCAATGCGGCGACCAAAGACCACGCTTGTGTTGGTGCGTAAAACGCCGGGTATCCGGGCAAGGTCATCCACCAGAATGTCCAAATCCTCGATGCGGGGCGCTTCGGCGGATAGCAGAAGGTCAAATTCACCGTTGATCGACAGGCACAGCTTGACCTCGGGGTAAGCCTCGAGCCGTTTGATTATGCGGGTGGTTTCCTTTTGCTGTACTTCCAGCAGAACAACGACCTGAACTCGGGGCGTGTCCTCGGTTTCGCCCAGCACGACGGAATACCCGGCGATCACCCCCCGTTCTTCCATCCGGCTGATACGTTCGTGAACGGTTGTGCGCGCGACGCCCAGCGTGGCGGCGATATGCGTGGTTGACGCTCGTGCGTTGTGTTGCAGGGCGACAATGATGCGGCGGTCAAGCGAGTCCATGAAGGCTCCGTTCCGGGCAGGATTTGCTACCGGTTAGAGCAGTTTGGTGAACCAGGCTCAAGGCTTGTGCGGGAACCGCGGGTGCAGATCGTCGATGACGATCGGGTGAGAGTGCGATCCGTCGCCCGCGATGTGCGGGTGATCACGTGGAAGTTCAGGGTGTTCATGTGCCACCGGGCCATGATCATTGCGCGGCCAGATGACAAGGGCCACAACCAGCCCCATGATCGAACATGTCGTCATCCATGCCAGCGCTGCTGTACTGCCGAGGCCGGTCATCAGCCCCCCGGCCAGAGGGTACAATACCAACCAGCATCCGTGAGACAAGGTGAACTGGGCGGCGAAGAGAGCGGGTCGGTCTTCGGGTTGCGACGATCGCGTCAGCAACCGGCCTGAAGGGGTCAGCGTCGCTGAATATCCGAACCCGGTACAGGCCCAGAACACTGTCAGAAGGCCAAGCGACAGCGGCGCAATAGCCGTCGATAATGCTGCGCTGGCCATTGTGGCCGTGCCCAACGCGGCTCCGGCGATCATGACTTTGCGATCCTCGAACCGGTCCAGCAGGGGCGGTAGCGCGAAGGCGGCGAGCATTGAACCCCCTCCAAACCCGGCCAGCGCGATGGCTACGGCGCTTTCGGACAGGCCCAGATCGCTGCGGACGATGACCACCGTGTTGACGATGACCATCGCACTGAGCGCGGCCGCACTCCAGCTAAGCGCAAGAAGTCCGCGCAGCCGGGGCGTTTTCAGGTAGATGCGTATGCCTCTTGTCGTCCGGTCGTAAATACCGCGACGCTTGCCCGGTTTGGGTGAAGGCAGCGCGACTGAAACGACAAGAACTGCCGAAGCAACAAACCCGAAGCTGGTGCCCCAGAACAAACTGTCGAAACTGACCAGCAACAGCAAAGCCGCCGCCAGCATCGGGCTAAGCAGGCTTTCCAGATCATAGGCCAGACGCGACAGGGACAGGGCTTTGGTATAATCCCGTTCGTCCGTCAGGACGTCGGGGATGGTGGCCTGAAAGGTGGGTGTGAATCCCGCTGATGCCGATTGCAGTACGAAAATCAGCACGTAAACCTGCCAGACCTCGGTGACGAAGGGCAGGCACAGGGCCACCGCGGCACGCACCAGATCCAGAGCCACCAACATCCTGCGGCGATCCAACTGTTCGGCAAAGGCAGCGGCGAGCGGAGCGATGGTAACATAAGCCACCATTTTGATGGTCAGCGCTGTGCCCAGCACCAGACCGGCGGCATCCCCTGCCAGATCATAGGCGAGTAGGCCGAGCGCGACAGTTGCCAGTCCGGTTCCGGTCAGCGCTACAACCTGCGCGGCCAGAAGGTGTCGATACACCCGGTTTTTGAGAACGCGGAACATTGGTCAGAGGTACTTTGTAATGGATTTGAAGTTCTCAATGCCTTCGCCCACGGAATCCGAGGTCAGGCAATGGTCAATGTGATCGTGAATCAGGACGCGTTTTGCATTGGTGATGGCTTTTTCCACCGCAAAAAGTTGCTGTGCGATATCTGCGCAGGGCGCGTGATCTTCCAGCATCGCGAGAACCTTGGCCAGGTGCCCGTGAGCCCGTTTCAGTCGTGCGGTGACCTGCGGGTGGGATTGATGAGTGTATTCAGCCATATATATCCCTATCCCCCCCTAGGGGTTATTGTCAAGATTACGGTACCTGCCTCTGTTCCTTGGCCGGACGGCGTTGAGTTTGATCGACAAACCTCCTATCTCGGGGGCGACAGTGCACAAAGGAAATTTCCGTGGCGAACCATTTGTACAAGAACGACCTGCCCGACGGGCTGGATCTGGGCCCAGTTGTGGCCATTGATTGTGAAACCATGGGGCTCAACCCGCACCGGGACCGCCTGTGCGTCATTCAGATGTCGGGCGGCGACGGCAACAGCCATATCGTTCAGGTGGAAAAGGGGCAGGCAGCGGCGCCCAACCTGTGTGCCATGCTGGAAAATCCCAACGTGCTGAAACTGTTCCACTTTGGCCGTTTCGACATCGCCGCCATGTACCATGCTTTCGGCGCTCTGGCGGCACCGGTTTATTGCACCAAGATCGCCAGCCGCCTAGTGCGCACCTACACCGACAGGCATGGGTTGAAGAACCTGTGTCAGGAACTGCTGGGCATCGATATCTCGAAGCAGCAGCAGATGAGCGATTGGGGGGCTGAAGCTCTGACTGAGGCGCAGCTGGACTATGCTGCGTCCGACGTCCTTTACCTGCACCGTCTGCGCGACGGGCTGAATGCCCGTCTCGACCGCGAAGGCCGTACCGAGATGGCACAGGCCTGTTTTGATTTCCTGCCGATGCGTGCGAAGCTTGACCTCGCCGGATGGCCAGAAACGGATATTTTTGCGCACTCATGACTGATACCGAAGCATTCCTGACGACCGCAAAGCAGGTCGTTACCGACGAAGCTCGAGCATTGGACGTTCTGGCCGAGAGTCTCGATGAGAATTTTGCCGAAGCTGTTCAATTGATCTTGCAGGCAACTGGCCGCATCATCATCAGCGGCATCGGCAAGTCCGGTCACATTGGGCACAAGATTGCAGCTACGCTGGCCAGTACGGGAACCCCGGCCTATTTCGTGCACCCGGCCGAAGCCAGCCATGGCGATTTGGGCATGGTCTCAAATGGCGATGTGGTGCTGGCCATCTCGAACTCGGGCGAGGCGCCGGAACTGGCCAATCTGCTGGCATTCACTCGTCGCTTCGGCATTCCATTGATCGGCCTGTCCAGCAAGCCCGAAAGTACGCTGATGAAGCAAGCAGATGTGCATCTGCTGATCCCTTCGATGGGCGAAGCTTGCGGTTTCGGCATGGTGCCTTCGATCTCGACCACACTGACATTGGCGATGGGCGACGCGTTGGCGATTGCGCTGATGAAATACCGCGGTTTCCAGCCTGAGGATTTTCGTGCCTTCCATCCCGGCGGCAAGCTGGGAGCGCGGTTGAGCACGGTGCGAGACCTGATGCACTCTGGTGCCGCACTGCCCCTGGTGGCAGCACATACGCCCATGAGCGATGCCCTGATCGAGATCAGCCAAAAAGGATTTGGCGTGGCGGGGGTCACGGATGCGCAGGGGAATTTGGTCGGAATCATCACCGATGGTGACTTGCGGCGTCACATGGATGGTTTGCTGGAAAAGACCACAGAACAGGTCATGACCGAGAATCCAACCACCATCCCCCCGGGTGCGCTGGCCGAAGAGGCTGTGGCGATCATGAATGATCGTAAGATCACGTCACTGTTCGTCGCCGATGCAGATGAATTGGGACGGGCGCAAGGCTTGTTGCACATTCACGACTGCTTGCGCGTCGGGTTGGGCTGAGGGGGCTGCCGTGGATCGCCATTCCAGATGGGTGCAATTCCTCAAGGTGGTGCTGCCGCTGACGGCGATCATTCTGCTGTCGACAGTTTTTCTTCTGTCGCGCAGCATCGAAACCAATGTATCGGTACCGTTTTCCCGCGAGGCGATCGACGAGAGGCTAGCCAATCAGGCGGTCACACGTCCCAATTACAAAGGGGTAACCAGCAAAGGCGAAGAGGTGCAGGTCGAGGCCCGCCGCGCCACACAAGGCAGTGAAGGTTCCGCGCCGACCGCTTCGGAATTTCGGGGGCGTTTCGGGTTGAGCAATGGTGGCGTCATCACACTGGACTCCAACTCGGGATTGATCCGCCCGGACAAAGGAACGGCGACATTCGTCGGAGATGTGGTGATAACCACAACCGATGGTATCCGCGTAACGACGGATTTGCTAAACACCTCGCTGGAGGAAATCCGTGGCGACACGCCCGGGCAGGTCGATGGAACCGGTCCGATCGGTGATTTCACTGCCGGGCGTATGGTTTTCGGAACACAAAAAGAAGGCGGGTCGGTCCATATTCTTTTTACAGACGGTGTGAAGCTGATATACGAGCCGCAGAAAGCTGAAAGATAACCTGTGTTTGATTTACGTGTAGCCTCAATTTGCATCGCTTTGGCAAGTGCAGCCGTTCCCGCATCGGCGCAGGAAGCGCAAGTAGCCTTCGGGGCGGTGAAGGCGGACCCCACATTACCCGTCGAGGTCACCTCCGAAACTCTGAACGTGAATCAAGAGGACGGAACGGCCGAGTTTCTGGGCAGCGTCATCGTTATTCAGGGAGAGATGCGTCTGACAGCCGAGCGGGTTATGGTCATCTACAATGAGGAACGCTCGGCCATCCAGCGGCTCGAGGCGACTGAGAATGTGGTTCTGGTCAACCCCCCTGACGCGGCAGAAGGCGACCGGGCGGAATATACTATTGATTCCGGTGTGATCAGGATGAATGGCAACGTTTTGCTGACGCAGGGCCCCAGCATTATCAGCGGCGATCAGATGGTTGCGAATCTGACCGACGGCACGGCTACAATGACGGGTCGGGTCAAAACTATTTTGCAACCGAGTGGCAATTGATGAATCGGCCGAACCTGTCCATTGCCGAGGGCTCTTCCGGTCTCAAGATCGAAAAGCTGCGCAAGTCCTATAAGAAAAAAACGGTCATTCGGGACGTATCCATGACGTTGGATCGATCCGAAGTCGTGGCTTTGCTGGGGCCGAACGGTTCGGGCAAAACGACGACTTTCTACTCGGTTGCGGGACTGGTCTTTCCTGAGGCGGGAACTGTCACGATTGACGGTCAGAATGTCACGACGCTGCCGATGTATCGCCGGGCTCGCCTTGGGATCGGGTATCTTCCGCAGGAAATGTCGATCTTCCGCGGCATGAGCGTAGAAGACAACATTGCAGCCGTTCTGGACATTACCGTCAAGCATGCTCATCGCCGCAAGGAACGGCTGGAAGAACTGTTGTCGGATTTCTCGATCGAGCATCTGCGCCGCGCGCCGGCACTCGCGTTGTCGGGAGGGGAACGCCGTCGGGTGGAAATTGCCCGCTGTCTGGCCGCTGACCCGAAATATCTGCTGCTGGACGAGCCATTTGCGGGCGTTGATCCAATCAGCGTGGGTGACATCCGTCATTTGGTTGCCGATTTGAAGAAGCGTGGAATCGGTGTACTGATCACGGACCATAACGTACGGGAAACGCTGGAAATTGTGGATCGCGCCTATATCCTGCACGATGGGCAGGTTCTGATGTCAGGTACCCCCGATGAAGTGGTCGAAAACGAAAACGTGCGGCGTGTTTATCTGGGCGAAAATTTCCGTATTTCATAGGCTTGCGCAGAATTGCGCCGAGCGCATGCCGGAAATCGCGTATATACACACCTGTTTTGATTGACTCTTCCCTCGGCTCTTGGCTCAATTGGTTTATGGCATTTCTTCGGTTCCAGTCTGGATCTCGATGTCCCTTCTTCGAAGGGCCGATTCGGAGACTACCGCAAATAATGTCGCTACCCCCCACCCGATAAAAAGAAGTCAGTCGCGTATCGCGGCGTCAGAATGGGTGTGAATTGTGAAGGAGATCACATGCGTTACCAAATCAGCGGAAAACAGATCGACATCGGCGCGGCGCTGCAGACTCACGTGCAGACCGAGTTGGGCGAAGCCGTTGGCAAATATGCCCAGCGACCAACGGATGCCAACGTCGTCTTTTCCCGTTCGGCGCATGAATATGTATGCGAAACCACCGTACATCTGTCGACAGGCCTAACCGCCCAGGCCAAAGCCCACGCAACCGAAATTTACGCGGCGTTTGAGGCATGCTGCGACAAAATGGAAACACAGTTGCGCCGTTACAAGCGTCGCTTGAAGGACCACCACAAGGATCGGTCCGAGCCTGTTGAACTCTTTGGCGCGTCCTCATATATCCTCGCCTCGGACGAATCTGAGACGGCAGCCGAACCCGACTCATTGCAGCCCATGATTGTGGCTGAGATGGAAACCAAGATCCCATCGCTGAGTGTTGGCGAAGCTGTTATGCAGATGGAGCTTGCGGGCGCCCCAGTGCTGGTGTTCCGGAATGAGAACAAGGATGGGTTGAATGTCGTATACCGTCGCGATGACGGCAATATCGGCTGGATCGATCCGTAACAGGCAAGGATAAGTGGCATGCCCTCGCCAATTGCGGGGGCTTAGCCCAGGAGCGTGACCATGGAGCTTTCGAGCATACTTAAGCCCGAAGCAGTGCGTGTATTGTCTGCTGCTTCTAGCAAGAAGCGACTGTTTCAGGAAATCGGCGACGTTGGCGCGGCGACCCTCGGGTTAAATGCGCAGACTATTGTTGACAGCCTGCTGGAACGCGAAAGCCTGGGCCCAACGGGTGTTGGCCATGGCGTGGCTCTGCCGCATGCGCGACTTTCTGAGTTGGAATCAGTTGCTGGTGTTTTTGTGCTTTTGGAGAAGCCGCTGGACTTCGGATCGGTAGACCGACAGCCGGTGGATCTGGCATTTTCGCTGTTTGCGCCAGAAGAGGCCGGTGTCGATCACCTCAAGGCGCTTGCGCTGGTGTCACGAACGCTCCGCGAACCTACGGTCTGCGCTAAGTTGAGGGCCAACCCTGACCCAGTCAAACTGTACGCGATTCTGACAGAAGCCCAATCCATGCAAGCGGCCTGACCGCCGAAGGAAAGGGTCCGAAAACAAAAAAGCCCCCGAGTTTCGGGGGCTTTGTCGTTCAACTGATCAGAATGATCAGCCGCCGGTGCCCATTTCGAGCGTCCACCAGATCTTGCCGCCACCTTCCTGATGCCAGGAAAACCCCATCTGTGTTGCCTTGGGGTCCAAAATGACAGCCCGAGGGCCTGGCTCCTGCATCCATGCCGCCAGCGTTTCGGTTTCCGTCTCATAGGTTTCCGAAATCGCTTCGCCCAGGAACGTCCCGAAATACCCCACACGGGTCGCCCGGTCCAACGGGGACGATCCGTCCGAGCCAAAGTGCCATGGGCGATTTTGCCGGGCCATGTCCTTTGAGTGCGTGGCAGCCGCCGCGTTCAACTGGGCATTCAACTGAACGGGCTGCAATCCCTGCGCTTGACGCAGTGCATTGACCGAATCAAGCATACGGAATTGGAGTTTTTCGGGGTTCCCGCGAATCTTGTAGACCGTAGGCAGAGGCCGACCGTCGGAGCCAAGGGAGGGCGCGCGCGAATCGGTACAGGCGGCCAAAGCGGCAAAACAAATCAAGAGTAAGGTAAAAATACGCGTCATGGTTGGCCTAATTTTTGTGTCGATACCGGGAATAGCCCGCCTGAGCGCTCGGAGCAAACGTGCAATGGGGCAACCTTGCATGATTCTGCCGGTTTGATTTGCGACTGAAGCATTCTGGCCATAAAATGACCCGGATTTAGTATCTGAACATAACAAAGGACCGTCCGTCATGGTCAAAAAGCGCATATTTTCACCAACGCGCCGCGGATTTATCGCGGCTGCTGCGGCTGGTCTGGCTTCGCCGGCTTTGGCGCAATACATTCCGGGTGATCCCTTGCGCCCTGCTCCGGAACCTGAGCCAGAGGTGCGCCGTAATGTCTCAGGATTCCGGGCGCTGAACTGGGAACCGTACTTTTCGAACACCAGAAACGGCGCGATTCTGGTCGATACGGTCTCAAGAGCGCTGCATTATTGGTCAGATGATCAGTCCGTCTACAAGCTGTACCCATCATCGGTACCGCTGACCGAGGAATTGACGCGTCGCGGACGGACCAGCGTAATCCGCAAAGTCGAGGGGCCAAGCTGGTCGCCGACTCCTTCGATGAAGAAAAGAAACCCGGAATGGCCGGACTACATTCCACCGGGACCGGATAACCCATTGGGAACGCACGCCTTATATCTGAGCTGGAAGTATTACCGCATCCACGGCACGCACGATACACGCAAAATCGGTCGCCGGTCGTCCAATGGCTGCATCGGGCTTTTCAACGATGATATCGCCGAGCTGTTCTCAATGACGAAGGTGGGCACGCAAGTGTTGCTTATTTGACGACACTTTCGCGCACGAAGCCGCCTGCGGCGCAAGTTGCAATTGCAATCCATGGGGATAGCTGATTAGAAAAACTCACGAGGTAAGTCTTAGATGTGCGGTTTCGCTATTGGGAATCGCGCAAATTCTGGAGGTTAATATGAAGAAACTCGTTCTCGCTGCTGCTCTGACAGCTGCTGCTTCGACCGCATATGCTGGCAACCTGGAAGAGCCGGTTGTTGAAGCACCTGTTGTTGTCGAAGAAACTCAGGGTTCGTCGCAGGGCATCGTCCTGCCGCTGATCCTGTTGGTCGTTGTTGCCGCAGCTGTTGCAGCAAGCTAAGTCGACGAGACTCATCGACAAAAAGGCGGTGGAGAAATCCACCGCCTTCTTTTATGTCTGATCGGAGAATAGGTTCAATCCATCCAACCTTTTAGGTTATCTTCGATCACTTTGCATAGTGCTGCGATATGCGCATCTTCGTCGTTCAGACATGGGATGTAGGTGAATGTTTCACCTCCGGCTTCTTCAAAGCTTTCTTTGATCTCTTCATTGATCTCTTCCAGCGTCTCGATGCAATCGGCTGAAAAGGCCGGGGCGATAACGGCAATGTTCTTCTTTCCTTGTCGCGCCAGTTCAGCCACGTGGTCTACCGTGTAAGGCTTCAGCCACTCTTCGGGGCCAAACCGCGATTGGAAAGTCGAGACAAGGTGATCATCCGTCCATCCAAGGCGTTCCTTCAACAAACGAGAGGTCTTCACGCATTGGCAATGATAGGGATCGCCTTGTTGCAAATAGCGCTCGGGCATCCCGTGGTAAGAACAGACCAGAATATCCGGTTTAGTGTCCATAGTAGCGTAAGCGTGCTCGACAGACTGCGCCAATGCGTCGATATAGGCTGGTTCGTCGAAATAGGCGGGCACTGTGCGGCTTGCGGGTTGCCAGGTCTCTTCCATCAGGGCGCGAAAGAACTGATCGTTGGCAGTGGCCGTCGTGGCGCCAGCGTACTGCGGATAAAGCGGGAAAAATAGGATACGGTCGCAGCCTTCGGCCACCATTTTCCGGACTTTGGATTTCGTCGATGGATTGCCATAGCGCATACAGAAATCCACCAAGACCCTATCTCCGTATCGTGTTTTCATACCTTGGCGCAGCTTGGCCGACTGATCCTTGGTGATGGTCATTAGCGGGCTTTCGCCCTTGTCATGGTTCCAGATCGATTTGTACGCCTCGCCCGAGCTGAAAGGCCGTTTGGTCAGGATGATGCCCTGCAGAATTGGTTGCCATTTCCACGCCGGGTAGTCGATCACACGGCGATCTGACAGAAATTCGTTCAGGTAGCGCCGCATTGGCCAATAGGAATAGTCATCCGGAGTCCCCAGATTGGCCAACAGAACGCCCACACGTCCCATTTTAACCTTGGGGTGTTCGGCGTGCGCGTTCGCGGGGCGGGTGGCGTCAGACATGTCGGGCTTCCTGGCTTTTCTGTTTCGGCCTGAGATAACGGGAATCGGCGGGTCGTCAATCGGGCAGTTTGCCCTCGTCTGTGCGCAAGGCATCAGCAAGGCGCATCTTGGCTGATCCCGGGCGTAACGGTTTGGGTTGGCTGGCATCGGGTGACCAACCGGTCAGGCAGATCAACTCGAACGTGGCCGTCAGACGGCCCGAAGGGGCTGTGAAATGCGACTCGTAAATCTGTTGTGCCGTTTCGAATACCGAATGCGCCGTAAATCGTTTTAGGCGCGCAGACAGAGTATTGGTTTCACCCATCGCGCGTAAGTCCCGCATCAAATGCCAAAGGTCACGGTATTCGGCTGTTAGTGGCACAGAATCCGCCACTGGCAAGGCCAGCCCGGCCCGTTGCAGCAGACCGCCCATATCGCGAAGTTCAGCCATGGGCGCGACGCGGGGGCTGAGACCGCCAGAAACCTCAATCTCGGCCTGCCCCAGAGCTGCGCGCAGTTCATGCAGGGTCTCGCCGCCCAGACAGACCACCAGCAGCAACCCGTCAGGCCGCAGGGCGCGGTGACACTGGATCAGCTGTCCAACGGGATCATTGGCGCAATGCAGAGCCATAGCATGGATCACCAGATCATGTGCCGCTGATGTCAGAGCCAGCACGTCGTCATCCGCAACAATTTTGGCGCCCGGCAGGACGTTGCTCCAAGCCTGCGGAAAGGGAGATACGATCGCAGGCTCTGTAAAGGTTTTGTTAACCAAGGAGAGTCGATCCTGCACTTCGTCCACGGCGGCGCGATGCAGGAACAGCGCGTTGTCCGTCGCTCGAGCGCGGTGCTGGACAAGGGCCCTGCGGTCAAACAGAGAGAGTGTATTGGAGACAGGCAATTTCATAGGCCGCAACTATCGCATGTGGCATCGGATTCAAACCGTTGTTCAGCTGATCTATCCGCCACGCTGTCTGGGATGCGAGGAACTGACAGAGTCGGATTTCGGGCTATGCGGCATGTGTTGGCGCGAAACTCCGTTTGTCGGTGGCGTTGTCTGCGAAAGCTGCGGGGTGCCATTGCCGGGTTTGGCTGATGGTCATCGGATCGAATGTGATGACTGCATGAGATCGCCGCGCCCATGGCAGAGCGGGCGTGCAGCGCTTCTTTATAGCGGGCGCGCACGGTCCTTGATCCTGGCTTTGAAGCACGGCGACCGACCGGAGCTGGCGCGCCCTGCCGCCCGTTGGATGGCGCAGGCCGGGCGGGATTTGTTCCGGGATGATATGTTGGTCGTTCCAGTTCCCTTGCATTGGTCTCGGTTGGTAAAGCGCCGATACAACCAATCCGCATTGCTGGCACAACGTCTGGGGCGCGAAACCGGAATCGAAACCTGCCCTGATCTTTTGATTCGCCGTGTTAAAACGCCTGTTCTGGACGGTAAAACCGCAATACAGCGTGCCGAAGTCCTGAAAGGCGCGATCGCGGTTCACCCAAAGCGGCAGGGCAGGCTTCAGGGGCGTGATGTGCTGCTGGTGGATGATGTGATGACGTCTGGCGCAACGCTGGCGGCCTGTGCGCGTGCCTGTCAGGCAGCGGGGGCAAATCATATTTTCGTGTTGGCACTGGCGCGCGTTGCCAAGGATGCCTAATTCGCGGAAGATTGCGCGAAACCCGAAGGGACGGAAAATGAAGTCGGTTGAAATCTATACCTCGCCGCTATGCGGCTTTTGCCACGCGGCCAAACGCTTGCTGAAACAGAAGGGTGTCGAGTTTTCGGAAGTCGACGTGCTGATGCATCCCAAACGCAAGCCGGAAATGATCCAACGCGCCGGAGGCAAACGCACCGTGCCGCAGATATTTATCGGCACAACGCATGTGGGCGGTTGTGACGATCTTTATGAGTTGGAGCGCCAAGGCAAGCTGGACAACCTGTTGGCGGCCTGATGAAAAGCGCGCTGCTGCAGATCACCTCGTCGGACGATCCGACCCGGAACCTGGAAATGGTGCGCGCCATGATGGCCGAGGCAGCCGGGCTGGGCGCACGCTTTATCCTGACGCCTGAGGTCACGAACTGCGTTTCGACCAGCACGACACGGCAGCGCGAAGTGTTACAGCATGAAGAGGATGATCTTACGCTGGCTGGCCTGCGCGAACAGGCGGCAGAGCTTGGTGTCTGGTTGGCGATCGGCTCGCTTGCGATCAAAACCCATGACGCGGACGGTCGCTTTGCCAACCGATCCTTCATGATCGACCGTCAGGGGCAGATCGTGGCCCGGTATGACAAGATCCACATGTTCGACGTTCAGGTCACCGAGGCCGAGTCGTTCCGCGAATCGAAAAACTACCGACCCGGTAGCAGGGCAGTCGTAGCTGAGACAGAATTCGGTAGGGTTGGACTGTCCATCTGCTATGATATTCGTTTTCCGCACCTTTATGCGGCTTTGGCGCAGGCTGGTGCGCGAATCCTGACAGTTCCGTCTGCGTTTTCGCCGGTCACGGGCGCGGCGCATTGGGAATCGCTGTTGCGGGCGCGGGCTATCGAAAATGGATGTTGGGTAATTGCCCCGGCCCAGACCGGGGAACACCCCAAGACCCGCGGAAAGACGCGTTATACCTATGGTCACGGCATGGTCGTGGCCCCGTGGGGAGAGGTGCTGATCGACGCAGGGACCGATCCGGGCATTCACATTTTCGATTTGGATGATAGTTCTGTGACAGAGGCGCGTCGGCGTATACCTTCGCTGACGCATACCCGTTCCTTTGACGGACCCTGATCCAGAACCGGACCATGACAGACGATACCAATGCCATTGCGGTCACGCTGTTCAGCGAGATCCTGACCGCCGATCAGTTATTGCGCAACCGGCTAAGCCGCGTGCTGCCCAAAGGTATGGAAATCTCGCATTTTTCAGTGCTGAATCATCTAGCCTTTGTGGGCAACGAACGTAGTCCGGCGCAATTGGCCAGCACGTTTCATGTCACCCGTGGTGCGATGACCAACACTTTGGCCAAGCTGGAATGGGCCGGATACATCCATATCCGCCCCGACTGGGACGACGCCCGCCGCAAGATGGTCGCGATCAGCCCCGCCGGTCGCCGCGCGCGGGATCAGGCGATCTCCTCCATCGCGCCGCTGATCAATCAGGTGGTCGGAGAGCTGGGGCTGGAGCGGGTCCGCAGCACCCTGCCCGTGCTGCGGGATTTGCGGTTGCAGCTTGAGGGGGAGTAGAGTTTCTTCCATTTGATTGATTTGATCAAGCTGGGGATCAACCATGGCGGGAAGAAGCTAATTGAGATTTTACATAGTCATATTCGCCGTCATGGCCGTTCTGTTGACAGGTTGCGCTAAAAGAGCGGACTGGCATCAGAAAATGGTGCTGTACTTTGATACGCCTGACGGTCCCGTGACCGCGTCGAGTGTTACCAGGGTAGATGTTAGAGCCCCGATTGATTGGCTTGGTGGCATGGATTTTGGCGATATTGGTATCACTGGTGAGGCCGTCGTGGCTGATCTGGGCGGGCGATATCTGTTCGCATTGCTTGACGAGGGAGCCGGTCGGTTGATTTGGCTGACCATGCGGAGCGAATCCAAGAACGTTCCCGGGTTCAAAGATGCCATTCGTGAAGTGGAGGGGCAGACTAAACCCCTCGATGTTCCTCCGAACTTATGGCCGCGAATGGTTACGTTCGAGAACATCGAAGACCCAACTTCTATTCAACTGGTAAACCCTGACGAACTTGCTGACAGATTTGATGCCGGCTATGAACTACGCAGGTTGACGATCCAAGCCACGAAGGAACCGTTGACGGGGGGGATAGAATCGGTTTTGCGATGGCTACCGACTTACAATGAGTGGCTTAAACCAATAGACGCTGATCTTGATCAACAATTGATCAGCCCGTTTGATTTCAAAACGGAACTACGAAAGTGAGTAAGCGTTGGACGGGTGCTTGCACCCATAGCGTCCGGCTTGTCGTCGTAATGATGGGTTAAAAACCCATCCTACCCCGGCTTCACACTCGCCGTCACATAATTCACGCTTAAATCCCGGTCCGAGATCGACCAGCTCCACAGGATCGGGTTGAACACAAATCCCTTGCGGTCTACCGGCTCCAGCCCGGCCTGGCGCAGCAGGTCGAATAGCTCATCTGGAGTGATGAACTTGTTCCATTCATGCGTGCCGCGCGGCAGCCAGCGCATGACGACCTCGGCCCCGAAGATGGCCATCGCATAGGATTTCGGGTTGCGGTTGATGGTGGAACAGATCAGCAAGCCGCCCGGTTTCAGCAATTGCTGCGACGCTGTCAGAAAACCCAACGGGTCGGCAACATGCTCGACCACTTCCATGTTCAGCACCACGTCGAATTGCTCGCCTGCGGCTGCCATGTCCTCGGCAGTGGTGTGACGGTAGTTGATGTCCAGACCGGACTGTTCCGCATGGATACGTGCCACTGGTAGGTTACCTTCGGCGGCGTCTGCCCCCACGACCTTAGCTCCCAGCCGGGCCATGGGTTCGCTCAGCAACCCGCCGCCGCAGCCGATATCCAGTAAACGCAGCCCTTCGAACGGTTTCGGAGCCTTCAAATCACGGTCAAATTCACCGGCGATTTGCTGTGTGATATAATCCAGGCGACAGGGATTCATCATGTGCAGGGGCTTGAATTTCCCATGCGGATCCCACCATTCGGCGGCCATCGCTTCGAATTTTGCGATCTCGGACGGGTCGACCGTGTTCGGATGCGCTTGCATTCCTGTCTCCGTGTGCTCTTTTACGCTTAAGGACTATATAGGCCCATAATGGACAAGTACCCGGACCAAAAGCGCGCAGTTCAATATCTTTACCCGCCGACCGACCCGTTCGATCAGCGAATGGTCGATATGGGCGACGGGCACCGTATCTATGTGGAACAATGCGGAAATCCTGATGGTATTCCTGTTGTCGTTCTGCACGGCGGCCCTGGTGGTGGATGCAGCCCGGCCATGCGGCGGTATTTCGACCCGCGTGTGTATCGGGTGATTCTGTTTGATCAGCGCGGGTGCGGAAGGTCACAACCGACCGCGTCGATTCAGGACAATACGACCTGGCACCTGGTTGCGGATATCGAACGGCTGCGCAACTTGTTCGATATTGAAGAATGGATTGCTTTTGGCGGTAGCTGGGGTGCAACGCTGGCCCTGATCTATGCTCAGACGCATCCGGACCGCGTCAGCCGTCTGGTGCTGCGCGGTGTGTTTCTGATGACGCAGGCCGAGCTGAATTGGTTCTACGGCGGCGGAGCAGGCAGGTTCTGGCCCGAGCAATGGGCGAAATTCACCTCGTTGCTGCCTGAGGCCGAATTGTCCGACACGATATCCGCCTATAACAAACGTCTGTTTTCCGGAGACCGCGCGACCGAGATTCTCTATGCCCGCGCGTGGTCGCATTGGGAAAACTCATTGGCTTCGATTCATACCAACGGGGCGATTGGGGAAAGTCCGGGCGAATACGCGCGCACTTTTGCGCGGCTTGAAAACCATTATTTCATCAATGGTGGATTTCTCGAACAGGATGGTCAGATTCTGGACCAAATGGACCGAATCGCGCATATCCCCGGGCATATCGTGCAGGGACGATATGACATGATCTGCCCACCGCAGGCCGCATGGAACTTGTCGGATCGCTGGCCGAATGCCGAGTTGAAATTGGTGCGCCATGCGGGGCACGCGTTGTCCGAACCGGGTATCAGTTCCGAATTGGTGCGTATCATGGATCGTGTGGCGGAGGGCGTAGCATGAACCGGATCGATCGTCGTGCCTTGTTCGCCTCGGGTGCCGCTGCCGCGTTGCTGGCGGCGACGGGCGCGTCCCTGGCCGATACGCCAAAACCGGGTGGTACGCTGCGTTTGGCCGTGCCACGGGATGATAGTCTGGAGCAGGTCGCACGGGGCGCGGTGTACGATACGCTGACCGAGATTGCGGCCGACGGAACTCTGCGTGGGGAACTGGCGACGAGCTGGGAAACTGACTCGGTGGCGCGCGTATGGAAATTTGGCCTACGGGACGACGTACTGTTTCACGATGGGGCGGCCTTGGATATCCGCGACGTTCTGGCTGTTCTGTCCGAGGTCGGGAAAGCCGAAGCCCTGTCATCCAATAGCGTGCGTCTGGAACTTGCCGAGGCGAATCCGGGTCTTCCGTTCCTGCTGGCTGACAACCGATTTGTTATCACCCGTACGGGGCAAGGCGTATCGCCTTTGTCCGAGGCGAATGGAACCGGCTGTTATCGGGTCGAACGGGCCGAGGACACGCGCCATTTCCTGGGGCGCAGGGTTGCGGGTCATTACAAGGATGGCCAGGCAGGATGGGTTGATGCGATCGAGGTAATCGTGATCCCAGATGCTCATGTTCGGGCCGAGGCGTTGCGGGACGGTTATGTGGACCTTGCCGCCTTTCCTGACGCAAGCGATCTGCGCGGAACGCGGGGGTTGCGGTATCACCCGTCCGAGGCGAATTTGGCGCTGGCCGTCGCATCCAATGTCGGCATGCCCCGCCAAATCGCAAAAGGCGCCGCGTTGGACGACGGACGCCTGGCCGAAAGATGGTGGCTTGTCTGAGGCAGGTGTTTGAAATTTGACAAGCAGGTGCGCTTCTCTACGCTGACCCTTTGAGGGGAGAATGTTCACATGTCCGATACAACTACGATCGAAGAACGTGAAAACGGCCCACTGATTGTCAAACACCTTCACTCGATGCGCGATGCCGCCGGAAGGGAAATCGAAGTCAAACAGGTTATGGCGCTGTGCCGCTGCGGGCATTCTGCAAACAAACCGTTTTGCGACGGAACACATGCGAAGGTTGACTTCGAAAGCCGCGGTGGGACTCCGGCGGGGCCAGATCGGATAATCGGGTATCGTGGCGACTCCGTAACCGTAAGTTTCAATCCATTGTTGTGCTCGCATGCGGCGGAATGCGGGCGGCTGGCCGCCAACATTTTTAACCCATCGCAAAAGCCCTGGGTTCAACCTGATCAAGGAACCATCGACGAGGTGCGCGAGGTCGTATCGGCCTGCCCGTCGGGTGCGTTGGCCTTGGGGGATGATGAATCCCGGGAACATCTGCATGCGGACCGTGCACAGATCGAGGTGCAGAAAGATGGCCCTTATTGGGTCCTGGGTGTCGAACCGCCCGCCGAACTGAAGGCGAAAGGGGCGTGTCAAAGTAAGTATGTCCTGTGTCGATGCGGCAAGTCGGGAAACAAGCCTTTCTGTGATGGGACGCATCGTGATGAAGGTTGGTCAGACGCAGAATAAGTGTCAGCGGCAACAATATCGGACATTCGTCTTGCAGATTCGGATCATCCTGCGTATATGCAGTTTCAACAGCGGCGTGTCGGGCTAAGGTCCGGGGCTCCACCGGAAAAGATCGACGGGCCGCGCGCCCGTTTTTTTGTGCCCGTTTGAAGGGTAGAGCACCAGATGACAAACGACCTGATAGCCAAAGCAGCCATCGACCGGAGACTGGCCGAGATCATCACCCCCGTGATTGAGGATCTGGGGTTTGAATTGGTCCGTATCCGCCTGATGAGCGGCAAGCAGACCACCATGCAGATCATGGCCGATAAGCCCGATGGCGGAATCGAAGTGGATGATTGCGCCGAAATCTCGAATGCGGTCAGCGCCACGCTGGATGTCGAGGACCCGATCCTCGACGCCTATACGCTGGAAGTGTCCAGCCCGGGTATCGACCGCCCTCTGACCCGTCTCAAGGATTTCGAGATGTTCGAAGGGTATGAGGCCAAGCTGGAAACCTCGGAACTGATCGACGGCCGCCGCCGCTTCAAGGGTGAGCTGGCGGGCATCGAAGGGGACGAGGTTCTGATCAACCTCCAAGAAGGGGACGAGACGATAACCATCGGTTTGCAATTCGACTG
Source organism: Ruegeria sp. HKCCD6426 (assembly GCF_057221115.1). Classification (NCBI taxonomy): domain Bacteria; kingdom Pseudomonadati; phylum Pseudomonadota; class Alphaproteobacteria; order Rhodobacterales; family Roseobacteraceae; genus Ruegeria; species Ruegeria sp. HKCCD6426. The sequence goes on along the minus strand of NZ_JBWVBF010000002.1, from coordinate 258,760 downwards.
GCTGAGCGACGCCAAGCTGGTCCTGACCGATGATCTGATCAAAGAAATGCTGCGCCAGCGAAAAGATGCCGGTGCCTTGAACGAAAACGCTTTCGACGAGATTGAGACCGAAGGGTCCGAAGAGGAGACGAACTGATGGCAATCACCTCAGCCAACCAGCTGGAGCTGCTGCAGACCGCCGAGGCCGTGGCCCGCGAAAAGATGATCGACCCCGGTCTGGTTGTCGAAGCGATGGAAGAATCGCTCGCCCGTGCCGCCAAGAGCCGTTACGGAGCCGAGATGGACATCCGCGTGTCGATCGACCGCAAGACCGGCAAGGCGACGTTCACTCGCGTTCGTACCGTGGTCGAGGATGAAGAGCTTGAGAACTATCAGGCCGAGATGACCGTCGAGCAGGCCAAGCAGTATATGGAAACGCCCGAAGTCGGCGACGTTTTCGTTGAAGAAGTGCCGCCGGTCGAAATGGGCCGCATCGCCGCTCAGTCCGCCAAGCAGGTGATTCTGCAAAAGGTCCGTGAGGCCGAGCGCGATCGTCAGTACGAAGAATTCAAGGATCGTGCGGGCACCATCATCAACGGTGCAGTCAAACGCGAGGAATTCGGCAACGTCATCGTTGACCTGGGCGGTGCCGAGGCCGTTCTGCGCCGCAACGACAAGATCGGCCGCGAAAGCTATCGCCCCAATGACCGTGTGCGCGCGTATATCAAGGAAGTCCGCCGTGAGGTTCGCGGCCACCAGATCTTCCTGTCGCGTACCGCGCCGGAATTCATGGCCGAACTGTTCAAGATGGAAGTGCCGGAAATCTATGACGGCATCATCGAAGTCAAGGCCGTCGCCCGTGACCCCGGTTCGCGCGCCAAGATCGCCGTGATCTCTTACGATGGTTCGATTGACCCCGTCGGTGCCTGCGTTGGTATGCGCGGCAGCCGCGTGCAGGCCGTTGTGAATGAGCTGCAGGGTGAGAAAATCGACATCATCCCGTGGAACGAAGATCAGCCGACTTTCCTGGTGAACGCGCTGCAGCCCGCCGAGGTTTCCAAGGTTGTTCTGGACGAGGAAGCCGGCAAGATCGAAGTTGTGGTTCCCGAAGAGCAACTGAGCCTCGCCATCGGTCGCCGTGGTCAGAACGTGCGTCTCGCCAGCCAGCTGACCAATCTGGACATCGATATCATGACCGAAGCCGAAGAATCGGCTCGCCGTCAGAAAGAATTCGAAGCCCGCACCCAGCTGTTCATGGAGAGCCTTGATCTGGACGAATTCTTTGCCCAGCTGCTGGTTTCCGAAGGTTTCACCAACCTCGAAGAGGTTGCCTATGTGGAAATCGATGAACTGCTGGTGATTGACGGCGTCGACGAAGGCACCGCGCAAGAGCTACAGACCCGGGCGCGTGAATTCCTGGAAGCGCAAGCCAAAGCGGCGCTGGATGCCGCTCGTGCGCTGGGTGCCGAAGACAGTCTTATTGAATTCGAAGGCCTGACACCCCAAATGGTTGAGGCACTGGCCAAGGACGATGTGAAGACGCTGGAAGACTTCGCAACCTGCGCCGACTGGGAACTGGCAGGGGGCTGGACCACGGTCGATGGTGAGCGCATCAAGGATGATGGTGTTCTGGAACCTTTCGGTGTGACACTGGAAGAGGCTCAGGACATGGTGATGACCGCGCGGATCATGCTGGGTTGGGTTGATCCGGCCGAGTTGGAACAGGCCGAGGAAGAAACCGAAGGCGAAGCCGCTGAAGAGGAAGCCGAGGCCTGATCTCAGGTCTCGGGTGGCGCGAATGGGTCGCGGTGGCGTCCATAAGGATCGGTCCGAAGGACCTGAGCGGAAATGCATCGCCACGGGCGAAGTTCAGCCTAAATATGGGTTGATACGCTTTGTGACGGGGCCGGACGGTCAGGTCTACCCGGATGTCGCGGCGAAATTGCCGGGACGCGGGGTCTATGTGGCGGCGGATCGCGCTGCGCTGGATCTGGCCGTGGGCAAGAAACTGTTCGCGCGCGGGTTCAAGGCACAGGTCACTGTGCCCAAGGATCTGGCTGATGAGGTCGAGCGGCAGATCTCGCGCCGCGTGATCGAACTTCTGAGCCTGGCACGCAAGTCGGGCGATGCGGTTGCCGGCTACGAAAAGGTCAAGGCGTGGCTGGACCGGGAAGAGGCTCAGGTACTGATTCAGGCTACCGACGGATCGGGGCGCGGTAAGTCCAAACTGAGCACGCCGCACTTCGGCAAATACATCGGTTGGCTGACTTCGGACGAGTTAGGACAGGCATTTGGGCGCCAAACCGTGATTCATGCGGCGCTGGCCTCTGGCGGACTCGCCAAACGTGTTGTAGAGGAAGCGCAGCGCCTGCATGGCTTGCGCGAAACGGATGACGGCGGCAAGGGCCGCGCGGAAGGGTAAGAAGCTTTATGAGCGATAATGACGGCAAAAAGACATTGGGTCTTCGTGGCGGGGCACGCCCCGGAAATGTGAAACAGAGTTTCAGCCACGGACGTACCAAGAATGTCGTGGTGGAAACCAAACGCAAGCGCGTGGTGGTTCCCAAGCCGGGCGCCAGCAAGCCGGGAGGCGGTGCTGCGCCATCGGGTGATCCTTCGCGTCGTCCCGCAGGTATCTCTGATGCCGAAATGGCGCGCCGGATGAAGGCGCTTCAGGCTGCCAAGGCGCGCGAGGCTGAAGAGGCCGCAGCCCGTGAGGCACAGGAAAAGGCGCGCGAAGAAGAGCGCGCCCGCCGACGTGCCGAGCAAGAGGCCAAGGAACGCGAACAGCGCGAAGCTGAAGAACGTGCACGCCAGAAGGCCGAAGAGGAAGAACGCAAGCGCAAAGAGGCTGAAGAAGCGGCCAAACGCGCCGCAACCGCCCCGGCACCGGAAGAACCCAAGCCCGCCCGCAGCCCTGCCAGCAAACCGGCCCCGGCGGCCACTCCGCGTAAGCAGGATCGCGAACGCGATCAGCGGGGCTCGCGCAAGGGTCGCGATGACAACCGCCGGTCGGGTAAGCTGACACTTGGTCAGGCCACTGGTGGCGAAGGCAATCGCCAACGCTCGATGGCCGCGATGAAGCGTAAGCAGGAGCGTGCGCGTCAGAAGGCGATGGGCGGTACGGTCGAGCGGGAAAAGGTGATCCGCGACGTTCAGCTGCCCGAAGCGATCACGGTTTCGGAACTGGCCAACCGTATGGCCGAGCGCGTGGCCGATGTTGTCAAATCGCTGATGAACATGGGCATGATGGTCACACAGAACCAGACCATCGACGCCGATACTGCCGAACTGATCATCGAAGAATTCGGCCACAAGGTGACCCGCGTCTCTGATTCGGACGTCGAGGATGTCATCAAAGAGGTTGAAGACGACGACAAAGACTTGCAGCCGCGGCCGCCGGTCATCACCATCATGGGTCACGTTGACCACGGCAAAACCTCGCTGCTGGACGCGATTCGCGACGCGCGTGTTGTCGCGGGTGAGGCCGGTGGCATCACTCAGCATATCGGCGCCTATCAGGTTCAGACTGATGGCGGCGCAACGCTGACGTTCCTGGATACGCCTGGCCACGCGGCCTTTACCTCGATGCGCTCGCGTGGTGCTCAGGTGACGGATATCGTGGTTCTGGTTGTCGCCGCCGATGACGCGGTGATGCCGCAGACGATTGAGGCGATCAACCACGCCAAGGCCGCCGAAGTGCCGATGATCGTGGCGATCAACAAGATCGACAAACCCGATGCGAACCCGGACAAGGTACGCACCGACCTGCTGCAGCACGAAGTGATCGTCGAGAAGATGTCCGGTGAAGTTCAGGACGTCGAGGTTTCGGCCGTAACTGGCCAGGGCCTGGACGAGCTGCTGGAAGCCATTGCGCTGCAATCCGAGATTCTGGAGCTGAAAGCCAACCCGAATCGCGCTGCACAAGGTGCTGTGATCGAGGCGCAGCTGGATGTGGGCCGCGGTCCAGTGGCCACTGTTCTGGTTCAGAACGGGACCCTGCACCAGGGCGACATCTTCGTTGTGGGTGAGCAGTACGGTAAGGTCCGTGCGCTGATCAACGACAAGGGCGAGCGCGTTAAAGAAGCTGGCCCGTCGGTTCCTGTCGAGGTTCTGGGTCTCAACGGTACGCCCGAAGCGGGTGACGTTCTAAACGTGACCGAGACCGAAGCGCAGGCCCGCGAAATCGCCGCCTACCGTGAGCAAGCTGCCAAGGACAAACGCGCCGCCGCCGGTGCCGCGACAACCCTTGAGCAGTTGATGCAGAAAGCCAAGGAAGACGAAAACGTCACCGAGCTGCCGATTCTGATGAAAGCGGATGTGCAGGGTTCGGCCGAAGCCATCGTTCAGGCGATGGAGAAGATCGGCAACGACGAAGTACGCGTTCGCGTGCTGCACTCGGGCGTTGGTGCGATCACCGAGACAGACGTCGGTCTTGCCGAAGCCTCCGGTGCGCCGATCTTTGGCTTCAACGTTCGTGCCAATGCTTCGGCACGGAATACCGCGAACCAGAAGGGTGTCGAGATTCGCTACTACTCGGTGATTTACGATCTTGTGGACGACGTCAAAGCGGCCGCATCCGGCCTTCTGAGCGCCGAGATCCGCGAAAAGTTCATCGGTTACGCCGAAATTCGCGAAGTCTTCAAGGTCACTGGCGTTGGCAAGGTTGCTGGCTGTCTGGTTACCGAAGGCGTTGCCCGTCGTTCCGCAGGCGTCCGCCTGCTGCGCGACAACGTGGTGATCCACGAAGGCACGCTGAAGACGCTGAAGCGCTTCAAGGACGAAGTGGCTGAGGTCCAGTCGGGTCAGGAATGCGGTATGGCCTTCGAGAACTACGACGATATCCGTCAGGGCGACGTGATCGAGATATTCGAGCGTGAAGAAGTCACTCGCACGCTGGATTGATCCGGAAACGAATGAAGAAAACAGCGGTTCCTTGGAGCCGCTGTTTTCATATTGAGACCACGTGTTTACGCAGGCACAGTGGGCAGAAATGTACCGGGGTGCATGATGATGTCGAAATGATGCATCCCCTTTTGCAAGTCAAAACTGACTGAATGCCCGGCCTTGCGCAGCTGTTCTGCATAATCCCGACTTTGACGAATAAACTCTGGCGTGTCCCGTTCTGCCACTGTCACCCGGTATCGCGGACCGGGCGCAGGTAAATGCAGACTGGGTGAGAGATCATGCACCTCGACCGGGGTCAGTTGCAGCGGGTCGTTCACCGGGGTCTGGCTGATCGGTTCCAGATCGAATACACCGCTGATCAGGGTCACATCGCGAACACGAATCCCGGCGCGGGCCAGTGTGTCCGACGCGGTTGCCATGACCATGGCGGCCAGATGCCCGCCCGCGCTGTGTCCTGAAAGGCTGATCCGTGACGGATCGAATCCGAGCTCCTCGGCTTGCGAAGCCAGCCACAGCAACGCGTCGCGGCATTCCCCGATCATCTGGTCCAAACGCGCCTCGGGGGCGAGCGTATAGTTTAATGTTGCAAAGGCCTGTCCGCTTTCGACGAGGGCCGGGGCCATCATCGCAGATTCTCGCTGGCTGAGAGCCTGCCAATACCCGCCGTGAATGAAGACATGCAGCGGCGCATTGTCTGTGAGCGCAGGAAAGAAATCGAGCACATGCGCGGGGTTATCGCCATATGACAGGTACTCTTTAACCTCCATCTGCGCGCGGTACTGGGCGCTGAGCGCTGCGTAGCTGGCGATGTATGGGGTCAGATCACCGCCCACCATGGAACTGGGCGCGTATTCCTGATCCAGCTCTTCTTTGGTGAATCCCCGGTACAGCATGGTTCAATCCTGCTTCGTGTACATCAATTCGGTCCTCATGTCGTAGAGGTCGTGGAAGAACCGCAACTCCAGCGCTTTTCGCAGGAACGCGACCCCGCTGGAGCCACCTGTTCCGGGTTGCATGCCGATCACACGCTCCACTGCTGTGGCATGATCGAACCGCCAGCGTTGAAACAGAGATTCCACATCCATCAATTTTTCGGCCAAGGCATACAGATCCCAGTGTTCTTCCGTGTTGCGGAACACTTTGACCCAGATTTTCACCACACGCGGGTCGCCGGAGTAGGGCTGTGCAAAGTCCCGGTCCAGCAAATCGCGTGGCACGTCAAAGCCTTGCCGGGACAACATGCGCAACACTTCATCGTAGAGCGAAGGCTTGGTCAGCGCCGCATTCAGCATCTCCATGACTTCAGGGTCATGTTCATGCACTTTCAGGGTCGAGGCGTCCTTGTTGCCCAGAATGAACTCGATCTGACGATAGCCATAACTTTGAAAGCCCGAGGAATTGCCGAGGGCGTGCCGGAACGTCATATAGTCGGCGGGTGTCATGGTCAGTAACGTTTCCCAGGCGGCGATCAGCTGCCGCTGGATCGCTTTGATCCGGTCAAGGTTCTTCATTGCCGGACCGAAATCATCCTCTTGCAGGAAACGCCGGACTTCGACCAACTGATGATGCATCAGCTTCAGCCACAGCTCGCTGACCTGATGGATGATGATAAACAGCATCTCATCCGGTTGCGCCGGGTCTTGAAACGTCTTTTGCAGGTTCAGCAAGGTCTTGAGCTGCAAAAAATCGCCATAGCTTTTGCGATGTGTTTTAGCGAAATCGGTGACCAGAGTGTCCTCGATCCCCCGTTCCAGAATGCGATCATCCTTGTTGCTGTCGCCCATGTCACCCCTCCCGAATGCCGTTTTGCACCTGTGTAGGGACTAATTTTGCAACTTTCCAGCGCCTTAGGTCCAGTCCAGAACAACCTTACCGGAGAGTCCGGATTTCATGGCCTTAAAGCCCTTGGCAAAGTCATCGACTGAAAAGCGATGAGTGATGACCCGGCTGACATCCAGCCCGTTCTGCAGCATGGCGATCATCTTGTACCAGGTTTCGAACATCTCGCGGCCATAAACGCCCTTGATGGTGATGGCTTTGAACACGATACGGCTCCAATCGACCGGAGATTTGCCGGGTGGAATCCCTAGCAGGGCGATTTTGCCTCCCATGACCAAGGCCTCGACCATCTGATCCAGCGCGGCTTGCGAGCCGGACATTTCCAGACCCACGTCGAAACCTTCTCTCATCCCCAGCTCGGCGATCACGTCCTGCAACTCTTCGTCGGTTACATCTACTGCGCGCAGATTGGGGACAACGTGTTCCGCCAGTTTGAGGCGGTCCCGGTTGATGTCTGTGATAACGACGTGCCGTGCCCCCGCGTGGCGGGCAACTGCCGCGGCCATGATGCCAATAGGCCCGGCGCCGGTGATCAACACATCCTCACCCAGCAGATCAAAGCTGAGCGCGGTGTGGACGGCATTTCCCAGCGGATCAAGAATGGCGCCGATTTCATCTGGCACATCATCGGGCAGGGGAACCACGTTGAATGCGGGCAGTTTCAGGTATTGTGCAAAAGCACCCTGTTCGTTCACCCCGATGCCGCGCGTGCCGGGATCAAGGTGAAACTTTCCCGCCCGGCTCTGTCGACTGTCGGTGGTGATCAGATGTCCCTCACCTGAGCAACGCTGACCGATTTCCAGCCCGGCGACATTGCGCCCGATCTCGACAATTTCACCGGCAAATTCATGGCCGGTGATCATCGGAACCGGAACTGTCGCCGAAGCCCAGTCGTCCCAATTCCAGATATGGATGTCAGTGCCGCAAATGCCGGTTTTGTTTATGCGGATCAAAACCTCATCCGGATTGATCTCGGGGACTGGGGCCTGCACCATCCACAACCCTTCTTCGGGTTTGGATTTTTCAAGCGCCTTCATCGTGTTCGGTCGCATCAGATCACTCCCAACTCCTTGCCGACTTTGCCAAAGGCCGCTAGCGCACGGTCAAGTTCGCCCTTGGTCAGAGCCGCATTCATCTGTGTTCTGATTCGCGCCTGCCCGCGCGGGACGACCGGAAAGAAGAAGCCCGAGACATAGACGCCTTCATCAAACAACCGTGACGCCATTTCTTGCGCCAGTGTGGCTTCGCCCAGCATGACCGGGATGATCGGATGCTCGCCGGGCAGCAGGTCAAAGCCCAGCTTCTCCAAACTTGCGCGCCAGTATTTGGCGTTACCGAACAATTGCGCGCGCAGCATGTCGCCTTCTTCGACCAGTCGGATCGCCTCAAGTCCGGCGGCGACAATGGAGGGCGGCAGCGAATTTGAGAACAGATAGGGCCGCGCCCGCTGCCGCAGCAGGTCGATCACTGGCTGCGGCCCGGCGATATAGCCGCCGATTGCCCCCCCAAGTGCCTTGCCCAAGGTTCCCGTCAGAATATCCACGTCGATGCCGAAGTGATCCGGCGTACCCGCGCCGTTCGGTCCCATGAAACCGGTCGCGTGACAATCATCGACCATCACGATGGCGTCGTATTTGTCAGCCAACTCCCGGATCCTTGGCAGGTTGGCCAGATAGCCGTCCATCGAAAACACGCCATCAGTGGCGATCATGATATGACGCGCCCCGTCCTCGCGCGCCTGTTTCAGCCAGGCTTCGAGGTCGTTCATGTCGTTGTTCAGATAACGATAGCGTTTGGCCTTGCACAGCCGCACCCCGTCGATGATCGAGGCGTGGTTCAGACTGTCCGAAATAATGGCGTCATCAGGCCCTAACAAGGGCTCAAACAACCCGCCATTGGCATCGAAACAGGCGGCGAAAAGGATCGAATCATCCTTGTTCAGGAATTTGGCCAGTCGCTGTTCCAGCTCACGGTGAATGTCCTGCGTTCCACAGATGAAACGAACCGAGGCCATGCCGAACCCTTTGGGCTCCATCGCACCTTTGGCCGCGTCAATCAGCGCTGGGTGATCTGCAAGGCCCAGATAGTTGTTGGCGCACAGGTTGATCACCTGTTTGTCGCCCACAGTAATCTCACCGCCCTGAGGCGAGGTGATCATTCGTTCGCGTTTATAAAGCCCTTCAGCTTCGATCTGCGCGAGAGTGTCCGTGATGTGGGACAGGAATGCATCTGCCATGGCGATCTCCTTGCTTTGAGTCGCTTATCTAACATAACGGATACATTTCCCAAATAGGGGACATGCAAAATTACGGAAAAATTTCCGTGAAGGCGGAAATTCGCCGAAATCAGGCGTTTTTGACGATCAGGAAAACGCGGGCCGGGCCATCTTCTGAGGAAATCGAATGCAACACATCAGCTGCATAACGGGCCGTATCTCCTTGGTTCAGGTCCATGGCTGCTGATCCGGATGTCACCCGAACCGAACCCTCCAAGACTGTAAGCTGCTCCTGCGCGCCCCTTGTATGGGGTTGGCTGTTCAACGCGCCGTTCTGATCAAAACGAATGTCATAGACTTCGTGTCCGCCAGCTTCTTCCGGAGGGGATAGGATTCGAATTCGACAGTTCTGGCCCATATTGTCGATGCTGGGCACTTCGGATGTCCTGAGAACCTCAATCCGGTCGGTGCCGCTGCCTTCTTCCAAAAGGCCCGCAAAATCCACCTGCAATGCTCGGGTCAGGTTCCACAAGGTCGAGATTGTCGGGCTGCTTTCGCCGCGCTCGATCTGGCTGACCATGGACCGGGACACGCCGCTCAGATTGGCCACGGCTTCAAGAGACAGCCCCTTGGCGCGACGCGCCTCTTTCAGGCGGGCGGGCAGAAGTGTCAGGATATCGTCTGTGCTTTCCGTCATGACGGAATTTCATGCGCCTTTGGCGGTGCTTTGTCAATTCCGGTCGTGACGGAACGTCCTGCGCGACAGGCGGATGCTGCGGATGCATACTGTCACCAAATCCAAGAGGAGTGAGACATGACCGACATCGTAATACTGGACGGAGCCCGCACAGCGATTGGAACGTTTGGCGGCGCGCTTGCCTCGACTGCACCGATTGATTTGGCAACCGTCGTTACCAAGGCGGCGTTGGAGCGCTCGGGCGTCGAAGGTAGCCAAATCGGTCACGTGGTGTTCGGAAACGTGATCAGTACCGAGCCTCGGGATATGTATCTGTCACGTGTCGCGGCAATGCAGGCGGGCATACCGAACGAGACCCCAGCGATGAATGTGAACCGGTTGTGCGGCTCTGGCGCGCAAGCGGTTGTATCGGCGGTTCAGTCTCTAATGATGGGTGATGCGGATTTCGCCGTCGCTGGTGGTGCGGAAAGCATGTCGCGCAGTCCCTATATCGTGCCGCAGGCACGCTGGGGTGCCAAGATGGGGGATGTCGCCTCGTTGGACATGATGCTGGGCGCGCTGAACTGTCCGTTCGGCACAGGGCATATGGGGGTCACGGCGGAAAATGTGGCGGATGAGCATCAAATCAGCCGTGAGCAAATGGACGAGTTTGCTTTGACGAGCCAGTCCCGCGCGGCGGCAGCCATAGATGCCGGATATTTCGAAAGCCAGATCACTCCGGTGCAGGTGAAGGTCAAACGCGATATGGTGGACTTCGCTGTAGACGAGCATCCCAAGGCGACGACGGTTGAAGCATTGTCAGGGTTGCGTGCTGTTTTCAAAAAGGACGGACGTGTCACGGCAGGCAACGCATCGGGCATCAACGATGGTGCTGCGGCGATGGTATTGGCAACTACAGACGCAGCAGAGAAAGCCGGTTTAAAGCCCAAAGCGCGCATTCTGGGTTACGCACACGCTGGCGTTCGTCCCGAGGTGATGGGCATCGGCCCGGTACCGGCAGTTCAAAACCTGATGAAGAAAACCGGCTTGTCGGTAGAGGATTTCGACGTCATCGAAAGCAACGAAGCCTTTGCGTCGCAAGCTTTGGCCGTCAATCAGGAGCTGGGGCTTGATGCAGCCCGAGTGAACCCGAATGGTGGTGCTATTGCTTTGGGTCATCCGGTAGGAGCCACTGGGGCAATTATCACTTTGAAGGCTCTGTATGAATTGGAGCGCATCGGGGGTGCAAAGGGATTGGTCACCATGTGCATCGGTGGCGGGCAGGGCATTGCCATTGCAATCGAGCGGCTCTGACAAGTGAACGGGTAGGGGGCAGTCACCCCCCCCAACCTGACAGGCCGCAATTCAGCTAAAGGGCATTTGCCGCCTGCGGAAGCAGGCGGATCAAAACTAGCCGAGCGCCATTATTACCAAGACAATCGCTGCGCCTGCAACAGCGCCCAGCGCTGCGGGTAGAATCGCAGTTGCGAGGCCGGGTTTTGGTGGCTCGTCTTTATGTGTCTGCGCGATAAGGGCGTTTTCGACCAGCACAGGCAGGCGTGGGCCGAAACGGGCAAGGACCATTGCAGTCTTGCCAATATCCCGAAGGGCTGCGCGGGGGCCGATGGATTGCTTGATATAATCTTCGACCACGGGGCGGGCTACTTCCCAAATATTGGTATGCGGATCCAAAGACCGGGCAACACCTTCGACCACGACCATCGTTCGTTGCAACAGGATCAGTTCGGTCCGCGTTTCCATACCGAAGCGTTCGGTGACTTCGAACAGGTAGTTTAGTAGACGGCCCATCGAGATGTGCGTGGCGTCCATTCCAAAGATAGGCTCACCTACGGCACGCAGGGCGCGGGCGAATTCATCGACATCCTGATTGGCGGGCACATAACCGGCTTCGAAATGCACTTCGGCTACACGTTTGTAGTCGCGGCGAATGAAACCGAACAGGATCTCGGCATAGACCCGTCGGGTGTATTCATCGATATGGCCCATGATTCCGTAATCATAGGCAATGATATCGCCATTGGCCGCGACCTTCAGGTTACCCTGATGCATGTCGGCGTGGAAATAGCCGTCCCTCAGGGCATGAAGCAGGAACATCCGCAGGACACGCTCTGCCAGATCGCGGCGGTCATGATTTGCCGCATCCAGCGCGTCATTGTCCCCGAGTGCAATGCCGTCCGCCCAGCTGAGCGTCATAACGCGACGCGCAGACAGGGACCAAACAACAGGCGGCAGCCAAAACCCGGCATCGTCTTTGGTGTTGGCGGCGTATTCCGAAGCCGCAGAACTTTCCAGCCGCAGATCCAGCTCGCCGCGTACAACGCCGTCGAAATGCTCGATGACTTCCATCGGGCGTAACCGGCGCGCACCGGGGGCAAAAAGCTGAACGATACGGGCGGCAAAATAAAACGCGTCCACGTCCTTGCGAAACGCGCGTTCGATATTGGGGCGCAGAACTTTGACGGCGACGTCCTCGCCAGTGCTTGCCAGTTTGGCTTTGTGGACCTGCGCGATAGAAGCGGCGGCGATCGGTTCGCTGAACTCGCTGAACATCTCTGCGACGGGTTGCCCAAGCTCCTTTTCAACCTCTGCCATGGCCTCGGTTCGAGAGAACGGGGGCAATTTGTCCTGAAGAACGCGCAGCTGTTCCGCCAATTCCTCACCAACGACGTCCGGGCGGGTCGACAGAACCTGGCCGAACTTGATGTAAGCGGGGCCCAGTGCAGTTAGCGCGCGGGTGGCAGGCGGCATCTCGGGGTCGCCCTTGTAGCCCAGCCACTGAAACGGTTTACCCAAAGTATGGGCAAGGATGCGCACTGCGCGCGGGGCTTCGAACGCGTCCAGGACGACGTTCATAGCGCCTGTGCGCTCTAGCGTGGCGCCTGTGCGTATCAGGCGAATGATGTTGTGGGGTCCACGCATGTATCAGATCTTCCAACCGGAATGCAGCGCGGCGATACCCATGCTGAGATTGCGGAACTTGGCGTTTTCGAAACCGGCGGTGCGAATCATACCCAGGAACGTCTCTTGATCCGGAAACTTGCGGATGGATTCCACCAGATACTGATAGCTGTCGTAATCGTTGGCGATCAGCTTGCCCATGCGCGGGATGACATTGAAACTGTAGAGGTCATAGAGCTTTTGCAGCCCGTCGTTGGGCAACTGGCTGAATTCCAACACCATCAAACGACCACCGGGTTTGAGGACGCGGAACGCTTCGTTCAGGGCCTCTTGCGGGCGGGTCACGTTCCGAATGCCGAAGGAAATCGTGTAGACGTCGAAGGTGTTGTCCTCGAACGGCAGGGCCATCGCGTCGCCAACTACCCAATTCAGGCTGTCCACCATCTGCTCGGCTTCAGCGCGCTTGCGACCTTCGACCAGCATCGGTTCGGTCAGGTCCAGAACGGTCGCGTGGCCGTACCCCGCGCGTTTCAAGAACCGGAATGAGATGTCGCCGGTACCCCCTGCAACATCAATGAGGCGCTGGCCGGGCCGGGGCGCAAGCCAGTCCATCATCGCGTCTTTCCAGACGCGGTGGATACCCATCGACATGACATCGTTCATCACGTCGTATTTCGAGGCGACCGAGTTGAACACGCCCTGTACGCGTCCGGCCTTGTCAGCCTCGCGGACGGTTTCGAACCCGAAATGAGTGGTCTTGTCGCTGTTGTCGGACATTTGCCTTGCCGTTTGTCGAATTTCGCCTCTGTTATAGGGCTCTGGAACAGGGGCACAATGCGGCCCTTTGATTTAGGAGCCCCAAATGCCCGAATTGCCTGAGGTCGAGACAGTAAGACGCGGCCTGACCCCCGCGATGGAGGGGGTGGTAATCGTAAAGGCGGATGTGAATCGTCCTGATCTGCGCTGGCCGTTTCCCGAACGCATGGCTGAGCGGCTGACCGGGCAGCGAGTAGACCGTCTGCGGCGGCGATCGAAATACATCCTGGCCGACCTCGGCAGTGGCGAGACTTTGTTGATCCATCTGGGCATGTCGGGGCGTATGACAGTGTCCGGTGATCCGCTTGGGCAGTTTGCGCATAACCATCCCGCTCCGGAAAAGCACGACCATGTGGTCTTTCACATGGCCAATGGCGCGCGCGTCACGTTCAATGACCCGCGCCGGTTCGGGGCAATGGACTTGATGCCAACGTCAACCGCTGAAGATCACAAGCTGCTGTCGGTTCTGGGGCCGGAACCACTGGGCAACGACTTTCACGAGCAACACTTGGTTGAAGCGTTTCGAGGGAAGAACAGTCCGGTCAAATCCGCATTGCTGGATCAGGGAATCGTTGCCGGATTGGGCAATATCTACGTCTGTGAGGCTCTTTATCGCGCCGGTGTGTCGCCACGTCGCAAAGCCGGACAAATTTCCGCACTGCGTGTGGCGGCGCTGGTTCCGATCATCCGGCAGGTGTTGCAGGACGCCATTGAGGCAGGCGGGTCTTCTCTACGGGATTTCCGCCAAGCCGATGGAGAACTTGGATATTTCCAGCACAGCTTTGATGTTTATGGCCGTGAGGGAAAGCCCTGCCGGACCGAAGGTTGCGGTGCCGCGATCAAGAGAATCACTCAGTCCGGTCGCTCATCCTTCTATTGCGCGCAATGCCAAAGATAACTTGATCCAGCGAAATCGCGTGATAAGGAATCGTACCTGAACGGAACAACCGGAACTTTGACCTCATGGCATTTGAGACGATCATCGTCGAAATCGAAGACCACGTCGCCCTTATCAAGCTCAACCGACCAGACGCGATGAATGCGCTGAACACCCAGTTACTGGGTGAACTGTGCGACGCGCTGGAAGACGCAGACAGCAACGACAAAGTGCGCTGCATCGTCGTTACGGGTTCGGACAAGGCTTTCGCCGCCGGCGCGGACATCAAGGAAATGTCGGAGATGAGCTTTGTTGATGTGTTCAACATCAACCTTTTTGCCGACGCCAATGATCGTGTCACGGCCATTCGCAAGCCTATCATTGCAGCTGTTGGCGGCTATGCGCTGGGCGGCGGGTGCGAATTGGCGATGCTGTGCGATTTCATTATCGCTGCTGATACGGCCAAGTTCGGGCAACCCGAAATCAATCTGGGCGTTATTGCCGGTCTGGGCGGCAGCCAGCGCCTGACGCGGTTCGTGGGCAAATCCAAATCGATGGACATGAACCTGACCGGCCGTTTCATGGATGCCGAAGAGGCCGAGCGTGCCGGATTGGTCAGCCGTGTTGTTCCAGCCAAAAAGCTGATCGACGAGGCGATGGGCGCAGCCCAGAAGATTGCCGAAAAATCTCAGCTGACCGCGATTGCGGCCAAAGAGGCTGTGAACCGCAGCTATGAGGTTCCGCTGAGCGAAGGGATGCTGTTCGAACGCCGCGTGTTCCATTCGATGTTCGCCACCGAGGATCAGAAGGAAGGCATGGCGGCTTTCCTTGAAAAGCGTGCAGCGCAATTCCGCGACAAGTAAGCCGCGTTAATTGTCCTGAGAACAGGCGGGCAAGCCCCGCCTTTTTCGTGGACGGTTTGCAAGTCACAAGAATCAGCTTGGCAAACCCTGCAAACTTGGATAGAGACCGCCGCTATACATGCGCGTGCGGCCCGCTCTGGCCCGACTCACACTCGTGATCGATGACCCGGTGCGGAGATATCCGTGGCGCGCAAACCCAGATAACCGTACCGAACAAAGGTCAAAGACACATGGCAAATTCGCCCCAGGCAAAGAAGCGCGCACGTCAGAACGAAAAGCGTTTCGCAATCAACAAAGCACGTCGTTCGCGCATCCGTACCTATCTGCGCAAAGTAGAAGAAGCGATCGCATCCGGTGACAAGGAAGTGGCAACCGCAGCTCTGCGTGAGGCTCAGCCTGAACTGATGCGCGGCGTCACCAAAGGTGTCTTCCACAAGAACACTGCTTCTCGCAAAATGTCGCGTCTGTCGGCGCGCGTTAAAGCGCTGGGTTGATTCTCGGAAAAGCACGTCAAGTGTTAATTCTTGAAAGAGGCGTCGCACCATGTGGCGCCTTTTTCATTGTTGCCGGAATGCCGCGTCTTCCCGAGCCCGAGAGATTCTTTCGCTCTCAGACCCGAGTCAATATCAGAGTTTCGTTGCCGCAACCCGTGCCCTCTTGTTACCACTAAGTCAGCGATTCACTCGCTTGGGGGGACAGGCTGTTCCAAAGATCGAACTGACGGGCATCAGGATGATCTAGGGACGAATGTTCGAAAACCGGCAATTGCCGGACGGACGATCTGCTGTGGGTCTCGGGTTTCCGACGATTCTCGCCCTGTCGAAAAACTGGATTGTGACGCGTGCCTTTGATGGCCGATATGTTCTGCTGTGGGACAGGCTTTGGCGCGCTGACTTTCAAAAAATACCCGCCGGATCGGGCGATCCGGCGCAAGGGTATCCTTGTGTGTGAACGCAAAATATTAGGGAACCTGGCCGTTTTGATAAGGCTGACAGGTCAATAATTAATGGGATGCGTGAGGCGCTGAATGACACAAGAGAAATGGGGACAACTGCGTAGCAAGTTGCTGAAAGCCGTCGGTAAGAATAATTTCACCACCTGGATTGAACCTCTGGAATTTAAAGAGTTGCAGGATGGTGTGGCTGTATTCTCAGTGCCGACCAACTTTATGGGCAACTACGTCAGTCAAAATTTCGCGGACCTTATTCTCTATGAGCTGAACACCTCGGGTGAGACAGTGCAGCGTCTGGCCTTCCGCACGGCAGCCAACTCGCCAGTGCGTCCTGCACCATCCGCAGACGAACCCCAGAAGATCGCCCGACCGGAACAATCTGTATCTGCGACAGACTTGGCGAACGGAGCGCTCGAAGCTCTGCAGGCCGCGCCGCTGGACGCACGGTTCACCTTTGACAGTTTTGTCGTTGGCAAGCCCAACGAGCTTGCCCATGCCGCCGCGCGCCGCGTGTCCGAGGGCGGGCCGGTCACCTTCAATCCGCTGGTTCTTTATGGTGGCGTGGGTTTGGGTAAAACCCACCTGATGCATGCCATCGCTTGGGAACTGAAGACCAAGCATCCAGAGCTGAACGTACTCTATCTGTCTGCCGAACAGTTCATGTACCGCTTCGTTCAGGCACTGCGTGAGCGTCGGATGATGGATTTCAAACATCTGTTCCGTTCGGTGGACGTGCTGATGGTCGATGACGTGCAGTTCATCGCTGGCAAGGATTCCACACAGGAGGAATTCTTCCACACGTTCAATGCCCTGGTGGATCAGAACAAGCAGATTATCATCTCGGCTGACCGCGCTCCGGGTGAGATCAAGGATCTTGAGGACCGGGTGAAGTCGCGTTTGCAATGCGGTCTGGTCGTTGATCTGCATCCGACCGATTATGAACTGCGTCTGGGTATCCTGCAAAACAAGGTGCAGCAATACAGCAGCACCTATCCCGACCTGACGATCGCCGACGGTGTTTTGGAATTCCTCGCTCATCGTATCTCGACCAACGTTCGCGTGCTGGAAGGCGCCCTGACACGTTTGTTCGCCTTTGCCTCTCTGGTGGGGCGTGAGATCGATATGGAGCTGACACAGGATTGTTTGGCTGACGTGCTGCGCGCCTCGGAACGCAAGATCACTGTCGAAGAGATCCAGCGCAAAGTGTCGGATTACTATAATATCCGCCTGTCCGACATCATCGGGCCGAAACGCCTCCGCTCGTATGCGCGTCCTCGTCAGGTTGCGATGTATCTGTGCAAACAGCTGACCAGCCGGTCACTGCCCGAGATTGGCCGCCGCTTTGGCGGGCGGGACCACACCACGGTCATGCACGGCGTCAAGCGCATTGAAGAGCTGAAGCTGACCGATGGCCAGATCGCCGAAGACGTGGAAATGCTGCGCCGCTCGCTGGAGGCCTGACTTAAATCATCCACGCTCACGAAATACCCCGGCCACAGGTCCGGGGTTTTTTCTTGTGCGCTATTGTCCACGGTCGAAGATGAACTGTGCCCGTACAGCCACGTGCCTCTTGACGGTAGGGGCAATCCGACCCAGAAAACCATAAAAAATCCTTGTGCCTCAGGGTGGAACCGCTAACGTGCCAGTCCCGCCCATTTTCGGCACGCAAGTCAGAGGAATAGAGGGTATGAAGATCAGCATCGAACGCGGCACCCTTCTCAAGGCCGTCTCTCAGGCCCAGTCCGTTGTGGAACGCCGCAACACAATTCCGATCCTGGCCAATGTGCTGATTGAGGCGGAAGGCGATCAGGTCCTGTTTCGGGCAACCGATCTGGACATCGAGGTAGTCGACAAAGCCCCCGCACAGGTCGAAAAGGCTGGCGCAACAACGGTTGCCGCAACCACGTTGCATGAGATTGTGCGCAAACTGCCCGACGGAGCCTTGGTAACTCTGACCGCCGACAGCGCCGCAGGTCGTCTGACGGTCGAGGCGGGGCGCTCGAATTTCTCGTTGGCGACACTGCCGAAAGAAGATTTCCCGGTGATGGCGTCGTCGGAATACCAATCAAACTTCACGGCCTCGGCCGCATTGCTGCGCCGTCTGTTCGACAAATCGAAATTTGCGATCTCGACGGAAGAGACACGGTACTACCTGAATGGTGTCTACATGCACGTGACCGATGGCCCCGAAGGCGGCAAGGTGTTGCGCTGTGTGGCAACGGATGGTCACCGTCTTGCCCGCATCGACGCGGATTGTCCCGATGGCGCGGCGGACATGCCGGGCGTAATCGTACCGCGCAAGACCGTCGGTGAGCTGCGCAAGCTGCTGGACGATGACGAGATGGATATCGCTGTTTCGGTCAGCGAAACCAAAGTGCGTTTCGCTACACCGGATATCACTCTGACGTCGAAGGTGATCGACGGAACCTTCCCCGACTACACGCGCGTCATTCCGCAGGGCAACACCCGCAAGATGGAGGTGGATGCCGCCGAATTCGCACAGGCCGTGGACCGGGTTGCAACTGTGTCGTCAGAACGCTCGCGCGCCGTGAAGCTGCAACTGGACGGTGACAAGCTGGTGCTGTCGGTAAACGCCCCTGACAGCGGTGCGGCAGAGGAAGAATTGGCCGTCGCTTATGGCGACGAGCGGTTGGAAATCGGCTTCAATGCCAAATACCTGCTGGAGATTGCGTCTCAGGTGGATCGCGAAAATGCGGTGTTCCTGTTCAATTCCGCAGGTGATCCGACATTGATGCGTGAAGGCAATGACCAGAGCGCGGTTTACGTGGTCATGCCGATGCGCGTCTGATTGCGCTGACGGTCGATGCCTCCGACGGAGGTTTATCAAAACAGAAGAAGGGAGGGGTCATGACTTTGGCCCTGACCGAGCTTACGGTCTCGCACTTTCGGTCCCACAAGATGACGCGGTTGTCGTTGGATGGGCGGCCGGTGGCCATTCATGGTCCAAACGGGGCCGGTAAAACCAACATCCTTGAAGCGGTGTCTTTGTTCTCGCCCGGTCGCGGGATGCGACGGGCAAGTGCGGCCGAGATGACGAGGCGACCCGAGGCGCTGGGCTGGAAATTGTCCGGGCTGTTGCAGGCGCAGGGTCAACAATGTGAGATTGAGACCTGGTCTGAAAGCGGCGCGGCGCGTCAGGTTCGGGTTGATGAAAAGGCTGCGACGCAGATCGATCTGGGAAAGCTGGCGCGCGTCGTCTGGTTGATTCCGTCAATGGACCGTTTGTGGATCGAAGGAGCCGAGGGTCGGCGGCGGTTTCTGGACCGGCTCGCCCTGAGTTTTGATCCCACCCATGCCGAAGCTTCCCTGACCTATGAAAAGGCAATGCGGGAACGTAACCGCCTGCTGAAAGAACAAGTACGGGACGCGCACTGGTATGCCGCGCTTGAGGGGCAGATGGCTGAGATGGGCCATCGCATCCACGCGGCACGACTGGCCGCTTTGGATTATTTGCGCGCGGCGCAGGCTCAAGCCGAAACGGCTTTTCCATCTGCGGAGCTGGAACTGGTGCAGACCGAGGGCGCCATGCCTGAGACATCGGACGATCTGCGCGAGGCGCTGACCGAAAGCCGCTTTCGCGATTTGGCGGCAGGCCGGACATTGGTGGGCCCGCATCGGTCGGATTTATGGGGCGTGTATGCTGCCAAGGGCGTTCCCGCCAAGGATTGCTCGACCGGAGAGCAGAAGGCGCTTTTGGTCTCACTGATCCTGTCCAACGCGCGGGCGCTGGCCGGCCTGGTTGGGGCGCCGCCGATTGTTTTGCTGGATGAGGTGGCGGCACATCTGGACGCCGGGCGCCGGGCCGCGCTGTATGATGAGATCTGCGCTCTTGGCGCTCAGGCCTGGATGACGGGCACCGGGCCTGAGCTGTTTGCGGATCTGGGCGATCGCGCCCAGACGCTGGTTGTGACCGAAGGTGATGAAGGTTCGGTCGTGACCCCTTAAGCGGGTTCGCTGACTTTGCGTTTCCAAAGTAGGGGATGGAAGACCTTGTCTACCGGCGTTTGAGCCATGTGGTTGACGTAGTTCGACATGGTTTTCTGTGCCAGCCCCAGAACCACGTCCAATACCGCGCGGTGCGAATAGCCGGCATCAAAGAACGCCTGCATCTGCTCGTCAGTGACGTTGCCACGCTGGTGCATCATCTGCAGGGTGAAAGTACGCAGCGCCTCGAGCTTGGCGCTGGGCAGCGGAGTTTCGTCGCGCAGGGCGTTGGTGATCTCGTCCGGCACCTTCATCATCTTTGCGATGCCGGTATGGGCCGGGACACAGTAGTGGCATTCGTTTTCTACATTGATGGTCTGCCAGACAACGGTTTTCTCATCGTTGTCGAAATCGGTCTGCAGGAACAGGTTGTGCAGAACCTGATAGCCTTCCAGATGCTGGGGGCTCTCAGACATAACCTTGTGCAGGCCGGGCAAGCGACCAAAAGCTGCCTGAGATTTTTCCAGCAGGGGTTTGGATCCTTCAGGGGCGGTGGTCAGATCGTGGGATGGAAAGTTTGCCATGTCGAAACTCCATTTTTTGGCGCGATGACTCCGAAATAGGGTTTATTGAGCAATCACTCAAGTATATATTTGAATGATCATTCAAGAAATGGTGAGGCCGATGCCCCGAAAACCCTCGTATGACCGTGATGCGCTGATTGACCAGGCCAGGGATATTTTCTGGCGTCAGGGCTGGGCGGGGACGTCGCTGAAAGATCTGGAGCGCGAGTTGAAGCTGAAGCCAGGCAGCTTTTACGCGGCTTTCGGGTCCAAGGATGCGCTCTATGCTCTTGCGTTAGAGCGTTATACGCGCGCTGGTGTAGCCCGCCTGTCGGCCTTGGCGGAACAACTGGGTCCCAAGCGGGCGCTGCAGGCGCAGCCGCAGCTGGTGATCGAGGCGACAGAGATGCCCGTGAAGGCATGCATGCTTGCAAAAACCTATGCCGAGTTGCATGCAAAAGACCATGAGTTGGCCGAAAAAGCTGCCATACACATGGCCGAGATGAAAGCTTGCTTCGCCGACCTCTTTCGTCGCGCGCAGGAGCTGGGCGAACTCAGTTCCGATCACGATCCGGAGAAACTGGCGATGCGCTATCAATCCGACCTTCTGGGGTTGCGTTTATCGGCAGATCGCAGGGATGTAGATGCGCGGGCAATCGCGGCGGATATTGCGGCGGATATCGATCGTCTTTGACCGAATGGCGGCAGTTCGCCGAGTAATCCTGATTCACCCGATTCCACCACAAAATATTGGGGGATCGCGTGACAATCCCCACCAGAGAACGTATAAGTTACCAAAATAATATAGGTACTCACGGAATGTCCGAAGACGCACAGGCACCTCAGGAATACGGCGCTGATTCCATAAAAGTTCTCAAAGGGTTAGAGGCGGTTCGCAAGCGCCCTGGCATGTATATCGGGGACACGGATGATGGCTCGGGGCTGCACCATATGGTGTATGAGGTGGTCGATAACGGAATTGATGAGGCTCTGGCCGATCATGCCGATCATGTGACCGTGAAAATTCACGCGGATTCCAGTGTTTCCGTCAGCGATAACGGCCGCGGAATTCCGGTTGATATCCACGCGGAAGAGGGTGTCTCTGCCGCCGAGGTCATCATGACCCAGCTGCACGCGGGCGGTAAGTTCGACAGCAACTCGTACAAGGTGTCGGGCGGCTTGCATGGCGTGGGCGTTTCGGTTGTGAACGCCCTGTCGAAATGGCTGGAACTGCGCATCTGGCGCAACGGCAAGGAACACTTGGCCCGCTTCGAAAGCGGAGAGACTGTGGAGCATCTGAAAGTGGTCGGCGAATGCGGCGATCGTACCGGAACCGAAGTGCGGTTCCTCGCCTCAACGGACACATTCTCGAATCTGGAATATTCCTTCGAGACGCTTGAAAAGCGCCTGCGCGAGCTGGCGTTCCTGAACTCAGGTGTGCGGATCATCCTGATCGACGAACGCCCGGCGGAACGGCTTGAGACCGAGTTGTTCTACGAGGGTGGCGTGAAGGAGTTCGTCAAGTATCTGGACCGTTCCAAATCCGCCGCGATGCCTGAACCGATTTATATCAAGGGCGAACGGGACGATATCGGCGTTGAAATCGCGATGTGGTGGAATGACAGCTATCACGAGACGGTTCTGCCATTTACAAATAACATCCCGCAACGCGATGGCGGCACGCACGTGGCGGGTTTCCGCGGTGCGCTGACCCGAACGATCAACAACTACGCGCAGTCCAGTGGCATCGCGAAAAAGGAAAAGGTCAGCTTTACCGGCGACGATGCGCGCGAAGGCCTGACCTGCGTGCTATCGGTGAAAGTGCCCGACCCCAAGTTCTCGTCTCAGACCAAGGACAAACTGGTTTCGTCCGAGGTCCGACCTGCGGTCGAAAGTCTGATGAACGAAAAACTGTCCGAGTGGTTCGAAGAGAACCCGAATGAAGCCAAAATCATTGTCGGCAAAATCATTGAGGCCGCATTGGCCCGCGAAGCTGCCCGCAAAGCCCGCGAACTGACCCGCCGCAAGACAGCGATGGATGTGAACTTTCTGGCTGGTAAGCTAAAGGATTGTTCGGAAAAAGATCCGACAAAAACCGAAGTCTTTCTGGTCGAGGGGGACTCTGCGGGCGGATCTGCACAAACTGGTCGCGACCGGCAAACGCAAGCGATCTTGCCGCTCAAGGGTAAAATTCTGAACGTTGAGCGCGCGCGGTTCGATCGGATGTTGGGCAGTCAGGAAATCGGTAACCTCGTCATGGCGCTGGGCACCGGTATCGGGCGCGATGAATTCAACATCGAAAAGCTGCGTTACCACAAAATCGTCATCATGACCGACGCGGACGTGGATGGTGCCCATATTCGGACCCTATTGCTGACTTTTTTCTACCGGCAGATGCCTGAACTGATCGAAGGCGGTTACCTCTACATCGCGCAGCCGCCGCTTTACAAAGTATCGCGCGGCAAGTCCGAGGTGTATCTAAAGGATCAGGCGGCGATGGATGAATACCTGGTCAATCAGGGCGTCGAAGGGGCAGTTCTGAAACTCGGTACGGGCGAGGAAATCATTGGTCAGGACCTCACCCGCGTGGTGGACGAAGCACGTCAGCTCAAACGTGTTCTTGACGCCTTCCCGACCCACTACCCCCGCCATATTCTGGAGCAAGCCGCCGTTGCCGGCGCCTTTGTACCGGGCGCAGTGGATGCCGATCTGCAAGGCGTGGCCAATAAAGTTGCAGCCCGGCTGGACCTGATCGCGCTGGAATACGAGCGCGGCTGGCAAGGTCGGATTACACAAGATCACGGCATCCGTCTGGCCCGTATCCTGCGCGGAGTCGAGGAGGTCCGCACGCTGGACGGCCCGATGCTACGCTCGGGCGAGGCAAGAAAGACCGGAAGCTTTACTCAAAGTCTGCAAGAGATTTATAACACTCCGGCAACGCTGGTCCGCCGCGATCGCAGCCAGGTAATCCACGGGCCTCTGGACCTGTTGCGTGCGATTCTGGAAGAGGGTGAGAAGGGCCTGTCCCTGCAACGCTACAAAGGTCTGGGCGAAATGAACCCCGATCAGCTGTGGGAAACCACGCTTGACCCCGATGCGCGAACGCTGTTGCAAGTGCGTGTAGATGACATGGTCGAAGCGGATGATCTGTTCACGAAGCTGATGGGCGATGTCGTCGAACCGCGTCGCGAGTTTATCCAGCAAAACGCGCTGAGCGTTGAAAACCTGGATTTCTAGACAATTTGTAGGATCACCCATAATCGTTCGCGACGCCCATAATCGTTCGCGCTGGTGCGTCTGGACGACCTCTGGGTTAGGACAAAATCGGCCCCAAATTTCATCGAATTTTGAGGGTATGAAGAAAACGGTTGTCGGCTTTGCCGGCACCGTTGATTTTCATCTTGTTGCTGTGAATTTTCTAACGACGATCTCGGGTCGCGAGATTGCTCAAATCAGCACCAGATTTCGCGACAAAACACCCCTGGTGGCCGCAGGTGGAAGCAGTGCGCATCTGGAGATTCTTGCGCTATGACAGAGATGATCGAAAAGTATGACGGGCGCCAAATTGGTATCGATGGGGTTCAGCATGAAGTCATCGGTCGAGTTGTCGGGCGGTCTGCAGTGCAGCTCAAATCGCCTGAGGGCGTGGTTCACGAGATATCCGACATAGAATTCCGGCTTCAAGTATCGCGTGGCAATGTTGCGCATGATGAACAGGCATCAGCTTCTGGTCGATACATAAGTAGCGAAGAGCGATTGAACGCTCAGTTTCGATATGAAGCCCTCAAAATGGCCGAGAGATTGAGGCAAGATGGCTTCAATTGGGAAGAGCGGATCATATTGATGCGTAAGCACTTTCTTGCGGATTTGCGTTTCGCAAAGCATGCAGAAAGGTTTCCTGGCGTCCGGGCAATTCAGAAATGGATAAAGGCACATCGTGAGCAAGGTGACGTTGGCTCGAAGATGGACGTTACCGATCCGGGAATAGAACTACTCGCAACGATGCGCTTTTCGAAGAAATTGTCCTCGATATTCTGGAAGAGCAATATCTGAAAACGGACCGCAAAACAGCGAAGGCAGTCTGGAGAGATGCCCGGGCTGTTTATCTTGAGCGCTGTGCCAATTATGACATCGAACCTCAACCGCATGGCCAAAAGGTTGTTGATCGGATCATCCGCAGCCTGCCGCACGCCGACGTTGTGAAAACACGCGTCGGCGGTCACGAGGCCAAAATGCGGCTCGTGCAAGCGGGTCACTTTGCGCGAGTAGAAAGGCCATTCGAACGCGTGGAGATGGACAGCACTCAAGTCGATCTGTTTGTCGTTGTCGATGACGAAGGAACAGTGAGCCGACCATGGGATTGCGCGGCCATTGATTGCGCGACAGGAATGTGCGTCGGCATGCAACTCAGCCTGAAAGAACCGGCGTCCGTTCTGACTGTCCAGACACTGAAGGAAATGATGCTGCCCAATGGCGGTCCGGCTCTATGGTTTGTCCGGCGGTCGCGTCGGGCAAGTGCTCCGTATTTTGAAGGGCGCCTCGGCCGTCATGAAGGACAATGTGATGACGTTTCAAGACGTTGTTCGAGCCGCGAGGCAACTGGTTCAGGTTCAGGCTGTGCCGGAATGGTTCCTCCAACCAGAACTCCCAACTGACACCTAATTGGCCAGTTCCTACGTAGCAGTCATGCACGAAGCGGGACTTAAGTTTCACAAGCTGGACAGCAAAGCGCGATTTGGACGCGGCTACGAGCAGCCGCTGGAGGAGATTCCGTCAAGGGTATTTTCCGAAATCCTGCGCCATTGTGATTTATTCACGTCTGTGCCCTCGATCAGTCTGGACCCAGAATGGGAGGATCGTGGACGTGATGCCGAGCACCCGAGCCAATGGCGCCGGGACGCAGACATTTATTGGGCTACCAGCCACACTCGGCGGCTGGAAGGGTCCGCCAAAACGCGTCGCGAGATGCTTGAAATTCTGTTGCCGCGCCTGAAGAAAGCCAAATATTTCAGCCTGGATGATATGCATCTGAAAGTGCAGGGCAAAAAACACGCATATCTGATTCACCTGGGTTCTGCGGCCGTTCATCTTGAAGCAAACCGAAGACATGTTTGCATTGTTCCAGATGCGAAACCCAAAAAGATCGCACTGCCATTCGAAGGTGATGCAACTCTCTCTACGATTCTTAGCAAAGCGTTCCTGTTGGTCGATGACGACAAAATCACCGATCCGGTCATTTTGAACCAGATTTAGCGGTTGGTAGACAGAAATGCTCCTCAAGCCTTCATTGGAGTTCAGGAGCTTGAGTTGGGACTTGAAAAAAGTTTTTCAAACTCAGGACAAACCAATCAACCAGGCTTTGGCCCAAGCAATCGAGCCGCGGGTCTCATTACGTGCATGCGATTACAGCTATGCAGCTCGTGTCATTCTCGGCTTCAACAAGCCTACGCCCATACCGCTAATGAGCCCCGGCGTAGCTGGCGCTGAGGCTCATTTATGTTCCACCACACGGAATGCGTCAGACGCCTGTGGAGGCCCTATATGCAGATCTGATGGTAACCGATGATGTCTGACGTGACATTGCTTTCGAGCGGTGGTCACGCCCAAGACAATTCGGCCAACCAGGATTTGACAGTGGTTACCGACAAACGCGCTTCATCTGAATGCGATAGCAGCCACACATCCCGTGCCATGCCTGATTTCGACGGCTCTGTGCCGATACAACGAAACCTTTTGTCTGCGCCGCAGACCAGCTTCGGCAGGACAGCTTTCCCATATCCTCTCGCCGTTGCCTCCAGAGCGGTGTCGATATCCGAAACCCGGAAACCGCATGGGCGCTGTTTGAGGTGCTTTCGAAGCTCCTCTGTCCATCGCGCCTGCGGAAGGGATGCTGAGGCATCATCGTAGCAAATCCAGTCAGCGCTATCCTGCTGTTCTTTTGTCAGCTGCGATCCGCAATACGCATCGAACCCCAATTCGCCGAGTTTTTGGGCGTTTGTCGTCAAACCGCCCTGTTCGGGGCGGGAGAAGCGGATGGCCAGATCGGCCTCGCGTTTTGTCAGGTCGATGTTTCGTGCTTCAGGAACCAGCTCGACGGTCAGGTGTGGATGCTTGTCGCCCAGCTTTCCGAGGTGAGGCAGAATGACCTGATTGATGATCACGGGAACGGCGCTGATCCTGATCGTGCCTGCAACCTGGCCGGAGGACTGATCCAGATGCTCTCTTAGCACCGTGTTTTCGCGTTCCATGGTTTCAGCGTGCTCTAGTATTTGATGAGCTGATTCAACCAATTGATGCCGACCCGCTTCGTTTCGGACAAAGAGGGTCATGCCCAGCGTCTGTTGCAACCGTTTCAAACGTCGCGCGACCGTCGTTTCGTTCACACCGCACCGCCGTGCCGCATCCGACAGCGTGCCTGTTCTGTGCAGCGCGAGCAGATATTTGAAGTCATCCCAATCATGATCCTGCATTTTTGCAGATTAGACTGGCAAAATTACTTTGCCAAACAGCAAATTTGCTCTGCCATAGTCGCTTTGGCACAGCAAAATGAGGATCCTAAATGAAATTCATCGTCCTGTTTGAAGATGTAGCTGATGCCGATCCTGGTATTCGGGCGGCTCACATGAAAGAGCATATCGCTTTCCTCGAAGATAACGCCGAGGCAGTCGAAGCCGCCGGACCCCTGACAGACGGCGAGAACAGAGGGCGCGATGGTCTTTGGATCGTTGAGGCTGAGGATCAAAGTGAGGTCGTGAAGCTGATCCACGCCGATCCGTTCTGGCCGACGGGTCTCAGGGCCTCCTTTTCCATTCTGCCCTGGAAGCAGGTTTACCGGGACGGAAGGGGGCTGATCTCTTCCTGAGGTTTGCGAGGGACCGCCTACTATTCAGTTCCGATCGCCAGCATGAGCAGCAGAGCACACGGCGATTGTTGATTTCGTTCAGATCACCTTTTCGCATGAGACATCAACGGGCGGTATCTGCAATTTTCAGCCGCCGCCTGACTCCGTCAGCTTCTGGCGAAGTCCTTACCAAACATGGCTCTGGGCCTCGTTTTGGATTATGGTCTCAGAATGGACAGCAAGCTCCAATCTCTCAGCCGCGCCGACCTGATTGCACTTCTGCGCAAGTTTGTTCCTGTAGACGAATTGGAGCGCTGTCTGGACGATTTGCTGAAACAGAAAATCAAAAGATCAAATGTTTGGTGTCGTGACAGCGCAGAAGCAGTGGCTGAAGAAGCTGTTGCCGCTTCAGCAGCGGGTGCCATTCTTGAAAGGATTGAGGGTGGCCGCCACACAAATTTCGACGTTCCAGGCGAGCTGAAACCCAAAAGGGATGCTCTGACGGAGGCAATCGAGACAGATACCGATGCAACGACCGAGGGCGAGGAGGATGCTTGATTGCTGGTGACCAAGGGCAAGCAACTGACGGAGCTTCTATCATTGCCACCGCATTGCCGATCTCAATAGTGCAGCTTGTGCTTGTGGTGAGCGACAAGACTACTGAAACTGGACAATTGGAAGCTGAAGAAGGAGCCTAAGCATCCGCTGTTAAGAACCGCGCGCCGATACCAGCCTTCTCAAGATCTGCCTGCAGTGCTCCTCGGTCTTCCACAGTCGGCAGGTGAATGGCGGCCTGACCATCTTTTAAGAAACCCTCCAGGCAACGCTTCGCCTTGAGCATGGAGGCACCCCGACGCGCCAAGGCTATCGCGGCCGATGGCACTTGCGCTTCACTGCCCCGCTTTCGGATCAGGGCAGTGTTTTCTGACGAACCGGACCGCACCTGGTCGATTTCCCTGACAGGCCCAATCGTTCGAACCGTTGTTTCATAGATGGTTTGCTCACGACCGTTGCCGTCCATCACCATGTTCATTCAGTATGCCCGGCGGGTTCAGGTGCCCGTTCGTTTTGCAAGTATCGCGGTCGGATTAGAAACCCAGGTATTGCGCAGGGACGAAATCCGTCAACCAAACCGCATTGTCCGCCCGATAGAACGCATAACCGTCCCGATGCATACTGCCAGTTTCTATCCGAAGGACGGCCGGTTTTCCGCGCCGTTGCCCTACCTTTTCAGCGGTCTCAGGATCAGGAGAAAGGTGGACCTGTTGCCGCCTGCCTGGTTTCAGACCTTCGCTGAAAATGCTGTCGAGATTTGATCTGGCAGTGCCATGATACAGGGTTTCCGGCGGCGCTACGGCTTCGAGACCCAAGTCAACATCGACCGAGTGTCCCTGAGCCGCGCGAATGAGTGTCCCATCGTCCGAGATTGTGAACCGCCTTTTATCGTTTTCCTCGACGATTTTGCGCAGCTCTGCGACATTCAGCGGCTGACCGAAGCGTTTCATCCCCCGCAAAAGATCGTCAATACGCGCCCAGCCGCCCGGCATAAGGGTCAGCCCGACGAGTTCAGGCTCGTGACGCAGGATCCTTGAAAGAGTCTTGCTTTGTTTCGACATGATCGGCGTTTCCGAATTTTTGCTGCATTTGGACGGTTCCGGCCCGGATGTGTCAACATGCGATTGGCGGGATTGACCGGCTTTACGCGTATCCCTTGTCTGCCAGGTTTGGCGATGACGCTGCAAAGGGTGCCCGGACAGGCAATTTTTTGGTAGCATGGCATCGATTTGGAGGGGTTGGTTGGGAAAGGAAGCAGTATGAGCGTCGAAGAACTGAAGCAAGCGATCCTGGAGGAGAGGCCAGAGCTCAAAGAGTTTCTCGCGCAAAATCAGGAGAAGACGGACCTTGCCCTGGAGCTCTTGAAACTGAGAAAGCTGGCGGGGCTCACGAAAGACGCGCTGGCGGATGTCTCGGGACGCTCCGTCGAACAGATCGATCGGCTTGAGGCACCGTCCGGTGATCTGCCGTCCGAGAGTGAGGTAGAGCGCTATAAAACGTCTTGCCGGCGGTATTCCAGGCGTTGATCATGACGGGCCGCCGAATGGAAGTTGTCGGTGCAGATATCACTGCCGGTCTCGGGCTCAACGCAAGGGAATAGAAGCGCGTGAACGCGCGTCATTGGCGGTTCGGCGAGTTGTCGCTGGTCGAAGGCTTGACCCGCGCGGACGTTGAGAACATCATCGCCTCGGTGAGAGAATTGGAACAAGACAACGGGATGAGCTGAGCGGTGCTTTTGGACAATCGCAGATGGATCGGGCTGATGCTCGTCGCGGCAGGCGTGTTCGCCGCTGCTCTGCTTTTGTCCGGCGGTGTCGCTGAGGCCCATGGAAAACATGAGCCCTCCGTGGTTTCCGACGAGGTTCAAACGCACGCTGAACATTCCGCAAAGGACCATCAGGGCCAGTGTCACGGTGGGGCGTTCTGCAGCGGCCCTGCGATCATCCAACAATCAGTTTTGACGGCGGAATTATTGGGATGCAGCGAACGGTATGTGCTGCCGCGCGCGACGAAGGGCATCCCGGTGGTTTCAAATTTTGATCCACCGCCACCCAAAAACCTTATCTGATCCGTATCCGCACACACCGTCTGGTGTGAAGAGGTAACTCAGACAGGGAAGTCCAATGAATACTGAAAAACTGTTGCTGGGCGCCGTGGTTGCGTCCGTTCTGGCTGTGACAAGCCAATCGGTGTTTGCGCATGGCGGAGCCACCGGCATTGTCAAGGAACGCATGGATGGCATGGGTGTGATGAAAGAAGCGATGAAAGTACTGACCCCGATGATGCGGGGGCAGGTCGATTATGATGCCGCTGTGGTACGCGAACGGTCTGAGGATATCAGCAGCCATGCAGGCGAGGCGCTGACCAAATTGTTCCCCGAAGGTAGCCTTGATACACCATCCGAGGCGAAGCCAGAGATCTGGCAGGACTGGGACGCGTTTTCAGCCCTGGCCGAAAAGCTGCGTGTGACGGCGGACGGATTGGGGGAAGCTTCCGAAAACGGGTTGGTGATGTCGGGCGAAATGCCTGCTGTCGGCGGTATGATGGGCGGTCAGGGCGACACCATGATGGGGGGCGGAATGATGGGCATCGGTGCAGGCTCCGATATGATGGACCTATCACAGATGCCGGCTGACGGGGTTTTCACCATGATGGGACAGGTCTGCTCGGCCTGCCATACACGCTTTCGGGTCGAGAAATAGGTCTGAGTGATGCGTAAGCCCTATCGTTTGGGGCTGGCTGGGTTGGTTATCGCCATGGTCAGCCTTGCCGGCCTGATGGCGTGGCCGATTGGTCAGCCACTCGCGCCCATCACGCTGGAGGGGGATGTTGATCGCGGCGCCTATCTGGCTCGCGCGTCCGGCTGCATCGCATGCCATACCAATTTCGCGAAAGGAGGAGCGCCCTTGGCGGGTGGCGTGGCGTTGGAAACCCCGTTTGGCACGCTGTATTCGCCGAACCTCACCACCGACCCGGGCCACGGAATCGGAGGTTGGAGCCAGACACAATTCGCCCGCGCCGTCCGCGAAGGGGTCTCGCCCGAAGGGCACGCCTATTACCCGGCGTTCCCGTATCCTTTCTATGCCAATTTCTCGGATCAGGAGATTGCCGATCTCTGGGCCGCCTTCCAAACCGTGCCGCCGGTCGCCGAACCTTCGCGGACGCCCCAGATGAGCTTTCCGTTCAACCAACGCTGGGGGCTGAAACTCTGGCGCGCCGCCTATCTGGAGCCTCCACGGACAGGGCCGGTGGTGGGGAAGGACGCGGTATGGAACCGGGGTCGCGAACTCGCCGAAGGGGCCACCCATTGCGCGGCCTGCCATACGGGACGCAACTTCGCTGGCGCGCGCAAATCCGACACGGAGCACTTCCGGGGCAGCGATGCGCTGCCAGGCGGTGAGAAAGCACCAGCCATCGATCATCTGACTTTGGCCGGCAGGGGGTGGGACGTCGCCAGCCTGGCCTACGCCCTGCGCACCGGCATCACTCCCAAAGGGGATACCTTTGGCGGCTCCATGGGCGAGGTCGTGCTTTACGGCACAAGTTTCCTGACAGAGGCCGACCGGACGGCTATCGCGACCTATCTGATGGACGAACATGAAGGGGGATGAGGCAATGAAAACCGGAACCATCTTTGCATTTGTCCTGGCCGGGATTGTCGTTACCGGTGCTGCGGTCGTATGGTTCGCGCCGTCGAGCACGCAGGCGGGACCGCCAGAGAAACTGAAAACGACTGATGTTGAGGAAGGTGCGGTGCTCTATGCCGAGTTTTGCGCCTCCTGCCATGGCGCTGAACTGGAGGGGCAACCCAATTGGCGCACCCCAAATGAGGATGGCACCCTGCCTGCTCCGCCACATGATGCGACCGGCCATACCTGGCATCACGGGGATGCGCTGCTGTTTGACTACACCAAACAGGGTGGTGAAGCGGCGCTGCAAGCCCGCGGCGTGTCCGGTTACGCCAGCGGCATGCCGGGATTCGGCGACAGCCTGAGCGACCAGCAGATCTGGAACATCCTGGCCTATATCAAATCTACCTGGCCCGAGCGCATCCGCGACATGCAGGCGGTGCGCACCGAAAGCGAACAGATGCAGGGCGGCTCCTGACCGCCCGCTTGACACATATCATGACACTTGCCCGCGGTTTCGGTCACAAGAACCATCGTCACACCGCAGGCGCGAAAACGGAAAGGAAATGACATGACCACCCCGACACTCGACCGCCGCCTCTTCCTGGCTGGCCTTGGTGCCTCCGCCATCACTCTGGCCCCGCCGGCTCTGGCAACCGTCAAACCGCGGGTAGAGGTCCTCAAGGACCCGAACTGCGGGTGTTGCAGTGCCTGGATCGACATCATGCAGAGCGACGGGTTCGAGATGGAGGTGCAGAACGCCTCCTGGGAGACCTTGTCTCAATATAAAGCCACCAAGGGTGTCCCGGAGGAGATGGCCTCCTGTCACACCGGCCTGGTCGAGGGATACGTCATCGAAGGCCATGTGCCGCCAACTGATATCCGGCGTCTTCTGGCCGAACGTCCCGATGCGGTGGGGCTGTCCGTTCCCGGTATGCCCTTTGGCTCACCCGGCATGGGGCCGGAGAGTGAGCGGGAAGCCTATTCGGTCTTCCTGATCCGCAAGGATGGCACCACAGAAGTGTTCAATCACTACGCGGCGGCCTGATCCACCGCTTCCGATTGGCGTAGGCCAGGGGTGGGTCTTTCGACCCACCCTTCATGCATCGTCGCGGGCAGTGCACGAAAGGTGTCTTCGCCACCCGTCTCTTGTGCCCCTGCCCCGAAATCCGACATGCTCACGTGTCAGGGGAAACGGACTACACCTCAATCCCGGTGAGGCAGTTTGACTAAAGTGTCGTGAGCAGATTGTCCAAATCCTCACGGCTTGGGCTGAACTAGCCGACTATGCAAATAGCGGTACAAGGTTAACACTCACCAAACGAGCGGGTCGCAGAGAACGGCAACTTTGGAGCCCTAAAAGCACATCCCACGTTGATAGTTGGGTGCGGGGTGCGCACCATTTATTGCTCTATCGAAGACTTTAGCGATTCGACTTCGCGCGGATATCTAATGACGTGGATTCTCGTCACTTTCGGCGGTATTCTTGTGGCGTTAGGAGAGTTTTCTTGGAACGCCGCCTTGCCGCTATTCTTGTTGCCGATGTGGTCGGTTACACCCGTCTTATGGGGCATGACGAAGCAGGCACTCTTGAATGCTTGAAAGCAGTTCGTAGCAAAATAATCGAACCACTTGTTTCTCAACACAATGGTAGAATTTTCAAGCTCGTCGGCGACGGGTTGTTAGTTGAATTTGCCAGCGTCGTCGACGCGGTCGCCTGTGCAATAGAATGGCAAAAGGCCATTCTTCAAGCTAGGTCGGAGGATGAAGGAACAAAGAGCCTTAGTTTTCGTATCGGACTTAACCTTGGTGACGTTATTGTTGATGGCGAAGATCTTTTGGGGGACGGCGTCAATATAGCGGCTCGACTTGAAGCCCACGCAGAACCGGATTGTATCTGTTTGTCTGAAGATGCCTATCGACAAGCCACCGGAAAAATTAAGGTCGAGTTCAAAGATTTGGGTAAACTGGAACTCAAGAACGTAGATCAACCCGTTCATGCTTATAGCATTGCACTGAGCGGAGCCGCTTTGCCAATAGGTGTTTCGCCGATCCCGTTATCAAGATCGAATAAGCCCTCCATTGCTGTCCTTCCGTTCCACAACTTAAGCGGTGAAATCAATCAAGAGTATATTGCCGACGGCGTGTCAGAAGACATCATTTCCGCTCTGTCCCGAAACCGATGGCTGATGGTTATCGCCCGCAATTCCAGTTTTGCCTATAAGGGTGAGGCGGTAGACCTGAAGGAAATCGGCAATCAACTTGGTGTACGTTATGTGCTCGATGGAAGTGTTCGCAAAGGGGGTAACCGCATCCGAATTGCCGCTCAATTAATCGATGCGGCGTCCGAAAAACAAATCTGGTCCGAGCGGTATGATCGGGTTCCAGAGGACATTTTTGCGGTCCAGGATGAAGTCACCGAGGCTATCGTCGGGGCTATTGCGCCGGAGTTGGACAAGGCAGAGCAACAACGAGCGACATTTAAGAAGTCCGGCAAACTGAATGCATGGGAAATATATCAACAAGGAATGTGGCATCTCTACAAGCGGACCAAAGAAGACCTGATGGAAGCGCGCAAGCGATTTGAGGCAGCCCTATTGCAAGATCCCAACTTGTCTCTGGCTTTTTCCGGTTTGGTGGACGCGTACTACTATGAAGTGGTGCTCGGCCTAGCGGAGTCCCCCGCAAAAAACCGCGAATATGCACTACGATCCGCCCGAATGGCGGTAGAACTGGATCCCGATGATGCGGCTGCTCACTGCGCTATGGGAAAGGCCCGGATCGTAGGTCGCGAGCACGAAAACGCGATTCCAGATCTCAAACTGGCCGTTGAGCTCAATCCAAGTCTTGCTTGGGCTCATTACGGTCTCGGCGCTGCCGCTGTGTTTTTGGGAAGTGCCGATCAGGCTATCCCACACTTGGAAGACGCCATTCGCCTCAGCCCCCGTGACCAGCATATGGGGTCGTATATGGTGAGACTGGCCGAGGCGTATTTATTGAAGCGCGACTACAGGCTAGCGATTGAATGGGGAAGAAAATCACTTCAACAGCAAGGGTTTCAATGGTCCCGCTACTCTGTCATTCTCGCTGGCCTGGGCTACTTAGGCAAAACTGAGGAAGCCGCACGGTTGTTTAGCGAGTGTTTAGCGCACCGACCTGACTTTTCCGTTTCTATGGTCCGGCGGTGCCATCTCTATACACATGCCCCAACGCTCGAACATTATCTTCAAGGTCTACGAAAAGCTGGTCTTCCTGAATGAACCGTTCTGCGCAATCGCGGTCTTTGAATGGCCGATTTAAAGCGACAGTCTTGTTGCGTATGCCGGAATTGCAAAGTCTTGTTTTGAATGTCTGCTTTGGGCTGCGAGCGCCGTTGAAAAATTGAATTTGAGGTGTCCTTGAAGTGAATTAGACTGGGAACTAACTGTTCACATAGCTCATTGTGAGGACATCATGGCAGCTCCTTTAATCCAAAACTGGGAACTGACCGCCGCCATACAGGACTTAGCAGATTGGCTGGTTCAACAGGGCTTGGAGAATGCGCCGGTGGAGATCTGGCTCGAAGCATTCTGCAACCGTCTTGTTTCGGCAGGAATTCCACTTCAACGCGCAAACATCACTGTGCGCGCTCATCATCCCGAGATTGGGACAGTCGCTTTTCGCTGGCACAGGGATGGAGGAAATGAGCGACAGGAGTTTGTCCGAAGAACGGATGCACCTGAAGAATACATACAAAGCCCGATTTACTATCTGTTGGTAAACAATGTTGACGAGATCAGACAAGATCTGACAGTCGAAGAACCAGAGCTTGATTTTCCGATATTCGACGAACTTCGCGAACGCGGTGCGACAGACTACTTCGCCGTTAAACGGTTCTTCCTTATTCAGGATAACGCTACACCTGTCGATCCAATGCAGGCCGAGGAAGGAGCTATTATCTCGTTGACAACCGACGCGAGCGGGGGCTTCACAAGCCAGCAACTTGACGGATTGCGCCAACTGATATCTCCACTTTGCCTGACGCTGAAATGTGGGGCGAACAGACTGATGGCTGAAGACATAACCGCCGCGTATCTGGGCCGAGACGCCAGTCGGCGCGTTCTTTCCGGGGATATAACCCGAGGTTCATCGGAAACTATTTCAGCGGTGATTTGGTATTTTGATTTGCAAGGATTTACCAAACTGTCAGAGGCGCTTCCGGGGGACTCAATCATAGAATTGCTAAACGATTACTTCGCAGAAGCTGTTGATGTAGTCGAACGCAATGGCGGTAACGTTCTGAAATTCATGGGAGATGGTATGCTTGCCATCTTCGATATCGATCAGGTTCCGGACGCTCGCAGCGTCGCGATTCACGCGGCCATTGAGTTGCGAGATACCTTTGATAAGCTCAACAAACGACGGCAAGCGGACGGTTTACCAACGACCGGCTTCACTCTTGCGTTGCACGCTGGCGATGTACTTTATGGCAACATTGGCGGCCGGTCTCGTTTGGACTTCACAGTGGTCGGCCCGGCAGTCAATACAACCTCCCGGATTCTTGGCATGTGCAGCGCACTAGATCAGAACATTATTGTTTCTAACAGGGTGGCAGAGGACTTGGTGAAATCCATTCCAAATCTTGTTTCGCTGGGGCAATACAGACTGCGTGGTGTTGCTGAAAGACAGGAGCTGTTTACAATAGATTAAACGCGAGTTGAACAGCGTCACCCACACCGAGTAGACGGGCAGCAGTCTTCTGATACATTACGAAAGTCTTGTCAGTAGAACGTGGGATAATTAGGCAGAGCACTTAAGCTGGCTCCAACTTCCAAAAATGGCCCTTCATGTGCGTCAGTTCAGGTCCAGAGACCATCCGAAGAAGATCTGCTTTGGGCTGCCACCAGCCAATCGAACTGATTGCAGAGCATGGTAACTCAAAGCCTATTGTTCCCAGTTTTCTGTGATGTGGCGAAGGTCTGCTTCTGCTGAATGCAATCCCGTTACAGAGCAATGTTTAGAATTATGTTTGCCGTGACGGTATCGCGGGTCGGGTGTTCCCACCAGCGACTGAACCCTAACACTTGCCTGTTTCAATCCAGTGGGCACAAGCATCACCCAGCTGCTCGCGGGCCTTCTGCTCGTACTGCTGATTTAGATTTTGAGGTAAATCACTTTTCCAACGACCATTGGCCCCTTTGTGGATGAAAGTTTTTGCACCACCTTCCCAGAACGCGCCCCCAAGTGGCACTGATTGTTCTGCATTGGATTTCATGTAGTCGAACGAGCAGTGTTTCAACACATCCACCATCATTTCGTCATCTATGTCGATGTCGATAAATTTAGCAATCTCACGAATTTGACTTTCCATGTCGGCTTTAAGGTTCGCGAAATGCACCAGCTTGACGTTGGGCAGGTCCCGCACCGACCACCACGATCTTACGTTTTCCCAAAATGACCAAAATGGCGCGCCGTCGTTCTCTAACCAATTCTCGAAATATATCGGAGGTTCACCGATGGGCGGAGCCAGAGGTGGCCCGACGCGTCCGGGTGTATTGTTCAGAGCGTCGTACCATGCTTCGTTACCATTGACATGATGATTGTGGAGTGACCAAACGATATCCCGGCCGTCGCGACCAATGTAGATATATTTGGCCTTTTCCGAGAACACGAGCGCATCAACCGGCAAGTGGGTTTTCAGGAATCTGCGGTGAGTTTGTGCTTCGATCATCGGGAGCTTAACTTCCGGCGGTGGCACCCGCAGATCAACCCATGGGCTCATCTCGGCGACAGGCAGGTCCTCTTTGCCACAAAATATGAGCTGACTGATGATCTGCTGCATCCATGTGGTGCCGGATTTTGCGTAAGTCGCAATGACGATATCGTCGTCACGAAAGCTGAATTTGTCCCAGATTGTACTGTCGATGTGATGGTTTTGAATGTCTCTGGTTTTCTCTGGCATGGTATTCATAGTTCCAGCTCTCCGTTCCCATTGTATTCAAACTTAAGCTACCGGCTGGTCTGATCTGCAAAAATGGCGAATAGTAGGGTATGACACTGCAAAATTGCAGAATAATCGCCGGGGTACGTTCGTGTTCAACTGGAATGACATTCGCGTTTTTCTTGCCGTCGCTGAAGAGGGTTCGACCTTGGCGGCGGCCAGCGTCATCGGCATGAACCAGACCACAGTTGCGCGCAGGATCGAAGCTCTTGAACACGCTCTAAAAATTCAACTATTTGAACGGGACAACCGCGGCTACAAGCTCACAGCTCAAGGTTTGGCTTTGCTGGACGACATGAAAGGTATGCGCCGCGCGGCGTCAAAAGTTTCTGTCTCGGCTGAGCAACTCGCCAGAGACGAACATGGTGTTATCCGTTTTTCAGGAAACGCAGAAGCCATGCAGCGGTTCGGTGCCGGGCTTGTTTCAGCGTTTCGAGAGAAAAATCCAGGTATCAGCTTCGAACTTCAGATCGACATTGCCTGGGATAAGGATCAGCCGCCGCTTGAGACGGGAAAGTC
Source organism: Ruegeria sp. HKCCD6426 (assembly GCF_057221115.1). NCBI lineage: Bacteria > Pseudomonadati > Pseudomonadota > Alphaproteobacteria > Rhodobacterales > Roseobacteraceae > Ruegeria > Ruegeria sp. HKCCD6426. Next base: position 220,684 of record NZ_JBWVBF010000002.1, on the reverse strand, counting down.
TGACATAGCCCTCCGACCTCTTGACGAGATATCAGGGGACACACTGATAGCTAAAAAAGTTGCTCAGTTTCCGCTGGGTGTCTATTGCAATCTTGCGTATCAGAAGATTCACGGTGCACCCGGAAATTTGGCGGAAGCCAGCGGGCACAAGTTTCTGATTTACTCCGAAGACATCGCAAGTGTCATGAAATCCGTCCGTTGGCTGAATGGTCAGATCGACCCATCGCAAGTTCTTTATCAGGTGAATGCCGTGTCCAGTATGGTGGCGGCACTTCAAGTTGGCGATGCATTGGGTTTGTTACCATGTGTAACAGGTGATGCGACCCCCGACTTGGTCCAGTGCTTCAAACATGAAGAGCTTCACCATAAGCTTTGGCTGATAGCTTCTCGCGAAAGTTACAGCCGTCCTGCAATAAAAAAGTTCATGGCATTCGCCGGAGAACACTTCAAAGCGTTAACATGATTCAACCATTCAGACGTTGCCAACAAACGGTCTTCTGATCAGCGTTTCGTGGTTGAAATATGAGCACAAGTTGCTGACGCTAGTCGAAATAGCCTTTTCAACATTCCTGCATGCAAAGCTGCCATTCGTTTCAAATGATACCCCAGTCGCCTTGGTGCGCCTAGCTGCCAAAGCTCCCATGGGACCGGACCTTGGCCAATCCCGGACCAGCCGTTCGAGTATTGCACGGCCGACGGCAAGGGAGAGCCCCTTCCGAGCGTCTTACAGCAGCGCAGCGAAGGTCTGCTGCGTTTAAGCTTGGAAGTCATCAGGAATTCCTTTTTCGACTAGACCGCCGAACAATCAGGGTTTCAGATCTATCCATCTCTACTTCCCAAGCAGTGCCGCTCGAAGCGAACAGGTCTTTGAACCCCTGCATATTCGACGGCTCATTCGAGATCAGTACCCAGCCTTCATCGGACACACCGCTAATCAACCGGTCCAGCACCTTCAACCGATCTTTTTCCGACAGCATGTATAACGTTCGATCTATGAGCAGCGCTTCGAACTTACCTTTTGGGGAAAAGGTCTTTATGTCAGCAACAATGCCCTCAACGCTCAAATTTTCGCAGGTTGCAGTATCGGTCAAATCACGAATGCCAGTGGGGGAGATGTCAACGCCTACAACGCTGTGACCCAACCGTGCGATGAACAACGCGTCATGGCCCTGACCGCAGCCAATGTCCAACACGTGGAGCGGTTTGCCGGAGTATTGCTTGAAGAAATCGACAAAGATTTGTTTCGGTTCCCCTAGTGCCTTGGGCGTTGAACTAAATAGCTTGTCGAAGCTGTACGGTAAATAGAGGCCAAACATCTCTGTAGTTGGGTTTGGCAGTTCTTTTTCCACCTCAAATCCATTTTTCTTCAAAACTTTGGCAGAAGCTGGGTTTTTCGCTTCGACGCCGCCACAAAGTTGCACAGACTGGCTGTCGGCCTTGTACCATGTGGTGAGACCCGAGATCAGTTCGGTCGCATTACCTTTCCCCCACGCGCGTTCGCAAAAAGATACCCCAGATGAACGGTCTTGAGCGTTTCGGGTTCCAAAAATTCAGCTAAGATCAGAAGACCCAAAAGGCGATCATCGGCCCGATCTCGAGCCAACACTACATCGCTCTCAGCGGCCCGCTCATTTATCCAGTCATTTATTGCGGAACTGCCGTCGAGGTTCTGCATCAGCTCAGGCAAATGTTGTAAAACAGCAGGGGTAACAGTCTTCGCGAAATTGAAATCACCCCACACCCGTCAGAAGGTTTGGCATTTCTCGACGAGCGCTTTCAAAGCCCTCTACGCGAAGGTCGAAACATTTTGACCCTGCGGGTTACTAACGAAGCCCTGGACGCCCCTATCCGTACGCGGGTTGGGGCGGCTCGATCCCCACCGCCGTTACCTGAACTCGATTCATTGCGGGGATCTGGTGGTTTGACCGGATCCGTCCAAGTCATATTGCGAGCGATGCTTGAGACAGGAAAACCAACGTTATCCAAAATTGCTCAGGTCATGGGGGTCAGCCCCAGAACTTTCCAACGCCTACTCAAACTGGAAGGTACAAGCTTTTCCCACATTCTCGCCGAGATCAGGCGTGAGGCCGCCACAGAATGGATAGAGATGGACGAAGGAACTCTCAGGGATTTGGCTATGTCCTTGGGATATTCTCATCAGTCGGCTTTCACGCGGGCAATTCGACGATGGGAGGGTCGGACCCCGAGAGAACTGGCCAAAGCAAAGCGATGAGCAGAGCCGTTTGCACTTCGTGCGGACATCAAATCATGGGGGGAGTGAAATTCTTGTGTCGAGAGAAGTTCTGCCCAACCGCACACACAATTTCTATAGCCAAAATCAGTCCTAAATGTGCGTTGCGCGAATGGTATGATTGCTGCGCTCAATCATTTTGGGTGACTACCAGCTGAACGCTCATTTATCGAGGCAGTTACGGCTCCGAAAAGTGTCTTTTGTGGTGATGAAGCGATTGTAAGGAATGAGAGATTTCTTGCAAATTCCCGCTATTTCTCAACAGTTCTCAAGCTATCATACTACTGCCCTATGAGCACTCCCACGCGCGATAGCGCAGCCGGCTCAAGTGCTCCGGGAGGCGAATAGGGATTTGCGAAGGAGTAAATCAAAAACAAGGTAATCCCATTGTAAATTCCAAACAGAGCCACGAATACAATGCTCAGACCCGACGTTGCGAACGCAAAAAAGCTGATTGAGATAATGACAAGGCCGGCTATTGCCGCGAACCAGAACGGTGCTTCGCACCCCGGTGTAACAGATATTACACCGGGGCGTTCCTCAGCCATCAGGCTCATTTACTTTACGATTTCGGCCTTTGGTGCTTTCCAGGTCTTCATCTTTTCCAGATCGGGCTGATAGATCCGCATGATGATGTCGATCCCCAGATTCTCACGGGTGATTGGAAGCCAGTTCTCTGCCGGAACACCTTCGGGTTGTTCGGCCGCGATGTGGATCTCGATCCCACCTTCCGCGTTCAGCTTCATGCCAGCGTTTTGACCTACGCTGTATTTGTCTTCTTTGTTGGGGATGAAATAGCCATGCTTGGTGTCGTAAAGCGTGGCTGACCAAAATGCGATTGCCGGTGGAAGCTCATCCTTAGTCATTTTGATTACATAGTCGTGCTCGGCATTCATCGGCTTGCCATCAGTGGTGGTTATGCCCGGATACATCGCCTCGCTCGCGGGTTGACCAAGCGGCCCGACAACGGATTGCAGGAACATTGTGTCGATATCAATCTTCCCTTTGGGCTGGAACACTTTGTAGAGATACGGCGCGACCTCCTTGGGCGAATTCCAGATGGCATTCTCTGCGGCGTACATTTTGGCCGCGGTTGCTGCCAGACGTTTGTAATCCACTGTTTTAGGCGCGTTCGGATCAAAATCCTTGCCCGGCTCAACCCCAACCTGCTTGAGCGCGGCCAGTGCTTCTTTGTCCATTTCATATTTTTCTGGATCAAAAGAGGTGTAGTTGAACACCCACTGCATCACTTCCAGGAAATTCTCAGCATAGACATTCGCGTCAGTTGAGTATTTCGGCGTGTTCAGAGGGGTTACGGGTTTGGCAGGTTTACCCTGGAACTCCGACAAGGTTTGCAGTTTGACTTCCTTGATCGCTGCCATGTTTGCTTTGAATTTGGCCGGGTCGTTTGCCTGCGGCATGACGCGAAGAAAGGCTATGCCAAAGTCGCCGGACATCTCGAATATCTGGTCGACGCCATCGACGTTTTCCCCGGAATATCCGTCGGTACGTTCGGAATAGTAGAGGATCCTAGTCGGTTTCTTGAAGTCACCTTTGGCCGTGGCAAGGGGAATGTTGACGTAATGATCTGTCGCCGAAACCTCCAGCGAGACGAATTTGGAATCGAAGGCCGGATACTCGATCACCACCGCGTCGTCGCGCATGTCCAGCAGCGAAAGTACATAGAGCGTATCATTATTTGGGCGCGGAAGGGCGCGCACAGACGCATTGGCCAATCCCTTCGGATAAGCCGTTTTGTTCCACCCGCCCGAGGCCAACGGGTTTTTAGGGTCGACCACGAAGTTGTTGAGCGTATTGAACAGCGCAACATACTGTGTTGAGCGTTTCACAAGGTTCTCCAGCTCTGCGTCGCTAAGCTGTTCTGCTTTCAAGGGAAGCGCAAAGGCGAGCCCGATGGCGGCAGCCGACGCTATAGTCTTCATAATTTTGTTCATGATTTCCTCCGAATTACTTTTGACTTCGAATTCAACTGTTATTGGTCGGTGCAGGCACAAACCTAGGCATTTTTAAATTTGGAGATGTGTCATTTTGACGTTAACATGCCCCCAATTCGCCAAGCTTTACAAATAGTTAAGAAGATACAGTATTTACTGATTTTCCTAATTCATTGCCGGACAGTGGGGCAAAGTGGCACTAAGCGCGGGCCGTCAAACCAAAGGATCATCTTCAACCTCAAAGTTTCCAACTGCGTCGAGATGAGATCACATTCTGTCTCGGTATTCTGACCATTTTGCGCCACACCGCATCTAAGATTTTCCCTTGTTAGCCCGGCACCGATAGGCAACCGGGGTTACCCCGTTCCAACGTACAAATGCCCGCGTGAAGCTGCCGGGGTTTTTGTAGCCCAATCGCTTGGAAATTGACGCGATAGAAAGCTTGGAATGGGCAAGCATGGTCAGAGCTGCATGGTTCACAGCCTGGTCACGGATGTCCGAAAATGTGAACCCGGATGCGTTAAGGTATCTTTGTAACGAGCGGCCACTTATTCCCATTTCATCAGCCACACGTTGGACCGTTGCTCCGCCGTCTCGTGACTGAGCATCCACCACATCCATAAGAGCGACGATGTCGATCCGCCTTCCTGGGTTTCGGTGCGGCATGCACACTTCCCTGATGGCTCCTATTTACGGCTTTGATTGTAGGTGGCGCAGCTGCCGGTGTCTGACCATTATGCGCCGCCGATTGCCGAGATTGCGGGCTGGCGTGTTTTGTGCATAGTCTTCAAGGGCGTAGAACAGCCAAATGCCGGAAACCTGCCGGGGAGGGGGAAGTTCTGGATGAGACCATTGCCTTTGGTTCGCGCCGCGCACCTTCTCACCTATACGTCTTCTTTGCGTGATATCGGCGCTCCGGTTGATCGAGAGCTGGAACGCGCAAAACTTCCTACACTGATCGAAGACAATCCGGATGCGTATCTCAGTCTGCCGCAGGTGTTCGAGTTTGTCGGTCAGTGCAGTCAGGATCTGGATATTGTTGAGTTTGGTCACCACGCGTCACTGTCGGCACGGATGTCTGGCCTTTCACAAAAAATGCAGGCGGCTTTGATAAACGCGCCCTCGGGTCTTGCGCTTGTTCAGGCGTTTGCCAGTGTAGCGCCTTTTGAAAATACAGCCATTTCGGTGGGTATTCAGCAAGAGAGGACTGCTTATCGAATTTCTTTTGATCTGGTCGATTTTCGAAACCACAACGCCCTAGCTGGGCCGGAGTGGGTCGCGGTGCATTCATTTATCGAAATTTTGCGCAGCGTTTGTGGTGCGGATTGGTGTCCCGGTGAAATTACAATCATGTCGCATTCCAAAGGCCATATCTCGACAGAAGCAGCGTATCCAAACACCAGAGTTAAGTGTGGTCAGCAGCACACTTCTGTCACTGTTCCGATTGCCAACCTGGCCGTACCTTGTGTTTCGCCTTTCGAGAATGGCTCTGCTGAGGTGACGATGTCACCAGAAAAGATTGATTTCGTCGGCAGCCTCCGGCGGGTTGTCGCCCCTTATCTTCAGGATGCCTATCCGTCCCTGAATCTCTTGGCCGAAATCACAGGTATGTCGAGCAGGACTCTTCAACGAACGCTGGCCCGACATGGCAAAACCTACTCCGCAGTTGTTCAGGAAGCACGGTTCCAGAACGCCTGTTTGCTGCTGGATGATCCCGACACAAAAATAATCGATGTCGCATTTGCTGCGGGTTATGAGCACCCACAACATTTTACGCGTGCATTCCGGAAATACACGGGTCTGACACCAAGCCAATATCGACAAAGACCATCGACCGAGGGTTCCGGCTGCGCGAACTGAAGGTTCGGTTTTGTGTGCTCTTTGATTGTGGTGGACAATACGACGTGCAGTTGGCTGCCATTGGAGCAGGTGCAGCGAAAGGTCACTTTGTTGCGCGCATCAAACCTTCAACTTGATGCCCTATCCTAAATGACCGTACTTGTTCGAAGGAAAGTACAAAACTAACTAGCGGTCAGAACATCGTGCCGCAATGGGGGACCCTATGCCGAAGAAGAAGATCGTGATCGTTGGTGGGGGCTATGTTGGGTTTGAAGTTGCCCAGGAATTGGACGCCCACGCGGATGTCACCCTGATCGAGCAACGCGAGGCCTTCGTACAGCCCCCCGCAGCGATCCGCGCGCTGGTTGAGCCCGCCTTACTGGACCAAATCATTCTGCCATACGACAACCTGCTGCAATCAGGGAACGTCGTGCGGGGTCGCGCCGTTTCCGTCTCTCAGTCAGAGGTCACATTGGACTCCGGCGCCGTGTTACCGGCGGACTTTATCGTTATCGCCACCGGATCGTCCTATGCTGCACCGTTCAAACCGTCAGGCGACAGCATTGCGGACTTTCGTCAAGCCAGCACAGATGTGAGTACGCAGCTGGCCAAGGCGAACTCAGTTGCAATTGTCGGTGCGGGCGCTGTCGGTACGGAACTTGCAGGCGAGATCGCCTCGGCACAGCCAGGCAAATCCATCACCTTGATTTCGTCGGACGATACGTTGTTCCCGATGTATCCGGCCAAGTTGGGCGCGCAGCTCAAGCGCAAATTGGAACGACTTGGCGTCACCGTCATTCTTGGCCAAAAAGCGCAGGACTTGCGCAATTTGGATCTCCCTTACGAGGGTTCTGTTACCTTGACCGACGGTAGAGTGATTGCAGCTGATCTTGTATTTCCGGTGATTGGATCGAAACCCGAAACGTCATTGGTGCAAAGCCTTCCGGGTGTGACTCCAGGTTCTGCGGGCCGGGTCAAGACTGATAAATGGCTGCGTCCGTCAGATTACAAAAACGTCTTCGTCGCCGGTGATATTGCTGACGTTGGCGACGGAATGACAATTGTCGCGACGACCCGGCAGAACCCATGGCTCATCAAGACGCTTAAGAATGTGTTGAATGGTGCATCCGTTGAAAGCCAGAAAGCCTACTCGCCATGGAAAAGAGCACCCATTCTGGTACCGCTGGGCCCGGTCATCGGAAATAGCTGGCTCTTCGCTACAGTAGGTGACTGGATCACTCGTAAGATGAAGGGAAAAGACCTTTTCATTCCCAAGTATCGCAAGGCATTTGGCTTTTCAGAAGCAGAAAGGTAGTTCGAATTCTCAGCCGCGAATTGTCAACGTTCTGGCATTCCGCTCGCGTTATGCAGACCTTCCGGCAACCGTCGTCAGTGTCCGTTTTGTCGCGTTACACGAACCAGACATTCACCTTTCCATGTTGAATATCTGGTCGCGAAATTCGTTGACTATGAAGTATAGTTTTACCCGTGTTGTGAGGTGTCCCACCAATGCGGTTGCATGAACGGTGTGATAGCCACTGTAATTCCGCTCAGTTTCTCGACCGATCCGGCTGTCAACTCAAGCTCCATCCACGCCTCCGGGGCAGTCAAGCAAAACGGAGAAAAATTATGAAAATCTACGTGACTAACATCTTTGTCGATGACCAAGATATTGCAGAAAAATTTTATACTAACGTTCTCGGCTTCACGGTGAAGAACAATATCCCCTTAGGTGAAAACCGCTGGTTGACGGTGGTGGCGAGCGAAGACCCCGAAGGAACAGAATTACTGCTTGAGCCAAGCGACCACCCAGCAGTGAAACCCTATAAAGAAGCACTGGTTTCTGATGGCATTCCAGCACATTCATTTCTGGTAAAAAACCTTGACGCGGAGCGGAAAAGGTTAGGCGATCTGGGTGTAGAATTTAGCGTTGAGCCAATGGAAGCAGGACCTGTCCGCATGGCGGTTTTCGACGACACGTGCGGGAACCTTATTCAACTCATTGAGATGAAAGATCCCGCTTAGGGGCAAGTACTCTATTGAACTTTTAGGACGCTAACCCGAACGGCACATAGCTGTTGTTTGGGGTAGTTGCAGCATGCCAAAAAATGGAAGCAGAATCCTCGCTTCTGCACCGCCTACGGTTAACGCGTCACAACCTGAACCGGACATTCACAACTAGCTCTGCAGTTTCCGAGATGCGCGGCAAAACGACCGTTCATGACAAAACCTATACTGGTTGCTTTCCAACGGAAGTCATTTCCAGATTATCCCGCGCGAACCTTTTCCGATAATCCCAGAGGGTTGGCGTCGATGGTCTTGCCCATCATCGTCTTCATCATAGTTTGTCCCAACAGCCATCCAAGTGGGCCGTATTTCGCGCGATAGTCGAATGTCTACGTGACCTTGGATTTGTCGCTAGCCGGGGTGATAAGGATTTCGGAACTGGCCTCGTGCAGTGGCATTGCCGCCATGTCAGATAGCTGCACTGTGTAGCCCGCACCTGGTTTCCATTCCGTCACTTCCTCGGCCAGTGATGTCCCATTGGCAAAGTGGTTCCGTCGCTTTGATCCCACCCCGACCTCTCCGTCCGTCAAGGCATCAATAGATGTGATTTGGGGCGCGAAATCGTCGATATGCATAAACTGGCTGAGAACCTCCCACACTGCGTCGGGGGACGCATCAATGGTGAGACTGCGTTCGTGATGGATCATATTTGTGGCTCCATTGGCTTGCGCGAGTGTCGCGCGTTTTTGATTTCTGATCCTGTCTTAGAACTACCCTGCTTACACCGTTATGACAGTAGCGTGAGAGGAGAGTGCAAAAATGCGTCGCACTGAACGCTTGCTCCAGATTATCCAGATATTGCGGTCTACCCGGTCGCCGATCACAGGGCGGGAGTTGGCGGATGAGTTGGAGGCCGCCGCCTTGGGAGCAGCCTGGGTGGCTTCTGAAGCTGACCCATCGCTGGCTCGGGCTGCCCGTGATTTGGTGTCAAAGCTTTCCTCGGCAATCCCGAAAGAGCTGCGCCCCGTGGTGCTTGATGGTAGCTCGAAGCCCATTCAAACCCGTGCGAGTATCCGAACGCTTCGACAGCGCCCTGCTGCGTCACGCCATACGAGAGCGCTACAGGCTGCAACTCATCTACACGGATCGCGATGGCAGTACGACAGACCGGATTGTCTGGCCGCTGCTGATCGCGTTTCTGGATCGCACGCGATACCTGATCGGCTGGTGTGAAACGAAAGAGGATTACCGGCGCTTCAAGACCGAGCGGGTCGAGGAGTTAAGAGTGCTTGGCCAGAAGTACCCCGGGCGTCGGGCCGCGCTGTTCAAAGGATGAGAAGAGGTTACCACGAACCGAATGCAAGGCTGAGTTTGATCTATCGCGAAACATCCAGAAAGTCGCCTCTAATGCGAAGCCACGAACATATCTGACTGGCTGACCGAGGAACAACTTACCAAGCGTCTGGAGACAAGCGGTTGGTCCGTCCGCTTCATGAAGGAGGATGGTGGTTGTTGGGAAGTCTATGGTACCAACCCAGATGGGCAACGTGTTGAAGGATATTTCCACCCTGTCACCGGAGAGCCGGAGTTAATCGCGCAACGCGGCCGTGTTTTGTTTCGCGCTGGAGACAGTGGCTAGATTGAAATTCAAGGCACTACTGAAAGGTGGAGCCCGGATGGATTATCAGGGCGTCCACGCATGCCTGTAAAAAGTCTGGTTGGGCTCAGCCTGTGATCATGGCTCATGGATAGTTCGAGTTCGGCCAGTCAGTATTGCATGATAACGCATCGCGGCTAACAGAGTACTCACCCATCAGAGTGTGGAATGCTTATCCTTCCGCAGTTTCGATCTTCCACGCTTCAAGTAACCTGGGAAGAGCTATGTCCCAATCCATGACGCCTGTTTTCGTTGCCCAATTGCCGTATTGGCCAATCAAGTCAGCCTCCAGTTCCGCGTTGCGTCCTCTTAGGTTTCTCAGTTCCGTGCGATCCGCTTCAATGTCATAGAGTTCCCAGTCCCGCCCATACTTCCTGACCAGCTTGAACTGACCGAGCCGGACAGCCGCGTTGCCCTCATGCTCGAAAAAGATAGGTTCTTCACGCGACCAGTCCTTGCCGCGAAACAAATCCATCAATGACTGCCCTTGCATAGGCTGAATTTCATGCCCGCCAACCTCTCCTTGGTACTGACTACCTGTTGCCTCCAGGATAGTCGGCAAAATATCGACAACGTGGCAAGCCGCATGCGCATTTTCGCCCGGCGCGAACCCTTTGGGCCAATGTGCAATGAGCGGTGTCGATATGCCGCCCTCATGTACATAATGTTTGAACAACCGAAACGGCGCATTTGAGACGTTTGCCCATGGTTTGTCATAGCTCTGGTAAGACTGCGCGTCGCCCGGCATCACGTCCGGGCGGTTTCCCATTTTGATGCGATGACCATCATTCGTGGTATCGGGAAAGAACTTTGCCCACCCGTCTTCGGCCATGAATTCTGCGCATCCACCGTTATCGGATAGAAACATGATCAGCGTATTTTCAAACTGTCCCATGCGCTTCAGCTCCGAGATGAGCCTGCCAATAGATTGATCCATCCGATCCACCATCGCAGCATAGGTGGCCATCTTGCGCGCCTCCCAATCCGTGTTCTTCTCTGAGTCCCAGGGATGAACATCGGCATCGCGTGGAGAAATATCCCAGTTTGTCTGGAATAGATTCATGTCATTCATGGTTTCATGCCGTGCCGTACGGGTGGCGTCCCAGCCCGTTGTGTATACCCCGTCATAACGTGCAATGTCCTCGGGATGGGCATGCAGGGGCCAATGAGGTGCCGTATGCGCGAGATAGAGGAAAAAGGGCTGATCGTCGGAGGTTTCCTCGATCATTCCGACAGCTTTGTCCGTGATTGCGTCTGTGAAATAGAAGTCATCCGGGAAAGTCATGATGCGGCTGTCGTCTTCGAGCATGTAATGAGGCGAGAAAAAGTGGGTGACGCCGTCGACAATTCCATAAAAGCGATCAAACCCGCGCTGTCGCGGCGTTGGATGGTCAACATCCCCAACGCGCCAACTGTCGACTTCGCGGGCCATGAAGTCCCCTGCGACGTGCCATTTGCCTGACATCAGAGTCCGATAGCCATTTGCCCTCAGGTGCTCTGCAATAGTGGCGCTATCGTTGCGCAAAAAACCCTGATAGGCGGGGGTTCCCAGATTCGCGCCCATGTGACCAACGCCCGCGTTTTGCGGGTACAATCCGGTCAGAAGCGACGCTCGCGTCGGGCAGCATCGGGCGCAGTTATACATAGTCGTAAGCAAAACGCCGTTGCGGGCAAGTGCATCGAGATTCGGGGTTCGGATTTCTGATCCGGTTGCGCCCAGATCAGCAAAGCCCAAGTCGTCAGCCAAGATTAAGATAACGTTCGGTCTCAAATCTGTCCGCATTTTGTGGCTCCATCGCTTTGCAAGTCAGCGTAACTCACAATCGACTGCTTTCTTGTCCCAAAACAACGCCCCCGTGCAGCAGTGTGTAGGAGATTCACTCACACTGCGTTTGCTTCATACTATTTTGATGGCGCTCACAGGCGCAAACGCAGCGAACTTACCCATTGTCTGCACGGCATTAGGTCGCCATACCTGCGACTTTGCAATCGCTGCGAACGGTAGGAATGGCGAGCGTGCCGCAGTATATTGTCAGTGATCTGCCACAAACTCGCAAATGGGCAGCGTTCTTCAAACAAGGTTGGATTTTCGCCAATCAGAACGCACTTTTGATTGAGAAACAGCGCCTATAAGTCGACGGAATCACACTGCAACCACCATCAATTGAACGCGGATATTGAGCCGCGCAAGATTATGCGGAAATCGTGCAATTTTTTGCGCAAATGTCGCCTAAGATTAAGGGCGAAGACAACCAGATTTCCCTAATAAACCAAGGATAGCGGTGTAACGTTATGAGCGTCCCTGCACAAAATTAGGTGCGCGCAAAGCAATTCGCGGGCCCCATAAGCTTGCGTAGTTTGCTCGTGATTTGCGTGAGCCGAAGGTGGTCGCGCATAAGCTGGTGAACTAATAGCACATAGCCTAGTTGATGCGCGCAGAACATTCTGTAACTAAATCCCTATGGCTGGCACCACTCCAATAGCCAATCCTTCCATTTCAAACGGTTCAATTTATTGGAAGCCTTGTTACCCTGGAGTCGCGGCTGCTTTGAGTCTGAAGCAGTCATTCACTGAAATTCGTTCAGGAGAGAAGCCGGCATTCTTTCACGTCAACGCGGGGTGATCTGACCACATTCAAGTCAGGTGTTCATCAATACTGGATAGCCCCCCATAACTCCAAAACCATGCCTCTATTTGTCGAAGTTAATGCTCAGGTCCTCTGTCACGGCGACACTCTGACAGGAAAGAATATCTCCTCGGGCGACGTCTCTGTCTTCAAGAGCCATTCTGGCATGCATATGAACCCGGCCATTTGTCAGACGCGCTTTGCAGGCACCGCACAGTCCGGACTGGCAACTGTAAGGTGGTGCCACACCCGCCGACAATATCGCATTTAGCAAGGTTTGATTGGCGGCAACCGGTATTTCGTAGGTCGACCCGCCCAGTACTACTCGTGCACTCGCGGCAATCCCCGTCACACTGGAAGCTGTGACTGTCGCGCCTCCAAAGCTCTCCATGTGAATTCGGTTCACAGGTACATCCAGTGCCATAAGCGCCTCGTTCACGTCCGTATTCATAGTACCGGGACCGCAAACCCAGTATTGGACGTCCTGTGCAACTGGCGGGGTTTCTGCGATGGCAGCTTTTATGGCTTCGGAACCCAAACGACCCTTTCGCCAGGGGCTGATCCAACTCCACATCGATGGTGCGGACAGGACATGGCGCAATGTGAACCGGCCGGCATGATCCATTGCCAGCTTTTCCAGTTCTTCGTGAAAGATGATGCTTTGGTCATCGGAGTTGCCATAAATCAAATTGGCCATCGAATGAGGTTCTTCTTCGAGGACAGCGCTGATCATCGCGAAAAGCGGCGTGATGCCACTGCCTGCGCCAAAAAAATAGTGGGTGCGACGGTACAGTGGGCTCGGCGTCAGAAAAAACTGGCCGAAGGGCGGCATGACGTCGACCATGTCACCGGGCTTTAGCCGGTCACCGATATGGGTTGAGACAAGCCCTTTGGTCACCCGTTTTACCGTAATGCGCAAAGGCGCGCCGGGTGGGTTGGAAATGGTGTAGCTGCGACGTTGCTCTTTATCGTTGAGGTGAAAGCGCAGAGTGACGTGCTGCCCTGCCTGCCAGCAAAAGGTCTCCGTCAGGTGAGTGGGTAGATCAAAGATTACGCTTGTGGCTTTGTCTTTGATTTCAGGCTGGACTTCAGCAACTTTCAGAGAAAAGAAGTTGGGGTTCATGGCATCCTCAACGATAGTCAAACGTGGTGTCCAGAGTGCGGATAACAAACCGACCTGCTTGCGAGACGATGAAGAACTTATCAGTCTGGGTCATAATTCCGGGTGCATCGTCCCAGATGTAACCAACGCGCGTGACAGCGGTGACATGTGTACCGTCGTTGGCGTTTTTTGAAGTTATTGTGGGCGTATCGCGCGTGGTTTCTGTGTATCCCCGCATCGCTTCGGTTAACGATGGATCTTGGCGCCAATCAGGCAGGGTTTCCCATCCTGCTACCGAATAAAAAAACTGTTCATCCCGCAATCCCAGCCCGTATTTGATCGTGACAGTATGCACCGCCTCCGGGTGCCAATCCTTCCACGTTGCGGCGATGGCGGACTCATCTGTTGCTTTGAGATAGCGAACAGCCAGATCCTTCGGCTCGTCTGATGGGTTGGCCAAGACTAGTCCGGCTGCCAGGGCTGTGCCGTTCAGAATTGCAAGAATGCGTATCATTGTGTCCTCAGATTCGGAGGAGGGAATGCAGACGTTTTTGCACTCGATTGATAGAATGATCCGGTGTCGATCCCAAGCAACAGGCTATGGCCCGGTCTCTTGTGTCTCAAGGAAGTTCAGGATCGCTTGTTGGTGTTTCACTACCGGGCCTTCCCCGGTGGCGGCTGGGCCGACCTCGAAAAACGGGCTGGTCAACGACTTTTGTTGCTGCTCACAGGCATAGATGTCCTCGGCAGTGAAATCACCTGATGCCATAGGATCATCTTCGCCGGTTGCATTGCTGTCTGAGTATTTTGGACCGCCGAATTCCTTCCAGAAACTCCAACTGCGCCATTGCTGCTTTTGAAACTCCCAACCTGAGGCATTGGCCAGTTTTGTTCGGTTTTCCACCCGCGTCAGGCCGGGTGCGAGGGGGGTGATAACGAAGAGGTTCCAACTATCCTCACCAGCACCGACACCGATACCCGGAAACAGCATCGGCACCCAGGCCCCAACATGCGGTTCGGGGATCGTCCGAGGTGAAGGCAGGTTCTTGTTCAGATCCTTCGCATAATCCGGCGCAGGGGGCTCCCAGAAATGATAATGCGGACCCTTCCACCCATATTCCGCCCGCGCATGATCATACATATGCAGCGTGTTCGAATGCAGATGGCTCAGGTGATAGACGTCGATGTAATTCTCGACCACGATCTTCCAGTTGGCCTTGATTTCATAGCTCTGCCGGGCATCGGGATACTCCACCAATTCTTCCGGTTTGTGTGGCCCCAACAGCGGATCAACCGCGCCAAACCACTCGGCAAGGCTTGGCGGGTCTGGATCAGGATGGACAAAAAGCATTCCACGCCAGATGTCGACACTGGCGGGTTTCAGCCCCAGGCAGGATTTGTCGATACCATTGGGGTATTCCTTCGCCTCATCCGGAACAGATATAAGGTTGCCTTCCAGATCGTATGTCCAGTCATGATAAGGACATGTCAGCGCCTTTTGTGTTTTCCCGACCGCCCGGATTAATTGCGTGCCGCGATGGCGACAAATGTTGTGAAACGCGCGCAATCGGTGATCGCGACCCATCACAACAAAAATATTGTTTAGCCCTGCCTGGACTGAGGTGAAATGACCGGGTTCCGGCACATCCTCGGCCAACCCCGCGTAGCGCCAGGTGCGAGAGAAGATCAGCCGTTGTTCGCGGTCGAACCAGTCCTGTGATGTATAAGCGTCAACAGGAAGGTGGTGGTACATGCGGGTCATGACTACCTCTTAAACAAGCCAGATGGCGTAGGGGGGAAACAAGCTGGCCGCGATCATCATCAGACCGAACGCGGCCCAGAGGATGGACACGGACCAGAAAAGAATCGGGTCTTGATCGCGCGTAATTTCAGAGACAAGCGCGGTCTGGCCAGTCAGGACTGATGGCACCAACCACCATAGAAACAGCATCCCCCAAACCCAGTAGAGCCCCAGAACTGCCGCAACCAAAAGAACTGGGAAGGCAACATAATTGATAAGGCGAGAAGTGCTCATGCCTTTGTGTCCAGGCTAGCGGCAAGTATCAGAGCCGCTTGCTTCAGCTCCTCACGCCAAGCGTCGGGCGGACTGAGTGGGGTCAGAGAGTCCAGGTTCACATATGTCGCGGCGATCCCCTGCGAGACCGCGCGTAATTGGGTGGCGGAGGCGTAAGGCCCCGCGCGTTTTAGTACTGCTTCAATCACGCCCAAAAACTGTTCCAGGCTTTCCACAAGGGGCTGACGCATCGATGGGTGTTCGGCAACGGATGTGACAAGGGATTGGTAGGCCAGCATCACGCGCGGATCATTGGGAGTAGATTTGTCAAACAGCAGGTCAATCAAATCTGCCGGAGTACCCGTCGGTTCCAATGCACCTTGCAGAGCGAAAGTCGCCTGAGCGAACCGATCCACGACGTAGCTGATAAGGGCTCCCGTCATCTGATCCTTGTTGCCCAAATAGTGACGCAGGATGGGTCGTTTGACCCCGGCTTTGGTTGCAATGCGTTCCTGGGTCGCCCCTTCCAATCCGAAATGGGCCACACAGGTGAGATATGCATCGAGGATCTGTTCTGATCTTTGGTCTTTTAAACTAGGGCGGGACATCGGGCTCACGTTTATTGTCACATCTGACAAATAACCGCTCAGAATAGATTGTCAACCATGACAATAAATAATCTCCAGCGAAACCGTGTGAAACCCTGGATGCGTAAGCGTGTTTCAGTGCTCGTTGTAGGTTCACCGCGGGGCTTGGGGAGATACAGTTGAAGAAGCGCATTTTGCGCTGCGTTCCGCCAGAAACAATCCCCTACGCTGTCCACCTTATTGGGCATTGAGGATCGTGCGGAGTGATGTTGGGGCAGGGCTACGGACCCTGACCCAAGGCGATCTGTTTGCAATATTCCGGCTTCTTCACGTGTTGGAGCGCAACTAGATCTTCGCGCTCTTACCGATAAAACCTGAGTACTTTTCCGTTTGGAGAAACCGATAAGGAGACTCGCCAAACAACTGCCTAAAACACTTGGAAAAATGACTGCTGGAATTGAACCCGCACGCGGCCGCGATCTCTGCTACCGGGAGGTTGGTTTCTGCCATAATTGCCCGACCCCGGTGCATTCGAAGCTGCATTAAGTACTTTTTGGGAGTAGTGGACAGATACTTGTTGAACAACCGCTCCATCTGACGTCTCGAGATGTCAAACTTGCGGGCCACGTGATCGAGGTTTGAATCGCTATCCAGATTCTCTTCCATGAATTCGATGATTTGCAACAGCGAAGAATTCCGCACGTTGAGAGCCGCAGCAGCGCCGTTTTTCTGGGGTTCGGCCTCAGCTCGTGGTGCTTGGTGCAAGCACATGCAGGTTACGACCCCAGACAGAGTCGTTCCATGGAGTTGGCGTATCCGACTTATCATCATGTCAGTTGCGGCGCTTCCCCCTGCACACGACCAAATCCTGTTGCCGAACTGGTATAATTGATCCGTGGCTTCCAGGTTGGGAAACAACTCGCGGAAAGCCAGCAAGTTCTCCCAATGCAGTGTCACCGAGGTTCCTCCAAGGATACCCGCGCGCGCCAGAGTGTAGGCCCCGGTACACAATCCACCAACTGTTTGTCCCCTCCGCCAGAATCTTCGGATTTCGTTCGCAACTTTTGGGGACGAATGAGTTTCGGGTAATACGCCTGAACAGACGATCACAATTTCATGCTTTGAAACTTCTGCAACGCTCCCGTCAACCGAGATTTCCAGACCGTTGGAGCAGCGAACCGGCTGTCCGTCCTCTGACACGCAACGCCAACGAAACAGTTCCTTGCGGGTTAATTGATTGGCAATTCTCAGCGGTTCAATTGCTGAACTGAGCGCATTCATTGAAAGGCACGGCAGTAGCACGAAAGCGTAATGCTCTGTTTCTACATCCTGATCCAAAGCACAATATGCGACCCCACGTGGAATGCTGTCGTTGTTCATAGCCCTAATGCTTTCCGCTGTTCCTCGGCAAACCCTTGTACAATTCGGTCTGCGACCAAAGCCAATATTGCCATCGCAATTCCAGCCGTCAGCCCCAGTCCGACATCTGCTTGCCCCAGTGCCAGGAAAATGGATTGACCCAGCCCCGTGGTCCCGATCAGTGCGGCAATCACCAGCATAGAGAACGCGTAAAGGATGGTCTGGTTAACTCCGAGCAAAATGGTTGGAACTGCGTAAGGAATACGTACCTCGCGCATGGTCTGAGCTCCGGTTGCTCCCGAAGACACGGCCGCTTCGATCAATTCTTCCGGTGTCTCGAGCAGGCCATGGTGCGTGTAACGGATCATCGGGACAATCGCGTAAGCACAGATGGCGAGGAACGCTGAAAATTCACCTATCTGGAAGAACATCAGCACCGGAATTAGGAACACGAACAGAGGGATTGTCTGCAACATATCACAAATGGGTCGCACAATGCGCCACGCAGTGGGGCTGATCGCGCAGATCAGGCCGATTAGACCGCCGAAAAACGTGCAGGCCAAAACAGATATCCCCGACAAGTAGAGAGACAGGAGCGCCCGTTCCCAGAGGCCAGAGATCAGGATGAGAGTCATGAGAACTGTAACAAGGACCGACAGGGCCCGTCCTCCAGAGACCCAGCCCAACAGAGCTGTTCCCGCGATAACAAAGACCCACGGCAACTCTGCAATGCCGGTTTCCAGCACAATGGCCAGCAGCACGATGACCCCCCCGGCAGTGGCATGTCCACGCATTGAAATGACCGCTCCCGCAATTACAGCGCCGGCTACCAGCACGAAGCTCATCAACGGAGTCCAGGAAAACCCCCAAGTGAATGGCAACACGGCATTATCGAAGCCAATTCGCAATGGCAGCATCAAATAGAACAGCACGAAGTTCTTGAAACCGTCCAGTGCAGCACCGTGTGTGGCGATAAACTGGCCCAAACTATCATCGACATAGGCAGAAACCGGATCGAAATATGTATAGCTGGACGGGTCGGGCAATTGGCCCCAGACCAAAACGGTAAAGGCCACTGAAATCGCCATAATTACCAAAATGACATTTTTTTCGTGCCGTTTGCGCTCTAGCGCCAGTGCCCCGCTCATGCGGTCGATAACCATTGCGAAGACCACGATAACCAGGCCTGCCAAAAAGGCTTGGCCAAACTGAGCTTTGCGCATGGTCAACAGCACTTCCCAGCCAATATCGTTGAACCCACCAATCACAGCGGCAATGATCACCATGCTGAGCGCTGCCATCAGGCATTGGTTCACGCCTACCATGATCTGTTTCGCGGCGGATGGCAGTTCGATCAAAAACAATTGGTGAAGCCGGTTCCCGCCTGACATCACAGCGGCGTCTTTGATGTCTTCTTCCACGCGATCAAGCCCGAGCAACACGTTGCGGGCCATTGGCGGTGCTGCATAGATTGCAGAAGCGATCAACCCCACGACAGGACCAAAACCGAACAACACAAGCAGTGGAGTCAGATAGGCAAAGGTTGGAACAGTCTGCATGAAATCCAATGCCGCCTGAACAATGTTCCGAAACCCAGGAAACTCATAAGCGAATATTCCGATTGCCAGCCCAGCAAGCAGCGCGAGTGGGACCGAAACGGCGACCAGCGCCAGAGTGTTCATGCTTTCCACCCAATAACCGGATGCCAGTACGAACCCCAATCCGAACAAACCCAGCGCAGCCATCCGCCAACCACCCAAATACCACCCAATGGCCGTGACCATTCCAATCAGGATTGGCCAGGGGGTTGCAACCAACAGTGTGTTTGTCCAACTCATTGGATAGTAAAGTAAATCCGAAAACAGCCGGGCGGTGGGTTTAAGCCAACTCAGAACAGTGTCCATTACGATTCCGACCCAGTCAGAAATGGGTAATGTGAGAAACTCGGGCCAGTCGCTGAGCATCGGGAGAATCGGAGACAGAACCAAGCAGATCAGCCCAACACACGCACTTATCCATGCCGCAAGAGCGCCAGGGCTAAGTCGAATAGGCTGAAGGCTTTTGGTCGCCGGAAAGGTGGTTGTGATGGTCATCAGTCAGCCTCTACCTGCAGCGCAGCGGCGAGCTCGCCGGGACGCACAAAGCCAGCTATGTTTCCGTTGTCATCCCAAACCGGCACCGGGTCGTAGAGCGACATGCATTTGGCCAATGCGGTATCAATGGTCATGCTGGTGCGCAGACCCGGATCATCATCCATTTTTTCGGGAACTGGGTTTTGATCATCCATGACCGAAGCAACCCTTGCATGCTGGCCCTTGGCGACATCTTTTGAAAACTCGGCTACATAGTCATTGACCGGATTCAGCACGATCTCGGTCGGTGTGCCGATCTGCACGATTTCGCCGTCTTTCATGATGGCAATTCTATCAGCCAGTTTAAGTGCCTCGGTTATGTCGTGGGTGATGAAGACAATCGACTTCTTGAGCGTCGCCTGAATGTTCAGAAACTCATCCTGCAATTGACGTCGAATAAGAGGGTCAAGCGCCGAAAATGGTTCGTCCAGGAACCAGATGTCAGGATTGACGGCAAGAGAACGTGCGATACCGACCCTTTGGCGTTGCCCTCCGGACAGTTCACGCGGGAAGGCATCTTCTCGCCCTTCCAAGCCAACCAGGTTAATCACCTCCAGCGCGCGGTTGCGTCGTTCCTTTCGGGTTTTTCCCTGCATTTTCAGGGGAAAGCCCACGTTTTCGGCTACCGTCATATGAGGAAACAACCCAAAGTGCTGAAAGACCATCCCCAGCTTGTGGCGCCGCAATTCGATCAGGCGTTTCTTACTGGCATGAAGAATGTTTTCGCCTTCAATCTGAATTTCGCCCGCCGTGCCCTGCACCAAATGCGAAATGCAACGGATCATGGTGGATTTGCCCGAGCCGGACAGGCCCATGATGACAAACAGTTCACCTTCCTTCACATCAAAACTTGCGTCCTGCACTGCTGGGATCAAGCCCTGGCTTCGCAGATCCTCAGCCGCACGTCTTGTGTTTCCGCCGGACCGTTCCAGCGCCGCCTCGAGGTTTTTCTCTGGGTTTACACCAAAGACCTGCCACAGGCCTCGGCAAGTGATGGCCGCTGGGGCGTTGGAACGTTCCGACATGTCCGGCCTCAGTTGATCGCTGCTTCAACGACAGGTTTCCAAATGGCTTCATTGGCGGCCATCCAGTCTGCGGCGACCTGTTCCACAGGCTGGCCATCGACATCCACGGCGCCCATCATTGGCTGCTGATCAGACACATCCAATTGAAAATTGGTCAGAATTTCGTATGCAGCCGGCCATTTGCCAGCGATTCCTGACCATCCGGTCTTAAAGACCCGCGTCGGGGCAAAACCGCAATCATGAGTCGCACTCGGATTGCTACCCCAAGCCGGGTCAGTGAAGCAGGCTTCGCTTCCGTCAGGCAGTTCTACGAATTGTACGTCATATGCAGACATCGCCCAGTGCGGTTGCCAAAAAGTGATCAGCAACGGTGATTTCTTTTCGGTTGCGGCGCGAAGCTCGGTGACCAGTGCGCCTTCGGATCCCGCAGGAATAGCCTTGAACGGAAGGTCAAAACCGGTCAACCGTTCAGCTCCGGGTGTACCCCAATCTGCCGGGTAGTCGACCAGACGCCCCATCGGAAGGGTTTCTGCCGTGGCAAACAGCGACGCGCAGTCGTTCAGCGCCTCCCAGGCGGGCAATCCGGGGCAGAGTTCAGCGACATGCGCGGGATAGGCGATACCTTCCTTGGCATCCAGGCCAAGATCGCCCAGGTCGGCTACACCTCCGGCTTCAGCCTTCCTGGTGAAATCCTCGGAAACGTTGGAAGACCAGACTTCAAGCGCGGCATGAATTTCTCCATCCGCCATGGCCTGCCACATGTTCATATAACCGGCGGTCACATACTCCACTTTGTAACCTGCCGCTTCCAACATCTTCCCCGCAATGTGCGTGCTTACGTGCTGGCCAGTCCATTCATTGACGGCCAGTTTTATCGGCTCGTCGACTGCGCCTAGTTCGACGGCTTGCGCAGCGCTTGCAATGGCAATGATGCTTGCGGCAATGGCTGGAATTTTCATTGTGAGTCTCCCTGCGTGTTGGTCACATAGTTCGTGGGTCTTTCAATTGTTGCAGGAGATCTGGAGAATATTTATATCTGAAAGACATCAAATTAACCTCGTTGGACAAAAATGGCAAAATATTCTCGCCCAATACGTCTTCGGATCATCGTCACTCCAAATTTCAATATCGCGGCGACCATGGGATTCGTGGACCCATTCAGGGCTGCTAATTACCTTGAGGGGATCACTCATTTCAGCTGGGATTTTGTGTCCGCGGTGGGGGGCGCATGCGTGTCAAGCAGCGGTGCGACCATCGAAACCAAAGGTATGAAAGACCTGTCGACCGACGATGTTGACTTCTTGATTGTATCATCGAGCTGGACGCCGGAAGATCACGGAACTGCGGATGTTCAAGCTGTGCTGCGTCAAGCCGCGCTGCGGAAAATCCCGATAGGCGGAATAGATACCGGCGCATTCATTGTTGCTGCGGCGGGGCTTCTCAACAATCGCCGCGCAACTGTTCACTATGAGCACATCGATGCGTTTCGAGAACTCTATCCGCAAGTCGACTGCACCGAGGCGCTTTTTGAGTTTGACGGTGACCGGATCACTTGCTGCGGCGGTTCGGCCTCCTTCGATTTCGCATTGCATATCTTACAGGGAATTCACGGCAACGCGCTGGCAAACGCTGCAGCCCGGTACGTGTTTCATCCCAACATGCGCGAACGCGGAACGCCACAAAACCCGCAATTTGTTGAACCATTGGGTGCTAAAGTTCCGGGTTCGATACGAAAAGCGATCAAAGCTATGGAAGAAAACCTCGAGGATCCCCTTCCGATGAGTGGAATTTGCAAAGCGGCAGAGATTTCGCAACGACAACTAAATCGTCTGTTCGCTCAATACCTGAAAAAGACACCAGTACTGTATTATCGCGACATTCGGCTGGATCGTGCACGAGGGCTGGTGACACAAACTTCGCTTCCGATGTCCGAAATCGCCTTCGCTTGCGGGTTTTCCAGTCAGGTACATTTCAGC
Source organism: Ruegeria sp. HKCCD6426 (assembly GCF_057221115.1). Taxonomy (NCBI): domain Bacteria; kingdom Pseudomonadati; phylum Pseudomonadota; class Alphaproteobacteria; order Rhodobacterales; family Roseobacteraceae; genus Ruegeria; species Ruegeria sp. HKCCD6426. The sequence continues at coordinate 198,154 of NZ_JBWVBF010000002.1, read as the reverse complement.
CGTGCATACAAGGAACGGTTCGGGTTGCCGCCGAAAAAGGACAGAATCGAGGGCAGGATTCCTTTCGAGTTTCGTGCCTGGCCAATGCACCGGAAGCGCGACAAAGTGCAAAAATGACCATTCAGGGAAAACGAAGGGCGATTCATGTAAAGTATGACTGACATGTAATCGACAAAATGTCCTCACCTGGCGGTTAAAAACGCACCCGCCCGCTCAAGAATTGATGAGGATCACCATGACTGAACAGCCATCGGCCAAGGATTTTGCAAACATCGCCACGGGCTATGACGAAAACGCTTCGCGCTCGCTTTCATTGCGCAAAGAAGCTTATGTCGAGGACGCCTGGTACAACGTCGATCTGGAAGCGGTAATCTCGAAAACCTGGCAATGGGTCTGTCATGTTGAGAAGGTGCGTGAGCCAGGGTCATATACGACTATTGAAATAGCCGGCAAACCGATTGCAGTTGTTCGCGATAAACAGGGTGAACTCCGTGCTTTCTACAACGTTTGCAAGCACCGCGCACACGAACTGTTGTCCGGTGAAGGCAACACGACCCGCATCATGTGCCCTTATCACGCATGGGTCTACAAGCTTGACGGTAACCTGGTGCGCGCGCCCCACACCGAGAACCTGGATGGCTTCGAACCCAAAGAGATCTGCCTGGATCAGGTTCAGGTCGAAGAGTTCTGTGGCTTTATTTATGTAAATCTCGACCCGAGCGCTAAATCGCTTGCGGAAACCACCGGCGATCTCGCGACCGAGATCAAGCACTGGGCACCGGATATCGAGGATCTGACATTCGCGCACCGTCTGACTTACGACATCAAATCGAACTGGAAAAACGTCGTCGACAATTTTCTGGAGTGTTACCACTGCCCGACCGCGCACAAGGACTTTTGCACACTGATCGAGATGGACACTTATAAGGTGACCACCCATGGCATCTATTCCAGCCACATGGCTGAAGCTGGCAACAACGCCAACAGTGCCTATGACGTGTCAAACGCCACGGTAAAAACCCATGCGGTGTGGTGGCTTTGGCCGAATACATGCATCATGCGCTATCCAGGCCGCTCATCGATGATCATACTGAATATTATTCCGGCAGGCCCGGACCGAACGTTCGAAACCTATGATTTCTTCCTCGAAACAAAAAAGCCAAACGAGGCAGAGTTGGAATCCATCCGCTATTTGGATGAAGTATTGCAGGTTGAAGACATCAATATCGTCGAAAGCGTGCAAAAGGGCATGAATACCCCTGCCTTCACCCAAGGCCGCATCGTGAATGATCCCGACGGGTCAGGCATGAGCGAACATGCAGTCCACCATTTCCACGGGCTGGTTCTTGATGCCTACAAGACGGCCGCCAAATGATCTCAGCCTGGCTCCCGGTTTTGCCGGGAACAAAACCGATGCGGTTTGAGCCTCCCCCATCTCAGGGAGCTTTTACTCGCATCGGTTTAACAGGGAGAAATTAAATGCCGGACACGCCAAATATCGTCATAATCATGGCTGATCAACTGGCGCCGCATTACTGCGGTGCCTATGCCCACAAGATTGCCAAAACTCCGCACATGGACGCGCTTGCTGCCCGGGGTATGCGATTTGATGCGGCCTATTGCAATTCACCGCTGTGCGCACCGTCTCGCTTTTCATTCATGTCGGGGCAGTTGATCAGCCGGATCGCCGCCTTTGACAACGCGTCTGAATTCAAGGCAACGGTGCCAACTTTTGCCCACTACCTCAAAGCACTGGGGTATCGCACCTGCCTGTCGGGTAAGATGCATTTTATCGGCCCGGATCAGAAACATGGGTTTCAGGATCGCGTCACAACCGACATCTACCCGGCTGATTTTGCCTGGACTCCGGACTGGGAAGCCCCGGACGAGCGGATGGAAAAATGGTATCACAACATGCAGACCGTCAAGGAAAGCGGAGTGGCCGTTGCGACATTCCAAACCGATTATGACGACGAAGTCGGCTTTGCCGCGCGTCGCTGGCTGATCGACCGGGGCCGTGACCGCGCCCATGGCGAGGATGCCCCTTTTGCCCTGGTGGCCAGCTTCATTCACCCGCACGATCCCTACGTGGCGCAACCCGAATGGTGGGATCTCTATTCCGATGATGAGATCAGCATGCCGGAATTCGTGCTCTCACCCGAGGAGCAGGACCCGTTCTCGCGCCGGGTGATGGATGGGATCGAGGCCAGCTATGTGCCCTTGACAGAAGAAGAGGTACGTCGCGCCCGCCGCGCCTATCTGGCCAATGTCAGCTTTTTCGACAGCCAGATCGGCAAGATTGTCAAAACGCTGGAGGACATCGGCGAGCTGGACAACACCATTGTCATGGTCACCGCAGATCACGGTGACATGCTGGGCGAGCGTGGCCTTTGGTACAAGATGAACTTTTTCGAGTCATCAAGCCGGGTGCCGCTGATTATGGCCGGCCCAGGCGTGGTGCGCGGGACCGCCGCCAATGCCTGTTCGCTTGTCGATATGCTGCCAACGCTGGTGGAAATCGGCGGCGGTGATGACGCGATACTGGGCGAACCGGTTGACGGTCGCAGCCTGATGCCTCTGGCCCGCGGCGAAGAGGATCCCGTGGATGAAGCCATCGGCGAGTATTGCGCAGAAATGACACCTTATCCGGTTTTCATGATCCGTCGCGGGGCGCTGAAATACGTCCACTGCGATGCGGACCCGGCACAACTTTATGATCTGGCGAAAGATCCGCTGGAGAAAACCAATGTCGCTCAGGATCCGGCCTATACCAAAGCGGCTGCTGAATTTGCCGCAGAGGTCGCGAAACGCTGGGACAGCAAGCAACTTCGCCACGACATCATGGTCACGCAAAAATCGCGCAGGGCGCTGCATACCATAATGGAATCCGGCGCCGGTGAGGCATGGGATTATAACCCGCCCTCGGATGCGACCCAGCAATATGTACGCAACAACATGGATTGGCCGGTTGCGGCAGCCCGCTTCCGCTTTCCGCCCCTTAAAGAAGGACAACAAACATGAAACTTAAGGGAAAAGTCGCGCTTGTCACCGGTGGTCGCGGCGGGATTGGCCGTGCGATCGTGGCACGGTTCCTGCACGAGGGCGCCACGGTCTATGCAGCCGACCTGACCGAACAGGGCTCGCTGGCCGAACACAACAATGACGGCAGCCGTTTCGTTAAGATGAACGTGGCTGACGAGGATGTTGTGAAGGCGGCGATGGCGCAAGTTCAGGCCGATTGCGGAAAGCTGGACATACTCGTCAATGCTGCCGGTATTGAGATTGAAAAGACCATCGAGGACACAACGCTCGAAGAATGGAACATGTCCTTTGCGGTAAACTGTACCGGCACATTCCTGACATCGAAACATGCGCTGCCTTTGATGCGCGAAGCCGCCAAATCCGGCTACAGCGCCTCGATCATTAACTTTGGCTCTTATGACGGGTTCATCGCCGACCCGGGGCTGGCGGCCTATTGCGCCACCAAAGGTGCTGTGCACGCACTGACCCGTGCGATGGCCTGTGACCATGGCCCAGAAGGCATCCGCGTCAATGCAATCTGCCCCGGCTATATCGATACGCCGATGCTGCAGAGCTTTTTTACCGGCGACGGTTCCGGTGGGGGCGGCAAAACCATCGGCGAATTGCAACAAGCCGTGCGCGACGTACACCCCATGCGCACCTATGGAACGCCTGACGACATCGCCAATCTGGTGAACTGGCTGGCCTCGGACGAAGCGCGCTACGCCTCCGGCCAGCTTTGGGTGCTTGATGGTGGCCTGTCGGCGCAAGTCCAGCAAATGCGGGTCTGAGGAGTAACGACCATGGCCAAACAGAAATCGGTAATCATTACCTGTGCGCCTACGGGCGGGATCCATACACCGACCATGTCGGAGCATCTGCCGATAACCCCCAACGAAATCGCTGCGGCCTCGATCGAGGCCGCCGAGGCCGGGGCGTCGATCATCCACTTGCACGCGCGTGATCCGGAGACCGGGAAACCCGATCCCAACCCCGAACTTTTTATGGAGTTCCTGCCGCGGATCAAGCAATCGACAGACGCGGTGATGAACGTCTCGACCGGCGGCGGCTTAGGTATGAGCCGCGAAGAGCGTCTGCGGGCGGCAACCGTGGCGAGCCCCGAAATGGCCAGCATGAATATCGGGTCGATGAATTTCGGCATCTTCCCGATGAAGGACAAGTATTCAAACTGGAAACACGCGTGGGAGCCGGAATTCCTGGACATGACGCGCGATTTTATCTTCCGCAATACCTTCGCGGATATCGAATATTGCCTGAAAGAGCTGGGCGAGGGCCACGGCACGCGGTTTGAGTTCGAATGCTATGATCTGGGCCATCTCTATAACCTCGCCTGGATCATAGATCAGGATTGGATCAAGGGACCAATCTTTGTGCAGATGGTCTTTGGCATTTTGGGTGGCGTTGGCGCCGACCTGGACAACCTGATGCACATGCATACCATCGCCAACAAGCTGTTTGGCGATGATTATGAATGGTCCGTTCTGGCTGCCGGACGGCATCAGATGCCCTTTACCACGCAAAGCGCGCTGCTGGGAGGCAATGTGCGTGTCGGGCTGGAGGATAGCCTCTATATCGGGCCGGGCGAAAAGGCGGTGTCCAGCGCGCAGCAGGTAAAGAAAATCCGCAACATTGTTGAAAACCTGGGCCTCACGGTCGCGACCCCGGCCGAGGTGCGCGAACGCCTTGGCCTTAAGGGTGGCGATCAGGTCGCATTCTGAGGGAGGGGAGACATGCAAACCAAAATGTTGATCAATGGCGAATTGGTCGAAGGGGACGGCGACGCAATCGCGGTGCTGAACCCTGCCACTGGCGAAGAGATATGTGCGATCAACTCCGCCACATCCGAACAGGCCGAGGCCGCGGCCGCCGCCGCGCATGAGGCGTTTGAGACATTTGGTCAAACCACGCCGGCCGAGCGCTCGGCGCTGTTGACTGAAATCGCCAATGTTCTGGAAGAGAATATCGAGGAACTGGCAGAGTTGGAAAGCTTGGATGCGGGCAAACCCTGGCCTTCGGCACTGAATGACGAAACGCCGCTGACGCTGGATACTTTTCGCTTTTTCGCCGGAGCCGCACGCACTGTGACGGGCGTGACGGCCGGTGAATATGTGGCCGGTCACACCAGCATGATCCGCAAAGATCCGGTCGGACCCGTTGCTGCGATTGCGCCCTGGAACTATCCGCTGATGATGGCAGCCTGGAAACTGGCCGCACCACTTGCTGCGGGCTGCCCGGTAACGCTGAAGCCGTCGCAGCTCACTCCGCTGTCGACACTGAAAGCGGGCGAGTTGATTGCCAGTGTTGCGCCCAAGGGCGTCGTCAACATCCTGCATGGCACGGGGCGCGACATCGGCAACCAGATAATCAACGATCCGCGTACCGAAGCGATCTCGATTACCGGGTCGAACGCAACCGGAGCCGAGGCGATGAAAGCCGCTTCGCGTCAGATCCGCCATGTGCATCTGGAACTGGGCGGCAAAGCGCCCGTGATCGTGTTCGAAGATGCTGACATTGACGCAATTGCAGAAACCGTGCGCTTTGGCTCGTTCTTCAATGCCGGGCAGGATTGCGCACAACCCTGCCGTTTGCTGGTGGCCGAAGCGATCTATGACAAGGTCGTCGCCGCCGTGGTCGATCAGGTCCGCCAGATCAAGGTCGGCGCACAGAAGGCCGAAGGCACTGAAATGGGGCCAATTATTTCCGCAGGCCAGCGCAACACCGTGGCCGGTTTCGTCGACCGCGCGCGGGAGAACTGCGAAGTCGTGGCCGGCGGCAATATGATCGACGGTCCCGGCTTCTTCTATGAACCCACTGTTCTGGCAAACGTCGCCCATGACGCCGAAGTGTTCTGCAATGAGATCTTTGGTCCTGTTGTCACCATCTCGCGTTTCAGCGACGAGGAAGAGGCCCTGAAGGTCGCCAATACCGGCCCGTTCGGTCTGGCCTCTTCGGTTTGGACCAACAATACTGGTCGCGCAATGCGGATGTCGTCCAGGATGCGCTATGGGTTTACCTGGGTGAACACGCATGGAGTCGCGACCCCGGAAATGCCTTGGGCCGCAATGAAATCCTCGGGCACCGGCTGCGATATGAGTGTCTTTGCGCTGGATGCCTATACTGCCGTCAGACACGTAATGATCGCTCATGGATAACAATATGGAAAAGCAGACTGCAATTGTAACCGGTGGTAGCCGGGGTATTGGCCGAGCCATCGTCGATCAGCTTGTCGCCGATGGGTACAACGTTGTTACGTGCGGGCGGGGCAGTCGTCCGGAGAACCTACCTGACAATGTTCTTTGGGTCACTGCCGATGTGTCCCGAAACGACGAAGCCACGCGTTTGTTTGCCGAGGCGAAATCGGCCTTTGGCCCGGTTTCGTTGCTGGTCAACAATGCGGGTGTTCAGGTCGAAAAGACTGTCGCCGACAGCGAAGATGGCGACTGGGACCTGGTGATGAACGTCAACTGCAAAGGCGTGTTCAACATGTGCCGGGAAGCATTGAAAGACATGACCGAACTCGGCGGCAATATCGTCAACATCGGCTCGATCTCGGGTATGGTCGCGGACCCCTCCATGGCGCTTTATAACGCGTCCAAGGCCTGGGTGCACGGGCTGACCCGTTCAATTGCCGTCGATCATGGCCCCAAAGTTCGCTGTAACGCGATCCGCCCCGGCTGGATCATGACGGAAATGGCCGAAGACGGTTTTGCGCTGGCCAATGACCCGCAAAAGGCCATGGCTGATGCACTGGCCCGTCACCCGGTCGGCCGGTTCGGGCAGCCCTCGGACATCGCCCATATGGTATCGTGGCTGGCCTCAGAAAAAGCGGCCTATGTCAGCGGCGAGTGTTTCACGGTGGATGGCGGCATGACGGCTGCATCGCCTCTTAATCCGGGATTATTCTGATGGTGGAATTTGCACATACAGCCTGCCTTGGAGGCGGAGTCATCGGCGCCAGTTGGGCCGCCTTGTTTCTGGCTTCGGGCCGGTCGGTCGCGGTGTTCGATCCGGCTCCGACGGCGGAAAAATCTGTTCGCGACTACGTCGAGATGGCGTGGCCGACCCTGACCGAGCTTGGACTGACCGAAAACGGCAATCCGGACGCTCTCAGCTTTCACAGCAGTGCCGCTGCGGCCGTTGATGGCGCCGATTTCGTGCAGGAAAACGTTCCGGAACGGGTGGCGATCAAACATGCCACATTTGCCGAGATCGAACCCGTTTTGAATACCGATGCCATCGTGGCAAGCTCAGCCTCAGGCTTGACGCTAAGTCAGATGCAGAGCGGCTGGAACAATCCCGTGCGTTTTGTGCTGGGCCATCCTTTCAACCCGCCACATCTGATCCCTCTGGTCGAGGTGATGGGCAACGACCTGACCGATGCTAGTGCCGTCGAGGGGGCCGAGCGGTTCTACGAGGCCGTCGGCAAGGTTACCATCCGCGTCAACAAAGAAAAACCCGGCCACGTCGCCAATCGTTTGCAGGCAGCCATCTGGCGCGAAGCGATCAGCCTTGTGATGGAAGGTGTCGCCTCGGTAGAGGATGTGGACAAAGCGGTCTGGGCAGGCCCTGGACTGCGGTGGGCTGCGATGGGCCCGACCATGCTGTTCAATCTGGGCGCAGGTGAAGGCGGGCTGGAAGCCTTCTGCGATCACTTCTCTGACACGTTCAACGGCTGGTGGGATGACCTCGGTCAGATTCATCTGAACGAAGACATCGCCATGCAGATGATCAAAGGTGTCGGCGAAGCAGCGCGAGGTCAGTCACCGGCTGAACTGTCGGCAAAACGCGATGCTCTCATTCTAGCCATGCAAAAGGCCACCACAAGGCTGCGCGAAGTCAGCTGAATTCAGCTGCAGTAAACATGCCGTTTTCATTGCGCTTGGTTTCCTGAGCGCAGTGTCGGTCTCGTTCTGCTTGAAAAAGAGGAATTTCGTTATGAAAGATTCGATGCGGTCAGAACCACAAAAGGTTGTGGTGATCGGTGCCGGGCAGGCTGGATTTTCGGTCTGTTCCAAGTTGCGATCGCTTGGTTTTGCTGGAAAAATTACTCTGATCGGTGATGAGGACCATCCGCCATACCAGCGCCCGCCTCTGTCAAAGGCCTATCTTCTGGGCGAAATGGCGCTTGAACGGCTGTTTTTTCGCCCAGACAGTTACTACACCAACGAAAACATCGAATTGATTTTGTCGAATTCAGCGAAGGCTATCGACCGGTCGGCTCGTGAAGTGACCCTGTCGGATGGGACTGTCCTGCCCTATGACAAGTTGGTTCTGGCCACCGGCGCAAACGTTGTCAGGCTACCGGCTTCAATAGGAGGTGATCTGAAGGGCGTGCACTATGTGCGATCGTTGGTGGATGCTGACAGGATGCAAAGCGATGTTGGTCCTGATCGTACGGCCCTGATTGTTGGGGGCGGGTTTATCGGGCTCGAAGCCGCCGCCGTCGCCGCCAAATCCGGCATGAAGGTGGTGCTGGTCGAGGCCGCGGAGCGTATATTACAGCGCGTCGCATCGCCGGCGACATCGGATTACTTCCGCAGCTTGCACCAAGGTCATGGCGTCGACATTCGCGAAGGCGTCAAGTTGCGGAAGCTGACGGGAGACAATGGTCGCATCGTCTCGGCGACGCTGTCTGACGGCAGCAACATCGACGCGGATACCGCGATTGTCGGGATTGGCATTCGCCCCAATGACGCCTTGGCTAACGAGGCTGGTCTGACGCTGGAAAACGGCATTCGTGTTGACGACCGGTGTCGGACATCGGACCTGGACATTTTTGCAGTGGGAGATTGCACTTCGTTTCCACATGGCAAGGGCCGTGTTCGTCTGGAAAGCGTCGGAAGCGCCATCGATCAAGGCGAGATCGTAGCGCAGAACATCATGCAGCAACACGCCACCTATCAGGCGAAACCATGGTTCTGGTCCGACCAATATGACACCAAGCTCCAGATTGTCGGCCTGTCCACCGGCTATGACCGGACCGTCACTCGCCAAGGCAGCATGGGCGCTGTGTCGTTCTGGTATTACGCGAGGGATCGCCTGTTGGCCGTGGATGCAATCAATGACCCGCGCGGATACATGGTCGCAAAGCGCCTGATTGAAGGCGATAAGTCGCCGGATCCCGATCTGGTGGCCGATCCCTCTACAGACCTGAAAGCGCTGCTACGCTGAGTGTTTTGACCCAGCCCAAATTGATGAATGCGACGCAAAAAAGAAGGAAGAATTGTGGTCTTTATCCGCCTGCACTCACGAAGGGTTGGCGATCACGCGCCTGCAGCGCCAGATCGAACACATCATCGATCAGCAGTTTGAAAGCTTCGAGGCGTTTCATCAGTGGTCTGTCGCGGAACCGGACCAGTTCTGGTCCAAGCTGTGGAATTTTTGCCGGGTGATCGGAGTGAAAATCGGCCCGGCGCTGGTAGATGCTGACAATATAGAAAGGGCGCGCTTCTTTCCCGACGCGCGTCTGAACTATGCCGAGAATTGCCTGCGACGGAAGGGGCAGGACGTTGCAATTCTGTTCCGGTCTGAGGGTGGGGAAACGGTCTCACTTTCATGGGACGCGCTGGCTAATGAAGTTTCGCTCGCGCAGCAGGTATTGCGCGCGCAAGGTGTCGCTGCGGGTGATCGGGTGGCCGCTGTCATTCCAAATTTTCCGGGTGCGGTGATATATATGCTGGCGACCGCCTCTTTGGGTGCGATCTGGTCGTTCTGATCACCTGACTTCGGCGCTGGCGCAATCGTTGACCGCTTTCAACAGATTGAACCCAAAGTGCTGCTCTGGGCCGATGGCCACTTCCACAACGGCAAGGGCGACCTTTGTACCTCTTTGTTACCGCTTGGCAGGTTAGTGATTACATCGGTGCAAAGGCTCTTTTGAGCAGCCTGCCTAATGTCGATTGGCTGCTCGGAGATCGAGGCTATGACGCTGATTGGTTCAGACAAGCCCTGAAAGACAAGGGGATACGCGACTGTATCTCGGGCCGGAAGCAACGCACGGCCAACGTCAAATATGACAAGCGCCGCTACAAGCGGCGCAATCGGATCGAGATTATGTTCGGCAGGCTAAAGGATTGGCGGCGGGTGGCAACCCGTTATGACAGGTGCCCGAAGGTATTCCTCTCCGCCATCGCTCTCGCCGCCATTGTCATCTTCTGGTTATGAAACAAGAACGAGTCCTGACCCTAGTGAGACGCCCGTTTTTCAGGATACTCATGTCCTACTAGGGCTAGCCCTATTAGACAATCACCAACGTCAACGGCCCAAAGCGGTTATCCGTCGGAGAGGTTCGACGCCGCGGTGCGGCCCGTCAGAGGAGACATTCGCGGGCATGCAAAATCTCCGAAGCCACGAAGGAACAAGCCGCCCAATAAAACTGACGTTCCCAAGCCAATAGGCAATGACAACAGGCAGCCCAAAGCGGGCGCTACGCTGGTGGTCTGTGAACCAAAGGTGGGCTTTCACGCGTGCCGGTCACGACACAGTCTGATTAGCCAATTTCACACGAGACCAATCGAATACGATATTGAACACAAACGTGTAGATTGTGATGAAGACAATCAGCACCGCCTCCAATTTCATCGCTCCCCACAAAGTCAGACCGATAACCCAGGCGAGAACAGGCAGGGTCAAAATCACAAAGGTGCCTTCGAATAGCAGAGCATGCGCCACCCTCACTGACGCCGACTTATGAGTGTTTTTTCGGATATTCACCAAATACCAATCAAATGTGACGTTAAAGATCACGTTCCACACCAGCGCGGCCAAGGAAAAGAAAGCCCCCATGATCACGGATTTCTGCACATCGGCATGCGAGATCAGCGGCAGCAGGAGGGCTACGCTCAAAAGCGCGAAAACCTCATACAATGCGGCGTGAACCATCCTTCCAGAAAAGCTCATGAGAATTCTCCCGAGATCCAGTTTTAGTGGAGCTTTTAGCCTATTGCTGAGATCAATAAAGGTAGATACCATCTGGTAAACCGATAGATGGCAGGTCACCCAGATGCGCGCATCCTTTGAACAATTGGAAGCCTTCGTCACCACCCACAGCGAAGGGTCCTTTTCTGCCGCAGCTCGTAAATGCAACAAGGCGCAATCGGTGATCAGCACCCTTGTCGCCAATCTTGAGATCGATCTGGGCGTTGAGTTATTCGACCGCAGCCGGAGATATCCGATCCTCACCAAAGCCGGGGAGGCATTGATCTCGTCGGCCGAGATTCTGCTGGAACGACGCAGCCGGCTTCTTGCCGTGGCAGACGCTCTGGCGATGGCGCCTGAGACCCGTGTCAAACTTGCCATAGCGCCACACATCAAACTGGCCAATCTGGGAGAGATCATCCGAACCTTCAGCATTGAGTTCCCGGCCGTTGATGTGGAAATCCAGTCCTTTACTGCCGGAGAAATTCAGCGGTTGATCGCCGAAGGCACGGCGGATCTGGGCATTATTTTGGAGCCAGCGGGCATTCCCCAAGCGCTCGATTTTCGCTCACTGGGAGCACTCAGACTGGTTTGTGTCAGCCACCCGGAAAGCTCGCTTGCACAGATGCCCTCGACCTCGTGGGAGGAGCTGCGCCTGCATCGTCAGATCTTGCTTAAAGAAGCCGACAACCCCAACAGCGCAATCCTCAAGGCCTCGCCGTCGATTTGGCAGGTCAGCAGTGCAGCCGAGGCCATAGATCTTGTGCAGGCTGGCCTTGGGTGGTCAGCACTGCCTTTGCATGCGGTGGACGTCTTTGTTCAAACCGGTGAGTTAAAGATCCTGCCCCTGCAATTCGAGACCAAACCCTATGCCGAACGTTCAGTGGATATGGTTTGGTCTTTCGAAAAGCCAATTGGGCAGGCAACTGCCAAGCTGATGGAACTGTTGGCTGAAAACGCTGTTATACAGAACTCCACAGTGACTTAAGCCTCGGTGCGAAGCTCCTTGGCGAATGAAGTGATGGTGTGTTTTGGTGCACCAAGAACCGCACGGGTTTCACCGTCCACTCGCTCTTCCTTTAGCTGCTGCACGAAGGTTAGAACGTGCTCGATAAAATCTGCCTGCTCTTTCGGCAGACCCATCTCACCCAGCGCTTCCATCGGCAACTCGATCACCTGTGCGTCTGGCGCGTAAGACGCCAGAAACTCTGTCGCTGCTTCGGTATACGTGATGGCCTGCCGGCCTTGCACCGCAAATTCCTTGTTTTTGGCCGCATCATTGCCAATGGCATTGTAGACCAGTTTCGCCAGATCGCTGGTATTGGTGAACCAGATCGGATTAATGTGATTTCCGATAACCGCCAATTGGTTATCCATCAAAAGCTTGGGCAGCGAATCCAGAAAGAACGAACAATAAAAGAAGGTATAGGGGATGCCCGATGCCTTGATGGCCTCAATGCCGCCTTTGCGGATGGCATTGGTGCCATAGGCCATGCCTTCGGTTGAAAACTCGGGATACGCGTAGTCGACCCCGGCAATTTGCATGATGTGCTGAACGCCAGCCTCTTTTGCGGCCGCTACGATATTTATCACACCTTCCCGTTCCGTGTGGAATGGCAGGCTGGTGTCCAGCGTCTCGGTGTTCAGGGTGATGTACAGTGTCTCCGTTCCCTGCAAAGCCGATGCCAGGCTGGCCGGGTTTGACACGTCGCCCTGAACCAACCGAACGCCAGCGGGCAAAGTGGCTTTAGCTGCCGTTTGGTTCCGCACAATTGCGGTCACGTCAGCACCTTTTTCAACGAGTTTGGCAGTCACGCGATGTCCCAAATGGCCCGTGGCGCCGATGATCGTGATTGATTTTGTCATGGTGGTATCTCCTGTTTTCCGACGCTTCTACAGATCCGGATGAAATACCTTTAGTTACAATCCATCTATCTGATAGATACTATTTTGGGAAAGAACTTAACCGGACCTGATAAATGGAAAGTTGCGTCCGGCGACTTTAACCGCAGCCAATATCCGCTTTCACGGAGCGACGCTGGTCTTGCAAAGTCAGCTTGCTGCGCATTGCGCGCCATAAAAAACCGGACGCGAAATCAGTTAAGATGGGCTTATTCCAGACCTCGGATACAGCGCAATATCTGACCCATGGAAAGCTATCCGTACAATCAAGGACAGCCCTTATGCGCCGCGAATGCTGAAAGCTCTGGATATTAGGGCCGCCCCGGTGGCTATTCCCATGGTGAATGCCGCTGAGTTAGTTGGTGGAAAAAGCGACCGGGTGAAACCGATAGAATTTCTGCGCAAAAACTCGAAATGGCATCGACACCTTAAAGCTCAGCCGGAGGATGACCATCGCCTCTGGGAAGTTGCAGTGCCGTTTCATCTACGCGACGATTTCCGTTCCGGAGATATCTGGCTGGGCATTCAAAGCGCTACGCCGATTCGAAGCAGGCCCTTGTGCCAATCTCAGCCGTTTCCGCCATCCCCAGATTAACAATGCCTCTTGATCCGGTCACTTGGCTTGCGGATCGAAAGGTGCGGATCATCGACGGCCTGAACCGTTTAGCGCGTGCTGCCAGGCACGGTGCCATCCCCGGCGGGTCTATCGAGAATGGCGCGCTCAAGATCGAACGACTGACCACCGCCGTACCTGACGAGGCGGAAGAGATCGTCCTCGATCTCTATCGGCAACTTCCAGACATTCGCATCACCGATCTGCTTCTGGAAGTGGATGAAGTTACTGGATTCACAGACGCCTTCACCCATCTGCGAACAGGTGGGCCTTGCAAAGACAGGATTGGACCGCTGAATGTTCTGCTGGCGGAGGGGCTGAATCTCGGCCTGAGCAAGATGGCCGAAGCTAGCAACACTCACGATTAACCCATTTTGCGTGGTTCAGAGAGGACCCGTTCTCGATCAGTCGTGTCCCGCAAGAAAGGTGTGCCGGCTAATGCCGGCTGACCCCTGGCTTTCTTAATCGCCTTCTCCACATCTTCGACCTGAGCATTCACGTGCCAAATTCCCCCGGGCCCGTAAAATTCCGGTACTTGCTGGCGCCAATACTCATCCGGATCGGACGGGATGTCGGTCCGCGCACCTCGGGCTTTAAGTTCCTCGGCGATCTTGCGGAGAATTTCAGGCTCCCTTCTTTCTTCGGTCATTTCCGCACCTTCAGAATCTCTTCCAAACTTCCCCTTTCAGCTTCGGCCGCTTCATATTTTGCCGTCATAGCTGCCAGCTGCGCTTTCAGATCGGCGATCTCATCCTTGCCGGCCGTTGCATTTTCACGCTCAAGCGCGAGATTTCCGGCGGACAATGCGTCAGCCCTCTTCTTTTCATCCTCGTAAGCGCCAGTCAGGCGATTAGCTTCTTCACCGAGGCGCTCGTTCTCGTTGCGCAAATCCCGGTTCTGTTCTCGTGCAGCGACAAGCTCAGCCTCGGTAACTTTGATCTCCTCGAACCGGCGTTCGAGCTCATTAGCTTCATCAAGAAGAGCCTCAGAGTTCTGGCGGCGCTCATCCTCCAACTCCGCCCGGGCCGTGGCCATGGCGGCCTCGAAGACCTTGTCGACGAATGACTAGGCCCGGTCCTGCAGATCGTCGGGGCGGGAATCTCCGGCTGCTGGCCGACTTTCCACGTCTTGAGGTGCTCCAGGATCGTTGTCAGGGCTCCTGAGCCCGGCTTCTCCCGAACTTTTCGGACGCTGACTCTATCAGCCGTCACCCAATCGTTTTCTTCGAGAATTTTTTCTGCGGCGCCGGCAACATCCTCGGCTGAGATTCCGCTCATCGTTACCTAAATACTAATTGTTACGTTATTTGTTACACTGGTATAAAATGTTACAATTACCCGAAATCAAGACAAGCAAACATCGGGGAATTCTAAATGTTTCAGTCTGATTTTAGGCGTCTGCATGACTTGCAGCCGCGAAAAACCTTCGTCACTTTGGGGAAAGTGATCCGCAAGTGAGAACTCGTAAAACCGCGCTGCCTGAGATTCTTGTCTTGGTCCCATCATGGCTGATCCCCCCGCTTGTTGGCAGAATTGAATCAGCGAGTTACCCCGCAATCAAGGAAGAGCTTTTCAACGGAATAGGCCCTTCAAGCCAGAAAGGAGTTGCTACAGCGTTAGTCTAAGGGTGGGCAATAAGATGGACGAAAATTAGACAGCCTTCCATAAGGCCCTGAAAATTTTATACTTTAATGGGAAGTTTGGTGCCCAGGAGAGGACTCGAACCTCCACGTCCATACGGACACTAGCACCTGAAGCTAGCGCGTCTACCAATTCCGCCACCTGGGCAGGTGTCGTGGAGGGGCGTTTAAGCCTACTGGCGGGGGGCGTCAACTAGATTCGAAAAGAATTTCGAAAGTTTTTTTGGCGCAAACTCAGGGGTCCGGATGTCGGTCTGTGCACGTTGCGTGAATTCATGGTTGCGCGGCGTTATTGCTCCTTGTTTGCCGGGCTTGAGAACGGTAGATCGAACCAAGACCTACACAGCAGGAGCTCCATCATGTCCAAAATGGTCACGATTTACGGTGGATCGGGATTTGTCGGCCGCTACATTGCGCGGCGCATGGCGAATGAAGGGTGGCGCGTGCGGGTTGCAGTGCGTCGCCCCAATGAAGCAATGTTCGTCAAACCCTATGGTGTTGTCGGACAAGTCGAACCCGTTCTCTGCAACATTCGCGACGACTCGTCAGTCGCTATGGCAATGCGTGGCGCGGATGCCGTGGTCAACTGTGTTGGTGTTCTGAACGAGCTGGGCAAGAACGAATTTGACAAGGTGCAGTCTGAGGGCGCAGAACGCGTTGCCCGTCTGGCTGCGAAACAGGGCATTACCCGAATGGTGCACATCTCGGCGATTGGCGCCGATGCGGGTTCAGATAGCGAATATTCGCGCACCAAGGCTGAAGGCGAGGCGGCTGTGCTCGCCCACGTGCCAGAGGCTGTCATTTTGCGCCCATCGGTGATCTTCGGGACTGAAGATCAGTTCTTTAACCGGTTCGCGGCCATGACGCGGATGGCGCCAATTCTGCCTCTGGTTGGGGCAGACACACACTTTCAGCCGGTTTATGTGGACGATGTAGCAAAGGCAGCTGTTCGCGGCGTTCTAGGTCACGCGGCTGCGGGCAGGTATGAGCTGGGCGGGCCCGAGGTCAAAACCTTCCGCGCACTGATGCAGCAGATGCTGGAAGTCATTCATCGACGTCGCGTTATCGTTGGTCTGCCGTTCTGGATCGGAAAAATCATGGCCGGCGCGCTGGATATCGCGAAGTTTGTCAGCTTTCAGCTGTTTCCGAACCATATCCTGACCAGGGATCAATTGAAAAACCTGCGTCAGGACAATGTTGTTTCCGAAGGCGCAATGACCTTCACAGATCTGGGTATCGAGCCTTCCGCTCTGGAGTCTATTCTGCCCGAGTATCTGTGGAAATTCCGTCCTGCGGGCCAGTATGACGACATTCAGAACTCGGCCGGAAACCTGCGGATCTGATCAGCTGTAGGCGATGGTCAGAAGGACAGCACCCAGAATCACACGATAGATCACATAAGGTGTGAAGCTGACGCTGCGCAGCAAGCGCATCATCAGAGTCAGAGCCAACAAGGCTGCGACGAAGGCAAAGATGGCGGCGATGGCCCCGTCTTTTGCCAGCTGTGCGTCAGCTGACCGGATTACATCTACCGACAGCAGGGCTCCGGACGCGATAATTGTAGGAATGGACATCAGCATAGCGATCCGGGCGCCGTCTTCTCGGGTATAACCAAGCTGACGAGCGCCTGTAATCGTAATGCCCGAGCGCGATGTGCCTGGAACTAGCGCCAGCACCTGCCACAATCCCATGATGATCGCGTCTCGCACGCCCCAATCTGACGCCTGTTTGGTCTGCGCCCCTTTTTGATCCATCCAATACAGAAGCAAACCAAAACCAAGCATCGTCCATCCGATCACCGTAATGGAACGCATGGCTTGGCTGAGGCCCGTCAAATGCAGAATCGCTCCGACAATCACTGTTGGTATGGTTGCTATGATTAGACAAAACGCCAAGCGCGACTGAGGGGTGTCGATCCGTCCCGTCAGGGCTTTGGGTAACCCGACGAGGGCCAGTCTTACGTCTGCCCAAAAATACAGAACAACCGCGCCCAGTGTGCCGACATGCACAGCCACATCTATAGCCAGGCCCTGGTCGTCCAGCCCGGTCAGGCTGGGCAGCAGGATTAAGTGCCCTGAGGATGAAATTGGCAAAAATTCAGTTATGCCCTGAATAATTGCCACGAGAATCAGTTGAAATAGACTCATGTGCCCTGCCGTGGTGCCGTCACGCATTCTTTGATTTCATGGGTATAAGTGTGTTGCCTGAAAGAAAAGCGCTCATATGGGACCGAATCGGACCTAAAATATGAAATAATTCCGGCGTTACCAGTATTCGAACAGGATTTTTTCGTATTTAGGTCAGTGGAGCTGACTTTTCATTCGATATGGCATCCCGTAAAGAGGCTCGACCAAGCCAATTCATGGAGTCTGACCCGTGGCCAAGCAACCGATGCTGAAATTTGTGCAGATCGAACGCGACATGCCGGAAAAGCGTGCCGCCAACGACCGCAAGGAAGACTTTGATGAGATCTATGCCGAATTTGCTGCCGAAAAGGCTGCCGAACAAGCGAGCCGATGCAGCCAGTGTGGCGTTCCCTATTGTCAGTCGCATTGCCCGCTGCATAACAACATCCCGGACTGGCTGCGTTTGACGGCGACCGGACGCCTTGAAGAGGCCTACCAGACCAGCCAGGCCACCAATACCTTCCCCGAGATCTGCGGCCGCATCTGCCCCCAGGACCGCCTTTGCGAGGGCAATTGCGTGATCGAGCAATCCGGTCATGGAACCGTCACCATTGGAACGATCGAGAAATACATCACCGACACAGCCTGGGACAAAGGCTGGGTCAAGCCCGTGGAACCGGGCACGGAGCGCGGCGAAAGCGTTGGAATCATCGGCGGTGGCCCAGGTGGACTGGCTGCCGCGGATATGTTGCGCCGCGCTGGTATTCAGGTCACGGTCTATGATCGTTACGACCGTGCGGGTGGTTTGCTGATGTACGGCATCCCTGGCTTCAAGCTGGAAAAGGATATCGTGCAGCGCCGCAACGAGCTGTTGGCCGACGGCGGGGTCGAGTTCGTGCTGAACTGTGACGTGGACGCGGCCAAGTTCCAGGAAATACATTCCAAGCATGACGCCGTGATCATTGCGACCGGGGTTTATAAGTCGCGCGACCTGTCCATGCCGGGCAGTGGTCTTGCAGGGATCGAGAAAGCGATCGATTTCCTTGCTGCATCGAACCGAAAAAGCTTTGGCGATGCTGTCGAGGAGTTCGACAATGGCCGGTTGAATGCCGAAGGCAAAAAGGTTGTCGTGATCGGTGGTGGTGATACCGCAATGGACTGCGTACGCACCTCAATCCGCCAGGGCGCGATCTCGGTCAAATGCCTGTATCGGCGTGACCGGGCCAATATGCCCGGCTCAATGCGCGAAACACAGAACGCCGAGGAGGAGGGCGTTGTATTCGAATGGCTCAGCGCACCCAAGGGGTTCATCGGCGATGACATGATCTCGGGCGTGATGGTGCAGAAGATGCGCCTGGGTCAGCCTGACGCGACGGGCCGTCAGGCGCCGGAAGTGATCGAAGGTGCCGACTACGTAGAAGAGGCCGATCTGGTCATCAAGGCGTTGGGCTTCGAACCCGAGGACCTGCCCACCCTGTTCGGCCAACCCGATCTGCCCGTAACGCGCTGGGGTACCGTCAAGGCGGCCTTCGAAACCGGCGAGACCGAGTTGGATGGTGTTTATGCCATCGGCGACATTGTGCGTGGTGCTTCGCTGGTGGTTTGGGCCATCCGCGACGGCCGCGACTGTGCCGACGCCATTATCGACCGCTTCAACACCAAGGCTGCCATTGCAGCCGAATAATCAACTGCCCAGCGACAGGAGGGTATGATGCCCGAATTGCAAGGCCAATGCATGTGTGGCGCGGTCACAGTCACCGCAACCCCTGCGCGCGACGCGCTGGGGGCTTGCCATTGCGACCAGTGCCGCCGTTGGACCAGTTCGATGCTGGTGACGTTCCCGGCCGAGCCCGGATATGCCGCGCTGGGCCCGGTGAAGACCTTTACCTCTTCCGAATGGGCCGAGCGCGCCTTTTGCGGAGAATGCGGCTCGTCCCTGTGGTACCGGATCACTTTGCCTGGCGAGATGCACGGCCAAACACAAATGGCGGCCGGTTTGTTTGAAAACAGCACCGGCAACCAACTGAAACTTGAACTCTATATCGACAAAAAGCCTGAGGCTTATGCGTTCGCAGGCGAACGCCGGCAAATGACCAAAGCCGAGGTTGAAGCCATGTATGCCCCATCCGAAGAAGGAGACAGCCAATGACCAAATATGATGCCGATTGGGTGCGGGCCGAAGAAGCCAAACGTCAGTGGATGGCTGAAAATGGTCTCTATTCCGAGGAAGAAGAGCACTCCTCCTGCGGTGTGGGACTTGTTGTATCCGTCGATGGCAAGGCATCGCGCAAGGTTGTTGACGCCGGTATCGCTGCGCTCAAGGCGATCTGGCACCGCGGAGCCGTGGATGCCGATGGCAAAACCGGCGATGGTGCCGGGATTCACGTTCAGATCCCGGTTCCGTTCTTTTATGACCAGATTCGCCGCACCGGGCATGAGCCCAAGCTGGATCAGCTGGTAGCCGTCGGTCAGGTATTCTTGCCCCGCACGGATTTTGGCGCGCAGGAACAGTGCCGGACCATCGTCGAAACCGAAGTTCTGCGGATGGGTTACTACATCTACGGCTGGCGTCACGTGCCGGTGGATGTGACTTGCCTAGGGGAAAAGGCCAATGCAACCCGGCCCGAGATCGAGCAGATTCTGATCTCGAATTCCAAAGGCGTGGATGAAGAAACGTTTGAGCGTGAGCTGTACGTGATCCGCCGCCGGATCGAAAAGGCTGCAATGGCGGCTGGCATCACGGATCTGTACCTAGCTTCGCTGAGCTGTCGGTCAATCATCTACAAGGGCATGATGTTGGCCGAGCAAGTGGCCGTATTCTACCCGGACCTGATGGATGAACGGTTCGAAAGCGCTTTCGCCATTTACCACCAGCGCTATTCCACAAACACCTTCCCACAGTGGTGGCTGGCGCAGCCGTTCCGCATGCTGGCCCATAACGGCGAGATCAACACGCTGAAGGGCAATATCAACTGGATGAAGAGCCATGAGATCCGCATGGCGTCGGCGTCATTTGGTGACCACGCTGAAGATATCAAGCCAATCATCGCAGGTGGATCGTCGGATTCCGCCGCATTAGACTCGGTTTTTGAGGTTCTGGTGCGTGCAGGTCGCTCGGCCCCAATGGCAAAGACCATGTTGGTTCCGGAAAGCTGGTCCAAGCAGGCCGTCGAACTGCCGCAGGCGTGGCGTGACATGTATTCCTACTGCAACTCGGTGATGGAGCCTTGGGATGGTCCCGCTGCGTTGGCGATGACCGATGGCCGCTGGGTCTGTGCCGGTCTCGACCGTAACGGTCTGCGCCCGATGCGTTATGTGGTGACCGGCGACGGGCTGGTGATCGCGGGGTCCGAGGCGGGCATGGTACCGATTGACGAGGCAACCGTGGTCGAAAAGGGTGCGCTGGGTCCGGGCCAGATGCTGGCCGTGGACATGAAAAAGGGCAAGCTGTTCCGCGATACCCAGATCAAGAACAAGTTGGCCGCCGCGCTGCCCTTTGGCGAATGGGTGGGCAAGATTGCCGATCTGGACACGACCCTCGCCGGGGTAACCGAGCAGCCGCTGTTCACGGGCGAAGAACTGCGCAAACGCCAGATTGCTGCGGGGTATTCAGTCGAGGAGCTGGAGCAGATCCTGGCGCCGATGGCCGAGGACGGGAAAGAGGCGCTGGCCTCGATGGGTGACGACACGCCGTCGGCAGTGCTGTCCAAGCAATACCGACCGCTCAGCCATTTCTTCCGCCAGAACTTCAGCCAGGTAACCAACCCTCCGATCGACAGTCTGCGCGAATACCGCGTGATGTCGCTGAAAACCCGCTTCGGTAACCTCAAGAACGTGCTGGATGAGGACAGCAGCCAGACCGAGATCATCGTTCTGGAAAGCCCCTTTGTCGGCAACGCGCAGTGGGAAATTCTGGTTAAGGATTTCAACGCGCCGCTGGCCGAGATCGACTGTACCTTCGAGCCGGGTGAGGGCGCGCTGGACGCCGCCTTGACCCGTATCAGAGCCGAAGCAGAGGAGGCCGTACGCTCGGGTGCCGGGCATCTTGCGTTGACCGATCAGTACTCAGGACCGGGCAAGGTTGCGATGCCGATGATCCTGGCCACCAGCGCCGTGCACAGCCATCTGACCCGCAAGGGCCTGCGCACCTTCTGCTCGCTGAACGTGCGCTCGGCGGAATGTATCGACCCGCATTACTTCGCCGTTCTGATCGGCTGTGGCGCGACGGTGGTGAACGCCTATCTGGCCGAGGATTCGCTGGCCGACCGGATCGAGCGTGGCCTGCTGGATGGCACGCTGACCGAGAACGTCGCGCGTTACCGAGAAGCCATCGATCAGGGTCTGCTCAAGATCATGGCCAAGATGGGTATCTCGGTGGTGTCGTCCTATCGCGGCGGCCTGAATTTCGAAGCCGTTGGCCTGAGCCGCGCCATGGTGGCCGAGTACTTCCCC
This sequence comes from Ruegeria sp. HKCCD6426, assembly GCF_057221115.1. Taxonomy (NCBI): domain Bacteria; kingdom Pseudomonadati; phylum Pseudomonadota; class Alphaproteobacteria; order Rhodobacterales; family Roseobacteraceae; genus Ruegeria; species Ruegeria sp. HKCCD6426. The sequence goes on along the minus strand of NZ_JBWVBF010000002.1, from coordinate 176,463 downwards.
GGCATGACCAGCCGAATCTCGGGCATCGGCGTGCATGGTATCCGTGTCAAGGCCGAGGCGATCCATGCCAAGGGTTGGGAAAGCGGTCTCGACGTGCTGCCCATCGGTGGTTTCTACAAGGCGCGCAAATCGGGTGAGACCCATGCGTGGGAAGCCACTTCGATGCATATGATGCAAATGGCCTGTAACAGAGCCTCATATGAGCTGTGGAAGCAATATTCGGCCAAGATGCGATCAAACCCGCCGATCCATCTGCGCGACCTGATGGACTTCAAACCGCTGGGTAAACCAATCCCGCTGGAAGAGGTGGAATCGATCACCTCGATCCGCAAGCGGTTCGTGACGCCGGGCATGAGCTTGGGCGCGTTGAGCCCCGAGGCGCACAAGACGCTGAACGTCGCGATGAACCGGATTGGTGCGAAATCCGACAGCGGCGAGGGTGGCGAAGACCCGGCGCATTTCGTGCCGGAACCCAATGGCGACAACCCGTCGGCCAAGATCAAGCAGGTGGCCTCGGGCCGGTTCGGTGTGACCGCCGAATACCTGAACCAGTGTGAAGAGCTGGAGATCAAAGTGGCTCAGGGTGCGAAACCCGGTGAGGGCGGTCAGCTGCCGGGCATGAAGGTCACCGACCTGATCGCCCGTCTGCGGCACTCGACCAAGGGCGTCACTCTGATCTCGCCGCCGCCGCACCACGACATCTACTCGATCGAGGATCTGGCGCAGCTGATCTATGACCTCAAACAGATCAACCCGCGCTGCAAGGTGACGGTTAAACTGGTGGCTTCCTCGGGCGTTGGCACGATTGCCGCCGGTGTGGCCAAGGCGAAAGCGGATATTATCCTTATTTCGGGTCACAACGGTGGCACCGGCGCCTCGCCCGCGACCTCGATTAAATATGCCGGTCTTCCGTGGGAGATGGGCCTGACCGAGGCACATCAGGTTCTGGCGATGAACAACCTGCGGGATCGCGTCACGCTGCGGACCGACGGTGGCCTACGCACCGGTCGCGATATCGTCATGGCCGCGATGATGGGGGCCGAGGAATACGGTATCGGCACTGCCGCCCTGATCGCGATGGGTTGCATCATGGTGCGTCAATGCCAGTCGAATACGTGCCCGGTTGGAGTTTGTACGCAGGACGACGACTTACGCGCCAAGTTCACCGGTAGCGCGGACAAGGTCGTGAACCTGATTACCTTCTACGCGCAGGAAGTGCGTGAATTGCTGGCCAGCCTTGGTGCGCGGTCCATCGAAGAGATCATCGGCCGGGCCGATTTGCTGGCGCAGGTCAGCCGTGGTTCGGCGCATCTGGACGATCTGGACCTGAACCCATTGCTGATCACCGTCGATGGCTCGGCCAATATCGTCTACAACCGTGACAAGGACCGCAACGCGGTACCCGATACGCTTGATGCAGAGATCGTACGGGATGCGGCCCGGTTCCTGAAGGATGGCGAAAAGATGCAGCTGTCGTACGCGATCCAGAATACGCACCGCACGGTGGGTACCCGTACGTCCAGCCATATCGTCAAGAACTTTGGGATGCGCAACACGTTCCAGTCCGACCACTTGCATGTGAAACTGCAAGGCTCGGCGGGGCAGTCATTGGGCGCCTTTGCGGCTCCGGGGTTGAAGCTGGAAGTGTCGGGCGACGCCAATGACTATGTTGGCAAAGGTCTGTCGGGGGGTACCATCGTGGTGCGACCTCCTCAGGTCAGCCCTCTGAAGGCAGATGACAACACGATTATTGGCAACACTGTCCTTTATGGTGCAACTGACGGCCATCTGTTTGCTGCGGGACGTGCCGGAGAACGGTTTGCTGTCCGTAATTCGGGCGCAACGGTCGTGATCGAAGGTTGTGGCTCAAACGGGTGTGAATACATGACCGGCGGTGTGGCCGTGATCCTGGGTGAAATCGGTGCCAATTTTGGTGCCGGTATGACCGGCGGCATGGCCTATCTGTATGATCCCGAAGGTAAGGCAGAGCTGCTGATGAATAAGGAAACGCTGGTTGCCTGTCCGGTGACAGTGGAGCATTGGGAAGATCAGCTGAAATCTCTGATCGAACGCCATGTTTTGGAAACCGGTAGCCGAAAAGCGGCCGATATTTTGCAGCATTGGGATGTCGAGAAAGGCAACTTCCTGCAGGTTTGCCCGAAAGAAATGCTGAATAAGCTGAGCCATCCTCTGTCCGTTGAAGCGACAGCGGTGCCAGCTGAATAACACCGTTTCGGCCTGAGAATTGGAACCCCGCGTGTCCTGTGCAACACGCGGGGTTTTGTTATTTTAGCGTTCTGATCGCATTTCCTTGCTCAAATCGACAAAAAACGCCTAGCGTTGGTCACAGTTTCTTTGGGATACCCGGTCAAGGTGCATCCCTGATAGTGTGAGTTAAGTGGAGTGTTCAGATGCCCACAACCTATACGGACCAGTTCTTCATCCTCGACCCGGCAAATCCCGGGGCGAACGGAACTGTGCCAGGATCGACGCTGACAGTCTCGAGTTTCGATCTGGTCGATCAGAATGATAATGGCCTGATCAATCGGTTGAATGGGGACTCGGTTGACGGTTCCGATATCTCTGCTTCCTATTTCGACGATGTCGTGACCATCGAGTTGCCGGACGGCTCACAGGTCACCTATACCGGGGTGACGTTTTATCTGGCTGATGGGCGTGAAGTGTTTACGCCAACCGACGGCAAAGTGCTGCAGGAGGGGACGTTTGTGTCCTCGTCCGTCACGGATTTCAGCGATAACGGCGGTTCCTTCGGATCAGTGGACGCCGTAGGTGGAGATCTCGGCCCGCCGTGCTTCACACCCGGCACAATGATCGACACTCCGGCCGGACCTCGTGCGATCGAAGATCTCAAGGTTGGGGATTTGGTAAACACGCAGGACAGGGGACCTCAGCCCTTGTTGTGGATCGGGCGAACGACGGTTGCCGCCGAAGGCAAGTTTGCGCCCATTCGGTTTCCGGCCGGAATGTTCGGGTTGAAGCAGGCGCTTTTGGTGTCTCCGCAGCATCGGATGCTGATCGACGACTGGCGCGCTCAGTATCTGTATGGTGAGCCCGAGGTATTGGTCGCTGCGCATTGCATGGTGAACGGGGATACCGTGACGCGGATCGAAGGAGGCACGGTCGATTACATCCATCTGCTTTTTGCTCAGCACGAGATTATCGTGGCCAACGGTGCCAAAACCGAAAGCTACTACCCCGGCCACGCCGTATCGCAACCCGAGCGCCGCACGCAGGCGGAAATCCTGGCTCTTTTCCCGGAACTTGATCACACCGATTTTGGCTCTCTGACAACAGCTCGCCCGATAGTACATCCGCGAGAAGGACGGCTGATTGCGATTTAAGCCGTTCCAAACGGGCGCGGCGCGACGTATAGCATGGTCCATGGCACAGAAAGCAGCCCGCAAGTCACGCGGTAAGAAAAACAAGGCAACAAAGAAAAAGACAGGCATGTCATTGGGCCGCCGGATTCGGTTCTGGCTGACGCGGGCTGCGTTGGGCGCCGCGGCTGTATTTGTAGCATTGGTTCTGTTATATTCGGTCGTGAACCCCCCGGTGACGCATACTATCTGGTCTGAATGGCGCCGTCTGGGTCGCGTCGAGCGTGACTGGGTGCCGATCGAGGAGATATCTCCGATAATGGCTCGATCAGTCGTAGCGGCAGAGGACGCGAATTTTTGTCTTCATTGGGGATTTGATGTCGAGGCAATTCGCGACGCGCTGGAGGATGGCGGAGCCCGGGGCGCATCGACCATCTCGCAACAGGTCGTCAAGAACGTGTTCCTTTGGCAAGGCCGCAGCTGGATACGCAAGGCGCTTGAGACATCCATGACACCAGTCGTCGAACTGTTGTGGAGCAAGCAGCGCATACTCGAGGTTTATCTGAATGTCGCCGAAACCGGGCAAGGCGTTTTTGGCGTCGAGGCTGCGGCGCAACGTTACTATGGTGTTGGCGCAGCCAATCTTACACCGGTCCAGGCCGCGCGCCTGGCGGCCATATTGCCCTCGCCGCGCAACAGATCGCTTGCCGATCCTTCGGCTCGACTGCGCAGACGGGCGGCTTCAATCCTTGATGGGGCGGCCACCATCCGCGCAGATGGTCGCGCCGATTGTTTCGAGGATTGAAACCAAGACCCGTCAAAGGCTAAAGCTGGAAGAGTATTCTCTGGTTCGATTGGAAGTTCATGGCGCGCTTGTTTCACGTTCCCCTGTCCCCCTATTGCCGCAAAGTTCGCCTGTCTCTGGGCGAAAAGAAGATTGAGGTCGAGCTGGTTGAAGAGAGATACTGGGAACAGGACCCGGACTTTCTGCGTCGGAATCCGGCGGGCAAAGTGCCTGTCTTACGGTTGGACGGGCGCGTCATGTCGGAAAGTGCAGCGATCTGCGAATATATTGAGGAAACCCGCCCTGAACCGTCCCTGATGCCGAACAAACCCGAAGCCCGGTACGAAGTTCGGCGTTTGGTGGGCTGGTTCGATGACAAGTTTCACCACGAGGTAACCTCGAAGCTTCTGTATGAGCGGGTCAACAAGAAGGTGACCGGGCAAGGGTACCCTGACAGCAAGAATGTCAAGGAAGGCGCGCGGGCGATCAAATATCACCTGGATTATATGGCGTGGTTGCTGGATCAGCGACGTTGGCTGGCGGGGGATCAGATGACCTTGGCAGATTTTGCCGCTGCGGCGCATCTGTCAGCGCTGGATTACATCTCGGATGTGGATTGGAATCGCAGCTCCGCAGTTAAGGACTGGTATGCAAAGATCAAATCTCGCCCTACATTCCGTTCCATTCTTGCCGATCAGGTCCCCGGGTTTCGACCTCCGGCTCATTACGCTGATTTGGATTTTTGATAGGGTAGCGGCCGAGGGGGCTGTCTGCTCCTCCTGGTCGAATGGGCCAGTTAATTCCCGAGGATGTTTTGGGCCAGATGAAGAGCGGATCAGAGTTGAAAGAAAGGCTTGTGGCGCAGGCCTTGTCCGAAGGTTTTGTTTCATGCCGGATTTGCAGGCCGTGGGATGTTCCTCAGGTGCCCGCGCGGTTGAAGGCGTTTCTGGAGGCCGGGTATCACGGGCAAATGGGTTGGATGGCCGAGCGGACACATTGGCGCGGTGATCCGGCGGCGCTGTGGCCAGAGGCGCAATCTGTGATCATGCTTGCCGAAAGCTATACACCTGAATCCGATCCGACAGAGATCCTGAGCCATCCCGAACTGGGTGCGATTTCCGTTTATGCACGGAACAAGGATTACCACGATCTGGTCAAGAAACGATTGAAACGACTGGCGCGGTGGCTGATTTCCGAGTCGGGCGGCGAAGTGAAAGTTTTCGTCGACACCGCTCCGGTTCCGGAAAAGGCGCTGGGTCATGCGGCAGGGTTGGGTTGGCAGGGTAAACACACCAACCTGTTAAGCCGGGATTGGGGCAATTGGGCCTTTATAGGGTCTGTATTCACGACTTTGGAACTTCCTTCTGATCTGGCGGAAGTAGACCATTGCGGCTCGTGTCGCGCCTGTCTGGATGCGTGTCCGACAGACGCATTTCCGGCCCCATATCAGTTAGATGCACGACGGTGCATTTCTTATCTGACAATTGAGCATAAAGGGCCGATTGAAGAGGGTTTGCGCCACTTGTTGGGCAACCGGATTTACGGGTGTGACGATTGCCTTGCGGCCTGTCCTTGGAACAAGTTTGCTGTCGCGGCGAGCGATATGCGCTATGCGGCTCGCGATGAATTGAAAGCACCACGGCTCGCTGCGCTGTCCGCGTTGGATGACACCGGATTCCGGTCCCTGTTCTCGGGCTCGCCGATCAAGCGAATTGGCCGGGATCGGTTTGTCCGGAACGTGCTGTATGCGATCGGCAATTCCGGTTCTGCTGCTCTGCTGCCATCGGCGCAGGCTCTGACTGATGATCCGGACCCTGCAGTTTCTGATGCTGCGCGCTGGGCGGTAGAACAGTTGTCATAATGCCGCAAACAGGCTGGACGCGCCGCGATTAACCGCTACACCCGATTTACGCGAATAGATGGAGGACCCGATGGCGCTGGCTTTGGGGGTGGATACTGGTGGAACCTATACGGATGCGGTGTTGGTCCGGGACGAGCAAGAGGTCATCGCCTCGGCCAAATCCCTGACGACACGCGCAGACCTTGCGATTGGGGTCGGTAAAGCGATCTCCGCGGTTTTGGAGGCCTCGCAGGTTTCGCCGGATCAGATTGCCCTAGCGTCGCTCTCGACAACGCTGGCCACAAATGCGCTTGTCGAAGGACAAGGCGGGCGCGTGGCACTGGTCTATGTCGGCTTCCGCGAGAGCGATCTAGCGAAACATGGGTTGGCCGAAGTTCTGAAGGGCGATCCAGCCGTTGTTCTGGAAGGTGGTCACAGCCACTCGGGTAGAGAAGCTGCGCCGCTGGATATAGCCAAGTTGGAGGCCTTTTTAGAGTCTGAAAAAGGTGTTTCCGGTTATGCAGTGGCTGCTCAGTTCGCCACGCGAAACCCGGCGCATGAGTTGGAAGTTGCCCGCATCATCGCCGAGAAAACCGGTGTGCCAGTGACCTGTTCGCACCATCTTTCCGCCAAGTTGAACGGCCCGAAACGGGCGGTGACGGCTGTGCTGAACGCGCGACTGATCGGCATGATCGACCGACTGATCGGGCGCGCACAAGACCGGCTGCAGGATCTTGGTATTTCGGCGCCCATGATGGTTGTACGTGGGGATGGCGCCCTGATGAGCGCGGAACAGGCGCGGGAACGACCGATTGAAACGATTCTCAGCGGGCCGGCGGCCTCGATCGTGGGGGCGCGGTGGCTGACCGGGGTCGAGAATGCGCTGGTGTCCGATATCGGCGGCACTACAACCGATGTCGCGTTGATCCGGGACGGCAAGCCTGCGATTGATCCGGGCGGAGCCCAGGTTGGCGGCTTCCGCACTATGGTCGAGGCGGTAGCCATGCGCACGCACGGATTGGGGGGCGACAGCCAGGTACACGTCGTGACGCAAGGGTTGAACGGCGGCGTGTTCTTGGGTCCACGTCGCGTGCTGCCAGTATCGCTGATCGCAGCTGAGTCCCCTGAAGTCGTGCACGCAGCACTGGATGAACAATTGCGCGCAACCAGCGTGGGCGAGCACGACACGCGTTTTGCGCGCAGGGTGCCGGGATTACCTGCGGATGGGGTGGTTCCTCGTGAAGCCGATTTGCTGGATAGGCTTGGGGCCCATGTTGTGCCACTCAGCAAACTGCTGAGAACCCGCATGGAACATGGTGCGTTGAGCCGGTTAGTGGATCGCGGAATTGTTCAGGTCTCGGGCGTGACACCATCTGACGCCAGCCACGTTTTGGGGCGCTTGAACGAGTGGGACAGTACTGCTGCCGTCAAGGCGCTTGAGCTGATTTCGCGCAAGCGGGTCGGGTCGGGTGACTTGTTGGCCAAGTCGCCCGATGAACTGGCTCAGATGATCGTGGATCAACTGACAGAACAGACTTCTTTGACCTTGTTAGAGACTGCATTCGCCGAAGAAGTAGAAAATTTCGGCCTAGCACCGAACGAGTTGGCGCGACATGTGTTGATGCAGAAAGGCTTAACGCAGCATCGCGGGCTGCTGGCGCTGGATGCCGCGTTAAATGTGGATGTTGTTGGCTTGGGCGCCTCGGCGCCCAGCTATTACCCGGCCGTTGCGGATCGGGTGCACTGTAACATGATCCTGCCCGAACATGCTGGTGTGGCCAACGCTATCGGCGCCGTTGTCGGACGGCTGACTCTGCGCCGCGCCGGTACGGTCACGTCACCGGCTGAAGGGCGCTACCGTGTGCATCTTGAGGAGGGTCCGCAGGATTTTTCGACGGCGGACGAAGCGTTGGCACTTTTGGAATCCGTTCTTCGGGATGCGACGACGCAATCCGTTCGCGAGGCCGGCGCCGAGGATATTCGCGTTCTGGTCGACCGCGATATTCGGAAGGCACAGATCGAAGGTCAGGAGGTCTTCGTCGAGGCGCTGGTCACCGTTGAAGCCAGCGGCCGACCAAGGGTGGCCGCTGGCTAATTTGACCTATTGACGAAGAGAGGTCGTTACTCCGCCGCGTCCGCGCGTTTGGGCAGCACCCAGTCCGGGCGCGGGAAATGACAGGTGTACCCGTTAGGAATACGCTGGAGATAGTCCTGGTGTTCCGGTTCAGCGTCCCAGAAGTCACCAACCGGTTCGACCTCAGTCACCACTTTGCCCGGCCAGATACCACTGGCGTCGACATCCGCAATTGTATCCAGCGCCACCTGTTTCTGGGCGTCGTCGACAAAATAGATTGCTGACCGATAACTCATACCACGATCATTTCCCTGACGGTTCACGGTTGTCGGGTCGTGAATCTGGAAGAAGAACTCCAACAGGTTGCGATACGAAATCTGCGTGGGGTCGAACCATATTTTGATCCCTTCGGCATGGGTTCCGTGGTTGCGGTAGGTGGCGTTTGGCACGTCACCGCCAGTATAGCCGACGCGGGTGCGCGACACTCCGGGTAGTTTGCGGATAAGATCCTGCATGCCCCAAAAGCAGCCTCCGGCCAAAACAGCTCGTTCGTCAGTCATAGGATTTCCTCCACATGGATCAGGTATTCGCCATAGCCTTCGACCTCCATATCGTCTCGATGGATGAATCGCAGCGAGGCAGAGTTGATGCAATAACGCAGCCCGCCATGTTCGCGCGGGCCGTCGGGGAACACATGCCCCAAATGGCTGTCCCCGTGTTTTGATCGGACCTCTGTTCGGATCATGCCCAGTGTTTGATCCTGAAACTCTTCGACGTGCTCGTGAACTATGGGTTTGGTGAAACTGGGCCAGCCGCAGCCGGATTCGTATTTGTGGGTCGAGGCGAATAGTGGCTCGCCCGAGACGATGTCAACATAGATCCCGGGTTCCTTGTTGTTCAAGTGCTTGCCTGTTCCAGGTCGTTCGGTACCGCTGCGCTGGGTGACGTGAAACTCTTCCGGTGAGAGGGCAGCGATGGCATCAGGGTCTTTGGTGTAGCGGGGCATGGCTCCTCCGATTTTTGGGGCTTTGACCCAATAAATGGGTTCCGGACGGCGAAAGCAAAGGCTTGTGGTCAGGGCTCGCGCAGTTGTGCGTTGAATTAGACGGTGTTTTCGGTCGGCTGGCGCGACAGTTGCACCGCCAGAATCCCCAATGTCGTGATCGCAACACCGATAACGTCTAATGGGCCTAGTTTCTCTCCCAACAAAACTGCGGCGATTGTGACTCCGAAGACTGGGTTGAGAAAGTGATAAGTTGCCGCGCGGATCGGTCCGATCCGGTTCAGCAAAGTGACCCAGATTAGGGTCGCCAGCAGGCCCGGAAATAGTGTTGTGTAGATAAAGGCCAACGCCAGTGGCACGGTTGGCCTGATGTATATGGTTTCCAGCAAAGGCGATGCTACAAACAAGACAGCTGATCCGATCAGCATCTGAAGGCCGACGACCATCATGAAATTACCGCCTGACGTTGCGCCACGCACTGCCAGCGTGGCAAATGTCAGCGCCAAAGCACCAATACCGCACAGGGTGATCCCGAATAGATCAATGCCAGAGCTGATCCGACTGCTCATGATTACAGCAACGCCGGCAAAACCCGCTAACAGACCGATCAATCCGCCAAGCCTCAATTTCTCGCCCAGCAATAGCCAGCTGGCCAGCGCAACCAGCAATGGCATGGTTGAGGCAATGATGGCCGCGACAGAGGCTTCGACCGTTTGCATTGCATAGAAATTCAGACCCAAATAAAGGGCATTTTGACATATTCCAAAGATGATCGTCGCCCGCCACTGACCACGGGTCAGGCGCCAGCTCTGGCCCATGGCACGTGCAATCATCACTCCGAGAAGGCCCGAGATCAGAAATCGAACGGCAAGCGAAAACAGCGGTGACGCGTCCGCAACAATGATCCGCGCCGAGCTAAAGGCCGACGACCAGATAAAGGCAAATGTCAGGCCCATTGCGATGGCGCGCAGATCCATGTCGGACTCCTGATGAGATCGATTGCGACTGTTTCCGGTTTTCAATCCGGCTGCAAGGAAAAGGGGCCGCCCACTGGCGACCCCTTGAACTTGCGATCTGTCAGCGGCGTATTAACCGTTAACGCTGTCCTTCAGAGCCTTCGCAATGGTCATCTTGACCACCTTGTCGGCTTCTTTTTTGAACTGCTCGCCAGTGGCGGGGTTGCGAACCATGCGCTCGGGGCGCTCGCGGCAGTAGATTTTGCCGACGCCGGGCAGAGTGACTGCACCACCAGCCGAAACTTCGCGGGTGATCAGGCCGGTCATGGCCTCCAGCGCAGAATTCGCGGATTTCTTGTCGGTTCCCATTTCCTCAGCGAGAGCAGCAACCAGCTGAGTCTTCGTCATAGGCTTTGCCATTTCTTGGTCTCCTTAACGTGCCCGATAATTTGGGCCTCACCGCGTAACTCTAACGGGATATTGTGGGTGAACACAACGAATAGTAGCGTCAAAAACCCTAAAAATATGGGGAAATCGTTGCTTTTTTGCTTCAGAGAAAGGCCGTTTCGTCGAATGAACGCAATTTCCGGCTGTGTAACCGTTCTAACGGCATGCCGCGCAAGTGCTCCATAGCGCGTATTCCGATGGCCAGATGGCGGCTGACTTGCGTTGTATAGAAGGATGAAGCCATACCAGGCAACTTCAATTCTCCATGCAGCGGCTTGTCCGAGACACAAAGCAAAGTGCCGTAAGGCACCCGGAAGCGATAACCATTCGCAGCGATAGTGGCACTTTCCATATCAAGAGCAATCGCCCGCGATTGACTGAGGCGCTGTACTGGTCCCGACTGATCGCGCAGTTCCCAGTTGCGGTTGTCTACGGAAGCCACCGTGCCCGTACGCATGATCCGCTTGAGCTCGTACCCCTCCAGCTTGGTCACCTCGGCCACTGCCTGTTCCAAGGCCACCTGAATTTCGGCCAGCGGTGGGATCGGCACCCAAACCGGCAAATCGTCATCCAGCACCTTGTCTTCGCGCAGATAGGCATGGGCCAAAACGAAATCACCCAACGCCTGCGTGTTGCGCAACCCGGCGCAGTGCCCGACCATCAGCCAGGCATGCGGGCGCAATACTGCGATGTGGTCAGTGGCCGTTTTGGCATTCGATGGGCCGACACCGATATTGACCAGCGTAATCCCAGACCCATCCGCGCGTTTCAGGTGGTAAGTCGGCATCTGAGGCAGCTTCAACGGCTGTTCCAAGCTGGCTTCAGGCGCTGTGATCTGCACATTCCCGGTCGAGACAAAACTCGTATAGCCGCTGTTCGGATCCGCCAACTGCTCGCGTGCATAGGCTTCGAATTCCGAAACGTAGAACTGGTAGTTGGTGAACAACACGTGGTTTTGGAAATGGCTGGGATCGGTCGCAGTGTAATGTGCCAGCCGCGCAAGCGAGTAATCCACTCGCTGGGCCGTGAACAGTGACAGCGGACCCACTTCGTCTTCACTGCCGTGCACGCCGTTGACAATATCGTCGTTGGTCGTTGTCAGATCGGGGACATCGAATACGTCACGCAAAGTAAACCCCGCCGCTCCCTGATGCGGGACAACCAGATCGGGATTGTTGGCGACTGCGAAATGCACCGGGATCGGAGTATCCGAGGCGCCAATTGTCACTGGCTGGTCGTGGTTCTTGATCAGCAGGGCAATCTGTTGCGTCAGATATGATCTGAACAGATCGGGCCGTGTCACGGTTGTGGCATGGGTGCCAGGTTCGGATACATGTCCAAAGCTTAATCGGCTGTCGACTTGCGCATAGGACGAGGTTTTGATGCGAATTTCCGGGTAATAGGCTCTGAATCGCGCATCGGGTGTACTCTGCATCGCCTTGGCGAAGCTGTCGCACAGAAAACCTGTGGCCTGCTCATACAGCTCTTCCAGCCGTGCGACTGCGGCCTTTGGGTCGGTAAATTGTTCCGGTTCTGGCGTGTTGGGTGTTTTTATTATTGTCATGCAAGTGGTTCCAGAAGGTCTATCTTTTCAAATGTCCGCACATCCACCAGCCCGAGGTCCGAGATTCTCAATTCCGGGATCACGACCAGCGCCAGAAGTGAGTGCTGCATGTAAGCGTTGTTTAGAACACAGCCGCAGGCCTCCATGGCCTCGACCATATCTTGTGTCTTCGCGGCAACCTGCGCCGCAGGGCTATCGGACATCAGGCCAGCTATGGGCAATTCGACCAGTGCCAGCTCTTGCCCGTCCCGGAAGATGGTGATGCCGCCGCCCACTTCGGCCAGGCGATTGGCCGCCAGCGCCATTTGTTCGCGATCTGTACCTACAACGATCATATGGTGGCTGTCATGAGCGACAGTTGACGCCATCGCCATCCGGCCCTGATAGCCAAATCCCGAGACAAAGGCATTCGTGACCCCTCCGGTCGCGCGGTGCCGTTCTACCAGCGCAATCTGGCAAACGTCGCCTTCGCCCTCGACCAGTCCCTCGATTATTGGCAACTCAGCCTTAAGGGCCTTTGTTGGAGCCTGATTTTCCACCACACCGATCACGTTGGCCTGAACCCGGTTTGCCCCTGTGGGGGCTTCGATCTGGAAGTCGCGTGCGCTCAGTTCATGGCCCAGATGCACAGTGTTTAGTGCCGTATCAGGCCAGCTGAAATGGGGGCAATCTACGTTGATCTCTCCGTTTTCGGCGACGATCTGACCGCGGGCAATAACCGTCTCAATCGGCAGTTCTCTTAAATCCGACGACAATATTATGTCCGCCCGCCGACCAGGTGTGATAGAGCCGATCTCACGTTCCAGCCCGAAATGCGTGGCCGTATTGATCGTCGCCATCTGCAAGGCAACAAGTGGATCGCAGCCGCAGGCAATCGCGTGCCGTACGACCCGGTTCATGTGGCCATCATTGACCAAAGTCCCCGAGTGGCAGTCATCCGTACAAAGGATGAAGTTTCGCGGATCGAGCCCCTTTTCCGTCACAGCCGTGATCTGGTTTTCCACGTCATACCAGGCCGAGCCCAGCCGCATCATTGATCGCATCCCTTGCCGGACCCGCGCAATGGCGTCCTCTTCGCAAGTGCCCTCGTGGTCATCTGCCGGTCCCCCGGCCACATAGGCCGAGAAATCAGACCCTAAATCAGGGGAAGCGTAGTGCCCGCCAACTGTTTTTCCAGCATTTTGCGTCGCGGCGATTTCGGCCAGCATCTTTGGATCGCCATTGATCACGCCGGGGAAATTCATCATCTCGCCCAGACCGATGATTCCGGGCCAAGCCATCGCTTCGGTGACGTCCTCCGGAGTGATTTCATATCCGGTCGTCTCCAGCCCCGGTGCCGAAGGTGCGCAGGAAGGCATCTGGGTAAAGATGTTCACCGGCTGCATCATCGCCTCGTCGTGCATCATTCGTACGCCGTCCAAGCCCAGCACGTTGGCAATCTCGTGCGGGTCAGTGAACATCGACGTTGTTCCGTGCGGGATGACAGCCCTTGCGAACTCGGCCGGAGTCAGCATTCCCGACTCGATATGCATGTGTGCGTCGCACAACCCGGGAATCATGTAGCGGCCGTTGGCCTCAATCACTTGTGTATTCGGGCCGATACAATGGCTTGCATCCTGGCCAACATAAGCGACGCGCCCCTCGGCAATCGCTATGTCGTGATCGGGCAGGGCCTCGCGGCTATGAACATTGATCCAAACCCCGCCACGAATGACCATATCAGCGACGTCGCGTCCGGCAGCGACGGCAATCAGACGGGGGGCGGTTTCGGGCCAGCTGGGGAAAGGTGTGTATTCCATGGCCCAACTTTCCCTAATGAAGAAAAAGGTTCAACCCCCTGAGTTAGCGTTATCATAAAACCATCATGATTGGCGGGTCGGCTGGATTGCTTCTCAGCACAGCGCGCCCGCGATGCCCGGCCTAGCCAGAGGAGATAGCAGAGAGCGCTTCGACGAATGGTGGGAGTACGTCGGCTTACGTCAATCGAGGTGTTCCCCGGCTGATTTCCGTTCTTATCCAATCGGCAAAGGTCACCGCTCCGGGAGTATCTTCGGCCTGAGGGGACAACAATAGGTAATAGGCTTCCGGCATAACAGCGCGATGCTCGAATGGGGCAATCAGGCGCCCCTGATCGATAAGATCTTGCGCGATCGTGTCGTGAGCAAGGCACAGGCCGCCTCCGGCCATCACTGCCGACAGGCAGACAAGATAGGTCGTAGCATAGGTTATACTCTGATTTCCCAATGTTAGACCCTGAGAATCAGCCCAGTCTGACCAGTTCGACATGAGGTTCGAGCAGTCAAACAGCGGATGCTGGTCAAGTTTTTCCAATTGTGCAGGGTAGTCCGGCGCGCAGACGGGATAATATTGGTCAGTCCTCAAGAGTTCGGTTCTCACAGTGTCCGCAGGTCGAAGGGAATACCTGATCTCGACTGATGCGCCCTCGGCCATTTCGCGGGGTTCCCACAATTCGGTAAAAATGTTGAGCTGGACGTTAGGGTGTTGCGCTCGAAACCTGGGCAGGCGAGGCGCCAGCCAATTGACGGCGAAGGTGAGGTTGCACTGAACTTGAACCGCATTTTGTTTGGCCCCTGTCACGGCCTGAGTTCCCCGGGCCAACGTCCGGAAGGCTTCGCGCACAACGGGCAGGTAGGTAATTCCAGCCTCAGTCAGCTCCAGCACGCGGGGTCGGCGCAGGAACAATGGCTGGCCTAAATACCCCTCCAACGACTTGATCTGCTGGCTGACAGCGCTCTGGGTCATGTTCAGATCACGGGCGGCGCCAGTAAAGGATAGGTGCCGCGCAGCAGCCTCGAATGTACGCAACCAGCCCAGTGGAGGAAGTGGATTCTGCATCTGCATAACTCAGCCATTAGTTCAGCTAATGGAATAGTTGCGTTTTTTTCGTTGGTCAAATGACGCGTCGATAGGCACGATTTGTGCAGAAGTAACCAAAACGCCCAATACAGGAGCCACGGGATGAGCGTCACCAACCTGCGCCCCAACATTGATCACTGGTCCGAACGCGTCGACATGGCGGCGGCCTTCCGATGGACAGAGCGACTGAATATGCACGAAGCGGTGGCCAACCATATTAGCCTGGCCGTCAATGAAGAGGGCACTCAATTCCTGATGAACCCCAACCAAATGCACTTTTCGCGCATCAAGGCCTCGGACCTTTTGTTATTGGACGCAAATGACCCTGACGTCATGACCCAGCCCGGAGCCCCCGATCCGACGGCATGGGGGTTGCACGGATCAATCCATCGGCATTGCCCACATGCCCGGTGCGTCATGCATGTGCATTCGATTTTTGCCACAGTTTTAGCCTCACTGGCCGACAGCAATTTGCCACCGATCGATCAGAACACGGCAACGTTTTACAACCGCTATGTCGTCGATGATGCCTTTGGCGGGTTGGCTTTCGATAGCGAAGGAGAGCGTTGCGCCGGGATGCTGTCTGACCCGAAAAAGAAGGTCATGATCATGGGCAACCACGGCGTTCTGGTAATCGGCAGTGATGTCGGTGATGCCTTTAACAGACTCTATTATTTCGAGCGAGCAGCCGAAACATATATCCGCGCGCTGCAAACTGGCCAGCCGCTGCGGGTATTGTCCGAAGAAGTCGCCGAGAAAACAGCACAAGAGTTGGACGAATATCCCGGGCAGGCCGAAGCGCATCTGCGCGAGATCAAGGCCGTTCTGGACACCGAAAACTCAGACTACGCAACCTGATTGCTGCAAAGAGTGCATGCTATGACAGATGTTCACGATCCCGAAACCGCCCGCTGGAATTACCGACCTGAGGGGCCTGTCGGCCTGAATCCCCTGTTCAACTGGCCGCCGCGCCCTATGGCAGTCTTGCACTGGTACACTGGCGCCTGGCTACAGATAACGTCGCTGACTTTGTGCATGGTGCTGGCATTGGTGACCTATTTTGCCTTTCTCCCGCCGCTTGAAACAATGCAGAGCTTCGCTCCTGGCTGGGTGTTTCGAATCTGGCTTTTGAACATGGTGCCTCAGATCCTGATTGCGGGGGGGCTCCACTGGTGGCTGTACATGCGCAAGGGGCAGGGCATGTACAAGAAGTTTGACCGGCGTGATCTGACCCGGGAAAACGGTACATTCACATTCCGCAATCAGGTGCTGGACAATATCTGGTGGACATTGGGCAGCGCGATGACCGTGGCGACCGTTTATCAGTGCCTGATCTACTGGGCGATGGCCAATGCATATGTACCGGTGGTCACTTGGGCTGCTGCACCCGTCTGGTTTGTTGCCTGGATGGTTTTCATTCCCATGTGGTCAGGGCTTCATTTCTATTGGGTGCATCGTCTGGAACATCACCCAAGGCTGTATAAACATGTCCATGCCGTGCATCATCGCAACGTCAACACCGGCCCGTGGTCCGGGATTTCAAATCACTGGTTCGAGAACCTGCTCTACTTCACCACCTATTTCGTCCACCTGGTTATCCCTTCCCATCCTCTGCATCTGCTGTTTCACGCCTATTTCCAGCAGATCAGTCCGGTTCTGTCCCACTCGGGGTTCGAAAAGCTGAAAGCCGGGAATACAGACGCTGCACGGGCAGGGGATTTCTTTCACCAGCTGCATCATCGGTATTTCGAGTGCAACTATGGCACGTCGGAAATCCCTTTCGACAAGTGGTTCGGAACTTATCACGATGGCTCGGCCGAGGCGACGACCCGTACGCGAGCTTTCAAAAAACAGATGTACACGTAAGTGCGTGCGCCCCTTGTGGGGCCACGTTACCGCGTTTGGAATGCACAGTAATAGGCTCTGATCCGCTCGATCTCAGGATTTTTCAAACAGAGCGATCAGGGCCTCATCATCCTTGTTCGGACCAGCGGCGAGGTTTCCGTAGATGCGGACGCGGGTCAGGGTCAGGTTTTCTATCTGGCCGGCTTCCATCCGGTTCAGGGCGTCGGAAAATCCAAGCGTCTCGTAGTGGCTGGCATTGATCGACACGGCAAATTGCGCGCCGGGTCGCGCCACGCGCAGAAGTGCGGGGAAAACACCCGGCCCGAGATGGCCGTGCGTGAACGTGCCAGATGATACGACACCGGCATAGCTGTCGCGCGGCACCGGCAAGCCCTGATGCAGGTCGACTTCTATCGCGTCCCGGTAGATGTCTTTGCGCATGGCCTCTTCCAACATCTCTGCACTGATATCGGCTGCATCGATGGGGCCTACGCCCAGCCCGGCCAGTACGGCGCCGCAAAGACCGGTACCGGCGCCAACATCCAGTACGGGACCCTGCCCACCGGCACCGACAAAGGCGCGAGCGGTGTGGATGTGCAGCTGATAATCTTCCAGTGCCGCAAACCCCTCGTCGTAATCGCCAGCCCACTCGGCATAGAGACGTTTGTTGTCCTCGGGCGTTTCCAGCGCGTAGGCAGCTTTTATGTTTGGCTTCTTGTCACTCATTCATGCATGAAGGCGCATCCTGGGATTCGAATCAAGTGCGTCCATCCGGCGCTTGCATCCTGGCGCTGGGCGGACCATCAAAGGGGCATGACAGGCACTCTTTTTTCTTTCGGACATGGATATTCGGCACGAGCGTTGTCGCGCCAACTCGCCCCGCAAGGCTGGCAAGTGATTGGAACGACCCGGGATGCCGGACAATTGGAAATCATTCGCGATTCGGGTGCTGAGCCGCTGATTTGGCCCGGATCGGTCCCCAATCTGGACGGTGTGACCCATCTGTTGATCTCAACCGCACCAAATACGGCGGGCGATCCGGTTCTGACCGAACTGGGCGATTCAATTGCGGCACGAGCCAAGCAATTCAAATGGGTTGGGTATTTGTCGACCACGGCCGTCTATGGTGACCATCAGGGGGCCTGGGTCGATGAAGCAACTCCGCCGGCCCCAACAGCCGATCGCGGGCGCTGGCGCGTCAAAGCCGAGACGCAGTGGGCGGATATCCCCGATCTACCCCTTCACATTTTCCGTCTGGCCGGAATCTACGGCCCCGGGCGTGGTCCGTTTTCCAAGCTGCGGCGCGGAGGGCTACGCCGGATCATCAAGCCGGGGCAGGTGTTTTCACGCATTCATGTGGAGGACATCGCACAGGTTCTGGCCGCGTCGATGAAGCGCCCGAATCCGGGTGCGATCTACAACGTATGTGATGACGAACCTGTACCGCCGCAGGATGTGATCGGTTACGCTGCGGAACTGCAGGACTTGCCGCTGCCGCCAGCCGTCCCATTCGAAGAGGCGGACATGACCCCGATGGCGCGCAGCTTTTATAATGAGAATAAGCGGGTGCGGAATGATCGGATCAAGTCCGAACTGTGTGTCACGTTGCGCTATCCGAACTATCGCGTCGGGTTGGAAGCGCTGATGAAGGATCAGGCCAGCACCTCCTGAGTATTAACCCAAACTCGGAAGGGTTCGAGCGTTTAGATTATTCGGTGTCTATTCCGACCATGCTCAGGTATTCGATTTCCAAGAAGTCATCGAGGCTGTTGCGCGAGCCATCGCGGCCATGCGAGGTATGGGCCAGTGCGAAAAGTTAACATTGAGTGATCCTTCGCCAATCGCGGCCAACCAGGCATCAAGCAGCTGGAATGCTGTCCTCAAGGATCATGTCAGCGGCTTTTTCGGCAATCATAATTGTGGGTGCGTTCGTGTTGCCAGACACGATTGTGGGCATGACTGACGCATCAATTACCCGCAAGCCTTTGACACCATGGACGCGCAGGGCCGGGTCGACCACCGCCATGCCATCCGCTCCCATCTTGCAGGTGCCAACCGGGTGATAGATGGTGTCTGCCCGGGCGCGGATGTGCTGTTCCCAATCCGCTTCCGTTTGCACTGTGTCAGTCCCAAACAGCTCTTTATGTCTGAACTTTGCCATCGCCGGAGCTTGTAGAATGTCCCGCATGATCCGTGCGCCTTTGATCGTTGTGTCCAAATCGCGGGGGTCCGACAGGAAATTGGGATCAATGGCCGGTGCTGCCACCGGGTCGGCACTGTGTAGCGAGACAGAGCCGCGGCTTTCCGGGCGCAATTTGCAGACATGGCAGCTGAAACCATAGCCCATATGCAGTTTTCGGGCATGGTCATCGACTACCGCGACGGTGAAATGTAGCTGAATGTCCGGCCGATCCAGATCCGGCGACGTTTTCAGAAAGGCTGCGCCCTCGGCGAAAGGCGTGGCGGCCATCGACACACCAGTTTTGCGCCAGCGCCGAAGGTGACCCAGGAATTTGACAGCGCCGACCGGGCCGATCCCGAACGTATCCGTGTCTTTGGTTTTGTATGCCAGAGTGAAATCCAGATGGTCCTGAAGGTTCTGTCCTACGCCGGGCAGGTTGTGCCGGACCGCGATGCCGTGCAGGGACAGTTCAGCGCCATCACCAATACCCGACAATAGCAACAGCTGCGGTGACTTCAGCGCACCTCCACAAAGCAGAACTTCTCGCCGTGCGGTAATTGAGATGTCTCGACCTTTGCTGCCCTTGCGATAGACGACCCCAGTAGCGCGCTTGCCGTCCAAGGTAACCCGCTGCACGTGGGCGCCCGTGATTACGGTCAGGTTGGGCCGCTTCATGACCGGAAACAGGTAAGCTGAAGCAGCCGAGCACCGTTCGCCATTGCGTGCCGGGTCGTGAAATTGAGTGACTTGATAAAGACCAGCCCCTTCGTTGTCGCCCTGATTGAAATCGTCAGTTCGGCGGTGCTGCATTTGTGTTGCGGCCTCGACAAAGGCTTGGGAGATCGGGCGCGGCGCTTTCTGGTTGGAAACCTGAAGGGGGCCTGCATCCCCGTGAATGTCATCCGCCCCGCGTTCGTTGTTTTCCGAGCGTTTGAAATAAGGCAGGACGCTATCCCAATCCCAACCTTCGCAGCCCAGCTCGGCCCAGCCGTCATAGTCTTGACGCTGGCCACGTATATAAAGCATTGCATTGATCGCGCTGGATCCACCCAGTGCTTTGCCGCGCGGCTGGTATCCCTTGCGCCCGTTCAACCCCGGCTGGGCGATAGTTTCGAAGACCCAGTTGTTGATTTTCGGGCGTCCCGGCAGCATCGCCACGACGCCGGCGGGCATCCGCACCACAAGGTTGTCACCCCGTCCACCGGCCTCGAGAAGGCAAACGCTGATTCTGGGGTTCGCGCTCAGCCTGTTGGCCAGCACCGATCCGGCGGAACCGCCCCCGACGATCACATAGTCAAACTCCATCCCCGTCCTCTTTACTGACTTGCGCCTGTGAGTGTGCCGCGGCGGGTGGCGGTGATTACTGTGGTGACCTTACTCAAAGAAATACAGTCGTATCGCCAGGTGCCGGGTGGAAACGTCACGTCAATTTCTGCCAGCGAGACAACGCTGTAGAGGGGAGTTTGGATCATAGTTTTAAGTTATGATAATGATCTAAAAACAAAACTTATTTGCATGGCTTTGATTTGCTACATTTGTGTCAGCCAAGAAGAACGAGTCGCCAATGCATTCCTTCCGGAAAATTGCCGAGATCGCAGTAGCGCCTTCGGGGCGCATTTTAGGAATACGTCAGAAAAACTTAGCCTTCTTGTATCAGAGTTCACCCCAGATTTAACCGCGCGAGCAAAGACCTCAGCCAGGATTGGAGATTGAAATGGATGGTAGCGACAACCCGAACTCGGGCAAATGCCCAGTAATGCATGGCGCGGCGGGCGGTCAGACGATTCGCGACTGGTGGCCCAACCGACTGAATCTTTCGATCCTGCATCAGCATGGAGTGGCCTCGAACCCGATGGGCGGGGCGTTCAACTATGCGGAAGAATTCAAAAAGCTGGACCTGAAGGCCCTGAAAGACGACCTGTATGCGCTGATGACAGACTCGCAGGATTGGTGGCCAGCGGATTACGGCCACTATGGCGGCTTGTTCATCCGCATGGCTTGGCACAGCGCCGGAACCTACCGCACGGCTGACGGTCGCGGTGGCGGTTCGACCGGAAACCAGCGCTTTGCGCCGTTGAACAGCTGGCCCGACAACGGCAATCTCGACAAGGCCCGCCGCCTGTTGTGGCCCATCAAGCAGAAATACGGCAACCAGATTTCCTGGGCCGACCTGATGATTCTGGCTGGCAATTGCGCCATTGAATCGATGGGCGGAAAAACCTTTGGCTTTGCCGGTGGGCGCGAAGACATCTGGGCGCCCGAAGAAGACATCTATTGGGGTACCGAGACCGAATGGTTGGCGCCTACTGACAATCCCAATAGCCGGTACTCTGGGGACCGTGATCTGGAAAATCCTCTGGCCGCCGTCCAGATGGGCCTGATCTACGTGAACCCAGAAGGTCCTGATGGTGAGCCGAACGTGCTGGCCTCAGGCCGCGACATTCGTGACACCTTTGGCCGGATGGCAATGAATGACGAGGAAACCGTAGCGTTGGTCGCAGGGGGTCACACCTTTGGCAAGGCGCACGGCGCCGGTGATCCGGAGCTGGTCGGGGCCGAGCCCGAAGCAGCCCCGATCGAGGAGATGGGTCTGGGCTGGATCAACAAGTTCGGCAGCGGCAAGGGCGACGACACCACCACCAGCGGCATTGAAGGTGCATGGACCGCAAACCCGATCAAATGGGACAACGGCTATTTCGATCTGCTGTTCGGCTATGACTGGAATCTGACCAAAAGCCCCTCGGGTGCCTGGATTTGGGAGCCGGTCGGCGTGAAAGACGAAGACATGGCCCCGGCTGCGCATGATCCGTCGAAAAAGGTCAAGACCATGATGACCACCGCTGATATGGCGATGCGCATGGATCCGATCTATGGCCCGATCTCGAAGCGCTTTCACGAAAACCCAGATGAATTCGCCGATGCCTTTGCCCGCGCGTGGTTCAAACTGACCCACCGCGACATGGGTCCGCGCTCGCGCTATCTGGGGGCGGAAGCGCCAGACGAAGAACTGCTGTGGCAAGATAACGTTCCCGCTGTTGATCACGATCTGATCGATCAAGCGGATGCAGCAGAGCTGAAGGCGCAAATCCTGGCCTCAGGACTGTCGGTTTCCGAACTTGTGTCAACTGCATGGGCCTCGGCCTCGACCTACCGTGGATCAGACATGCGTGGCGGGGCAAACGGCGCGCATGTCCGCCTTGCTCCACAAAAGGACTGGGATGCCAACGAACCGCTGAAACTGTCCAAAGCTCTGGGTGCATTGGAAGGCGTCCAAAAGGCGTTCAATGACGCGCAGTCAGGCAATAAGAAGGTATCTCTGGCTGACGTGATCGTCCTGGGCGGCGCCGCGGCGATTGAGAAAGCAGCCAAAGCCGCCGGTCATGATGTCGACGTTCCCTTTGCGCCGGGTCGTACTGATGCTTCGCAAGACCAAACGGATGTTGACTCGTTTGCCGTGCTGGAACCGATCTCAGATGGTTTCCGCAACTATCAGCGCAAGGAATACAGCGTGTCCCCGGAAGAGCTGCTGGTTGACAAAGCCCAGCTGCTGACCTTGTCGGCGCCCGAGATGACCGTCCTTGTGGGTGGTATGCGCGTTCTGGGCGGCAACTTCGGCGACAGTCAGCACGGCGTGTTCACAGATCGCGTAGGTGCGCTCAGCAACGACTTCTTCGTCAACCTGCTCGATATGGAGACCGAATGGAAACCATCGGCAGAGGGTAATGGCGTCTACGAAGGCCGAGACCGTGCCACGGGTGACGTCAAATGGACCGGGACACGCGTCGATCTGGTTTTCGGTTCGAACTCGCAATTGCGGGCACTGTCAGAAGTCTATGGCCAGAACGATGCTGGCGGCAAATTCGTCTGCGACTTTGTCAGTGCCTGGAACAAGGTGATGAATGCGGACCGCTTTGATCTGAGTTGAGCTATATGCGCCTCACAAGACTCCAAGCCGCCCTGATCACTATTTCGGGGCGGCTTTTTCATGGGTGGTCTGCTTTCTTCCGGCGTCTGCAACCCCGTATTGAACGCGATTCCATAAAAGGGCCTTCAAAATAACTATTGGACATCGGCGTGTAGCATTGATCAGAGGATTAATTTCCCGGCAATGTTTCCTTAATTATTTGTTTTTAAATGATAATCAAAGAAACTCAGGCGAAATGTGAAGTTTTTTCAAAATGGGGGTTGCAGGTGCAGAATGTAATCCGTAAATACCCCTTCACCGGCGCTGCTGAGGTGGTGCTGACACGCTGGCGAGACGGCGGGACGGGCTGGAGAGACGGTCGGACGCATCGGAGAGACGGTGGGCATCTTGGGAATGATTTAGGCGGGCGCGCTGAGGATTTTGGCGCACTGGTCTGATTTTTGGCTCTTGGTGTTTTGGTTCTTTGACATTGCTGGATAACTGAAGAGATATGTGGGCGGTTTGGTTCGTTTCGACGGATTGAATGTCTGTATATCGCGCTGGTAGGGTTTCGGCCCGATGATCCAGTGTCAGCTTCACTGTTTGAGTGGTTCACCGGTTTCTTAGGAAACCAGTGTACATCAAACAGAAGACTTCATCAGGATTAGCCTCCTGATGAGATGTGCAGAGGTTCGAACGTCAAGGATAGGTTAGCAATAGCCTTTCAACTTGAGAGTTTGATCCTGGCTCAGAACGAACGCTGGCGGCAGGCCTAACACATGCAAGTCGAGCGCTCTCTTCGGAGGGAGCGGCGGACGGGTTAGTAACGCGTGGGAATATACCCTTTGGTACGGAATAGCCTCTGGAAACGGAGAGTAATACCGTATGTGCCCTTCGGGGGAAAGATTTATCGCCAAAGGATTAGCCCGCGTTAGATTAGGTAGTTGGTGGGGTAATGGCCTACCAAGCCTACGATCTATAGCTGGTTTTAGAGGATGATCAGCAACACTGGGACTGAGACACGGCCCAGACTCCTACGGGAGGCAGCAGTGGGGAATCTTGGACAATGGGCGCAAGCCTGATCCAGCCATGCCGCGTGAGTGATGAAGGCCTTAGGGTCGTAAAGCTCTTTCGCCTGTGAAGATAATGACGGTAGCAGGTAAAGAAACCCCGGCTAACTCCGTGCCAGCAGCCGCGGTAATACGGAGGGGGTTAGCGTTGTTCGGAATTACTGGGCGTAAAGCGCACGTAGGCGGACTGGAAAGTTGGGGGTGAAATCCCGGGGCTCAACCCCGGAACTGCCTCCAAAACTATCAGTCTAGAGTTCGAGAGAGGTGAGTGGAATTCCGAGTGTAGAGGTGAAATTCGTAGATATTCGGAGGAACACCAGTGGCGAAGGCGGCTCACTGGCTCGATACTGACGCTGAGGTGCGAAAGTGTGGGGAGCAAACAGGATTAGATACCCTGGTAGTCCACACCGTAAACGATGAATGCCAGTCGTCGGGTAGCATGCTATTCGGTGACACACCTAACGGATTAAGCATTCCGCCTGGGGAGTACGGTCGCAAGATTAAAACTCAAAGGAATTGACGGGGGCCCGCACAAGCGGTGGAGCATGTGGTTTAATTCGAAGCAACGCGCAGAACCTTACCAACCCTTGACATCCTAGGACCGGCCCAGAGATGGGTCTTTCACTTCGGTGACCTAGTGACAGGTGCTGCATGGCTGTCGTCAGCTCGTGTCGTGAGATGTTCGGTTAAGTCCGGCAACGAGCGCAACCCACATCCCTAGTTGCCAGCAGTTCGGCTGGGCACTCTATGGAAACTGCCCGTGATAAGCGGGAGGAAGGTGTGGATGACGTCAAGTCCTCATGGCCCTTACGGGTTGGGCTACACACGTGCTACAATGGCAGTGACAATGGGTTAATCCCAAAAAACTGTCTCAGTTCGGATTGGGGTCTGCAACTCGACCCCATGAAGTCGGAATCGCTAGTAATCGCGTAACAGCATGACGCGGTGAATACGTTCCCGGGCCTTGTACACACCGCCCGTCACACCATGGGAGTTGGTTCTACCCGACGACGCTGCGCTAACCTTCGGGGGGCAGGCGGCCACGGTAGGATCAGCGACTGGGGTGAAGTCGTAACAAGGTAGCCGTAGGGGAACCTGCGGCTGGATCACCTCCTTTCTAAGGATGTATCTAGTTAGATTTGTTCGCAAATCTCGTGATACACTTAGCAGAAGATCAACAAACAAAGTTGATCAAACTCATGGACCGAGCCGTCCTCATATCTCTTCAGAACACATCAGGCCCGCAACGCTGTGAGGTCTGGCCCTCTCGGCAGATTTTGCGATGCAAAATCGCCTGTCGGGCAACGTCGATTTTGCTTTTGCAAAATCAACTGGGTCGGTAGCTCAGGTGGTTAGAGCGCACGCCTGATAAGCGTGAGGTCGGAGGTTCAAGTCCTCCTCGACCCACCAAAAACTTTTGGGGCCTTAGCTCAGCTGGGAGAGCGCCTGATTTGCATTCAGGAGGTCAGGAGTTCGATCCTCCTAGGCTCCACCATTTATCCGATTAGATCATCGAGCACTTGTTTGAGTGTTGGATCATCCAATTGGATGGCGGCAGACTTCCTTCGGAAGTTGCCAACATTGACATCGTATAGAGAGAAATCAATCAACACTGTTTGATCGTGCCGAGTGTGGCGCTGATCTCGGTCGTTCTTATCTTCGGATAAGCGGCGCAGTTTGGGTCTAGCCGGCCCTGTCTGCGTATCGCGACTGAAACGAACAGAGTTGTCCAAGTCTAATATACTAACCCGAGCGACCTGCGTTGATCAGCTGCACGGCTGAGAGACCATATGGGGTTGCTCAATTGTCCTCGTCCAAGTGGCGGGGGCGGGAAATGTATGTTTTTGGTTCAGAAGAACAGATGACCTTTAGTTACCAGCTGGGTCATCATGATTGATCTGATCGAACTCTGCAGGCCGAAAGGCCGAAAGAGTTCATGTGCTCAAGTAGCCGAATAGGCGGTAGCACAAGTATCAAGTCTTTCTTTTTCTGGATCAAATCAAGCGCGAGAAGGGCGTTTGGTGAATGCCTTGGCAGCAAGAGGCGATGAAAGACGTGATACTCTGCGATAAGCCATGGGGAGCTGAGAATAAGCTTTGATCCATGGATTTCTGAATGGGGCAACCCACCTGAAAGCTTCATATTGTTATCCTTGATAATCAATATGTTGCTTAAACAGGTACTTAAGACCTGAATACATAGGGTTTTAAGAGCAAACCCGGGGAACTGAAACATCTAAGTACCCGGAGGAAAGGAAATCAATTGATACTCCCCTAGTAGCGGCGAGCGAACGGGGACCAGCCGAGCCAGATGAGTGAGAAGAACATGTTGGGAAGCATGGCCATAGCGGGTGACAGCCCCGTATTCTAAGCTCTGATGGACGTATTAAGTAGGGCGGAACACGTGAAATTCTGTCTGAAGATCGGAGGACCACCTTCGAAGGCTAAGTACTCCTTGCTGACCGATAGTGAACCAGTACCGTGAGGGAAAGGTGAAAAGCACCCCGACGAGGGGAGTGAAACAGTACCTGAAACCGAACGCCTACAATCAGTCGGAGGCTCCTTGCGAGCTGACGGCGTACCTTTTGTATAATGGGTCATCGACTTGGTCTCACGAGCAAGCTTAAGCCGTTAGGTGTAGGCGTAGCGAAAGCGAGTCTTAATAGGGCGCATGAGTTCGTGGGATCAGACCCGAAACCGAGTGATCTAGGCATGGCCAGGTTGAAGGTAAGGTAACACTTACTGGAGGACCGAACCCACATCCGTTGAAAAGGATCGGGATGAGCTGTGCCTAGGGGTGAAAGGCCAATCAAACTCGGAGATAGCTGGTTCTCTGCGAAATCTATTTAGGTAGAGCGTCATCCGAATACCCCGGGGGGTAGAGCACTGGATGGGTAATGGGGCCCCACAGGCTTACTGATCCTAACCAAACTCCGAATA
Organism: Ruegeria sp. HKCCD6426; assembly: GCF_057221115.1. NCBI lineage: Bacteria > Pseudomonadati > Pseudomonadota > Alphaproteobacteria > Rhodobacterales > Roseobacteraceae > Ruegeria > Ruegeria sp. HKCCD6426. The sequence continues at coordinate 149,640 of NZ_JBWVBF010000002.1, read as the reverse complement.
CCCGGGAGTACTAGATGGCAGACACACTGCGGATGCTAACGTCCGTAGTGGAGAGGGAAACAACCCTGACCTACGACTAAGGCCCCCAATTCATGGCTAAGTGGGAAAGCAGGTGGGACGACCAAAACAACCAGGAGGTTGGCTTAGAAGCAGCCATCCTTTAAAGATAGCGTAACAGCTCACTGGTCTAAATAAGTTGTCCTGCGGCGAAGATGTAACGGGGCTCAAGCCATGAGCCGAAGTCTAGGGATGCGTAAGCATCGGTAGCAGAGCGTAGTGTGACATAGTCTCATTCCTCCTTCATGCCTTCGGGCAGATTGGAGGAGAGAGGCTTTCGATGAAGCGGGCGCGTGAGCGATCCCGTGGAGAGATCACTAGTGAGAATGATGACATGAGTAGCGACAAAGAGTGTGAGAGACACTCTCGCCGAAAGTCCAAGGGTTCCTGCTTAAAGCTAATCTGAGCAGGGTAAGCCGGCCCCTAAGCCGAGGCCGAAAGGCGTAGGCGATGGGAACTAGGTTAATATTCCTAGGCCGTGGAGTGGTGACGGATCACAGGTGTAGTTCAATCTTATCGGATTGATTGGGCTGCTGAGTGGTTCCTGGAAATAGCCCTCCTATCAGACCGTACCCTAAACCGACACAGGTGGACTGGTAGAGCATACCAAGGCGCTTGAGAGAACGATGTTGAAGGAACTCGGCAAAATACCTCCGTAAGTTCGCGAGAAGGAGGCCCGGTTCCTAGGCAACTAGGGGCTGGGGGCACAAACCAGGGGGTGGCGACTGTTTATTAAAAACACAGGGCTCTGCGAAGTCGCAAGACGACGTATAGGGTCTGACGCCTGCCCGGTGCCTGAAGGTTAAAAGGAGAGGTGAGAGCCTTGAATTGAAGCCCAGGTAAACGGCGGCCGTAACTATAACGGTCCTAAGGTAGCGAAATTCCTTGTCGGGTAAGTTCCGACCTGCACGAATGGCGTAACGACTTCCCCGCTGTCTCCAACATCGACTCAGCGAAATTGAATTGCCTGTCAAGATGCAGGCTTCCCGCGGTTAGACGGAAAGACCCCGTGCACCTTTACTACAGCTTCGCACTGGCATCAGGATTGTGATGTGCAGGATAGGTGGTAGGCTTTGAAGCAGGAACGCAAGTCCCTGTGGAGCCTCCCTTGAGATACCACCCTTCGCACTCTTGATGTCTAACCGCGGTCCGTTATCCGGATCCGGGACCCTGCGTGGCGGGTAGTTTGACTGGGGCGGTCGCCTCCTAAAGCGTAACGGAGGCGCGCGAAGGTTGGCTCAGAGCGGTCGGAAATCGCTCGTTGAGTGCAATGGCAGAAGCCAGCCTGACTGCGAGACTGACAAGTCGAGCAGAGTCGAAAGACGGCCATAGTGATCCGGTGGTCCCGAGTGGAAGGGCCATCGCTCAACGGATAAAAGGTACGCCGGGGATAACAGGCTGATACTGCCCAAGAGTCCATATCGACGGCAGTGTTTGGCACCTCGATGTCGGCTCATCTCATCCTGGGGCTGGAGCAGGTCCCAAGGGTACGGCTGTTCGCCGTTTAAAGAGGTACGTGAGCTGGGTTTAGAACGTCGTGAGACAGTTCGGTCCCTATCTGCCGTGGGTGTAGGAGACTTGAGAGGAGTTGCCCCTAGTACGAGAGGACCGGGGTGAACGATCCACTGGTGGACCAGTTGTCGTGCCAACGGCAGTGCTGGGTAGCTATGATCGGACAGGATAACCGCTGAAGGCATCTAAGCGGGAAGCCCCCCTCAAAACAAGGTCTCCCTGAGGGCCGTGGAAGACCACCACGTCAATAGGCCGGAGATGTAAGCGCAGTAATGCGTTCAGTTGACCGGTACTAATCGCCCGATAGGCTTGATTTGATCCAGTAATGGAAAGACTGCCAACCGCCTCAAGTAGCGAAGCGGTAGGCGAACAAATAAGCCAAAAACATACACCAAATTGACTTTGGATGGCTGTGTCGCGCCAAGCGGCACTGTTGATTGACATAACAACCGAGTGGCAACGCGCATTTGCATGCAAATACGCTGCCTGCCACCCGTCGCGTTTGCTTCGCAAATCGCGACGTGGGGATTTTCCTCGGTTTGGTGGTCATAGCGCAAGTGAAACACCCGGTCCCATCCCGAACCCGGAAGTTAAGCACTGCCGCGCCAATGGTACTTGGGCTTAAGCCCCGGGAGAGTAGGTCACCGCCAAACCTAGTAAAATCCCCCTTCTCTCTAAACGATAAAAAAACACGACCCGGCCTCAAATAGCGTAAGCAACAGGCCAACCAATGGTCTCAAGTAGCCGAATAGGCGGTAGACCAACGCAAAGTGTCGCGGGATGGAGCAGCCCGGTAGCTCGTCAGGCTCATAACCTGAAGGTCGCAGGTTCAAATCCTGCTCCCGCAACCAACTTTAGCGAACAGTCGTCGGAATCAAGGCCCCCCTCATTGGCGGGCTTTGCTTTTTTGAGCATGGCGATCAAATTGCCCTGCATGTCCAGGACATGGTTTTTGGCGTCCTGATCGTATGAAACGACAACTCGATCCAAAAGCTCATGAAGCTCATCGCTCGCTCTGCCAGCCACACCTTCGTCTGTCAGGGTTGCCACCAGGTTGTCGATATATCCACGATACAGGGACGGCATATCATCTGGGAGCGTGATGGGCCTTGGCACCAGCTGATCCCTCGTTGCCTGCAACGTTTTGAGTTCCTGGTCATATGAATTTAGACGCTCAACAATCACACTTGAATGCTGACCGTTCTCAATTGCGTCCATCAAGTTCGAGATCTTCTTCTCAAGCTCTCTGGCCCTTTGGTCATGCAGGCGGAGGGCCTCCCCGTTATCCTTCTCCCGGTGTTGCAGGTGATGGAGATACCGCGTTTTGAATTCCTGGAATGCTTCATCTCGCATCAAGTGCTCCCGAAGGCTGCTGAGGATGGATTCTGCGGCAAGATCTTCCCTCAAGCCGGGCATTCCTTTGCAGACAGATGCTCCCTTTTCCTTTGCATTGGCGCAGTAATAGCGCCGTGTTTTTGCGGAGCCTGCGACTGTCAGGTTGCCGCCGCACTGAGCGCATTGCAGAAGGCCGGAGAGGAGGTATTTCCGCCGACGAAGCCCTTGAGATGCGGACAAGCCATTTGCATCTGTAGGCTTACGCTTCGAACGCTTCCGTGCGAGGCTGTCCTGGCGTTCCTTAACGGCAAGCCAGAGGCTTTGGTCCAGGATGCGGTGGTCAGGCATTTCAGCGAGTAGCCAATCCTCTCGGGGAACAGGTCGAGAGACGCGCTTTCCTGTTTCCGGGTGTTTGGAATAGCGAAGCCGACCCCAGAGGTAGCGACCAATATACAGTTCGTTATTCAGGATCCCGGTCGCACGTTCGCGGTTGCCATTAAGCGTGTTTTGCTTCCAGTGCCCCGATCCATCACCGCGCCCCCTTGGGGATGGAATGCCGTCATGGTTGAGACCCTCCGCAATCTTTTGAGGGGATTTACCATCAGCGTATTCGCGGAAAATCCTTCGGATGATTGCGGCCTGCTCATCAACCACCTCCAGCTTCCCTGTAATAGCTTCTCCGCTTATATCTCTTGCCACCCGATAGCCATAAGATAGACCGCCACCGCTGCTACCCAGGGCAACTTTCCCCGCGATCCCCCTGCGTGTCTTTCTCCCAACCTCCTCAAGGTATAAGGCGGCAATTGTAGCGAAGACCCCGACATCCATAAGGCCAAGTTTGCGACCAATGTGATGAAGCTCGGTATCGGCGTGAGTTGCAGCCTTGTAGAATGCAGAGACCAGTTCCAAATCTCGTCCCAACCGATCAACGTGTTCGATCAAAACTATATCGAATTTCCGATCACGGACCTCTGCAAGCAGTCTTCGATACTCCGGCCGGTCGCCGGTTGCACCTGAGATGCTACGATCCGCGAAAGTGTCTGCGACTGTCCAGCCCTGGCGTTCCGCGTATTGCCTGCATTCTCGAAATTGATCATCAACAGACTTCGGGTTTTGCATGTCCGTGGAATAGCGGGCGTAGAGGGCGACGCGCGGCTGCTGCATGAAGTGTCATCTCCGATCAATGTTCGCCAAACATGCTCAACTTCATGAGGGACCTTCAAGAGAAAAAGTCCCGCCTAAGGTGAAAAGCGCTCTTGGAACGCCAAGCGATTCCAATATGATAGGTAGCACTGCATCTGGAGCCTCCTCTTTCGAGTTTCCCTCCTGGGACCCTTGCTTTGCGGCGACTTCAGCGATCAGGTCTATCATCTTCGAGAGTTTCATTCGGTTCTCCTTCGGCTGGGACATCCAAAAACGCAGCGCGAAAGAGCCTTGAAACCTGAAGTATAGGCATGCGGAGGGACTGCGCGGCAGCGGCTGCGCAGTCCCGTCGTAAAAGAGTAAATACAAGAGAATTTCCATGTTGATTAAGCGTTTTTTCAGTTCATAAAAAAGCCGCTCAGTTCTCGTCATGAGAGCCCACCGGAAGGATTAAGTAATTGCCGTTTAGTTTTACCGTTCCAACTCCCGTCGACCACAAAGCTTTCCAAGTCGAGGCTGGGGAAACAATCATCTTCGTTGGCGCAAATGGCGGAGGAAAGACCAGGTTAACTGTCCATATCGAGAATGCCTTGGGTATCCAGGCACACCGAATTTCAGCGCATCGGGCTTTGATCCTGAATCCAAGTGTTGCAAAAATAGGTGAAAAGAAGGCATTGGCAGGCCTTCGCACAGGAAGTGCGCGAGAATCGTCGCTGACCAACGTCGGCCACCGCGCGTCAAGCAGGTGGGGTGGAAAACACGCGACCCACTTACTTAATGACTTTGATTTCTTGATGCAGGCTCTTTTTGCAGAGCAATCCAACACTGCCCTTCAAGCCTATCAAAGATACAAACCTGGCACAGAGGAAACCGAAGAGCCCTTTCGAATTACAAAGTTTGATCGGCTTGCAGAGATTTGGAGGAACCTGTTGCCACACCGACAGCTTCATATCTCGGGAGACGACATTGTTGTTTCAATTCCCGGAAGCGAGGCAAAGTATCCGGCATCCGAAATGAGCGACGGTGAGAGAGCAATCTTCTATATGATTGGCCAAGCTCTCGTTGCTGCCGACAACACAGTTATGATTGTCGATGAACCTGAACTTCATGTGCATAGGTCAATCATGTCAAAGCTCTGGGATGCAATTGAAGCAGCCCGGCCTGATTGCGGGTTCGTGTTCATTACTCACGATCTTGAATTTGCGGCGTCTCGTGCCGCGCAGAAGTATGTAATTAAAGATTACTCGCCGACGCCATCGTGGGAAATTGAACCAGTGCCAGAGGACACTGGATTCGGTGAAGAGCTCACTACACTCATATTGGGAAGCCGCAAGCCGGTGCTCTTTGTTGAGGGCACCCTGGAAAGTCTCGACCTGGCGATTTATCGCGCCTGTTATCCGGATTGGACTGTGGTTCCGCGTTCTTCCTGCACAGAAGTAATCCACTCTGTGGTCACTATGCGTAAGAATGCTGAACTCACTCGGATCACATGTTCTGGTGTTGTGGATGGTGATGACTATGAAGAAGAGGATCGGCAATACTTCCAGAATCTCGGTATTGCAGTGCTGCCTGTCGCGGAAATCGAAAACCTACTTCTATTGCCTGATGTTAGCAGCGCGATTGCCAGCGCAGAAGGGTTTGCCGGAGAAACACTTACCCAGAAGCTCGTAGAGCTCGCAGAGGCGGTATTTCAGTCTCTGGATACCGAAAAAAAGGTCGAGGCAGTTGTTGTCAGATACTGTCGGCGACGGATTGATCGGGCGTTGAAGAAAGTCGACCTTTCCAATGCAAGCACAATCGAAGCGCTTCAAGGAGAATATGCTGCCCGCACTGGAGCCCTGGACATTGAGGGCATCGCAGCTACCCGAACTGATGAGATTTACCAGGCGATTTCGGAGCAGGATTTGCCGAAACTGTTACGCCTCTACGACAACAAGCAGTTGCTCGCGCTTGCAGCTACCCATCTCAAGGGATGCCGGAAGGACAGGTTTGAAGGATGGGTGGCTCGCTGCCTTCGGAACAACACTAACCCGGAACTGACGACGGCCCTGAGAGCCTGCTTGCCCCAAATCGAGGCCAGTTAGATTTAGGGCTTTTCAAACCTCGTAGAGCGAGCAGAAAAATGGGGTGCCGAAGGCGGGGCCCTATTTTTCCATAGTGAGCTATGAAAAAACCGGTTTTGTTTTTGTGAGTGCTCTCCGGGAACCATTTCCCTTGCATGAAAGCAGTTTTGAACATCGAGCGGATTGGCTTCAACGCCCTCAAGGCGCATGCGCAGCATGAGCGCCGAGAAATTGGGGATCAAACCCACACGGATGAAACCAGAACCCATCTCAACGCCTCAATCGGCCTCGACAAGTGCCCGGAAGCGGCTGTCAGGAAATATTTGGATCAGACTGGGGCGAAGATCGACAAGCGCAATGAGAAGCCAATCACGCGCGTATTGTTGTCAGCTTCGCCGGAGTATTTTCGCCCTGGTCGTGCGGATCAAGGCGGGGAATATGACAAAGACAGGCTGAACCCTTGGCTTCGTGAAAGCGTCAAATGGCTCAAGAAGGAGTTCGGCGAGGACGCGGTTCATATTTCCACTCATCTCGACGAAACCACGCCACATATCCATGCGGTGATTGTTCCGACCTATGACAAGAAAACCAAGCGCCGGACGGTTAAGCAGGTCAGCCATCACAAGCACCCAGCATTCGCCGCGCTGAATAGCTATGAAGATCTACACGATAAGTATGCGGCGGCAGTGCAGCATCTGGATATTCAGCGGGGTGACAAGCTCCCAACCGAACTCAGGAAAGAACGTCGATCCAGGACTAAGAAGGAATGGCTGAACGGGCGTATGAAGGCGGCTTCTGCTCAATTGTCTTTGCTCGATGGCGAGATCCGCAGGCACCTGGGCGAGAAGCTCAGGAGCTTGCAGCAGAAGTTCCAGCCTCGAAAAAAACAGGAGAAAGACCGAGGAGCGGCGAGTGCCGCCCTGGCACAGGTGCGATCAAAAACAAAAGCAAGGGGAAGGTCCCGATGAAGCATGATGAATTCACAATAGCACTTTGCGAATTGTGTGATGACATCGCAAAATTCCCGATAGTCGAGGCAGAGCAGGTTGAGCGGCTGCGACAGGGGGCGCTGGTCAAGACAAACACGCCTGCCAAAGATCTCCTCGCCGAATGCCTCGCCAACACGCCGGAGCGTGAACGCATAATGGCCGATTTTTACAAGGAGGTAATCGCGTCAGGGCTGGTCAGCGCGGAGGAGTTGCACGAGGAGAGCAGGCCGTCCGCCGGGATGGATGCGGATCTTTGGCGGATGCAGTATTTGGAAGATCGCATCCATCGGTATGGTCTGGCCTTGCTCATCCTCCAGCGCGTGGCTGAAGGTGAGGATGAACCCGACATTTCGCCAAGCGAGCACAAGCCCCAGAAGCGTTTTCGCGGGTGTGAGCGATAGCGCCCTGGTCGCCGCCGCAGGCGAAGACCAAGGCGCGGTCAGTCAGGCGATGGCCTTGCTCCGCTCCTCCCAGTAGTCGCGGATTTCCATTGCCTCTTCCCAGTCAAGCGGAAGCTCATATCGGCGCTCGAACAGGGAATATCGCATGGCGATGTGGGCTGCTTCGAGATTGTCATTGTCCAGGCTTGGGAACAGATCGAAATCGACGTCGCTGTGAGCGCCATGAGTTGAGAGAATGAAACGGGCCAGCCGGAGGCTCACCCCGCTGTCCGCTCTCACCGCATCCAGAAGCCGTTCAACTGCTTCACGGGCTTGTTCTTTTGTCACAGATTTTTTTTTCATGAGAGGTCTCTTGTATCGGAGGGGTTGAAGTCTATCTGGGGTAGGGGTTCGTTTTTGGCCTTCCCGCGAGTGAGAAGGCCAAAAACGAACCCCTACCCCTAAAGATCATCTCATCAGGCTCATGACAGAGTGAGCCTGGGCTGCGGATTTGATCTCCCGGATGCCAGAAACCAGATCTCGGGCCTTCAGTGGCTTGCCGCGTGCTTTGAGCCGGTCGCGGATGGTCTCAGCCTTTTGGACCGTCTTTTCCAGGTCGGAGAGGCCGTAGCTGGTCAACAGGCGGCGCGCGTGGTCAAGGTGCAGGGCCACCATTCTAACAGCGAGAGACATGCTGTCGCGTTCGATCCTGGTTCCGCTGTTGCCCGCGATGGCATGGAATACGACAGCATAAGAAAACGCTGAGAACATTGCGCGTCGATAGAAGCTGGCCGGAATCTCAGCCTCGATGAACAGCGTGCGGAAGCTGTCTTTGAACAGATCAATTGCTTGCGGGCAGAAGGCGAAGGTGGCGTCCTCAAATTCGGTGCGGGAAAGCAAATTCAGCCAATCAGACCGCAAGCGGGCATAGCGGCTTTGGATGGCGGGACAGTCCCAGTCCTCGAAATAGATCGGAAAGTCCTGAGTGAGCCGCTTGGGGTCCCGGTCGGCGTGAATAAAGTTGAAACGCTGTGCGAAACCATCGACCAAGGATTCGGCCCCAATTTGATCGCCGAATGTTTCGCCAACATTGATGCCCAGGATCGAGAAGGCGTGGTCCTGGATGACGATTTGCGCTTCCTTGGTCATGCGTGTGATCGCTCCGCCAGAATAGGCCTGTAGCAAGACGTCTTTGATCTCTTCCATGTGCCTTAAATGCTGGATTTGGTTGAGGAACTGGCCGAACTCGTCGCGGACCATGAGGCCCTTTGGAACTTGCTGGATATTCGCAACGAACTGAGCAGCAGAGGATGCAGATTGCAATGCAGGAACCACAGGCTTGCCGTCAGCATCAGCCAGCCAGCTTTCAACCTTATCTGTGGCAAAAGTCTTGCCGGATCCCGAAGCGGCGAGGACGACGGTCCAGAGCTTTGGTGAATACAGCGATCCACTGATCTCGTATTTTGCGCCCAGGGCATTGAGGTAGCCCGAAACAATAGACAGCACTGCAATCAGCGGCAGTTCCAGGGGAATGTCTGTCTCGCGCCGGAAAAGTTCGATGACTTCTTCGAGGAATGAACCCGGAGGAACCACCTTCAGACCGTCCCAATCGGGCGATCCCTGGTAGCTCAGGAATGCTTGGACGGTTTCTTTCCCTTCGGGGGTTAGCCCGGAAAGGCAGTCGAGAAGGCGAGGCGAGGGCGCGCCAACCTTCTCGGCTCCTTTTAGGGAGTTGTTGCGGATATGGGGTGACATAGAAAGATGTTCCTTTTCAGTTTATGTTTTGACCGGTGTTTGTTCCGGCTGAAAAGGAGATTGGCCAAAGCTGACGAAACCAAAGAAATTTTCAGCATTTTTTTATAACAAGCTGCCCATGTGCGGCAAAAGCGTCAGCAAAAAATCATCAAAACGCTGAAATATATATGAAAATTTCGACTTTAGTTGGTCAGCTATCTGTCATCATTTGAGTCTTTGATTGCCCTGCACTAATCCTCAATCCAGTATGTTGTTGCGCACCAAATCCTGATCTGCCAAAAGATGACTATGATACCCAAACTTGAAACCCGCCTTGGAACTCTGTTTGAAGCTGACTGCCTTCAGGTTTTGTCTGGCATTGAAGGCGAAACGGTTGATCTCGCGTTCGCTGATCCCCCATTCAATCTCGGCAAGGAATATTCTTCCAAAATAAATGATGCTCTCCATGAGGCTGAGTATCTTGACTGGTGCAAGGCTTGGCTTGACGAGATGGTTCGTGTGCTCAAACCAGGCGGATCACTGTTCCTTTGGAATTTGCCTAAATGGAATCTGCAGTTGGGGGCTCACCTCGGCCAAGCGTTGACATTTAGACATTGGATCTCAGTCGATATCAAATACAGCCTTCCCATACAAAAGCGGCTGTATCCTTCGCATTATTCTCTTCTTTATTTTGTCAAGGGTCCCAAGCCAGCGATCTTTCATCCCGATAGGCTACCTGTGCCTTGTTGTCGGCATTGCGGGGGAGAACTTCGAGACTATGGCGGATATAAACACAAAATGAACCCAGCGGGCGTTAGTTTGACCGATGTCTGGACTGATATTCCACCGGTTAGACACGCAAAATACAAGAAGCGAGCGGCCAATGCTTTATCATTAAAACTAATGGACCGTGTTGTTAGCATGGCCTCGGACCCGGGCTCATTAGTTCTTGATCCATTTGGAGGATCAGGAACAACTTTTGTTGCTGCGGAGTTGACTGGGCGTCGATGGATAGGAACTGAGCTCGATTGCACTTCTATCGTGGAAAGGTTCACAGATATCGCATCTGACAGAGAGCATCTTGGCGAAATCCACGCCAACAAAAACACTCTGTTTACAGAGAAAGATCTCAAATTGAGGAGCAAAAGTGGCAATCCTCTTTCAGATAAATATCGCGTCAAGTCTGTCCATGCAGAGCAACCGCATTGCGCTTGCGATTTTCACGATGACAAGCAGAGTGACCTGTTTAGTTCTTAACTCTCTTTGCTCTACCTTCACGTGCGCGCCCATCTTTCCCCTTAGGCAGGTAAGGAAACGATGGGTCATCCGTTAGCTTGTCGTGTTCAACGACGGAAATGGCCAGTAGGCCTTGATCGACACTTTCACCCAAACGTGCCCACATTTCGAGATAGCCGGAGAGTTCGCTAATATTCCCAATTCGATCAGTCAGGTGCTCATAAAGCGCCCTGCTGGGAACGATTAGAACGCCGACATCGATGATTCCTGCTCCCAATGCGATGGCCAGTTTATTCATGCTCCTGTGGGAGGAAGAGATATTTCCAGTTTCCCATTCAATAGCTACTCGGGTTCCATCTTCACCCTTCGTAATGAAGTCGAACCCGCCAAAGTTTGAGGTGATTGGTTCAAAATGCTCTTCCAAGCTTGGGTATAACTTTAGCGGTGTTTTCTTCCTCGCTTTTCCCAGGTCGACAGCCCCTTCCGGAGCCCAGCCCTCAGATATTGTCATGTGGTCGAGAAAACTTTGCTTTAGGTAGTTGACACCATTTCGTTTCCATTGGCCTCCCGTCGTTCTTTCTTTCATTCGAAGCGTCAGTTTTCCGCTCCCCTTTGGGTGGTCAATGTTCGCAATTGATCGCAAATAGCTCTCATGGAAGTATTTCCAGTCGGCGCTTGCTAAAGTCTTGCCCCTTTCGAATAGGACGATTGTGCGCAGCCATTTCATTTTGTTCTACTCGGAATGCCTTTAGTAAGTGAGGCAACATCGGTGTTGAACGCATCGGCCAGCTGGCAAAGAACCGCAAATGTGATATTTCTCTCACCGCGTTCAATTCCGCCTACATACGATCTGTCAAGGTTTGATAGATCGGCTAAGTGTTCCTGGGTAATACCCAGTTCTTTGCGTTTAGCTCTTACGCGTCGCCCGAGTTCGATGATGTCGCATTCGTGTTTCACACGACACGAAGGACCAAAAAGAGGACGATGAGTCCACGGACTATCATCCCCATTTTGGATTAGCTGACCCCGGAAGGCGGATTTCTTAAGGTCTATAAGTGTAAATTCTGTATTATTTTTTTCTTTCAAAGAGCATGGCGATTTCGCCAAAGTCCAAATCCTGCTCCCGCAACCACTTTTACTGAACGCAGTGTCAACCCAGCCGACCCAGGGCGGCTTTGTTCATTCTGGCCAGACCAATCATCGCTGTCAGCGCGCCTTCCAGTTGGATCTGTACGCTATCACGTTCATCCTGGACCGAGGCACGTTCGATCAAGCCCCGGGTAATCTCCAACGCCCCTGTACGGATCTATGGGTCCGATATCCTGCGGATTTGGGCGGGGCTTTCAGCACATCTTTTGGGTGTGGCAATGCGGGCGACTTGGGGTGAAGCGCAGAGCTATCCGGGAGCGGCCAGAGAGCTGGGAATGGACCGCGTAGCTTTCACAAAGCGTTATATTTAAATGAAAAAACGTAAATGGCAGGCAATCCTAATGTGTTGACATTCAGCGTCGTGGCGTGACCACTACGTTCAGCTTTGAGGTGTGCGACTTATCAGAAGATCTCGCTTTGGACTTTGAGGTAGACGGCCAGTTGACCAACGAATTTCAATCAAACGTGATGCTTAGTCAGTAGGTTAGACCTCAATAACGGGCGGAGAATACAGACAAAGCGGACATAAATGGTTCAATTGATAGATAAAATGTATGGCTCAGCTAAATCGCAACATCTTGGAGGTTAACTCTTTGCGGTTATTATTCATCTATTTTTCGTTGGTATTTCTAGCTTTCGGGGTTGTCGGCAAAACGTATGCCGACAATTCACTGTCCGACAGCACCTTCTCAGAAGGCAGGATGCCAGACTACCCAAAGCAAGTGTTTCCAAACTGCGCAATTATTTGGGAGCTTGAAGCTAGCGTGCAAAGCAAAGTTAGGTGCCTTTCTGGAAGTGATTTTATTTCAGAAAGCGAAAACGGCTTGGTTAGCTTAGGACGTAAGAAAAGCAATAGAAGTACGATAATTCAGAGGAACGTTGAACGTGTGGAGATGCTACCCGAACATTTTTTTAAGTATTTATCTTGGTTACATAATTGCGAGGACAGTGTCGAATGCGTGATCGAAGAGGATGAAGCCGAAATTAATGATCTGCTTCAATCGGTGGATGTCGATGGAGGCTCGTGGCGATTCCAGCTCTCAAAATCGAATAGAAAACCTGTTTATGGCCCGGTTACGTATTTTTTTGAAGCAGGTGAGGTGTTGATTGCTGTTGAAACCACAGACAACAGAAATCTAACAGCGGCAAATTATGGAATATTCCCCTTTTTTATAGTTAAGAATTTCGAGTGAGAATCATTTTAGAATTGGTAGAGAAAATAGTTAAGCTGACGTTTGGCAGTTATGGAAGGCCATCTGTATCTGTCTCAATTGGTTCCTTTGGCCTTCCAGAAGTAGAGATACCATCACTTCCGGAAAACCTGAGGTCACCAGGCGACATACGTTCAGCAATAGATCGCGCCGTTGATGCGGTTTCGGGCTTAGCCACGGAAGCGTCCAGGTATGCAGGCCAGCGTCCCTTAAGCGCCAACAAATCGGTCGACAAGACGCGGTGAACCACAGGCCCTTTTGGCATAATCACCTGGTAAAAAGCGTCGTAGATAGAGATAGCAACGGTGCTTCGCACTGAAACATGCGAACACCAAGGCCGATCGGAACGAAATTAGATGCTTGGAGTGGGTATACCAATCCATTCAAACTGAGCGCTGTGTCAGATGACGAGGACCGTCGGACGTTATCATCCAGTTTGACAGAGCTTTGTCCATTTGCTTCATCCGATAGCGCAACATTTCACGGGTCATTCGGTTTAGTGTCTCGGTATATTCCGAGCGATCCGCGACGTTCTCCATTTCACCACTACCAGCGCTGTCGAACAAGAGCGGCGGCAGGTCCGCCGCGAACTCTACCAGTGTGAACCGATCATCACGTAGAATACAAAGGCAGCTATCGGCCAAGCCGGTGCCCAGATCGCGTTGCCAGTGTGTAGGATCGATCGGATCGGCAAAGTCCAGCTCTGAGAAAGAAAAGCTGCGCCATTCTACAGGGGTTTCACCACGCAGGAAGGGCATCAGCGTACAGCCGTTCATCGCATCCGGCACGGTTTGGTCAACCCAATCAAGAATCGTGGGCGTAATATCGATAGACTCGGTGGGTGCGTTGATGGTTAGACCTTCGGATCCGCCGGGCATGTGTACGATCAATGGCGTATGGTAGGCTGCATCAAAGACCGACATTTTACCCCAGCAATGTCGGTCACCCAGCATTTCGCCGTGGTCCGAGGTGACAACAAGCAAAGTATCGTCATACTGCCCGGTTTCCTTCAAAAAGGACACGACACGACCAATATGGTGATCTACTTCGGTGGCCAACCCCAGGTAGACCGACCGCAAAGTCCGAACGACCTCATCCGTGGGCTCCAAATCCGCGAAACCTTCGACGAACCCGGACACATCACAGTTGGTACGAGTAGAGGCCAGGAAGGCGTGAAGGGCGTCCTCGGCTTCAGGCGTCTCCAGACGTGTCGGCAAAGGCAGAGAGGCAGGGTCATACATCCGGTTGTAAGGCGCAGGTGCGACAAGTGGAGGGTGCGGACGAATATAGGTCAGATGGGCAAACCACCCGGTGCCTTCATCGGCATAAGCCGGCATGGTTTCCAGAAAACGATCCGTCAGAAAGGCGGTGTCACTATCTTCGGCTGCATAAAAAGCCGGGTCGTTTAATGCTGGCGCATTACCATTGGAGGCAACCGGTTTGAACACATCGAAGTAGCTGTCGAACTCGTAACCTTTGTTTTTCAGATGCGAGCGCCAAGGAAATGACATCTCCAGTCGCATCTCGAGCATTTCCTGAAAGCCCGCCATGTGAAACTCGTAGGATCGGAGGGCCGGGTCGTTGACGTCGAACACCCGGGGGTCCTGTGACGTGTCGGTATAGCCGAACAACATCGGAAGGTACCCAGCTTTGCGCACTTCACTTGCGATCGTAGGAGTGTCATGGCGAAGCGGCGTTCCGTTGCGAACCGACCGATGGTTCATCGCATATTGCCCGGTCAAAAGTGACGCACGCGAAGGCCCGCACGGGTTAGTCACCGAAAAATGCCGGGTAAAGGTAACGCTATCGTCCATCAATGCACGTAAATGAGGTAGCTCCACATGGCTTGCCAGATCCCCGAACAAACAATCTGCGCGCAATTGATCGACAATTATGAAAAGGACGTTTTTCTTACCGCACATTGTTTCGTGCTCCTGTTCGCCAGACCGATTCTCCGTATCTGGAATTTCGCGCCACTCAGAGTGAATCGCTGCAACTTACCTTGCCAACAGAAAGGGCAAAAAAGACGTCGAAATCAACAACGACTATTTGCTTTCACGACAGAAACCGAGAGAAGTTATCGGATCAAAAGTCCAGGCCCAGATCAATGGTCCGGTAAGAATGCGTCAACGCCCCAGACGAGATGTAATCCACGCCTGTTGCAGCAATGGCCGCTACCGTTTCTCGGGTTACGTTGCCCGAAGCCTCAGTCACCAATCTGCCATCCACCATCGAAACCGCCTCGGCCAGCGTGTCAGCGCCCATGTTGTCCAGCAGGACCACATCTGCGCCGCCGAATTCCAGCACTTCGGCAAGTTGATCCAGATGATCAACCTCGATCTCGACCTTCATCATATGTGAGGCGCGGGCTTTTGTTGCCTCCAGCACCGCACGTACGCCACCCGCGGCGGCAATGTGATTGTCTTTGATCAGTATCGCATCAGACAGAGAGAACCGGTGGTTGAACCCGCCACCATGTAGCACGGCCTGCTTCTCGACAATGCGCAACCCCGGCGTGGTTTTGCGGGTGCAGGTGATGCGTGCCTTGGTGCCTTCGGCCTCGGCCACCAATGCCGCAGTCGCGGTTGCCACGCCGCACAGTCGCCCGGCAAAGTTCAGTGCAACCCGTTCACCCGACAGGATCGAGGACGCCTTGCCCTTTATTTCCATCAGCGTGTCACCCTTTGAGCAGCGTTGCCCGTCATGCAGATGTGATGTGATTTCAAGCGACGGATCAACAAGCCGGAATGCCAGATCAGCCACCTGAAGCCCTGAAACGACCGCGTCCTCGCGCGCATTAAGTCGAGCGGAATAGGTCGTCTCGGCCGGGATCACGGTTAGCGATGTTATGTCGCCGTTGGCGCCCAGATCTTCCATCAACGCAGAGCGGACCAGAGGTTCCAGGATCAGGTTGGGCAATGCGGGAAAGGTCATGTGGCTTCCTTTGCAGTTTTATCGCGCAGCTCCAACGCCTCGCGCAAAGTCAGAACAGAGCGTTGGCCGTTGCCAGATGCGGCCTGCGGGAAATCGGATCGGAAGTGCGCGCCGCGGCTTTCAGTGCGGGCGAGTGCAGCGGCCGCGATCAGAGTGGCCGTCGCTGTCATGTTGAGAAACGGGGCTGAATTCGTGTTTTCAGACTCAAGTTCGGCGATGGTAAGCAACGCCCGACGCAGCCCAGTACCATTTCGCACCACGCCGACTAGGTTGGTCATTGTTTCTCGCAATGCTTCAACCGCTGGGGTCCGTTCACTTGTGCGGCCAGAGCCAAATTCAATAGCGAGCCGTGGCGCTTTGCCATCAGACACGACAGTCGCAATGTCCTGGGCACATGTGCGAGCAAAGACCAAGGCTTCAAGCAAACCATTCGACGCCAGACGGTTGGCGCCATGCAAGCCGGTCGAGGCGGCTTCGCCGCACACCCACAGCCCTTCCAGCGAACTGCGGCCTGTCATGTTCGTGGCCACGCCGCCCATGTGGTAATGCGCGGCAGCCGCAACCGGGATTGGCTGGGTCAACGGATCAACGCCATTGCGGATGCAGGCTTCGGTCACCGCCGGAAACTGCGTTGCGATTTCGGCTCCTATCGCTGCGCGCGTGTCGAGTGCAGGACGATACCCTGCCTGAGACTGCAGATAGACGGCGCGGGCCACGATATCGCGCGGCGCCAGCTCCTCGTCGGGGTGGATGCCAGACATGAACCGGTGCCCGGTATTGTCGATCAGCGCGGCGCCTTCTCCACGCAACGCCTCGGTCGCCAACGGCGCGGGGTCTTCGCCCACGTCGATCGCGGTGGGGTGAAACTGCACGAACTCGGCGTCGGCGATTTGCGCTCCGGCGCGGGCTGCCATGCCGATCCCTTGCCCCCTGATACGCGCGGGATTGGTCGTAAGTGCATATAAACCTGCGGAGCCGCCTGTAGCCAAAACATGGGCAGCACCCCGGACCAACACCGGCTCTGCCTCGGGGGCTTCGGCGCTGGTGAGGAAAACCCCAGTGACGCGTGTGCCATCGCTTTCCAGCCCAACTGCCTGCGCGCCTTCGATCACCTGAACAGACGGTGTCCGGCGCAGCTCGGAAATCAGTGCTCGCATGATCTCGGCGCCCGCCTGATCACCTTTGACCCGCACCACACGCGCGGCTGAATGTGCAGCTTCCCGGGACTGAACGAAGCCTCCGTCTGCTGTGCGATCGAAGCCGGTTCCAAGGTCGGAAAGATCAAGCACATGACCAGGTGCTGCTCGGGTCACAAACTCGGCCACTTCGCGCAGGACCGATCCGGCCCCTGCGCGCATCGTGTCATCGGCATGCGCCTCGGCACTGTCGGTTGGAGCCATGGCAGCGGCTACACCACCCTGCGCCCAGGCCGAGCTTGCACCGGACCCCAAGGCTTCAGGCGAGATCATAACTACCGGGCACGGCGCCAGTTTCAACGCTGCATACACTGCAGCCAGGCCAGCGCCGATGATAACCACTCGAGGGGTGGTGACCTCTTGCATCGGGCTGATCAGATGCCCAACTGGCGGGACAGGTCAATCATCCGCTGAACCGAAAGGCGTGCCTTGTCGGCGATTTGGGCGTCAACTTCGACTTGTCCGGTCATCGTATCAAGCGCAAACAGCACCTTTTCCAGCGTGATCTTCTTCATATAGGGGCACATGTTGCAGGGACCGACGAAGTCGACCTCAGGCAGTGCGTCCGCGATGTTCGAAGCCATCGAGCATTCGGTGATCAGTAGCGCCTTTTCGGGTTTCTTGTCGGTGACGTATTTGATGATGCCACTGGTCGAGCCCGAGAAATCTGCCTCGGCCACCACGTCAGGCGGGCATTCGGGATGCGCAATCAGCCGCGTGCCCGGGTTCCACTCACGGAAATCGCGCAGATCGCTGGCGCTATATTGTTCGTGTACAATGCAAGAGCCTTCCCACCAGACCACGTTTTTTTGCGGCACGTCGCGCGCGACGTTCTGCGCCAGGTACTGATCGGGCGTCATGATAACCGTATGGCTGTCCTGCGCCGCGACGATCTGGGCGGCATTGGACGAGGTGCAGCAAATGTCCGAGGCTGCTTTGACCTCGGCCGTGGTGTTGACATAAGACACCACCGGTGCGCCGGGATAGCGGCGACGCATTTCCTCAATACCCTCAGCTGTAATCGATTCCGCCAGCGAACAACCGGCTTCCATATCCGGCATCAGCACGGTTTTTTCAGGGCTGAGTATTTTGGACGTCTCGGCCATGAAATGCACGCCGCATTGTACGATCACGTCCGCCTCGACCTCGGTTGCCTTGATGGCCAATTGCAGACTGTCACCACCGAAATCCGAGATGCCGTGGTAAATCTCGGGCGTCATGTAGTTATGGCCCAGAATGACCGCATTACGCTCGGCCTTCAGATCGTTGATCGCCTTCACGTAGGGTGCAAAGATCGCCCAGTCCGCGGGTGACACGACGCGGGACATGCGGTCATAGATGTCGCTCATGCTGGCGGCCAGCTCGGGCGATGGGGTTAGGTCGTATTTTTCGGAGAGATGCGCACGCTGCGCCGGTAGGTCGAACACGGGACTGTTTTCTGCCTGATGAACTCGTGGAGCCTTAGATATTGGGTTTGATTTGGAATGACCACCACCCAATTAGGGAGTTTGTCCCAAAAATTTGTTTCCCATAGGAACTATCTGACCGTTCTTCGCTCAGGCCAGAGGAAAGTTGGCGATCGACGGCGCTTGAGTCATGCGACGTGTGGAAAAGCTTGCGTGATTCACGCCGCTTTACACCTGTCGTTGGTTATTCCGGCCGACAAGGCTGAAACACGCAAACAAGACAGCCGCAACGCAGACAATCGATGGTCCGGCAGGCGTGTCAAAGACATATGCCGACCGCAGGCCCGCGACGACCGAGGTCGCGCCGATTGCCGCCGCGATAACGGCCATGGACTCAGGTGAACGCGCAAGGCTGCGGGCAGCAGCAGCAGGAATGATCAGCATGGCCGCGATCAACAGCACACCAACGACCTTGATCGCCACGGCAACGGTGACGGCCAGAGACAGGGTCAGGATCAACTGTTCGCGCTTGGGGTCGAAGCCGCTGGCATAGGCCAGCTCTTCATTCAGTGTCGCGGTCAGTAACTGAGACCAGCGCCACGTGATCAGCGCCACTACTAGGGCCGCGCCTCCCCAGATCACTGCCAAATCGGTGCGCGAAACCGCAAGAATGTCGCCAAACAGATAGGCCATCAAATCGATGCGAACGCCGGACAGGAACGAGACAGCAACAAGGCCAAACGCCAATGCAGAATGCGCCAGAACGCCCAGCAAAGTGTCCATGGCATATCCGCGGCCCGCCAAGAGCGTCACTGTCAACGCCATCAAAAGCGCAACCGCCAGTGCGCCGGTAAAGATCGACATTTGTAACGTCAGTGATAGCGCGACGCCAAGGATAGCAGCATGTGCCGTGGCATCTCCGAAATAGGCCATTCGGCGCCAGACGACAAAACACCCAAGCGGAGCGGCCGCAAAAGCAACACCAACGCCAGCGAGCGTAGCCCGCGTCATGAAATCATCCAGCATTATTCCGCTGCTTCCTGAGAATTTGGACCATGGTCATGATCGTGGTCATGGTCGTGGCGATAAAGTGCGAGGGCGCCACCGGTACCTGTGCCAAACAAGGCCCTATATTCCGGGGCCGAAGCGACCACTGCGGGTGAACCTTCGCAACAGACATGCCCATTGAGGCAAATCACCCTGTCGGATGCGCTCATGACTACGTGTAGTTCGTGACTAATCATCAAGATAGCGCATCCGGTTTCGCGTCGCACAGATTCGATCTGACGATAAAACGCAGCCGAACCGGGCTGGTCGAGGCCTTGTGTCGCCTCATCCAGCAGCAGAATTTCAGGCCGGTTGATCAAAGCCCGTGCCAACAGTACCCGCTGAAATTGCCCGCCTGACAGCTGCGACATCTGGCGCTTCAGAAGGTCGGGCACACCTGCCGATTCAAGGGCATTTGCACAATCCTGTCGCGACACGGGATTGGTCAGGCGCATGAACCGCTCGACAGTGATGGGCAGCGTCGGGTCGATGTGCAGCTTCTGGGGCACGTACCCGATTCTTAGTCCTGGCTTTCGCATAACCCGACCAACCGAAGGTTTGGTCGCGCCGATAATGGCCCGCAACAGGCTGGTTTTGCCCGAGCCATTCGGTCCGACAATCGTCACGATCTCGCCTGGCTCAATCTGCATATCTACATGACGCAACACAGTGTTTGCGCCGTAGCAAATGCTGACGTCATCAACAGTTACAAGGGCCATTCTTATGCCTTTTCACTGCAGGCCGGGCAAACGCCCTCGACTTCCACAACGGTTCGCTCGATCTCGAACCCCGCAGCGCGCGCGGCAGCGCCAAGCGCGCCCTTGGTGGGCGAGGACTGCGCCTCGGCCACGGCATCGCAGAGCCTGCAAATCATGAACGCCGGTGAATGGGACGCACCCGGGTGCGAACAGGCAACAAATGCATTCAGTCGCTCAATCTTGTGGACAAACCCATTCTCAACCAAAAAATCGAGCGCACGGTAAGCCACCGGTGGTTGAGAGCCGAAGCCTTCTTCGCGTAGGCGGTCAAGGATCGAATAAGCTCCGAGCGCACGGTGTTCTTGCAGCAGCATTTCCAACACTTTTCGCCGAACCGGTGTTAGGCGCAGTCCTTCTTCTTTGCACCGCGCTTCTGTCGTGGCCAGCGCGGATTCAACGCAATGCTCATGGTCATGTTTCTGAAATCCGACGAGGGCCGAGTCATCTTTCGGCGTGGGCTGTGTTTCACTTGTCATGTTATTTCATATCATATATGTCGCTCGCAATGTTATAAAATCACACCGAGGGTCTGATGTCCAGAAAGCTTCTTCCTGTTTCGATGATGGTCGCACTGATGGGTGGTACGGCCATCGCAGATGTTCCGAAAGTGGCTGTTGATATTGCGCCGATCCATTCACTGGTAGCGCGGGTAATGGAAGGTGTTGGCGCTCCCGACCTGATCGTACAGCCGGGTGCTTCACCCCACGAGTACAACCTTCGACCGTCCGAAGCTGCAGCACTGCAAGAGGCGGATCTGGTATTCTGGATGGGATCGGATCTGACACCGTGGATGGAAAGTGCAGTAGAAACACTTGCGGGCGGCGCCACAGTTACGTCTTTGCTGGCTTCGGATGGCACTGTTCTGTTGGATTTCCGCGAGGGTGCTTTGTTTGAAGCGCACGACCATAGCGATGATGATGACCACAATCACGAAGAGCATGTGGAAGATGACGAACATGTCCATGATGATGAACATCATGATGATGAGCATGAAGAACACGCCGAAGATGACGATCATGGTCACGAAGAACATGCAGAGCATGGAGACCACGATCATGATGCGCACGGCCATGGAGAGCATGACCCTCACGCCTGGCTTTCATTGGAAAACGCCAGCACTTGGCTTAACCTGATTGCAGCGCAGCTTTCCTCAGCGGATCCGGAGAACGCAGGTGCATATTTTTCGAACGCGGCCGCGGCACGTTCAGAAATGGATGCGCTGTCAGCCGAGGTCGCCGAGATACTTAAGCCGGTTCGTGGTGGCAGCTTTATTGTCTTCCACGACGCCTATCAGTACTTCGAGGACGCCTTCGACTTCCCGGCCTCAGGGGCGATTTCGCTCAGCGACGCATCCGACCCTAGCCCGGCCCGTATTGCAGAAATCCAGCGCCGAATCCGTGAAGAGGGCATTGACTGCGTTCTAACCGAACCGCAGTTCAACGCTGGCCTCGTGCGCACCGTCCTAGACGGAACAGATGCCAAGACCGGCATGATCGATCCGATCGGAGCAGATACTGAAACCGGCACAGCCCTTTACCCACATATCATCCGGAATATGGCTAAAACGTTAGCTGAGTGTCTTTAGGGACTGGAGGCGCCCGGCGAGAAAACCAACATTGGTCAAGCTTGGTGCCCTGTCTACTCACTCTTAAGCAACAAATGGCTTTATGGGGCACGGGGATTTCGTACAAACGCGGTTCTGAGCATCAAGCAGAACAAGGCAGTGCTCCTCGCGCCGGTAAACCACTAAGTTGCGTCAATTGGCAGGATCGAAAGCGTGATCCGCAAACTTGGCTAAATAAATATCGCTAGAAGACCTCTGATGCGAACTGACAGCCTCTAAGTTATGGAAGGCACCGCAAGCAACGAGCGGAGGCCCATATCGCGATCCTGTTCATTGCGGGCTTGTTCAATTGGCCAAGCAAGCATAGTGCATGCAAAACGTGTCGCTCCCAGCCAATCAAAGCGATGCAGCAGAACCTTTGGAGAGCATAATGAAATCAGTTTTGACTTCGGCGGCACTAACCTTGATTGCAACATCGGCGGTGTACGCCGAGCAGACAGTCTATGTTTACAACTGGGCGGATTATATCGACGAGTCTCTGCTAGAAAAATTCACTGCCGAAACTGGGATCGATGTGGTCTATGACAACTTCGACTCCAATGACCTGCTTGAAACCAAATTGCTCGCGGGCAACTCAGGTTACGACGTTGTTTTCCCATCGGGCTCTTTTCTGCAACGCCAGATTGCCGCCGGAGTTTTTCAACCACTCGACAAAGATCAGCTTCCGAACTCTGTACACATGTGGGATGTCATCGAAGAACGAACTGCAGTATTCGATCCGGAAAACCGCTTCTCGGTTAACTATATGTGGGGGTCGACCGGCATTGCTGTGAATGTCGGGAAAGTTCGCGAGGCGCTTGGCGACGACATTCCCTTGGACACGTTGGAGTTGCTCTTCAACCCGGAATATGTGTCCAAGCTGGCAGATTGTGGCGTGAACTTTCTGGATGCGCCTTCCGAGCTTGTACCAGCCGCGTTGACCTATATCGGAGAGGATCCGAATTCACAGGATCTCGAGGTGATTGCCAAAGCTGAACCAGTTCTCAGTGCGGTCCGTCCATACGTCAAGACTTTCAACTCGACGGGCTATATTTCGGCTCTTGCAACAGGTGAAGTCTGTGTTTCCATCGCCTGGTCCGGTGACGCCCTGCAAGCGCGTGACCGGGCTGCGGAGGCAGAAAACGGAGTCGAGATCGCATATGGCGCGTTCCGGGAAGGGTCCGGCATGTGGTTTGATCAGATTGCGATCCCTGCGGATGCTCCGAACTCGGCGGCGGGTCATGCATTTATCAACTTCCTCATGGAACCAGAAAACGCGGCCGCAATTTCAAACTATGTTTGGTATGCAAACGGCAACCTTGCGGCGCAGGAATTCTTGAAAGAAGAGATTCTGAATGATCCGGGTCTCTATCCGTCTGAAGAGGGCTTGGAAAACCTCTATATGAAGATGCCTTGGGATTCAGAAACGCAACGATTTGCGACACGCATGTGGACGCGTATCAAATCCGGCCTGTAGCTTGCACATGGGCCTAGGCGCTGGCTAGCCTTGTGTGAGGGATGCTGATCCGCGACATTTCTGGGTGCCAGGGTGGTGATTTCTTTGCTGTTTCGCCAACTATTGCGAAAGCCTTTGGTCAGCGTTGTTGCCCGAGCCTGTTGCAGCTCGGGCTTCTGCTACTTTGCGTCCTGATCGAAAACTCATCGGGGCTGGTGCTAGGCGCACGACTAAAGTCTCGAGAACAGGCTGGCAGCGGACGGTTGGAATAAGCATGAGCAAACTTGAGAAAATAATGCGTGCTATCGCCGAAGGACTGGAGCGCCAAGCTGAGTCTTCGCCGAAGTACCCGAATTCGAATTTGGCGCACCCAACATTCAATTTTCAAGTGCGCCAAAATCAGATCTGCGCCGTCGGTTGGTTGTTTTTTTTGTTCGGAATAGAGCCGCGCAAAAGGCTGGGTCGCGTAGTTCTCAATTCTCTACCGCACCTGAATCTCGCAAGTGTTTCCCGTTGGAAGTTGTCAGGAGCGATTGACGAGGCTGTCGAGGCGATGACCAAAGCCCGTTCGCTTGAGGTGAACGAGGCCGTTGCCGGCGCCCCCACGGATAACGCCGATCGAATTGCTCGTAGAATTCGGCACCTTATCAATTTGCGTGCCTTGGATAGAGCTCGCGAATTGTTTTTGCAAAACTCAGCCAACTTGCGCGATCACTTTGAGCCGCTACGTGAAAGGTTTACAGCACTAGAAAATGGGGCGCGCGTAGAAATTTGTGATCAAAGGCTGGTGGGACGTCGGACCGTCATACCAACCAAATTATGTTCTTCGGACCAATTTTTTGAAACCGAATGGCGAATAGCAAACCAACTGATATTGAGCAACCTATTAGAAAGAGGCGAAGCCGAAAATACAGCAGTTCTTGATGCGCTTCTTTCTGAAGTCTCAACTGATCACAGACGCGCCCTGTCAATCCTAGAGTTTTTGAACAACTCATTAGGCTGTGGCTATAGAGACCAGTTGATCTCTTTGGTCCTGCCGCTGGCACCGATGGTACGTTTCGTAATTTTTTCACATTGGCATTGGGTCAACGAAAAGCTGATGGCCAG
This sequence comes from Ruegeria sp. HKCCD6426, assembly GCF_057221115.1. NCBI lineage: Bacteria > Pseudomonadati > Pseudomonadota > Alphaproteobacteria > Rhodobacterales > Roseobacteraceae > Ruegeria > Ruegeria sp. HKCCD6426. Next base: position 125,324 of record NZ_JBWVBF010000002.1, on the reverse strand, counting down.
AGCGCTGGATGAAGCAATCAAGGCGGGAAGCTCCTACAATGTAGAATGGCCGCTCATTCGCGCGATGTCCGGTCGTTTATCTCCGCCTCCTAAGAACAATGCTAAACGGCAATTGTTCGAAAAACTGCTACTTCTTGCTAAGGGCAAGGCTGAATTTGGAGCGGATCTTCTCAAAGTCTCAGCTGAGAAACAGGGTGTGCGAGTAATAGGGCCAGAGGTAATACCTGCCGCCTTTATCGCAGATTTAGAATACAAGAATGTGTCCAAGAATACCGTAGACGGTGTTGAGGAAGCGCTGACAGACCGAGCGAAGACTTGGTTGGAAAGAGAGGTAGAGAGTTCCAGAGGATTAATAGTTCTGTCTCCGCACTCCCAGGAACTTCCTTTTGCTGGAAGTCGCCTGCTGATCGCGCTGGCTGGTATGGGAAAACCAATCCAAACCGTTGTCGCAACCGCACCTGAAATTGGTGACCCTCTTGAATATTCAGATTTCCTGACTTCGGCACGCAGTGACGGCCTCGATATTTCAGTGTCAGGTAGAAACTCCGCGGAACGCAATTCTAGTTCAAGCCATTACCTAAGCCATTTGCGTTCAGGTGCAGTGCTTCAAGTCTACTTCGATGTGCCGTTTGCTCCCGGAAAGAAAGTGTTCGCACCTTGGTATTTTCGTCCTGCGAAACTGACTGGATTTCCGGCACAACTTGCGATCTCCAGCGGCGCAAATATCTGCTTTGCCGTGACATGGGTTAACGAAGATGGAGATCAAGTAATTGATATTATCCCACTTGCCCCACCGCCCAGAACGGGTTCAGTCAAGGTTCAGGCAGTGTGGTTTACGCAGCAACTCGCCCGTATCAGCCGGAGTTTTGTCCTAGTACAAAAAATGCCGATTCTGAGAGGCCTAATAACTGATTACGGGGGATTGCCGCCCAAGCGCGAACTGGTCCCAATCGAAACCTGGCTGCAAAGCGATGCAGTGCGCGAAAGCAAGCTGTGCTGGCTCGCCGATCATGACGGCGACCGCATCGCCATTCGCACTGCATCGAAATCCATGACTTACGCAAATCTTGCAAGCCTGAGTTTGCGAATGTCCAACATGTTGCTGCATTTTCAAGATACTGCTCCACGCCATATCAGTTCTGACCGCAATTTCGACGACCAGCACAGGGTATTGAGTCTGATGCCGGCTAGTCCGGCGGCTGTAGTCACACAGTTGGCTTCGACCGCAGCGGGAAGTCTTCTGTGTCTTGGGTTGCCAGAGGATTCGGATGACCAGCTTGCCAGCCGCATTAAGGCTTTTGATCCCGACTTGGTCATTGTCACCTTTTCGCTTTGGAACCGATTGATTGCGTCAGTCCCGGAGTTGGAAAACTGGAACGCTCTGATTATTGGGGATGCCTGCGATGAAGCCGCTTTGGACGTCTTGTTGGAGAGCTTTTCCGAGGCCACGGCGCTGCCCCCACTCGACCTTCAATGCCCAGCCCACGTTGTTTTCACCTCGGGCAGTTCCGGAGAGCCCAAGGGCGTCGTTCTGGCAGCGGGTATGGCTTCGCGGATGAAAGTGTTCGATTACGATGAGCCGCAAACTCTGCTCACCGTTGTACGCTGGGACACAGCTACTGCGCTGGAGTTGTTGCCTGCATTTGTTGGAAACCACACAATTGTCCTGCCCCCAATCAACGGCTTTTCCGATCTGAAACAGCTTTGCGATCTAATGATCTCAACGTCAGCAACGGCCTTGTCTTCACCTTGTAGCGTGCTGCACGGAATGCTGCAGAACCCCATGTTCTCGCCAGAGTTTCTGCCCGATTTGACCGTCTTTTTCCCTTGGGGTGAACCCAGCCGAGCCCGTCTCATTCATGACCTTGTGAAACGATTTCCTAGGGCCGAAATAAACGCGACATACGGCGCAACTGAATTCATTGATGTGTCGTTTGGCAAACTCTCAGCTGAAGAGTTTGCCAAATATCAAGGGTCTCCAGGTGGAATGCTCTTGCCAGGAACACGAGCGGTCAACTCTGCCGGTATCGAATTGCAACCGGGCGAGATCGGTCGCGTCGAAGCCATCGGATATGATCGTGCTCTCGGCAGCTTCAAAGATCTTCAGTCAGGCGCGCAGATGTTTGACCCACTCAAAGATCCAATTCTCCTTGATGATTGGGTGACTGTACTGCCCGATGGGAGCCTGGATGTTCTGGGAAGGGTTGACGATGTCGTCAACATCCGAGGGCGGAGACTGTCGCTTAACGGCGTAGCAGAAGCAGCAGAAAACATAGCAGGGGTGGCGCGCGTATTTGTCACTACCATAATGATACGCGACGCAGACGTGGTTGCTATTGCTGTTGAGACCAGACGCAAGGACGTGAACAATCTGGAAAACGAGTTGAGGCAAACAATTTCCCAAAAATTCTTCCCTGCCGCTGCCCCACTGCGTCACTTGCATATGGAGGAGCTGCCGCGGTTGCCGAGCGGGAAACTAGATCGTCAGAAACTTCAAAGGCTTCTGGAAAGCGGTCGGCCGGACAGGTCAGATGTGCTGGATCAGAAAACTGCGGCGGCCCCCAACTCAGAAGTACCATTGTCTCCAATGCTAGAGGTGTTGCGAGAATTCGCTAATCGGGAGGGGCTTGTTCCGCGTTCGAGATTTAACCCGGACGATGCGCATCCCTTTCTGGATTCGATCCTAAGCCTGATACTCATGCTGAGCATTGAAGAGCAACTTGGGACAATGCCAGACGCAACTGTCTTTGATCGTCAAGAAAAATCAACCTGGCGCGAATTGGCAGAACAACTAATTTCGGTGCAAACACGGTGCTGATCTTTGCTGTGTGGTAAAGCGCTGCTGTAAGGGCCAATTCGGCAATTCTTGACCCGCGTGCACCGTCCAATTTTTTAGCAATACTAAAATAAATTTTGATCTTCGGCCCGTTATTCTGTTGAATGGGCGAAAACCAAGTGACCAGCAGGAGAATCTGCATGCATTCGCCCAATGCACAACCCAAACCAAAGTCAAAAGGACATCCGACTGAATTAGGTCAGGCAATCCGGCGCAGACGTAAAGCAATGGGACTGACGCTGGAAAAAGTCGCGAAAGCAGCAGATCTTACAACTGGCTTCTTGTCTCAGGTTGAGCGGGGGCTGAGCTCTCCGTCGCTGACATCCCTAATGGCAATAGCGGCGGCATTGCAAACCAGCGTCGAACAACTGCTGAGCGTTCCGCAGGTTTTTTCCGAGTATGTCGCTCATGATAGCCGCCAAACTTACTCTCTGGGCGTTCGCGGGAGGTTTTACGAGAAGCTTGGGCCCGGGTTTTCAGGTGCTTTGTTTCACCCGCAGATTGTTCATCGCCCGCCCGGTCATGTGTCGGAAAAGATGTGCCATAAGGGTGAGGCGTTTTGCTATTTGATGTCGGGGCAGCTGGAGTATCACCTGGGAGACAAAGTTTTTGTGATGTCACCCGGTGATGTGATTCACCATGATACCTCGGCTCGCCATTATTCCGTCGTTCTGGGGGAATCCGAGGCTGTTGAGCTTTGGGTTACGACTTCTCCAATGAGTGAAACGGGACAGTAGAATCAACGAACTGTAAAAAATTTTCGCTCAGGACTAAAAAAAACTTTAGTATTACTAAGAATCGATTATTGTCATCGCTCATAAGCAAATGAACTTTGCGGGAGGAGAAGAGGATGACGCTAAAAACGGTTCTGGGAATGACCGTTGCATTGACACTGGCGATGCCGGTGGCAGCACAGGAGAGGGGCGGAACGCTGAACTTCGCCCGTTACGATGGATCGCGCCTGATTGACCCGATCTATGCAGATCGCAACCCGGACATCTGGATGGTTGGAAGCCTATTCGATACGCTTCTGCGCGGAAGTGCCGATGGCAATTCAGTTGAACCCGGCCTAGCCGAAGAATTTACGGTTTCAGATGACGGTAAAACGGTTTCTCTGACCCTACGCGAGGGCGTTCTGTTCGCTGATGGGTCGCCAATGACCGGTGAGGACGTTGTTTTCTCATTGGATCGGGCGCGCAATCCCGACCTGAGCCCCTGGGCCGGGTTGTTAGGATCAATTGAAAGTGTGTCAGTAGATGGCAATGCGATAACCATCGCGCTGAATGCCCCGGATCCAACTATCTTGTCCATGTTGGCCACATTCAATACGGCTATCGTTTCGAAAGCGGCCTTTGACGCCGCTGCCGGGGACACCGATCAGGACAAGTCCGCTGCAATTTTTGCCGCCACCGCTGCCGGCGTCGGGTCCGGCCCGTTCTATTTGTGTGGGTTCGAACAAGGCGCCTCGATGGATTTCTGCGCCAACGAGCATTATTGGCGGATGGGCGCGGATGGCAAATCCCTGCCATATCTGGAAGGCGTGCATTTCGAGATCATTCCGGATGACGCGACCCGTATCCTGAGCCTGCAAGCAGGTGAAGTGGACGCGGCAGAGTTCATCCCCTTCAGTCGCGTGGCGGAGTTGGAGGCAGATTCGAACATCAACATGCAGCTCTACCCGTCGACCCGGATCATTTATTCGCCGATCAATACACGCGAAACCCGCGCCGACGGCTCACCTAACCCGCTGGCGGATCCACGCGTCCGGCAGGCATTGAACTATGGCACCAACAAAGATGCCTTGATCGGTGTGGTTCTGCACGGGGCAGGCCAGCCGATGAGTTCTCCGCTGATGGCCAAGGCCACGCAATATGCGTCGGATCTGAGCCCGCTTTATTCGTATGATGTGGACAAAGCCAAATCACTTATGTCCGAGGCTGGAGTTGCGGACGGAACACAGGTCACGCTGACAACGCTGGCAGGTTCGGCAGATGATGCGACGATCTTTGCGGCGTTGCAGCAGATGTGGGCGCCGCTGGGTGTCGATTTGGTGGTCGAGCAGGTGGACGGTGCTACGCGTGGTGCAAAGAACCGCTCGGGTGAATTCGACATTCACACCTATGGCTGGGTTAACGACGTGAATGATCCAAGTCAGGTTGTCGGTTGGCTGGGCTATACCCCTACCGCCAAGGCTGTTGGAACCGGTTGGGAAAACGCCGAATTCAACGCCCTGTTCGAAGAAGCCGCGAATGAAATGGACCCCGAGGCTCGCAAGGCCAAGTTCGCACGGATGCAGGAGCTCTATGCAGAGGCTGCCCCGCTACTGTTCATGTATGAAACACCCTTTGCTGTGGCGCTGGGCACAGCGGTCGAGGGCTATGTTCAGACACCATTGGGCAATAACATCTTCGATGAAGCAACTGTCAGCCGCTAAGAGCTGATCCCTTGCCTCGCCGGCGCGATCCGGCGAGGTCTTTTGCAGAGCGTCAACATGTCCAGTCTGTTTTACATTTTCAAACGCCTTTTACTGATGATCCCGACCTTCTTTCTGGTCATGATCATCATCTTTCTTCTGGTTCGTCTGCTGCCGGGCGATCCGGCCATCGCGATGGCGGGCGACCGGGCTTCGGACGCTGACATTCAAGCGATCCGGGAACGTCTGGGCCTGACCGAGCCGGTTCTGGTGCAGTTCTGGCTGTTCCTAACCAATACCGTGCAGGGCGACCTGGGTCGATCGATCCTTATGCGAACGGACGTGATGGATGTGATTGCAGACCGTCTGCCCATCACAGTTTTTCTGACAGTCTATTCAGTAGTCCTGTCCTTGCTGATTGCGGGGCCGCTGGCCTTTGTTGCAGCGCTCAATCGCGGGCACTGGCCGGATACTGTGATCCGCACCGTTTTCCAGATCGGTTTGTCGATGCCAGTGTTTTATATCGGGCTGGTCTTGCTGACATTTCTGGCAGCGCAGCTGCGGTTGTTCCCGGTAGGCGGGTATGGCGACACATTCGGAGAGCGGTTGTATCACCTGTTTCTGCCCTCGGTCACCGTCGCGCTTTATACCTCGGCCATCATCATGCGGAACCTGCGCAGTGCGATTATCGAGGTTCTGGACGCTGAATATGTTCAGTTCGCCCGTGCCAAGGGCCTGCCGCCCCGATTGGTTCTGGGACGGCACGTTTTGCGCAACGCTCTGATTTCTACGGTCACGCTACTGGGCCTGTCCATTGGCAATCTAATGAGCGGTACACTGGTTACAGAAACCGTGTTTGCAGTGCCGGGCATGGGACGGTTGATGCTGGAAGCGATCTTTGCCCGCGACTATCCGCTGATACAGGGGCTGACACTGACCTTCGCGGTTCTGGTCTCGCTGGTCTTCCTGATGACAGACCTGTTCCAAAGCCGACTTGACCCGAGGATGCGCCTGCAATGAGTGATGTTCCCTTCAACGCCCAGGCTGAGCGGCCATCTTTCGTACAGATGGCTCTGCGCAAGCCGGGCTTCTTAGCTGGATTGCTGATCATCGGGTTTTCCGTGTTATTGGCGATCTTCCCCGGTGCCTTCGCGCCATATGATCCAAATGCAATCGACTATCTGGCGGTGCGCCAGCCGCCATCCTGGGCGCATCCGTTTGGCACCGATCTATTGGGACGGGATAGCCTGTCGCGCGTGATCTGGGCTTATCAGGTCAATATGCAGATGGCAATTTTTGGTACGGTTTTCGCGCTTGTGACCGGCATCGTGGTAGGGGCTTTGGTCGGGTATTATCGCGGGATTGCCGACCTGATTTTCGGCCGCATCGTCGATGCGGTGATCACCTTTCCCTTTCTGGTTCTTGTCATTGCGGTCGTCGCGGTGCTGGGGCCTGGCCTGGTCAACATGTATATCGCAATCGGGGTAGTCTATTGGGTCTACTATGCCCGCCTGATGCGGGCTGAGGTGATTGCGCAGATGGGCAATGACTATGCCGCGGCAGGAGTCGTAATGGGCTATTCCGACCGGCGTATCATCTTCCGGCATCTGCTACCTAATGCGATAACGCCAGTCATCGTCTACTGGATGACAGATATGGCGCTGGTGATCCTGTTAGGTTCGTCGTTGGGCTATCTCGGTCTGGGCGCGCAGCCTCCACAAGCCGAATGGGGTGTGCTGATTGCCGAGGGGCGCAACTTTATCTCGACCGCATGGTGGCTGAGTCTGATGCCCGGTATCGCCATCGTTCTGACAGGGCTTGGCTTTTCGCTGCTTGGCGACGGGCTGGCTGATTTGCTGAGGCCGAGAGGGTAAAAGGATGGCAAACAAAACTCCTATCCTCGAGGTCGATGGGCTGAACACCACGTTTCACCGTAATGGGCGCGCGCTGCCTGCCCTGCGAGATGTCAGTTTTAGCGTCGCGCGCGGCGAGGTTCTGGGACTGGTAGGCGAAAGCGGTTCCGGCAAAAGCGTGACATTGCGTTCGATCATCGGACTGACGCGACGGTATGGCGATGTCACCGGTCAGGTAAACTGGCAGGGACAGGATCTGGTGCAACTTTCGGATCGGGCGTTGCGGCAGGTTCAGGGCAGTGAAATCGCGATGATCTTTCAGGAACCCATGACGTCACTGAACCCGCTTCTGACAGTGGGTTTGCAGCTTGAAGAAACTCTGCGTGCCCATACCGATCTGTCCCGGGCCGCGCGACGGGATCGGGCTGTCGAGATGCTGGATCTGGTCGGAATACCCTCGGCTGCCGAACGGTTAAAGGATTACCCGCATCAGTTTTCGGGCGGTATGCGCCAGCGTGTGATGATTGCAATTGCACTTGCGGCAAATCCGAAATTGCTGCTGGCGGATGAACCGACCACTGCGCTGGACGTGACTATACAGGCGCAGATTCTTGATCTGATCCTGCGATTGGCACAGGACCTGGATATGGGCGTGGTTCTGGTTACCCATGATCTGGGCGTGGTCGCGCAGACCTGTGATACCGTCGCCGTAATGTATGCGGGCCGGATTGTCGAGCAGGGATCAGTTCGGGATGTACTGCGCGAACCGCGCCACCCCTACACTGTGGGCCTGATGCAGTCAGTCCCGGAAAACCTGGCGCCACGGACGCCGCTTTATTCCGTGCCGGGTGTTCCACCAAGCCTGAATGCGTTGCCGCCGGGATGCTCATTTGCACCACGATGTGCAGCCTGTGTCGAAGCCTGCCTGCAAGACCGGCCCGCTCTGACTTTGATTGCGAATGACAGACAGGTGGCCTGTTTCAACCCCGTGAAAAATGCCGAAGGAAATGCCGCATGACTGCCGTGATGCAAATCCGCGATCTTCACCTGCGGTTTCCCTTGGGGCGCGGGCTGGGTGACATCGTTTCGGGCCGACCGGGTCGCGAGGTCAAGGCGCTGAATGGCGTTGATTTGGATCTGATACAGGGCGAAACGCTAGGCGTCGTGGGTGAATCCGGATGCGGAAAGTCGACGCTTGCGCGCTGTATCGTGCGCCTCCACACGCCCAGTGACGGGAAGATCTGCTTCGAAGGTCAGGACATCTTTGACGACGCGGCCCGCGCTGATCGCAGTTATAACCGGCGTGTTCAGATGATGTTTCAGGACCCGTATTCATCGCTCAATCCCCGTATGACCACTGGCCAGATTCTGACCGAGGCGCTTAGCGTTCACAACATGCGTCCCGAAGCTGAGATCCCGGCACGGGTTGCCGAACTTCTCGAGCTTGTCCGCTTGCCTCAGGACGCGCAGGACAAGCTGCCCCATGAGTTTTCCGGCGGCCAGCGCCAGCGCATCGCGATTGCGCGTGCTCTGGCTGTCGAGCCGGTGGTATTGATCGCCGATGAGCTGGTCTCGGCGCTGGATGTCTCAGTGCAAGCTCAGGTGGTGAACCTGCTGCTGGACCTTCAACGAGATCTGGGGCTGACGGTCTTGTTTGTTGCCCATGATCTGCGTCTGGTTCGCCATGTTTCAAACCGCGTTGCCGTGATCTATCTGGGTCGGATCGTTGAAATAGGCGATAGCGAAACGCTGTTCTCGGCACCTGCGCATCCTTACAGTCAGGCGCTTTTGTCCGCCGCTCCTTCCCTGAATCCGGACGAGCGTGGTCAAATCACCCGATTAGAGGGCGAATTGCCATCGCCCCTGAACATGCCATCCGGCTGCCCGTTCCACGTTCGCTGCCCTTATGCCAACGCAATTTGCAAGACAGAAATCCCAACCCTGACGCCGTTCGAGGGCCGGGGCGAAGTTGCCTGCCACCATGTTGATGAGATTAACGCCGATGCTTGATGCCCCGGAAACCGACCGTCGCTCTGCGATTTCCGCGCTACGTAAAGAACTGGAAAAGCAGGATTTGGATGCATTCATCCTGCCACGCTACGATGCGCATCAGGCCGAATATGTTGCCCCGCACGACGAACGCCTGAAATATGTAACGGGCTTTACTGGGTCTGCCGGTATGGCGATCGTTACCCGCGAGACCGTAGCGCTGTTTGTAGATGGACGTTACGTGGTCCAGGCCGCGAACCAATGCACGGAGCCGGTATTCTCGCATCATCATCTATTCGATGAGCCGCCAGAAACCTGGTTGGCATCGGTCGCTCAGATCGATTGGAAGATCGGGTTTGATGCAATGCACCTGCCACCGGTTTGGTATGACCGATTTGCCAACGCATTAACAAAGCGCGACGTTCAACTGATTGCCGTCAGCACCAACCCCGTTGACGCTGTCTGGCCCGATCAACCGTTACCGCCCCAGGGCCAGATTGAACCCTTTCCATTGCAGTTTGCTGGCAAAAGCAGCGCGGACAAGATCTCGGACCTTAGGGCTGAAATGCGCGCTCTGGGAGCTGATTTTGTAATTGAGACACAACCCGACAACATCGCCTGGCTGCTCAATGTCCGTGGCTCGGATGTGGCTTTCAATCCTATCCCGCACTCTTTTCTTCTGGTCGAAAAAACGGGTTCTGTTTTTTGGTTTGTGTCGGACCAGAAAATTAATGCCGGCCTTAGAGATCATTTGCCACCGGAAGTACTGGTCCAACCCATCGACGCATTCTTACCATCGATTGGGGGTTATGTTCAGGCTGGGCAAGGTGTCATTTTCGATCCCGAATTCTCTCCGGCCGCAGTACGGCTTGCGTTGGAAGAAACGGGTGCGAAGAACCTGCCTGCCAGCAGCCTAATCACCTTGGCAAAAACAAAAAAGAACCATGTCGAGTTGGAGGGTATGCGCGCCTGCCATATTCAAGACGGCGTTGCCTGGACCGAATTCTGCGCCTGGCTTGCAACCGAAGTGCCTGCACGGGCCGCTCGGACCGATTGGGTCAGCGAGCATGAGGCGGAAGATAAAATTCTGTCGTTCCGTCGCACGCGACCTGGTTTCATCTATGAAAGCTTCCGCACGATTTCGGCTGCGGGTGAAAACGCGGCCATGTGCCATTATTCAACTCAGCAGGAGAGTAGCGCTTCGATCACTGCCAATGGCACCTACCTGCTAGATTCAGGCGGACAGTATGATACCGGCACGACGGACGCGACACGCAGCTTTGCCTTCGGATCGCGTTCGCCTGATGGGTATGATCGGGCTTACACTGCGGTCTTCAAAGCCTTTCATGCGATTGCGACGCTGCGTTTCCCGCCGGGTACGCAAGGCCACCACATCGACGCGATTTGTCGCCGCCCGTTGTGGGACCTCGGATTGGACTATGATCACGGTACCGGGCACGGCATTGGCCACCGGCTGTCTGTGCATGAGCACCCTCAACGCATCGGCAAGCCCCACAATCCAGTCGATTTGGTGGCGGGAATGGTTCTGTCCATCGAACCCGGCTTCTACCAGGCAGGTTCGTTCGGTATTCGAATTGAAAACCTATTTGAGATTGTTTTGGCTGAGGATGGGTTCCTTGAGTTCAGAAACCTGACTTGGATCCCAATACAAACCGACAAGTTATTGTCGGACGAACTGACTTTGGCGGAACGCAAATGGTTGAACACGTACCACGATGAGTTGCTAGACCGGGTCGGCCCATACCTGTCCGATAGTGCTTTGTCCTGGTTGCGTAGTGCCTGCGCGGCCAGTGACTAGTAGGTTAGACTAGGGGTTTGATGACGAGCGTCGTCAATTTCAGTTTCGGATGGACGGACACGCCTGTTTTGGCGGTTGGGCTCTTGATATTATTCAACCCGTTCTTCTGCGTAGTCAGTGGTAGGTAGCCACTGGCGCCGCTGTAGCCGATCTCGTTGGCCTAACTATGTTATAGATCCTATACAGACTCTAGTCGGGCTGAATAAATGCCTGAATTGGATTCAAGGGAAAAATCAATAGCAACAAAGAAAGGTTCAGGAGGGCGTATCAGAGAGATATTTGGTGGAGCCTAGGGGAGTCGAACCCCTGACCTCTTGCATGCCATGCAAGCGCTCTCCCAACTGAGCTAAGGCCCCATCTAAGTACCGCCGTGGCGGTGGCCGGACGTTTATGAGACAGCGCTGTCGAGTGCAAGACAAAAAATAGAAATCGGAGAAAAAGATTCCCGAACTAAGACGGGCAGGGTGAGGCGGCAAGAGCCGCCTCAGACCAGATCAGGAATCGTCTTCCGAGGGCATGTCCGTGATTTCGTCCAGCGATACGTCGTCGTTGTCGTCATCATCTTCCAGCAGGTCATCGTCCAGTTCAACATCGACATTATCGTCGTCTTCCAGAACAATATCACTATCCGAGGACGCTTCGCGCGCCTTAACCGAAGCAGCATCTTCCGCATCTGCGGCAATCATGCGGCTTTTACCGGTTTCCAGTTCCACGATCTCGCCGGTGTAGGGGCTGACGATCGGGTCTTTGTTCAGGTCATAAAAGCGTTTGCCAGTTGTCGGGCAAACACGCTTTACGCCCCATTCTTCCTTGGGCATATCAAATCCCCTTGATATCAGGTGAATCTCATCGATGATTCAGGTCACCTGCCACAAGCGGCAGGCTCTGTCAAAGCCTTTGCGCAAGGGAGAACGGCCCATGGGGCGACACGCATTGCCCGGACAGCCTCCGGTGCCGCTAACGTTGCGCAAATCTGCGCGGGCGCGACGGATTTCATTGCGAATTTCTCAGTTGGACGGGCGGGTTACGCTGACTTACCCTCAGGGCGTTGCCGAAACTGAAGCACTGAGTTTCGCGCAGCAGAAAGAGGGTTGGATTCGCCAGCACCTGCAAGACCGCCCAGAGGTGGCGACCGTACAGTTTGGCCAATCTATTCCCATAGAGGGCATCGAACGCCGAATCGTTCCCGCGCGGGGGCGCCGAGTTCAGTTGGGCGCAGACGAAATTGCCGTGCCTGAGGGTGCTGAGGCGCGAAGGCTGGCCCGTTTTCTAAAGGAACTGGCGCGGGATCGCCTGACCGGAGCGTGCGATGACTATGCCGCCATTCTAGGACGCCCATATACCAGCCTGACGATGCGCGATACGCGGTCGCGTTGGGGGTCGTGCAGTTCGGCAGGCGGCCTGATGTTTTCCTGGCGATTGATCCTGACCCCGCCCGAAGTGCTGCATTATGTGGCGGCGCATGAAGTGGCGCATTTGGCCGAGATGAACCATTCACCCGCCTTTTGGGCCCAGGTCGAGCGGATATTTGGGCCTTATAAAGTGCCAAGGCGCTGGTTGCGGGATCATGGTGCCGAATTGCATCGGTTTCGCTTCGAAGCCGGGGTGAGTTGACCTCAGAATTTTTTGTGATCACAAGGGAGTATGTTGACGACACGCCCTGCCGACTCGCAAACCGCAACTCATGATCGTGTGTACCGGGCTTTACGGTCCCGGATCATGCACGGTGAGATTGCTCCGGGGCAGGCGTTGACCCTGCGTGGAATTGGCAAGGAGTTTGGTGTCTCCATGACGCCCGCGCGCGAGACCGTGCGCCGCCTCGCTGCCGAAGGTGCGTTGTTTCTGTCCACGTCAGGCCGCGTCTCGACGCCTGAACTGACCAATGACCGCATAGAGGAACTGGCTGCTTTACGCGCCTTGCTTGAGGTCGAGTTGGCCAGCCGGGCGCTGCCTCGCGCGCATATGGCGCTGATCGACCGGTTGCAGAGCATCAACATGACTGTCGCCGAAATGGTCACCAAACGCGACGCCGTCGGGTATATTCGGACCAATCTGGAGTTTCATCGTACGCTTTACCTGCGGGCGCAGGCCCCCGCGATGCTGGCCATGGCCGAAACCGTCTGGTTGCAACTGGGACCAACAATGCGTGCGCTTTACGGCCGGTTGCGGCGGACGGAACCGCCCCATTATCACAAGCTGATCATTGCGGCGCTCAAGGCTGGGGATGAGCCGGGGCTGCGTCTGGCAGTTCGTTCGGATGTGACGCAGGGTCTGCGACTGTTGGTGAGCTGAGCGGCTTATTGCCGACCGCTTCGGAACTTGTGCGTGGCCCGCTGTCTTTCTGGTCTGGGTGACAAGGCTGCGCTATTCTGGGGCAAATCACATAACAAGAGCAGATTTCAGACATGATCAATCGACGGACCTTTTCTATCGGACTTGGGTCGACGTTGCTGGCCGCCTGTTCAGGCGGCGGCGCACCGACCAGAGCACCCGCTTCGCGTATGCAGGCAGTGCCAAATGCAGGATGGGATGCTTGGGTTGCTGGTTTCAAAGGGCGCGCCGCGTCACAGGGCATTTCCCAAGCAACTATCAACCGCGCTTTTCAGGGTGCGGGTTATCTTCCTGACGTAATCGAACGCGACCGTAATCAGGTCGAATTCAAACGTTCGCTTGAAGATTATCTGGCCATTGCGGCTTCGGACGAGCGGATCAGTACCGGCAAACAGATGCTGGTTCGGCACGCGGGAACCCTGTCGCAGATCGAAGCGCAATATGGGGTCGACAAAGAAGTCATCGTTGCCGTTTGGGGTTTGGAAAGCAGGTATGGTGCGCGGCGCGGCGACGTGCCGGTGGTATCGGCCCTGTCGACGCTGGCATATGACGGGCGGCGCGGGCAATTCTTCGAAAGCCAGTTGATCGCGGCGATGAAGATCCTGCAGAACGGCGACACCACTCCCGCCAACATGACCGGCAGTTGGGCCGGTGCCATGGGGCATACGCAGTTCATTCCAACATCCTATCTGGCTTACGCGGTGGATTTCACCGGGGACGGGCGGCGCGATATCTGGTCCGAGGACCCGACAGACTCATTGGCTTCAACGGCGGCCTATCTGTCGCGTTCGGGCTGGGTGCGTGGGCAACCTTGGGGAGGAGAAGCCGGGTCAGTGTCTGGCTCGCCCGTGGCGGTGCTGCAACCACAGACACCCGGGCCGCGGATCGCTGTATTCCGCAATTTTCAGGTGATCAAGCGTTACAACAACTCAGACAGCTACGCGATTGGCGTAGGCCACTTGTCTGACCGGATTGCGGGCGGTGCACCGTTTCAGGCCTCGTTCGGGCCGGATGCGACTGGTCTGACGCTGGAGGACCGGAAAGAATTACAGCGACGCCTGACTTCGGCTGGCTATGACACGCAGGGTGCGGACGGAGTTGTTGGCGGTAAGACGACAGCTGCTATCTCTGATTACCAGCGAGCCAACGGGCTGGCCCAGACCGGCGAGCCCTCGGTTGCTCTCTTGCGCCAATTGGGCGGCTGACGGGCTACGCAGCCAGTCCTTTTGATCCGATATCCAGGAACTTCTGACGGCGGTCTTTTATCAAGGCCGCCGAGTCTTTGCCTTCCAGCTCTTTGAGCATTGTGGCGATGGCCTCACGCACCGATTCCACCGTGGCCGAGCGGTCACGGTGTGCACCGCCTTTGGGCTCAGTGATGATGTGATCGCAGACACCCAACTTGTGCAGATCCTGCGCCGTCAGACGCAGTGCCTCGGCAGCTTCCCGCATCTTCTCGGCATCCTTCCACAGGATCGAGGCGCAGCCTTCGGGAGAAATCACCGAATAGACCGAGTGTTCCAGCATCGCGACACGATTCGCCGTTGCAAATGCCACGGCACCACCAGATCCGCCTTCACCGATGATAACCGAAACCAGAGGTACGCCGATCTTCAGGCACATCTCGGTGGACCGGGCGATAGCTTCGGACTGTCCGCGTTCTTCTGCGCCTTTACCAGGGTAAGCCCCTGCTGTGTCGATCAGAGTGATGACCGGCAGCCCAAATCGTCCTGCCATCTCCATCAGACGAACGGCCTTACGGTAGCCCTCGGGTCGGGCCATACCAAAGTTCCGCTCTATCCGCGATTTCGTGTCCGCACCCTTTTCGTGTCCAATCACCATCACTGGCTGATCGTCGAACCGTGCCAGACCACCAATCACCGCCAGATCGTCGGCGAAGTTGCGATCCCCTGCTAGAGGGGTGAACTCGGTGAACAGGGACCCGACATAGTCGTTGCAATGTGGTCTCTCGGGGTGGCGCGCTACCTGACATTTCCGCCAGGGGGTAAGGTCAGCGTATAACTCGTCCAGCAGCTTGGCGGCCTTGGTATCCAGTGCTGCGGCTTCTTCGGCCACGTCCATCTCTTCATTGGCGCGGGCCAGCGCGCGCAGTTCCTCGGCCTTGCCTTCGATTTCGGCCAGTGGTTTTTCGAAATCCAGATACTGAGTCATGACGCCTCTCAACGCGGAAGTTCTCCGCTATATGAACTTGCCGCCAAAAGATTGCAACACACGGCGGGGGTGAACCCCAATGCAAGACTCTCACCTGGATTTGTTACTTTACCGGAACATAGCTTGACGGCAGGCCATCAGTATCTGCGCTCACCAAAAGTGAATTCAGCAAGATTTGTGGGCAGAAACTATGCAACCTCGTAGGAGCAAAGAGAGGGAAGGGGCCGATGGTAACAAGCTATGAAGACCGCGTTTTGCGTGTGTTGGCCTATATTTACGACAACCCGGACGGGGACTTGTCATTGGATGCCTTGTCTGACGTTGCCGCTATGTCGCGTTTTCACTGGCACCGCGTCTTTCGTGCGATAACAGGTGAAACCTGTGCGCAAGCCGTGCGTCGGATCAGAATGCACCGCGCGGCCTTTCAACTGGTGACGTCCAGTAAGTCAGTCGAAAAGATCGCGGCCGAAATTGGCTATCCCAACCTGAAGTCCTTTGCGCGGACCTTTTCCGAGGTTCACGGCAGAAGCCCCTTGGCTTTTCGTAAAGCAGGGCTGTTTCTGCCAGGCAAACCGCAATTCAGAACCGGAGAATATCCCATGCATCCTATTACCACCCGCACAGAACCTGCCCGTCGCGTCGTTGCACTGCGGCACACGGGAAATTATTCCGAGATCGGTAAAAGCTTTGAAGCCTTCGGCGCAATGTGCGAGGCCCGTAAGCTTTGGTCTCAGCTTGGGCCTGTCATTGGATTGTATCTCGACAGTCCCGAGGATGTGCCTGAAGACCAACTGCGTTGTTACGCTGGCGCCGAGTTCCGCGGAGACTCGACACCCGAGGGTATGGAGAACCTGCAAATTTCCGGCGGCAAGACCGCCGTATTGACCTACAAAGGCCCATATTCAGGCATTCAAGCCGCCTATCAGTCCCTGTTTGGCAACTGGCTGCCCAAGTCAGGCGAAGAACCGGCAGATCAGCCCTGTTACGAAGTCTACCTGAACGACCCGCGTGACACAGCGCCCGAGGAGCTGCTGACCGAGATTTGTCTTCCTTTGAAATAGTTCAATTTGGCCATAGGACGGGATAAAGCGAGGCGATCAGAAGTCCGGCCATCGTCCAGTTGAATACCAGCAATCGGCGCGGGTTGGTGAGTATCCGCGCCATCTGCTGTCCCAATATCGTCCAGGTGCTTACCGATGGCAGGTTGATCGCGCCAAATACCAGCGCAACTATAATGATCGCGTTCAGTGTCTGGTCGGGCGCATAGGCACTGATTGCAGTCAGCGCCATTGCCCAGGCTTTGGGATTGACCCACTGAAAGGCGGCTGCCTGCAGGAACGTCATCGGAGTTCCCGTTGCATCTGCCCCTTTCGCCGGCGCGGCATGAGCAATCTTCCAGGCAAGAAACAAGAGATAGGCTACGGACGTCACCTTAAGCGCCGCGTAGCTTGACGGATACCTGTCAAACACCTGAATCAGCCCTACACCGACAAGCAGGACCATGAAGGTAAAGCCCAGCCCGATCCCCAGCATATGGGGGATGGTTCGGCGAAATCCGAAATTGGCGCCCGACGCCATCAGCATCAGGTTGTTCGGCCCCGGCGTTATCGATGAGACAAGGGCAAAGGCGATCAGGGCCAGAAGGATGTCGTAGGTCATGGGGGGATAATCCCCGATCATCAAGGAAATGAAATTGTGAATGTTTGTAGAAACAGATAAAAAGCGCAATTAATGGCGAAGTATGATGAAAAAAGCCGTCAAATATTGCGTGAGTTGTCTCGTGATGGACGCATCAGTAATCTGGATCTAGCGGATCGGGTTGGCCTGTCACCATCGGCCTGCTTGCGTCGCGTGCAGGACTTGGAACGTTCAGGGGTGATTTCGGGCTATCGCGCTGTTTTGAACCCAGCTGCAATGGGCGTCGGATTCGTGGCTTACATCGGCGTAAGCCTGGGAGAGCATACCAAATCCGCGCAAGAGGGGTTCGAGAGGGCATTGCAGCATGCCCCGGAAGTGGTCGAGTGTCACAACATTACCGGGCGGTTCGAATACCTCCTACGGGTGGAATGCGCCGATCTGCCGTCCTACAAAACCTTTCATACAGAAGTGCTGGGTACCTTGCCGCACGTCATCTCGATAACGTCCTATGTTGTGATTGGATCGCCCAAGGATATGCGGGCCTGACGTCCGAAATGTGAACTTTAACCACCTTGCAGGGCCGAATTCCGTTGCCTAGTGTAGCCCCATAATAGCGTCATCTGGAAATGGCGCTCGCCCAGGGAGACGACCATGAGATTCCTTCTAGCGATAGCGTTGGCTGCGACCTTGTTGGCTGAGGCAGGAGCGGCGGATGCCGAGCCGCTGAAGCTGACGCCGTCTAGCCCGCAGCCTTCTAACCCCAAAGCGGGCCTGAATGTTAAGTATGTATGGGGCGGCCCTCCACCGGCTGGAATTCAAAGCGTGACGGCTGCGAAATCGCTCCTCAAGGATGGCGCTGAACCGGGAAAGCCACTTAGAGGGTTGGACTATCGTGATACCAACAAAGGCGATCCGGTTATGACTCATCCGGAACATTACAATGTGGCTGCGGATATCACTGGCTATATCAGGTTTGACTCTCCAGGTATTTATGAACTTGAGACTTGGTCAAACGACGGTATTGAAGCGCATATTGGGGGCCAACTCGTCGGTGGTTATCGGTTCCGCCAGGCTTGCACGGCCAATCAGCGTGTCGAAGTTGAGGTGCCCCAGGCCGGCTGGTATGATCTGAGTATCATTTATTTCCAAAAGTACAGTACCGCCTGCCTGATGATGAAGTGGGGTAAGCCAGGTGAGAAGCTAAAATGGGTCCCAAACAACGTCTTTGGACGTTGACTGACTATCAAGATGGAAAAAGGCGCTCATCTGAGCGCCTTTTTTTTGTTCTAGCTGCCAGACGCGATCAGTTCGGCTTGGGCAACGATCACTTCTGCCTGCTTGATCGATGCGATATCGACCAGTCGACCTTTGTAAACAGTCGCCCCCTCGCCATTGGCCTTGGCCTGTTCCATGGCGGCCAGAATCTCGCGTGCTTCGGAGACTGCTTCGTCTGACGGGGTGAAGACCTGATTGGCCAGCGCAATCTGTTTCGGATGAATGGCCCATTTCCCAACCATGCCCAGTGTGGCCGAGCGCTTGGCCTGAGCGATATACCCCTCATCATCCGAGAAATCACCAAAGGGACCATCCACCGGCAACACGCCATGTGTGCGACAGGCGGCGACAATGGCAGCCTGGGCCCAGTGCCATGGGTCGGACCAGTGCTTTTCGCCCTCGCGCAGCATGTAGTAGTTTTCCTGCGTTCCGCCGATTCCTGTTGTCTGCATCCCCATTGATGCGGCGAAATCTGCAGCACCCAGGCTCATCGCTTGCATGCGCGGAGAAGAGGCCGCTATTTCCTCGACATGGGCAATACCCGCGGCAGATTCGATGATGACCTCGAATGAAATCGGCTTTGCGCGGCCCTTGGCGCGCTCAATAGCGGTTACCAGAGCATCGACAGCATAGACATCCTCGGCGCAGCCCACTTTGGGGATCATAATTTGGTCCAGCCGGTCGCCCGCCTGTTCCAGCAGATCCACCACATCACGATACCAGTAGGGTGTATCCAGCCCGTTGATGCGCACGGACATGTATTTGCTGCCCCAGTCGATGGTGTTCAGCGCTTCGATCACATTGGCGCGGGCCGTGTCCTTATCAGACGGCGCAACTGAATCTTCGAGATCGAGGTTGATCACATCCGCCGCCGAGGCCGCCATTTTGGGGAATAGCTTGGTATTCGAACCCGGGCCAAAGAGTTGGCAGCGATTGGGCCGAGCTGGTGCGGCGGGTTGGATGCGAAAGCTCATTTAGACCTCGTGAAAGAAAGGAAATTACATTTTTCGTCGCTTATTGGGTATTAAATTGCGCGTCCGCGCGCAAGCTTCTTTGTGCACCTGCGGCAATGCTTGCGCAGCATCTGTCGAAAAGCTGCGATGCACAGCTGTTCGCCCCCTATTTGCCAGGTAGTTGCCGGACAATATTCGACGAAACTGCAAAATCATGCAAATTTATTTCAACGATAGGCGCCAAGTACGGCAAAAACGAGAAACCCTCGTGATGCAAAGTCTCTAGCTTTGGGCGGAATCACAGGAGTGAAGCGCGATGATCGAAACACCTTATCTGCTATTTCTGGGCGATGCGCCCGACCAGCTGGCCGCCAAGGTTGCGGTCGGGATCAAGGACTGGCGCCCGGAGAATGCCGTCGGCCAGTATCGCATGGATGGCTGCAAGGCGGATTTGGGCCTGAAAGACATGGATCTGGTCGAAGCCCGTGAGGCAGGGGCCAAAACCCTTGTTATCGGCGTTGCCAATCGCGGTGGTGTTATCAGCCAGGAATGGAAAAAAGTTCTGGTGACTGCGTTGGAAGAAGGCTTCGATTTGGCCTCGGGTCTGCACAATCTGTTGCAGGACGAGGCTGACCTGGTCGCAGTGGCCGAAGCGACCGGACGCAAGCTGCATGACGTGCGTATCCCCGAGGTCGACTATCCGATCGCGAACGGTATCAAGCGAACCGGCAAACGGTGCCTTGCTGTCGGTACTGACTGCTCGGTCGGCAAGATGTACACCGCGCTGGCGATGGATGCCGAGATGCGCGATCGGGGTATGAAGGCGACTTTTCGCGCCACGGGTCAGACCGGCATCCTGATTACAGGCGACGGCGTACCACTGGACGCTGTGATTGCGGACTTCATGGCAGGCGCTGTCGAGTGGCTGACACCTGACAATGATGAAGACCACTGGGACTTGATCGAAGGGCAGGGGTCTCTGTTCCACGTGTCCTATTCCGGCGTGACCATGGCCCTGATCCACGGTGGCCAGCCTGATGCGTTGATCCTGTGCCACGAACCGACCCGAGCGCATATGCGCGGCCTGCCGACTTACCAGCTGCCGTCGCTGGAAGCATTGCGGGACACTGCTCTGCAAATGGCGCGGGTTGCAAACCCTGATTGCCAGGTGGTCGGAATTTCCGTCAACACTCAACACATGGATGAGGCAGATGCCAGCGCCTATCTGTCTGCTCTGGAGGCTGAGATGGGTTTGCCCGCGACCGACCCGTTCCGGTTTGGATCGGGCAAACTGGTCGACGCGCTTGCTGCGTTTTGATTTAAAAGGCGCGTCGGTGGCGGGGTATGCCGCCACCGGCGAGAATTTTTGCGGAATAGTGAAGGAGTGGGCGCGTGCGGATTGAAGTCTCTCGTGATGTGTTTCGGTTGGCGCAGGTGTTCACGATCTCGCGCGGCTCGCGCACCGAAGCGAAAGTGCTGACGGTTCGGGTATCGGATGGCACGCATCAGGGGTGGGGTGAATGCGTACCCTATGCGCGATACGATGAAACGCTGGATTCGGTTGAAGCCGAGATTGTCGGGTTACCCGAAGATTTCTCCCGTGATCAACTGACAGAACTATTGCCTGCGGGGGCCGCCCGCAATGCGGTGGATTGTGCCCTGTGGGACCTTGACGCCAAACGCGCAGGTAAACGGGTTTGGGAACTCGCCGGGCTGCCTGCCCCGGGACCTGAAATAACGGCCTATACCTTGTCGTTGGATACGCCCGAAGCCATGCAGGCGCAGGCGGCAGAACATGCACACAGGCCGTTGCTGAAAATCAAGCTTGGCACACCGGATGACATGCCGCGACTTGAAGCTGTCCGTAAGGGTGCACCGAAGGCAAAGATCATCGTAGACGCCAACGAAGGCTGGTCCGCTGAGGTTTATGCCGATCTCGCCCCGCATCTGGTGCGTCTTGGCGTGGCATTGGTGGAACAACCCTTGCCCGCCGGGGATGATGACGCATTGATCGGGATGGATCGCCCGGTCCCGGTTTGTGCGGATGAATCCTGCCATGACCGTGCGAGCTTGCCTGCTTTGAAAGGCAAGTATGACGTGGTCAACATCAAGCTGGATAAAACGGGGGGGCTGACCGAAGCCTTGAAGCTGCGCAAAGCGGCTCTGGCCGAAGGATACGACATCATGGTCGGATGCATGGTTGGAAGCTCTCTTGCTATGGCACCGGCAACACTATTGGCACAGGGTGCGATGGTAACTGACCTTGACGGCCCGCTGCTTCTGGCAGAAGACCGCGACGCACCGCTTGTTTTTGACAGCGCCGGAGTATACCCGCCGAAAGCGGCGCTCTGGGGGTGACGAACACCTGGAAGACGATCCGGGGGATCGTTTTCACTGAGGATCGGGCGAAGCCCGGAGACGAAAAGGAAGTATCATGACTCGTACCGTTTACGTGAATGGCGAATACCTGCCCGAGACCGAAGCCACGGTTTCGATTTTTGACCGCGGATTTCTGATGGCGGACGCTGTTTACGAGGTCACCAGCGTTTTGGGCGGCAAGCTGATCGACTTCGACGGTCATGCGGTGCGCCTGAAACGGTCGCTGGACGAGCTGGACATGGCAGCGCCTTGCAGCAAGGACGACCTTTTGCAGATCCATCGAAAGCTGGTCGATTTGAACGGGATAGACGAAGGTCTGATTTATCTGCAGGTCACGCGCGGCAGCGATGGTGACCGGGATTTTGTCTTCCCGTCGGACGACACAAAGCCGACACTTGTTCTGTTTACTCAAAACAAGCCGGGTCTTGCGGATAGCCCTGCGGCAAAGAAGGGCATCAGCGTCATTTCGATTGAGGACGTGCGCTGGGGCCGTCGGGACATCAAGACAACGCAGCTTTTGTATCCGTCGCTGGGCAAGATGATGGCCAAGAAGGCCGGGGCCGACGATGCCTGGATGATCGAGGACGGTTACGTCACCGAGGGCACGTCCAACAACGCTTATTTCGTCAAGAACGGCAAGATCGTGACCCGACCGCTGTCGAATGAGATCCTGCACGGCATCACCCGCAAGGCCGTACTGCGCATGGCAGCCGAGGCCCAGATGATCGTCGAAGAACGGCTATTCACCATCGACGAAGCGAAAGAGGCAGATGAGGCATTTGTCACTTCAGCCTCGACCTTTGTGATGCCGGTGGTGGCAATTGATGACGCGCAACTTGGTGCAGGCACTCCGGGGCCAATCGCAAAACGGTTGCGCGAGATCTATCTGGAAGAAAGCCTCAAGGCTGCGATCTAGAGTCAGGATTCGTTTTTGAGCCTAGGCAGTAGGTGGCGGAAGCGGCGTTTTTCGTAGCTGCGGCCGCCTTTCTCACCATCGGTGGCTGGCATCTCCATGCGAGCTTGCGAAAGGCCGTCACTGTGATGCCTCCCGGTTCTTTGCCCCGATCCTTGTGTGCTGCGCTTCATGGCCATGAGCTAACTAAAGTTTCAGCCATGAAATCCGCAAAAACATCCGAACCGCCCTGACCCCAGTGGCCGTCATTGGGAAGCCAGAGCTGCTTGAGCTGTTTTCGGGGAATGTCGGTAAAAGGCTCGCCCCCGTCGACGAACTCTGCTCCGATGTATTCGGCAAATTCGCGTGCGTTCTCCCTCCGGCACAGGTCAACATTGATCGCCCCATCGATCAGCCCGTCACGGCTCCAGATATAGACAACAAGGATCGGAAGGTCGCGGTCTTGTGCATAGGTCTTGATAGTGTTGAATAGTGCGATCCTGTCCGGGTCGCTTTCTCCCACGCAGCCGGTGTGTTCTGTCCAGTTCTCGCCAGCCCGCACCCTACGGAACTGATGGACTACCGGCTTGAGAAGTGACTTGAGCCGTTCGAACACGATAAAGCGCCAAGCTGGTTGAGACAGCTGTTTGCCACGAAGCACCGCGTCAAACTCCTCAGAAGACACGATCCATGATGTATTTGGACCTGCGCCATCCAGTGTCAGTTTTGCTTCTTCGAGGCTTTTAGGGCGGTCGTCCAGTTTCCATCCAGAGACATGCATGGCAGCGCGGCGTTTCTGACCTCGGAAGTCGGCATACCGAAATGGGCGGCCTAGATCCCAGGTCCAGACTGCGAAGATCAGACCATCAATCTCATATGGATCTTGTTGCAATATTCCGTCGATAATGCTTGCCCAGTTCCCAAGGCCCCAACCGTCACCTGAATGGTTCAATAGGGCGACATCTTCTCCCCGCGCCCTCAGCAGGTCCTCGGTCCTGTCAGGCCAATTATGCGAAAGAAAGTTACCCGCCGTGAATGAATCGCCCAAAACTGCATAGACGCGCTGGTCCGGCGATACTCGTTCAGCAGAGAAATCGTCACGGTCAGGGAAACCCTGAGCGTTCCCCTCAAGCGTGCCTACATAATTCGAAACGCCGAAATTGATCCGGGTGAACCGCGACGGTGTCTCCGTCAGTTTGTATCCCATGACCGGATCAAATTGGACAGTTTTGCCTGCGTCTTCCGCCACCCATGCCGTTTGCCCGGTTGTGAGATATACATATGTTGAGACGGCAATTTCACAGATGCCATAGAGCCCCGCCACAACAAGAAAATTGATCAAAAAAATCCTTAATACCGTCATATAACTCGTCTCCACGTCACAATTTTCACCGGTGCCAGTCTGGTAATTTCTGTCAATGCGGCATCTGGAAATGGTGTTTGCCAACAAAGTCAGATTAGCTAATGCGCGAATTCTGGCAACTTGATTTCTGCATAAGTGGAGCAGGTGCAAAGCTTGGCGATCCGTTACAGGCGGCGCCTGTGCCCTTTTTTTGCATCGCAGACGGTCGCCGTTGCGTTCGCTTCGATCGTCATTGCGTGGATTGTTGTGACACTTGGGAGAGTAAGGTTCCAAATGCGCCGCGAGCGCATAACTCGCCTCGAGTTGGTCAGATGTCATGCAACTCGGTTTTCGACCGATGAATTATGCCGCAATACTGAAACCAATGGGTCCTGAGACCAAAGCCCGTCGCTTTGACGGGCCTTTTGCTTGCGCGGATGGTCAGTCCTTTTTGCCAACGTTCTCTTCGAATGCGACCTTGAAAGCGGCCTGTTTCTCAGGGCTAGCCTCGGTTTGATAATTGGCTTTCCACTCATCCATGGTCATGCCGTAAAAAATCTGACGGGCTTCATCCTTACCCATCTCGATCCCCTTTTCGTTGGCCGCCTCCTGGTACCAGCGCGACAGGCAGTTTCGACAGAAACCGGCAAGGTTCATCATGTCGATGTTCTGCACGTCGGTGCGGTCTTCCATCAGGTGTTTTTGCAAACGGCGGAAGGCTGCGGCCTGAAGTTCGATTTCGGTTTGCTGGTCCATTGTAGGGCTCCGAATGATTGTCTTGCGTTCTGATCCCGACCTAACAACCCATGCGCCTTGTTACAATGAACAGGAGGAGCCCGGAGGCTCCTCGGAACTTTGGATTTGAAGTTATGCCAGCTTTAGGGCCAGCCACGGCATCAAACAGAATATGATTGTGAGGATCTTGTAATTCGCAAGGTACCTGAAATAGGCCCCTTTAACGTCGACCCGTTCCATTTGAAACATTCTGCCGTGTACGCCTGCTATCCAGTCCTGCAGGATTACGATCATCAGGGTGGTGAACAGCAAGACAGCGATATTAAGGACCGTCATCCAGCCGAAGACGGTCGTCAGGAATTCCTGAGTCATGGTCGTCTCCTTTCCCTTAATATATGGGTATTGTGGTATTCGCTCACAATAACGTGAGGCTCGGATTCGACCTATGGTGACCCAACGTCACAAGTCACTTTCGTTTAGAGCATCCTGCAAAATAATGGCTAAACGTTCTGCCCATTCGCGCTGACCATTGTGGTCTGCGATCAGGTCATTGCGCAGCTCAATCAAAGCATTCGGTCGTCCAAAGCTCGTGCAATGCGTGTCTATCGCGTCACCGGGCAGAACACCGGTATAGGGTTCGTTGACGCCGACGCACAGATCGGCCTCTGCTTCCAGCCGGTTAATTAACGGGCGCGCGAAACGTTCGTCCGGTGTGTGCAGAACCCCGATTTGCCAGGGGCGTGGTTCGCGCCCCCTCAGTTGTCGGGTGAAAGAATGTATCGACACGATCACTGCGTGCGGCAGGGCCGCCAATTGAGCAAGCGCGTCGTGGTATGGTCGGTAACACATCTCGAGGCGGCGTTCGCGTTCAGCGGCGTCTGCATACTTGTTACCGGGGATGATCGATCCGTCATAAAGTTTCATCAACAGGGTCGGGTCGTCCTCACCGCGGTTCGGGTCGATCACCAGCCGCGAGAAATTGGCTGCAATGACCGGCGCGTCCAAGATTTCGCCCAGATGTTTCGAAACTTCATAGGCCCCCACGTCATAGGCAATGTGACGCTCCATATCCTCACGCGGCAGACCCAGGTCACCGCCGTTGATTTCGGGCGGCACGGTATTGGTGGCGTGATCGCAGGTAATCAACCAGCGCGAGGGGCGGTCCGCGCCGTGAACAAAAAACGGAGTGTATGTCATGAGCCTGTCATCTAGTTTGTCGCAGGTGTAGGACAGTTGCTTCGGAAAGGGAATTGCGCAATAAGCAGCCCAAGCACTGTTTGCGGTAACATCGAACGTTTGAGGAGAGCAAGACCAATGCGACGCCTGAGAAAAGTGAAAATCGTGGCGACGCTGGGCCCGGCGTCCGAAGACTATGACACCATTCGTGCACTGCACGAGGCCGGAGCGGACGTATTTCGCCTGAACATGAGCCACGGTAGCCATGATGAGATCCGCGATAAGCACCGTATCATCCGGCAAGTGGAAAAGGATCTGGACAGCCCGATCGCAATTCTGGCCGACTTGCAGGGACCAAAGCTGCGCGTGGGCGTATTTGCCAACGACGCTGAAGAACTGGTCGAAGGGGCTGCTTTCCGCTTGGATCTGGACGACGCGCCCGGTGACATCAACCGTGTTTGCCTGCCTCATCCTGAAATTTTTCAAGCGCTGGAGCCCGGCGCGCGTTTGCTGGTCAATGATGGCAAGATTCGTCTGATCGTTAAGAAATGCGGGTCAGATTTTGCAGATTGTACAGTTGAAACTGGCGGCACCATTTCGAACCGTAAGGGCGTAAATGTCCCGGATGTGGTTTTGCCGCTGGCCGCATTGTCCGAAAAAGACCGCGACGATCTGGAATTTGTCTGCAAGCTGGGTGTCGACTGGCTGGCGCTGAGCTTTGTTCAGCGTGCCAAGGATGTGTTCGAGGCACGCGCACTGGCGGATGGTCGGGCGGCGATTCTTTCGAAAATCGAAAAACCAGCAGCCGTTGAAGCATTCGAGGAAATTCTGGATGCCTCGGACGGGATCATGGTTGCACGCGGGGATTTGGGGGTCGAACTGCCGGTGTCCGCAGTTCCGCCGATCCAGAAGCGGCTGGTTCGCCGTTGTCGCGCGGTTGCCAAGCCGGTCATTGTGGCCACGCAGATGCTGGAAAGTATGATCGAAAGCCCGATGCCCACACGGGCCGAGGTTTCCGACGTCGCGACGGCGATCTACGAAGGTACTGATGCCATCATGCTCAGCGCGGAATCTGCGGCAGGGTCCTACCCTATCGAGGCAGTGCAGACCATGAACAAGGTCGCAATCGAAGTTGAAGCCGACCCGACCTATACCCAGATCATTGTGGCATCGCGATCCGCCCAGGGAACGACCTTGGCCGACGGCATCGTTGCCGCCGCCCGCGAAATCGCCGAAAAGACGGATATCAAGGCAATCTGCTGCTTCACGCAAAGTGGTACAACCGCACTGTTGACGGCTCGCGAAAGGCCCGGGGTGCCGATCATTGCCATGACACCGGCGAAAGGAACCGCCCGTCGCCTGTGTCTGACCTGGGGCTGCCATTGCGTGATGACGCCGGAGCTCGAACGGTTCAAGGGCGCTGTCGTTGCCGCCGCCCGCGCCGCCCGTTCTAACGGGTTCGCGTCTGAGGTCGACCAGATCGTTGTCACTGCCGGGGTACCATTCAATGTGCCGGGAACCACTAATATTTTGCGGATCGCGCCATGCGACGAACGACTGATCTATAACACTGACCCGGGGTGAGCCCAGCGCTATCCCACTGTTTGCGCCGCTACATTTCGGGTGATTGCTCATTTTTTGGGCGAAAATAGTACAATATTTTCAACACAAAGCCGGGTTCTTGGTTGAGCTCGGTAGATTCTTCTCTATTTTTTGGGGTTTTTCTCGGATACTTGTCCATAGGGGCGGTCTACTCATTAAGTTCCAGGTTCCGGCTGCCCTGCCGGGGGCACGGGCCCCGGTACAATCAAAAAAATATTGGAGGAACGTCATGACAACCAAAATTGTCATTGGACTGGACGGGACAGAAACCGGAGAACGTGCAATCGCCTTTGCCAAAGATCTGGCCGAGCGGATTGGTGCGTGTGAATTGCTGGTGGTCTATGTCATCGAATGGTCCCCTTTCACTTTTCAAACGCCTGAAGAAAACGCTTTGCGGCACAAACGGCGCGAAGAAGAGGTCGAACTCGCGACGACGCGGATCGTAACACCTGCTGTAGACGCCCTAAACGGGGCGGGTTTCACGGCACACGGTATTGTTCGTCATGGCGACGTCGCCGAGACACTGAATGCCATTACGGTCGAGAACGGCGGGACGCAGATCATTGTTGGTCGCGCATCGGCGGACGGGTTCAAAAAGCGCCTCTTTGGCAGCTCGACCCAAAACCTGGTCATGCACGCTGATGTACCAGTCACAGTTGTGAACTGAGGGGAGGGACGAGAATGAATATGTTAAAACATCTAGGTTTGGCAACGACCGCCGCCCTGATCGCCAGCCCCGCAACCGCGCAAGAGGCGCCCGGTCTGGACGATAAGATCAATCAGGCTTTCGCCGATTTCACGGGGCCATTCGTTAGCTTTATTTTTGCTCCCTTTCCGGGAACGGGATTCCCATGGATCGTGGGGTGGCTGGTTATCGCCGCCACTGTGTTCACGCTTTATTTTGCCTTTGTGCAGCTGCGGTTTTTTAGCCACGCAATCAGTCTTGTGAAAGGCGACTACTCTGATCCGAACGATGCCGGTGAGGTGAGCCACTTTCAGGCCCTGGCTACGGCGCTGTCCGGCACGGTCGGTCTCGGCAACATTGCGGGCGTGGCCGTGGCCGTGGGTATTGGCGGGCCGGGTGCTACCTTCTGGATGATCATCGCGGGCCTGTTGGGTATGGCGTCGAAATTCACTGAATGTACGCTGGGTGTGAAATACCGCAACGAATACGACGACGGCACCGTGTCCGGTGGCCCGATGTATTACATGTCCAAAGGGTTCAACGAACTGGGTTTGCCGGGTGGTAAGATCCTTGCGGTTCTGTTCTCGATCTTCTGTATCCTTGGCGCGTTGGGTGGCGGCAATATGTTTCAGGCTAATCAGGCGCACCAGCAGATTGCAGGGATTACAGGCGACTATCCTGGCTGGATTACCGGTCTGGTCTTTGCCGCCATCGTCTTCATGGTGATTGTAGGCGGCCTGAAATCCATCGCGCGGGTGACCGAGAAGGTCGTGCCGTTCATGGGCATCATGTATGTGCTGGCCGCTTTGGTCATCATCATCATGCACGCGGACCAGATCGGCTGGGCCTTTGGGCAAATCTTTGCAGGGGCTTTCACTGGTCTCGGCGTTGCTGGCGGTATGGTCGGCGCGCTGATCCAGGGCTTCCGTCGTGCGGCGTTCTCGAACGAAGCGGGCGTTGGTTCCGCAGCCATCGCGCACTCTGCTGTGCGGACCAAGGAACCGATCACCGAAGGCTTTGTGTCGCTGCTTGAACCGTTCATCGATACGGTCGTGATCTGTACCATGACCGCGCTGGTGATCATCATCACCCAGCAGCTGATCGTCGATCCGGAAACCGGCAACTACATGCTGAATGAAGCAGGCAATGCCATCGCAACCGTTGACGGCAATTCCGGCGTCAGCCTGACCTCTGCCGCCTTCGGCAGCGCCTTCAGCTGGTTCCCCTATGTGCTGGCCATCGCAGTGGTTCTGTTCGCCTTTTCGACAATGATCAGCTGGTCCTACTATGGTCTCAAGGCCTGGACCTACCTGTTCGGCGAAGGTCACACCAAGGAACTGGTGTTCAAGATCATCTTCTGCATCTTCGTGGTAATCGGTGCTGCGGCCAACCTTGGTCCGGTCATCGACTTCTCGGATGCGGCGATCTTTGCGATGGCGGTTGTGAACGTCTTTGCGCTCTACTTCCTGATGAAAGTAGTACGCCAGGAACTTGCATCCTACGCCGCACGGCTGAAAAGCGGTGAAATCCGCAAATTCGGCCACTAACCCAAACCACCGGGGCGGTGCTGTCGCCCCGGTGCCTGATCAGCCTGCGAAAAGCGCAGATTCTGGTCGAAACCCCCTTGCCAGTATGACTGAACTTGCGTAAACGGCGCTTCTGACCGCGTGACCGGCCAATGTGGCATGCCGAGTCGCGTTTAGTACCGAACCCCGAAAGGAGACGGAAATGCCTAAGATGAAGACAAAGTCGAGCGCCAAAAAGCGCTTTAAGGTGACTGCGACCGGTAAGGTCCTTGCTGGCCAAGCCGGCAAGCGTCACGGCATGATCAAGCGGACCAAGAAATTCATCCGCGATGCCCGTGGCAACACCACCCTGTCCGCCCCCGACGCCAAGATCGTCAAGGGCTACATGCCCTACGACCGCTAAGAGGAGATTTAGAGATGTCCCGCGTTAAAGGTGGAACCGTAACTCACGCCCGTCACAAGAAGGTCATCAAGGCCGCCAAAGGTTACTATGGCCGCCGCAAGAGCACCTTCAAGGTTGCCCGTCAGGCCGTCGATAAGGCCAATCAGTACGCAACCCGCGACCGTAAGAACCGCAAGCGCAACTTCCGCGCGCTGTGGATCCAGCGCATCAACGCTGCTGTGCGTTCGCATGACGAAGCACTGACATATTCCCGCTTCATCAACGGCCTGAACCTGGCCGGTATCGAGGTGGACCGCAAAGTTCTGGCCGATCTGGCTGTGCACGAACCGGAAGCGTTCGGCGCGATCGTCGCCCAGGCACAGGCTGCTCTGACCGCCTGATCCTCTGAAAAGAGACAGTGAAAGAAGGGCCGTCCCGTTGGGACGGCCTTTTTTTGTTTTCTGGGTAGAGAATGTCTGTTGAGAGCCCATTTTGACCGATGCTGCGATCTGTTCGAGGGTCCGTTTTTTTGTTGGCGGCCCGCAAATTCCGACCCGCCAATCCTCACTGGTTATTAGAACTTACCGTTCCCGTGCACCATTTCAGCAGGGGTGGGCGAAACAACGTCCCAATGTTCAACAATCTTTCCATCTTCGACGCGCCAAAGGTCAAAGAAAGCCCAGGGTTTTTCGCTGACTGTCGCATCTGAGGCGACAAAGACAAAGTTGCCTTCTGCCACCACGATCTGTGGCTCGAATTTGGTTATGACGTTGCCCTGTTCGGCCCAGGCCTTCGTGCCCTCCATCAGACCATCAATTCCATCGGCAAGCATTGGATTGTGCTGCATGTAGACTTCAGAATACTCGGGGGCTTTCTCTGGTGCGGCACCGCCCAAGACGTCGCGCACAAATCCAAGAACCAACGCCTTGTTCTCCTCGGTTTTGTCGAGATCCGTGATCTCTGCCGCGCCATCTGTCATCCCCCGACCAGACAACGTCGTTTCAGGAACGGGCTGTAAATTGTCCCAATGCTCTGCAACTTTGCCCTCCTCAACCCGGAATATGTCGAATGCGGCAAGGGTCGGTGCGCCAAAGGCGTCAGCGTTGTTAAAAGTGCTGTGCAGTACCACCAAATCGCCTTCGGTAATAACCCTATGCGTGGTTGCGGTCATTCCGGATTGTTCGACCAAAGGTATCAAACCAACCAAACCCTCAGCCCCGGTCGGGACCTGTGCGTTGTGCTGGATGTAATCCGATGTAACGAGTTGCCGCGCAGCTTCCGGGTCGTAATCGGAAAAGGCAGCGGTAAAGAGTGCAATTACAAGTTCTTTAGGAGACATGGTTTTATCCTCTGATTCGTATCCTTCCGATACGTGGTAGCAAAAACATACCTCATTGCAATTACGTACTTTAAACTGACTTGGTATGATCAACGCTACTGCCATATAGATCAGGGTATTGTGCAAAAGCCGATGCAGGGCTATGGTGCCCCTTAGTTTCGAAACAATACCAGAGACTGATATGCTACCCATTGGTGTTGCCAACAAAGCAGAAGCTTCCAACTGCTCCATCCGCTCCGTGTTATCTAATGTGACCGGCAAATGGCGGATGATTATTATCCTCGCGCTGGAGGATGAGCCAAAACGCTTTGGCGACCTCAAGCGCTGCATCGGAGACGTTACGCAAAGTGTGCTTACCGAGAACCTGCGTGGATTGCAGCGTGACGGTTACTTAACCCGCACCGTCGATCCCGGGCCCCCGGTGGCTGTATCCTATGAATTGACGCCTTTGGGCCACAGCTTACTCGAGATGCTAAAGCCACTCGTCTTCTGGTCGCATGAACAGATGGATGAGGTCAGGCAATTTCGCATGCAATTCGACCGTGCGCAGGCGAGCTGACCTCAAAGCGGACTAAGATCGAGAAATTCGAATGGCGGCTTTGCCGCCATAGCGGTCATTCCTAATAAACCGGCGCTACGGGCGCCGGTTCAGTATTTTTAGTGTCTGACCGGGTTTACCCGAACACACGTCCCAGCGCGCCGTCAACGGCGTCGGTGATCTGGTCGATATCATCCGCCGTCGCGATCAGCGCGGGCGAGAAGCAGAGGGTGTTGTTGCGGCTGGGGATCGAGCGGTTGGTGACGCCGATGATCACGCCTTGCGCCATGCAGTCGGCCACGACCGCCTGCGCCAACTTTTCATCCACCGGTTCCTTGGTCGAACGGTCAGCGACCAGTTCGGCTCCTAGGAAAAGACCCTTGCCGCGGACGTCGCCGATGACTTTGTGCTTCTCCATTAGCGCCTGCAGGTTCGCAGTCATACGGTTCCCCATGTCGACGCAATTCCCCAGCAGGTTCTCGTCTTCGATGATGCGCATGTTCTCGACCGCCGCAGCTGGACCAGCGGTGCACCCGCCAAAGGTCGAGATGTCGCGGAAATAGTTGAGCGGATCGTCGGCGTCATCCTTGAACATGTTGAACACTTCTTCGGTGGTCACCATGCAGGCGATGGCCGCATAGCCCGAGGCCACGCCCTTGGCCATGGTCACGAAGTCCGGCTTGATGCCGTATTGCTGGTATCCGAACCAGGTACCGGTACGGCCAACACCGCAAACGACCTCGTCAATATGCAGAAGGATGTCGTATTTCTTGCAGATCTCCTGCACACGCTGCCAATACCCTTCGGGCGCCTCGATCACACCGCCACCAGCGGTGACCGGCTCGAGGCACAGCGAGCCGACGGTATCGGGACCTTCGCGCAGGATCACCTCTTCGATCTGGTCTGCCGCCCACTCGCCAAAGTTCTCTTCAGGTGCGCCGTTCAGTTCGTGCTTGCGATATTCCATGCAATGCGGGACGCGCACAAAGTCGGGTGCGAAGGGGCCGTATTGCATGTTTCGCTCGTCCTGACCACCTGCCGACATCGCGGCAAGAGTCGAGCCGTGATAGTCGCGGTCGCGATACAGGATCTTGGTCTTCTTGCCGCCATAGCGCTTATGCGCGATCTGGCGAACCAGCTTGAAGGCTTTCTCATTCGCTTCGGAACCGGAGTTGGTGTAGTAGACGCGGCTCATGCCCGGCATCTTGCTGATCAGTTTCTCGGCAAAGATCGAACCCGGGATCGAGCCCGCGGAGTTGGCGAAATAGCACAGCTTCATCAGCTGGTCGTAAACGGCCTTACAGATGGATTCGCGGCCATAGCCTACGTTCACTGTCCATACGCCACCAGAGACCGCATCCAGATGCTCTTTGCCTTTTTGGTCCCAGACGCGCATTCCTTTGCCTTCGACAATGATGCGTGGATCGTTGGTTTCGAAAGGCTTGTGCTGGATCAGGTGATGCCAGATATGGGCGCGGTCGGCCTCGACTACGCGGGAAAGATCGTTTTCGTTGAACGTGCCGTCCATGACATGTCCTTTCAAAGTAAGGCGCTCGGGAATCAATATGCCCCAGCGGGCGCGCTGTGACGTGATGACGTAGATCAGCTTGAATATAGCGCGGGAAGTAGGGCCAGATTAACTCTTAGAATAACGCCAGTGAAACACTTTTGCGTATTTTTACGGGTTTGTTTTAGTGCACGCATTGTGCTCAATACCCGAACCTGTCGCGATTGGGAGGAGCACCGGATGACAGACGAGCCCATTTATCAGCAGCATCTGGACAAGACCCCTGCTAATTTCACGCCCCTTTCCCCGCTCAGTTACATCGAGCGGACGGCGGCGGTTTATCCGGACTACCCATCCGTTATCTATGAGAGCCGAAAGTACACCTGGTCCGAAACCTATGATCGCTGCCGTCGGCTGGCAGGTGCGTTGTCGGCGCAAGGCGTTGGCGTTGGTGACACCGTGTCAATCATCGCGGCCAATATTCCGGAACTGTACGAGGCGCATTTTGGGGTGCCCATGACCGGGGCCGTTTTGAACGCGATCAACACAAGGCTTGATGCGCCCATCATCGCCTTCATCCTCAACCACGCTGTGGCCAAGGTATTGCTGGTCGATCCTGAGTTTTCGGGCGTTGTGAAGCAAGCTCTGACGCAGGTGGACCATGATCTGCTGGTCATCGATATCCAAGACCCCAGTTTCCAAGGGGGTGAACGGCTCGGTAATCTGACCTACGACGCATTGCTGGCCGAGGGTGATCCTGAATTCGACTGGTCGCTGCCTGCGGATGAATGGGACGCCATTACGCTGAACTACACGTCGGGGACCACCGGTAATCCCAAGGGTGTTGTCTATCACCATCGGGGAGCTGCGCTGAATGCGACCTCAAACATTCTAACATGGGGCATGCCGCAGCACTCGGTTTACCTGTGGACTTTGCCGATGTTTCACTGCAATGGCTGGTGTTTCCCGTGGACCATGGCTGCCAATGCAGGCACGTCCGTATGCCTGCGCGCTGTCCGGGATGAACCGATCTACCACGCGTTCCGCAATGAAGGTGTTACCCATTTCTGCGGTGCGCCCATCGTGCTGAACATGCTGGCAAACGCACCAGACCACCTCAAGGATTTCAACCAACAGATAAAGGTGATGACTGCAGGCGCGCCGCCCCCGGCCAAAGTGATTGAAGCGATGGAGGGGATGGGTGTCGAGGTGACCCATGTCTACGGTCTGACTGAAACCTACGGACCATCCGTGGTCTGCGCCTGGAAGGATGAATGGAACGAAAAGGAAGGCACAGAGCGGGCGGCGCTGAAAGTGCGCCAAGGGGTCAAATACGTTGCTTTGTCCGGCCTGATGGTGGCCGATCCCGACACGTTGGAGCCTGTACCAGCTGACGGAGAAACCATGGGTGAGATCTTCATGCAGGGCAATATCGTGATGAAGGGCTATCTGAAGAACCCTGATGCTACGGACAAAGCGTTCAAAGGTGGTTGGTTCGCTTCAGGCGATCTTGGGGTGATGCACCCGGATGGCTATATCGCTCTGAAAGACAGGTCTAAGGACATCATAATTTCTGGCGGCGAGAATATCTCGTCAGTCGAGGTCGAGGACATCCTGTACAAGCACCCGGCCGTGATGGAGGCCGCGGTGGTGGCACGGCCTGACGAAAAATGGGGAGAAACGCCCTGCGCCTTTGTAGAGCTGAAGCCGGGCGTCTCGGCGACTGAGGCTGAGGTGATCGCCTTTTGTCGCGATAACATGGCCCATTTCAAGGCACCTAAAACGGTAGTCTTCGGTTCGCTGCCCAAAACCTCGACCGGTAAAATTCAGAAATTCGTTCTGCGCGATCAGGCCCGGGAACTGGGCTAGCCGAAGATCGACAGGTCCAGGTCCAGAGTCTCGCCCATCCAGATGGCGCGATCCCTGTGATCAAGCAGATGGTCGCCGGTTTCCGGGTGGGTGAAGATCGTCAGGCCCTGTCGGTTAAGCATCAGCCAAGGGATGATGCGTTCAAACACTTCGGGTGCAAAACCCAGCTGGCAGCTCCAACGCGGATGGGGACCAACCGCGCGGGTATGCATTCGACCTAACCTTACGGGAAACAGGCGTGCGGCTTCTTCACAAACCTCTCGGGCTGTATCCTGGGTTTCGGTGTCGAAATAGATATGTGCGTGATAGCCGATGATCTCGGGCATCGTATTCCCCTACATCTGTTTGGATCTATCTAATACGATGTAGGCAACCATGAAATCTGCGCGGTCACACAGCAAATGTGCGCCGGGATAACGGTTAATCCCGGCGCACAATTGGAGTCGTCCTTAGCTCAATCCTTGTTGAGCTCTTTGGCGTGCAACCAGTCCGCATGTTGCGGAGCTTTTTTGGTGCGCGACCACTCTTCGAGCATCTCCCACTTCACGCTGTCCAGCCGGGCCAGCATGGCTTCTTCCTCGGGGTCCGGGCAGGCCAGTTCGACCCGGTGGCCGTTTGGATCGAAGAAATAGATCGAGTGAAAGATCGAGTGGTCCGTAACGCCGAGCACCTCGACCCCATTAGCTTCAAGATGGTCCTTGAACGCGATCAACTCATCGCGGTCTTTGACCTTGAATGCGATGTGCTGGACCCAAACCGGTGTGTTTGGGTCGCGGCCCATTTCGGGTTTCGTCGGAAGTTCGAAAAAGGCCAGCACGTTTCCGTTTCCAGCATCGAGAAACAGATGCATGTAGGGATCAGGTTCGTGGGTTGAAGGCACTTTGTCTTCGGCAATCGCCAGGATGAAATCCATGTTCAGCATCTTGCCGTACCATTCCACGGTCTCTTTCGCATCTTTGCAACGATAGGCGACGTGATGAATCTGTTCGATTTTCATGGGTTTTCACTCCTGCTTTAGCGCGGCCGCATCCAGCGCTTGTGTCAGTACGTCGGTGTCGCCGATGTGGTTTGCCAGAACCAGCACCAGTCTGGCGTTCAAAGCATCGCTGTCGGATTTCTCCAGACCTTCATGCGCGGTCAGCAGATTGGCGTAGAAGTCATCTGCCCTGTCGATGTTCGGTGAAAGGATCAGGTCGGCCATGGCGTTTACTCCTTACCTGTGGCGCGGAGAACCGCGTGCCGCATTGCATTTTCTTCATAGCTGTCGCGCCGTGCCGCCACATGCTGATCAGGGCGGATCAGGTAAACAGCGCTGGTCGCGTCGCCCAGATAGCGGCGTTTGAGCTCCATCGTCGGGTCGTCCTTGACCGACAGGGCCAACCGTTTGACCGTTACACCGTCTACCTCGATCTGATCAGGCGCATCGGCGTCTATGGTCAGAAGGATGAACTCCCCACCCAGTTTCGACAGCAGGAACTCATCGCCCAAAGGCGCGTCAGGGCAGGGCGACCCTGGCCGCGTGCGGGCCGGGCCGTTCAGCGCGTCAGCCGAGTTCAGTGGTGACCCGTCATGGGTGCAAGGAACGCTCAAGCGGCCGGAATTGACCAGCGGGCGCGCGAATTCATAGCGTTCGCTGAGATCCAGCACCGCATCGCGCATGATCCGTGACATCGGCGATTTTGGTGTGATGAAATCGGTTGACCGGCTGGAGTTCAGAATGTTTTCGTCTGCGCCCTGAACCCGTTCGGCATCATAACTGTCCAGCAATGACTCTGGTGCGGTGCCGTCCATGACCATTTTCAACTTCCAGCACAGGTTGTCGGTATCTTGCAGACCCGAATTGGCCCCCCGTGCGCCGAAGGGACTGACCTGGTGGGCACTGTCGCCCGCAAAGATCACACGTCCGTGGCGGAACTGCTCCATCCGGCGGCACTGGAACGTGTAGATGCTGACCCATTCCAGTTCGAACTGAACGTCTTCGCCCAGCATCGCCTTAAGGCGCGGTATCACGTTTTCGGGGCGCTTTTCGCGTTCCTTGTCGATGTCCCAGCCCAGTTGCAGATCGATACGCCAAACGTTGTCAGGTTGTTTGTGCAACAGCGCCGATTGTCCCTTGTTGAAGGGCGGGTCGAACCAAAACCAGCGTTCCGTCGGGAAATCGGCGTCCATGATGACATCGGCGATCAGGAAGTTGTCTTCAAACACCCGGCCCACGAAATCCTTGCCCAACATGGCCCGCATGGGCGACCCGGCGCCGTCGCAGGCAATAACCCAGTCGGCTTCGATGGTATAGGATCCTTCTGGTGTGTCCACCTCAAGCTTGACATGGTCAGGATGGGTGCCGACGGCTTCGACTTTGTTGCGGCCACGGATTTCGATGGGCGCGCCCTCATTCTGCAGTTCGCGGACCCGCTCGACCAGAAACTGTTCAAAATAGTATTGCTGCAAATTGATGAAGGCGGGGCGCTGGTGGCCGTCCTCAGGCAGCAGGTTGAAGTCATAAACCTTCCGGTCGTCGAAAAAGACTTTACCGAGGTTCCAGACGACGCCCTTATCCACCATGGGCTGGCCACATCCCAGACGGTCGAGGATTTCCAACGGCCGTTTGGCGAAGCAGATGGCGCGGCTTCCGAAACTGACCTTGTCGTTTTCGTCCAGCACCAGAACCTCGACCCCTTGTTGGGCCAAATCAATGGCAGCGGCCAAGCCAACAGGGCCTGCGCCAACCACGATAACCTTGTGGCGCACCGGCGCAGAGGTCGCTTGGTCCGGGCTTGGCTCGTAGGCATATATTGGTGTTTCAAATATTTTGTTCACAGTCTCTCTCCCAGGTTCTGCGCAGGTCGCACCTCGTCTGTGCTCTGGCGCGACAGCGCCAGAGGGTCAGCATTATCCTCTCATCGTTTGTTCCGGGCCGACACGATCTGGATCAAATTCGGCCCGGGTATTCAGCCCTGAAGGGCTTCCCACATTTCCAGATCGCGCTGGGCGGTCCAGATGCGCGGTGTATCGATGCCGCGCGCCTCGTCATAAGCGCGTGCGACATTGAATGGCAGGCAGTGTTCGTAGATCGCGTAGTCGGCGAATTTCGGATCGCATTCGGCACGCACAGCGTCCCAGGCCTCTTTCAGAGAACCACCGCGCGCGGCAACTTTAGCAACCGGGCGATAGGTGCTTTCGACAAAGTCACGAGTGTTTTCGATGGCGGCGTTGACCATGTCCTTGCCGACCAGCGCGTCGCCCCGACCCGGCGCAATAGCGTCGACGTCGAACCACTTGATCTCGTCCAGCGTATCGCCCCAGTCGCCGAAATGACCATCGCCGCAGTAACAGGCCGAGTGGTATTCGACGATGTCACCGGTGAACATCACGTTCTGATCGGGGACGTGGATAACGATGTCACCGGCTGTGTGAGCACGGCCCAGATGCATCATATCGATGCGGCGGTTGCCCAGATAGACGGTCATCGTGTCGCTGAAGGTAGTGGTGGGCCAGGTCAGGCCAGGAATGCTCTCATGCCCTTCGAACAGGCGGGGGAAACGCTGGAATTCACTGTCCCAATCTTCCTGTCCACGCTCCACGACCATGGCGCGCGCCATATCCGACATCAGGATCTGCTGTGCGCCAAAGGCGCTGGCACCCAAAACACGCACGGCGTGGTAGTGCGTGAGTGCCACATGAGTGATCGGCTTGTCGGTGACCGATCGGACGCATTCGATCACCTTGTTGGCCAGACGTGGGGTCGCCTGAGCTTCGACGATCATTACGCTGTCATCACCGATGATAACGCCGGAATTCGGATCACCTTCGGCGGTGAAGGCATAGAGACCTTCTCCTACCTCTGTGAAAGAGATTTTCTTTTCTGACATGTCCCCTTGGGATGCGAATGCTTTGGCCATCTATTCAGTCCTTTTGCAGAAATTCGAGCCGGTTGCCGAAAGGGTCTTGGGCAAAGAAACGGCGGCGATCTTTTAGTGTCGTGTCCCAGCCTACAGTTTGACCGGTGGCTTTGATCTGGGCGGCAACGGCGTCGATGTCGTCCACGACGAACCCGGGATGCGCTTTGCGCGCGGGTCTGAAATCGGTTTCCACGCCCAAGTGCAACTCGGCCTGACCCAATGACAGCCACAACCCGCCACGTGCCCGCAAGGGCTCGGGCTTTGGCAGTTCCTTCAGGTCCAGTGCGGCGCACCAGAAGGCGCGAGCAGCGGGCTCGCCCCCTTCCGGTATCGCAATCTGGATGTGGTCCAGCTCAAACATGCATCAACGCTCGTACGGATCGGTCAGAGCGGGCAAAACCGTGCCGGTGCAGTCTCCGAAGCCAATCATGTATCCGTCGCCCTTTGCGGCGCCAGTCAGGGTCAGCGTGTCGCCGTCTTCGATGAAGCTGCGGGTTTCGCCGGTGTCCAGCGTCAGAGGTTCCTTGCCGCCCCAACTGAGTTCCAGCAGCGAGCCGCGTTCTGGCTTGGTTGGGCCTGAGATCGTGCCCGAACCCAGCAGGTCGCCCGTATTCATTGGGCAGCCAGACGTGGTGTGATGCGCCAGTTGCTGGGCAGCGGAGTAGTACATCTGGTTGTAGTTCGTCTCGGCAATAGTTGTCGGGGCTTTCCCGGCGGGTGTCATCGTAATCGACAGGTCGATGTCATACAGCATCGGACCGCAGTCCTTAAGGTGATCCAGCAGCTCAAATTCACGCGCGGGGGTGTCGCAGCGGAAGGGTTCCAACGCGGCCTTGGTAATAATCCAAGGGGAAATCGATGTCGCAGTGGCCTTGGCCTGGAACGGGCCCAGAGGCTGGTATTCCCAGGCCTGAATGTCACGCGCTGACCAGTCGTTCAGCAGGACGTAGCCAAAGATGTTGTCGTCGGCCTCCTGAACTGTGATCGGTCCATCGGATGGAGTTCCGACAATCGCGCCCATCTCAAGCTCTATGTCAAAGCGACGGCTGGGTAGAAAGGCGGGCAACTCCTGATCAGGTGATTTCAGCTGCCCCCACGGGCGGCGAACATCAGTGCCCGAGACGACGACGGACGAGGCGCGCCCGTTATAGCCGATCGGAATATGCAGCCAGTTCGGCGGCAACGCGTTCTCCGGGCCGCGGAACATGGTGCCTACGTTGAAGGCGTGGTTCCGGCCCGCGTAGAAATCAGTGTACTCGCTGACGGCAAAGGGCAGGTGCATTTCAACTTCGTCCTGCGCCACCAATAGGGTTTCGACCTTGTCCTGCTCTTCGGACCCGTCGGCCAGCAATTCGGTTAGCCGGTCGCGCAGAGCAGCCCAGACGGCTGGGCCTTCTTCCATCAGTGGATTCCAGAAGGGCAGATCGAACAGCGGCTCATCCGCCAGCGTGACCAACCCCTGTTCCTCGGCTGCAGTCAGGTCGAGGATCATATCTCCGATTGCGACGCCGCAACGCGGGTCGGAGCCTTCGGTTGAAAAGACGCCATAGGGCAGGTTGTTTAGTGGGAAAGGGGCGTCGACGGAATTGGCCGAAGCCACCCAGGATTTTTTCAATTGGCTCATGCGTGTCTCATTTTGCGTCGGGTTGGGCCTCGGGCGCTGCATCTGAAAATGCGGGCAAAGCAAGGCAGGTTTGTTCGATCTCGGTCAAGCGTGAAAATGGGGCCATATCCAGCCCCCAGCGTCGCGCGTTATAGAGTTGCGGCACAAGGCAAATATCGGCGAGGCTAGGCGTGTCTCCCATAGCGAAGCGCGTGTCTGACTTGGCCAAAGCCTGAAACGCAGTAAAACCACGTTTCATCCAGTGGCACATCCAGTCGATGCCTTGTTTGTCACT
Organism: Ruegeria sp. HKCCD6426; assembly: GCF_057221115.1. Taxonomy (NCBI): domain Bacteria; kingdom Pseudomonadati; phylum Pseudomonadota; class Alphaproteobacteria; order Rhodobacterales; family Roseobacteraceae; genus Ruegeria; species Ruegeria sp. HKCCD6426. Next base: position 84,276 of record NZ_JBWVBF010000002.1, on the reverse strand, counting down.
TGCACCTAGCGCGGTTTTGAGGTGGCTTACGACGCCCGCATTCTGGATCGGGTGGGTATCGACGGCAATTGTATGTGCTACTGCATGGGTGCGGGCTCGTTCCAATGGGTCAGAGGGCAAAATAGCCGGAGTAGGATGAGTCTCTTCCAGCCAATCCAGTATCGCAAGGGATTGCGTCATCATCGTACCGTCGTCCAGTTCGAGTGTCGGCACCAGACCAATTGGGTTCTTGGCCAGATACGCGGCTTCCTGCTGTTCGCCCTTGATCAGATTGACGGGCACATCCTCCCACTCGAGCCCTTTGAGGCCGAGTGCAATCCGCAGTCGATAAGCCGCGGAAGACCGCCAATATCCGTAAAGTCTCATTTCTTGCCCGGTGTCCCATCGAATTTCTTCTCAAGATCGCTCCAGCAATCTATGTAGTCATCCTGCAGCGGTGCTTCTTTGGCGGCAAAGGCCGTCAGATGCTGCGGGAAACGGGTCTCGAACATGAAGGACATTGTATTGTCCAACTTGTCCGGGCCCAGATTGGCATTCGATGCCTTTTCAAAGGCTTCCCTGTCCGGTCCATGGGGCAGCATCATATTGTGCAAGCTCATGCCTCCGGGAACGAAGCCCTGTGGCTTGGCGTCATACTGGCCATAGATGTTGCCCATCAGCTCGGACATGATGTTCTTGTGGTACCACGGTGGGCGGAACGTGTCTTCCATCACCATCCAGCGTTCGCGGAACAGGACGAAATCGATATTGGCCGTGCCGGGATGGCCCGAAGGTGCGGTCAGCACGGTAAAGATCGACGGGTCCGGGTGATCGAAAAGGATCGCGCCAACGGGGCAGTAGTTGCGCAAGTCGTATTTGTATGGCGCGTAATTGCCATGCCAGGCGACTACGTCCAGTGGCGACTGATCAATCTTGCTCTGATGGAACTGACCACACCATTTGATGGTGATGGTCGAGGCAACCTCTCGGTCTTCGAAGGCGGCCACTGGCGCTTTGAAATCACGCGGGTTGGCCATGCAGTTGGCCCCAATCGGGCCACGACCGGGCAGTTCGAACTTCTGACCGTAATTTTCGCAGACAAATCCGCGGCACGGCCCTTCCAGCACTTCGACGCGATAAACCAGACCGCGTGGGATGATGGCAATTTCCTTTGGTTCCAGATCGATAATGCCCAGCTCGGTTGCAAAGCGCAGGCGACCTTCCTGCGGGACCACCAGCAGCTCGCTGTCGGCCGAGAAAAAATAGTCATCCACCATCGATTCAGTGACTAGGTAGATGTGGCTCGCCATGCCGACCTGCGTGTTCACATCGCCCGCGGTCGTCATGGTGCGCATGCCGGTGATCCAGTTCAGCCCATCTTCGGAATGGGGGACCGCGTCCCAGCGGTACTGGCCAAGGCTGATCACATCGGGATCAACACAAGGGGCGGATTTCCAGTAGGGTATATCGAGCTTTTCATACCGCGCCGAGTGTTTGACTGACGGGCGAATTCGGTAGCACCACGTCCGCTCGGGCGGGTTGGCGGTGAAGGCTGTGCCACTCAGTTGTTCGCCATAAAGACCATAGTTACATTTTTGCGGGCTGTTCATTCCCTGCGGTAGTGCGCCTGTCAGGGCCTCGGTTTCGAAATCATTTGCCCAGCCCGGCATATAGCCTGGAAAGGTGCCGACAGGCGTTTCAGCTTGGATCATTTCACGTGGGTGAGTCGGACGATTCATGGTGAGACCTCGCTTTTCTGCTTGTCGAATAATAGTTGTTTTTGTAACTAACAAGCATGACACGGGATGAAACTAACAAAAAAGATGAGTTTGATCTGCGGGATTTCCTGCCATTTCTGTTAAATCAGGCGGCCGAGGAAAGTTCTCTCGAGTTTCAGCGCGTCTATAAGAATCGCTACGGCATGTTGCGGACGGAATGGCGGGTTCTGTTTCATCTGGGCAACTACGGAGAGATGACGGCCAAGGACATCGGGGTGCGGGCAAAGATCCACAAGACCAAGGTAAGCCGGGCCGTGCGTAAGCTGGAACAGCGCCGTTTTCTGCGAAGGTTGCGCGACGAAAACGACCGCAGGGTCGAGAGGTTGTCGCTAACCCAGTCCGGTCAGGTCGCTTATCGTGAATTGCGCTGTATTGCGCAGGAATACGACGCGAAACTGGCCGCACATTTCACCAATGGCGAGGTGGTTCTTTTGCGGATGATGCTGCGACGGCTGGCCGGAATGGAATAATCACTGGTAATCTGCCCCTGTTCTTCCCAGATGAAGATCAGAGTGGATACAGGGACGTGACATGACAGCCTCGGAGACCGACGCGGCAAAATCTATTGATCTCATTGAGTGGCTGGTTTCGCGCGGCCTTGAAGGCGCAGACAAGCAGGACTTGTTGGATGGATATTGCACGAAGCTAATCGAACTCGGCGTGCCATTGATGCGATTTCATGCCGCGCAGTCGGCGCTGCATCCGGTCTATGGCGGAACCGGGTACAGTTGGTATCAAGATCAGGGGGGCGAATATCAGACGTTCGAGTACTCCGAGGAGCCGAGTGAAATCTGGAAGCAAAGCCCGCTGTTTGCGCTGCTTAACGAAGATATAGGCATAATCCGCGAAAGGTTGGTCGACCAGAACGAAGCCAGCAGGTTCCCTCTTTTGAATGATCTTCGGGAAACCGGAGCGACGGACTATTATGCAACTGGCGTCAGTTTTGACATCCCGACCCATAAGGGTCCCAAGGATGCCAAGAAACCTGTTGATGGGGTTCTGATGTCATGGACCAGCAATGCGCCGGAAGGGTTTCATGACACCGACCTGGACCTGATCAATACAGCGCTGCCGCATCTTGGGTTGGCGTTGAAATCCGCGTCGAGTGCGCGGGTCGCGCAGGATTTGATGCGCGTGTATCTTGGCCGCGACGCTGGTCAGCGGGTTTTGTCAGGTGAAATCCGGCGTGGATCACTGCAAGAGATTGACGCGGTGATCTGGAACTTTGATCTTGAGGGTTTCACCAGCCTGTCAGAGGAATTACCGGGGTCCGAGATCATCGACATGCTGAATGACTACCTCGCTGTAGCTGTTGATGTCGTTCACACATGCGACGGCAGTATTCTGAAATTCATGGGCGATGGCCTGATGGCCATGTTCGACGTAGGCGAGATCGACGCTGATGCCCGTGCGGCGCTGGGTGCCGTTGCCGTCCTTCGAGAGCGTATGGACGAATTGAACAACCAGCGCATCGCAACCGGCCAACCCGTGTCGAACTACACTCTGGCTCTGCACGCGGGTGAGATTTTGTACGGTAATATCGGCGCAGAAAACCGCTTGGATTTCACGGTCATTGGCCCGACGGTAAACCAGGCCGCACGGATTGCCGGAATGCACCGTTCGCTGGGGCAGCGCATCCTGATCTCTGACGATGTGGCCCGCGCGGCGCAACCCAGCGATCACGAGCTGATCTCGGTCGGTCGCTACATGCTGCGCGGTGTGCCCGAGCCGAAAGAGTTGTTCACGGTTTATCAGCCGGGCGAGTAAGGGATGTTGTCAGTCGGTGCCGGACATTCAACAGTGACCTGTGGGTGTCCGGTTCTTCTTTTACCCGGCTGGCAGACTGCCGCAGTGAACCTAAAAATCGATTTCTACACCCGGCAGGTTCAGCTCTTTCATCATATCGCGCAGTTCCTGACGTGCCGCAATATTCGAAATGTTGAGCTGCTTGACCCCGATATCCTTGAGGTCCAGCAGTGTCAGACCGCGGGGGAACAGTTCGCGGAAAATCACGCGCTCGGAAAAGCCGGAAGCGACGCGAAAGCCGATACGTTGGGATAGCATCTCAATCGCGCGCTGCATCTTTTCTTTGTTAACCATGCGCTGTGTGCCGACGCGGTTGCGCACCACGACCCAGTCAATTGGTTTCAGGCCTGCCTGTGCCCGCAACTGACGCGCATTCCAGACCATTTCCGAATAGACCGACGGCCCGAGAATTTTCTCTCCTTTGGAGTCGATCCGAGCCAGCAGATCAAAATCGATGAAGCTGTCATTCAGTGGTGTGATCAGCGTATCGGCCAGCGAATGCGCCACCTGGCTCAGCCGTGTGTGCGAACCGGGGCAGTCGATCAGAATGAAATCGCTGTCACTCTCCAGCTCGGCCACGGCGGCCGACAGTCGGTGGTCATAAATGTTCTCGCCGGGCTTCAGTTTGGTGGCGTCGATTTCGGGCAGATCGTGGTGGCGGGGGCCTGCTAGTGACAGGTCAGCGCCGTTCAGGAAGTTCCGGCGGTTTTCGAAGTACCGACCCAGGCTGCGCTGTCGAAGATCCAGATCCAGGGTGCTGACCCCATGACCCAACCGCGCAAGCGCAGTGGCCACATGCATGGACACGGTCGATTTGCCTGCGCCGCCCTTCTCATTTCCGACAACTATGATATGTGCCATGCCTGTATTCCCAAGTCCCGCCGTGTTTGCCCACAGGTTGTTGTCGCCCACTATATGTTGTGTAAGCCGGGAAGGGAAGAACCTCAGGCACGGCTGGAGGTCAATTGCAGACTCTATTTTGGAAAAATGCATGACTGGCGCAGGTTAGAGGCAGTCATTGCCAAATCCGACGCGTTGTTTCACTGTCCTGAGTGAAAAGCAGACCTAGAGGACACTGGTTGGACCATCTGTTTCTGAACGTTTTGAACGTGGTTTTGCCCGTGCTTATCTGCGCTGGAATCGGTTATTGTCTGGCCCTGATCAAGGCGCCTTTTGACAACAAGGTAATTGGTGGCGTCGTCTCGAATGTCGGGTATCCGACATTGATCATTTCGCACCTGTCGACCACCAAGCTGGATGTCGGAACCTTTCTGGACATGATGGCAGCGGCGGCGTTAGCGGTTGCAGGCTTTGGTGTGTTGGGGTTTGCGGCACTCAGGGCCTTGCGTTTGCCAGTTCGGGCGTTCCTGACGCCGCTGATGCATGGCAATGTTGGCAATATTGGTTTGCCGATCACATTATTGGCGCTGGGTGATGCGGGTATGGCGTATACCATGGCATTTGTCGTTGTCGTACTGATCAGCATCTTCACTGTTGGCATGTGGATTCCGGCGGGTGAGTTCTCGCCCAGGAAACTCGCTACATCGCCCATCATTTATGCGGTAGTCGTAGCGCTAATCCTCATGGCCACGGGTTTTGCTCTGCCGCAACCCATTGCCAAATCCTTTGACATATTAGGTGGTCTGTCGATCCCGTTGATGCTGCTGACGCTTGGACACACTTTGGCAACTTTGAGGATCGACAGTCTCGGGCGCGCTGTGTTGCTGACGGGGTTGCATCTGGTAATGGCTCTGGTGATAGCCAGTGCGCTGGTTTGGGGTTTCGGGTTTTCCGGCACCGAACGCGGTGCGCTGATCCTGTGCTGTCTGATGCCGGCATCCGTGGCAACCTACCTGTTCATTGATCAGCATATGCCCGAGTATGGCCCGGATGTAGCCGGCTACATTCTGGTTTCGACCCTGACCTCAATTGTCGCTCTGCCTGTCGCGCTGTCTTATTGGATTTGACCGCATGCCAGGTCACGCTAGGGCCTGAAGATTTTACCCTTGGACAGACGACTGCGGCTGTGATTTGGGGAAGCTCTATACGTGGCGAAATAAAATCGTATAAATATAAGCACGTTATCTCAACAAGCCACTGAGTTGAGGCAGTGCCGAGGATTGATGCGTTGCCCGGTCAGAAGGCCCATTCGGGAACTGGGGCAAGCTGATGACCACGACAAACACAAGTGACACCTCGGACACGGGCGGTGCGCGCGTGGTACTGGCGATGACCGCCATCTGTATGATGGTCGTGGGTTTCAATACCACGGCGGTGGCGACCATCCTGCCCAATCTCAAGGCGGAATTTGATCTGACACCTTCCGCCCTGCAATGGGTAATGGCCCTGTATACGGTCGTCAGCGCCACCCTTGTTACAATCGTCAGTCGGTTGGGGGATATCACCGGTAAGATGGGTGTGTTCTTTTTCGGGATGATTGTCTTTGCTGCCGGATCGGGTTTTGCTTTGTTTGCGCAAGATGCCACCATGCTGCTGATCGGTCGCGGCGCCCAAGGCGCGGGGGCGGCGGCACTATTCGGAACATCGCTGTCCATATTGACAGCCGCAACGCCGGACGAGCAGCGCGCGAGTGTCACGGGAGCGTGGGGGGCGATCGTCGGCCTTGCCATTGGTGTGGGGCCAATCGTTGGTGGCGCTTTCGCCCACTACATCAGTTGGCGGGGCGTGTTTGCAATTGACCTCGTTCTGCTGGCCGCGGCTTTTGTCATTGGCTTGCGGGTGAGCAAGCGAAACTATGTACCAGATACCCGTCTGGCCGATGCCCGGTTTGATTTTCCAGGCGCAATTGCACTGATCCTGCTTCTGGGGCCATTGTCATTTGCGCTGAGCAATGGCGAGAGCCGGGGATGGGACTCAAAACTGACTCTGGTCCCGTTGTGTGTGTCCGCGGTCGCGGTGATTGCACTGGTGATTACATCACGGCGCAGTTCAGACGCGTTGATCGAATTGCGGTATTTCCGCCATCCGCGCTATTTTATGGCGGCAACGGGAATGTTCTTCACCGGCTTCACTCTCTTTAGTTTCTTTGTCTACTTTAACGTCTTTGTTCAATCGCCGGATACGTTCGGCTATTCGCCCATTGATGCAGGCCTGGCGATCCTGCCGCTTAGCGTGAGCATGTTCATCGTGTCAGTTTTCGCACCTCGGTTTCTGGCCCCGTACAGTTTCCAATGGCCAGTCATCTTTGGTATGGGGTTCATGGCCTTGGGGTTTTTACTGTTAACGACGACCACGAATACGACCGGTTATGCCGAGCTTTGGTGGAAACTGGCAATTATCGGAGTTGGGTTGGGCATTGGATTTTCCCTTTTGCCCCGCTTGGCCTTGCGCCTATTGCCAGAAGAACATGTGGGGCAGGGCTCTGGTGTGGTGAATGCATTCCTCTATTTCGGGGCGACTTTGGGTTCTGTGATCGGTGGTCTTGCCGAAGCCGTCACGATCCGTTGGGGGTTGTCCGAAGTTATTAATGCTCTGCCGGCTGGATCAACACAGCGCACCGATCTGGCCCACGCTTTGACACATGGGGCACCCAGTCAGATTCAAAAATTAATTGCAGAGCTGGATCCTGAAAAGGGAACCACTTTGGCGCAAGCTTTGCGCGAATTGCAGGACAACGCTTTTGACAGCGCAATGTTCGTTGCGGCGATGGCGGCGCTAATCGCGATGGTACTTGCGATCCTGTTGCTGCGCGGCCCGGTGCCGCCGTTGCATAGTGCGGTCGACCTGACGAAAGAGCGGAGATGATCCATGGCAGCGTGAGCTGGTCATGGGTTCGCCGTTTTGAAACACAATACTCCGCTTTGAATGGCCGTTAGGTCCGCTTTGCGGACAAAGCTGACATATCCAATAGCTAAGGCAATGTCGGGTATTGGGTCGTCTGCTGTAGAACAAAAAAAATAACTGGAAAGAAGGTTCAAATCGAAGGCGTTATTCCACTTTAAACGCACACATCGTGGCCTGCTTTAGTGGCTTGCCAGGATGACAGTATGAAGCAGCTCGCCATTAAATCGAGATGCGCACCACCTCCGTTCTTGAACACGGTGATCTGATCGTCACTTTCGCGCTGCATACGATCCATCTGATAGAAATCTGCAATCACATCATCTTGAGTAATAACGCCTTGCGAGATTGGGGTCTTCAACTCGCCGATGTGATCAATTGTGGTGTCCCGGCTGTCGACAAAGAGGCGACCCCGGCGTAGCACCTCATCATCGGCCTCACGCATATCGGGCCGGTAGGATCCGATAAGGTCTACGTGTTGGCCCGGCCGCAGCCATTCTCCCCTCAGCAGAGGATCGGTCGACATGGTTGCAGATGTGATGATGTCTGCATGCTCAACAGCGTCAGAAAGGCTGGTGGCTACGTTAGTCCCGGGATAAAGCTTGGCAAATGCCTCGGCGCCCTCAGGCGACCGGTTCCAGACGGTAAATTTAGCATTCGGGAATAGCACGCTGTAGGCTGCGTGTAGGGAGTGGCTGACAGTCCCCGCGCCAACAATTAGAATTTGGTTGCTATCAGTGCGCGCGAGACGTCGTGCGCCCAAAAGGCTGTCCCCTGCGGTTTTCCATTTGGTCACAAGGTGAAAGTCAATGATCGCCGCTAGCTTTCCGTCCTGATCTGAGAAGAGATTGACTGCACCCCCAATCGTGGGTTTGCCCGAAACCGCGTTCTTTGGAAAGACTGTGGCGCATTTCACCGCAAGTCCCATGCCTTCAATCCAGGCTGACCGATTCAAGAGTGTGTTGTCACCCTGGTAGAGAAGCACATCGGCGACTTCAGCTTTTGGCAAATCGTGCCCTTTTATGAAAACGTCTGTAAGCGCGATCCAATCGAGGTTTTTCTCGCCCTCTTCAAACGAAATAAACTCGGTCATCTCAATATCCTGATCGCGGGCCTGTTCAGTCCGTATGTCTTCGACAATGCACCCCCCCTTACAATCGGATCAGGCGGCTCAACGAAGTACTGGCCGGTACCATAGACCATCAAACAGCAACTGCAACTTTGCGGTCATTTGCCTCTATTGCAGCAAACGGTATTTTGGGCTCGAACCAGATGCTGACCAGCACTTGATTGTTCGACAAAAAAGGCCGCTCCAACGGAGCGGCCTTTCGCATTCGGATGAGGCTAGGTTTAGAAGCCCAGGCCTTCGTATTTCTTTTTGAACTTCGACACGCGACCGCCAGCGTCCATCAGGCGCGACGAGCCACCGGTCCACGCAGGGTGCACGGAGGGGTCGATTTCTAGGGCCAACTGGTCGCCTTCGGCGCCCCAGGTGGATTTCATCTGAACCACGGTGCCATCGGTCATTTTGACGTCGATGACGTGATAATCGGGATGGATGTCTTTTTTCATCTTTCCGTTCCTTACGCTTCGGCGCCAGCCTTGGGCTTGTAGTTGGTGACTTCTGCGATACGCGCGGATTTACCACGGCGCGAGCGCAGATAGTACAGTTTGGCGCGACGAACGCGGCCACGACGGACAACGGTGATGCTGTCGATGTTGGTCGAATACAGCGGGAACACACGCTCCACGCCTTCGCCAAACGAAATCTTGCGAACGGTGAACGAACCGGCAATGCCCGTGCCGTTGTTGCGCGCGATGCAGACGCCTTCGTAGTTCTGCACACGGGTGCGCGACCCTTCGGTCACTTTAAAGCCGACACGGATGGTGTCACCGGCTTTGAAATCGGGGATGTCTTTCCCCAGGGCGGCAATCTGTTCCGCCTCAAGCTGTGCGATCAGGTCCATCGCAATTACTCCTATCTGCTCGTGGTTGGTCCACGAAGTTTGGGCACGGCCTGAGAGCTCTTGGTCTTCACCGGGTCCTGCGTACAGCCCGCCAGAGGTCAGATCGAATGTTCCTTTGGTCCGGCCTGCCGCACCGTGTCCTGGTCGAAGAAAACCCGACGTCTCGCTGCGAAACAAACCAAAACACCGGAGTCGCGTAGGCGCGGCACCGGATTGCCGTGCTTTACGGGCTTTGCGGGTCGGGATCAAGCCTAAATCGCAATCGAATAAGGGGATGGGCGGTGGGTTTTCGCCGTTGGGAAAATGCTCCGTTGCCTTGTGAGGCCGATCAGGCATTCTGGTCACAATAATACGAGCAGAAATTTGAAACAGGAATACATGATGCGTAAAGCACTGATGCTGGTCCTTGCTACCCTTGCGCTGGTATCTTGCGGGCGCCGCGGTCCCGCGCCTCAGTCAGTTGAGCCGCTGACTTTTGCCGACGCAACGGCCCCGGCAGTTATCTACCCGGATTTCGGGGACGCCGATCCGCATGAATGGGAAGGCCGGCACCCTGGGCATTACCCGGTGCATGGGTTGGATGTTTCGCGCTGGCAGGGGCAAATCGACTGGCGCAAAGCCCAATCCTCAGGCGTGAGTTTTGTCTTTATTAAGGCAACCGAAGGTGGCGACGTAGCTGACCCTCTGTTTGACGACCATCGGCGTGGCGCGCAGGCGGCTGGAGTGCCCTGGGGGGCGTATCACTACTACTATTTCTGTCGTTCGGCAGCGGAACAGGCAAGGTGGTTTATTCGCAACGTGCCTAAGGGGGCTGATCTTCCGCACGTGCTGGACATGGAATGGACGCCTCATTCCAAGACGTGCACACTGCGCCCCGATGGCAGTACAGTCCGGGCGGAGGCGCAGCGGTTTCTGGACATCCTGGAACGTCACTATGGACGCCGCCCGATCATATATACAACAGTCGATTTCTACCAAGACACCAATATCGGACGGCTGCCCAAGGCTGAATTCTGGCTGCGTTCAGTTGCGGGCCACCCCCGCAACGTCTACCCGAAGTCTATTTGGCGGTTCTGGCAATACACGGGCACAGGCCTGGTGCCCGGCGTGCAGGGCAAGGTGGACATCAATACGTTCAACGGAACGCCCGAAATCTGGGCGCAGTGGAAAAGTGGCGGATACTGACGTCTGGTCCGGTGGGCCTAAGACTTAGCTCTGGTCGCAGAGTATGTTTCGATAGTGCCGCCGCCTACTAGATGACTGAGCCGGCGTTCACGTTCTTCGCCAAAGGAATCATTCAGCCAGAACCTCTCGCCGTCCGACAGCTGGCGGCGTTCAAACCCATGCTCGGTCATACAGCGGTTCACTTGATCGATGGCACCCTGATCGCGCAGTTCATCTTCAAAAGGAACAGTAAGGATCGGGCCAATAACAATGCCAAACAACAGAACGTTAGTCATGTAACCACCAACGACAGCAGCGTTTTCCCCCTCATGCTTTTCGGCGACGCACCCCTTAAATGCGGAACGGGCAGAGTTAAGGTCATGACCAGCCTGCGTTGGGACCGATGTGGCAAGAGGTTTGGTTGTGCAGGCCGAAGTGGCCAGCAAAGCGAGGAAAATGATTCTTTTCATTAAACAGCCTGTCTTACGCTAATGTGGAATAGATGCGCGCAACATCTGTTGGATGAGTATTTCGAGAATTAATCAGCCACAAGCAGTGAGCACTCAAAGCTTGAATATGCGGCATGGGGGACACACATGGCGTGTCAGTCCGAAGTCTTGCCTAGTGATTTCAGATAGTTTTCCCACAAGTCCGGCCGCCGCTCGCGGGTGATCTGCTGCGACAAATCCTGACGCCACTGGGCGATACGCCCATGGTGGCCAGACATCAGAATATCAGGGATCGGACGGCCCTTCCATTCTGCGGGGCGCGTGTATTGCGGATGTTCCAGCAGGCCCGACGAAAAGCTCTCTTCTTCGGCTGAGGCCTGATTGCCCAGCACGCCCGGAATCAACCTGACTGTTGCGTCGATCAAAGCTTGGGCCGCGATTTCACCGCCGGTCATGACGAAATCGCCTAAACTGACTTCCTGAACGCCGTAATGTTCCAGCACCCTTTCATCCACGCCTTCGAAGCGGCCACAAAGAAGGGTCATTCCGTCACAGCGCGCGAGGTTCTGCATCATGCGCTGATCCATCCGCCGGCCGCGCGGGCTGAGGTAAATCAGTGGCCAGTTGCCCTGTATCCCCTCCATCGTACGTTCGATCGCTTCGCCCAGCACGTCTGCACGTAACACCATTCCGGCGCCACCACCGGCGGGCGTGTCGTCTACGTTCCGGTGCCTGCCGATGCCGAATTGGCGAAGGTCGACCGTCTCCAGCTGCCATAACCCTTCTTGCAGCGCCTTTCCGGTCAGGCTCTCCCCCAATACGCCCGGAAAGGCCGAGGGGAACAATGTGATGATCTTGGCTTTCCACACACCGTGCAAATCCGGTGTCGGGGTCATCAGCTCACGCGGCTTCAGTGTTGGACGGATGGCTTTACGGCCATGGGATTTACCAGGATTGTCTGTCATGTGGTGCCGATCAGATCGTTTTGAGCGCTTTCAACCAAAGCCGCCTTTTGTCGGATCAGCGCGGCTTCGTCCAGACCAGACCGGTTGAGGCCCAGCAGCTCGGCCAATATTTCTTCGGGCAGGCGGTGATTGGCACGGGTCGGGCCGATCAGTTGCGCGGTTTGTTCCGAGGGCAAGTCCAAGAATTCCGCAAATGGATCCCCGGGTCCAAAGGGACGACCTTGCAAGTCTTCAAGCCACTCGGTTTGAACATTAACCCCCGTTAGCCGGTCACGGAAAAGCCCGGCTGTGGATTGCGGCGAAGGCACCGGATCGAGGCGCGTTCGATAGGCCTCGAAATCCTGAACCAGACGCGTGCGCTGCAAGTCATGAGCCCACAGGCTGCGCAACCAGCTTCCGCGTTGCCGCAGGGAAAGATACACGGTGATATCCAAGGGTTCGCCGGAAAAGCGATCCCGAACCAGATTTACCAGATGCGCCGCAAGTTCGGGCGCGGCCTCGTACCCCACTGCGACATTGCGGCTAGGCCGCAGGCCCGCGAAATTTTCTTCGCTGAGGATCAGCCCTCGTCGGTTGCCAAAATCCAGTGACGCCAGAAACGCGTGCATCATGTCAGTAAAGTCAGTGAGTGCGCCGGGCGTGCCATAGACCGAATAGCGCGTGGCCGCTTCGGCCAGGCCAGATTTGCGCGTGCGATAGGGCAGAACCAGCGCGTGATCTGGCCAGATCAATTCGCGATTTTCGAACAGGAAGGATTGTGCTGCCGTCGTTCCGGTCTTGTGCAGACCCAGATGCAGCATGATCTTCCGCATTACAGCAGGCCTTCGGGTGGATCGGCTACGATACGGCCTTGCTCCAGATCGACCGTAGGAACCGCCTCGAGTGTAAAGGGAAGAAAAACCGTGGACTTCAAGCTGGGTCCGTGCAGTTCCAGCAGATCGGTTGCACCGTGGTTCTGCACCGATTTCACGCGGCCCAACAGAGTGCCGCCAGTGTCATAGACTTCCAGTCCGATCAGATCGGTGTGATAAAACTCGTCATCCGGCAACGATGGCAGTTGGTCGCGCCGGGCGAACAGGCGCAGACCATTGATTGCATCGGCCTCTTCTTTGGTCTCGACCCCGCCCAACCTTGCAGCAAACCCATTCTTGATTGTTCGGGTCAGAACCAGTGGATAGCGTTCCGCGCCGGTCTCGTCGGTCAGCGGAGAATAGGTTTCGATATCTTCGGGCACCGCGCAGTAGCTTTTCAACCGCACCTCGCCGCGCACCCCATACGAGCCCGCAATACTGCCTACGCAGATCAGATCACTCATTTGATCCTTCCGTTGTCACACATATCCCATCCTGCCAGTTGCCCTGGTTCGCACATGCCTCACGTTGGTTGCTGCGTTCAAAGTATACGCCCACAATAAAGGCGATCAGCAGAAGGATGGGAAGTCGTAACAATCCGAACATCTGCCTATCTCACCTCGACCGCCAGTTCCGTGCTTCGACTTTCCCAGCCGACGCGCTCAAGCTCGGGGGCGTCCAACAGTTCTTCGGGCCAGCCGACGCAGAAATAGCCGATCAGCCGCCAACTGTAAGGCACGTCAAGATCGCGGGTCAAACGGTCAGGGTCGAGAATCGACACCCAGCCCAGCCCCAGCCCTTCGGCCCTCAGGGCCAGCCAGAACAGAGTGATGGCAGTTACTACCGAGTAGCGGCGCGTTTCGGGCATCGTTCCTGCACCCAGCCCCAGGCCCTTGTCGGTCGCCTCGTCACAAAACACGGCCAGTTGCACAGGCGCTTCTTTCATGCCCGACAGTTTCAAGCCGCTATAAATTTTCGCCGATTCACCAGAGTAGCCCGCAAGGGCTTCGGCGTTTGCGGTCTGGAAATTTTCAAGCGCGGCTGCGCGTGCTGCCGGGCTTTCGACGCGGATCACGCGCCAGGGTTCACTTAGCCCCACCGAGGGAGCCAGTCGAATCGTGTCGAGGCAGCGCGCCAGCACCGCCTCGTCCACGGGATCGCTGCGGAACCGGCGCACATCACGCCGGAGCCGCAGCAACAGATCGAATTGCGTGCGGAATTCGTTACTGAAAGTCTGATCCTGCACGCGCCTACCTGCTTATTCTTCAGCAGCAGCTTCTTCTGCCGGAGCAGCAGCTTTAGCAGCTTTCTCTTCCGCGCGCTCCTGAGCTTTCTTGCCCGGAGTACCCTTGTTGGGGTTGTTGCGCTCGGCCTTTTCGCGGGTGCCTGCTGCTTCCAGCATGCGTGCGATACGGTCGGTGGGCTGGGCGCCCTGGTCCAGCCAGTACTGAATGCGCTCCATGTTCATTTTCACGCGCTCTTCGCTGTCTTTCGGCAGCAGCGGGTTGTAAGTGCCCAGCTTTTCGATGAAACGGCCGTCGCGCGGCATGCGGCTGTCAGCAGCCACGATGCGATAGAAGGGACGCTTTTTCGAGCCGCCGCGGGCGAGACGAATTTTCATTGCCATGGTGGTATCTCCTTTGAATGGCATCACGCCAATGGCGTGTCTTTGGTGAAGCCGGGAATTGCCCGGCTATTTCTGGTGTTTCTTGTGGTGTCGGATGACTTCCTGAATGACGAAATTCAGGACAGCCTTGGCGAAATCAGGGTCCAGATCCGCCGTTTTCGCCAGTTCTTCTAACCGTGCGATCTGTGCAGCTTCGCGCGAAGGATCGGACGGGGGAAGGTCGTGTTCGGCCTTGAGCTTGCCAACGGCCTGCGTGTGTTTGAACCGCTCGCCCAGCGTATAGACGAGGATCGCGTCCAGCCGGTCGATGCTTTCGCGATGCTCCTTCAGCAGCATGGCGGCTCGCGTCACGGGGTTGTTCATTGGCTGGTCCTTTCGGTGCTCAATGCAGGTTCGGATAGGTCGATCTTGGGGTGGCGCCAAACTTGACAAGTTTTACCCAGCACCTCGCCCTCACGCTCATAGGTGGCGCCCAACCGTTCGGCCAATGCACGCGAACGGGTGTTCTCGTGGGCGATATAGGAAATTACACGGCTCAGGTTCTGTTGCTTCGCCGCATATGTACGAGCGGCAACGGCGGCCTCATACGCAAGCCCTTTGCCTTCGGCTTCTTCGAGCAGGGTCCAGCCAAGTTCAGGCTCGTCCCATCCGGGGATATCTATAATGCCAACCCATCCCGCAAACAGGCCGGTGGACTTTTCGGTCAGGTGCCAAAGACCGTAGTCTCTCACCGCCCAGTGACCAAGGCGGTTGGTTAACGCGCTCCAACTGCCCAGCTCATCTCTGGGTCCGCCGACCATGTGGCTGCGTTCAGACGCGTAGAACGCAGTCATCGCGGGCAAGTCATTCCAATGTGGCGCGCGCAGTATCAGGCGTTCGGTTTCAATCGAGGGGATCGAGTATGTCGTTGTCATGCGATCCCCTCCGATAACTGGTCCGGGCCGGGGTGGCGATAGACCAGCTCGGTACCATGAGACACGTTTTCATAGCTGCGCTCGTAGTGCGCGCCCAGCCGCTCGGCCAAAGCGATCGAGCGGTCGTTGCCCGGAAAGATATTCGAGCTCAGGGTCTCGAAACCCAGAACTTCATAGGCATAGCGGCGCGCCTCTTCTGCGGCTTCGCCCGCGTATCCCTTGCCTTCGCTTCCGGCGAACATGACCCAGCCGAGCTCCGGTTCAGGCCAGCCTTCGGGGCCCCAGATTCCGACAAAGCCTACGGGCTGACCGCCATGGGTTTCGACGGTCCAGAAGCCATAGTCGTGCAGAACCCAGTGGCCGATCATGCTGGCGAACCATCGCCATGCTTCGTTCCGGCCCAGAGGTCCGCCAAAGCCCCAGCTTCGATCTTTGTCAGCAAAGAACTCGGCGACGTTCTCGAAATCACGTTCTTCAGGGCCTCGCAGGATCAGCCGATCAGTTTTGAGAGTAGGGATCTGGAGGTCAATCATGCGTAGGCCTCCATCCCGCCGTTCACGAGATCGGAAGGTCCGGGGTGACGCCACATCTGCATGGTGCCGAATTTGGGATGTTCGTAGATGCTTTCGAACCGGGCGCCCAGCCGTTCCGCTACGGCCTTGCTACCCGCATTTTGCGGATCGATCAGAGAGATCGAGGTGTCCCAACCCAATACGTCATAAGCATATGTCCGAGATGCCAGAGCGGCTTCGGTCGCATAGCCTTTGCCGGTTGCGTGGTTCATCAGCGTCCAGCCGATTTCAGATTCAGGCCAGCTGTGAGGACGCCACAGGCCAACGTGACCTACATAGGTTCCGGTGTCCTTTTCTTCGACGCCCCAGAAGCCAAAGCCACGCATGGCCCAGTGGCCCAGCAGCGTCGCTACCATGCGCCAGGTCTCGTCCGGACGAAGCGGACCGCCCACGAATTTTGAGGCATCGCTGGCAAAGAACTCGGCCTCTGGCACGAAGTCAGCCTCGCACGGCGCGCGCATGATCAGGCGTTCTGTTTCCAGTGTTGGGATCGCCATGGAAATTGTCATGCCTGCACCCCGCCGTAACGCCAGACATGCTGATCCGTGCCAACGGTGCGCTCGGCAACTTTGTCACGCGATGCGCCCAATCGTTGGGCGAGGGCATTCGAGCGGGCATTGGAGGCCGACACGTAGCTTACGAATTGTCCCGGTCCAAGCAGGTCGAACCCAAAATCACGCACGGCAGAACAGGCTTCAGTGGCATATCCTTGCAGACGATGCTCTGCTCCGAACATATAGCCTAGCTCGGGCTCGTGATCGTCCCATTCAAGCCCCAAAATGACGAAGCCGACGATCTGGTTGTCTTCTTTTCTTGTGACCGTGAACAAGCCGTGACCGTGCAGAAGCCAGCCGGACGTATAATAGGAAAACTCGGTCCAAGCTTCCTGTTCCGTATCGCCAAAGCAGTCCCGACAAATCGCCGTCCACACAGACAGGTCTTCAATACGTGGAGCACGCAGGACCAGCCGCCGGGTCTCGATGACCGGCAGGGCAGCGCGATAATGCGCTGCTGCCATCGCCGCCTTTCCGGACGGGGGCTGGGTGCAGCGTGCTGGGGTCACTTTTTCTTTCCGAAACCGCTCAGACCCGGGGGCAGGGTCATGCCGCCACCCATTCCAGGCATACCGGGCATCTTGCCACCCATCGCCTTGGCCGCCTGTTCCAGTGCCTTGGGGTCCATACCCGCGGCCATTTCCTCGGGCGAGGGGCCGCCTTTGCCGAACATGCCTTTCATGGCCTGCTTCAGCATCTTGCCTTTGCCCATCTTGCCCATCTTCTTCATCATGTCCGACATCTGCCGGTGCATCTTGATCAGCTTGTTGAGGTCGCTGACCTCCATGCCCGAACCTGCCGCAATCCGCTTCTTGCGGCTAGCTTGCAGCAGCTGCGGGTTGGCGCGTTCACGCTTGGTCATGGACTGAATCAGCGCGATCTGCTGGCGCAGGATCTTGTCGTCCATGCCGGCCTGATCCATCTGCTTGGCCATTTTGCCCATGCCCGGCATCATGCCCATCATGCCCTGCATGCCGCCCATCTGGATCATCTGTTCCAGCTGCATTTTCAGGTCGTTCATGTTGAACTGACCCTTGACCATGCGCTTCATCATGCGCTCGGTCTGTTCCATCTCCATCGTTTCCTGGGCCTTTTCGACCAAGGCAACGATGTCGCCCATGCCCAGAATACGACCGGCGATCCGGTCCGGCTCGAAGGTTTCGAGCGCGTCCATTTTTTCGCCCAGACCGACAAAGCGGATAGGCTTGCCAGTAACCGCGCGCATCGACAGCGCCGCACCGCCGCGCCCGTCGCCGTCCATCCGGGTCAGGACCACGCCCGAGATGCCAACCTTGGCCTCGAACTCTTCTGCGACCTCAACAGCGACCTGACCGGTCAGACCGTCGACGACCAACAGGGTTTCACGGGGGTCGACCGCATTGCGGACCTGCTCGACCTCGTCCATCAGCACTTCGTCGATGTGCAGACGACCCGCGGTGTCGAGCATGTAGACGTCATAGCCGCCTAGCGTCGCCTGCTGTTTGGCACGTTTGGCGATATCGACCGGCTTCTGGCCCGGTACGATCGGCAGGGTATCCACGCCGACCTGGGTGCCCAGAACCGCCAGCTGATCCATCGCCGCCGGGCGATAGACGTCCAGCGAGGCCATCAGGACCTTTTTGCCCTCTTTCTCCTTCAGTCGCTTGGCAAGCTTACCGGTCGTCGTCGTCTTACCCGAACCCTGCAGACCGACCATCAGGATCGGAGCGGGCGGGTTGTCGACCTTCAACGCGCCGGGATCGTCCTCGCCGCGCAGAACATCAACCAGCGTGTCGTGTACGATCTTGACGACCTGCTGGCCGGGCGTAATCGACTTGGTGACAGCCTGACCGGTGGCCTGATCCTGCACCTTCTTGACGAATTCGCGTGCCACCGGCAGCGAGACGTCAGCCTCAAGCAAGGCTACACGCACTTCGCGCAGGGCGGTTTTTACGTCCTCTTCGGACAGGGCGCCTTGCTTGGTCAGCCGGTCAAAGACGCCAGAGAGGCGTTCGGATAGATTTTCAAACATGCCTTCGGCCTCCTATGCCGGTTTTGACTTGATGCTTCCTAAGTAGGAAACACCGGTTGAATACACAATTGCCCCCACGGGCGTAACACGCTGGTGGGGGGCGATCCCTGAACGACTCAAGGGACCGGAAGATCACGGCTTCCGGATGTTTGGCGGTTGCGTATGCCTGTTTGCTTGTAGAGTCAAGCGAGACAGGCCTTGAACCCGGCACGCTTTCGCTGCAAATGCGACCGAAACTCACCGGGAGGCCGACATGGATGCATCATCTGCATTTCAGGATACTTTGCCGCTTAGCTCTGATGCGCTGCTCTCGCAACTGGATGAATGGGGGCTGACCTATCGACTTCATACGCACATCCCGTTGCGCACTGTCGAAGACGCCAAAGGGGTCGAGGATCAGTTTTTAGTGCCTGGTGAGAATGTCCTGCGGCTCAAGAACCTGTACCTGCGCGACAAGAAGAAGCGGAATTACCTGATAACGCTGGAACAAAGCCGCGAGATCGATCTCAAGGCGCTTGCGGCTGAACTCGGGATCGGCAATTTGTCTTTTGGCTCGGCGGATCGACTGATGCAGAACCTCGGCATTCGCCCCGGCGCAGTTAGTCCGCTGGCGATGATCAACGGGGTGGAAAACAACGTGCGTTTCTTCATGGACGCTGCCGCACAACAGTCGGACGTCATAAATATGCATCCGTTGGTCAATGATCGGACGGTTGCAATGCCCCGCACCGATTTGATGGCGTTCCTTGATAGAATTGGATGCGACGTGAACTGGCTGCCCTGATCAGTTGTCCAGTGCCTTGTTCAGTGCGGCCGCGACATGTGCAGCGGATGGGTTGATGAACAGATGCCCATCGGCCTCGAATACCGGGTCGTCCAGATGATCAGGAAAGGCCAGCGGTAGCTCGGTGCAGGCCAAAAGGACTGCGGTTCCGGGTGTTGCGTGGCGATTGCAGAAAGCCAGCAGTCGGAAACGGGCGGCGTTCGACGCACCTCCATAGAAGTCTGTGTCGATCATATCCTGCATTTCGGCTATTGCCGGTCCGGGCAGCGGGTCATTGGCTGTGACGCCCTTGGCAGCAAGATGTTCGGCATAATCAGTAGCCTGCATTGTAACCGTCGTCCCCAAAACCAAAGCTTTCGACGCTGACGTTGTGGCAGTAACATGGGCGGTTGCGTCAAAGATGCTCAGGATCGGCATAGACACACCTTGCCGGATTGCGTGCAATCTGGCGTGAGGCGTGTTTGACGCGATAATGCCAAAGTCGCAACCCGCGCGTTCGAGGGTGAGAAGCGCCTCACGAAAGACAGCGTCGAACGCGGCCCAGCTTTGTTCGTCTCCGGCCACGCCACGTAGGGCTCGGGTTTTGGCTTGCGTGACAGATTCGATCGTCATCGGAGGGACTGGCAGCGGGGACCCATGACCACGTTCGGCAAAATACCGGCCTGAACCTTCGGCGATAGCACGGTAGTAGTCCACGGTTGAGGCCCAGCCGACGCCGCCCAGAATTCCGATCTTTTTCATTTGAAACGCCCAATCCGAATTGACCTGATGGGGCGCAGACTGGACGTTTCAAAGTGGATTGACCAGAGGGTCGATCAAGCCGCCAGTTCGGAAACGGCCTTGCGTGCGTTGTTCAGGGCTGCTTCGGCATCGACGGCCATCTGATCCGCAGCAACCACGTCGACATCGGTGATGCCTATGAAGCCCAGTACGTGGCGCGCATAGTTGGTGGCAAAGTCGACTTCGGAACCGACGGGCACACCGCCCGAGGCAATTGCCAGAACGGCCCGCTTGCCCTCAAGCAAACCCTTGGGGCCGTTTTCGGTATAGGCAAACGTCAAACCAGCGCGGGCAACCAGGTCGATCCAGGCCTTGAACGCGGCTGGAACCGAGAAGTTGTAAATAGGCAGGCCGATGACGATTGTATCCGCCTGCTGCAGTTCCTGCACCAGCTCATCAGACAGGGACAGATGATCACGCTGAGCTTCGTTGCGCTGATCGGCTGGCGTGAAGTTGGCGTTGATCCAGTCTTCAGTCAGCAGAGGAAGCGGAGTCGCCAGATCGCGGCGGATGATTCTGCCAGCGTTCAGGTGCTTGACGACCCGGTCTGACAATTCACGGGTGGTCGATCCGTCGCGGCGGGCCGAGGCGTCGATGTGCAGAATGGTCTTGATCATTTCAGTTGGTCCTTTGGTCAGTGTGAATTGAATTCGGGCTCAATATGTTTGTTGCGCTGGCGAACAAAACTCGGATACATCAACAGTCATTGTTGGAATTTGCACACTGGAAGCGATGCAATGGACAATTGGGACGAAGTGAGAACCGCCTATCAGGTGGCGCGCATGGGCACGGTCAGCGGTGCGGCCGAAGTTCTGGGTGTGCATCATGCAACGGTCATCCGCCATATCGACGCGATCGAGGCGCGCTTGGGCGTCAAACTATTCCAGCGCCACGCGCGTGGTTACACACCGACAGATGCGGGCGATGACCTATTGCGGGTGGCGCAGGCGACCGAAGATCAATTCAACCAACTGGTAGGCCGGATGAAGGGGCGCGGCGATGACGTCTCGGGCGAACTTGTCGTGACCTCACTGGCGTCGTTCGCACCTCTGATCGTGCCGGTACTCAGTGAATTCCAAAATGCGCATCCGGGGTTAATAGTGCGCTATCTGACGGGCGACCGCCTGTTCCGCCTGGAATATGGTGAAGCCCATGTCGCCATTCGCGCGGGCGCCGTCCCGGATCAGCCCGACAACGTGGTGCAGCCGTTTGTTCTACAAGAGGTGGGGCTTTATGCGAGCAAGTCTTACATCGACCGCCATGGCAAGCCTGCGAGCGTTGAGGATTTTGCCAGCCATTTCTTTGTCAGCGCGGATGACGAAAACAGCCGGGCTCCGTTTTCGAGATGGCTGCGCGCGACAGTTCCCGCAGAGGCGATCACTTTTCGCTGCACCAACAATTTCTGTATGCGCGAGGCGGTTCTGGCCGGCGCTGGCATCGGTTTCATGGCAAGGTGGGAGGCGGCTCGCGATCCTGATCTGATCGAAGTTGTCGATCCTTTGCCTGAGTGGTTCGGCAAGCTGTGGCTGGTCACCCATGTGGACCTGCATCGCACGACCAAGGTGCAGGCTTTTCTGAAATTCCTCAAAGAGCATTCCAAAGGCTGGCAGACATGAGCCAACAGGCCCGCGGCCATCTGGCTATGCTTGTTTTTTCAGCATTGGTTGCAGGCAGCTTTTCGCTGGGCGCGATGGTGGCCAATCAGATTGCGCCTTCTGCGATCACGGCGGCACGTTTTGCCATTGCGGCGGTTGTCCTTGGTGTTGCTGCGCTCTTGACCACAGGTTTGCCGCGCAGCGCAGCGCAAGCGCCTTGGCGCTATCTGATCCTGGGCGGATTGTTCTCGGCCTATTTCGTATTGATGTTCTATGGCCTCAAGACAGCTGCCCCTGTCAGTGCTGCCGCAGTCTTTACTCTGACACCGGTAATGTCAGCGCTTGCGGGATGGGTGCTGCTGCGCCAGATCACGACACCTCGTATGGCCACGGCGCTGGCAATCGGTGCAACGGGCGCGCTGTGGGTGATTTTCAAGGCGGATTGGCTGGCATTTCGCGCGTTTGAAATTGGCGGTGGCGAGATCATCTATTTCTGGGGTTGCGCGGCCCACGCGGTCTATACCCCAATGGTTCGCAAACTGAATCGAGGGGAGTCAGCGGTCGTGTTCGCCTTTGGCACCCTGCTTGCAGGTTGCCTGATCCTGACAATTTTTGGCTGGTCAGATATTCGCGCCACGGACTGGGCCAACCTTTCGCCCCTTGTCTGGATCAGCCTTCTTTACCTGGCTCTATTCGCAACGGCTGCCAGCTTTGTGTTGGTGCAATTTGCGGCACTGCGCCTGCCGTCAGCCAAGGTTATGGCATATACCTATCTGATACCCTGCTGGGTCATCCTGTGGGAAATCGCTCTGGGTCGGCCAGCGCCAGCCGCGCTGGTCCTGGTTGGGGCTGCGTTAACGGGGATTGCGCTTGTTCTTTTGCTGAAGAGCGAAGAGGTGCCGCCGAATACCGCAAGCCCGGCACTGGACTAAGTCTTGCGTTCAGCCGGAGATATGTCAGCTTACCTCGCAAAATGACAGGGAGATCCTATGTGAAACTGCCTCTCTTTGCCGGTGCCATTGTGTCACTTTCCGCTTGCGCACAAAGTGGTCCGGGTGGCCCATCGCACGCAGAGCTGGATGCCAGCTGCGAAGCTCTGGTCGCGGCGGAAACAGAGACCCGACCTGGCGACGTCAAGGCAATCTCGACCCAGCCGGATTCGGCCGGAACCACGATAACAGTGGCGGTCGCCGGGTCTGAAGTGCCATGGATTTGCCGCGCGGATGCCAGCGGAGTGATTGAGGGTATCGGACCCAGTCTGGAAGGGTGAGCTAGTTCGGCCCCTGGCGCGCTACTGCATTCTGCGGGCGTGCCAACCTGCAATGCGGCTCTTGAGGCATATCAAGGCCACCGGACGCGGCGTTCTCTATTGTGTGGTCAGAAAGGGAGATACTTATGTTCAACCACATTATGTTCCCGATCGATATCCACTTGCCGCCCGAGGTTCGTAAGGCGGCAGATGTCGCAGCGCAGCTGGCCAAATGGCAAAACGCCACGATCACTGTTGTCAGCGTGACTGGAATACAGCCAGGCGATGTTGTACAGACAGATGCGGCCATCCATGAAACGCTCAGTGCCTTTGCCGAGCAGCTCACGAAGCAAAGCGGTGCCAAAGTCGCTTTTCGAAATATTCATTCTACCGATGTTGCTGCCGAAGTGGATGGTGACTTGGCACGTGCTGCCGAGGAGATTGGCGCCGATCTGATCGTTGTTGGAACCCATGCGCCTCGGATTACGGATTACATCTTCTCAAGTCATGCTGGCTATTTGGCCAAACATGCCACAATGTCAGTATTTGTTGTTCGGTAGGCCTCAGCGGTCTTCGTTGGGTAACTCGACCGCAAGAAAACGTTCAAAGGCGTCAAGGTTAACCGGTTCGAACTGCCCGAACCCCTGCATCCAGACCGACGCGGCGCGCAGCGCGTCGGGTTCTAGTTTGCACCATTTCACCCGACCGCGCTTTTCCTGAGATATCAGGCCTGCCTTTGTCAGAATTACCAGGTGTTTCGAGATCGCGGCCAGCGACATTTCGAACGGCTCGGCCACATCAGTGACGGCCATATCATCTTCTAACAGCATTGCCAGAATGGTGCGGCGAGTAGGATCGGCAAGAGCGGCGAACACGGTGTCGAGATCATTGGACATGAAACCGCTGAACCACAGCGGTCAGATTTGGTCAACCATTTGGTTGAATATCCAGTTTTAGCGAATTTACCGAGAATTGCATTTGGAGAGCAAAAGTGAGACATCGTTTGTGGTCGGTAAACATGTTTAAAACCAATAAGTTGAGCCGACAGCAATCGAACGATCAATACCGTTGACTCTGCGCTGTTCGCCCCTTAGCACCATGCTCAAGACTGTGCGAGGAAAACGCCCGTGACCGATGATGACCAAAAGCAGCGTATGGCGCAGCTTGAGGCTAAGATCGAGGCGGCGAAAAAGGCCAAGGCGCCGAAACCTCGTGCGGATGCTGACGTGTCCGGAGGTGAGCTTGCCTGGAGGATGGTCATCGAAATGGTTTCCGGTCTGGGGATCGGATTTGGCATCGGATACGGGCTGGACAGCCTGCTCGGGACAATCCCGATCTTTCTGGTGTTGTTCACATTGCTGGGCCTTGTCGCGGGCGTGAAGGTTATGCTCCGCAGCGCGAAAGAGGTTCAAGAGAAACAAGCGGCAGCCGAGGCTGCCGAGAAGGACGAAAGGGACTGAACGTGGCGACCGAGACCACCGCAGCAGAAGGCAGCAGCCTGGTTTTCCATCCGATGGATCAGTTCATCGTCAAGCCGTTGTTCGGCGACGGTGCGATTGCGTGGTACACGCCCACCAACGTGACCCTATGGCTGTTCCTGGCGATTGCTGCGATCTTTGCTCTGCTGGTTCTCAGCACCTCAAAGCGCGCGATTGTTCCGACCCGGATGCAGTCGGTGGCCGAGCTGGCCTATGGCTTCATCTACAAGATGCTGGAAGACATCTGCGGCAAGGAAGGCGTCAAGTACTTCCCCTATGTCATGACCCTGTTCATGTTCATCGTCTGCGCGAACTTCCTGGGCATGTTGCCGATGTCGTTCACCACCACATCGCATTTTGCCGTGACCATCCCGCTGGCGCTGGCCGTGTTCCTGACCGTGACCGTTTTGGGTTTCGTCAAGAACGGCGCAAGCTTCCTGGGCCTGTTCTGGGTCTCCAGCGCGCCACTGGCGCTGCGCCCTGTTCTGGCAATCATCGAGCTGATCTCGTACTTCGTACGTCCGGTCAGTCACTCAATTCGTCTTGCCGGTAACGTCATGGCAGGCCACGCGGTTATCAAGGTTTTCGCAGGCTTCGCCGCGATCGCCGTGATCTCGCCCGTGTCCGTTCTGGCCATCACCGCTATGTACGGCCTCGAGGTCCTCGTGTCCTTCATCCAGGCCTACGTCTTCACCATTCTGACCTGTGTTTACCTGAAAGATGCGCTGCATCCGTCGCACTAAGGTCTGATACCCCAACATCGAAACTTCCAATTCGTAAGGAGAAACATCATGGAAGGCGATCTCGCACACATCGGCGCAGGCCTGGCAGCAATCGGTTCCGGCGCAGCCGCAATCGGGGTGGGCAACGTTGCAGGCAACTTCCTGGCCGGCGCCCTGCGCAACCCTTCGGCGGCTGCTTCGCAAACCGCAACCCTGTTCATCGGTATCGCATTCGCAGAAGCCCTGGGGATCTTCGCATTCCTGGTCTCGCTGCTGCTGATGTTCGCCGTCTAATCTGCGGAACCTGATCCTTACGCGCAGGTGGGTCCAAGCCATAGCGGCCCACCTGTTGTAAAGACAACGTTCCGACGGAGGACATCATGGCGACTGAACCCATTTCAGAAGAAGTAGTTGGCTCGTGCGTCGACGCCGGTGGTTCCGCCATCGGGATGCCGCAGCTCTGCTTCGATTGGTTCCCCAACCAGATTTTCTGGCTGGTCATTACGCTGGTCGTCATCTTTCTGGTCCTGTCCCGCGTGGCTCTGCCCCGCATTGCGGCAATCTTGGCTGAACGTCAGGGGACCATTACAAATGACCTGGCTGCGGCCGAAGATCTGAAGGCCAAGGCGGTCGAGGCCGAAGAGGCCTATAACAAGGCGCTGGCCGATGCCCGTTCTGAGGCACAGCGTATCGCAGCAGAAGCCCGCGCCGAAATCCAGTCTGGTCTGGATGACGCGATTGCCAAGGCGGATGCAGAAATCGCTGCAAAAGCGGCTGAATCGGAAAAGGCAATTGCCGACATCCGTGCCGGTGCGCTGGAAAGCATTCAAGTGGTTGCCAAGGACACGGCAGCTGAACTGGTTACCGCACTGGGCGGCGAGGCGGATGCCAAAGCCATCGACAGTGCAGTTGACGCGCAGACGAAAGGATAAGTGACATGCGGAACACTCTTGCCCTTATCCTGACCTTTGGTGCGGCCAGCCCGGCATTCGCCGCAAGCGGCCCGTTCTTCTCGCTTGGCAACACCGACTTTGTCGTCCTTCTGGGCTTCATCGTTTTCATCGCGGTCCTGTTCTATTTCAAGGTGCCGGGCATGATCGGTGGTGCGCTGGACAACCGCGCCGCGGGTATCAAATCCGAACTGGATGAAGCCCGTGCCCTGCACGAAGAAGCCCGCACTTTGTTGGCCTCGTACGAGCGCAAGCAGCGCGAAGTACAGGGTCAGGCGGACGCCATCGTGGCCGCGGCGAAAGAAGACGCTATTCTGGCTGCTGAACAGGCGAAGGTTGATCTGGAAAAATCCATCGCCCGCCGTCTGGCTGCGGCTCAGGATCAGATTGCTTCGGCTGAAGCTTCCGCAGTCAAGGAAGTCCGAGATCAGGCGATCACGGTTGCGGTTTCCGCTGCCAATGTGGTTCTGGCCAAGCAAATGACCGCTGCGCAGGCAAACAAGCTGATCGATGCGTCCATCGCCGATGTGGGTGCCAAGCTGCACTAATTTCCTTCGCGATGTTTGGAACTCATGACCCGAGAGCCACTGGCTCTCGGGTTTTTCTTTTCCTGAACCGGCAGTACATCAACGCCGGCAAGGAAAAAGAGTATATAGCAATCCACAGAACCGGGTGGTGCGTGATCTAGTCATCGTGGTTATGACCACGATTTTCGACGAGATAGAACCGCAGTATGGCGGTACCCTGTGCAACCATTCCGATGATCGCAGCAATGCAGCTTTTTCAGTCAATTCGGAGTGTAGCGGGGCGAAGAACCGGATATGATCTCGGTATATTCCCGAAAAATATCAGCGCGGACCAGTTTCATGTTCCAAGCGTTGCCGCGCAATCGCCTCATTGCGGATCGCTTTCTGCTGATCCGCCATGCAGCTTTCGACGAAGTTCAGGTGCTGCTCAACCGCAAGCCGTGCGCCCTTCGGGTCGCGCTCCTGCAGTGCCATATTGATTGCACGGTGCTGATTCAGGATGGCGTCGCGTGTCGTGCGCTGCTGGAACATTATCTGGCGGTTATAAAATACGCCCTGACGCAACAGATCGAACATCGACCGCATCATGTGCAGCATCACCACGTTATGGCTGGCGTCGATAATTGCCATGTGGAACTGAGCGTCCAGATGGGCTTCTTCCTCGGCCGCGTTGCGATCATGTGCCATCTCCATCTTATCGAAGATCGCCTGCACGACTTTTAGGTCGCTTTCCGAACCCAGGCGCGCAGCACGCTCGGCTGCCAATCCTTCCATATCCCGCCGAAACGACAAGTAGTCGAACACTGCCTCATCATGGCTACTGAACAGTCGGATCAATGCCGGAGAAAAAGCCGATCCCAGAACTTCGGCGACATAGATGCCGGAACCGGCCTTGGCAGCCAGCAACCCTTGTTCCTGCAGGTCAGAAATAGCCTCGCGCAACGATGGGCGAGATACGCCCAACCGCTCTGCCAACTCGCGCTCGGGCGGCAGGCGCTCACCAGGGCGGAGGATGCCTCGCAGGATCAGCAGTTCGATTTGTCGAACAACCGCAAGGGACAGTTTCTCGGTCTGGACTTTCTGGAAGGGCATCGTGTCATCATTTCAAATTGGTCAAATTACATGACCACGTATTCGACCTCGATTCAAGAAACCCAATCACGATCCTTGAAACATTAGGTCAGTATTATTGACTTTAATTCCTTCATCAATAGCCTGCACCGGTCATCGGGCAAGGGAGGACCGCCAAATGGATCAATTGTTCGCCACACGTGTATCGCGGATGAAGGCATCCGAAATCCGCGAACTTCTGAAACTGCTCGATCAGCCCGGCATTATTTCTTTCGCAGGCGGCATTCCCGATCCTGAGTTGTTTCCAGCGGATGCGTTTGCACAGGCATTCCAACTGGCTCTCGGGCCTGAACAGCAAGCTCAGGCGTTGCAATACTCCGTCAGCGAAGGTCACCTTCCATTGCGGCAGTGGATCGCCGAACATATGCGCGATATCGGAATTGATTGCAGCGAAGACAATGTGTTGATCACTTCCGGGTCGCAGCAGGCGCTCGACTACTTGGGTAAGCTGTTTCTTTCGCCGGGCGATATAGCATTGGTCGGCTGGCCCACTTACCTGGGCGCGTTAGCCGCCTTTAATGCTTATGAACCGCGCTTTGACCGGCTCATAATCAATGGCAATCGGGGCGCGTCGGAATACCGGGAAGCCGCCGGCGAAGGCACAGTCAAGTTCGCCTATCTGTCGCCCGACTTCGCCAATCCAACAGGTGAGACAGTGGATCGGCGCGGTCGCGAAGCTCTGCTTGATCTGGCGGATCAGCTCGACTGCGCGGTTATCGAGGACGGTGCCTATCAGGCGCTTCGCTACGATGGAGATCCGATCCCGCCGGTTCTGGCGTTGGAGATCGCGCGCAAGGGTTCGATCGAAGCTTGCCGAACAGTGTATTGCGGCAGCTTTTCGAAAACCTTGTCACCAGGATTGCGGTTGGGTTGGGTGGTCGCGTCCAGGCCAGTGATCTCGCAGCTTGTTCTGATGAAACAAGCTGCTGACCTGCATTCGGCCACGATCAATCAGATGGCTGTTCACCAGGTAGCGCAGGCCAGTTTCGAGACTCACATCCCAATGTTGCGCCGTATATACAGCCGCCGGCGCGACGCAATGCTTGCTGCCTTGTCGGAATACATGCCTGAAGGTGTGGATTGGACAAAACCCGAAGGTGGAATGTTCGTCTGGGTGACATTGCCGAAAGGTCTTAGCGGTGCCGACTTGCTGGCGCGCGCGCTCGAAACGGTCAAAGTGGCCTTCGTGCCCGGACAGGCTTTTTTCCCGGACGGCTCCGGCGAAAATACAATTCGACTGAGCTTTTCGAACTCGGACGAGGAAACAATCCGCGAGGGGATAAAACGTTTGGGAGAAGTCTTGCGCAGCTGAACCGGGAAACGTTCTGTTAACCATATCGGGTCATAGCTGCGGCATGACCCGGTTCTTCGCACTGATCCTTCTGGCCGCTTGCTCTGCCGGTACACCCCACTTTCGCGATGTGCCGGCGGCCCGAGTTGCGGTGAACGGCAGCGTGTTTGATGTGCGCGTGCGGGGCGATTTGGCCGAAGCGGTACGGGTGAACGCGCAATACGCCCCGCGATTGGGTCCGATCCGGGATCGGGCTGCTTTGGCCATGGCGCAGGTGTCCGGTTGTCCCATTCTGGATGTTCTGGGCGATGCTGCCGTCACAATTGGTGTCCTTGGATGTGATCGCGAAGCCGGTGAACGGCTGCTTCTGACTGCGGTGTCGACGCCGAATTATGAATGTATCGACTATGGCCTCTATGAAGGTATCGGCAATGATTACGGATATCAGGTGTTCGAATGCACCCCCTATTGAAACGAGCGGTTTTCGGTACATTTCTGCAAGATGTTGTGGATAACTCCGCCCAAAATCCCATATCCTGCGCAACTGCGTTGACTCAGGGCCCTTCCGTTGCGCAGACTTCCTGACCATAGGAATCATGGATAGCAGCCTTTGCGATTCAGCAAACTTAAACTGACCGGCTTTAAAAGCTTTGTTGATCCGACCGACCTGATCATCGCGGACGGGTTGACTGGCGTGGTTGGTCCGAACGGCTGCGGCAAATCCAATCTTCTGGAAGCTTTGCGTTGGGTCATGGGTGAAAACCGCCCCAAATCCATGCGCGGCGGCGCGATGGAGGATGTGATTTTTGCAGGCGCTGCCACGCGCCCGGCGCGCAATTTTGCCGAAGTGGTTTTGACGCTGGATAATTCCGAACGCTTGGCGCCATCGGGCTTCAACGATAGCGATCAGCTGGAGATCGTTCGCCGCATCACCCGCGACGTGGGCAGTGCCTACAAGACCAACGGTAAAGATGTTCGTGCCCGCGACGTGCAGATGCTGTTTGCCGACGCTTCAACCGGCGCACATTCGCCTGCTCTGGTAGGGCAGAACCGCATTGCCGAACTGATCAACGCCAAGCCGCGCGCGCGCCGTCGCATTCTGGAAGAAGCTGCAGGAATCTCGGGCCTTTACCAGCGTCGGCATGAGGCCGAGTTGAAGCTGAAAGGCACCGAATCCAATCTTACACGCGTTGACGACGTGTTGGAGCAATTGGGAACCCAGCTTGCGCAGCTGGCTCGCCAGGCCCGCCAGGCCGCACGATACCGTGAGATTGGAGAACAGCTGCGCCAGGCTGAAGGCATGCTTTTGTATCGCCGCTGGAAAGAGGCCGACATTGCCCGTCAGCAGGCTGAAGAAAAACTGCGCGATCGCATCACTGAGGCCTCTCGCGCCGAGGCTGAAGCTCGTGAAGCTGCTGCCAAACGCTCCGGAATTGAAGAGATTTTGCCGCCGTTGCGCGAGGAAGAGGCTATTGCAGCTGCCGTCCTGCAACGCCAGCAAGTGCAACGCGACGCCTTGACCGATCAGGAAACCCGCGCGCGCCAGACCATCGAAACGCTGAGCAACCGTATCCAACAGCTTGCCAACGACATTGAACGTGAGGCCGGGCTGAACCGGGATGCGGGCGAGATGATCGAACGTCTGGAATGGGAAGCCCGCGAACTGACCAAGGCCGCCGAAGGGCACGACGACAAACTTGCCGAAGCCGCAGAGATTGCCCATGAGGCAGCGGCTGTATTGCAGGAACGAGAAGAGCATCTGTCGCAGGAGACAGAGGACACGGCCCGCCTCGTCGCTCGCCATCAATCGGCGCAGCGTTTGGTCGAGGACAGTCGCAAGACGTTGGCGCGATCTGAGGCGGAAGAGGAAAAGGCAAAGGCCGCGGTAAATGAAGCCCGCACGGCCTTGACCCGGACCGGCGAGGCGTTTGAAGCAGCGCAGGAAGCCGAAGAAGAAGCGCGCGAAGCTGCTGAAGCAGCCGACGAGGCGCTGGCCGCTGCCGATGAGTTGCGGGGCGAAACACAAGCACGCGAGGCCGAGGCCCGCGCGCAACGCTCGGAAGCCGAGGGTGAATTGGGCGCCATTCGCGCCGAAACCACAGCGTTGGCTAAACTGGTCGAACGCGACACCGCCGAGGGCGGGCAGGTACTTGACCTGCTTCGTGTGGCGCCTGGTTTCGAAAAGGCGCTGGGCGCTGCTTTGGCTGACGACCTGCGCGCGCCACTGGTCGAAGGCGACGGCCCGTCCGGCTGGGTTCAGGTCGCCGGGTACGATTCGGATCAACCTTTACCTGATGGGGCAGAGCCGCTGGCACTGCATGTCTCGGGTCCGGATCGGCTCAGCCGTCGGATTGCGCAGATTGGACTGGTCGACGCGGATCAGGGTGCTCGCCTGCAGGCGTCCCTTAAGCCTGGACAGCGGCTGGTGTCGCGTTCGGGTGATCTATGGCGCTGGGATGGTTTCCGCGCCTGGGCCGAGGACGCGCCAAGTGCAGCTGCCTTGCGTCTGGAGCAACTCAACAAGCTGGAAGCACTGAAGCAGGAACTCACCCGCACCGAGGCGCAGGCCGAAGGTGCCCGAGCCGCGCACGAGGCTTTGTCTCAGCAACTAGCCGACGTGACCGAGGCCGACCGTCGCGCACGCGAAGCCCGCCGCGCAGCCGATCAGCGCATGGCCGAATCCGCCCGAGCGCTCAGTCGTGCCGAAGCGGACCGCAATCTGGCACAGGGTAAGCTGGAAACACTGACTTTGGCCGTAAACCGTCACAAAGAAGACGCCATGTCCGCCCGCGCTCAGCTGCGCGAGGCGGAGGGTGCGCTGACCGGATTGGGTGACCTCGATAGCGCTCGCGCGCAGGTCGAAGACATCAAGCAAACGGTTGAGGCCGCGCGGATCACTATGCTGACCCACCGCTCGACCCATGACGAGCTGCGTCGAGAGGGCGAGTCTCGAACCAGACGCACGCAAGAGGTCACGAAAGATCTCAGCGGCTGGCGGCACCGTCTGGACAGCGCGGAAAAGCGGATATCGGAACTAGCCGAGCGTAAGGAAAGCTCTCAGGAAGAACTGACCGAAGCCATGGCAGCCCCAAGCGAAATCGCCGAAGCACGTGAGGAACTGAACGAGCTGATCGATACCGCAGAAGCCCGCCGTGCCGAAGCTGCCGACAAGCTGGCCGGGGCCGAGACTCAGCTGCGCGAGGTCGTGTTGGCCGAACGCGAGGCGGAGCGCCTGGCTTCTGAGGCTCGCGAAAGCCGTGCGGCCGCCGAGGCGCGCTGTGATGCGGCCAAAGAAAGCGTTGTCGCCGCTGCCGAACGCATCGCCGAGGACCAGCAGCTGACTCCGAATCAGCTGCTCAACCAATTGGACGTGAATCCCGATCAGATGCCTGCTGCAGATGCTCTGGAAGCAGAAGTGAACCGCCACAAGCGTCAGCGCGACGCCATGGGCGCGGTTAATCTGCGAGCCGAAGAGGACGCCAAAGAGGTTCAGGAAGAGTTCGACACGCTGAACAGTGAAAAGTCTGATCTGGAAGAGGCGATCAAAGCCCTGCGCAGTGGTATTGCCAGCCTCAACCGCGAAGGGCGGGAACGCCTGCTTACCGCGTTTGAGCAGGTGAATTCAAATTTCGCCATGCTGTTCAAGCATCTGTTTGGCGGTGGCGAGGCCAATCTGGTCATGGTCGAAAGCGATGATCCGCTGGATGCAGGGCTGGAAATCATGTGCCAGCCGCCGGGCAAGAAACTCTCGACACTCAGCCTGCTGTCGGGCGGGGAACAGACCTTGACCGCAACAGCGTTGATCTTCGGCGTCTTCCTCGCCAACCCCGCGCCTATCTGTGTGCTGGACGAGGTCGACGCGCCGCTGGACGACGCCAATGTCACCCGTTTCTGCGATCTGCTGGACGAGATGTGCCGCCAGACCGACACCCGTTTCCTGATCATCACGCACCACGCGGTGACTATGGCACGTATGGACAGGTTGTTTGGTGTGACCATGCAGGAACAGGGCGTCAGCCAGCTGGTGTCAGTAGACCTGAAGAAGGCTGAACAGATGGTTGCCTGACCCATCACCGCAACGTTATGCCTGTTTCGCCATTACTCGGGCTAGGGTGACTGCATGACCCGCTTCTTGATCCTTGCTGTTTGCGCCGCGACGCCACTGTGGGCTGCTGAATGGCCTACGAAACCCGGAGATGTCCCTCTCAGCACAACGGAGCTGACCGCGCTGGCCGGGCGCACGCTGACCTTCTATGACGATGGTCGATCCAAATACTCGGCAGGCGGGGCCTATTCCTATACCTATGCCAGCGGTGAATCGGCCTTCGGGACTTATAGCATTGCGGACGACGGCAGCGTTTGCATTCAGTATCGCAACGGGTTCAGCCGGTGTGACCTGTATGTGCGCAGCGGAGAGCGCCTGATATTGATTGATGAGAAGGGCAACCGTTATCCTGTTCGCCCCGAGTGATCCCGGCGGCATGATATTTGTCTGAACGCGGCTGGAAGCAACTGGTTATCCGAGCTATCACCGACGGGACACACGGATAGCAGGAAGCCTGAAATGCAGATCGAACCCTTCGGCGTTGAGCTCTGGATGAACGAATGGGAAACCAAATGCGATTGGAATCTGGCCGAAACCTGCGTTGAAAGCATTACCGTCGATCAATTGCTGCAATTGGCAGGCCGGAACAACGCGGATCTGTCTGAATTGCTGTCGATGAAGCTGACCTATGGAGCGATTGAGGGATCGGACCGGTTGCGTCAGGCGATCGCGGGGCTTTATCCAGGCCAGCAACCGGCAAATACCATCGTGACCCATGGAACCATCGGAGCGAACATGCTGGTGCATAAAACACTAGTCAGCCCCGGTGATCACGTGGTAGCGGTGGTGCCCACCTATCAGCAACACTACTCGATCCCCGCCAGCATTGGCGCTAAAGTCGAACACCTGAACCTGCGGGAAGAGGATGGTTGGCTGCCTGATCTGGACGCTCTGCGCGCGATGGTTACACCCGATACGCGGTTGATAGCACTGAACAACCCGAATAATCCCACAGGCGCTTTGATCCCACGTGAGATGCTTGTGGAGATTGCCGAAATTGCCCGGGACGCTGACGCATGGGTGCTGTGTGACGAGGTCTATCGCGGCACAGATCAGGACGGCGACGGCATTACGGCTTCGATTGTCGAGGTCTATGAAAAAGGCATCGGCACGGCGAGTATGTCGAAGGCCTATTCGCTAGCCGGATTGCGGCTGGGCTGGGTGGTCGCACCTGAGGCGCTGATCGAAGAGATCTCGATTCATCGTGACTATGACACAATCTCGGTTGGTATGATCGATGACCATTTTGCGACGCTGGCGCTCGAGCACCAGGATGCAATCCTGGCCCGCAGCCATCAGATTACGCGCGGCAATCTCAGGATTCTTTCGGACTGGGTCGAGGCTGAACCAAAGATTTCCTGGGTTAAACCCCGTTCCGGAACAACGGCATTGTTGAAATACGATCTTCCGATGCCGTCGCGCGAGTTCTGTGTCGCCCTATTGCAAGAAACCGGTGTGATGTTCACGCCCGGCTCAGCCCTGCATATGGAAGGGTATCTGCGCATCGGTTATGCCAATGGCCCCGAAGTCCTGAGGGAAGGGCTGACGCGCGTCTCCGAGTTTCTGGCCCGGCACTGACTAACATTTCAGAGCCGGTTCAGCAGGTCAGCCGTTGGCCACGCATCGGCAGGCAAGCCCAGCCGGGCCTGTTCCGCCTGAACCGCAGCGCGTGTGCCTGCACCCAGAATGCCGTCGATCTTGCCGACATCGTACCCACGCGCTTGTAGTTTGCTCTGCAACTGCTTCATTTGCGCCCCCGACAGCCCCTGTGCCGGATTGCCCGCGTCATAGATCTGCGCGCCCTCCAGACGGGTGCCGAAATAGGCGGCGGTCAGGACGTAGACAAAGCTTTGGTTCCATTCGAAATAGACGTCGAAATTCGGATAGGCCAGAAAGGCGGGCCCGTTATGCCCCTGCGGCAGGATCAGCGAGGCGGGCAGGTTGGTCAATGACCCGCTGCGTGCCTGGACACCCATTGCCTGCCAGTCGGACACTGACCGAGCTTTGCCGGGCCCTGACAGCGACCAGTCCATTTGCGCAGGAACAGTCACCTCTTGCAGCCACGGCTGACCGGGTTGCCAGCCCAGGTGCGACAGCATCTTGGCACCGGACATCAGCGCGTCCGGGGCCGATGTTTTCAAGGACACCTTGCCGTCGCCGTCGCCATCGACGCCGTTCTCAAGAATATCGCGCGGCAGCATCTGTACCATGCCGATTTCCCCGGCCCAGGCGCCGGTCGTGCGGCTGGGGTCAAAGTTGCCCTGATCATACAGCTCGATGGCTGCGAATATCTGTGGTCGGAACAGCTCGGGCCGGCGGCAGTCATGCGCCAGCGTCACCAGCGCGTTGCGGGTGTTGAAATCTCCCTGAAACGCACCGTAATCGGTTTCGAACGCCCAGAACGCCAGCAGCACGCCACGCGGGACGCCGTATTCGGCCTCAATCCGGTCAAAAATCGCGTCGTATTTTCGCGACATGGCCTGCCCGCGCTCGATTCGGTTGGCCGAGATCAAGCGGCGCGAGAATTCGATGAACGGTTTCTGAAAAACTCCCTGCGCGCGGTCGGCTTTCAGTACTGCGTTGTCTTGTTGCACGCCTTGGAAGAACGCGTTCACAGTGGATTTGTCGAACCCTTGTTGAACGGCCTCGGCCTTTAGCTCTTTGATGAATGAATTGAAACCGCCGCCGCATTGGGCAAAGGCGGGTGACGTCAATAGAGCAGCGGCGATTAGGCTAGAGAGGATGCGCATCGGCAGGTCCTTTAGAAAACGAAGTTAAGGACAACCGACACCGACAAGAGGCCGAGCGCAAGCCCCCAGACCTGCCATAGCATGTCGCATGCGCGGAAAACCTCGTATGCGCCGATCTCCCGGCGAGCCTCACCGTTGACCCAGGCCAGTTCACGAACGTGCCCATCATAGCTGCGCGGTCCGGCCAGCGCGACGTTTAGCGCGCGCGCCATCGCGGCTTCGGGCCAGCCTGCGTTTGGCGAGATGTGGCGGCGCGCGTCTGCAACCAGTTCGGTCCAGCGCCCCCATTGGTGGGTCAGCGCAACGATCATCACGCAGGTCAACCGTGCGGGAATCAGGTTCAGTACGTCGTCAAGACGCGCCGCCGCCCAGCCAAACTCCCGATATTTTTCGTTGCGGTAGCCGATCATGCTGTCCGCAGTGTTGATGGCCTTGTAGACCAGCAACCCCGGCAGTCCGGCAACAAGAAACCAAAAGGCAGGTGCAATGACACCATCGCTGAGGTTTTCTGCGGCACTTTCGATGGCAGAGCGGGCAACTTGCGCCTGCGTCATGTCCCGTGTGTCGCGCGAGACGATGAGGGCTACCTTGGCCCGCCCCTCTGGCAGAGAGCTGCGCAGGCCGTCACCGACGTCGCGGACGTGGCTTACCAGTGATTTCTGCGCCAGCAGGATGGCGCAGATCACGATCTCAACCAGAGGGCCGAAGAGTGCCAATAGGTTGCCCGCTACCACTGCGGCAATCACCAGTAATGCGGTTACGGCAATACCCTTGAACTTTCGATGCATGCCATGGTTCAGGCGATTGTCCAGCCAGCCTATCGCTTTGCCGATCATCACCGCCGGATGGCGGATACGGGACCACAACCAGCTGGGCTCGCCCAACGTCGCGTCCAGACATAAGGCGCAAACGAGCAGGAAGACGGTGCTCACGGGGCGGCCTCCACTCTGGCCCAGCCATCGGCGGGTGGTAGGCCGAGGCGCAGAAAAGTTGTGGAGTAGGGGAATACCCGGCTCCAGATATGAGCGCGGGCCAGCCGGTCCTGCCAGTCTGCGGCGTTGTCGACCTGATAGAGGCGGAACAGACTGGTTCCTCCGACCAGCTGCGCGCCTCGGGCTGTGACCAGCCCGTCCAGACGCTCGGCATCCTTGGCCAACCGGGTGCGGGTGGCGTCGGCCCAGTCAAAGTCCTGCAAGGCGCGTGTGCCGATCCTAAGGGCGGGTCCGGATACAGCCCACGGTCCTGTCAGATCGTTTAGCCGCGTGATCAGGTCCGGCCGACCGATGGCAAAGCCCAGCCGCAGCCCCGCCAGCCCCCAGAATTTTCCGAAGCTTTTGAGGATGATCACACCCGGTTGGTCCGCAAGACGGATCAGTGAAGCCTCGGGCGTTACGTCGCAAAAGCTTTCGTCGATCACGGTCAGCTTGGCATTTGCGTCCCTCCGCTGCCAGAGGTGCCCATCGGGATTGTTCGGATGCACGATGACGCGTGCGTCAGCTGGCCCGTCCGGCTGCACGTCCCACCCCTGCGACCGAAATGCAGCGGCATGTTCGTTATAGGTGGGGGCAGTGATTTGTACCCGACCCGGCGCAGCTAACGCTGGAAGCCGAGCGATAACGGCCGAAGCGCCGGGTGCCGGTAGAATGGAAGCGTCCTCAGGGACCTGCCAGAACCGTCTGGCCGCCTCGGTCAGAGCCTCAAATGTGCCATGATCCGGAAGCTCGGTCCAGTCCGACGGCAAAAGCTCGGAAACCGCAAATGGCAAGGGGTTGATGCCTGTCGACAAATCCAGCCAATCCTCGCGATTTCCGCCATATTCGGCCATGGCCGCATCCAGGCCACCACCGTGGTCACGCGCGGCGCGCGGGTTCAATTCATCGAGTCGCTGCATTAGTGATCTTTGCCGAAAAGTGTCAATTTGCCCTGCTTCAAGCGGATTTTTGCCGTCTGCACAAGCAAATCCGCGTGAGCAGCGCTCGCACAGTTGGTTATTAACACTTTGTTAACGAAATGACGTGATCACAGACCATAGGGGTCGGCACCACTCGTCTTATCATGTGCCGAGGTTGTTGCAAATGAAAGTACTGATTGTTGAGAGTAACCCCGACTTGGGTCGGGTTTGGCAACGGCATCTGCAAAGGCAGGGGGCCGAAGTCACGCTGGTCGAAACACAGGAGGCCGCAATTCTGGCGCTCTATGGCACGGCCTTTGATATTATCGTGTTGGATCTGGTATTGGAAAGCGGCAGCGCGTTCGCAGTGGCTGATTTCGCCAGCTATCGCCGCCCCGAGGCGCGGGTGATCTTTGTTACCAACACCACCTTCTTTTCGGATGGGTCAATCTTTGCCCACAGCCCCAATGCCTGCGCCTATGTGCAGAGCAGCACGCCGCCAGAAGATCTGGCGGCGATGGTCGAGCATTACGCAGCGGGCCGCTGACCGCGCCCGTGGGGCTCCATGTAATCCAGCACAGGGTTTACCGGAATAATGCGGTGCGGGTTGATGCTGTCGTGGCTGAAGTGATAGTGGCGCACGATATGCTCCATGTTCACCGTTTGCGCGATGCCAGGCCATTGATACAGCTCGCGCGTAAAGGCCCACAAATTGGGATAATCGATCAGCCGTTTGCGATTGCACTTGAAATGCAAGTGATAGACGGGGTCGAAGCGGATCAGGGTTGTAAACAGCCGCCAGTCGGCCTCGGTGATGCGATCACCCATGAGATAGCGGTTTGAGGCCAGTCTGGTTTCCAGCCAGCCCAGCGTATCGAACAGAGGGCGCACGGCCGCATCATAGGCGGCCTGCGATGTGGCAAAACCAGACTTGTAGACACCGTTGTTGACGTCGGAATAGATTCGCGAGTTCACCTCTTCGATGTCGTCTCGCATGGTTTCGGGCCAGTAGTCGTCCGCGTTGCCGGTAATTCCGCTGAAGGCCGAGTTGAACATGCGGATGATCTCGGAACTTTCGTTCGAAACGATGGTCTGTTGGTGCTTGTCCCACAGGATAGGTACCGTCACGCGCCCCGAATAAGTGGGGTCAGCGCGGGTGTATATCTGATGCGCATAGTCGAACCCAAACAAAGGATCGCCAGTTGCGCCGTGTTCATCCGTCTCGAATGTCCAGCCTCGATCCAGCATGTCAGGATGCACGACCGAAACCTGGATATGATCGCTCAATCCTTTCAATTCGCGAAAGATCAGCGTGCGGTGAGCCCAGGGGCAAGCGTGGCTGACATAGAGATGATAGCGGTCGCTTTCTGCCCTGAACCCAGCCTTGCCCGATGGTCCGGCACTTCCGTCTTCGGTGATCCAGTTGCGAAATTGCGCGGCGGATCGTTTGAACGCGCCATCGTTCGATTTCGTGTCATACCAGCGATCGTGCCAAACACCGTCGACGAGCAATCCCATCTGCGTACCTCCGTTCTTCAGTCACCCTGCAAGTTAGGGCAGTGCCCGGCTGGCGCCTATTGTTCGCAACGCGCAGATGGCCTGCGCCGATGCACATCCGGCGTTGGGATGTCTGTGCAACAGGTAGCCTGCTGATCGGGCGAAGTGACGCGGTTCACTAGATTTTTACATAACAGGCCCCACAATAAAGAGCATCCAGAAGGGATTTTTTGTATGAGTACCTATGTTTCAAAGGAAATGCGCGCCGAACTGGATGCAGCACGAATCGCCACACTTAAAAAAACCAGCCGTTTACGGGTGCAACTGGGCGACAATACCTTCAAAATCCTGAAATTGTGGAAGGACGGGTTTTCAGTCGAGGCGGCGACAACGCCTCGCTTGCGCGGGTTGGTGGATATTTTTGACGGTGCGAACCATCTCTACCAATGTTTGATCATTGCGGATGAGGAAGAGGCGGGCGAGATGCGGTATGAGTTCAAGCGCAACACCGTTGCAGCCGACAAGGCTCCGTTGGATTTCTACCGTGCACCGGATGCGCCCATCGCCTTGTTAGGGAAAGACGACTAAGGCCGGATTTCCACCTTTGTGCCATTGGCGGTCAAACGCCATAGCTGTGCCATTTCTTTATTCGACACCGCGATACATCCCGCGGTCCAATCGCCCGGCAGTGTCAGGCCATCGACCCCGTTGGGTTGCCCGTGAATGAAAATATCTCCGCCGGGATTGATACCTTGCTGTTTTGCCCGGGCAACGTCCTCTGGCTGCGGATAATCAAGCCCGAGTGACAGATGAAAAGCGCTTTGAGGATTGCGGCGATTTATGGTGAAAACGCCTTCAGGTGTTTTGCCATCGCCTTCCAAGACCTTGTCGCCTTCGGGTGCGAAACCCAGCGCGATGTTGGTCTCGATCACGGTGTTTCCGTTCAATGAAGCCGTCAGGCGCCGCGCCGATTTCTCGATAAGAATGTAGTCGACCCGATCAGCCTCAGGGGCCAAAGGTGGCGCGTCAGGGCGTGGGCCATAGCGGTGCCAACCGACCCAAGCCCCGCCTGCCACGATCAACAGAAGACATGCTGCAACCAGACGGCGCACAGCTTACTGCAAGTCGCTGAAAGCGTGTTTCAGACGGGCACAAGCATCTTCAACCCGCACGCGTTGCGTTGCCAAGTTGAACCGTTCGAAGGTTTCGCCTCCGGTTCCGAAGCCGGGTCCGGAAGAGGTGGCAACCTTCGCATCTTCCCGCAGACGACGTACGAACTCGTTGTGATCCATACCTGTGCCTGAAAAATCGACCCAAGCCAGATAGGTTGCCTGCAGTGGCATGGACCACAGCCCTGGGATTTTCGCGATGGTTTCATCGAACAATCGCCGATTTTCGGCCAGGTGCGCGATTTGGGCGTCAACCCATTCCGCTCCTTCGGGGCTGTATGCCGCGGTGATCATTGCGACGCCCATTGCGCCGGGGTCATAGTCCAGAGTGGTTAGGCGGTGCCGCATTTGGGCACGCAGCTTGGGGTCAGGAATGATCATGTTGCCGGTGCGTTGCCCGGCGATGTTGAAGGTCTTGGACGCAGCGGTCAGTGTTACGGTCCATGCCCGCGCATCAGGCGCAGCAACGTCCATGGGCACGAATTTATGTCCTGGATAGACCAGATCGTGATGAATTTCATCGGAAACTAGGATCAGCCCGTTGCGTTCGGCAAACGCGGCCACGGCGCGCAGTTCATCGGGCGTCCAGACCCGCCCCGACGGGTTTTGCGGTGAACACCACAACAGCAGTTTCTCCGACCCGTCCAACCGAGACTGCGCATCCTCGAGATCCAGCCCATAACTATCGCCCTCGCGTACAAGTGGGCATTCAACCACCTTTCGCCCGGTCTTATTCACCTTGTGAGCGAACTCATGATACACGGGAGAGAAGATGACGACTCCGTCCCCCGGCGCGCTCCAGACATCCAGGCACAGCGCAATGGCATTACCGAGCCCCTGAGTGGTCAGGATCCAGTCGGGATCAACCTCCCAGTCATGGCGCGTTTTCATCCACCATTGAATGGACGCCAGATAGTCCGGGTGTATCCAGGAATACCCAAACGCGCCGTGTTCAGCGGCGTTGCGCACCGCGTCGAGAACGCAAGGCGCCGTCTTGTAATCGGAATCCGCCGTCCACATGGCCAGCCCATCCTCGGATGAAACGCCATATAGCTGTTCCATCTTGTCCCATTTTGCACTGTTGGTTCCCCGGCGGTCGATCAGGTCGTTGAAAGTCATGTCTGCTCCATCTGTCCTGCCGAAAGCTAACTGTAAATTACGCAGGTGCAAGGGGGGCGTTGCGGCGGCGGGCGCGATGCCCTAAATCAGCCTCATGAAACGCAATATCCTGATCCACCCCGATCCCCGTCTGAAAAAGGTCTGCGCGCCGGTGGCCGACATCACCGACGATCTTCGCAAGCTGGCCGATGACATGCTGGAGACGATGT
Organism: Ruegeria sp. HKCCD6426; assembly: GCF_057221115.1. NCBI lineage: Bacteria > Pseudomonadati > Pseudomonadota > Alphaproteobacteria > Rhodobacterales > Roseobacteraceae > Ruegeria > Ruegeria sp. HKCCD6426. Next base: position 42,591 of record NZ_JBWVBF010000002.1, on the reverse strand, counting down.
ATGACGCGCCGGGTATCGGCCTGGCCGCGCCCCAAATCGGCGTATTGGACCGGCTGATCGTGATCGATTGCATAAAGGAAGAGGGCGAGGCACCGCGCCCTCTGGTCATGTTCAACCCCGAGGTTATCTCGGCCTCGGATGAGACCAATGTTTATGAAGAGGGTTGCCTTTCGATCCCGGAACAATATGCCGAGATCACCCGCCCCAAAGTGGTCGAAGTCGCCTGGATGGACAGAAACGGGAACTTGCAGCAAGAGACATTCGATGGTCTCTGGGCGACTTGCGTCCAGCATGAAATCGATCACTTGAACGGGAAGCTGTTCATCGATTACCTCAAACCGCTCAAGCGCCAGATGATCACGCGAAAGATGCAAAAGCTCAAACGCGAGCAGGCTCGCGCATGACCGTTCGCACGTGCTTGCCGTGGCCCGATAAGCGGCTACGCAGTAAAGCCGGAGACGTGACCGAAATCACGGATGAGATTCACAAGATCTGGGATGACATGATCGACACGATGGAGGCGATGCCCGGTGTTGGTTTGGCTGCGCCACAGATTGGAGTGATGTTGCGGCTGGCCGTTGTGGATGGATCGACCGAGCGCGGTCGCGTGGTGCGCATGGCGAACCCTGAAATCCTGCACAGCTCGATCGAATTGCGGGAACACGAAGAAGCCAGCCCGAACCTGCCCGGCGTTTCGGCCCTGGTGAAGCGTCCACGCGCTGTGACGGTCAAGTATTTGAATGAACAGGGAATGCTTGACCGCCGCGATTTTGTCGGCATCGAGGCCACCAGCGTGCAGCATCAAATCGACCACCTGAATGGCAGGATGTATTTCGATCGGCTCAGCAAGGTCAAACGTGACATGCTGCTGCGCAAGGCCAAAAAGACGGGGTAAACGCCGTCCAACGGAGGAACGGATGCGGATAATATTCATGGGAACCCCCGAATTTTCGGTTCCCGTCCTCGATGCGCTGGTCGATGCCGGGCATGAGATCGCGGCCGTTTATTGCCAGCCGCCGCGACCGGCCGGGCGCGGTAAGAAAGACCGCCCGACGCCGGTACACGCAAGGGCTGAGGCGCTTGGCCTGAACGTGCGGCACCCGGTTTCACTGAAGTCGGCTGAGGAATCGGCAGCATTTTCTGCGCTGCAAGCAGACTTGGCCGTGGTCGTCGCATACGGTCTCATCCTTCCGCAATCCATTCTGGATGCGCCTTCGCAGGGGTGCTTGAACATCCATGCCAGCCTGTTGCCGCGCTGGCGCGGAGCTGCTCCGATTCATCGGGCAATCATGTCGGGAGACGCGGAAACCGGTGTCTGTATCATGCAGATGGAGGCCGGGTTGGATACCGGGCCGGTGCTGATGCGCCGGGCTACCGCAATCGAACCTCAGGAAACCACGGCACAGCTGCATGACCGTCTTTCAATTATGGGGGCGGAACTGATTGTCGAGGCCCTGAACTGCCTGCCAGAATTGCCCCCGAATCCACAGCCCGAGGCCGGCGTGACCTATGCAGCCAAGATCGAGAAATCTGAGGCGCGCGTGGATTGGACCAGACCGGCGGTGGAGATTGACCGCCAAATTCGCGGTTTGTCACCCTTTCCTGGTGCGTGGACCGAGATGGGTGGCGAACGCGTCAAGCTTCTAGCCTCACGGCTGGCCGAGGGGCAGGGCGCTCCGGGCGAGGTTCTGAATGACGCACTTCGCGTGGCTTGCGGGGACGGAGCAATTGATCTGTTGCGCCTGCAACGGGCAGGTAAAGGAGCGCAGGATGTGGACGTGTTTCTGCGCGGCTGGCATGTGGCCCTTGGAAGCCGGATTTAGAAGGATAAACAGATTTGTATATGACATTGATGGGGACAGTGCTGATTGCGGCCGCCGTCGGAGGCCTCTCGGAAAAATCTGGCTTTACCCATAACGGATACCTGCAATCCATCATCATTTGTATCGGTGGTGCTTTTCTGTTTTTCTTTGCGCATATCATGTTTGGCAGAATGTTCGGCTTCAACTTTGGGGTCGGATCTCCGGGCCTGAATGCAATCGTCTCGTCCATAGGTGCACTGATCATCGTTCCGACGCATTGGAGGAAGTAACTTGCCCATCGTTGCCCTGATTGTCATCGGTGCTGCAGCCGGGTTTCTGGCGACCCGTTTGTTGCGGATCGAGGCCGATATTCCGACTACCATGCTGATCGGCATCATTGGTGCATTGCTGGGTGGGCTTCTGTTACGCGCGTTGTTGACGATAATGGGCTGGTTGTCAGGCTTTGTCGGCGCTGTGCTTGGTGCGCTGCTGGTGATCTGGATCTGGCAGACTTATCTGCGGCGCTGAGACTGTGATGAGAGCAGATAACGTCGTGTTTTCGGCGCCAAAGACTGTTGAACTTATCTTCTACCCGAGCCGCGAATTTATGGTAGATCGCTGTTAAATATGGAAATCTTGACCTTCCACGTGCCGTCGGTCTGACGCTGCAGGATATTGACAAACTTACCCTGCTCCGGCGGGTCTGTGTCCTCGATAGCATATGTTCCAACCTGATAAGCCATATCGCCTTCGACGCCGAAATCTATCAATTCGTTTGTATGGGTGCCGCCGGTATTTTCCTTTATTCGGGATTGGTATGTTTCCAGGAACGCTGATTTGCCGCGTGTCATCGGCTCGTTTGGCGGCATCAGCATGACGTCTTCGGTGAAGAATGCCGCGCAGCCTTCGGCATCACCCCGGTTGAACGCCTCGTTATATGCAGCGTCGAAGTCCTCTAGTGTTTTTTTCATGCCCATTGGTTTCTCCCGGTGCAGTTAATTCCGTGAAACTTGGGCTTCATGGTGCCACAACGCTGTATGATCCCAAACAGGCTGCCTGTTCTCGCGAGGTTCGCGAGTTTCAGGAACGAAAGTGTGTACCACGAGTGAAGCGGGGAAACTCGAGCCGTGGCACCTTACCGGCGCGGCGGACGGCTTTTGTATACCGGCAGTTGCCAGCCAAACAATAGCGATCCCGCCCGTAAGGCCCAGCAGATCAGGGCACAGGTCGTCAGTGCGACCAACTCATCAAACCCGAGGCGGGCCGTCAGAACAGCGGCCAGTGCGCCTGCAAAGGCGCAGGATACATACAGTTCACCCTGTTTCAGAACCAACGGTACCTCGTTGCAGACAACATCACGCATCAGCCCGCCCAGACAGCCAGTGCTGATGCCCATCAGAACAACGATCACTCCGGACTGATCCAGAGCGAGGGCAACGCCAGTGCCGGCGGCAACAGCGATGGACAGGGCAAAACTATCCAGCCATATCAGCAAACTATAACGGCTTTCGACCAGATGCGCGGTAAAGAATACCAGCACTGCCGCGCCGGCTGCGATCAGGACGTAATTCGGCTGGCCAACCCAGAACACGGGATGCCGGTCCAGCAACAGATCGCGCACTGTGCCGCCGCCCACCGCTGTCAGGCATGCGATAAAGCCAAACCCGACCAGATCCAGCTGTGCCCGGCTGGCCACCAGTGCGCCGGTCAGTGCAAAAACCAGAACCGAGGCATAGTCCAGCAGTGCCAGACCGCTCATGCCTTGGTCTTTTTCGGTTTGAAAGGCGACATACCCGCGCGCGCCAGTTCATCGGCCTTTTCGTTTTCCGGGTGGCCCGCATGACCTTTGACCCATTCCCAGGTCACATCATGCCGTGTCTGTGCCTCATCCAGACGCTGCCACAGATCCACATTCTTCACGGGTTTCTTGTTCGAGGTTTTCCAGCCGTTCCGCTTCCACCCAAAAATCCAACCTGTCACGCCGTTTTTCACATAGGCGCTGTCGGTGACGATGGTGATATTTGACGGACGCTCCAGAGCTTCCAATGCGTTAATCGCGGCCAGCAATTCCATCCTGTTGTTGGTGGTCTCGGCTTCACCGCCGTTCAATTCGCGTTCTTTCAAGACGGTATCGCCATCCATCGCACGCAACAGCACGCCCCAGCCTCCGGGGCCGGGATTGCCCGAACAGGCACCATCGGTATAGGCAAACAACTCAGGCATGGCTCGCCAACCCAATCCAGTCCGAGACCGATCCGTCCAGCCCGGTTCCGCTGCCTAGTCGTTGATCGGTCACGATAAAGCCTGCCTCTTGCAGATAATCCTTCAATTCATCCTCACTGTAGTAGCTGTAGTAGCGCCCCAGCCGGTCAGGCCCTTCACCCTGTCCCAGCTTCATTCCGATATAGAAGTGACCGCCCGGCTTCAGGGCCTTATGGATTGTTGTTAGGTGGGTCGCAAAATCAATACGTGGGGCATGCAGAAGGCTGAAATTGGCCCAAATGCCGTCGTATTTCGCGACTGCATCCAAGTCCGAAAAAGTGGCCTGCCAGGCCGTGACACCGGCGTGCGCCGACGCCAGTCGAGCCATTTCGGCCGAGGCATCCACGGCATCGACCGTCAACCCCGCTTGCGCCATCACCGCCGCCGACGCGCCGGGACCACATCCCAGGTCCAGCACTTTGCTGCCAGCGGGAACAGCGTTGATGAACCGAGTCAGCTGTGGATCTCCGGCGTTGTCCGCATCGGTGAGATCGGAATAATGGTCCGCCTGTTCGTCATAAACAGAAATGGTGTCACGATCGCTCATAGGTACACTCCGACAGCAAGGCATGGGACAACGACGGCGGTCAGCAGAAGGCGCAGTTTCATCCACCAGCGCGGGGCCAGGCGCCAATACCAGAACGCCGCGTCCAGTAGAAGGAGGACGGAAAATCCCACAATCAGGTTTATGCCCGTATCAACCGGGCCGCCGCCGGTCGTGAAGAACACCCACAAAGCAGGCAGCACGGAAAGGGTATAGCATGTCGCAGCCTTGCTGCCTGAGGTTTTAGTCGCGAACCCCCACAGAATGCCGGACATGAAGCTGAGGATCACCGCGCCGTAGAATAACTGAACGTATGGTCCTACAAATCGTGGACCCAAAGCCTGCGTTCCCCACGCCTGCAAATCGGTATTCAGGTAAGTCAGCGCGCCCCAGACAAACGGGATCAGACCTGCCAGCCCCAGAAAAAGAGGTGCCCTTGGCACACCTCTCATGCAGGTTCTCTCAGGACGCGGGGCACCTTGAATTCCACGTTTTCAGTGGCGGTTTCGACCAAGTCCACGGTGACGTCATAATGGGTGCGGAACGCGTCGATTACTTCGTTGACCAGAACTTCGGGTGCCGACGCACCTGCAGTTATGGCGACGCTGGATATCCCCTCTAACGCCCGCCAGTCGATTTCAGTGGCGCGCTGTACCAGCTGCGCGTAACGGCACCCAGCGCGCGAGGCGACTTCGACCAGGCGTCTCGAATTGGACGAGTTCGGCGCGCCGACCACAAGCAAGGCATCAGATTTGGGGGCAACGGCCTTGACGGCCTCTTGCCGGTTGGTGGTGGCGTAGCAGATATCTTCCTTGTGGGGCCCCACAATGGCCGGAAACCGAGATTCGAGCGCGGCAACAATATCCTTGGTATCGTCCACCGACAGGGTCGTCTGGGTAACAAAGGCCAGTTTTTCGGGATCGCGCACCTGCACCGTGGCCACGTCGTCAACGGTTTCCACCAGCAGGACCTCGCCTTCGGGAAGCTGCCCCATGGTGCCGATGGTTTCGGGGTGGCCCTTGTGGCCGATCATGATCATTTGCAACCCTGCGTCCGAATGGCGCTGGGCTTCGACATGTACTTTCGACACCAATGGGCAGGTGGCGTCCACATAGATCATTTCCCGTTGCGCGGCCCTGGCCGGTACGGATTTCGGGACGCCATGAGCAGAGAAAATCACTGGCCGGTCATCGGGGCATTCGTCCAGCTCTTCGACGAATACGGCTCCTTGCGCGCGCAATCCGTCGACAACAAATTTGTTGTGGACAATCTCATGGCGCACGTAGACAGGCGGCCCCCATTTCTGCAGGGCCATCTCGACGATCTTGATTGCGCGGTCCACGCCGGCGCAAAACCCGCGCGGGGCTGCAAGGTAAAGTGTCAGTGGCGGCTTGGTCATGCGTCTGTCTCCTTGAGAGACAGGTAAGTCTTTTCATTGCCATGGTCCAGACAGGAGCGCGTCATTTACCTGACATGAATTGCCGCTATTCAGATGGTGTTTGAGTACCAATCGATAGTTAAAGCTGCGCGGCCAGGATGAACAATCCTGACCGCGCTTATTTTATACCCCCGTGGCAAGCGGCCGTGGGATCAGAGCCCGCCAGCGGCCGCAACGCTGCGCGGTTCGGCCGGCATCTCGCGCGGAGGACGCCCGATAACATCGCGCAGGTCCTCAAGCTCGATAAAGTTGTCGGCCTGACGGCGCAGTTCGTCCGAAATCATCGGTGGCTGGCTGCGAATGGTCGAAACGACCGAAACGCGCACGCCCTGGCGTTGCAGGCTGGCTATCAGCGGGCGGAAATCCCCATCGCCCGAGAATAGCACAATATGATCGACACGCGGTGCAAGTTCCATGGCATCGACGGTGAGCTCGATATCCATGTTCCCTTTAACCTTTCGGCGCCCCATGCTGTCGGTGTATTCCTTGGCCGGTTTCGTCACCATGGTAAAGCCGTTGTAATGCAGCCAGTCTACCAGTGGTCGGATCGGGGAGTATTCGTCATTTTCCAGTAGCGCGGTGTAATAGAAAGCTCTTAGAAGTTTACCTCTGCGCATGAATTCCTGCCGCAGCAACTTGTAGTCTATATCAAACCCCAGAGCTTTTGCGGCTGCGTAAAGATTCGAGCCATCGATGAACAGCGCTAGCCGTTCGTCCTTATAAAACATAAATAGGTCCTTCCGGTATAAACCATCGCACCGTGTGATTCCGTGAGTGAGAAAAATTTGGTCAGCACAATGGTAAGCTTAAAATAGGTCTTTTGGGCCTAATCGCAAGTATTCTCTGGCCTGAATATAGGGGTAATAATGGCAAAAACACAGTCAAAAGCCATAGTGGCACTGGGCGCGAATCTCAGTATGAGACGTCAAGAGCCCAAGGTGACACTTGAACAGGCTTTGGGCGCCATGGCAGAGGCAGGGTTGGTGATTCGTGCGGCCAGCAGGTTCTTTTCTACACCGTGCTTCCCGGCGGGTGCCGGGCCAGATTACGTAAATGCAGCGGCATTGATTGATACCGATATGACGCCAAAGGCGGTTCTGCAAGTGCTGCACGATATCGAGCACGAGTTTGGCCGCGCCCGTGTTCAGCGTTGGGGAATGCGGACGCTGGACCTTGATCTGGTCTGCTGGGAAGACCACGTGTTGCCTGACCTAGCGGAATACAACCGCTGGCGTACGCTGTCCACAGAGGATCAGATGCAGCTGGCTCCGGATCAGCTGATCCTGCCGCATCCGCGTCTTCAGGACCGGGCGTTTGTGTTGGTTCCGATGGCAGATGTTGCTCCTGACTGGCGTCACCCGGTGCTGGGAGAGACTGTTACTGAGATGGTGGCCACACTGCCGTCCGAGGATGTGGCCTCGGTGACGCCGCTGTGATCCTTGCAATTGCGGCATTTCCTGCTTGTCAAGGCGGGGAATCACGCTTAGATAAACCCCTTCTTGCCACGGATTCATTTACGGAGAGCGCCCCATGGCCCGCGTTACGGTCGAAGATTGTGTAGACAAGGTCCCGAACCGGTTTGAGCTGGTGATGCTTGCCGCCCATCGTGCGCGCGAGATTTCTGCTGGTGGCCCGATCACCGTGGATCGTGACAATGACAAGAACCCAGTCGTGTCGCTGCGCGAAATCGCAGACGAAACCCAGAGCGCGGATGAGCTGCGCGAACGTCTGATCGAAGCCAACCAGACTCAGATTGAGGTCGATGAGCCCGAAGAAGATCAGATGGCTCTGCTGATGGGTGCGGAATCGGACAAGCCTGCCGATGACGATATGTCGGAAGAAAAGCTCCTGCGCGCGCTAATGGAGGCTCAGGGCCAGGGGTAATCCCCAAATACGAAGGTGCGGACCGGATGATTTCTGCTGAAGACCTGATTGCGCTGGTCCGCAACTACAATCCCAAGACAAATGCCGAGCGCATCGCAAAGGCCTATGAATATGGGCAGCAGATGCACGAAGGGCAATTCCGCCATTCCGGCGAGGCTTATTTCACTCATCCTGTTGCCGTCGCCGCCATCCTGACCGAACAGCGTCTGGACGATGCGACAATCATTACTGCGTTGCTGCACGACACGATTGAGGACACCAAGGCCAGCTATGGCAAAATCTCGGAAATGTTCGGGGAAGAAGTAGCCAAGCTTGTCGACGGCGTGACCAAGCTGACTAACCTGCAGCTGTCCAGCCGCGAGACCAAACAGGCCGAAAACTTCCGCAAGCTGTTCATGGCCATGTCCAAGGACCTGCGCGTCATTCTGGTCAAACTGGCCGACCGCCTGCACAACATGCGCACGATCAAGGCGATGCGGCCCGAAAAGCAGGTTGTTAAAGCGCGCGAAACCATGGACATCTATGCGCCTCTTGCTGGCCGCATGGGTATGCAGTGGATGCGCGAAGAGCTGGAAGACCTTGCTTTCCGTGTTCTCAATCCCGAAGGCCGCCAGTCAATCATCCGTCGTTTCATCACCCTGCAAAGGGAAACAGGTGATGTGATCCACCGCATCACCGGTGACATGCGTCATGAGCTGGACAAGGCCGGGATCGATGCCGAGGTTTTTGGACGCGCCAAGAAACCGTATTCGATCTGGCGCAAGATGCAGGAGAAAGATCAGGGTTTCTCGCGTCTGTCCGACATTTATGGGTTTCGCATCATCACCCGGACAGAGGAAGACAGCTATCGCACTCTTGGAGCCATCCATCAGCGCTGGCGCGCGGTTCCGGGGCGCTTCAAAGATTACATCAGTCAGCCGAAATCCAACGGATACCGCTCGATCCACACCACAGTTTCGGGCCGTGACGGAAAACGGGTCGAAGTCCAGATTCGCACGCGTCAGATGCATGACGTGGCTGAAACCGGTGTTGCCGCGCATTGGTCTTATCGGGATGGTGTGCGCTCGGAAAACCCCTTTGCCGTCGACCCGGCCAAGTGGATCGCCAACCTGACCGAACAGTTTGACAGCGAGGACGATCACGAAGATTTTCTCGAGGCGGTCAAACTGGAAATGTACTCTGACCAGGTTTTCTGTTTCACGCCCAAAGGTGACGTGGTCAAGCTGCCGCGCGGAGCGACGCCGATCGATTTTGCCTATGCCATCCACACTCGCATCGGCCATGCATGCGTGGGGGCCAAAGTGGACGGCATTCGCGTGCCTTTGTGGACACGGATAAAGAATGGACAGTCGGTGGACATCATCACGGCCGACGGTCAGACGCCGCAGGTTACATGGCTGGAAATTGCCGTGACCGGCAAGGCCCGTACCGCCATCCGTCGCGCCCTGCGCGAGGTGGATCGCGAGAGATTCATCAAGCTGGGCAAGGAACTGGCCCGGTCGGGATTTGAACATGTGGGCCGCAAGGCCACCGACAAGGCATTGGAAACGGCAGCGAAGCACTTGCGGCTCAAAGATCGCGACGAATTGTTGGCTCGCCTGGGTAGTGCTGAACTGACCGCACATGATGTCGTCAGCGCCGTCTATCCCGAGCTGACGCAGGATGATGGCGATGCAATTCCTCTGCGTCGCGCGGTGATTGGTTTGGAGCCGGGGCAGAAGTTCGACCGTGCGCCCTGCTGTCAGCCATTGCCGGGTGAACGCATCGTGGGCATCACATATCGTGGCAAAGGTGTGGTCGTGCATGCCATCGATTGCGACCGCTTGAGCGAATTCGAAAGTGAACCGAACCGCTGGGTCGACCTACACTGGCACTCGGGCACGCATCCGGCCGTCTATGGTGCAACACTCGACCTGACCATCGGCAATGACGCCGGTGTACTGGGACGTATTTGCACATTGATCGGCGAGAAAAAGGCCAATATCTCGAACCTGGAATTTGTAGACCGAAAACCGGATTTTTATCGCCTTTTGATTAATGTCGAACTGCGCGACCTAGAGCAGTTGCACTCGCTGATGCTGATGCTTGAAGCAGAGAGCGATGTTGCTTCGGTGGAGCGTTATCGGGATCGGACGAAAACCGCAGTGGCGGCAGGCTGAGAAGGGGTGATCAGGAGTGGTATTCAAGCGCCGAGATCGACGCTCGCCTGTCCAGATTGCTTCGGAATTCGTCTACCCGCGTGGCGGTTGGACACGCGCGTTTCACTACGTCAAACACCGGGTACGCCGTCTGCCCGATACGCCCGAGCGGATCGCACGTGGCATCGGGGCAGGGGTTTTTGCCGCGTTTACCCCGTTTTACGGCTTGCATTTTCTTGTTGCTGCCGTGCTGGCCCGACTGATCAACGGCAACATTCTTGCCGCTCTCAGCGGCACGTTTTTTGGCAACCCGCTGACCTATGTGCCTATAGGGGTGATTTGTCTTCAAACCGGTCATTTCCTGCTGGGAACCAAGTTCGAAAAGGGTGACACCCACGGTTTGATGGGAAAGTTTGCCGATGCTTTGGGCGATTTGAAAAACAATTTCTTTGCGGTGTTCACTGACCGTGTCGCTGACTGGCACGGGCTCAAAATCTTTTACCACGAAGTGTTTTTTCCCTACATGATTGGAGGGATTATTCCAGGCATCGTGGCGGGTTTAATCTGCACGTATCTCAGCCTCCCTCTGATCCGAACCTACCAACAACGCCGCCGGGCTCGGATCAAAGCAAAATTCGAGCAAATCAAGCGATTGGCGCAGGCAGAGACTGCCGTTCCCATGGCAAACCCATTAGGTTCAACCCATGGGCAGAAAAAGGATTCGAAAGATGTCTGACACCCACCTGCGACTTGGCGTCAATATCGACCACGTGGCTACTGTGCGGAATGCGCGCGGCGGCGCTTATCCCGATCCGTTGCGTGCTGCCAAAATCGCCGAGGAAGCCGGGGCCGATGGTATCACCGCCCATCTGCGTGAAGACCGCCGACACATCTCGGACGCTGACATCGACGGGTTGATGGAGGTCTTGTCGGTGCCTTTGAATTTTGAAATGGCGGCCACAGACGAAATGCAGAAAATCGCCCTGCGCCATAAACCGCACGCAGTTTGCATCGTCCCCGAAAAACGCGAGGAACGAACGACCGAAGGCGGTTTGGAAGTGGCGCGCGAAGAAAACAAGCTGGCCCACTTCATCGCGCCCTTGCGCGACGCCGGCTGCCGCGTTTCGATCTTTATTGCCGCCGATCAGCGCCAGATCGAGGCTGCCCACCGCATCGGCGCCGAAGTGATCGAACTACACACCGGCGCCTATTGCGATGCCCATGCAGAAGGTCGGTCGGAAGAAGCCGCCCGCGAACTGGAATCTCTGCGCGAGATGTCCGCATTTGCCCATTCGCTGGGGTTGGAGGTCCACGCAGGTCACGGATTGACGTATGATACTGTGAAACCCGTGGCTGCTTTTCCTGAGGTGCGCGAGTTGAATATCGGCCACTTCCTGATTGGTGAAGCAATCTTTCTGGGCCTTACACCGGCGATCGCCGAGATGCGTCGTCTGATGGACGAGGCGCGGGCATGATCACCTCTGGGTTCGTTGCGATCTGGATTGCCTGGCTCATGGCCGGGGGATCTCCGGGTCCGGCGACCATGGGTATCGCGGGAACTGCCATGAACGAAGGCCGCACGGCAGGGTTGGCCTTTGCTCTGGGCATTTGCGCGGGATCTGCTGCCTGGGGTGTCGCTGCGGCGTTGGGGTTGTCGGCGATCATGCTGGCTAACGTCTGGGTGTTTGAAGTCATCCGCTATGTCGGCGTGGCCTATCTGGGCTGGCTAGCGCTCAAGGCACTGCGTCGTGCCCTGACTACGGATGAGGTGGCGCTGGGCAATCCGGTTACCGGATCGCTGCGAACCATCTTTGCCAAAGGCGCAGCCATCCACCTGACCAACCCCAAGGCGATTCTGAGCTGGGGATCGATCTACGCGATCGTCGCGCCAAACGATGCCAGCCTGGTGATGCTTCTGGGGTATTTCGCCCTGCTATATTCGGGGTCCTTGCTGATCTTCATCGGATACGCGTTTCTGTTCTCGTCTGAACGTATGGTCCGTACGTATCGCCGTACGCGTCGCTGGTTCGATTTCGCCTTTGCGGGTTTTTTTGGCGTGGCCAGCTACAAGATTTTCACAGTGAGGTTTTCATGACAGATAAGGCGCGGAGATGATCCGGCACTGCGTGATGCTGCGCCTGAAACCCGAGCACGACCGCTCGGAGATCGAAGCGGTGATGCAGGGTCTTAGTGAAGTTGCTGATCGCTTGCCGGGCTGTGGCAACTTTGTATTCGGACCCAATCGGGACTTTGAAGAAAAATCACCGAATTATCCCTTTGGCTTTACGCTGGATTTCGACAGCGAATCCGGCCTGCAACGTTATGCCGACGACGAAGTGCATCGCCAACTGGGCGCAAGGCTGGTCGACATGTGCGTCGGAGGCGGCGCGGGTATCTTGGTTTTTGATCTGGAAATGCATGAACCGGACGCCCAGTAATGAGTGAGGGAACGTCATGAAAGCAATCACATATAGCGGCTTTGGTGCGGCGGCGGATGTCCTTAAACTGATTGATCTGCCCGAGCCCGAACCTGCCCAGGGCGAAGTGTTGGTCCGAATTCACGCAAGTGGCGTCAATCCGTCCGATGTCAAACTGCGCGGTGGCGCGAGACCGGGCGCCGTGATGCAGTTTCCCATGGTGGTGCCGCATTCCGATGGCGCCGGGGTAATCGAGGCGGTCGGCGACGGGGTTGACCCTGCGCGCGTTGGCGAACGAGTCTGGATCTGGAACGGCCAATGGCAACGCGCATTCGGAACCGGGGCCGAGTATATTACACTGCCCTCGGAACAGGCTGTGTATTTGCCCGAAACCACCAGCTTCGCCGAGGGTGCCTGTTTCGGGATACCGGCCATGACTGCTTGGTATGCGCTTTTTTGCGATGGCCCCGTCGATGGTAAAACCGTCCTTGTCCCCGGGGGCGCCGGAACTGTCGGTCGCTATGCTTGCCAGATGGCCGCGCTGGGTGGTGCGCGGGTGATCACGACAGTCAGTTCCGAGGAAAAAGCGGCTCATTCAGGTGCATCAGATTGGGTAAACTACCGTACCCAAAACGTGACGGATGCCGTGATGGATCTTACCAACGGTGCGGGCGTCGACCGGATCGTCGAGGTCGATTTTGCCGCCAATCAGGACGCGTCGCTGTCGCTGATCCGCCCTGGCGGTACCATTGCCAGCTATGCGTCCGCTTCCCAGATGCGTCCCGAGCTCGATTTCTACGGGTTCATGTTCAAAAATATCCGACTGCATATGCTGATCGTCTATCAGCTTGACGCTGCGGCCCGCCGCAAGGGTGAGGCGCAGTTGGGCGACTGGTTGGAACAAAACGCGCTCAGCCACGCTGTCGTTCCCGCAGGGGGCCTCACGGATGCTGCCTCGGCTCACGCAATGGTCGAGGCCGGGCAAAAACTGGGCACCGTAGTGTTGGAGGTGTGATGTGATCCTCGGAATTGGCACGGATCTCGCCAACATAGACCGCATCCAAGGCACGCTTGACCGGTTCGGCGACCGGTTCCGCAATCGTGTCTTCACCGATACCGAACAGCACAAGGCCGAGCGACGCGCCGATACCGCAGGTACTTACGCCAAGCGTTGGGCGGCGAAAGAAGCATGTTCCAAGGCGCTGGGTACTGGTCTGCGTATGGGGATCGCGTGGAAGGATATGGCTGTCACGAATCTGCGTACAGGCCAGCCCGTGATGCATGTCACCGGCTGGGCTGCCGAGCGCTTGCAAGAGATGACGCCAGCGGGGCATGAGGCGATCATCCACGTCACGCTCACCGATGATCACCCTTGGGCGCAAGCCTTTGTGGTGATCGAGGCGCGCCCGCTTCAAGATAGCGCCGCGCAGCCTTGACTTGCCCCCAACCGACCCGCATGTAGCACCCCAACAAGGCAAGGACTGGAGAGCAGAATGGCTGAGGACGCCAAAACCGGAAGTGGCATCTGGGAGACGATCAAAACCATCGTCTACGCTCTGCTGATTGCGGGCATTTTCCGGACCCTGTTTTTCCAACCCTTCTGGATTCCCTCGGGGTCAATGAAACAGACGCTGCTGATCGGGGATTTTCTGTTCGTCAACAAGATGGCCTATGGTTATTCCTATGCGTCCTGCCCCAGCCTGATCATTCCTAGTGTTGGGCTCAACATCGACGCTGAAGATATCTGCGGTTGGATGCAAGGCGATGGCGACACTCGTTTTTGGGGCGGCGAGCCCGAGCGCGGCGATGTGATCGTTTTTCGCCACCCAGTCACCGGTCGTGACTATATTAAGCGGCTGATCGGCCTGCCGGGCGATCGCATTCAGGTGCGACAAGGGCAGGTTATTCTTAACGGAACACCAATTCCGCAACAGCCTGATGGCGTGTTTACTGAGGTCGCCGAACCGCAGGGTCCGCAGGGCCTGCGCCCGCGTTGCGAAAATGGTCCTGTCGGTATTGGAGGCGTCTGCGAAAAGACCCGCCTGATCGAAACTCTGCCCAATGGCGTTTCTTACGATGTACTCAACATCGGCAATCAGGGATCAGACAACACAGGCGTCTACACTGTTCCCGAAGGCCATTATTTCTTTATGGGCGACAACCGCGATAACTCTGCCGACAGCCGGTTGCCGCAGTCGGCTGGTGGGGTCGGGTTTGTGCCATATGAAAACCTGATCGGACGTGCGGATCGTATCATGTTCTCGTCAGCTGGCAGGTCCATGCTGTTCTTTTGGACTTGGCGCAGCGATCGTTACTTCAAGGCGGTCAATTGAAGCTTTCAGCTGAGATAAAAGCGTTCCAGCAACGGTTGGGATATCAGTTTGCCGATCCCGAACTGCTTGTGCGTGCACTGACCCATGGCTCGGTTTCGTCCAGCACCCGCCCTGATAATCAGAGGTTGGAGTTTCTAGGCGACCGTGTGTTGGGCCTGGTCATGGCAACCGCGTTGCTGGAAGCCGACAAAAAAGCCTCTGAGGGTCAGCTGGCGCCCCGATTCAACGCCCTGGTCCGCAAGGAAGCCTGCGCCGACGTGGCCCGTCAAATTGATCTGGGTGCTGTGTTGAAGTTGGGGCGGTCCGAGATGCTGTCGGGTGGTCGTCGCAAGCAGGCCCTGTTGGGGGATGCGATGGAGGCTGTTATTGCAGCCGTTTACCGCGACGCAGGTTTCGAAGCCGCCCGCGATGTGATCCTGCGACTTTGGGGTGACAGGGTGCATAATGTCGAAGCTGACGCACGTGACGCCAAAACCTCGTTACAGGAATGGGCGCAGGCCCGTGGCCAGAAACCGCCTAGCTACGTTGAGGTCAAGCGCAGCGGCCCGGACCATGCACCGGTTTTTACAATCGCCGCCCGGTTGCAAGACGGAACAGAGGCGCAGGCTACAGCCGGATCCAAGCGGCAAGCCGAACAGGCTGCAGCCAAAGCTTTGTTGGAGCGTTTGAGCTGACCCGTGCCTCGCATTTCTGACACATGACGATCAGACTCGCCAGCAAATCTGATGCGGCCAGCCTTGCCGCGCTTTCAATCGAGGTTTGGATGGGAACGTATTTGCGGCAGGGAATTAGCCCCTTTTTCGCCAACTATGTACTGTCTGAGTTCACGGTCTCGCGGTTTGAAAGTTTGATGGACAGCTCAATGAACTTACTGGCCGTGTCCCAAAACCAAGACGGTATCGACGGATACATCCACGTGGCCCAAGGCAGCGTTGCGCCGGTCGCCGGACTCTCTGATATAGAAATAGCAACGTTTTACGTGCAGCCGCGCCACCACGGAAGCGGCATTGGTAAAGCGCTTTTGCAATTGGCTACGGCTCATTGCCGTAAACTTGGTCAATGCTCGGTCTGGTTGACGACAAATTCACAAAACACTCCGGCTATAGAGTTTTATTTGTCTCAGGGGTTTGAACAGGTTGGAACCACGGATTTCCGAATTCACGAACAAACCTTTCCGAACCACGTTTTGGCTCTTGCCCTGGATTCGTCGGGATAGATTTTCGGTCACGCTACCCGAATGAAGCCAGTTAGTCCGGTCTTTTGATGCTCGATTACATGGCAATGAAAGGCCCAGTCACCAGGATTGTCTGCAACCAGCGCGATCTCGACCACTTCGTCCTTCAGCAACAACATTGTATCCGTCATCAACGGCGGTAGTGCGCGCAGGTTTGATTTCAGCGGTGCGAAGGCCAGCCCGTGCAGGTGGATCGGGTGCAGATTTGGCGACTCATTGCGTAGGCGCAGGACGTAGCTTTTACCCATCTCCAGGGTCGCAATTGGTCCAGTTCCATGCGCCGCATCACCGGGCCAGGGTTTGCGGTTGATCGACCAGAAATTGTAACCCAAGGACCCACAGAAACCGTTATTCGGCTCACCCCCTTCCGGCGTCCAGCCAAAGACGAACTCGTGCAATTCGGCATTGGCCAGATCGGGCTTGGACACGGGGTTCGCCGGCAAGGGGTACAATTCTCGCAAGTCCCGTGCAACAGACGTTCCGGCGGCACGCAGCTGGGCCATGGCGCGGTGAGGCTGTCCGGGTAACTTGGCCATAAGATCAACGGTTTGCCCTTCACCCGACGGCATAGCGACTGCGATGTCTACACGTTGGCCAGGTCCGACCAGCAGTGGCTCATCTGTGCTGGGCATGGGGATGTCGAATTTGACCGGGTGGCCGTCCCAGGCGATGATCCGTGCTTTGGCGCCTTCAAGATGCAATTTGTAGATGCGCGTCGTATCCGTATTCACTACTCGCAACCTGACCAGCCCACCCGCGCCATGATCATAAACGGGTGCAGTCAGCCAGTTTGCGGTCTGATGATTGCCGAATGTGCCGGCACGGGCCGCACCACGCGTCGTGTATGCGGGCAGGAACTGACTATCTTCATCCAGACGGAAATCGCGCAGATTGATGATCTGCTCGCTGTCAAAGCCGGGGTCTTCAGGCTCGGCAATAACCATCACACCTGTCAGACCATGAGCCATCTGTTCCATTGTCATGCAGTGTGGATGGTACCAATAAGTGCCAGCATCAGGTGGCGTGAATTCATAGGCGAATAGTTCTCCTTCACCTATTGGCATTTGGGTCAGGTAGGGCACCCCGTCCATTTCGTTGGGAATTCGCATCCCGTGCCAGTGCATGGCGGTATATTCGGGCAGTGCATTTCGCACCGGCAGCCGCATTACCTCTCCCTGCCGCCCATACAAAACCGGAGGTGGCGCCTCCCGGGATAGGCTGACCATTCCAGTCGTCACCTGATCGCGAAGCGTGAAACTTGCAGGCTGAATGGTCAGTTCCTTTGCCGTGCCTCCTGCGGCCAATCCGTATCCGCCCAGCCCCAAGGCACCAGCAGCTGCTCCGCTTCCCAATAGAAACTCACGACGTTTCATGTCCTGCCTTATTGTTGGGGTAGTCACCTGGCTTGATTTGGCTTGGTGTGCCTGTGCCTTGCCACTTCGGGCGCATGGCAGCAATGCGACAAATCCCTCTGGCCCGCTGCGTTATTCTGCTATAGGGGTGCGCACTTGCAAACAGGATCGCAGGACACATGACCACACGCGCCGGATTTATCGCCCTGATCGGAGAGCCAAACGCAGGCAAATCCACCCTTCTGAACCGCATGGTCGGGGCCAAGGTCTCAATCGTGACGCATAAAGTGCAAACCACCCGCGCCCGCATCCGTGGCGTCGCGATGGAAGGTGATGCACAGCTGGTCTTTGTCGACACACCGGGCTTGTTCAAACCCCGCCGCCGTCTGGACCGCGCTATGGTTGCTGCCGCATGGGGTGGGGCGGCTGACGCGGATGTCGTGGTACTACTGGTCGAGGCGCATCGCGGTATCACTGAAGGCGTCGAGCGCATCCTCGAAGGTTTGGAAGAGATCGGGCAGGGCAGGAAAGTCGCGCTTGCGATCAACAAGATCGACAAGGTCCAGTCCGAAGTGCTGCTTTCATTGACCAGCGACCTGAACGCGCGCTATCCGTTTGCAGAAACATTCATGATCTCGGCCGAGCGCGGCTACGGCGTTGACGACCTGCGCAAATGGCTTGCCTCGGAACTGCCCGAAGGCCCGTGGCTGTACCCCGAGGATCAGATCGCCGATCTGCCCATGCGCATGATTGCAGCTGAAATGACGCGCGAGAAGCTGACCCTGCGTCTGCATCAGGAACTGCCTTACCAACTGACGGTCGAGACTGAAAACTGGGAAGAACGCAAGGACGGCTCCGCCAAGATCGACCAGATCATCTATGTCATGCGTGATGGGCACAAGGGCATCGTTCTGGGCAAAAAGGGCGAGACGATCAAGGCCGTCAGCCAGGCGGCGCGTGCGGAACTGGAAGAGTTCCTCGACCGTAAAATCCACCTGTTCCTGCAGGTCAAAGTCCGACCCAATTGGTTGGAGGAATCCGAGCGCTACTCGGAAATGGGTTTGGATTTCAAAGACGGAAACGCATGACCCGCCTGACAGCTGATTTCTGGGTCCACGCCTATCTGGCGCGGCTACGGTTTCAGGAAATACCGGCCTTCGTCGTAGTCCACGGTGACGACACGGCTGGCGCTGTGCTGGTCAAGCTCAATACTCTGGACGGCCAGGCGGTAGCCTTCCAGCGCAGTTTCGATCTGATGAGCGGTGAGCGCAAATGGGTGGAACTGTCGAGCGGCGCCGAAGCGGAGGTGGATCAAACGATCCAACGCCAACGCAGCTTTGACCCGGACCTCTGGGTGATCGAAGTAGAGGATCGGCAAGGGCGGCATCTACTTGGTGAAGAGGGGCTGGATTAGCTTTACCAACCACTCGTTTTGGCTTGGATGTCATGTCCGGTCGCGTTGGGTGCGCCACCCGCATATTCCCGAATCTTGGCGGCGAAGGCTTTAAAATAGGGTTGTGACTGAACGTGCGCCAGAGTTTCGGCACTGTCCCATCGGCCCCAGTGAAACCGAGATTTTCCATCATCGGCGACGGCAACTTGATAAACGAACTTACCAGCGGCCTCAGGATCGGCATCTATGGCCGCGATGAAGGCATCGGTGGTCTCCTGCCATTCAGCTTCGTCGCCATCGAAGCTGTAGGTGATGGTGATTCCTCGCATGATGGCCTCCTGTTTAACAATATTGTTAAGTAATGGCTATCAGGGAAACTTTGTCAAGCCGATGATCTTGCAGCAGTTTGCATAAACTCGGTCGGATTCAGACCAAGCGTCACCCGGATAGCTCTACGCCGGTTTTGCGCAACACCTCAGCGATCTTCGCCCCGTCCTGATCACCTCCCGGAACCTCACGATCTAGCGCTGTAAACATCTCGACAGCACGCGACCCTCGGCCGGAAATTTCCAGCAGATGCGCCCCACCTGGCCCAAATTTGAAGCTGTGTACTGTGCTGGCGGGGAAATGAACCAAGGTGCCTTGTGTCGCTTTTTTCTCCTCCCCATTCATCACGAAATCAACCTCACCCTTAACGACAAAAAAAGTCTCGTCCCACGGATGTGAATGCGGCGGCGGCCCATTGCCTTCGTGACCATAATTGAGCGTAACGGCGTAGTCGCCGATCTGGTCCAATTGTGCCAGCACGGTGATTTCGTCGCCCAACACGTTCAGGGCTTTGGGATAGTTGCATGGTGAAATAAAGAATGACCTCTTCATGGCGTGCTCCTGTCTGTGTCGTTGTCGGATCCCACATAATTCGATTTATGGAATTGATCTGATGTCGCAGCCAACACCGTTGAGCTTAGCATTTAGCCAGCTGTCTGACTGTTACGGAACAAGGTTATCCATTCTATAGTCACCTTGCGAATGCTCTGTAGTTGCGGTCTTGTGTCCAGGCAATTCTTCGAACCCCATTAGGAGCCGCCTTTGGACTGGCGTGATCACGGCATACTTCTGACAACCCGCCGCCACGGCGAAACCGCAGCGATTATTGAAGTGTTCACCGAAGCGCACGGTCGGCATGCTGGTGTTGTGCGTGGCGGCTCCAGCAGAAAGATAGCCCCGATCCTGCAACCCGGCGCTCAGTTGGATGTCCTGTGGCGCGCGCGGCTCGAGGAGCACATTGGAACGTATCAAGTCGAACCCCTGCGATCCCGAGCGGCGTCGGCGTTTTCGGGTCGGCTTGCGCTGGCTGGGTTGAACGCAGTGGTGGCGCTGTTGTCGTTCTGCCTGCCCGAACGCGAACCACATCCCGCAATCTACAAGCAGACCGAACAATTGATGGACCTGCTGGGTCAGGACGAAATCTGGCCATTGGCTTATCTACGCTGGGAGCTGGCGTTGTTGAACGAATTGGGTTTTGGCCTCGACCTGACCACATGCGCGGTAACCGGGGCGACCGAGAGCTTGGTCTACGTTTCGCCTAAGAGCGGGCGCGCGGTCAGTGCCGTCGGGGCAGGGGAATGGGCTGACAAACTGCTGCCTCTGCCATCTTGCCTGCGAGGTGAAGGTAATGCACCGGATGTTGAAATCGCGGATGGGCTGCGCACCACCGGGTACTTCCTGGAACACAAAGTTGCGCCTTCGCATGGGCACAATCCTTTACCTGAGGCGCGCGCGCGGTTTGTCGAACAGTTTACTCGGCGGCTTTGAAAACCATTTCCTGCCCGTCCTCATTTCGCAGGATCAACACATCGCCGGACACTTCAGATTGGGTCATGGCCAACAATGCGGCGAAATATACCCCTTCGGCCTCGAGACCTGCACAGGCAGCATGAGTCGCAGTCAAATCGTTGATCTCGAACCAGGGGTAGGGCGCATTCAGCGTGCCGTTGTAGCTGTTGCAGGGGGCGTTGCCTGCTATGCGCCCGTCTTCGGGGAACCGCAAAAGGGCACTGGCCTCATAGGCATGGCCGTTAATCTCCTGTAACACCCATGTCCGGTCCGCCGCGCCATAGGCGGCAACAGATTCGTCCTTGTCACATTGGAACAGGGCCAGAAAAGGCAGCATCAGGATCAGGCGCGTCATGCGGGTGTTCTATCCTCTGGGCGTAGCCGCGTGAACCGCATCAGTAGGGGTTTGCTCCGCTCAGCAATTCTTGTCGCACTTCCTGGCGCGGCCTCCAATTGTATCTGGTGTCCTCGCGTACTGGTGCCCAGTACAGCGCGCCGCTGTTCCGCCACGGGTCCAGAATAATGCCGTCATACATCGAATCCCCCTTGGCACTGATCAAAGCCGAGTGGTGGATGATCCGGAACGCCGTTGGAGGTGATGTGGCCCAGTGCAGGTCCAACGTTCGGAAGTTTTCCTGCCGCAAACGCGTGGTCATGGCCTGGGCCCAGTCGTTGCATAGGCCTTGTTCACGAAAGCCATTAACGATCTTGGCATTGTGGATGATGGCTGGGTCAGTGACGTTCCATTCCTGTTTGAGCTGCTGCGAATAGGAAAACGATATCTCAGCAGCGCGGCGCGCCTCACCTGAGTCAACCTCGGGGCCAAGCGCCTGAATGGCTTGTGCCAGATCGTCGACATCGCTGTGGCCGGTTTGTGGTGCAGAGGCGCACCCTGCAAGGGCGAGGGCCACGCAGGTGACCAGCAGTGCGGTAATGGATTTCAATTCATCTCTCCTCTGACCCGCAGGTGGCCGTAAAAGTTGCTGCCCATTACCTGATTCCCGAGCGCGTTCCGAGGGGGAAGTTTCGCCGGAAGCGCCTCAGGACCGATTTGTCCGAACTTTCCCGTCGAGATTTGTGGGAACGGTCAAATTGCACAAAAAAGAAAACCCGGCACGAAGCCGGGTTCAGTTGGGGAAACCGCGACGGGCCGGGATCTACCCCAGTAACCGCCGCGCGATAACCTGCGCTTGAATTTCAGCAGCGCCTTCAAAGATGTTCAAAATACGCGCATCGCACAGAACGCGGCTGATCTTGTATTCCAGAGCGAACCCGTTGCCGCCGTGGATCTGCAAGCCATTGTCCGCAGCAGCCCAGGCTACGCGGGCGCCCAGCAATTTGGCCATTCCAGCCTCCAGATCGCAGCGCTGGCCGTGATCCTTTTCCCAAGCAGAGAAATAGGTCAGCTGCCGCGCTATCATGATCTCGACAGCCATCATCGCCAATTTGCCCGATACGCGGGGGAAGTTGATCAGGGACTTGCCGAATTGCTTGCGGTCCTGAGCATACTGCATCGCGATATCCAGCGCACATTGCGCCACACCAATGGCGCGGGCAGCGGTCTGGATTCGAGCGGACTCGAAGGTTTCCATCAGTTGCTTGAAACCCTTGCCTTCTTCGCCGCCCAGAAGATTTTCACCTTTGACCGCAAAGCCGTCAAATCCCAGTTCGTATTCCTTCATTCCGCGATAACCCAGCACTTCGATCTCACCACCCGTCATGCCGGGGGCGGGGAATGGGTTCTCGTCCGTGCCGGGTGTCTTTTCGGCCAAAAACATGGACAGACCGCGGTGGTCGGTCGTGTCCGGGTTCGTGCGTGCCAGCAAAGTCATCACGTGGGTTCGTGCGGCGTGGGTGATCCAGGTCTTGTTGCCAGTGATCTGATAGTTGCCGTTCTCATCTTTCGTAGCACGCGTGCGCAGGCTCCCAAGATCCGACCCGGTGTTTGGTTCAGTAAATACAGCCGTGGGCAAGATTTCTGCGCTGGCGATTTTGGGTAGCCATTGGGCTTTTTGCGCGTCGGTGCCACCTGCAATGATCAACTCGGCTGCAATCTCAGACCGGGTGCCCAGTGAGCCGACGCCGATATAGCCGCGCGACAATTCTTCGGACACAACACACATCGATGCTTTGGAAAGGCCGAAGCCGCCAAATTCTTCCGGGATGGTCAGGCCGAACACACCCATTTCGGCTAATTCCTCGATTATCTCGATCGGGATCAACTCGTCCTTCAGGTGCCACTCGTGTGCGTTGGGTTCGACCTTTTCCTGTGCATAGCGGCGGAACTGGTCGCGGATCATTTCAAGCTCTTCGTCCAGACCGGATGCGCCGAACATGGTAGAGCCAGCTTGATCCTGCATCAGTTCAACAAGCCGGGTTCGCGCGGTCTGGCTGTTGGCCTGCGCCATCAGGGTCTGTACTTCGGGGGATTGAAAGCCGGACAGGGCATTCCAGCCCAAACCCAGATCCTGCAGGCGGACAACTTCGCCTTGGTTCATCGGTATGCCACCGGCGATCTGGTGCAGGTACTCGCCAAAAGCGATTTGATGAATCAGTTGCTCCATCTCACCGAGTTTGCCGTCGGCATCCAAAGCCTGGGCCCAGCGTTGCATCTGCTGCAGAGACTGTTGATAGGTTGCCAGCCACGCCAACCCGTGTGCGGCAGTTTGGTGTGCTTCGATCAGCGCACCCGAGATCCGGCCATCTTCCGTCACCATCGCACGAACTGACTCGCGTGCGCGTTCAAAAACAGTTTCAACCACGGGCACGGCAGCACCGGTCAGGGTCAGGAGGTCGGGCAATACAGCTTGTGTGGTCATGTTTGTCACGTCCTGTCCGTCATGGGCCATGAATCACGTCCTTCTCTGGGTCGTCCGGTCATACCATGCTGCACATGCAGCGCAACAAAAATACTAATAAAACATAAAAAAAGTTCAATAATTACGTAGTCGATTTTGCGGTGCAGAGAGATTCCAGAATGCTATGAAGGGGAATGGCGCCGTTTTCGATGATGTCACCCCAAGATCTTTATCTGGCCCTGGCGGTCGCATTCCTTGCAGGATGGGTCAAAGGAATGGTGGGGTTTGCAATGCCTACGGTTCTGGTCTCGGGGCTCAGCATCATGTTGCCTCCTGATTTGGCTCTGGCCGGGCTGATCCTGCCCACATTAGTCACAAACGGAGTACAAGCCCTGCGCGGAGGCACTTCAGCGGCGCTTAGTTCGGTGCGTCAATTCCGGCTTTTTCTGGGGGTTGGTCTGATCTTTCTGCTAATCAGTGCGCAAATGGTCAGATTGTTGTCTCCCTCGGTATTCTTGATGATGATTGGCATCCCGGTGTCATTCTTTGCGATGGTGCAGTTGCTGGGGTTAAAACTGGTACTGCAACGCCCTTCGGCCTGGATCGAGGCCGCATCGGGCGCAGTCGCGGGCTTTGTTGGTGGGGTTTCCGGTGTCTGGGGGCCGCCTACTGTGGCCTACCTGACGGCGCTGAACACGCCTAGGCAGGACCAAATGCGTGTGCAGGGCGTCATATATGGGTTGGGTGCGGTGGCTTTGGCTGTGGCGCATGTTGGATCGGGGATTCTGCGGGCAGAAACGGCTGTGTTTTCAGCGCTGTTGATTGTGCCTGCACTTGCGGGAATGTGGGGTGGTCTGTCATTGCAAAGCCGGATTAATCAGGCGCAGTTTCGAAAGCTGACCCTGCTGGTTTTGCTTATAGCCGGTCTGAACCTGCTGCGGCGCGGAGTGATGGGTTGAAACGTCAGGTCCGTTTCTCGGTCAGCCGAAAGGTGAAATAAAGACCGAGCATCAGAAAAAACAAACCGGAAATGTCGCCGATCAGATAGGCGATATACTCCTCGGTGGCGCTGCCAAATGCCAGATTCGTCAGAATTGCCAAAAGAAGGGATGTGACGACCCCGACACCCATGACGCAAATCCAGCACGGGCGCCGGCCAGGTTTGGGAAACAGGTCCCAGCCTATCCATTTGCAGACATAGAACACAGCGGGCACGGTAGTGACAGCTACGGTGATCGCCAACAGCCGGCTGGGCAGGAATACGTCCCAACCTCCGATCAGGGCAAACACCAGAAATACACCCGGCAACAGGGCGAAGATCGCGCGCCATCCCAACAGCCAGGCCGACAGAACACGTACGCCATGCGGCAGAAACAACAGGCTGGCGTAACTGGGATATTGCGGAAAGAATATGTTCTGAAGGGGCATCAGAACTTCAAACGTCAGAAGCGATGCCACCACATAGGCCAACGAGGCGTAAAACGTGTCCGTAACCCACCCTTGCACAGAAGTCAGCCGCTTACTTGCCGCGAGGGCGTGTCACCTGGGGGCATGAACGATATACCGTCCCCGATTGGCGCTGCCGCTTTGCGACAGGTACCCCTTTTGAACCAGCGACTTCAGCGCACGGAAAAAAGTCGGACGCGAAACACTTTGAACCAGCGTGTGTTCGATCAGGCCGAATGTGCGCACTTCCCGAGTTGCTTTCGACAGCTCTTCAGCCGCGTAGTAAATATCACGCTCGACCGGGGACAATTCCTCCAGCCCCAACGTGCGCTCCATACTTTGCATCAGCTTGCGCAGTTCTGCGAGTTTCGAGATTTCCGTCATGATTTACCTGTCTTTTCCAGCGCCCGGCACAGAATGTCGGAAAGAGGTTCTTTCCATCGCACTTGGCCCGGTGCCCACCCCCAATTGGACTCTTTCACCATCTGATCGGACAACTCACGGCGCGAGTGTGAGTGTATTCGCAGGAGCCGCCCAAAGCTAATTACTGTACCCTAATCCAATCAGATACACCGGACGGGTCTTTGTAATGACTTGGCTAGATACCGTAAGTCGGGTGCTGCCGCAAATATTTTGTTCAGCATGTCTCGATAAGGTGAGGGCATTTGATAACGCCTGCTGCGAGAAAAAGGGGCGCAATGGCCCCTTTTGCATTTATCCAATGGCGACCGCTTTGATGTCCTCATCAATGAACGGTATGTATTGCTCAAAGTTCGCGGCGAACATTTGAACCAGTTTTTCGGCCTGTTTGTCAAAGGCTGCCTGGTCGTCCCATGTGCGACGCGGATCCAGTAGCACTTCGGGCACGCCGGGTACGGAAACAGGTACGTCAAAGCCAAAATTGGCGTCCTTGCGGTACTCGGCGTCGGCCATGGATCCGTCCAGCGCGGCAGTCAGCAGAGCGCGCGTCGCCTTGATTGGCATCCGGCTTCCAACGCCATAGGCGCCACCGGTCCAGCCAGTGTTGACCAGCCAGCAGGTCGCGCCGTGCTGAGCGATCTTGTCACGCAACAGGTTGCCGTAGGCTTCGGGACGACGTGGCATGAATGGTGCGCCAAAGCAGGTCGAGAATGTCGGCTGCGGTTCGGTCACACCACGTTCGGTGCCAGCGACCTTGGAAGTGAAGCCTGACAGGAAGTGGTACATAGCCTGAGCCGGCGTCAACCGCGCGATCGGAGGCAGCACGCCAAACGCATCGCAGGTCAGCATGATGATGTTTTTCGGGTGCCCGCCCAGTGCGCTGCTGGACGCGTTCGATATGTACTCGAGCGGGTAGGCGCAGCGCATGTTCGCGGTCAGCGAGTCGTCGTCGAAATCCAGCTCCTTGGTTTCGGGATCGAAGACCATGTTCTCGATCACGGTGCCAAACTTGCTGGTGGTCGCGTAGATTTCCGGCTCCGCCTCGGCGTTCAGGTTGATCGTTTTGGCATAGCAGCCGCCTTCGAAGTTGAAGGTGCCGCGGTCGGACCAGCCATGTTCATCGTCGCCAATCAGAACACGCGCAGGATCGGCGGAAAGGGTGGTCTTGCCAGTGCCCGAGAGGCCGAAGAACACGGCTGTGTCGACCGGGTTACCGACGGCGTGGTTGGCCGAGCAGTGCATCGGCATCACGCCTTTTTCCGGCAGCATGTAGTTCAGCAGGGTGAAGACAGACTTCTTGTTTTCACCCGCATATTCGGTGCCGCCGATCAGGATCAGTTTGCGATCGAAGTTCAGCGCGATCACCGTCTCGCTACGGCAGTTGTGCTTGGCCGGGTCAGCCTGAAAGCTGGGGCAGTTGATGACGGTAAAGTCCGACGTGAAATCGTCCAGATCTTCGCGGTCCGGGCGACGCAGCAGGTGGCGAATGAACAGGTTGTGCCAGGCCAGCTCGGTTACCATGCGTACGTTGATCGAATAGGCCGGATCGGCTCCGCCAACGAGATCCTGCACAAAGTAGTCGCGGCCCTTCATATGCTCGAGCATGTCGGCATAAAGTGCGTCAAAGCCTTCGGGGCTCATCGCGGCGTTGTTTTCCCACCAGATGGTATCGACGACGCTGTCGGTTTTGACGACATGCTTATCCTTGGGTGAACGGCCAGTGAATTTGCCTGTGGTGACCAGAAAGGCTCCGCCATTGCCAAGCGTACCTTCGCCCCGCTTCAGCGCCTCTTCGATCAGCGCCGGTTCCATGAAGTTGTAATAGACATTGCCCAGACCCTCGATGCCCTGATCCTCGAGGCGGAATTGCGGGTTAACCCGTCCAGATGTCATGCGTATATTCTCCTGTGGCGGCGCGGCGGCGGTTGGGGCCGCTTGCGCTCTTGGGGCATTGTACCGGAATATCCGGCGGACAGGGGCCTCTTATCACGGTCGTTTGGGGCATGAACAGGACGGTTTGGCGCAGTTAGCGCAACCAAGCTAAGGTTTAGCGCCACCAAGAAATCTCTGTGTAAAAACCAGGCATAATCTTGAGGGCAAGAAGGCAAATTTGCCGCATAGCCGCCCCAACAAAGGCACGATTCGCAGTTACGGATTGATTCGGCGTCTTAAAACCGCCAACAATGCCTTACAAATAAGCGAATTATTTCGCGAGTGAGCAGGAATAGGGGTGAACCCGATGTCAAAGATCGCACTGGTGGACGACGACAGAAACATTCTGACGTCCGTATCCATGACACTCGAAGCCGAAGGGTTTGAGGTCGAAACTTATAATGACGGACAGGCGGCGCTGGATGCGTTCAACAAGAAGCTGCCGGACATGGCCGTGCTGGATATCAAGATGCCGCGCATGGATGGCATGGATCTGCTGCAGCGCCTGCGGCAGAAAACCCAGATGCCGGTTATTTTTCTGACGTCCAAGGACGATGAAATTGACGAAGTTCTGGGACTGCGCATGGGCGCAGATGATTATGTAAAAAAGCCGTTTTCGCAGCGTTTGCTGGTTGAACGCATCCGCGCCCTGTTACGGCGGCAGGAAGCGACTGAGGGTGATGTTGCTAATACCAACACTGGCGACGCAAAGGTTATGGAGCGCGGTGAGCTGCGGATGGATCCCCTGCGCCATGCGGTCAGCTGGAAGGGTGCAGATGTTTCGCTGACAGTGACGGAGTTTTTGTTGTTGCAGGCACTGGCTCAGCGCCCGGGTTTTGTCAAAAGCCGGGACCAGCTCATGGATGTCGCCTATGACGATCAGGTCTATGTGGACGACCGGACGATCGACAGCCATATCAAACGTCTGCGCAAGAAAATGCGCGCCGCCGACCCCGAGTTTTCGGCAATCGAGACTTTGTACGGCATCGGATATCGTTATAACGAAGAATAGGCGCGGCCGGTTTAAGGGGTAGTGGGGTTTCGTGCGCGATACTGACCAAGCCAGCGAATTGCGCGACGGTGACGTCGTTCTTGGGGATGACTGGGTCATTCCCCAGGATCCTGAGTCTGCGGAGCTGCAAGCCAAGCGGTCGCGGCGCAATCTGTTTTCACTGCGCAGATCACCGCTGGCGCGCAGGATCATTACATTCAATCTTATTGCTCTCGTCATTCTGGTGGCCGGGCTGCTTTACTTGGATAATTCCCGCGAACAAAGGGTGCAGCAGACCGCTCGTAACCTGATTGGCGACGCGAAACTGGTCAGCAACGTTTTTGAAACGCAGTTGCGTCAACCAAGCGTCACAGGAATTGGTGGGTCCGTTGTGCTGGATGTGCGGGACACGCTTTCAGGGCTTAGTCTGCCAGAAGGCGGCGAGGTGTTCGTCTATGATGGCACGGGTACTCTGATTGGTTGGACCCGCGGGACGAGGCCGGAGTCCGAACTGCCGATTCTTGTTCGCCCGGATCGTAATGCTGCGACTGGCAGCACAATGATCAGTGACGCATTGAACGCTGTATGGATGGGTGTTCATGCGATCTTTAGTCGGGTGCCGGAAGGCGAAGATCCCACATTGGCTCAGCGCGTACAGGAGATAATCCCAAAGACCCTGGCGGGGGAGGTACAGGTTCAAACCGTGCTGGACGACGCAGGCGACACCGTTATCGTGGCTGTCGCACCTATTCTTGTCGACGGTGCCCCTGTCGGTGCGGTTGCGATGGCAGGCCCCGCCGGAGAGATCGATGCACTGGCAAGGCAGGAACAAGAGCGTATTCTTCAGATGTTCGTTGTGGCGCTGCTGGTGTCCATTGGCCTCAGTCTGGTACTGGCTTCAACCATCGCAAACCCGCTGGCTGATTTGGCTGCCGCGGCGGAGATGGGCAAGGACCGCGGAGCAGGTGTGAATCCCGGGCGTATTCGCATTCCGGATCTCAGTGCGCGCCCGGACGAGATCGGGCGGCTTAGTCGAGCGCTGCGCGGGATGGTAACGGCCCTATACAATCGGATTGACGCGAATGAACAGTTCGCAGCCGACGTTGCCCATGAAATCAAGAACCCGCTGGCCAGTCTACAATCTGCCGTCGGCACTTTGCGCATGGTCAAACGGGACGACCAGCGGGAAAAGCTAATGGGTGTTATCGAGCATGATGTGCGCCGTCTGGACCGCCTGGTTAGTGATATCTCTAACGCGTCTCGCCTGGACGCTGAACTGGTGAAAGAAGAAGAACAACCCTTCGACTTGCTCAATCTCCTCGGCAATATCGGCCAGTTTCTGGGCGAAGATGCTCGGTCCAAGGGCATCGAATACATTACGGACCTTCCATCCGAACCCATCGTGATCAATGGACTTGAGGCGCGGTTGGCGCAAGTCTTTGTAAACTTGATTACCAATGCGATTTCGTTCTGTCAGGAAAGCGATGCCATTCGTGTCTGGGTGCGTCAACGCGACAAGCGGGTGCTGATCGTGGTCGAGGACACGGGCCCCGGTATTCCTGATCAAGCTCTGACCAAAGTGTTCAAAAGGTTCTACTCGGAACGACCTGAAGAACACTTCGGCAATAACTCCGGCCTTGGGCTGGCCATATCCAAACAAATTGTTGAGGCGCATGGTGGCGTGATCTGGGCAGAAAACATCCGTCCAACCGAGGCGGATATCACCTCAGACCCGCTGGGCGCGCGGTTTGTCGTGGGACTTCCTGTATAGGCTCATGGACATCCTTCCCCTGACAGAAACAGCCGGCCGTGACGCGGCCTGCGTTCACGCAACCTGTCTTTCGATTCAAGGGCAGGGGGTTTTAATTGTTGGGCCGTCCGGATCCGGTAAGTCCGGGCTGGCATTACAATTGATGGCGATCGGAGCACAGTTGGTTGGCGATGACCGGGTCGAGCTGCGAATGCAGGACGGTAGGGTCATGGCCGATGCAATGCAGCAGATTCAGGGCTTGATTGAAGCACGGGGCATCGGCCTGCTGCGGGCGGACTCAACGGGGCCGGTTGCGCTGTCCTACGTGGTGGATTTGGAACTCTCTGAACCCCAACGTTTGCCCGACCCGACCCAGGTTCAGGTCCTGAGGCAAACTGTTCCCTTGCTTCGCGCAGCGGGGACCCCCAATTTGGCAGCAGCATTGGTTCAACTTGTGAAAATGGGGCGCGTGGACCCGCAATGGCCGAACGCATGACATCGCAGCGTCGCATCGTCTTGGTGACAGGCCCATCCGGTGCAGGACGCTCGACCGCGATCCATGTTCTGGAAGATCTTGGTTTTGAGGCAATTGACAATTTGCCCATGGGTTTACTGTCCAGATTGCTTGATGGATCAGAAAACACCCGGCCAATGGCGCTGGGCATAGATGTGCGTAACCGCGACTTCTCGACTATCGGCTTTATTGAGTTGGCTGCGAAACTGGGGCGGATGGAGCACGTCGATCTGACAACGCTCTATTTGGATTGCAGCGACGAAGTGTTGCTCCGTCGGTTTTCGGAAACCCGACGGCGGCACCCGGTTGCAACAAACGCTAGCCCGGAAACTGGTGTCCGGCAGGAAAAAGAGTTGCTGCAGCCGATCCGGGAAATAGCGGATACACTGATCGATACGAGTTCTCTGAACATTCATCAGCTGCGCGAAGAGGTCGAACACTGGTTTGCCCCTCAGGGCGGGCGGCATTTAGCGGTGTCAATCGAGTCCTTCTCGTACAAGCGGGGATTGCCGCGCGGATTGGATATGGTTTTTGACTGTCGGTTTCTGGCCAATCCCTACTGGCGTCCGGAGCTGCGCGCAGAGGATGGTCGAAATCCAGATGTCGCGGCCTATGTCCAATCGGATACGAACTACGCAGTGTTCTTTGACAGGGTTGTGGACCTGTTGATCCGGTTGCTGCCGGCCTTTCGCGCCGAAGGCAAGGCGCACCTGTCCGTGGCTTTCGGTTGTACAGGTGGGCAACACAGGTCGGTTGCAATGGCAGAGGCGGTTGCAAAGGCTCTTGCAGAAGAGGGGCAGCAGGTGTCAATTAGGCACCGCGAAATGGAACGTCGATCATTGAATGCGAGGCCAGATTGATCGGGATTGTAATTGTAGCTCATGGCGGACTGGCGCAGGAATATCTGGCCGCCACCCAACACGTGGTTGGCAAGCAACCCGGGTTGGTCGCCGTCCCGATTGAGGCCGACCACAATCGCGAAGAAAAACAGGCCGAGATATGCAGCGCCGCCGACGAGGTGGACGTAGGCGACGGCGTTGTCGTCGTGACCGACCTGTTTGGTGGCAGCCCGTCAAACCTCAGTTTGCGGGCCTGCGCGCCGCAGGATCGGCGAATACTATATGGGGCGAACCTGCCAATGCTGATTAAATTGGCCAAAAGCCGCCACCTGTCGGTGGCCGAAGCCGTACGTCTGGCTCTGGAGGCTGGCCGCAAATACATCAACGCGCAAAATGTGACGCTGGACTAAGACCGGAAATATTGAAATGATCAATCGAAGCTTGAAAATCATTAATGAAAAGGGGCTTCACGCCCGCGCTTCAGCCAAGCTGGTCGAAGTGGTCGAAGGCTTTGACGCAAGGGCCGAGGTGTCCAAAGACGGACTTTCTGCCTCAGGGGATAGTATCATGGGTCTTTTGATGTTGGCAGCGTCGCGCGGAACTACTATTGACGTCGAGACGTCCGGCCCGGATGCTGAGGCGTTGGCAGAAGCATTGGAAACTCTGGTGAACGACAAGTTCGGCGAAGGGTTTTGACAGGATAACTGCCGCTACATATTGGACGGGAAGACCAGGAATTGGCGGAAACCACGCACGATACCAAGACAGGCCCGGTCGTGGATCAAGACCCTGATCGGGGCGAAGTCTACGATCGCAAGACCCTGACATACGCGAACTCGTTTGATGATCCTTGGACTTCGTTTGCTATTCGCGCCATCGAATGGTGCACAGGTAAGCTGACCATTCTGCGCATGGTCAACAAGTTCGAAAAGCAGAACGAGCACTACCGCGGGCAGAAGTTCTGGGGCGGTGCCCTCAACACCATGGGAATCGATCTGACTACGCCGGCCGAGCAATTTGCCCGCATTCCTCAGGAAGGGCCCGTTGTCGTTGTCGCCAATCACCCACATGGCATGGTTGACGGTATGATCCTAGCCGAGCTGATCGGGCGGGTCCGCAGCGATTATCGTATCCTGACCCGATCTGTGCTGACAGGCCTCGACGAGGCTGCGACGTCATTCATGATTCCCGTGCCTTTCCCGCACGACCCTGAAGCCCAGTCCAAGATGCTGGAAATGCGCGGTAAGGCGATGGATCACCTCAAGGAAGGCGGTGTTGTCGCCTTGTTCCCGTCAGGTGTCGTTATGTCGTCCGATGGTTGGTTC
The DNA here is from genome assembly GCF_057221115.1 of Ruegeria sp. HKCCD6426. Lineage (NCBI taxonomy): Bacteria > Pseudomonadati > Pseudomonadota > Alphaproteobacteria > Rhodobacterales > Roseobacteraceae > Ruegeria > Ruegeria sp. HKCCD6426. The sequence goes on along the minus strand of NZ_JBWVBF010000002.1, from coordinate 9,943 downwards.
GGCCCTGCGCAGGAACAGGAATGGAATGTGTTTACGGCAAAGATGATCCGCCGCTCGGGTGCGCGAGTCGTGCCGATCTTCTTCCCCGGAAGCAACTCGCGCTGGTATCAAATCGCCAACCGCCTATCGCCCATTCTGCGTCAGGGATTGCTGCTGCATGAGATCGTTCGGTCCTGCCACAAGCCGCAGTCCCCGGTCATCGGTGACCTAATTTCGGATGAAGACATGGCATTACTGGAACGCGACCCGCGTGGCTTCATGGCTTGGCTCAGAAAGCACACTCTGTCCTTGGGACAGGTCGATAAGGCCTGATCCAAGTTTTCACCTGACAGCAGATACTTACAGCATAATGACTGGCCCGTTCCGGCCTTAGCGGGTTGGTACGGGCACCTCGCCACGGTAATCGTAAAACCCGCGCTCAGTCTTGCGTCCGAGCCATCCGGCTTCGACATATTTCGTCAACAGCGGGCAGGGGCGATACTTGGTGTCGGCCAGCCCGTCATGCAGTACGTTCATGATTGCCAAACAGGTGTCCAATCCAATGAAATCAGCTAATTCAAGCGGGCCCATCGGGTGATTTGCACCCAGTTTCATTGACTGATCGATGGACTGCACATTCCCAACGCCTTCATAGAGCGTATAGACCGCCTCGTTGATCATCGGCATCAGGATCCTGTTCACGATGAATGCCGGGAAATCTTCAGCGCTGGCCGAAGTTTTGCCCAGCTTATCCACCACGGATTTACAGGCGCTGAACGTCGCTTCATCAGTGGCGATGCCGCGAATCAGTTCTACCAGTTGCATCACCGGAACGGGGTTCATGAAGTGGAACCCCATGAAACGTTCGGGGCGGTCTGTACGGCTGGCAAGTCGCGTGATCGAGATCGAAGACGTATTCGACGTCAAAATCGTGTGTGGCTGCAGGTGCGGCAACAGGTCTTCAAAGATCGCTTGTTTGACAGTTTCCCGCTCGGTCGCAGCTTCGATCACCAGATCAGTATTCCCCAAATCCGGCAGATTCAAAGTTGTGGTAATGCGACTCAGAGCCGATTTCACATCGCTGTCGGATATCTTGCCGCGCGATGCTTGGCGCGCCAGATTGGCCTCGATTGTTGCCATGGCACCATCCAGCGCCTCCTGGCTGATGTCGTTCAGAAGCACGTCGTATTCCGCCAACGCCAAGACATGAGCGATACCGTTGCCCATTTGGCCAGCGCCGATCACTCCGACTGATTTCACGTCCATGTCCTGGTGCCCCTATTCGCAGAATACGGCGACATTATCGGCAGTTCCGTCCCGGCGGCAAGGGGATGGGGGTCGTCAAATTCGCTTCAAATGCGCGCATTAAGGATTCCGCAAGACATAAGGTTTCAAGATGGCAACCGGGTGAAGAAAACTGGGTGATTGTTATGAGCTACCAACCAATGGGCGCGGGCGGTCCTGAGGAATCTGTTTGCCAATACGGTGCTTCGAATTTGTCATTTCGGGCGCCACAGCGTGCATTCGACCGTCCATACATAGCCTGTATCGGCGGAGATGAGACGTTTGGCCGATTCGTGAATCAGCCTTTTCCTGCCGTCCTCGAATACCAGCTGGGCAGGCGTTGCATCAATTTTGGCAGTTTATTTTGTGGAGCTGAAGCACTGTGCCTGGATTCGGGTCTTCTGGAATTTGCAAATGCTTCCGAGCTTTGTGTGCTGCAGGTTCCCGGCGTATTGGGGCAATCGAACCGGTTCTATCAAGTGCATCCGCGGCGAAATGATCGCTTCCTGAAACCAACGCAGGACCTGACAGCGCTCTACCCTGAGGAGGATTTTACCGACATCCATTTTGTGCGGCATTTGGTGAATCGATTAAAGAGCCACAGGGATGTTCGGTTTAACTCTGTCGCCGATGAACTCCGCAATAGTTGGCGCACAAAACTCGCGACATTTTTGGGACAGGTCTCTTCGCCAGTTGTTCTACTTTGGCTTGAGGTAATCTCTGGACAGCAGGATCGTTTCGTAGACAAACCTTTCGACGATCCGGTCACGGTGGACCTGCCGATGGTGAAATCTCTTGCGACATTGTCCACTAGTACCGTCGCTCTGCAAGTTCAGGTGTCCGGGGCGTCCGACGAACTGGAGGACATGCTGTTCGGAACAATGCAGCAGCCGATGGCAGAACGCATGCTCGGTCCGGCAACGCATCGCAATATCGCGAAGGCTCTGGCAGGGGTAATTCGGGACTTGGCATAAAAAAGGCCCGCCTGATGGCGGGCCTTGTAAGATTGTTCGTTGAACAATCGGGTATTATCAGCCGAGCTTTTCGGTAAGCTCAGGGACGGCTTGGAACAGGTCTGCGACCAGTCCGAAGTCGGCGACCTGGAAGATCGGCGCTTCTTCGTCCTTGTTGATCGCGACGATAACCTTCGAGTCCTTCATACCCGCCAGGTGCTGGATCGCGCCCGAGATACCGACAGCGACGTACAGGTCTGGTGCAACAACCTTACCGGTCTGACCCACCTGCCAGTCGTTCGGAGCGTAGCCCGAGTCCACGGCTGCGCGCGAGGCGCCAACCGCCGCGCCCAGCTTGTCAGCCAGTGTTTCGATCAGCTTGAAGTCCTCTTCCGAGCCGACACCACGGCCGCCCGAAACCACAACGCCAGCCGAGGTCAGTTCAGGACGGTCGCTTTCGGCCACCTTGTCCTCGACCCACGACGACAGACCCGGGTTGTCACCAACCGAGATGGTCTCGACCGGTGCAGATCCGCCTTCACCAGCGGCGTCGAAGGTCGACGTGCGGATGGTGACGACTTTCTTGGCGTCGCTCGATTTCACGGTCTGAACCGCGTTGCCCGCATAGATCGGACGCTCGAAGGTCGAGCCGTCAACCACGCCGGAGGCATCCGAGATCACCATCACATCCAGCAGGGCTGCCACGCGCGGCATCACGTTTTTGGCGTCGGTAGTGGCCGGTGCCACGATGTGCTCATAGCCATCGGCCAGACCCACGATCAGCGCTGCGGTCGATTCCGCCAGGCGGTGACCCAGCGACGCGTCCTCGGCAACCAGTACTTTGGATACGCCGTCGATCTTGGCAGCAGCCTCACCAGCAGCAGCGGCGGAACCGCCTGCGGCCAGAATGGTGATGTCGCCCAGCGACTTGACGGCAGCAACGGTTTTGGCGGTGGCGTCAACGCTCAGTTCACCATTGTTGACTTCGGCAAGCAGAAGTACAGCCATTACACAGTCCCCGCTTCTTTGAGTTTCTCGACCAGTTCGTCAACCGAACCCACGATGATACCTGCGGCACGTGCCGGCGGCTCTTCGGTCTTGACGACCTCGAGGCGAGGCGTGACGTCAACGCCATAATCGGCGGCGGTCTTCTCATCCAGCGGCTTTTTCTTCGCCTTCATGATGTTGGGCAGCGACGCATAGCGCGGCTCGTTCAGGCGCAGGTCAACGGTGACGATGGTCGGCATCTTGACGCTGATGGTCTGCAGGCCGCCGTCAACTTCGCGGGTGATCTTGGCGTTGTCGCCTTCGATGTCCAGCTCGGACGCAAAGGTGCCTTGGCTCCAGCCCAGCAGGGCCGACAGCATCTGGCCGGTCGCGTTCATGTCGTTGTCGATGGCCTGCTTACCGGCCAGAACGATGCCGGGCTGCTCTTCCTCGACCACTTTGGCCAGGATCTTGGCAACGGCCAGCGGTTCGATGTCCTGATGCACGTCATCAGCAGCAACAACCAGAATGGCGCGATCGGCGCCCATGGCCAGCGCGGTGCGCAGGGTTTCCTGCGACTGCTTCACGCCGATCGAAACCGCGACGACTTCGTCAGCTTTGCCGGCTTCTTTCAGGCGGATCGCCTCTTCTACCGCGATTTCGTCGAAGGGGTTCATCGACATTTTTACATTGGCGAGATCAACGCCGCTGCCGTCCGCTTTGACCCGGACTTTCACGTTGTAGTCAATCACGCGCTTGACAGGCACAAGTACCTTCATTTTTGCGTATGCTCCTTACAAAAACGGCAAGCCGCGTTGCGACTCCACCAATGCTCTCGCTGCGCTTGATAGCGGGTCGTAGCGACTCGCAACAGGGCAAAATCGTCACGTCGTGGCTCCGGGACGTCGCGTTTTGTCATTTTCTGTCTTGTGAGCAGCCGGACGGCGCTGGATTAGCGGTTTGCGCCGGGAACCCAAAGGATGTCGTCGCGTCCGCCATTGTTGGCGCAGCGCGCGGCGACAAAGAACCAGTCGCTGAGGCGGTTGAGGTATTTTACCGCAACCTCATTCACAGGTTCCATGTTGGTCAGTTCCACAGACAGTCGCTCTGCTCGGCGCGACACTGTGCGGCAGACATGCAGATGTGCCGCCAGCCGCGAGCCACCTGGTAGAATAAAGCTGCGCAGTGGCTCCAGAGTTTCGTTCATTGCGTCGATTTCGGCTTCAAGCCGATCAATCTGGGCTGGAACGATCCGCAGAGGCGGGTAGTCGGCCTCGGCATCCTTGTCCATGTCGGGCCGGCAGAAATCTGCGCCAAGATCGAACAGGTCATTTTGGATGCGCGACAGGGCGGCGTCAACCTCGTCTCCGGCCTCGGTACGAGCTACGCCGACAAAGGAGTTCAACTCATCCACTGTGCCATATGCGGCAACGCGGCCCGAATACTTGGCCACACGTTCACCGTTGCCCAAGGCAGTTTTGCCATCATCGCCCGTGCGTGTGTAAATCTTGTTGAGAACGACCATCTATTGAACTCCCTGTCCGCGCAGATAGACGTAGAGCACGATCAGCACCACGGCAATGAACTGAAACAGGATGCGCAGACGCATCATCTTGTTGCTTTTCATTGCAGCATTCGTTCCGCTCTTGCCGAAATTGGAGATGCCGATAACCAGCACAATTACGACTGCCGCCATGGCCAAAAGCAACACGACCATCAAAAGGTCCATGATTTTACCGTCCGCGTTTTGATTCCGTCGCTCTCATCTAGACCCGGGAGCCGCAAAAGCGAACAAGTTATTTCGTCTCAGATGTCAGACAGGATATGATCAATCGCTCGTGTCGGTAGAATCCGGCGCAGATATCCAGCAATATAAGTGGGTGTTGTCACATAGTAACGTTCACGCGGACGTCTGGCTTGGACCGCGTGAGCCAATTTGTGAGTAACAGCCGAAGCGGGCAGTTCAAAGCGGTCGGGTCCGGAAGGTTCGTAGAGGCGTTTCAGCAAAGACGCTTCGTATCGCTGCCGCAGCGCAGAGTTTTTCCAGTCGATGAACCGCTCGAACTTTGGGATCGAGTTTTCTCGGATTTTTGACGTAATCGGTCCGGGTTCAATCAGTATGACCTTGATGTCCGTGTCACGCAGTTCCAAGCGCAATGTGTCGGTTAGCCCCTCAATCGCGTATTTCGTGGCGACGTAGGCTCCGCGCCAGGGAAAGGCCACAAGCCCCAGAACGGACGAGTTCTGTACTATTCGTCCATGTCCCTGTGCTCTCATCACGGGGATAATCTGTCTGGTTAGTTCGTGCCAGCCGAAGACATTGGTTTCGAATATCTGGCGCAGGCCATCGGTAGGTAGATCTTCGATAGCACCTGGCAGGCCGTGGGCGCCGTTGTTGAACAAGGCGTCGAGGGTTCCACCCGTGGCGTCCAGAACCTCAGCCAACCCAGCTGTCATGCTTTCGGTATTGGTGTAGTCGATCAGCGGGCTGTCAAAGCCCTGCGCTCGCAAGCGGTCGCAATCGCGCTGTTGGCGGCACGAAGCAAAAACGCGCCACCCGCGCGCACGCATTCCATGTGCCGCGTCTTGGCCGATCCCGGATGAACAACCTGTAATGAGAATAGATTTCTGCATGCCACTTCCGAACCTGAATCCTGCCATAGCTATTGCGGGGTTCGTGTTAGGGCAATGACAGCGGTGCGTCAGTTGGTAGATTTACGGACCAGTGACTTCGATATCCACCCGACCTGTTGCAGGGGTAACACGCGCAGGCGCAGCCAGCCGGTGCCCGATTCGCCAAGGATTTCGACTTTCTGGCCCAATTTAACCTTGCCGATGATCGGGTAGATCGTGCCCGGCCCGTCGCGTAAGTTTACACGCGTGCCCGATATTTCGCGGATGTCTTTCGTGGGTTCCGGTTCTGAAACAGTTTGCGCGGGGACATCATCCACGGTAGGCGCAACCTGTTGCAGCCCTGTTGCTCCGTCTTCAAGAGAGGCCAGCGTAAAGCTCGTGTCTTGTCCGGCAAACACTGAAATCTGGGAAAACCCATTGAGGCTTGCTGGTTCCACCTCGACAACCTCAATAACTTTGTCTTCGGTTGCAGCAGCCGGCTCAGGTTGAACTCGAACAGAGGCCGTGCGTGCGGCAACGTTGGTCACCAGACCTTCGGCTTGGGGCAATGCAGCGGGCGCAGGGGATTGTTTCTGGACAGATGCCACACGTTCCGGCTGCTCGGTGCGCAGACCGCGCGGTTCGAAGTCAGGACCGCCGCTGATGACATAAAAACACCAGCCGAGCGCAGCAAAGGTAACAAGAATAAGGCGCGTCATGGCGCATCCCCCGGTAATCGTAACATCAAAAAAAGGCAGCAGTTCAATTGATGAAATTCTAACATAATTTGGGTGATGTGTCGAAAAACCGGGGAAAACGGGGACTTGTCTCCCCATGTTGCAAAAAGCGCGACTTGTCCCCAGCAAATTATGCGTTGCTTGCTTTACCAAGAAGCTCTGGCGGCGTATCACATCATCTATGAATGATACGATCGACGACCCCAACATGGAGACCCCCGAGAACGGGGGCGAGGTAGCCGAACCGCTGCGCCGCGCGATTGGCGAGCGTTATTTGACCTACGCACTGAGTACAATCATGCACCGTGCATTGCCCGACGCGCGTGACGGGCTGAAGCCGGTGCACCGGCGAATCCTCTACGCGATGCGCGAGCTGCGGTTGAGTGCGACAGGCGGGTTCCGCAAGTCGGCCAAAATTTCCGGTGACGTGATGGGTAACTATCACCCCCACGGCGACGCCGCCATTTACGATGCGATGGCGCGTCTGGCACAGGATTTCAACGTTCGTTACCCGTTGGTCGACGGACAGGGGAACTTTGGCAATATCGATGGCGACAACCCGGCGGCCTCGCGATACACCGAGGCTCGGATGACCATCGTCGCCGAGGCGCTGCTGGAGGGTCTAAACGAAGACGCCGTCGATTTCCGCGACAACTACGACGGTACTTTGACCGAGCCGGTTGTTCTGCCAGCGCAGTTCCCGAATTTGCTGGCCAATGGCTCCAGCGGCATTGCAGTGGGTATGGCGACCAACATTCCGCCGCACAATATTGCCGAGCTCTGTGATGCGTGTCTGCACCTTATCAAGATACCAGATGCGCGTGACGATACCCTGCTGAACTACGTTCCCGGGCCCGATTTCCCAACTGGTGGTGTTATTGTCGAACCGCCCGAGAACATCGCGCAGGCCTATCGCACCGGGCGCGGGTCGTTCCGTCTGCGCTGTAAGTATGAGGTCGAGGATCTGGGCCGAGGTCAGTGGCAGATCATCGTCACCGAGATCCCGTATCAGGTTCAGAAATCCAAGCTGATCGAAAAGATCGCCGAGCTGATCCAGACCAAGAAAATCCCGATTCTTGCTGATGTGCGCGACGAATCCGCCGATGACATCCGCCTGATCCTGGAACCACGTTCCAAGAACGTGGACCCAGAGGTGCTGATGGGCATGCTCTATCGTAACTCGGATCTTGAGGTGCGGTTCAGCCTGAACATGAACGTGCTGATCGACGGGGTGACGCCCAAGGTCTGCTCGATGAAGGAAGTGCTGCGCGCCTTCCTCGATCACCGGCAAGAGGTGCTGCTGCGCCGCTCGCGTCACCGTATGGCCAAGATCGATCACCGGCTGGAGGTGTTGGAAGGCTTTATCGTCGCCTTCCTGAACCTTGATCGTGTGATCGACATCATCCGTTACGATGACGATCCAAAAGCCGCGCTGATGCGCGAAGACTGGGGCATCGATCATGTCCGCGCCACCAGCGAGACCGATTATGTTTCGCCGAAGCCGGGTGAGGGCGAGCTGTCCGAGGTTCAGGTTGACGCCATTCTCAACATGCGCCTGCGCAGCTTGCGCCGTCTCGAAGAGATGGAGCTGGTGCGTGAACGTGACGCGCTTATGGAAGAACGCGCCAATCTCGAAGATCTTCTGGCGGATGACAGCCTTCAATGGGCCAAGATTGCCGAGCAGCTGAAAGAGACCAAGAAAACCTTCGGAAAAGACTACGAAGGTGGTGCCCGCCGCACCCGTTTTGCCGAGGCGGGCGAAGTCGAAGAGGTGCCGCTGGAAGCGATGATCGACAAAGAGCCGATCACGGTCGTTTGCTCTCAGATGGGTTGGATTCGTGCGATGACCGGACATATTGACCTGACCCGCGAGCTAAAGTTCAAAGACGGCGATGGTCCTCGCTTCATCTTCCATGCTGAAACAACGGATCGACTATTGGTCTTTGCGTCGAACGGCCGGTTTTACACTGTCAGCGCCGCCAACCTGCCCGGCGGGCGGGGTATGGGTGAACCGCTGCGTCTGATGGTGGATCTGCCGAACGAAGTACAGATCGTCGATATTCTGATTCACAAGCCGGGGCGCAAGCTGCTGGTGGCGTCGGATGCGGGCAACGGGTTCATGGTGCCCGAGGATGACGTTTTGGCCCAGACCCGCAACGGCAAGCAGGTGTTGAACGTCAAAACTGACGAGACGGCAGTTATCTGCAAACCGATCGAAGGGGATCACGTCGCGGTCGTTTCCCAAAACGGCAAGTTCCTGGTTTTCCCGATTGGCGAACTGCCTGAGATGACTCGCGGCAAGGGTGTACGGTTGCAAAAGTATAATATGGCACGCGGACGTCAGGGAACGCTGGAACTGGACGGAGGGCTGTCTGACGTCACCACGTTCAACTGGGAAGAGGGTCTGAAATGGTCCATGGGCGGTGACAAAACCCGTCACGAAACGGACATGACCCAATGGCTGGCCAAGCGGGCTGGCGTTGGGAAAAAGGCACCCTATGGCTTCCCACGTGATTACAAGTTTTCGTGACAGAGTTGTCACGAAGGTGAAATTCTGTCGATACGGCTTGGCACTGGCCGTATCGGTGCGCTACATCCAATAAAAACAGGCTTATCGAGAAGAGACACATGTTGCGCATTCTGACCCTGATCACCGGACTTGCCCTGATGGGCGCATGCACGCAGACGCAGGTATACGAAGAACCCGAGGCGCTGGGCGAGTTCAAACTACGGGTTAACTATGCGTTTGCCGAGAAGGCGGTGCAGGGTCCGGTGTCTCGGGATGCAACGCCTGAAGAATGGACAGAGGCAATCCAGAATGCAGTAGATATCCGGTTGGGTCGCTACGAGGGGGCTCAGGAATACGACATTGGCATTAGCTTAGAAGGTTACATGCTGGCGCCTCCGGGTATTCCGGTTCTCTACAATCCCAAAAGCACCGCCATCGTTCTGGTCAATGTCTACGATGTGCGAGAAAAAGAGTTTCTGGCCAAGGGCAAACAGTTCCAGGTGTTGGAAGACACAACCGGTGGCAGCGCCCTGAAGGGGTCGGGCAATGAGCGGACAAGGGAAGAGCAGATGAGCGGGCTAGCTCTGAAAGTGGCTGACCGCGTAGAAGAATGGCTGGCAGAGGAACACAAGGACAATGGCTGGTTCGACAGCCGACCCAACCTGATCCAGCCCCTCGATTCTGCTGAGGTCACGCAAAATCCGGCGTCTTAACCAGCTTTTCACGCAGGATGTGCTTGATTTTCCCCTTTGAACCAAATATCTCGCGCGCGCAGATGTAACAACGGGACCAAGGGTCCCCCAAATCGCAAAAGGGCGCCTGAGGAATGGCAAAGGAAAAGTTTGAGCGTACAAAACCGCACGTCAACATCGGCACGATTG